>NZ_JAKQZA010000003.1 GCF_023008165.1 Kordiimonas laminariae | reverse complement strand
CGCAGATTGCCTAGATCCTTTGCCTGGCTGACCAACCACGAAGGGGAGACTAACCCTCCCCACAATACCACCTTAACTCGACCTGCAAGAGCATTTTTTCCTAAAGTCGGATAGTTAGCTAGGCTAACTGGATCAAAGAAAGTATATTTTAATATTTGGCTGTTTAGATGGCCAACGTACTATAGTTGGCATGGAATTTGTTTTGTCGATAGGGAACTGTGGGTGCTTATTAAGTGAGGGATGGCTCTATAAAATGGATAAGAAACTAAAAATTCTACTTTGGAAACCTGGTGTCTATGACATGACTAGAGGAGAATTACCTACTATAGGGTTAAGTATACTGGCAACCTCGGCTATTAATGCCGGGCATGAGGCAGTGGTTGCCGATCACCATTTCAGCCCGCCACCTGAAGATAAAGCCGAAGAAGCAATCCTGGACCTTTTAGACGAACATAAACCCGATATTCTTGGTATTTCAGCTGTTTCGTATGAATGGACCATGCCGAGGGTGCAAGCCGCACTAAATGCTGCTAAGGAACGGAATATTCAGGTATGGCTCGGTGGCCCGCAAGCAGTTGCTTACAGCGATAAGTTGGTAGAGGACGATCGCCTGACAAAAATTGTTATCGGCGAAGCAGATGGTCGATTTAATAAAATTTTAGAGGCCGAAGAAAAAATTATTCACTTGGGCCGTAGCCCCAGCTTCGATCGACCAACATTTACGGCGATGATCGATCATGAAGAATTGACCACCTATCCACTTTTTGTATCCAGAGGGTGTCATTATAACTGTACTTTCTGCGCTGCTACAAAAGTTTTCGGCAATCGCTGGCGTGCAAGAGAATTATCACCAGAGTTGTGGGATGAAATAGACCAGATTGCAGTAAACCACCCGAAATGTAAGACCATCTCGATCATTGATGACGCATTCACACAGGATATGGATCACGCTAAGAATTTTCTGAAAGAGTATTTGAGGCGAGGATACCCCTATCAGGTAAGTGTCTTTAATGTACGGGCAGACTATCTGGATGAAGAGATACTGTTACTCCTTAAAAAAACAGGCGTTGAAACGCTTGCAGTAGGTATAGAATCAGCTGACCCTGAAGTGTTTCGGATGTTGCGCAAAGGCGAGAAACTGGAAACGATCGAAACTGCCATTAGGCTTATTCAAAAAGCTGGTTTAGTACCTTGGTTGAATATGGTTATTGGATTGCCGGGCGATAATATTGAAGCCCACCGGAGATCTCTTGATTGGGTATTACAGTTTGACCAGCCACGCGTGATACAATGGAACATATTTTCACCCTTCCGCGGCACTATGGCTTATGATTATTTCGTTAAAACCGGGGATATTGAAGATGGGTTTACTCCGCCCTTTTGGGGGAGATATGAGCAGTTGCCAGATGATGGTATGTTTGATGCCGCTGATTTTTCCAGAGAAGAAAAATCACTTGCTCAATTAGAGGCCTTTCTGAAGTGTAATGTTCCGATCATCATTCTGAGTGACAAGAAAGTCAGAGCTCTATGTAAAGAGCATGGCATGTGGGATTTGTATGAAGAGTGGCGAAAAAATGCGCCGATAAAAGAGTTTCTGGAAAATACGGTGCCGAATAAAGTTGAAAAAGGGCAGGAAAGTATTTCACAAGAAGACTATAACTCGCTTATGGCAGAGTTTGTAAACGATAATCAGTATCCAACTGATCCGTTTGTTTACAAAACGGTTTCACCTTAGGAATTCCTTGATGACGTATGTTGTTTGTGAGCCTTGTGTTCAGTGTAAACATGGTGATTGTGTAGATGCTTGTCCGGTTGATTGTTTTTATCAGGATGAGGAGATGCTATATATCAACCCTGAGGAATGTATTGATTGTGATGCCTGCGCAAGATTTTGTCCGGTAGATGCTATTTTTATCGATTCTGAAGTACCTGAAAAATGGCAGTCTTATATTAAAATAAATGCAGATTTTCAGTTCACGGAAGAAAGCCGGGTTTTAGAAGCCAAGGATGTAGTCCCTGGCCCTAAGTTAGATTCGCAAAAAGCTGAGGAAAATGAGGAAACTCATCTACCGTATAAAATTCTGTTGGAAGAAAAGAACAAAGCCGGAGCCTCATAGAGGCTTTTGTGGTGTTTGAGAGCTTCCTCATTATACAGCCTGTTATCTCGTAACTTCAAACATTCCATTTGAAGACTAAAACGTACGAAACCCCGGTTAGATTTTAGTCGGGGTTTTGGCTTTTTGAATAGTATAATGACTTTTTCATAGTTTACTTGTTGTCGTCATCCTCGACTATTTCTTTGATACTGTAATATCGGGCGTTGATCCATTTTGTGGTATCATTTGCCCAAATGAGGCTGGCAGATGTTGTTTGTCCTGACATTATTGATTGTTGATAAGATAATAATACTGTCATGGAGAGCGAGATGGAAAATTCAAACATATCAAGAAGGCGGATGGTACGGCTTCTGGGCGCTTTGCCTGTTGCTGGCGTTGTGGGGGCTTTCACCAGTAAAGCAGAGATGCTGCAAGCTGATGCTCGGACGGTTACACCGCCCCAAACGGAAGGGCCGTTTTACCCACGAACCAAGCCTGTTGATATTGATAATAATCTAACCTTAATGGGACAGAGGGCTGAGCGCGCGACTGGTGAGCAATTGGAATTGCTAGGCAGAGTGGTAGACAGGCATGGTAATCATCTCAGCGGAGCGAAGGTGGAAATCTGGCACTGTGATCACTTAGGTGTTTACCACCATGTGGGGCTTGATGATACTCAGGATGAGCACTTTCAGGGGTATGGTGAAACCCGCTGTGACAGTGAAGGAAAATACCGTTTTTTAACGGTGCAGCCGGGGCTTTATCCGGGACGGACACGCCATATCCATTTCAAGGTATTTGCGGAAGGACACCGTACGCTTACGTCCCAGCTTTATTTTGAACAAGATATGAAAGCAAATCTCAGGGACGGTATATACCGGAGGTTTACAAGCGCGGAAAAGAAAGCCGTAACAATGCAGGCTAACCCAGCGAGTGACGGTAAAGGACGTTCAGGCTTTTTTGAGATTGTAGTCGCTTAAAAGCATTAATGAAAATCGCGGCTGCGGGGTATAAGGTCTTTTACATTCCTTGGGTGCCCGCCGCTGCGATACGCTGGTAATTGCAAGCTGGCCTCTGCATCATTTTCCAGACCGTCAGAGAGTTTTAAAAGTTCAGTAGAAGCATCCGAAAGGTCGTTTGCCACTAGATGGGTGACGCCGCTTTCGTGTTGAAGTTTACCTTCGATAATAAGCAGACGGCTACTCATTACTGTGGCACGCTGGTTTTCAAATACCTTCTTCCATACCACCACATTAGCTACTCCAGTTTCGTCTTCGACAGTCAGGAAAATAACACCCTTAGCACTACCGGGCCGTTGGCGTACCAGCACAAGGCCTGCAACTGTTGCTTTTGCTCCATCTTTTAAGTTGGTGATATCAGCACAGCGTAGAATGCCTTTATGTTCAAGGGTGGGACGCAGAAAGCTAAGCGGGTGTGCCTTGAGGGATAACCTCATGCTCTGGTAATCATTCACAACATGTTCTGAAAGCGGCATTGTTGGGAGTTCAGTTTCTGGTTCAACATCTTTGTCTTTGGTATCTGCGTGAGAAAATAGTGGAAGGTCTGGACTGTCTATCAAACCGCGCACTTGCCAAAGTGCTTGTCTGCGATCAAGCCCACAGGAACGAAAAGCATCTGCTTCAGCCAGCTTTTCAATTTGGGCTACAGGTAAGCGTGTGCGTATATGCAGGTCTTCTACATCAGTATAAGGGCGCAGACGGTTATCAGTAAGTGTGTTGGCGTTATCTTCGCTGATACCTTTGATTTGCCGAAACCCTAGCCTGAGCGCCCACCCCCAGCGGTTGTCAGGCTCTGGTTCCAGAAGATTATTCCATGTACTGATGTTGATATCCACTTCGCGCGCCTTCACACCATGTTCTCGTGCATCCCTTACAATTTGCGCTGGCGCATAAAAACCCATGGGCTGGGAATTCAGGAGTGCGCAGGCGAATACATGAGGAAAATGGCACTTTAGCCAAGCGGAGGCATACGCAAGCATCGCGAATGCGGCAGCATGACTTTCAGGAAAGCCATAATCTGCAAAGCCGCCAATTTGCTTAAAACAGCGTTCAGCAAAATCCAGCTCATACCCGCGTGAGGTCATACCGTTGATGAACTTCTCCTGAAATTTATGGATTGTACCTTGGTTCCGGAAAGAAGCCATGGAGCGGCGAAGTTGATCTGCCTCTTCTGGTGTGAAGCCTGCTGCTACAATGGCAATGCGCATGGCTTGTTCTTGAAACAGGGGCACCCCATAGGTGCGTTCCAGTACCTCATTAAGCTCGTCAGCAGAGCCAAAGCGTGGGTCACGTTTGGGTAATTCTCGTTTCTCCAACCCTTGGCGTCGCCTGAGGTAAGGGTGCACCATATCACCCTGTATAGGCCCGGGTCGCACAATAGCCACTTGCACTACAAGATCATAGAATACATTTGGCCGAAGGCGCGGTAACATGCTCATTTGCGCGCGGCTTTCCACCTGAAACACACCAATAGTATCTGCCTTATGTAACATTTTATAGGTTGGCCGATCATCAGTCGGAATATTTTCCAGCGTATAGAGTTTGTTGTGGCAGGCCTGGATCATCTGGAAGGATTTTCGGATGCAGGTAAGCATACCAAGTGACAGTACATCTACTTTGAGAATTTCAAGTGCATCCAAATCGTCTTTGTTCCATTCAATAACAGTGCGGTCCTGCATTGCCGCATTCTGGATAGGTACAATTTCATGGAGGGGTGTTTCCGTGAGTACAAAACCACCTACATGCTGGGATAGATGCCTTGGAAACCCGATAATTTCATGAGCTAGATTTAAAGTTTGGCGTAAACGGTTGTCATTCGGATCAAATCCTGCTTCTTCCACTTGGCTATCAGGTATTTCCTTGCCGTATGAGCCCCACACCGTGCCGGACAGGGCTCCGATCATATCTTCTGATAATCCCATAACTTTTCCCACCTCGCGAATGGCGCTACGTGCACGATAGGTGATGAGGGTTGCCGTAAGGCCAGCGTGTGCTCTACCGTATTTCTTATAGATATACTGGATTACTTCTTCGCGGCGTTCATGTTCAAAATCTACATCAATATCGGGCGGTTCTGAGCGAGCATCAGAGATAAAACGTTCAAACAGCAAATCTACTTGCTCAGGATTTACATCAGTGATGCGGAGTGCAAAACAGATGAGAGAGTTCGCCGCAGAGCCGCGTCCCTGGCAGAGGATTTTATTGGTGCGAGCATATTCAACAATATCATTTACAGTAAGGAAGTAAGGAGCGTAATTCTTACGGCTTACAATCGCCAGTTCGTGAGCCAGTGTTTTTTTAATAGAAGCTGGAACCTTTCCATTTTCATAACGCTCTTTGATACGAGACCACACAAGATTTTCCAGATGTTCCTGCGGGGTGATATCTTTTGAAACTGCTTCTTTGGGGTAATTATAGCGCAGTTCATCAAGGCTGAAGTTACAGGCTTCTTTAATAGCCATCGTATTTTTAAGTGCCTCGGGATGGTCAGAGAACAGGCGTTCCATCTCATGAGCAGGTTTTAGAAAGCGTTCTGCATTCTGTTGCAGCAGATAACCTGCTTCTTCAATGGTTTTATGTTCGCGGATACAGTTTATTACATCAGCAATTTGCCTGCGCTCCGGGGCGTGAAACAGGATATTGCCAGTAGCAACCAGTGGAACATGTGCTTGTGCTGCCGTGTAGGCTAACCAGGCAATACGGCGCTTATCATTTCCCTGATAGCTATAGCTTGCCGCCAGATACAGGTCTGTATTTAGTTGCTCCTTGATAAGGGGTAATTCGGTGTGGAGTGCGCCGGATACGGTTTCAGGAAGTAATGTGAAGATTATACCTTCGGAGAAAGCAGTTACATCGCTCAGATAAAGATAGCATGATCCTTTCTCTGCACGCCGATTACCGATGGTAAGAAGTTCTGTGAGACGAGCATAGGCAGCTTTATCTGTGGGATAAGCAAGAAGCGACAAGCCACACACAAGATCAAGCCGACAAGCGGGGATATAGGTCATGTCATGGGTTTTGGCTGCACCATGAGCGCGCACGATACCTGCCACTGTATTACGATCGGTAATCGCTGCAGCGGATAAGCCTATCGCTTTTGCACTTATTATCAGTTCTTCAGGGAATGAAGCCCCGCGCAGAAAGCTGAAATTGCTGCTAATTTGTAATTCTGCATATTCGACCATGGCACACTCACGCAAAAAAGCCGTGCATAAACCATTGTGGCTGGGTGCTTTGTTTCCGATTTTCAGAAGGGCGAACGCCTTTGATTGGATAAAGGCCCGAACGGAAAAGCCATAACCGAGCGCCGCTTTTTACTTCTACCTGATAATAATCACGTGTTGGGTCTTCGGAGTTTATCCACCATTCTGGGGCAATGCGTTCTGGCCCCTCGGCTTTTGCGACTAAATGTTCAACCCGGCGCCAACGGAACCGTTTTGGTGCCCCTTCTGGTACTTCAGCCATCACGTGAATAGCTTCCGGGCGCAAGAGCAGTCTGATAGGACGTATAGGTAAGGTGGAAGGATATTCTTCCCAATGAAGTTCGTTGGTTTGAAGTGAAGTGAAGGTTTGCGCCTGTTCAGGAATATAGCTTTGGCGGTGTTTAATTTTCCTGACAGACGAAGGGCCAAGGCGGGCACCAATACGGTCAAGAAATTCAGTGATTGAATGCTCGGCGTGTGCTTTTGCGCTGCTGGTTTGTTCAGGCGGCAAATGGGTGGTTTCCTCTGCGCTTAACAACAGAAGATCAAAGCCAAATTCTGCTTCCAGATCAGGTAGCTTTTCCTCAAGAAGCCGCATCAGGTGTTTTTGGTCTCGGCTTGGCTTATTGGTGCCAATCATTAGTTTCTGCACACTGCCGTCTACACGAAAACCGTAGAGAGCTAATCGCATAACACCCTTATCCGCTTCAGCAAGAAGATCAGTAAGTTCGAGTAATAACTCCTTGATAGCGGTACTAACCATTTCCTGTAGTTGTAGTGGTTCGCTGAAGGCCATACGTACTTGCCATTCAGGTAATAATGTAAAAGGAATGATGGGTTCATCGCGGCGGCCTTCAGCCTGATCCATTCTTGTAATCAGCGCTTCTATCTTCTTGCTGTCTTTGCCTCGAAAGCGCTGCATTAGGGATGCTCGCGGTAAGTCAAAAAGCTGCCCTGCTTTTTTCAATCCCAGCTTAAAAAGCATTTGCTGCATACCATCATCAAGCTGTAGGGCTGCCATGGTTAAGTTACTCAGTATGGCTTGGCTTTCTGTAGGGTTTTTAGTTATTGTTCCGGGTATGTAATGAGAAAAGGCCCAAGCCATGCGGCGATTTTCCGCCATAGAAATTTGGCTGTTTATACCGCTGTCCCTTAGGCGGGTTTTGATACTATCAAGCATAGCTTCTTCACCACCAAACAGGTGGGTGCATCCAGTGACATCAAGCAGTATGCCATCGTCACCATCCACTGCTACCAAAGGGGTATAACGAATGAACCAACGGGTGAGGTCTTCCAGCTTTTGCTGGTCAGCTTCCGGGGTTGAGGGAGCAACATGAAGTACAGGATGAATGGCACGTGCTTCAGCTAAGGTCATACCAACCCGCAACCCTATTCTGTGGGCGGCAGGGCAAACAGCATATAAGGTCTGAGTTTGTCGTTCGCTAGCCGTGAGAGCAAAAGGCTCGTCAAATGGCTGCTTGTGCAATCGGTGTGATCGACGCCACTGGTCGATCGGCCACAGGGGAAGCCATATAGAGATAATCCGGCGCATGGAACCATTCCATTGTCTGAGTGATTGGGCGTTTCCCCCCGCGATGTTTTGTAAGAGCAGCACTGAGGACTGCATGCCCTGGTGCCTGCTCATTAAAGAAAGAGTGGTGGCTTTCTCCCGCTTCAGTTTGCCAGCGCGTGTAAGCCGCTGATGAGGGAGCATGTTCTGATCGCATTAAAAGAAGGCACCGGGTGTTATGGTCTTGCGCTGTAATAGTAAGGCGCCGGCTGGAAGTAAGATCCATTTGTGTTACTTCCCCAACAACAGCACTGATGGCATTCACCTTGAGGCCTTCTTCTATAGCCCACAAAGCTTCTTTTTCATCGCGGCACATCACAAATAATAACCGTTCCGGTGTTATGCCTTGCGCATGCAGACCGGGGCCATAAGGTACACCATAATCATAGGAGAACCGGCGTGTGGTAACCCAGAGAACAGGTGCTGTATTTTCTTTCTCAATAGAGAGCAAAAGTGCCATTGCTGCTGCTGTATCTATAGGCTTCTGTGCCCATATTTCATGAACACCGCTTTGTCTTAATTCGCCGAAATCAAGTGTTGAAGTAGCGTGAACAAGGGTATTTTCTGTTTCCATATCCCATGTGGGAGTTTTGCCTTCTTCTTCAATTTTCGCCACCATATGGCGTAGTTTTTTCAAAGCCTCTATTTTGTTATTAGAGCTTGCGCTGCCAGTTTGGTGTTCCTCATATGTATTATCATTATGGGCGATAAACACCGTTCTTTCCTTCATGTTTGATTCTTTTGTTCACTATATGTTCTCATTAAAAAAGAGTCAATTCACTCACGAAAGTGAAGGTTAATCTTCAGATCTGGGTGTAATTTTTCAGTAGGGTAAAATTAATTGGGCCTGATGCTATTCTTTGTTTCACCAGTCGGCGATAAAATGTTGTAATAACAAAGGAAGTAGGTGAGATATGAAATCAGTATGACACATTCTGGACCAGCAGATTTTAGTGCCCTTTTCAGTTTAGGACTGTCTTCCTTTTTTCTTCAGCAACTGAGTGTGGAAGAAAGAACGGAAGGAAAACTTGCGCGTGTTGTTGAGGTGCAGCGGTCGCAGGTCACAGCAAATGATGGAATAGATGAATGGATCATCCCACTTGGCGGTAATTGGTATCAATTACCTGCGGAACAACGTCCCACCATTGGTGATTGGGTGTTGCTGGATGCAAAGCGTGAAAAAGTCCTGAGGTTACTTGAGCGGAAAAGCGTTTTCAGGCGCGTAGCTGCGGGCCCGAAGGTTGATCTGCAATTGATTGCCGCAAATGTTGATACGCTGTTTATTGTTACTTCCTGTAATGAAGAATTTAACGAATCTCGTCTGGAGCGGTATCTGGCACTGGCTTATGAGGTGGACGTGTATCCCGTAGTGGTGATGACCAAAACCGATATGGCAGAGAATGCAGAAAGCTACCGCAGGCGAGTACAGGCGATGAAGCCTGATCTGGTGGTTGAGCTTGTTAATGCCCTTGATGTGGAAGATGTGCAAAAACTGGCAAGCTGGGTTTCAAAGGGGTCCACGGTGGCGCTTGTCGGGTCATCAGGGGTTGGAAAATCAACACTTGTAAATTCGCTTTCCGGCCAAAAACTTACTGAAACCAGTGATATTCGGGAAAAGGATGCAAAAGGGCATCATACGACCAGTTACCGCGCACTCTATCCGTTATCATCTGGTGGTGTACTCCTTGATGTGCCAGGTATGCGAGAGGTGAAAGTTGCGCACCTAAGTACATCCCTTGCGGAAGTTTTTGATGATATTGAAGCTATCGCCCAGCACTGTAAATTCAGGAACTGCGCGCATGTGGAAGAGCCCGGCTGTGCTGTAAGAGCTGCCCTTGAAGCAGGAGAGCTTGACCCTCGACGCCTGAAAAATTACCAGAAGCTTATTCTTGAAGAAGCGAGAAATACTTCGTCCTTATCAGAGCAGCGACACAGAGACCGTCAATTCAGTAAAATGGTGCGGCGTCATGTGAAAGCTAAAAAAGGACAGCAACGTTCATAGAAAAAAGGCGCATGACTGCTTATCCATGCGCCTTTCTGTTTTTTTAGTGCTTGTGCCCAGCACCAGCGCCTGAAGGAATACGAATAGTATCCACAAGCTCTTGCACCTCAGCGGGTGGTGCACTGCTGGCTTTTGAAACGGCGGTTGCTACCAGGAAGTTCAGTACCATACCCAGAGAACCAATACCTTCAGGTGATATACCAAACCACCAGTTTGCCGCTGTGTTTGCCTCTGGCGCGATGAACTTGAAATAAACGATATAAGCAAAGGTGAAAAGAAGCCCCACCAACATGCCAGCAATCGCGCCTTCCTTGTTCATCCGGCGTGAGAAAATACCCATGAGGATTGCAGGAAACAGGCTTGCAGCCGCAAGGCCAAAAGCGAAGGCCACCACTTGCGCGACAAACCCAGGTGGGTTGATGCCCAAATACCCTGCCACCCCGATGGCACAGGCTGCGGCAATGCGAGCATAAAGAAGTTCTTCCTTGTCAGTAATTTCAGGCTTGAAGGTTTTCTTCATCAGGTCATGGCTGACAGCAGAAGAAATCACTAGAAGAAGGCCTGCCGCGGTGGAAAGGGCAGCAGCTAAACTGCCAGCGGCTACAAGTGCGATCACCCAGTCTGGTAGTTTGGCAATTTCAGGATTTGCGAGCACCATGATATCGCGGTCAACATATACTTCGTTAGCGCTTGTGGTAACAGAATTGGTTATAACACGTTCACCGTTCGGGCCTCGTTTTTCGCCATCAAAAGTGGGTTTGCCGTCAAATGGTGCGCCTGCGCGGTATTGAATATTGCCGTCACCGTTTTTATCGGTCCAACCAACAAGGCCAAGGTCTTCCCAGTTTTTGAACCACTGAGGTGTTTCCGCGTAAGCTGTTTCATTTACTTCGTTAATGAAATTGATGCGGGCGAAAGCACCAACGGCAGGTGCAGTGGTATAGAGAATCGCAATAAATACCAGCGCCCACCCCGCTGATTTACGAGCATCAGACACTTTGGGGACCGTGAAGAAACGGACGATCACATGCGGCAGGCCTGCGGTACCCACCATCAGGGCTGCGGTAATTGCGAAGATATCGGTAGTGGATTTGGTGCCTTCCGTGTAGGCGGTGAAGCCTAAATCTGTTAGCACACTATCCAGCTTTCCGAGCACTGTTAAGCCTGAACCATCTGTGACTTCGGAACCGAGCCCGAACTGAGGCACAGGGTTGCCTGTAATAAGCATGGAAATAAAAATGGCAGGAACAGTATAGGCGAAAATAAGCACACAGTACTGCGCTACCTGTGTGTAGGTAATACCTTTCATGCCGCCGAGTACCGCATACATGAAAACAATAGCCATGCCGATGATCACGCCGAGATCAATATCTACTTCAAGGAAGCGAGAGAACACGATGCCTACCCCGCGCATCTGCCCTGCTACATAGGTGAAGCTGATAAAGATAAGGCAGATAACAGCCACAAGACGGGCAGCATCACTATAGTACCGATCACCAATGAAATCAGGCACGGTGAATTTGCCGAACTTTCTGAGATAAGGCGCAAGAAGGAGTGCGAGCAGCACATAGCCGCCTGTCCAGCCCATCAGGTAAACGGAGCCATCATACCCAAGGAAGGCAATAAGCCCCGCCATGGAGATAAAGGAGGCCGCGCTCATCCAGTCAGCTGCGGTGGCCATACCGTTCACAACAGGGTGCACACCGCCGCCTGCCACATAAAACTCTTTTGTGGAACCAACACGGGACCAGATGGCAATACCGATATAAAGCGCAAAACTGATGCCTACGAAAATATAGGTGAGGGTTGAAGCATCCATCAGGCATCTCCCTCATCATCAACGCCGTATTTGCGGTCAAGCTTCCGCATGGCGGAGGTATAGACAAATATCAGGGCTACAAAGACATAGATGGAACCTTGCTGTGCGAACCAGAACCCGAGCTTCACTCCAAAGAGTTCAATGGTGTTAAGTTCATCAACGAATAGAATGCCAGCACCGAAGGACACAACAAACCAAACCGCTAATAGTTTAAGGAGTAAGGCGATATTGGCTTTCCAGTAATCGTTTGATCGTTCACTGATATCTTTTGATGTGGTTTCTTCTTTCACCTCAGGTGATTGCATATAGCCCTCCAGCTTCCCTGTTCCCAAAAGGAATATGAAAACAGGGGCGGAAGGAATGCAAGCAGAATAGCTGTTTTATTTATGGCGGTGCAGTTATTGGAACAGGCTTTGGCCTATATGGTGGCCATATTCATACCCTACTGAAAAACTAAGTAAAAGTATGAACCCCAGTGCACTGGCAACGATCAGGTGGTGCGGTTTAATTTCAGTTTTTTGCATTACATTGCCCGACGGAAAAGCTTATTGAGTGGTCAGTAAGATATAAGCAGTGGTTAAGGTCAGCCCGAGGACGATAAAAACAGTTACCTGCCAAGGTTTCACAGTTGTGGTCAGAAAACCTTCTTTAAAATCGGCAATCAAATCATTTTTTAATGCCACTTTCTTAACCCTTTGTAGTGTCGTGTTCGATAGATATGGGCTGCTTAATTTGAAAGGTGTGTCCGTTTCATCAAAGAAATACTCGCTATATCTCCATATAGATGAATTACAGAAAATATTTCTTAATTAAAAGGAGTCCAAGGATAGCCAGCCCGATATAGACACCAAAAGAGACCCCTTCCTTGAAGCCTAAGCGTAATCCGGTTTTAAAGTATGCGTTCATTTGGAGCATTTTCTGTTCTCTTTAGTGCGTCAGACTTAATTATGCTTGAGTACTAAATCTTTGCCAAAAACATAACTGCAAATTGGCACCACAGTTAATACGATTAAAAACTGCGGTCGCGAAGTATTACTCTTCTGGTTATCGTTATTTTTATAATGGCGCTTGAAGCCTTTGCAAGGTTTGCATTCAGATCATCATGCAAAAAAGAAAGAGAGAAATTGCATTAGCGAATAGGTTAACTGAATATCAGATAAATCTGTATTCCATTATGAACCGCATGGGCTATAAGAGGTGCAAGAATGCTTTTGTATTTTACCCGCAAGTAAGAATAAGCTAAACCCGCCCCGAAAATGCTAAATTGCGCCATGACTGGATAGTCATAATGAATACTTGCCCATATTAAAGAAGTTAAAATAGTTGCCAGCACCACGCCAATTTTAGAAATCATAGGCACAAACAATAATTGCCGGAATATAAATTCTTCCGCGATAGGTGCTAAAACCACTGAAAATATTATTGCTTCCCATAGTTCTGTTTTAGCTATGGATTCATTAGATTTAACGGCAAAATCACTTATAAAAATTTGGGAAAAAATTTCTGCGCAAATAACAATGATTAAGGAATATGTAAATATATCTCTATATGGAAGCTTTTTCGTTATGCCCATTACTTTGAGGGTATCGCTTTTGAATTTTTTATAATGAAGCAAAGAAACTGTAATAATCAAAATAGAAAAAATCAGTGCACCAGAGTATGCATCATTAGTTTCAAGAAAATCGGGCCAAATTATAAATGCTGCAAAAACACATAAGAAAGAAATCATAACTGAAATAAAAAGAGTTATGATCGACTGGCTTAGTGAAAAATATGTAATATTTGGACTTGAATTAATCGTCTTATTCATAAAATTGCCCTTGTATGGTAAGAAGGTTGGGCGGCATAGAATTACACCGCCTAACATTATTGATTAATCTAGAAAGAAGCCAAGTGCGCGGGCTTTTTCTTCAAGATCATAATATGCGTGCCTAGCAACTCTGCCGACCCATTTGCCAGCATCGTGAATTATGCCGCCGCCAGTTACTAATGCTACTTCTGTATCACTCAGTTCTCTAATCATGTCTTTATCTCCATTTGAATTTAACACTAAAATGATTGTTGTATTTATCCGTAGGGTGAGTTCCAACCTTCTTTGAAACCTTCAGCAAATTCATCAATAAGCGCGATAGCGCCAACAGCCTCTAAAAGCCCCCGAATGCATCTAATGCCTAAGCCAGCAGAAACTTCATTGATTTCATCAATGGTTAATTCCTGAATCTGGGTGTCATTGCGATTATCTGTAGTAATGCTCATATTACTATCTCCGTTTTATTGGGTTAAATTTCGACTTACAGTGCCAAAGTTCCAAGGAACTGTTAGGCTATCAATTCGTTGAATGTCTCTTCTACATTCTTCCAAATTTCTTCCCAGCTTAAACCACCACTTACACTTGTAGTATCTTCAGAGTTGATTTCTTCAATCTGATTTTCATTGTAATTATCAATATTATCAGTCATATGACTGCCTCCATTTCTTCATGTTATGGATTGGGGCGAATGGAATGGTTTAGCGGTCATCCATTCGCTCCTTCAGTTTGCAGAGATGAACCATTCATGCCTGCCTTCATGCTATCAGTAGTTTGCAAATGTTCACTGACAGCATTGAAGCTCTCTAAATTCTGTTGTGTGTTGATTTGTTCCGCAAGCTCACCGCCTTTCATCTCCAGCACACGGTTAGCGGAGCGGATGGTTTCTGGCCTGTGGGCGATAATGATGCGAGTGATACCGAGGTTCGCGATTGATTGGTTCACCATGTGCTCGGTTGCCACATCCAGATGTGCAGTACCTTCATCCATAAACAGGATCTTGGGTTGTCTGTAGAGCGCGCGGGCCAGCATAATACGCTGTTTTTGGCCGCCGCTGAGGGCCGAACCCATATCCCCTACAAGGCTTTCATAGTTCATAGGCATTGCCATGATTTCATTATGAATCTGGGCGGCTTTCGCAGCTGCTATCACGCGTTCCATATCGGTTTCCGGGTCGAAAAAGGCGATGTTCTCGGAGATGGAACCTGCAAAAAGATCATCTTCCTGCATAACCACACCAATATGTTTGCGGTATTTGGTAAGTCCATAATCTGAAAGAGATGTATCCCCGAGCAGCACCTGGCCTTCATTTGGTTTAAAAAGCCCGGTCATAATCTTGAGCAGCGTTGTTTTTCCGCATCCACTTGGGCCTGCGATCGCAACAGATTCTCCAGTTTTAATGTGCAGGTTCACGTTTTTAAGAACGTCCGGTGTGTTGTCAGCGTATCTGTAACGAATATTCTGGAGGATGATTTCACCCGTAAGCGGTGGTTGTTCAACGGTTTGCGGTATATCCAGAGGCTGTTCTTCCTGTTCCGCATGGGCGATATCTGCGATACGCTCAAGATGCAGGCTGAGCATGCGGTATTCTATGGCCTTTTCAACAAGCGCTGTTGCTTTATCGGTGAAGTTCCGTTTGTACGCCATAAAGGCAAAAATCATTCCCACGCTAAAATCAGCGCTTAATACCATCTGCACTGCCACATAAATAAGAATGATATGTTCAATGCCGAAGATGCCTGAATTTGCGCTCTGAAACCAGATGCCGAGCTTTGAATTTTTGGCATTGGTATTGATCACTTCGGCATAGCGGTTCTGCCACATGCCTGTACGTTCGCTTTCACCGCCAAACAGTTTCAAACTGGTCATGCCGCGAACAGTTTCCATAAAGGTTGTTTGTTCTTTTGCTCGTGCGATGATGGCATCTTCCTGCGCTTGCCGGAAAGGGCGGTAAAACATCATCCGAAGGACCAGATAAAGCGCCCATGCAGTAAGTGCGATTGCAGCCAGCGTAGGGCTGTAGATAAACATCAGCACAAGTGTGGTAAGAGCCATCATACCGTCAATCAGGCTGGCAATTAGCCCTTCTGTGAGCATGGCCTTAATCGGTTCCATGGAACCAAAACGTGAGACAATATCGCCAATATGGCGCTTCTCGAAGAAATCAATGGGCAATTTAAGAAGGTGTCGGAAAAGATTTCCAACCATCTGGTAACTCATCATGCTACCGAAATAGAGCAGCACATACCCTCGCAGAGTTTGTGTAAGTACATTGATAAGGGTGAAGCCAGCGAACCCTAATGCGAGTACAAAAAGAAGGTCTGTATCAAATTTGGTAAGCACTTCGTCCACAGCAATTTGCAGATAAAAAGGGCTTGCGAGTACAAAAAGCTGCAATACAACAGACAGAATGAAAACCTGAACGAGGTTTCGTTTGAGGCCAAACATACGGCCCCATAAATCTGTCAGGCGAAGTGTGGTTTTTTCTTCCCGTTTTTCGAATGTTTCTGACGGTGTGAGTTCAAGCGCAACCCCTGTAAAGTGATCAGAAAATTCTTCAGTGGTATAGGTTCGTTCACCAAGAGCAGGATCATGAACCACCATTTTGTTTTTGCCAACAGATTTAAGCACCACAAAATGGCTCATATCCCAATGAAGAACGGCAGGTAATTTTACCTGATCAATCATCTCTAGGGGTACTTTAATTGGGCGCGTGGCAAATTCCATTTTGGTTGCCACTTCAATAATATGTCTCAGGGTCATACCTTGAAGCCCGGCCGCGTATCTGCGGCGTAAAGTGGCGAGGTCGGTTTTGAAACCATAATACCCCGCCACCATAGCTAAAGATGCAAGCCCACACTCAGCCGCTTCATTCTGCCGAATAAGCGGAAGGCGTGATTTGCCGGAAAGATTGAGTGTGGACTGCATATTTTAGCCTGAAGTATTTGAGATATTAGCGAGGAATTCTGGAGCCTGTACTGCCAGAAGAGCCAAAGAAAATGGTATTACCTTGCGGGCCAAAGTCAGCCACACTTGTAATTTCATCGCCTTCACATGCAATAGCATCTTCTTCAGAGGCAAAAAGGCCATTGCCTGCACCATTTACAAGATCAAGTTCAATCAGGTTTAGTTCTTCAAATTTATTCATGTTTGTTACTCCACAAGTTGATAATTGGCATTATTGCCTTTGTTATGTGAGGCTGATGCCTCTATCTGGTTTCAGAGAAACCAAATTCTTTAATCGTTTGAGGCTCCTATTGATTTCAAAGGTTCCAGAAGCCATTCCATAAAACTTCGGCGTTCCAGAATGATATTTGCCTGTAAGGTCATGCCGCCCTGTAAATTGATTGACTGTTCACCTGTCACAATTTGATCAGATTTCAGATTGGCAACCACCCGGTACACAGGTTCTTGAATCTCAAAGGGAGCGAGTGTTTCCGTTGGGGAAAGGATTGTTTCCGTGACACTTTTTAATGTTGCCGCATGGCTACCAAAGCGTTGGTAGGGGAAGGCATCATAGAGTAACTGAACTTCCTGCCCTTCTTTTACAAAGCCTGCTGCGCGGCTGGGCACGAACAATTCAGCTTCAAGGGTGCTGCCTTCCGGTAATATCGCCAGAAGAGGTTGGCCACCCTGTACAGATCTGCCTGCGTTCCTAATGGAGAGGCTTACAACTTTCCCTTTTACAGGGGAGGTGATGGTATAGGCTTGTCTGCCTTCCAATTCCGCTTTACGGCTATCGAGTTCAGATTTTTGATTTGCCAGACGGGTAATACGTTGTTGGCTTTCTGTGGAAACCTGATTTAAACGGATTTGTAGCTGCTCATTGCGGGCATTCGCCTCAACAAGTTCTTGCTCCCGTAACTGTTCCTGTGCTTGTTGTGCCAACCATGTTTGATGGCGGCGTTCAGATTCAACCTTGCTGATGTATCCTTTGCCGAGAATTTCCTGAACATCCTTGTAGGCTGCTTCAGCGGACGCTGTGATTTTTCTTTGGATACCTAATTGCTGGTTTAAAGATTGAATGCGGAGCGTAAGCTCTTTTTGATCTGATGACAGTTTTGCCAGTTCAGATTCCAGCTGGTTTTCTTCAAGTGTGATTTGGGTATCAATTAAGGTGTATTGATGCTGAACAGCCGCGAGGCCTCGATCAATAAAACTACTTCCATCCGCAGCATTAGGGGCAATTAAAATATCTACAAGGGCTTGCCCTTCTTCAACTAGGTTGCCTTCTTTCACATAGAGATTTTGGAGAACACCAAATTGGCTGGCCTGTATTTTAACGAGGCCTTTTGAAGGGACGAGATAACCAGCAACTCTTTCGCTTCGTGCATATGAGCCTGTAAACAATAAAATCATTAACACTGTAACGATAGCAGCAATCAGAAGTGTAATCGTGGTGATAGGTATGGGCTGCGTTAGAAACACATCTCCGTGTACCTTCTGTTTTTGTGCATTTAGAGCTTCACTACGAAACACACTCAACCCCCACGATTGAATTTGACTTATTACTGGCTAAACTTTGGATAGATTTAGTCGAATAAAACAATAAGTTGTCAATAAGGATGTGATCACAACTAATTGATTATTTAGTGCTTGTCTAAATTGTGGCGAAAATGTGGGAATTTTTTTGGAAGAATTTATATAAGTTATTGAAGCAATTGATTTAAATTTGTTTTAACTAAAATATCAAAGAGATAAGCAATAACACCATAAAGTAGATGTTATTGCTTTTGGCTATTTGGGTAGAATTTGCTGATTCATTGCTTCGTCTTTTGCAGTATCGCTTATGATAAGCTCTGCAATAAGCGGACGGCTTAATGTACGCTCACTGTATGCGCTTAGGTTTTTATAGCCTGAAGCGTCAAGTTGAGCGCGGTCCGATAAAACGAAAAACCATGTAAGATATGCATCTGCTGCTGTGAAATGGTCGCCGAGCAAATATGGTCTGTCCGTTAGATGCCTATCAAGAAATTCAAATCGCTGAGGCGCTAAATCCCGAATTCGGTCTTTCACATCATCCGTTGCTTCGCCGTAAAAAACGATACGGAAGATTTGTTTGTGCAGCTCTGTGGCGCAGAAACCAAGCCAGCGTATCATCTGGAAATAGTCAGGATGGGACGGGTCTATACGAAAAGAGGTATTTTCTGATTGAGACTGGATCCACAAAATTGTAGCTGCAGTTTCAGTGATGAATGGCTGATCCTCTGGCTTGAGCACAGAAACCTGCCCAAGTGGGTTTACATCAAGAAATGAACCACCTTTTTCCAGCTCTTTGGTGCGCAAGTTCAGGTATTCAATATCAAGCGGTACGCCACCTTCAGCGGCTGCGAAACGAGCAGCTAGTGAGCAGGCGAGAGGCGCATGGTAAAGTGTTGCAGGCATGGGATTTCCTTTCCTCTAACTCATTAACCTAAATAAGTTTTGGTGGAGATCACATTCGCGTATGCAAAACCGAGCGCTGACATATAGGCTGCGTGAACATCTACTGCTTTCACCGTCTTGTTTTCAAACTCCAAATCGCGGGAGGCGCAGGCATCTTCAACCACTGTAACCTGATAACCGTAATCTGCGGCTGCACGCGTGGCGGCATCAATGCACATGTGGCTCATGGCACCGATAATGGTTATTTTTTCAACACCTTTTTCATCAAGAAGTTCTTTAAGATTGGTGTCGCGGAAAGCATTTACCTGATGCTTGAGAACTGTTGCTTCTCCTTCTATTGGCTTCAGCGTTTCATGGATGTTGGCACCTTCGCTTCCAGGAGCAAAGAAAGGCGGGTTTTCCATCAGAAATTCATGATGCACATGGAAAACAGGGAGGTTCTTTTCCCGAGCGTTAGAAAGGATTTTTACAGCGTTTTCAGAAGCTTGTTCAATACCGTGTAGTTCCCATTTTCCGCCGGGATAATAATCATTTTGCAGATCGATAATGATGAGGGCTTGATTGCTCATTTCAGGGTCTCCTTATTGCTTGAAAGCTAAAATAAGAAGCTTGGGATGGTTTGAGGATTGGCATATGTGACATATTTCATGCTAAATCTGCCATATGGTAACATCACCTGATATTCATATTGGTATTTTTAAATATCCCGGGGCGCAAAATGCGGCGGTTTATGGGCTTTTGGATCTGTTTGAAACGGCTGAGAGACTTCACAGGGAGGCTGGGCACACTTTTGGGCACAGACCCCTGAAAATAGAGGTTTTGACCGAACTGTGTGCCCAAAAGTGTGCCCCTTTGTCTGCCCTTATCCTGCCGCCAAGTTTGCATGGAGATATTCTCAGTACCGCCGGTATATTTAGAGCTGATCTTCAGAAATTATATGGCGACGGCGTTTTAATGTGTTCGGTATGTGCTGGTGCGTTCCTGCTTGCTGAAGCAGGTTTGCTTGATGGACGTACGGCTACCACCCATTGGGATCTGGCGAGCCAATTTGAAAGCAGCTACCCTGATGTTGAACTGAATGTTGAGCGTATGCTTGTGGATGATGGCGACCTTATCACCGCTGGCGGCGTTATGGCATGGATTGATTTGGGGCTTAAGCTGGTAGATAGGTTTTTAGGGCCAGCCATTATGCTCAAAACGGCGAAATTTTTACTGGTTGATCCCGGTGAAAGAGAACAACGTTTTTATAGTGTTTTTTCGCCTTCTCTGTCTCATGGTGATAGTGCAGTTCTGAAAGTACAGCAGTGGCTCCAGTCTGGGTTTGTGGAGGCAATTACAGTGAAGGAAATGACAGAGTTTTCCGGCTTGTCTAGTCGCACCTTTATACGCCGTTTTCAGCAGGCCACAGGTTTTAGTCCATCTGAGTATTTGCAGCACCTCAGAATCGGGAAAGCGAGAGAATTGATGGAACTTACGAGCCAAAGTGTAGATCAGATCGCGTGGCAGGTGGGTTACCAGGACCCGGGCGCATTTCGCCGGATATTCCATAAGGTAATGGGATTAACGCCGAGAGATTACCGGGCACGTTTTGCCATCTCTACGGGGACGTGAGTATTAAGAGAATGATGGTGTTTGTGTAGCCGCTTTTCTGAAAAACCATGCGGCTACCAGCCAAATAGCTATGAACCCGGCTGATAACATGAATATCTGCCCCAAGCCTGCCAGATATACTGTAAGAGCTATCGCTGCTTGTAAGAGAGCGGTGGCAATAAGTGTGTAGCTCATCCCTGTGGGTTTGAAACGGCTGATCAAGGCACCAACCACTGCAGCGATAGATATACCAAAATATACCAGATTGGCTGGATTGGCTTCATTGCCAATAATCCCAACAGCAAGGTTTACCCAAACCAAAAGCAAAAAACTGAGAGCTGATAAACCTGCGGCAATACGGTAGTAATATTGCCTGGATTTCAAGGTCATAAATTCATAGGTGCAGAGAGCACCAGCAATGAGAATGGCGGCTACCAGAAAATCACCCGCACTCCAGTTTACTTCAGTTGTGAACTGCATGGCTACAAGTGGCACGGAAAGCAATATCATCGTTATCACGAAAATACGTTGAGCAGCTGAACGGTGTTTCATCTGGTGGCCTTTAATTCCTGTGTGCGACACCGATAGAGTATCGCACACTATGAGAATTCCGGCAAACCAGCCCAACCAACTGACCGTTATGGTGCTTTAGTCTTGTTTTATCCCGTCTATTTTTTTGATTATAGGTGGGCAACTGAGATCAGCTTGTGGCGGTACAAGCCCTACTTTGTTGATAGTGAAAGCAAAGGGTTTATCGGTACCAACACGCCATAGTGTTTCCAGCTTTTCCATATCAGCACCTGCAGCGCGGAAACATTTGAGAGGTACGTTGACGTTGACCCATTCTCCAGTAGTGAAGTTTGATAGGCGCTCTGCGATATCAACGCCGCCAAAACATTCGTTGCCGCAGCCCATGCCCAGATAAACCGGGCCCTCTGGTTTGCTGTCTACCCGAATAGTCATGCCAAGCTGCATATCGCCGTTTGTTTCGCGGCTTAGGTCAAGCGTATCAAAGATTTTGAGCATTGCTGCGGCTTGGGCTTGGCCTGAGAAGCTGATACGGCGTGCATCTTCCTGCACATTGCGGTCTACCAATTCTACGGCGATCTGTTCCGCAACTTTAAGCTCACCACCATTGTTCGCAATCTCCAGGCTCCACGCTGGTTCTGCGGTTACAAAAAGCTTATACGGGGACACGACGCCATCATTGAAGAAGTAATCGCTGTTAGCCGTTTCCGGCACTGCAAATTCTTCAAGGACAGGGAGGTTTTTGCTGTCTGTGTATGAGAGACCGTATCCATAGGCAAAGAGCGGCGCATAGTGTTCATCACCCACGTTCAGGGGGCCTTGATCAGCTCTTTCAGGCCAGGAGAAGCTTAGTTTTCCCTTGAAATCATTGGAAGGATTTCCGTCTTGGCCTGAAAGAATAACATCACCAACTCCAGCGCCTTGTGAGCCCGGTAGCCATGCAGCTACGAAGGCATCTGAGGCATTCAGCTCAGGCGTTGTATAAAGAGGTCGACCGCTCAGGAACACGGCAACAGTTTTAATACCCGCGGCCTGATATTTCCTGAGCAGTTCAACCTCGTTGTTTTTACTGGAACCATATGCCAGATAATCCCGGTCGCCCTGAAATTCGGCATAAGGATTTTCGCCAAATACTACGATAGCCACGTCAGGCTTTTCGGCATAAGAACCGTCGGCGCTTAAGGTAGCTTTACTACCGTTATTGTCAGCTGCCTCTTTAATGCCGTCCCAGATGGATGTGCCGCCCGGGAAATCGCTGTTCTGGTTATCGTTACCCTGCCAGGAAAGGGTCCAGCCGCCAGATTGTTTACCGATATTATCTGCACCGTCGCCAGTTACAAGAATTGTACTGTTTGGCTTGATAGGTAGAAGACCATCGTTATTTTTAAGAAGAACAAGGCTTTCTCTTACTGCTTGTCGCGCTAAAGCGCGGTGGTCTCTATGCCCAAGAACCTCGGTTTTTGCGGCGAGTGCCCGGCTTGAAGGCTTGCCACCATCAAAAAGGCCGGCACGAATTTTTACTCTGAGGATACGGCGTACTGCATCATCAAGGCGCTCCAGCGGAATAGTACCATCTTTCACTTGTGAAACGGTGTTATGATAAAGCGCTTTCCAGTCTTCCGGCACCATCACCATATCAAGGCCAGCGTTATAGGTCTCAGGGCAGTTTTCGTTAGTACAGCCCTGTACTTGTCCGTGGCCGTTCCAATCCCCAACAATGAAACCGTCAAAATCCATCTGGCCCTTCAGTACATCAGTGAGCAGCATTTTCCTGCCATGCATTTTCCTGCCGTTCCAGCCGCTGAAGGATGCCATTACAGTCTGAACGCCAGCATCAAGTGCTGTTACATAACCGGCAGCATGGATATCCCGGAGGGTTTCTTCACTGTCTATATTATCGCCCTGGTCTTTGCCGCCATCAGTGCCGCCATCTCCAAGGAAATGCTTAGCAGATGCGATCACATGATCGCCGGTCAGGAATGTATCAGTGTTGGCCGCACCCTGAATGCCTTCCACCATGGCTTTCGCATAGTCTGCAACAATTTGGGGGTGCTCGGAGTAGCTTTCATAGGTGCGACCCCACCGATCATCCCGCACGACCGCAAGGGTGGGCGCGAAGGACCATTCTTGCCCTGTTACACGCACTTCACGTGCTGTAGCATGGCCAATCTGACGAATAAGATTTGGGTTCCGCGCTGCTCCCAACCCAATATTGTGCGGGAAAATAGTAGCGCCTTTAACATTATTATGGCCGTGCACTGCATCTGTTCCCCACAAAATAGGAATGGCAATGCCGCCTTCTGATGTGTCCATAGACGCATCGTAGAATTCATCTGCAAGGCGTAGCCAGTCTTCTGGTGTGGCAATCTTCTTTCCATATGGTTGAGAGCCGCCGCCATTTAGTACTGAACCGAGCCTGTATTTTCTTACGTCTTCAGGGGTTAGGTGCCTAAGTTCACCCTGAATGGTTTGGCCTACTTTATCTTCAATAGACATTTTCGCCATGATTACACTGATACGGTCTTCAAGTGCTTGATCATGTTTGATTGGCGAAGTGAGTTTAGGCCAGGCTTCAGGGTGTATTTCTTGCATTTGATCAGCTGTGGCATCTGCTGTACCCAAATGTGCCGAAGCTGCTACGCTGAGTGCCAAGATGGATGCTGCTTTAAAGAGTGTGTGTGTTTGCAACATGCTTTTAATCCCTGAAAATGTAACTCTATCACTGAGATAGGCGTTGTTAAGCGGATAAAAAAAGGGAGAGATAAAAATCTCTCCCTAGGAAACCCTTAAATCCGTGAGAGGAGGATGTTAAGGGGGTGGGCCGGCCCCGCTCGATACAGTGGCCCACGTCTCTGAGTTTTTAGAAAGAAGTGCGGATGCGTACGCCCGCAGTTCTTGGAAGGTTAAGGAACCTAAGGTTCAGGTTCGGACCCTGGATAGACTTTGTAGAAGCATCGATATTGAAGAGGTTAGTGATATAACCCTCAACACGAACGCCGTTTTCAAAGCTGTAACCAGCGTTTACGTTAACCTGAACATAGCCATCTTGTTCGTCAGCAAAACCAAGGCTCGCTGCATCACCCACTGTACCGTCGCGGAACTGAATGTCCTGCTGGTTAAACGGAGTTAGGTGATAGCTAGAGCGGTAGTTTGCCAGAACGAGCCAGTCGAAGCTGTCAGCGCCAAGATCAATTGTTTGCCCGAGGCGAAGAATTGCTGTGAACTTGGATGCAAGCGCAAGACGATTACCTGATAGATCAGCTTCTGGTGTATTAGCGAAGTTGCCAAAATCTTGTGCACGGAAATCAGAAACAACACCGTCTTTAATCTCTGTATCCAGATACAGAAGATTTGCACCAAAGTTGAAGCCGTTACCCAGTTCAATCGCTGATTCTACTTCGATACCAAGAACTGTACTGTCAGAGATGTTCACATTCTGCTGTGAAAGGCCAACGTTTGAACCTTCACCGCCGAGTGATACCTGCGTAGGAAGCACTAGATCATCATAAAGATAGTAGAAAGCGGAAGCATTCAAGATTGCGCGGTGACCGTTCAGGTCAAACACATTCTTCGTACCAAGTTCGAACGATGTTACTTTCTCGTTGTCGAAAGTAATGCCGTTTAGAACGCCGCCATCAGGGCCTGGAAGGCTATCATTAAAACCACCAGATTTATGAGCTGTAGTTACGGAACCGTATAGAAGGCCATCTTCACCATAGTCATATTCGAAGCCAACTCGCCAATCGAGGAAATCAGCCTCAAATGTACCTTCCTGACGGCCAGGAGTGGTTACAGTAAGGAAGCTGAATGTATTATCTGGTCCACATACAACGAACCCGTTATCAATACGTTCATCGTTCACTGGGCTGTCTAGACATGCACCTGCATTGTTGCCGCCAGCGTTGATGATTGCCTGAAGCTGATCATCAAGGGTATCGCGGAAGCCAAAGTTTGTTACGCCATCCAGAAGGAACTGCGCCTGATCAACAGGGTTACCGTTGGTAGGTGGTGCAAGCGACGGGCGATCAAGGAATGCTGGTACAAAACCAGGTGTTGAGAAACGTGCACTAAAGCAACAAGCGAAGCCATCACCACCAGCGATAAGAGCATAGTTACCGCCAACACCAACACGTGATTTCTCTTCATCAGTGTAGCGTAGGCCACCCTTGATGCGGAAGTTATCAGTGAGGGCGTATGTAACATCTGCAAAAGCAGCTTTAGAGTTACTGTCTGTTACTGTTGTAAACTCTACGCCAGAGAAACAACAGAAGCCGTTGTCAGCTGTTGAGAAGAAGCCAGTATCCTGATCTTCGTTGAAGTAGAAAAGACCGCCAGAGAATTGCAGGCGAGAATCTTCATCGTTAGAAGAGAAGAACAGTTCATGTACGCTTGATTTGGAATTTGTATCCCAGAAAACGTTACCGAAGTTATCGTAATCAACAGCTGCTAGATCGCGGCCTGGGAAGGCGATACCATCTGTTTGTGCGTTGATTTGCTCAAAGTCAACGATACGGCGGCTGCCAGAATAAGTAACGGTTACACCATCAAATTCGTATGAGATCTGTGCCTGAAAACCGTAGTTTTGACTGTCAAGTTCGCCTTGCCAGCCGCGGTTAACTGTGTCGCGAGCATCCAGATCATCGAAATCAAATCCAGCCTGGAAAGCTGTGAATAGATTTGCGCCAGGGTAGCCTGTACCACCTTCTTTACCGTAATCAGCCATCAGGAATACAGATAGACGATCATTTGGTTCCCAAAGACCAGAGAGACGGAAAGCAACCTCATCTTCAACACCAGCTGGTGTCAGGTTCTGATCAAGGCCTGCATTGTTGAAGTATGAATCGTGATACTCGGTGAATGCAGATGCTCTTACTGCGAAAGTATCACCAACCGGTAGGTTGATGGCGCCCTGGAATTCGCGAGAATCGAAATTGCCGAGCGCACCTTCGATATAGCCTTCCACTTCACCCAGAACCGGGCGTTTTGTGATAAGGTTGATCGAGCCCGCTACGGCGTTACGGCCGCGTGTTGTACCCTGCGGGCCTTTGTTCACTTCAACGCGTTCCAGATCATAGAACATAGCGCCAAGCCCACGTGGTCGAGGGATATATACACCGTTGATGTGTGTTGCGGCGGATGGATCACCAAGCTCAGTGTTGTTGGATGTACCAACACCACGGATAAAGATTTCGATGTTACCTTCCTGGTTGGAGATGTTAACTCCCGGAATGGCAACGGTCAGGTTTCTTAGTTCTGACCCGATCCCTAGTTTTTTCAGGTCTTCCTGGCTGAACGCTTGTGCCAAGCTGGCTACATCCTGAAGGGACTGAGCTCTACGATCAACGGTAATGATGATCTCTTCGAGTTCCTCTGGGGCGTCAGTTGAAGCCTGTTGCACCCCGTGGGACGGGGTCGCGATGCCAGCTGTAGCAATCGCTGCTGCAGCCAGTAGGTTTGTTGTTTTCATAATTTCCTCCCGTTCCTCGCATCCGCATATCTGTTTCAGGCATACGATGGCGAAGTGTCTAAACGGTAGGTAGTGAGGTGAGACTTGTCAAATATTATCTGAAAGCGATTTCATAAATATTAAGTAATTGAAATTTATATATAAAATATTACATATAAGTATTTCTGAAAATATTTTCAGAAAACAATGTGCAAAAATGCATCAGTTTTGAGTGTGGAAATTAGGTTGTGAGTTGTTGTGTTATTTTTTGATGCTCAGTTTCATAAGCGGGGTAAAATTGCGCCATAATGGCTGATAGAATGATTGTAGCTGCAGGAATGATAGCGACAATAAGTGCGATTTTCTCAAGGTTTAGAGCGGATTCTACAGAAGGTGATGCCCATTCCATCAAGATACCTAACGCAAAGGATGCAGCAGCTATCGTGAGTTTTTGGAATGCTGAGACAATGCCGATAATACTCGATTCGAGTCGTACACCTGTTTGGTGCTCTCCGAATTCCACTGTATCCGGAATCATAGTCCAGATTGAAATGCCGTAGAGGCTGCTACCAAATCCGGTAACTGTATAGGCCGTGACAGCAAGTACGGGTGAGGATGGCATAGAAGCTAGTGTGAACAACCCCAGACAAGTGATAAAAGTACCAAGTACCCACGTATATTTCTTACCCAAGTAGTTGTTAGCCCAGGACCAAAGCGGGATAGCGATCAGCGCAATGCCAATAAATCCTGCTTGTGCGTACCCAGCATATTGAGGCATCTCCAGAGCATATTCAAAATAGTGAATAATAGTTGCCATTATAAAGCTCAGACCAAAGGTAACGCCTGCAATCATAGAAATCAGGATGAGTGCAGCTCGGTTTTTTCGAAATGCAGTAAATGTTTGTTTCAGTGGAATCGTCTGCCGGGAGCTTATAGGGGCAGTAACCTTAATCGCTTGCTTTGTAGTATGATAAAACAAGAGAAATCCCAGAAATGCAATGGCTGAGCATATGCCAACTGCGCTGGAAAAGCTTTTAGCGTTTACCCCTAAATCTTGTGCAGCAGTTAGAATAACAATAACGCTCATGCCCCCAAGAAAGCCAAAATACATTCGAATTCCCGCAAGTTTATTTCGTTCGAGCGTATCGCTTGTTAGCTGGATGGTTAGTGAAGAGTAAGGAATTGAGATGAGCGTATATAGTGTCCTGAATAAGAGCAGCACAAGGAGGCATGTTATAAAGCTATTATATTCTGAATCTAGTAGCTGTGGAGCACTGAAGAGGAATGTAAAGCTCAGGCAAAGCGGTAGGGCCGTATATTTGATGATTTTCAGATAGGGGTTATCAGTTTTAAGGCGTTCGGCAAAATATCCGGTTAGAGGGTCAGTGATTAAATCCCACAGAATACTGAGGCTGATAAGAAGCCCTGCATCATAAGGGCTGAAACCACTGATTTCCGTTAAAAAGTAAAATAAAAACAAGGCTGTGCCTTGCCAAAAGATATTAAGGGAATAGTCACCGAGGCCATATCCAAGCCGCGTTTTCCAGGGGAGTTTATTTGAGTTCTGCAAAATTTTTCCCAAGTAGAAAATACTGATTTTTATTGACTTTCCTCTAAACTACACCTCTAAGCTAAGCATAAATGAAAGCGTTTTCATAGAGTTTTGATCCATAGTTTGGCTGGAAAGTATATTGTCAAAAATCACCATCACAGATGTAGCGCGTAAAGCTGGTGTATCAGTTTCAACGGTTTCCCGTGTTTTGAACGATGAAAAATACGTCAAAGCAGAAAAGAAGGATGCTGTGCTTCAGGCAGTGGCTGCGCTCAACTATAAGCCCAATCTTTATGCGCGGTCGCTGGGTGGTGAAAAATCTTTTCTGATAGGCCTTTTGTTTGATGATCCAAGTGGTGGGTATCTGTCTGATATGCAGCGCGGCGCAATGAAGGCTTGCCAGCGTGCTGGATACCATTTGGTGGTGGAACTGTTTAATCAGGATAATAAAGAGGGGATAGACCGTTTTCTTGATACTTTGAGCCTGCAGGGCGTTATCCTGGCGCCACCTGTGTGTGACAATCCGCAAGTGCTGGATGCGCTGGCTAAACGTAATATCCCTGTGGTTCGTATTTCACCTAGTGAAGATTATGAAGGTACGGCCTCAATTGGTATCGATAACTATAAGGCAGCCTCTATTCTTGTGAATTATCTGATTTCTCTGGGGCACAGCAAGATTGGATTTATCAAAGGTGATCCTGACCACGCTGATGCTATTGAGCGGCATCAGGCTTTCACAGATAGTATGAAAAAACATAGTTTAACCATTAACCCAGAATGGACACGGGTTGGGAATTATACATTTGAAAGCGGCCTTAACTGTGCCATCGGTATTTTAAGCAACCCTGATAGGCCTACTGCTATCTTCGCATCAAATGATGAAATGGCCGCGAGTGTTATTACCATAGCCAATAAGTTCGGTATCAGAGTGCCGGAAGATCTATCAATCGTTGGGTTTGATGATCTTGCAATTGCGACACTTATATCTCCAAGCCTCACTACTATTCATCAGCCCGTAGAGAAAATGGCTGAACTTGCGGTGGAGCGTATTCTTGATCTCAGAAATTCAGATGATGAAGAGTTTTACGAGCCGCAAATTCTCGAATCTGAATTTGTTATGCGGCGTTCAACAACAAATGCGCCAGTAATAGGTTCTAAATAGAAGAACGAGGCCCAAAACCCTTTATAAAAGATATGGTAGCATCAATATGCTGCTTGGCTTTACTGAAGATGTTTTGTCGCCACTTAGGGTCATTTGGATAGAAGAAATGTTTTAGTTCGTCTTTTATTCTTCTGCCTGTGGCTGAGCGAAGGTCCCCGTGATGAATAAGCCAGTTATCTTCAATTTGCAGGCGCATAAGGTCATCTACTGAGGATGTGCCAAACTCCAGTGCTACAGGGATATTGAGTGCATTCGGGAATGCTTGTTCGAACGCGTAAAAGGTATCGCCCTTTGTTTTGTAAGGAAGTGCGCCTTCTTCAGAAATTGAAACCAGTTTCTCTCCATATATCTGTTGGGCAAGGTGAAGAGCGGTGGAATTTTGCGGGCTGTTGTTAATAATAATATCTTCACCGTATTCACCAAGGCCAGTGTGGATATCTATAGCCGTTACCAGTTCCGCAGTTCTCCGAAACTCCTCCAAAGTCTGATAAAACATCCGGCGTGACCAGCTTGGTTTCCAGCCGCCAAAGCCAATACCGTTTGCATGGGTGTATTGCCCTTGAAATAGCGCAACGTGATAGGCCTGCAGGCCATGGGCATCAATGAAGCGGGTGATGCGCTTCGGTACAGTAGGATTTTCGGTATTGTCTATAAACAGGTTGGTGATGCATACCTTATCGTGCAGCAGGTCGTAATAAAGATTGCCGGGTGATGTTGCTGTAAAGTCGATAAAGTTGCGGTTCAGGTCGATATTATCTTCATTTTGGCGTCGAGCGTGAACCATCCCCCAAGGGTTAAGGGCATGAATAAAGCAAAGGGCAATATCGCTGATATTATAGCTTTCAAGCTGATCTATAATGCCCGTTTGAATGCCCGAACCTGCAAGTCCTTCAAGGCCGTGTGTGCCTGAGTTTATAACCAGCAATCTGGAAGCATTTAAATCGCCAGCGATTGCGACATCTATTGCAAAATCACGATCTGATTTTGCACTTTCTGGATGGAGGAAGCTTTTGATTTGAAGATTTTGCTGTGAAGCGGCCTTTAAGAACTTTTTACGGGCTGAAAAATAGTCCTGCGAAAAATACTGTTCATGTGGATAAGCCATAACAAAAGCCTTTCAGAAACATCCTGAAATCAAGAAAACGAAATAGAAAGAAGTTGGAGCTTTAACCTGAAGGCTGCTTAAGCTCGAAAAATCTAGTGATTGTCTGAACAAGATCATCGGGGACATCTTGCTCAAGCAGATGGCCACCTTCTTTAAATAGCGCCAGGTGTTTTCGCTCTGCTGCCAACAGGTTAAGTGTTTCTTCCGCAAGTGTTGGTGGGAAAATTACATCCTTTTCGCCGTGAAGGAGCAGGGTGGGTACATTGATTTTCTTTAAGTCTTCTGAGAAATCACATCGGTACATCTCACCACTCTTTCGGAAGAAATGCATCATCACTTCAGGTCTGGGAGGGATACGAGCCATCGCTTCAGCGTCTATGCCTTTATAGGCATAATATTGCAGGCAGGTTTCAAAGTATTTTTCAACCACGCCGGGGCGTTCGGCGTCCGTGAAAAAATCGCTGGCTGCTGCTGAGGCGTGCATGCCGCCTGCAAGCAGGATTTGCTCAAGTGTAGCTTCAATTTGTGGTTTGTAGGTGGTAGCCATCAAAACCAACCCACTCAATAGGTCTGGATATTTTGCGGCGAAACGTTGAGCTACAAAACCGCCAAAGGACGTACCGAGTACAATGGGTTTCTGAAGGCCAAGCGTTTCAATAACGCCAGCCACATCATCGGCCCACTGGTCCATATGCCAGTTTGATTTTGGGCCATCTTCGCTTCGCCCGGAACCTCTGTGATCATACATCACCAGTTGAGCATGCTCAGAAAGGGGTTTGAAAGCAGGGCGGAAGACAGAGTGATCTAATCCGGGGCCACCATGCAGTAGCAGAATTGTTGGGCGTTCTATAGTTTCATCACCACGGAAACCAAGTTTTGCCCCAACAGTTTCTACAAACAGTTTCACACCGTTGACCTGAATATACATCACTCCACTCCCTTACCGTTACCAACGACTAAAACTGATAACTTACTCTGAAACCAGCTCTGCGAGGTGGTAAGACAACTGAAAATGGTCTTGGTTCCTCGAAGAAGAATGCGTTGAAGACGCGGGTTTCAATAAAGTCGTTGGTAACGTTATCAACAAACAGTTCAAACCGCCAATCATCAGCCACGATTGCGGCGCTTAGGTCGATCACGTCATAAGATTCCACAGGGAACTGGAGATCAATGTCTACTCCGCTGCCTGAAAGAATATCATCCACATAGCGGTATTTTGCGGATAGATCGAGTTCACCCCAAGTCCCGAGTGGGATGGTATAGGTACCGTAAGCTTGCAGGGTCCATTCAGGGACAAAAGGTAGTTTTTCGCCAGAACGGTCCGCACCAACCGTATCGATATATTCACGGAATTCAGCGTTTACATACCCGGCGCTTATCCCGAATTCAAAATTGGACGTTGGGCGTGCTGTGATATTGGCCTCAAACCCGCGAGAGCGGCTGCGGCCTGCGTTATCCACAGAAGCTACCGGAAGGTTTGGATCATTATTGATGAATACCAACGTGGTTACCTGTTGGTCTGTAATATCAATTTGGAACAGAGACAGATCAAAGTTCACAAGCCCATTTGCAAGTTTGCCCTTTAAGCCAAATTCATAGTTGTCTGACGTTTCTGACTGGAAAGAAAAATTAGTAACTGCGGTGGCAGGTGCTGCGGGAAAACCGCCAGCACGGAAGCCACGAGCATACCGAACGTATGCTGATAAATCGTCACTGATATTATAGCGAAGCGACGCAGCAGGGGAGAAATTGCTATCGCTTACGGTACCAGTGCCTACTTCATCCACAGCCAGGCCAATAAGGGGGGCCGTAAAATCGAGAGTGATTTCAGAATCTACGCTTTCATCGGCATAGCGAATACCCGCTTGCAGTTCCAACCGATTAGTGATTTCCCATACCGCATCGGCGAACAAGGCAAAGCCCTTGCGGTCCAGCTTTTGATCTTGCGCGTCAACAAGCAGGGAGCCAAAGATAAGGTCCTGGAACTGAATACGGCGGCGTGTTTCTGAATTTTCAGAAAAAGCATATCCACCGACGATCCAGTTCACCTGATCATCAAAGGTACCAGAAAGGCGAATTTCCTGAGAGAGGATTTCTTGTGAACTTTGAAGATCTTGAAAATTGGGGCCGCGTTCCGGAGACCCGTCGAAATCGAAAGGCAGCTCACTGGATACATGGCGGTATGCGGAAATAAGCGTGAGATCCACATTTTCGAACCCATAATCAATATTTAATGCGCCACCATAATTTTCATATTCAGCATCGATCTGAAAATCACTGCGCACAATAAACTCTTCGGTACCGCGCGGCACGCCAGGGTGACCATCAAGGCCTTTTCTGTATGAACCATCCACAGCAAGATTTACATCAAGCCTTGAATTGGGCTTGTAGCGTAGCGCCCCCCGGCCCGAGAATTTGCTGCCATCGTTCGCAGAAACTGATCTACCGTTGCCGTTGGCACCATTCTGGTTCGCGAGCACCGGGTTTTCCAGGTAACCGTCTGTGCGGGACACATCAATAGCCGCACTACCAAACCAGTTTTCGCTGATCTGACCAGAGATAGCGCCCTGAGCACGTACCGTTTCAAATTCATCTACCGTGAAAGCGACCTTACCTGTGGTTTCTTCATCTGGGCGTTTGAGCACGATATTAAGCGCACCACCTTGCGTGTTACGCCCGAACAATGTGCTTTGCGGTCCTCGGAGTACCTCAACCCGCTCCACATCAAGAAAGCCAATATCAAAAGAAAGGGCTGGCACAAAAGCGCCGTCAACAAAGGTGCCCACAGCAGGTGCGCCGGCACTTTGGGAGCCAACACCCCGGATAACGATATTCAGGAAATCGTTGCCAGGAGAAAGCAGGTTTGAGCTTAATGATAAGTTGGGCACTCTGCCGATCAGGTTTTCAACGTTATCAATACGTTCGTTCTCAAGCTTGTCGCCGGTGATTGCCTGCACCGAGAGTGGTACTTCCTGCAGGCTTTCCTGACGTTTCCGCGCGGAAATCACAATATTTTCGATAACAAGACCTGAATCAGATGTGGCGGTATCATCTTGATCTTGAGCATACAGCGGCTGAGGGTACATCGCTAATGTTGATAAACATATGCCGCTCAAGAGCTGTTTCTTTGATGCAGAGAAATTCCTACCTTTAATTTTAAACACTGCTTCCTCCCTGGACTTCCCGGTTTAATCATCTCTCCTGCATTTCGTTTGGGTCGATCGTAGCATACGAGTGATGATGTAATTGATAAAGTCAATTACTAATTGACAAGATCAATCATTTTCCTTGTTGGCTGTGATGGATGGATGTATCGTTTGTAAAAGTTTCCAGAAGTTGATTTGCGTTGCGTGAAAATCTGCAACGCTATGAAATTAAAGGGATTGGGCTTCATTGTTTCTGGGTGGAACGAGATAATTTAAAGATAGTCTGGAGAAGGTTTTGGCGGAAGAAAAAAAGGAACAAAAATATGTGGATTTTGACTCTTCATTCGATTTTGAAGCGTATATTCCCTATTGTGTCGTAAGGACTCAGCTTTGGATGCACCGGGCTATCAACTATGAAAGCCTGCCAAATGTGAAGGCCATTGCCTCTGTTTCCAAAACGGAAGTACGGGTGATTATGCTGGTTGCGACCCGGCAGGGTATTATCCCTTCTCAAATCGCAGATACGATGGGCTTTGATCGGGCTTTGGTTACACGTGCTATCAGCACGCTGGTTAAAAAGGGCCTTATTTACACCAAAGCCATGGATAAGGATCAGCGCAGTAAAGCACTTTATATCACGGAAAAAGGTTCAGCGCTTTGTAATGAGCTTATTACAGTGTTCGAGAACTTTAGTGAAAAGCTTGAAGAAGTTATTTCCGCTGAGGAAAAGCAGACGCTTATTGAAATCCTGAATAAGTTGGTTGTTGTTAGTCAAAACCATGATAGCTAGCGCTTCGGGTTTCACTTAAACTCTGTCTGGTTATCGAGTGTTTTCAGGAAAGCAACAACCTCTGCAGTTTGCTGATCACTGATTTTTAATCCCACCTGATGCCATGCTGTATCTTTCACTGCCCTATCAAGGGAAGCAACTGCGCCGTCATGAAAATAAGGGGCGGTTTGGCTTACGTTTCTGAGCGTAGGCACTTTGAATACAAATTCATGGAACTTTTTACCGGTGATCTCGGCACGGCCTTTATCTTCCTTATTGGGGTATGGGTTTCTTAATCCCATCTTCGCAAATAATTTTCCGCCCATAAGGGGCCCTGTGTGGCACCGACTGCAGCCAATTTTGATAAAGGTACGCAAACCCTGTTTTTCCGTATCTGTCATGGCTGTATCGTCACCTTTCATAAAGGCATCAAACCTGTCGGTTGTGATAAGGGTGCGCTGAAAAGCTGCGAGAGATTCAAGAATATTCTCAAAGGTCAGAGCCGTATCGCTATTGGGATAGGCTTCCGCAAATTGAGGACCGTACCCAAGTTCTGATAAACGCTCTACCGCCTCTTCTTCCGATGAAAGAGCCATTTCAAGTGGATTGAGAAGTGGGCTTTTAGCTTGGTCTTTCAGGTTACGGGCCCTCCCGTCCCAGAATTGAGAGGATTGAAACCCAGCGTTCCATACGGTTGGGCTGTTTCTTCTGCCAAATTCCCCGAGAGCGCCAAAGGAAGTTGGTAGATTATCAGTGCCAGGACCGCCGTGTTTAAGGGTGTGGCAACTTTCACAGGATTGAGTACGGTTGGCTGATAGTGCTGTTTCGAAATAGAGCGCTCGGCCAAGTGCTATTCTTTCTAGGGTATCGTTTTGGCTGCCCGGCATGGTTGCTGGCAAGGGGCCAAATAAACGGCGGGCAAGGGAACGAAGATCTTCCGCTGCGTTTAATTGGCTTGAAATACCTGTAAACAGCAAAATAAAAACGATGCTTTTTTTGATCCACATATGTTTTTCTCCTTGCTGTAAACGCTATTCATTTACTCAGTATGGCGATTTATCAGTGTATTAAAAACAGATAAAACCGATATCAATAATTCAAAGTGATAGAAAACAAGCCATTAGCTTCCCTTCTAAGACCATGGTCTTAGAGCGAAGGCGACCATTGGCTTATATGCAGTGAAACCCTGATCCGATGTGCCGCTTTGGTAATCTCTGTACAAAATGAACCTGTAAGTGATTCTCCCCACTCAGAGCACGCTTTGAGGACAGATCACTGAAAAAGACACATGATTTTACAGGGATGAAAACAATGAAAAAAATCATTAAGACGGCAGCAGTAGCAGCGGTGGTTGCAGTATCTGGTGCAGCACAAGCAGACGATAAACTTTTCGACGGCGGCTATATCGGTGTTGAAGCAGGTTTCAATAATTTCGGCGGCGTTAACGGTAACTCTGGCCTTTATTATGGCGGCGTTCTTGGCCTTCGTAAGCAAACAGACAGTGGTTTTGTATTTGGTATTGAAGGCCGTTTTGGTGGTTCTTCAGTAGACCGCGGTTTGAATGTCAACGGTACAAACGTTGAAGCAGAAGTTGGCCGTCATATCGGTGGTGATCTGCACCTTGGCTATACTGTAAGTGATAGAGGGCTTCTTTATGCACTTGTTGGTTACGATAATATTCGCGTTGGCGCAGATGTAGCTGATGTAAATATTGGCAGCACAAAAGTAGATTCTTTCCGTTTCGGTGGTGGTTACGAATATGCCGTGAGCGAAAAAGTAAGTATCCGTTTTTCCGGTATGTATTCAGAAGATAAAGAATTCCAAGGCTTAGGCGGCGTTCTCTTTAAATTCTAATCTCGCATGGGGGCAGCTTAGGCTGCCCTTTTTCTTTTAGGCAGTGAAAGGATAATAAAATGGGGCCATCCGTTGATAACAACAGAACAGTAACAGATGTGCGTGCTACATCATCTTTCAGCCCTACTGGCGACAACCGAATTGATGGTTTGCTTTCCAATATTCGCTATGCGGCAGATGAAGATGGTTCCGGCCTTACGACACTGACTTTTAGTCTGGTTACAGAGACCAGTACGCTGGATTTAAGTACAGCAACCGGAGACCTTGCAGAACTATCAGACCTTGGCCTTAGGAACTATGGCCCACTGCCTGAACGTTTGGCTGAAGTTGCTCGGGATGCGTTGAAGCAGATTGAACAATTTTCTAACCTTCGGTTTACAGAGGTTCCTGATGGTGGTGATGAGGCTGGTACCATCCGCCTTGGTAGCGCAGACATAAACGGGAATGATGCTGCAGGCATCGCTCTTTTCCCCGGTTCCGGGCCACTTTCAGGCAACGTATTTATCATTAATGGCGGTATTCCGGCATCAGACCCGGGTTATGAGGTAAATGTGCTGCATGAACTGCTACATGCGCTTGGTATTGAACATCCTGAAGAAGCACCTGATCGCGGTGCAACACCACTTCCTGCTGAATTTCTAGGGCATGAATATTCAGTTGCTTCACAAGTAGGGGATGGCAGTATTTCTGCCAAAGTGGCTAATGCTGATGATGCAGATTTGTGGCCAACCACATTTATGTATCTGGATATTCTAGCCTTGCAGGCACTTTACGGCAAAAACGAAACAGCAGCAGCTGGTAATGATACTTACACGTTCGATCTGTCTGAACGTCATTACCAAACCATCTATGATTTGGGTGGTACAGATACGCTTTCATTTACTGGTGGCAATAGTGATTTGAAATTAGACCTGACCCCAGGCACTTGGGTGAATGTTGGTACCACCATCACCTATACGGATGATGCAACAGGTAACGTTGTCGGTACAGATAACGAGACAGTTTACCTGACCCCTGAAACAGTGATTGAACGTGTGCTTGCTTCCGGAGGTGATGATGAAATCACCGGGAATGACGCAGATAATTTTATTCGTGCCGGTGGCGGTGCCGATACGGTTGCTGGCGGCGCAGGGAGTGACGCTATATATGCCGGTGCTTCTGACACGGGAGCTGATACGTTTTCCGGTGGTGAAGGTTCCGATACACTGGGGGGCGGGGCTGGCAACGACACGCTGAACGGCGGCGCAAGCGATGATATTCTATATGGTAGCACTGGTGCTGATGAGCTAACAGGTGCAGCGGGTGATGATACCCTTTTTGGCGGCGCTGGTGATGATGTGCTTAGTGGTGGTGAAGGCACTGACCGACTGAACGGTGGCACAGGAAACGATACTCTCACTGGCGGTGATGGCAGCGATACGTTTGTTTTCCGTGAAAACAGCGGTGCGGACCGAATTACTGATTTCAACACCACGGAAGATAGCCTTGATCTCCGTTTCACGGAGACTGATTTCACAGATATTGCATCACTTCAAAATGCTGCGACCGAGCAATCGGGCGGTGTGAGCTTTGATCTGGGTGGCGGCAATAGCTTATTTATTGAAGATATCGCGCTGGCAGATCTGGCTAGCCTTACGGTGCAATTCTAAAAGGTAACAGGGAGCATACTCATGAAATTGGTAAGAGATTTATTATTAGCAAGCCTGGCTTTTGGTTTTGCTGCGCAAACTGTAGCCGCAGATGATGTGCTGGAGTTTCTGGATGGAGACCGTGATGGCACTATCAGCGCTTATGAAGCAATGGACCAGCTCCTAAGGTTGCAGAAGGAAACCGGTAAGAAACAGCTGAGCATAGCCGATTTTAAAAAATATCTAGCTAACTTGAAAGCAGATGAAGAGGCAGAACTGAAAGAGATGATGGCGTCTCTTGATGCAAATGGTAATGGCAAACTTACGGTGAAAGAGCTGAAAAAAGCTGTAGGAGATTTAGCGCGTGGTGTGGACCGTAATGGGGATAAGACTGTTAGCCTTCAGGAGCTTCAGGCCTTTGATCTCGCCAATGCCATTGTGGTATCTGATAGCGAAATCCGCGATGAAGTTGCCTATATTATGGAAGCGCTGGATGAAAACGGCAATGGCGCGCTTACCAAGCGAGAGATGCCTGAGGCAGAAATCTGGGATGACCTTAAGGATAAAGATTTGAACCGTGATGGTTCCATTACCAGAAAAGAGCTAATTACGGCAGCGAAACAAGATAATAAAATAGCCGAATTTGATGTGCAGGGTAGTACCGCTGTGATGACAGGTACTATCAGTGCATCTACGCCAGCACGTGTTTTGGAGCTGGTTATTGAGCACCCTGAGGTAACAACAATCCTTCTTGGTCGTGTCCCGGGTTCCGTAGATGATGAAGCAAACCTTCGGGCTGCATCTTATGTACGCCAGTTCGGCCTTAATACTAAACTGGCTTCAAATAGTGTGGTTGCCTCTGGCGGCACAGACTTCTTTCTCGCGGGTGTTGAGCGATCGGTAAGCCCGGGTGCGATGGCTGGCGTGCATTCCTGGGGTGGTCCTGGCTATGAAGGCAAGGATGTGCCGAGAGATGATGAACAGCATCAGTCCTATCTGGAATATTACCGTGAAATGGGGATTCCTGCGAAATTTTACTGGTTCACATTAGAGGCAGCGCCCGTTGAAGGCGTGCACTGGATGACCTCTGCTGAATTCAAAAAATATAAGTTTGCTACCTCGCAAAAATAATGTTCCGAGTATTGTAACGAGTGAGAAAGCGAGGCTGTCTGGCCTCGCTTTTTTTATGAATTATTGGAAACCAGATCATTCCGCCATGCATAGACGGCCGCTTGAGTACGGTCATTCAGATAAAGTTTGCTGAGAATATTTGTTACATGAGATTTTACTGTTTTTTCGCTGATACCAAAATTGCTTGCAATCGTTTGGTTTGAATCACCGTTTGCGATAGCGCGCAATACTTCATGCTCACGCTGTGTCAGGCTTTCATGGAGCGGATTGTCATGGTTGCCTGCACGGCTCAGATGTTTCATCAATGCGCGTGCCAGCCTTGGGCTAAGGGTTGCTTCACCTTTGTTCGCTTTATGGATCGCAGCTATTAAATCGTCAGGATCGCTTTCCTTGATAAGATATGAAAGCACACCTGCTTGCATGGCATCGGTGAGATATTCATCCCCTTCATGGCTTGTAAGCATCAATATCTGGCTTCTGGGGGTTAGTTCTTTAATGCGGCGGGCGGCCTCTACCCCAGAGATGTCGGGCAGAAACAGATCAAGAAGTATAACATCGGGTGCGGTTTCGGCGGCTAGTTTCACAGCGTCTTCGCCGTTTTCAGCTTCACCAATAATGTTGATGCCCGGGCTGTTTTCCAGCAGCAGTGATAGACCACGCCTTACAAGTGCATGGTCATCAACGATGATAAGTGAGATTTCCGTTTCTTCTGTCATGCTTTGCTCGTTTGCACTGTTGCTTTCCAGGTAACGCACACGGATGTGCCCTTTTTAGGGGTACTTTCAATGATGATATCCCCATAAAAACTTGTGGCACGTTCCTGCATGTTATTCAGGCCAAAGCCGCTTTTAGGATTGCCGGTATCAAAACCCACGCCGTTATCCCTTATTGCTAATGACCATACATTATCTTCCCTTTTTAGGCGCACTACAACATCGGAAGCTTTTGAGTGCTTTACACAGTTGTTTAGTGCTTCTTGTGTGATACGCAAAAGATGATGTTCCTGCATTTGGCTCATCATCAGTACCTCTTCATCATAATAAAGAACCACAGATATGTGTTTTGTGTAGCTGGGGATAAGATCTACCAACCCCTGAATAAAGTTCGTACTGGTCTGGGAAGATGGCCGGGCTTCAGAGAGGAGTTTTACGATTTCACTGTTGATAGCTGAAACGGTTTTTTCTGTTTCCTCTACTCGTGCTTTCAGTACATCCGGCATTTCTGGGTGTTTTGATAAGGCTTTTATCTGCAGAGCTAGCGCAAAAACCTGCTGCTTGACAGTATCATGTAGTTCTTTGGAGAGGTGTTCGCGTTCATTATGGGCGGACAGTTCCTGCCTTAAAAGTACAAGCTCGTTCAAATCATCTGCTACCCGGTTCAATTGCCTTACGTGGTCGCCAAGTTCATCACTGTGACTATCATCAATGCGTTCACCCAGATGTCCTGCGGACCATTCTCTGGTAACTGCTGATATCCGGTCTAGCCGCTTGGTCATATGCCAGCCGCTTACAAAACCACTAAGGATACCTACAAAAGTGGCAAGCAGAATGAACACAATCCAGGGGCCATCAGCAAAACCAAAGTTATTTGAAAGCGTTTTCCACAGGTTGAATGTGGCGTATATTTCAACTTTCACCCTGCCTGTGTGAGGAGCTTCCATGGGCACGTTCACATTTGCCACATGAAAACGGGTGTTTTCCTTCAGGCTAAGAGGAATTTTATCAGAGCTCATAGTGATAAGCTCTTTATCTTCTGTGTTATAAATCGTGATACGGTAAGCTACGTCCGCCACATTGTTGAGTGTGAAGAAATAATCGATATCTTCAGTGTCAGGAACAAGAAATGGCTCCTGATACATTTTAAGGCTCTCAAGCATTGCTGTGGTATTCTCAATTAAATTTTCAAATACCGGACTTTCGATGGATTGCTGAATGGCTGTAGAGTGCTCTTCGACAATTTCTTCAGCGATCATCTCCAAACTGTCTTTTTCTGTAGTATCGAGAAAATCTGAATAGTCATTTAAAACAAGAATTAGGCTGATTGCTCCGCTGATAACAACAAAACAGCTCAGGCCTGCATAAATACTGATACGCCACCAGAAACGGCGACGAAACTGAGAAATATATCGTTTAAAATTCATCATCATGATCAAGTAGTAGCATACCGCATAGATGCGCGAACCAGACTATGGTCTTAGGCCAGGAAAATATTGATACTAACGCTGGTGCCATACCGTGCATTCGTGGCGCGCGGGAAATCTTAATTATTTCATGATTTTTGTTTTTTATATGCCCCGGTAATGTGAATTACCAATGAGGATATTTTCGTGTCTAATTTTTTCGCAAAACCCTTATTTCTAGGGGGTGTTATTGGCGTAGTTTTGTTTGCAGTCACAACTGGGTTCAGTTTTCCGGTGCAAGCTGCTTCATCCTTTGATCATACAGAAAAGCTGAAAACTGATGTCAGGCAGCTTTTGGATAAATATGAACGTAAAAACTTTTCAGGCTCCTTGCTTGTTGCCCATAAAGGGCAGGTTGTTTTAACCGATGAATTTGGTGTAATGGCGGAGGATAGCCAACAAAAAACCAACGTGCATACTATTTATGATGTGGGTTCGCTTACAAAGCAATTTACTGGTGCGGCGATAATGAAATTGGTCGAGGAAAAACGATTAGCTTTAAGTGATCGCCTGCAAAAGTATTTCCCCAATATACCAGCAGATAAAGCCAGTATAACTATCCATCAACTGTTGACTCACAGTTCCGGCCTTCGTGGTTTTCCTGATAAAGGAGATTATGACCTGGTTGAAACCCATGTGTTTTTTGATACTGTTTTCAAACAGTCTCTCCGTTTTGCACCGGGATCTGAGCATGAATATAGGAATGTTGGTTATAGCGCACTAGCTCGGATTATAGAGCTTGTAACCGATATGGAATATGAGGCTTATCTCCAGCAAACTTTCTTCAAACCACTTGGGATGTTTAACACTGGATATTTAGCGCCTGACTGGACAGAAACACTGGTAGCAGAAGGATATGCACGCGGTAAAAAGTTTGGCTCTGGTATTGCCCGTTATCAGGATATGGGTGAAATTTCCTGGCTGCTAAAAGGCAATGGCGGCATTCATTCAACACTTGGGGATATGCATGTCTGGCTCAAGTCTCTTAGCAATGCAGAAATTCTAACAGAGAACTCTATAGAACTTTTAACAACCCGGCATATTGCGGAAGATCCATCTGGCAATAGCCATTATGGTTATGGTTGGGCGATTTTTACAACAGACAAAGGCGGAGATTTAGTGGCTCATAATGGGAGCAATCGCTTCTTTTTTGCTGATGTCCTCTGGCTCAAGGATGAAGACGCATGGATTGTTATGCTGAGCAATAGTTTTTCGAGAGATATGATGGAACTTGCTTGGCGAACAGAACGTCATTTGGCAGAGTATTTGGGCTCGCAGTTGGTGACCAAGGTTGTTGAATATTGAATGATCAACTTGACGATAAACCACTTGTTTTAGTGGCGGAAGATAACTGGGATACAGCCGAAAACCTGCGGCTGTATCTAGAGCACCATAATATGCGGTGTATTACAGCGCGGAATGGCACTGACGCCATTCGGCTGTTTGAGCAGCAGAAACCAGATTTGGTTATTCTCGATTGGATGATGCCAGAACGGGACGGTGTTGAGGTATGCGCTCATATAAGGCGAAAAAGCCAGATTCCTATCATTATGGTAACGGCCCGTATTACCCCTGACGATCTGGTTGTTGGCTTGGAGGCCGGTGCTGATGAATATGTTAAAAAACCGTTTGAGCATAAGGAGCTGATCGCCAGAATAAAAGCGCACCTCAGGCGGCAGCATTTTAAACCCGTATCTGATGAAACAGGTGCTTTAGGCCCCTGGCGGTGGCATGAGCTCAACAAACAAATCTTTTACTGCGGTCACGAACTAACTCTTACCAAAACTGAATATCAGTTACTGATGATTTTGCTGAAGTCACCGGAAAGGATTTTTACACGGGAACAGTTGTTCGTGGCTGTTTTTGGTTACGATTCTGAGAGCAGTGACCGTACTGTGGATGTGCATCTGCATAACGCCCGGAAAAAGCTTAATCAGATTGACCGAGAGCAGCACGGAATTTCGTCTGTCTACGGTGTGGGGTATAAAATGAAACTCATACCTGATCAGCCCCGCCAGTAGCTCAAAGGTTCGATATCATGAAATTTTATCACAGACTTGAATGGCAACTTGCTTTTGCAATTATTATAGCTCTTGGGCTTACTATAACCTTTACGGGGCTTTTGAATCAAACCACCGTTGGCATATTCCTGACACCGCTTGAGGCAAATTCTGGTGTCAACAAGCCTGATTATAAACACTATTTAGGATCGCTTCCGGAACCTCAAAATACCAAACAACAAATCGCAGGTTTGATTACTGAATTTGAACAGCAGAGTGGTGGCGATGATAATGTTATTATTGTTACAAATCAGCGGTTTGAAATTCAGGGATTTAGTAATAGTGAGTTTGTGTTTACGGAGCTGGTGAGAGCAGAACCAGATGCTCAAGGATATTCTGTGGTGCTCAGCAGTCTCTATAACAAGCAAGAGATTATTCAAATTTATAACCGGGTTCCGGCATTCCAGTGGGGCACTGAATATCTTATTTTCATAGTGCCGGATCCTACGTTTAAATCTGAGCCAAGCACTTTTACCATCATCACAAAAAATCTGGGCAAACATGTGCGAGAGCTTGGTATTTATTATGCACTGGTTGGCGTGTTTATTATTCTGCTCGTCAGATTTCGACTAGCGCCGCTGCGCATGCTTGAAAGCTTCTCTCGGAAGCTTTCTTCTGAGAAGTTGCCTGCCCCTATGCCAGCTTCTGGATTTAAGGATGAAGTGAATAGTTTGGTTTCGGCTTTCAATAAGGCACGCGACCGATTGGAACAAGAAAAAGACAGAAGAAATGAACTGCTTGCAGAGATATCTCACGAACTGCGGACACCGCTTCATAACATGCGAGGGCGACTGGAATTAGCCTCGGAAGGCATTATTGAAGGCGATAATAAAACGGTAAAATATGCTCTCGATCAAACACAGCAGTTGGTTAATTTAGTCAATGATCTGGATTTACTCAGTGCTCTAGATAATGCTGATTTGCATCTGGGAAAACAGGCCATTGATCTGCAAGGATTTCTACAGGAAAAATTGCAGGCGGGCAGGGTGATTAGCCCTTACGAATGGTCATTATCCTGCCCTGAGGTTATTTGTGAAATTGACCCCATACGGATGACCCAGGTGTTTGATAATTTGGTACAAAATTCGGTAACTGCAAAGGCAGAGGGATTGCGGTTAGATATCGAGTGTTCTGTATCTGAAAAAAGAGTCCTTATCGTCTTCACAGATAACGGCCCAGGTGTGCCGGAAGCAGCCTTGCCTATGCTGTTTGATAGGCTTTACCGGGTTGATGCCAGCCGCACGCAAGCCACTGGTGGTTCCGGTTTAGGGTTAAGTATTGTTGATAAAATTATCCGTGCCCATGGTGGGGAAATTGATGCCTTTTTACCTGAAGATGGCGGCCTTGGCTTTCGCATGGAACTTCCACGGGTTTGATGCGTAACCGATAGGGTATTTCTTTTTCAGTTGACACTTTTGTGATTATTTCATACCCCTTTCATCGCAAATGCGAATCATTCGCATTATTAATTGCAAATAACTCTCTCCTCCCCATTCAACCCGAGAGAGATGTGAGGAAACGATGAAAAAACAACTGCTACTCTCTTCAGCGATGGTGCTTGTGTGCACTGCCGCTGCCCACGCACAAGATACTGAAGATAAAAAGAAAAAAGACGAAGAAAGCCGCCTTGAAAAGGTAACGGTTTCAGCAACTTTCACGGAGAAGAAAGAGCTTGAGACAGTTAAATCGGTTTCTATCGTTGGTTCTGAAGATATCAGCCGCCGCCAGGCAAACAATGTTATGGAACTTGTTGCAGATCTCCCTGGTGTGGACATTAATGGTGGTCCCAACCGCCAAGGTGCTGAGTTCAGTATTCGTGGTGTTACTCGCCCTGAACAGAATATTGTGCGGGTAGACGGTGTAACCAAATATTTTGAGGGATACCGCCTTGGTTCTTTTTTCGGCGATCCGGAGCTCTTGAAGCAGGTGGATGTTGTCCGTGGTCCGGTTTCGACATTGTACGGGAGTGGCGCGATTGGTGGCGTGGTGAACATGACCACGAAAGATGCATCTGATTTCCTAAAAGCTGGCCAGACTTTTGGTGCCAAAGTTAAGGCCGGTTTTAATTCAAACAACGATGAATGGAACGGTTCCGCTTTCCTTTATGCACGTCCGGAAGAAAATATTGATCTTCTTGGTGCCGTTACATTCCGTGATTCTGATGATTTTGAGTTTGCATCTGGTGATACATTTGAGGGGTCGGCAGTTAATGTAAAAAACCTTCTATTGAAGGCCTCAATAGTATTGGCTGATTACCATAAATTAAGCGCTTCCTACCAATACGGTGAAGACAGCGGGATTGTTGAATTCCGCCAGAATGACCGAGGCACAACGGATAGTGGTTTCTCTGAGGGACTTATCGACCGTGAGCTTGAAGATACATCGGTAGCGCTTGAATATGCTTACCAGAATGATGATAACCCGTGGGTCGATTTCACCCTGAGCTTTGGATATTCCAAAACCCATAATATGGAAACTGGGCTTGATTCAAGCATTGTTGCTGGCCCGGTGTCCACATCGCTTGATCCGGGTGAGACGCGTATTTTCGATTATAAAAGCTGGCAACTTTCTGCGATCAATACATCTCGTTTCAGCACAGGTAGTGTGAAACATGTGATGACATTTGGTGCTGATTTCTACACCCAAGACCGTTTCGGCGAGCAAAGTGGTGGCCCTATTCGCAGCCAGCCAAGTGGTGAACAGGATGTGTTTGGTGCATTCATTCAGGATGAAATCAATTTCGCTGACCGTGTGATCCTCACACCGGCTATCCGCTATGCGACATACACAACAGAAGGTTCAACGGTTGGTCTTGAAGACCGTATTGCTGACCCGGATGATTTCCTTACAGCGGATCAATTCCGGCAGGCAGACCGCTATTCAGCCTGGACACCAAGCGTAACAGCCGAAATAAAGCTAACTGATTGGGCAAGTGTTATTGGAGGATACTATGAAGGTTTCCGTGCTCCGGCAATCGACGAAATTTATGCTCACTCACTCTTCTTCGGCGCTCCATTCCCTCCGGGAACAGCTGATAAAACAACAAGCCTCCAGCTCCGGGAAGAAACAGCCCAAACATGGGAAGGTGGTATAAAGCTGGCGTTTGAAGATGTAATCACCAAGGGGGATATCCTGCGTACCAAGCTTGTGTATTTCCGTAATAATATTGAAGATAAGATCGTAAGCATCCGCAGCACATCTGCGCTTATCAATCCTATGAGTTATATCAATGACGGTGAAGATCGTCTCAAAGGCTGGGAATTTGAAGGCCTTTACGATAACGGCGTAACCTATATCCGTACGAGCTTTTCAAGCATTCGCGGTGAAAACCTTTCCCGGAATATTGATCTTACAGCAACACCCGCCGATCAGCTTTCTATCTCTGGCGGTACCCGCTTCGGGGACACTGGCCTTGAAGGTGGTTTCCAATCACAGTTTGTGTGGCGTCATCACACAGAAGATGAAGTGGATGGTAACCCTGGTTACAACATTCATAATCTATACTTCACATACCGCCCGGAAGCGGTTGAAGGTGCGGAAATCCGTCTCGCGGTAAACAACCTGTTTGATAAGGATTACCGCCGTCACAGAGCAGGCACAAGGAGCTTTGGCCGCGACGTTCGCGTATCCGTTTCTTACCAGTTCTAAAAACAGATACCCCCCAAGTATGTACTTGGGTAGTGTCGCAGCGTTTGGGGGACGCTGCGGCACAAACCATTTAAAAGAGGCTATAATGAACAATCGGTTACTATGGTCATTATCAGCGACAATCGCGCTTGCAGTTCATGCGGGCGCGATTGTTTATTATGCAAACACATCCTTTGGTGATCCTGCGCCGCCACCCGCTGGTCAAAAAGGAGTACTTGTTGAACTTGCTTTTGAAGGGGCTGCTGCGGGCGGTATTTCTCAGGCGGGTAACACACAGGAAATTTCAGAACATCAGCAGATGTTAGACCAAGCGGCACCGAAAAAGACAACTGCTCAGAAACCCCGGGAAGAAAGACAGCCAGAACCCTTGGAGCCGCTGCCAGAGCCGCCAATAGCCCCCCCCCAAGAACCTGAGCGTGCGGAAGAAGTGCCTAAAGAACCAGAACAAGCGGAAGTACCGGTAGAGGCAGAAGAAACGCCTTCGGAGGAAGAGGAAATAGTAGAAGACCCGGATATCGTTGAACCCAAAACTGCATCAGCACAAAAAACAACAACACCTTCACCGCAGCCGGCAGACGCTATAAACAATACGGTTGGTGAAGAAGAAGGAAGTGCTGCACCCGCTGTTACTAACAGTGTAGGTGGGGCTGGCGGTAGAAACTCGGAAGCAAAAGGGAATGAAGGGGATGGTAATGCGGCACAGTCAGGCGGGGTGGGCGGTGTTATCCGTACCTATGAAGATCTTGTACGGGTATGGGTGCAAAAGAATTTAATATATCCGCGTATGGCCCGTGAGCGCCGTTTGATGGGTATCGTGACCGTGCGGTTCACACTTGATCCAGTAGGTGGTCTCTTGAATGCTGAAATCCTTGAAGAAAGTGATTACCGTATCCTCAATAAATCTGCTTTGAAAACCATAAAACGCGCTAGTCCTTTTCCTGTATTTCCTGATGAAATGACAGATATGAAGGAACGTGTTTTTGTGCTTCCAATAGAGTTTGGAGCTCAATAAAAAAAAGCCCTTCGGGGAGAGCCGAAGGGCAAGTTCTGGAGATATACCTTATTAAGCAGATTAAGGTACAAGGAAATAAATCAGAGCACCGAGGAATACCGTAGAACCCCCGATGACGCGCAGGCTGTTCTTCAGCCGCATTTTTACCGTGAATAAAATGATAAACCCAAAGAGAGACAGCGCGAGGGTGAGATAAGCGGTGATATCAATGATCCACGGCCACACCGTGCCAGTATATTTGCCTTTGTGAAGATTATGCATTTTATCGGCAATTGTCGCGCGGCGGACGGTCACTTCAGCTTCGCCTGTAAGCAAATCAACAAACACACTGGCACTACCGCCAAGACCTCGATACTCAAGCTGATAGCCGTCGCCTAAATCTTCGTGGTTCTTCAGTTCACCTGGAATATAGATCTGGTTGGAAACCAGATCAGATAGGGCCTGAACAGGGTTATCTGTAGCGGATGCCGCTTTTAGATCGACTTCTCTAAGTGTTAGAACGTCGTCGGTTTTAACGCGGTCGCTCTGAAACCATTCAGGGTGGTTGAGCATCAAGCCACTAAGGGCAAAAAACAAAAGCAGAATGAAAGCGAGTGCCGATACGTATGTATGCAGCATCCGGCTTTGCCGGTACATTTCATTCTTTTTCTTCTTGATCTTCTTTTTGAACTCAGGCGAACGGAATTTGGCAGTAAACCCGTTCTCAATATCACCTGCCGCAGCGCCGGAACGCTGTAGGTTCATATCACTTTGTTTAACAGCAGAAGGCATGGCCTGTCCTTAGCTTTTCTTGCCAAAAACGACAGTTAAGTCACCAATTTCGCCTTCTGCAGGCTGTTGTAGCTTAAAACCATTTTTGTCAATTTTGATGGCGATCTGCTTGTAGGTGTGGCCGCCGTGTTCGCGCGCCATTTCTACATGCAGGATATAGTCACCGTTTTCGATAGAGTTACCAAAATCATCACGGCCGTCCCATGTGGCATTATAACGCCCCGGCATACGGGTTGGACGGCTTACACCGTCTACAACAGAATCAAATTTACGGCCGTAACGGCGCCACCAAACATAATTTTCTTCCATCCATCGGCGGCTTTCGCCCAGCAACATAAGGCTGCGGACAAGTTTCTTACGAGGTGTTGTAACCCAGATACCAACGTATGGACGGCGATAATTACCTTCATCTACTTCAGGAATGGCGAAATCGATATTGAAGGTGAAATCGTTATTCCAGAGCGTCTCTTCTGTTTCGGCATCTTTGGCCTGTAGTTTATGCCAGCCGTTTGTTGGGAACTGGCGACCGTCTGGCGCAATAATCAATGCTTCGACATCTGTCATGGTGTTGATGAGCTTAAGGCCTTCTTTGATAGGCATAACAGAAAGTGCGGTGGCTAACGCGTCGGCTGTCATGGCATCGTTGGCAACAACGGTAGCGGCAGGTGCTTCGTTAACTGGCCAGCCGGTTTTCGGATCAATGATCTGGCTATAATCTTTGCCATCAACGGTATAGGTGCGAGTATTGTGTCCGCTTGATGCAACGGCTTTGGATGATAGCGAGAGCGTTGTCAGATAATTTGCGTTATCTGCCGCGCCAAATGGATTGGCAACGCCTACATTCCAGTTAGTACCACTGCTGGCGTTCCCCCAATATAAGGCATCACCGCCTATATCCAGTTTAATACCGGTTGCGTCTGGCACTTGTGCTTTTGCTGCCTTTAGGGCCTTGTCGAGGATGTAGCCTTTCGCGAGCGACGTGGGATCCAGCTTCAAGGAATTTGTTTCAATTGAATTACCAGTTAGAGTGACTGTCGCTTCCCCAGAAGCGCCCGCAAGCCGTTTTAACCGTTCTGTGTTTGGTGTGCTGTTGTTGCGTGTAGCGTCCTTCCAGATGGCTTTGATCTCACCAAGTCTGCAGCTAAGGCTGCCTGCGGTTTTAACACGCCATTCCTCGCAAGCTTTTAAGACAGCTGCCATATCGTCGGAAACTGTGCTCGCGCCGCCGTTTAGGGCTGCGAGTTCACTATCTGCTTTGGTTGGGCTGAAGATATTTTCAAGACGGTTAATTTCCTGAAGGGCAGCGTCAATTGCTTCTTTAGCTTTTTTATCGCTTACCCCGTGCACAGCCATATCAAAAGACGTGCCGAGAATATTTTCCCGGTGCTCTTCCGTATTTGCAATAGCAGGAGCAAATGCGGCTGCTAGCAGGCTGAGGCTTGTAAGAAAAGTAGTAGTTTTAAAACGGTTCATTATAGATCTCGAAAATCAGGTCTGGACTGTTACAAGCTGCACACTTTTGTGTCCGGCCTTTTGGAGCGCTCGCAACACAGGGAGGAAACAGTCGCGGGTGCAGTTTTTATCAATTTTCACCAACAGAGTTTTGCCGTCTTCGGCTTTGAGCGCGGTGGTGATGTTTTCAAGGGGAATTTCTTTATCGCTGAGGGCGATCTTGCCGTCTGCGTTAACAAGCAAGCGATCTTCCATGCCTGCGATATCAGTTTCCGCCTGAACGGACGGCGCCATAACATCCAGCATCTCTGAGCGAGACATCTGGCCTGCGATCATGAAAAAGATCAAAAGCAGAAACACCACATTGATGAGGGGAATAACATTTTCTCGTTCAGGGCGGACTTGCGGTTTCATAATCATTTGCCCTGCTCCCGCATTTGCAGCTTTACTTCCGTGAAGCCAGCTATGCCCAACGCTTCGATCAGCTCAAGCGTTTGTTGGAGCGTTACTTCTTCACCAAGGTTGACATCAATTGGTTGTGCGAAATCGTTTTGCATCAAAGCTTGGAATTCACTAAGGGGGAGTGTTTGATTTCGGTGGCTTATCAAACCATCCGCCTGAAGCGTGATTTTCACGCGCTCAATTTTTACATCTGACACAGGAGTATTTGCCTTGCCTACACTAGGGAGGGAGAGTTCCTGCATTTGCTCAAGGCTCAGACGGGAGACAATCATGAAAAAGATCAAAAGCAGAAACACCACGTCAATCAGAGGTGTGAGCGAAGGGCGCTTCCGTTTTGTTTCCATCACCTTTATCATGCCACTGCTTCAGCCTGTGGAATCGGTGTTGGGGTGATAGCTTCCAGTCTGTTCTCTTCTGTAACGCCCGATGCTTTGGAACCCTGCCAGGCGGCAAGCATACCTTCAAAAGCATCAATGATATCAGCTTGTGTTTTTTGCACCCGGCCATCAAAGAAACTGAGAAGGGCAGATGCTGGAATAGCAACTACAAGCCCTGCAGCGGTAGTAAGAAGAGCGCCCCAGATACCCCCCGCAAGCGCCGCAGGGTCAGCACGCATGCCGGCACCCTGTAGTCCCTGAAACGCTTCAATCATCCCGATTACGGTTCCAAGCAAGCCAATGAGCGGTGCGAGGGAAGCAATTACATCAAGTCCGCGCAGGTACGCGTTTATTTGGAAGAGCGCGGCATTCGCCATGCGCTCCCCCTGTTGTCTTGGAAGTGTGTTGGTTTGTTCGCTCGTATGCATTTCTTCAAGCGCAGCATTCAGAACTTTTGCAACAGCATGGTTGCTTGCTGAGGTAATTGCCTTTGCTGCTTTGATGTTTTTTTCGGCAACAAAATTAATGACCTGCACAGATTGTTCTTTGTGCCACCGGCCTGCGCGCCATTGTTCGATCAACTTAAACACAGTGATCGTCAGCACAATAATAGACATAGCGCTTAGGAGTATGGTGATAGCACCGCCAGAGAGAATGAGAGAAAGCAAATCCATTGGTTCTTCCAATCAGGTTAGCGAGCTGCTGAAGCTTTTGCTTTCTTCGGTTTCTGAGTTGCCTGCTGCTCCCGTTTTGGCGCAGGGTCATCATCGGCAATGAAACCATCTTTATTGGTATCAAGACGATCAAACATGCGAATGCCGGAAGCTTCAAATTCTTCCCAGCTCATGGCGCCGTTTTCATCTTTATCAATGGCTTTAAAGCGGATTTTTGTTTGCTTTTCTGAAGCTTTTACGGAAGCAGGGATTGCAGCAACCGCTGCTGCTTCAGCAGCGCCAACATATTCAATGCGGCTTAATACGCCGTTGCCACTTTTATCCATGTTCTTGAACATGGTGTCGCGTACTGCGTGATGCTCACCGATGAGAACGATATTATCACCGTTGGTGTCGTATTTTTTATAAAGCCCCTTATGCTTGCCGTTTGATTCCTTTTGGTCAACACGGCCATCATGGTTTGGGTCATGCTTATAAAAGTGTTCGTCTGATGCCACTTTGTATTCTGCTGCCGTCAGCACATAGTCTTTGTTCGTATCCGTTTTGCGGAAGTTATCGAAAGCGTGCTGCGTGCTTTTAAGTTGGCGTTCTTTCAGCATGCTTTCATAGCGTACTTCAAATTCAGTGAGATATTCAGCTGGACTGATAGTGCCATCACCATTTGTATCGGTGTTTGCGAAGCGCGCGCGGCGCACCTGCGCAAATTCCTCTTTGGATACTTTGTTATCGCCATTCAGGTCATAGTCGCGGATCATGCCTGCTTTGAAGTGAGATGCTGGTAGAGCGGGGGATGTAATAACAAGAACGCTTGCAGCAATTGCCAGTGTTGAAACAATCTTTTTCATGGGTCTTTTCCTTCGGGCCAGATTAACGCGCCGCTTCGAAAGTGAGTGTGTATGTATAGCTGTAAACAGGGGCTTTAGCGCCTTCCGGAGCTTTCACTCTGTGACGAGCGCGGGCTAGATAATTCCCTGTTTTTTCAGGTGTGAATTCGATTTTACCTTTGGCATCAGTCTTAAGCTTGGCTACTGGCTCTTTTGCACTGAAGGCACCGCTTGCATCATATACAGGGATTTCAAGGCCAACGGCTGGCTTGCCTTCAAACAGCACAGTTAATTCAACTGGTTCGCCTGCATAAACATCGTTGGGATGAGTGATAGGCGTAATTTCAAGCCCTTTGCCTGATGGTTTGAGGGCCGCTTCTGTTGGCGCACCTTTGGATACATATGTTTCTGCGCGTGTTACGGCCTGAAAATGTGCAGTTTCTTTTGCGCCTTCGGGCAGAGGTTCGCTTGGGTCTTCCATACGGCCTGGTTTGCCGTTTAGCTCATACATACGGAAGATGCGACCATAGCGCATACCGGTGGAGAATTTATATGTACCCTTGTCTTCAAGAGAATGCTCGATCACCACGCGGGTTTTCAGATCACTTCGTGTATCTGGGGAAATCTGCTCGCCGTTTGGAGTGACGATGTAAAACTCGCTTCCAGTGAAAGCAGCTTCAGGCAAGAAGAACTTCTCAGCAAATGAGGCATCCAATGTAACCATTTTGCCAAAGGCCGGATCAAAGCTGATTGGAACAATATAGGGCGTGTGTGCGGATGCTGTGCTCGCGAGCAGTGCTGCTGCCCCAATGGAAGTAAAGAGAAGTTTGCGAAGTTTCATGTGCCTAGCCTCAATTAAAACTGAATGAATCAGTTAATAATGAAAGTAAGAATGATTATCAAATATAAAATGTTGGTTTTGTGAAATATAGAAGCGAAGACTGTGTTCAAAGTGATTCCTGTACGGTCAGGTGATGTTCTGGAGGCTACGGCCACCTATTTTATTCAGTGTGGTTAAGCCAGTAAGGAAGGATTATTTAAATGAGTGCTGGGAGTTTGGCGATTAGCTGTGCCACTTGGGCTGTGCGAAGGCGTCCTTAAGGAAATCAATGAAGGTTTGTACTCGTGTAGCCCGGTTGGTTCTGCTTGTTACGAGAGCGACAACGGGTGCAGCGGGTAGATGAAAATCACCAAGTAGTCTTACAAGCTTTCCGTCACGTATATCCTGCTGTACGGCCCATTCAGAACGCTGGATGATCCCCAATCCCTGATGCGCCCATTTTTGAAGCGTCTCGCCATCATTTGCAGACATTTGAGATTTAACTCTTACATTGATTTGTTGCTGGATATCGTCATCCGCAGATTTAAATGACCAATATGTGTCATCTTCCTCATTCTCTCGCAAAGTTAGACATACGTGATTTATCAAGTCTTGTGGTGTTTCCACCGAAGGGTGGGTTTCAAGATATTCGGGGGAGGCGCAAACAAAACGCTCGTTCTCAGCTAACTTGATTGCAATTAGGCCGCTATCAGCGAGAGGTGCTACCTGAATTATAATGTCCCAGCTTTGATCAGGGAGTTGCGCAAGATTATCGGAAAGGGTTAGGTCGATAGATACATCGCTATGTTTTTGCCTGAAATCAGCAATAACTGGTGCAATATAGTGTCTTCCAAACCCGAGGGGAGCCATAACTCTTAGCCTGCCAACAATCTTCTTCTGACGATCAGCCAGTTCTGAGGTCATGCTATCTATATCAGCAAGAATATTGATCGCTCTTTCAGCTAAAAGCTCGCCATCTGAAGTAAGTAGTACGCCTCCGCGGCCTGACCGTTCAATTAAGCGTAAACCCATTTTTGTTTCTAAAGAAGAAAGGCGTTGGCTGACTGCTGGTGGGGATATGTTCAAATCCCTTGCTGCAGCGGCGAGAGATGTGTTTTTTGCCAAAGCGACAATAAATTCCATATCTGCAACAGATATCATCACAACCTCTCTCTATAGTTACGCTTCATTGTCAGGCCAATGTTAAACCGTGGTTTTCTATAACTACCGCATATAGAAAACCTGTGTAATCCCTGCCGCTGTTAATTGAACAATAAGAGCTGCTTAATGGCAGGGCTACCTGATTTTCACTATCTTAGTGCTGAAATTATCAGACGAGGTTTGCTATGCTGGAAATTCATAACCTATCAAAAAAATATTCGAATGGTGTACAGGCGCTGGATAATGTGAGCCTTGAGATAGGGAAAGGTATGTTTGGCTTACTGGGGCCGAACGGAGCTGGTAAATCTTCTCTGATGAGAACCATCGCAACACTTCAAGATGCAGATGCTGGCAATATTACTTTTAACAATATTGATATCAGCAAATCCCCTCGGGAATTACGCTTACAGTTAGGATATCTGCCTCAGGAGTTCGGGGTCTATCCAAAATTTTCGGCATTTGACCTGTTGGACCATATGGCAACGTTGAAGGGTATTTCTGATAAAAAGCAGAGGCATGAGCAGATTAATGCTCTTCTGCACCAAACAAACCTGTTCGATGCTCGCAAGCGTGCGGTAGCAAATTTTTCAGGTGGTATGAAACAGCGATTTGGTATTGCCCAAGCGCTACTTGGGGACCCTAAGCTTATCATTGTTGATGAGCCTACAGCAGGATTGGACCCGGAAGAACGTAACCGTTTTCACAACCTTCTTAGCGAGATTAGTGAAAATATTATTGTGCTGCTTTCCACGCACATTGTTTCTGATGTTGAAGATTTATGTACGCGTATGGCGATCTTGTCAGGTGGAAAAATTCGCGAATGCGGCCACCCGACGGAGTTGATTAACCGATTAACGGGCCGTGTATGGATGAAGGCTATTGGAAAGGCAGAAATAGAGCCTTTTGAACGGGATTATCAAGTGCTGTCGCGGCAGCTTCACCTGGGCAAGATACAAGCCCGGATATTGTCGGAAGTTTGCCCTGAAGATGGCTTCAAGTGTGTAACGCCAACACTTGAAGATGTTTATTTTAATACATTGCAGCAGGGTTAGGCTATGATTGGCACATATTGTAATTTTGAATGGCAGTATCATACTAAACAATTAGCGTTTGTTATTACCTTCGCCGTATTTCTATTTCTTGGACTTATTCTTACTTTTAATTTCAGTAGTGGTGATGGGGGTGTTCATACAAATTCACCATATCTTATCACCTTTAAATTTGGGCTGATTTCTTGGCTTGTAACCTTTGTGATTGCAGCTTTTTGTAATCGCGCCGTATTGCGCGATTTAGATAGCAATATGTCTGAGTTGGTGTTGTCGACTTCCATTACGAAGAAGCAGTTAATCATTTCACGCTTTGTTGGGGTTTTACTGTCTTCAATATTGGTGATGCTAGCTGTACCGCTTGGTATGATGCTTGATTTTATTCTAACATCAAATGCCGCAGCATCAGCCGCTAGTTTTAAGCTTTTTGATTACATCTGGCCCTTCCTGGTCATGATAATGCCGACTGTGTTTTTCATCAGTAGCTTCTTGTTTTTTATTAGTGTGGTGACGAAAAGCCATATTGCGACATATTTGGCGGCTGTCATGCTTTTCGGGATGTATATGTTTTCATCCACATTCATTGGTTCTCCATTGCTTTCTGGAACAGGATCAGTAGTAGCAAGTTCGGGAATCCAGCAATTGGCTGCCCTTGTCGATCCATATGCTGTTTCGGCCTTTTTACAACAAACTGAATATTGGAGCACTCAGGAGCAAAACACTTTGTTGGTGGGGTTAAGCGGTAATTTTCTTATTAACAGATTGTTATGGACAGTTAGCGGCGGCGCACTGCTCTGGCTTGCCTTTACAAAGTTTAATATGCAGAAGGCATATGTTCATGAAAAATCAGCTGATAAAGAGGTAGGGGTAGATAATGTTCAATTGAAGGGCATAATCCCTTCGGTTGCTTGCAGGGTTAATGATCTCAAAAGTGTGCTTTCTTTAATAAAGATTGAAACGAATCTTTTGATTAAAAGTAAAGTATTCTGGATAGCGATGACCGTTTGGGTTGCTTTCGTGAGCGCTGAAATGCTCACAGTTATCGCCAAGTTTCCTTTCAGCAGCCCGGCACTTCCCACAACAGCAGCGCTTATCAAACGCTTCCAGCCTGATCATTTGCCAACATTTGGGTTGTTGATGCTGATTTTCTTCAGCGGGGAAATTTTCTCCAGAGAAAAGAATATAGGCATCAACTACATTTTGCATGCTTTACCGGTTAAGTCTTTAGGGTTTCTGTTTGCGAAAGTTGTTGCTCTTAGCGTTATCCCTGTTGCGATGATCACACTTGCTATAATGGCGAGTATGGTGCTGCAATTGCTCAACGGCTTTTATGAATTTGATCTTGGAGTATATGCATCACTGTATTATTTCGGGCTAATTCCACTTGCTATCAATGGTGCGATTTGCGGATTTTTTCAGGTTATTGGTAATAATAGATATGTTGGCTTGTCACTTTCATGTTTGTTTTTTGCCGTTTTTTCCACTGACCTTGCCATCCCGTTAGGTATGGAGCACCCCCTGTTTCACTTCGAACAATTTCTACCTGCTCCTTACACAAAATTCAGTGGGTATGAGACAAGCTTTGGGGCTTTTAGTGCCTACCAATTATATTGGCTGGCATGTGTAGCGCTGTTGTTGGTAGGGGCAGGTAAGATATGGGCAAGAGGCAACCGAACGCCTTATAAGAATTTAACTTTGGTGAAGTTGACAGATTTTAAAAACATCTCTCCTATCCCCGTTGCTGTAACCTGTATTGCTTTAATCTCTGGTAGTTGGATTTTTTACCAAACGAACATCGCAGCAACCTATCAACCGCCAAGTCGTATCGTTGCTAATAAGATTGCCTATGAGCGTACGTTTGCGGCCTTTAAAGATGTGCCTCAGCCCGCAGTTACAGCAGTTACTGCTGAATTGGAGTTGATGCCAAAAGGGCGTGCTTACCGTCTCGCCGGACAGATGGAACTCGTCAATCAAACAAGTGCCGACATATCCCGGATTTTGGTTGGTGGCGCCTTATCTGCTGAAAGTGAATTTGAAATCATTGATGCAAAAATTATAGATGACAACATTCACCATCACACGGCTATTTTCGAACTAAATACTCCTTTAAAACCAAATGAAAAGACCACACTGAATTTCTCGGTGAACCATCGGCAGTCAGGTTTTAGTAATAGTCGGCCTGTGAATACAATTACCCAATCGCATGCTTTTATTTTCTTGGATCGGTATGTTTTGCCAACAATTGGGTATCAAAAAAAGCGGACTATAGTCAGGCCCCGTTTACGAAAAGAACATAACCTTCCAGCTATGCCTGCTATGGTGAAACCAGAAGCTGCTGTGGCTGTTGATGGTAGTGATCTTGAGCGGCAGGGCGACTGGATCACACTTGATCTTACAGTAGCAGCACCAGATGATTTCACGGTTGCAGCACCTGGCAAACTTGTAGGTTTGGAAAAGTCTTCAAAGGGAACAATACATCATTTCACCGCGCGGCAGCCTATTCGCAATATTTTGCCTGTTGCTGCGGGTCGGTATATTGGTACAGAACAAATACATAGCGGCGTTAAAACAACGGTATATTCATCTCCTGATTCTTTAAGGAATGTGGGCCGTATACATGAAGCTGCAGCGAACGCGATTGCACATTTTTCCGAGATATTCGGACCATATCCTTATGAAGAGTTGAAGATTGTTGAAGCACCGGCTTTTGCTGGCATCACAATAAGAGGCTTTGCTGCACCTGGAATGCTGCTGTTCGGGGAACAATCGATTTTCAGTTTGGATATACGTAACTTGCAGGACGATAAGATTTTCATTGATCATGTGTCTCGCGTGGTTGCTCGTGAAGTTGCCCGGCAGTGGTGGGGACATAGTTTAGCACCCGCGAATACGGATAAATATGAAGGGGGTGGTTTATTCCTTGAAACTGTGGCTCGTTATGCGGAGTTACTCTCGCTTGAGAAGCATCAGGGAAGAGATATTATGCTTGGTTGGCTAGGAGTGGAACACGATCGGTATCTTTCAGGACGGTCAGGACTTTCTTCTCCAGAGGTGCCTCTATACCGCGTTCAGGACCATCAAAATTACCTCTCCCAGTATAAGGGTGTTATGGCGTTGCATGCACTGAAGGAAACTCTTGGGGGAGACTTGGTAAATGGTGCATTGAAGGAAGTTCTGGAGAAGCACAGATATCCTAATACACCGCCTATTTCTCTAGACTTGATTATGGCATTAAAAAAATTTACGCCGCTCGAAAAACAAAACCTGATTGATGAATGGTTTAAGGCTACTTCTTTCAGTGAAATTGGAATCGATGAAGCGCATATCCTGAAGATAGAAGGAGGCAAATATAAGCTCGAACTATCAGTCGCGGCTAAAAAAATCACTACCAACGGCTCAGAAACCCGAGAGACTGAGCATCTGACACAAGATATTACTGTTGGTATTTACAATGCTGATCGTGAAACAATATATGAAATCAGGCATAATATCGCGCTGTCAGGTAATCGGCTGACATTGATTTTAGATGAAAAGCCATTCGAGATTGTACTGGACCCATATCTAGCTGTTATCGACCTGAATAGAGATAATAACCGAGTAAGATTGGAGTAGATGAATGGCATAAAGACTGTTTATCTCTGGTATTATAACCCGAGTTATCTGAAATCTGTTTTTTATGCTGATATCATTATTCTTCGCGCTGACTGGTATAGAGGGCAATTGGATAGTTAGGTTGCGAGCAAGCGTTTCAGGTGTGCTTACAGCCCTAGGCCTTTAAATATGATGACTGGAAGTAAACCACTCATAAGGATAGTTATAAGTATTGAAGCTGTGTTTGGTTTGATCAGGAAGCTCTTCTCTGGTGATTTCGGATTATAAAAAACCGCAACTTTATCAGGTGAAATTTTGGTTATTCTGTTCATCTGCCATCTAATAATAAACTTCAGGTTATATGTAACTAGAACAGCCCACGGCGATAGGCGTTTACCAGAATAATCTTTTCCATCCACCGTGTAGGTATATTCAACTTTTGCTGCAAACTTTTGGTCGTCATCGGCGCGAGGTACCCCCCACCCTGATACTTCAGCTGTTTCTAAGGTGCCGATTGCCATTGGCCATAATTTAACCCGCCACTGATAAATGAGGCTCATAACCCCCATTAAAATAATATAGGCACTCGAAGCTATGAAAAGAGCTTGCTTATCTCCATCAAGGAGGTTCTCGAAGAAAGAATGTAACACTTCCACCATATAAAATTACCTCATGTAGCTTGCCTTGAATGCTTCTCTGTAAGTGGGCGGAAAAGGCTCCGAATTCCCTAGTTAGGAAGTTTCATTGATGTATGTTTGTTTTGTTGTACGTCACGCCTTGTTTGGAAATCTCAGATATTAACCATGGTAATGATATTCCTGAATAGCGCTGCAATTGAATAGATGGTTTATTATGGAAGTGAGCCCAATATTCGGTCTCATCCACGGCTTCGTGCTTATGAATGTATCGTTCTTCAATCCCAGTGATATCTGAGAGAGCAGAACGAAAGCCCGTCTCTTGTCCGTGCGCGTGATTTGGGACATCCCAGATCAAATACTCATTATCTAGCCTGAAATGCCATTCGCCTACAGTATTCAAGGAACGGCGGGCAAACGCAGCAGCTTTAAAGAGCGTCACCACCCCTGTGCCAATGAATATTACCCCTAAAAAATCCCATACTGTAAATGCCGTGGGGCTATCAATTCTGGATAAATTTAAAGCATCCTCCGGTAGCAGGTATGTGCCCAATAAAATCCAGAGACTGGCAAACAGTGGGGTGATAATCAAACGTTTCATATTTCTACGTTTGAGAGGCACTCGTACATCAAATGCTGGCTGGTCTTTATTCATCGCATAATTTGTGGGTGATGTAAGGCGCATGATGGCGTTTCACAGAATCCCTTATCTTTTATCAACCGTTGATACATAAGTTGCAACAGTATGCCGCATATCTTGAGATAATCCATAATTTTTGACACATAAAATGCGCTAATCGGACGGCTTTGAAACATGCCGTGGTGTGTGGCGTGTTGTGCTTTTAAGGATCAAACACTTTGCTGGACTAGTTGAAAACCATAGAGTTATAGAGTGATTGGTGAGTCTATTTTTTCAGTTTATCAGATAAAAAGTCGACAAATGCTCGGACCTTCGGAGCCAGATGCCGATTATTTGCAAAGACTGCACTGATAGGGGTTGAGGATGGCATCAGAGCAAAGGGTCCAAGCAGTGGGGTTAGCTGTTTATCCTTAATGGCAGCTTGCACCATCCAGGAAGGGATCATGATGATTCCTTGCCCCGTGAGAGCAAGCTCTTTCAGGAATGTCAGGTTATTAGCATTCAGGTTACCGGAAATTGGGATTTCCAATATTTGCTGGTTTTCTTGGAATTTCCAGTAATTCTTCCCCGGCGCCGTTCTGAAAGATAAACAGTTGTGCTCGGTAAGCTGGCTTGGATGGGTTGGGGTTCCGTGTCTGGCAAGATATTCAGGGCTAGCACAAATCACAGAAGAGCTTGTGGCAATTTTCCGGGCAATCAATCCGGAATCGTCAAGGTGCCCAAAGCGTATCGCAAGATCAATGGCGTTATCAACAATGTCTATATTATCCGTGTTCATGGAAAACCGAATTTGGACATCGGGATACTTTTCGAAAAACTCCGGTAAAATCGGGGCAATAAAAGCGGCGGCAAAATCTGTTTCTACAGTGACATGTAAATGCCCTTTAGGTGTTGCGGCTAACTGGCTGACCGACTGTTTTGCTTCTTCAATATCTTTCACTATCCGCATTGCATGTTGATAGTAAATCTGCCCCGCCTCGGTAAGGCTTTGCCTGCGTGTAGTGCGGTGAAAAAGCCGCGTTCCCAGCTCATCCTCTAAATGCGATATTTGTCTTGATACCGATGATGGCCTGACACCTAAAAGCCTTGCTGTCGCAGAGAAACTGCCTTCCTCAACCACTTTTACAAACAATTGCATGTTAGATATTTGATTCATTTGTGCATTAAGCGCATCAATCCTTTGCTTTTCAAGTCATTTATCCCCTGAGTGGCGAATATTATGTTTATCCCAAGCCGAAGGCCAACGTATTTCACGGATGAACAGCAGCTAAGGAAAAATAAAATGCCGCTTATAACTGTCAAAGTTTTCAAAGATGAACTCAGTCAATCTCAGTCAAAAGAATTAATCGAAAAAGTAACGGACTCTGTTTTGGAGGTGACCAGCGAAAAGCTGCGCGATGCCACTTGGGTGGTGATTGAAGAAGTAAAGGATGGCCAGTGGGGTGTTGGAGGCAATGCGCTTGGTCTTGATGATGTGAAAGCCATGATTGCTGATTGATCGCGCGCTGAGCAAAGGAAACAACCAATGAAAAACTTGAAAAAAACATATGAAGGCTGGGCGTTAGTTACCGGTGCATCATCAGGAATAGGTGAAGAGTTCGCCCGTGAACTCGCCAAACAAAAGTTTGATCTTATTCTCGTGGCAAGAAATCAGGCTGCTCTTGAGCGGTTATCAAAAGAGCTTGTATCGGAATATCAGATCAACACCCGGGTTGTGGCGATGGATCTTGTTCAGGTTGGTGCTGCTCAGGCGCTTTATAACAGTGTTAATGATCTCAATGTGAGCCTGTTAATAGCCAGCGCGGGCATCGACGAGATGGGCCCGTTTTTAGAAAAAGATTATGCAGACCTTGGTAGGATGTTGAAGCTGAATGTAGATGTTCCAAGTGAGCTTGCTCATTTATTCGGTAAAAACATGGCGGCGAATAATACCCACGGAAACAAGCGGTCTGGTATCATTTTGGTGTCTAGTTTGTTTGCCTATCAGGGCATCCCAAATTTTGCCGCATATGCAGCGACAAAAGCTTATATCCTAACCTTGGGAGAAGCCCTTACCGCTGAAATGAAAAGCAGTGGTATTGATGTTCTGACACTGTCACCTGGGCTTACCTCCACACCATTTGCTGCTGGTTTAAAGTTGAATGCCGCGCTCTTGCCTATGATCCCACAACGCCCGGAAACTGTTGCACGTACTGGCTTACGTAATCTTGGACGTAAAATGAGCGTTGTGTCTGGATTGCTTAATAAATTGTATGCCTGGGAAAATCGCCTTATCCCGCGTTCGTGGCCTGTTCATCTCTTTGGTTTTTTGATCGGAAACGCGATGAAATCTTATGAGCGACGCCAAGCCAAATTAAACACCGAAAGCAAGACAAACACCTGATGATTATTGACCAGCTGAGGTAAATAATCCGAATGAAGGATGAAATCATGAATACAGAAATTTTCCCATTACTTGAAAAAGATACTGCGCCGGAGGCTTCAGTAGAATGGCTTGAAAAAGCAGAAGCAAATTTTGGAATGATTCCCAATGTTGAAAAAGTTATGGCGCTCAGTCCGCAATTGTTGGCTGGATACACATTCATGTGGGATGGCTTCAATACTGCCAGTTTAAATGCACAGGAGCGGCAGGTCGTATATCTGACCGCGAATTATGAGAATGAATGTAACTACTGTGTCCCGTGGCATAGTATTTTAGCAGAACAAAGTGGGCTATCTGAGAAAGATATTGAAGCTTTAAGAGGTGGAGGAAGTCTTTCCAATTCTAAACAAAATGCCTTGAGTCAATTTACGCGGCTGTTGATTGCAAACCGGGGGAAGGTCTCGCAAATGCAGCTACAGGAATTTTTTGATGCGGGCTATAATTCGCAGCAGGCTCTTGAAGTGATTTTGGCATTAGCAGTTAAACTTATTAGTAACTACACTAATTCAATTGCCGGTACGCCGCTGGATAAAGAAGCTGCTCACAAACGCTGGGTAAAACCAGTTATTCGTGAAGCTTAATGCTGGTTTAACGATATCAGCCTCCATAGGGGCATAATCCGGTGCGATTATGTCCCTATGGGTATTGTTGGGTGAAGCAATAGGTACGACTGGATTCCACAGAATTCCTCATGTTTTGTCGGCTTTTGACACATAAAGTTCGGTAATCTTATGAAAGAGAAGTCACCGGGCATGCTGATTGATATGAGCTAAAAGATTGGTTCAGGATTTTTAATCCACAGTCCTATCCACACACACGCTGTAACCCCCCTTCACTGTTCCCCGTCAGGCTCTATGGAACGCAAAAGCGCTTTGCTTCTATCATTCTTAATCTTGCGCTTCATCTTGAAATTCGAGGATGTCCCCTGGTTGGCACTCTAAAACCTTGCAAATAGCATTCAGTGTTTCAAGGCGTACAGCTCTGGCTTTCCCCCGTTTTAGAATGGAAAGATTTTGCACAGTGACACCTATCCGGCTTGCTAGTTCTTTTGACTGCATCTTCCGCTTTGCTAGCATGATATCTAAATTAATAATTATGGTCATATCTAAATCGTTAATGACTGTTCTTGTTGTAAATCAACCGCCTCATGAATTACCCGGGAAATGAGTACGATAACACCGCCAAGAAAAAGCGGGAAAAAATCGGACAGATAGATATCCAATTCTATATAATGACCTAGGTGAGAGCCGTTATCTTGCGTTAAAATAAGACTGATTAATACATCGAATATAATATTGGTGATGATCAGGAACATCAAGGCAAAGCCGAGACTACGAAGACATTGTGCGGTTTGTTCAATGAAGATAGTCCCATCCTTTAAATACCCTAACCAGCGCCGTAAATTGATTAGCCCATAGAGCACCGGTGACAATGGAACTAGTGCAGCTGCAAATGCTTGTAAACCTATTTGTATGGAAATCGGTTGATTTGGCACACTGGCCCACACATTCAGATTTTCAGGCAGGTAGTTGAAAGAAATCCAATACAATAATGTCAAAACCGGAAGGCCATACAATAATGCCGCTGCAACAATATTGAGACGACGGCTCAGTTTTTGAATACGAACTCTATTTTCCGTTACCACACGCTTGCCCTTACTTATCCACACAATCAATAATTTATCATCAAAACATCGCAATTCGATCATTAATGATTGAATTACGATAATTAATGATTAATATACGAGCTATGTTATCAGAAGGGTTATTAGAAGCCTAAGGAAAAATTCAAGATAAGGAACTAGTGAGAAATCGCTAAGAAAATAACAAGGCCATCAATGAAAGGCCAAATAAGACAGTGACGAGGAATAGAGATGATTAACTTAAAAACTGCTATTCACCGAATGGTGACCGGAGGGCTTATATTAAGTTCTGTACCTGTTTATGCGCTTCCACCTACCAATGAAAATCAAGCATACGAAGTTCCTGCTACAAAACTAGAGCGTTTTATAGGGGACTATGTCACCAACGATTTTTCTGGAACGCTTTTGATTGCCCAAAACGGCAAAATACTTCATGCCCAAGGGTACGGCCTTGCGAACCGAGAACAAAGTGTCCCCAATAAGATGGACACAGTTTTCGCAACAAACTCGCTTACACAATATTTTACAGCAACCGCTGTTCTGAAACTGGTAGAGCAAAACAAGCTTTCGCTGGATGATACGCTTCCTGATTTCTTTGATAATGTTCCTAAAGCCAAACAGCATATCACTGTTCATAACTTGCTTACACATACACCGGGTTTACTTGGTGAGGAGGGCCTGGATGTTCTGGAAGCTGTAGATGAAAGCGACTTTTTAGAGGATGTTTTTGCCAGAGAGAACAGTTTTAATCCGGCGTTCTTTTTACCAACTTTTACCTTTCAGCCCGGGGATAGGCAGATCGGATTTGACGAGGGCTATAATCTGTTGGCGCTTATTATTGAGCGACGCTCTGGTCAGTCCTTTGAAGCCTTTCTAAACCATCAGCTTTTCAAGCCGGCAGGCATAATAAATACCGGTTATCAGATACCTGATTGGAAACCTGAACAACTGGCTAACAGCTATGTTGGCGAGGATGGTGAAAATTGGGGTAATTTGCCTGACCGCCTTATGATTCAGGATAAATTACCGCTTTATTTACAAGGTAGTGTCGGGCTCTTGTCTTCGGTCGATGACCTTTATGCTTGGCATAAGGCGCTTTATGCCGGGAAGGTTCTGCGCAGGGACTTGCTCGATCTTTTACATACCCGTCATATTGGCGTTACATCAACCGATGAGTCCGATATCGATTATGGATACGGTATTGAGATATTGGAAACCTGGACAGGCACACCGTGGATATCGAATCCGGGTGCAGGCAGTAGGAGCAATAATAGTATCCCCGCTTTTGAAGCCAAATACCACTATTTTCCGGATGAAAATATAGTCCTCATTTATGGCAGCAATGGAGGAGTTAACCGCGAATTCACCGACAAGATTAACACGCTTGTTCGTGTACTTTTAGAACCTGATTATGAACCGGTTCTTACTAGTACCAATAACCAGCAGTAGGGAGAATTGAGCAATGCAAATATTGTTGAAAACGTTTTCTACACTACTAGTTTTCCTGGCTGTTGCCGCATGTGGTTCTAGTAATGAAACTTATTTTGCGGGCAATGAATATGCTAAACGCGGTGTTGTCACTTCGGAGACCAGTGAGGGTGCATTTAACATATCGTATTTGACATCTGGCAGCACTGGCCGCCGGGTAATTATTTTGCACGGAACCCCGGGTGCCGCAGATGACTATTACCGGTTTATACGTAGTAGCCCACACGATATCGAATATATTGTCGTTGATCGCCCAGGGTACGGTGAAACAAAACCCCATAAACTTGTTGCGTCTCTTGAAACGCAAGCTGATGCGATTATACCTTTGTTAGTCGAGAAAAACGGTCAAAAGCCTATCATTGTTGGCCATTCGTCAGGTGGCCCGATCGCAGCGATGGTGGCTATTCGGCACGGAAATAAGATAGGCGGGCTGCTTTTGGCATCGTCTTCACTTGATCCGGAACTGGAACCTACCCCTCTGTTTGTTCAGAAATTAGGAAATGCACCCGTCATTTCATGGTTCGTGCCGAAAGAGCTTAAGATTATTAATAGAGAACTGCTGGCTTTGCCAAAACAGCTGGAAGCCATGGGGCCGCAGCTCAGCAACATCACCGTGCCGACCATTATTATGCATGGTACAGCTGATGTGTTGGTTCCTTACGGCAATGTGGCTTACATGGAAAAACATATTACCAACGTTTCCCATAGAGAAACTGTCGCCATTAAAGGCCTCGGCCATGAGGTCCCAAGGGAACGTTTGGTTACCTTTAGCAAGGGCATTCGCAAACTGGTTGACCAACGTTATGATATTGCAACGCGCGATATTAGAATCGATAGGCGCCATTGGCCCCTCCAATCTCAAATCCAAGAAGAGTTTTGGGATCCGGAAAGTCGGGCGGAAAAATAGATATCACATAAGATTACCAGAAACATAGTCAGGAACCGCACGGATTTCCGGTGTGGGTTCTTGAGCGGCAACAACACAACATTTCACACTCTTGGGATAAAGAAATTATGAAACGCTTCTTTCTAGTTGCTATATTCGTTTTATGCGGCGCTAATGCATACGCATTTCAAGATCATTCAGGCCTGCGCATTCAGGTTGACCCAGATGAAAAAGTCTTCGCCAACAAGATCACACAGGATAGAGCAATTTACGATATCCTGTTGCAGAATCTCTGGATTTCTAATGACAGTGATAAGACGCTTAAGATTGATAAAGTAACAATCAGTGTTCTGAGAAAAGAGCGTGTTCTGATTGAAAGATACATTGAAACGTCAGCGATCCGGGCCTCTGCTAAGCAAATTGTTCGACTGGAGAAAGCTGGAGCACTTGATCTTTACGACTTTCAATTTCGCACCAAAGAACAGAAAACAGCTGGCATGTCACTCGCGACCTCTGAAAAACTGGTGCCGAGTGAAACTATTCTGATGATCCATCAATATCTAACTGTTCAAGGTAAGCCTGATACGGTCAAAATTACGGTTCATGCACTCACTGAGGATGGTTCGAAAGTTTCGGCGAGTCATCATCTCAATGTTGCAACCAAACCTCACAACTCAGATTTCATTTTCCCTCTAAAAGGTGATTGGTACATCGCAGTGGGGCCTGATGTACGCGGACACCATCGTTGGAATGTAGCGAGTGAATTCGCTTTGGATATTGTAAAGCTAGGCGAAAATGGCGCTTCCTTCAGCGGGTCCACAGGCAAGAATACAAGCTACTTTATATATGGCGCCCCTGTTCGCGCGGTAGCAGATGGTGTAATCGTTGGAATGAAATCAGATGTGCGGGAAGATGAAACTTTACTACGACAAACGGGTGAAAGCGTTGAAGCACATGAAGAACGCAGTTCAACTGCGCAGACAGAATTATTGCTTCAGGGCGCTGACGGCATCGCCGGGAATTATGTGATAATAAAACACAAAGGTGGGAGCTATTCGCAATATGCGCACCTTCGCCCTGGCTCACTTCGTGTGAAGATCGGTGAACGAGTTGCTCAAGGTGATATTGTTGGTGAGGTGGGAAATAGCGGTAATTCAAGTGAACCCCATTTGCATTTTCAGGTAACAGATGGCCCTGATGTTCTTTATGCACGCGGCTTACCAGTTACGTTCAGACGGATTTCGAACCCATGGACGGACCTCAATGACGCGGTGCTTCTGACGGGTACGGTTGTTCATGCCAAATAATAGTGATTGCTGGTCTTTGCTGTAGGTGGCGTTCTCCGTTAAAATAATGGTACGTTGAGGCGAATTTTTACCGACTTTGCATCACTTCAAATGAAATCAAAATCCTCTCTTGGGTAATCCATAACTTTGGTTCCATAGGGCATGACACATATTTTTCGATAATCCATCGGTTTTGATACATAAGACGCGGCAATTCTATGAAGCTGAAACCACCGTAGAGTGAATGGAAAATGTGGTTTCGATATTATCTGTTTTCAGCTTGCTTAGATCAAAACATGAAATAAGGAAATGCTATGTTTACCATATATGGACCACTTCAATGGGGCTGGGTCAAGTAAGTAGTCACTTGACCTGTATCTACTCAGTTGATCGCCCCTTTGCCACAAGGAAGGCCAGCCTTTCAGGACATTCAACCGCAGGCGCAGCAACGCCCGTTGGTGTGAAATAACGCCAAGGTCATCGAAGCGAAAGCAAAGATAAATTCTACTCCCAAAACCACTAAAAAGTCTCGTTATAGGGTGGCTTTCGTGTTCGGGATTAGGATAAATCACTGCCTAATTCCGAAAAATAAAGCTCCCACTGGCAGTCGGCGCAATATTTCATACCCTAAGCAGCACCCTGCCAGCGTTAATAAAAGCACAAGGCTAAATTCAATGAATGGGTTAAGCCCATAAGGAGTAAGCATGTAGCCAGCGATTATTATGATCGTCTGATGCATAATATAATAAAAGAAGACTGCATTCGTGAGGTACGACAATGTCCTGCTGGATTGATTTAACCAACGCTGACTAATACCCAAAAGTGCAACTATGGATGACCATGCATAGACAGTGAGAAGAAACATAGCCAAAGGGCGTAATGGCATTTCAAAGAGAGATGGATAGATTTCTGGGTGACTTAGCATCAAGTAAAGTCTAACAGCACAAATACAGATAGCTGTAGCAAGTGCATAAGGCCATGATTTTACAATCGCTGCCCAGAAACCGGCATGCTTGGCAACAAAATAGCCCATTAAAAAGATAGTGAAGCGATGTGCATGGTTTGCCCAATCATCAATGAGGGCGTGAGTGACTGGAAAACGAGAACTCAATGTCAATTCGAAGAAAACAAACGGAAGAGGCATTAAAAAAATAAGTGAGATAGTGTTGTTGGATACCCAAGATATTATTTTACCAGCGCTCCCGTTTGAAACGGATCGCAATACGGGGAATAATGGTGTCACCATCAGGATATAAACCAATAGATACACGATATACCATAGATGGTTCCATGTTGGTGTGATGATTGAAAATGCTTGCGAGAGGTTCAAATATTCTGGCCAAAATGTCGTAAAACCGGATGAAACTTCATTTGCTTGGCGAAGTTCCAAATAGGCTTGAGGTGCAACAACCACGGTCATTCCCAACAGAATAGGCAACCCCAAATGCTTCAAACGTACCTTAGCAAATTTCAACTTGGAAACCGCCTTGTCTGATGCGAACCGAACGGCAATACCTGAAATAAAGAATAACAAGGCTAATCGCCACGGATTAACAATCTGCATCAACGGTTCGAGGTCTGAATTAGCATACTGACTTTTTACATGCCAATCCCAGCTCACATAAAGCATACCGATGTGATAAAATATAAGGAGACCAAAGGCGATCACACGAAGCCAATCTAAATCATATCTACGGTCGTTAATTTTGGATTGAGGCTCAAATTGCATTAGTTGACTTCTTTTTATGCGACGTACTGTAAAGGAAAGCGATAGATTTATTTTCTCGAAAAATATGCTCTTTCATCGGGGTAATCCATAATGACCCTAAAATATTGTAAAAGTGACCCGCCAACAGCTCCGTCGATTGGTTGATCCATAAAGGGGCCCATCCCTTCAACAAAATTCTTATCAGGGCGGCGGGCAAACCAGACTGGCCCAACCTCGAGGCCTGCTATCTCAATTTTTGGAACTTCAATTAGAGGAAGTGGCTTGCCCAGTATGAGGTCACCTTCTTCGATATATCGCCAATCAGGATGCTTGTTATGCCATTCGTCGAAAATAGACGCTATCATGTATGACGCGCCCACAAGTGACCCTTTCGCCCCTAACATTACTTGTGTAGACGAGCTTACTTTTATCGTAGCACCAGTATCGAACAGCATAGAATGCACAGTTCCATCCACAGTAATCTCTATCCGTGGGAATGCTGTTACATAATTGCCAAAGGCGTTTTTTAAGATGGGTGCAGGTATAGATTTAAGGTCTGCGATGTTAGTTCTATCGATTGAGGAATGAAAGGCCATCGTGTGTTTTATATAGTTCCATTCAATGATTTTTTCAGCATGCCATTTACCGCCGAGAAACCCATCGTAATTATCTCCTAAAAATGTCAACTGGGCTTTAGGAACTAAGATTAGACGGTTGCGAAGATTATTATTCAGCCCAGCATTGGGAATACTCCGATTTTTATGCCATTCCGGCATTGGAGTTATTTTGAAAGTCCTTGTTCCTCTGAACTCTTTCTCTAATGGCCAATCATATTTGTGGGCAAGGACAACATCGACCATATTCCATCCCCCACCAGTATCAGTATAGAAACGCAGAACTTGCCCGTTTGGGAGCATGGGAGTAACAGTCACCCTATTGTCTACGAATTCAGCAGGTATTTGGTCGGCCTGGGCCGCGAAATGATCCTCTATACAATATACTGTTATTATTAGTAGTGAGAGAAACCTTTTTCCAATTAGCATATATGTTCTCATGTTGGTGCGTATTAAAGTGTTGCTAGTTCTCATTACTGTTGTGCTTGGTGATGAGGCTAGCTGTTTAGGGTTAGATACAACTGCTATTGTGGACTGCAATGCCGTAGTGTCGATTGCCAGTGTGGCTGAGGTATAAGTACCCAGTTTGTGTTGAATAACGGCTTATGAAGGCTGATTGGCGGAAAGATGTTCTCGCACTTCAGGGGTGTTTTATATATTCATTGCGTATTGCAAATAGGATAATTGCTAATATTGCTCAAAGATGGAAGCTCGATGGTTACCGAAGGAGAAAACTTCATAATTCAAAGGAAAGTAACAGTTTATATTCTAGGTTTTTTATTTGCTTTTATGGTTGTTGATGTCTTGTCTATTGCGACGGAAAAAACTCGACAAAACCTTACCCCAGATTTTCTACATATCTTTGTCATGGAGGGGACAGCGATTATAGCGTTAGCACTATCTCTACCAATCATCTCCTATATCAATCAACGGTTTCCCTTAGATATAGTCAGGATTAAAACTGCTTTATGGATTCATACAACGTCGAGCATAGTTGTAGCTGCATTCGTTATAATTCTGATGATAGCATTCAGAAGCCTCTATTTTGGTGATGCTTATAGTTTTGGCTCTAACTGGTTTCAGGAGGTGGTCTATGAATATAGAAAAATCCTCTTATTCTATGCTGGTTCCGTTGTTTTTTATACGTTGGGTTTGCAACTTTATAATGCACAGCAAGAGCTAATTGCTGCTACTCAAGAAGCCAAAGAAACCCAGCGCATAACATTGAAAACCAACGGCCGTACAGTCTTTGTGTATGGTAGAGATATTCTATGGATGAAATCTGGCATGAACTATCTAGACATAAAAACAAGCTCCAACCAATATCTAGTAAGAGGTACTCTCAAAGATATGGAGACCTGTTTAGATGAAACTGGTGGGAATTTTGCTCGTGTTCATAGGTCTTACATTGTAAATTTAGATGAGATTCAAGATATACAATCAGATGGTGAAGGTGGTTTAAACCTAACAATGACTGACAATCAGGATATTCCATGCAGTAGGAAATATCGTTCTATCCTTAAGGCGTGATTCACGTTTAATATTTAGCAGAGCTATGGCGAATATGAATACAATATTGTAATATATGTTCATGGCTCAGATTAAACCAATTAATGATGTATATGACTATCGAAGGGCAATCGTTCGTATTGCCGTTCTGATGGATGAAATGTCAGATGATCGAGAAAATGACGAGTTTGAGATTCTCAGCATATTGGTAGAAGCCTACGAGGAAAAACACTTCTCTATGGGTATTGTTGATCCCGTTACAGCTATTGAATTTGTTATGGAGCAAAAAGGCTTCGATCACAATGATTTAGCTATGATCTTGGATGTGAAGAAGCCTGAGGATATACTTAATGGTAGTCGTTCCCTGTCAATTTCCGAAGCGCGTATATTGCATAAAGAGTGGGGCATTCCCGCTGATACGCTTTTAGCTTAGTTGTATTTCTCTGGCTAATCTTGAGATTGCTTTTCGGCAAAAAACATATCGCCTAGATCTATTTAGTGGTCTGTTTGGTAGTGGAACAATTTTACCACCTTTAATGAGTTTGTTAGCTCGTCTTTCTCCAATGCCTAAAATAGATCTCATTTCTTTCGCGGTAATAATATCCTTTTGACCTTCAAGGTAGCCTTGAATACTTACCTTGGTGATCAGCCTCAATGTTCTGCTTTTCGCGTCAGAGCATATGGCAGTTAGTTGGCCGTGATCAATTAACTCCAATATCTTCCTATAACTCAATTTCAGAGTTTTCTTTGTTTCTGCCAAGGTCATGTATTTTGAAGAGTGAAGCCGGTTTTCTGATAGGCGTTTATTCTTGTTGCTGAGGAAGCCTGCTTGCCAATTGTTTTGTGCGTATGATGCGAGAGCTTCCTTAAGGAACTCAAACTGGGGTTTACGGAATTGTTTATGCCAGGTTTCATAAAAGCTGCCCAACCGCTTCTCTAGCCCTGTGTCTTGACGGGTGTTTTCAATTTGGTTCAATAGGGCGAGGAAGTTTTCGGGCCAGCAAGTTAGGACATTCAGTGCCACTGAGATGAGCTGATGCATTTCGGCGTTTGTAAGTTTCGAGCAGAGCCAGTACCCGGTACCATGAGTTTTCTTGAAGCATGCATGTGAACCGAGAAACAAAACTAGTTTCATAATATCAGATAAGGACAGCGGCGGTGTTTTTGCTAAATATGATATCTGCTTGGTCGGTATATGAATGTGACTGATCAACTGCCTAGTGAATGCAATCATTCTCGGTTTACAGGGCTTAGGGTTAAGTGCTGTGAAAGACTGTTCGCATGTTTTGCAATGCGTAATGCCACAGTTTTTCCAGCTAATGGATGTTTTGCAGTTCGGGCAGGTGTCAACCAACAAACAACCGTGATCTGGGCAGCAAGTTATCAGGCTATAATCCCATGATACGTGACGATAAGAGTTATGCTTTAAGCACTCGGGGCAAAGTTTAGGAGAATACAGAGAAAAATAATATCTCTTCATGCCTTGCTTTGATAGCCAATGTGCACTGTCAAAGAGTTTGATTGTTGGGGTTGTGGTAACGATGGCCAACTTGGCAAAATCGCTTTCAGTAAAGTTGCTCCTCGCCCGTATGTTTGCCAGCCCAAGTATCCAGGTGAAATCCTCGTATCCATTATGCTCGGCTACCCTTGTGAGATAGCCGAACAGGCTTTCATGCTGTCTTATACTTGGTGTAATCAATAGTGGCATGGGGTTAGCTAGCTATAGATTTCCCTTATCTCTCTACTTGCTTCAGCTTTTGACATTGGAGGTTTGCGTTTTGCTGCAGGCTTTTGAGATTTAGAGGAGGGCTTAACTGCGTCTGCCGGTGTCCAATCCAGGCTGAATGGGTTTTTTTCGTACCTGCTTGTTCGGAGATTAGGGTTTCCCTTTGACATAGCAGAGATTTTTCTATGATGAAACTCTGCCATATCCTTAAGCTCGATTGTTTTTTTGCCTTGTTTTTTGCAGGAAAAAGTGACCATTCGAACAAGAAGCATGAGCGGTGATAGATACCCATTGGTAGCAGCATACATACGGGGCAGCATGTCCTCTGATGTTAGGTCCATGTCGAACTTAAGTATTGCATGCTCTTGAATGATTTTGAGTAGATGCTTGAAGTCTTTATTGTTAGCGGAAGGGTATTTGATAGGCGAGATATGTAAAATATCAGAAAAGCGTCTTTCAAGTTGTGAATTGGCAAACAATACCCTCAACGATTTCGGTAGACCAATAAGTGTGACTGGAACCTTTGTCTCACTGATTAAATTCTTCAGCCAGTTTGAAACTGAGTTGAGGATTTTTTCACTGTCGCAATCGATGAAATGATGAAACTCATCCAGCAGAATCATTTCTGTTTCACATTCTTTGAGAAGCCGGTAAAGCCTCAGTGTTTTCTGGTGGAGTGTACCTTTTACAGCGAGGGGATCACCAATTTTGGTTAGCAGAGCGGTGACTAATGTCATCATAGTGGCAGGAACAGGAATCGTTGCTGACAGCACTGGCACTTTGGTGCCTGTATCAGTTTTTTCTATAGCATATTTTGCTGTATAAAGGTCTTTGATCGTTGTTTTACCTACACCTGGTCGGCCAAGGATAAGCATACAGTTTGGCTCTCGAGATCCTTTCGAGGCTTCTTTATATTCATCAATACGGGCAATTGTCCGTTTTATTTGCGGGTGTTCAATGACCAACTGCTGCATGGCCGTATAGGCGTCAGGTTTCAGGCCGTCACGGGTGCTATTCCGGGAAGTTTTCATTGGATGAGATCCCCCATTCATAATCATCTTCAAAGTCATGGTCGTCTTGGAATTGTTCAGTGAAACCGTCTGCTTCTGTTTCGCTGAGTGGTTCAGGTGCCGGCGGCTCAACTGATGCTGTCTCGAAGGATTGGTATTGGTTACTTCCAATGCCTTTTGAACGAGCAATTTTCTTTTGGTGAGAAACCTTTTGAGCACTTCTTTGAATGCCTGAAAGCTTGTCTCGAATTTGCTCTCGAGCTTCCGCTAAACTGACATCCCGGTCGGATGCGTCTTTGAGTTTAGCAGCGTATTTCTTAATGATCTTATGATGCCACAGGCCTAGACTGCGCGCATAATCCATATCAAGGGCCGGCACCTTGATGTATATTTCTTCATTCGGATCGTACACATGAATATGGGAAATGTCCGATGGATCGAGTTTTATGAGAGCGTCAGGGTTTTTATTGCCTTTATATAAATCCATGCGTAGGGCGCCTAGTGCCGGGCTGTTGTATCTTAAGCTATTGAGTTCAATGCCATAGGTATGGATTTTACGGCTTTCTGTTTTGGACAGTGTGATAAGAAGGTCTTGTGAACTTGATGGTATTTTGATCAGAGGATTTGTTTCCATTCCCTCGTTCCAGCGCTGAATAGGAATACCCGATAATTCTCTATGATATTTTTGAGCATAAACATCCACTATCCACTGATTTAACACCTCAACAAATGTTGCCAGGTCTACGACCGCATCTTCTTTAGGGTCATATTCTTCTTGAGGCAGTAGTTTGGAAAGAAACTTGGCAATCGTTCGGCCTTTGGCTTGAGATGTTAGCCCTAGATCCAGTGTGTGGAAAAACCGCTCGATTTTGCCTTTGTACCAAGGCTTGGCTCTGGGAGCATACTCGATATCGATATTGAGTTGTTGGCAGGCGAGATCTAAATCATCGGAATGAAACTCCCGTCCGTTATCAACAATCAGAGTCTCGCATGTACCTGCAACGGGCCAATCGTTTTTATGTCCGGGTATTGCGCGAGTGTCGGTCCCTTGGGTAGCACTGAGTGTCTTAAGCAGTGTAAAACTGATGACCAACCGGCAGGTTCAAAACCTACATAAAAGCCCGTTGGCATTCTTGAGTAGGCATCTATAGCCATGGTGAGTGTAGGTCTACCGATGGCAAGGCCTGTTTCCAAATCAATGAGAAATAGATTTAAAACTGTATGGTCAATCTCAACGCGCTCAAGAACCCTTGTGGCAATAGGCGCCTTTTGTACATTCGCGAATAGACGCTCAGCCGCAGCTTTGCCGTGCCGCTTCTTTATCCTGAGATATGGGTCTATTTTCTCGATTTCACGGTAGATTGTCCGGACGTTTGGCGTCTCTAGCTTCTCAGGGCCCCTTCGAAACTCATTGGCTTTAGCGATGTTTATTTTTACACGATCATAAACGGCTTCTACACAACCGTGTGGGCCACAAAGATAACGTGCTTCTATAGCGGCAGTGATGATATCGTAAACCTCCGGAGCCAGCCGCTTGTTTTGGTTTCCCTTTTTACCGTGTGAATCGATGAGTGCACGCGGATCACTCTTGGCAGCAATAAACGCATTATACCAATTGAGAAGCGTACTGAAGTGTGGAGGGTTATCGTCGTTAATCTTCTTGGCAGCCTTTAGAATAATGGGCTGCATGCGCTCTTTGGTTTTGGGAACCGGCATATAGTTGATTAGTGTTTTTACATAAGCAAGCTTACGGTCCAAGCTCTCGCGGGCTGCAGGCTTCAGGTCTGATATTTCCTGCCGAAGCCTGTCTTTAATACGGCGTTTCTTGTCTCTGTCTGTCTCTTCGAGAAACAATATTTCTGCTTCACCATTGGTAATCTTCTCCATCAAATCGAATAGGTTGGTTTCAATGAACTCCTGATCGTTGGTTCGAAGGAGGCGTAGTTTTTTCGGATCAGGTTTACCGATCAATGTGTGATGTACACCGTTGATTTTGAGGGGTGTTGAAGATGTAAGGTTTATCGCAGGCATTATTGATGTCCTTTCAGAGTAAGGAGGGATGCTGGCGTAAGAGGAGTGTGGAGGTCGCAGCTGAAATAGTGCTCTGATAGAAGCCAATAAGCCATAAAGTTGGGTATTGAAGAAGCGGCAAAGAGCCTCTCGTATTTGGATAGAGGTAGCTGTGGATTACCTCTGGCAAGTTGGATGCAATCCTCCAACATGCTTGCAGGTGGTTGGTATGACCGAAATTTAAGCAAATACCGGATATTAGGCAGGAACGGTTCTATGCGGATTTCATTTTCTGTGAGTACAGCGAAAGCTGTTCCTTCATCAGCAAGGGTTGCTTCGAAAGCGTCGAATACAGCTGCATATTTGGCGATCTGTTTTGAAGGCTTAATCTCTTCGTAGATTTGCCCTGTGGTTAGCTGTACCAGGAAATCAGGTGTGTAACGGGTTTGTTGGCCATTAACTATCAGTTGGAATGTTTTTGGCTGCTCGGCATAGCTGAGAACGTCCTTATGAAATTCCAGCATCATTATTCTGTCTCTTTCCAATTGAGACTCCCAATGCACATGGCGAGCGTTCTTTCGGCTAGGAAACTTACCCACCAATCTTGTTGGGCCTCGGGTGATGACTTTTCTTGCTGGAGTGTACATGATGACTACTTTCTATACATATAAAATGCACAATGTGCAAATATGTATATCTATCAAAAATGATTTTGCAAACAATGAATCATCATTTATGATGGTTTTTGCATACAAGATCATGTTTGTGAAAATCAGGAAAAGGCACTTTTGATGGATGTTTCTGAGGCTGTATCTGCGTTAAAAGATGCCAAGAAAATCAAGAAGGATTGGCAGGAAGTAGCTGGCATTGTTCGCTTTATTCAGGAGAGTGGGTATTGGCAGCAAAGTTTTTCCACACCGTCGGCTTGGCTAGATAAGGTCGCAGAAACAACAGGTTATAGTGTTGGCGTTATCCGCCGTATGTGTGCCACATATGATTTTCTTCAAAAAATTAGCTCGGAAATCTCAGATTTTGAACTGCTGAAGAAATCTACTGACGCTAAATTTAATTTCCCTACAATAGAGATATTCAAAAGGCTGTATGATTTAAAACCTGATGACGTAAGAAAATTACTTCCTGAATTTGTGCAGGGACAAAAATCATCCGGTGATATCAGAGAAATTTACCTACAGGCTAGTCATTCGGCTGTTAGCAACCATGGTAATGATCCTCGACTCGGTAAAAGGGACTTTGTGAATGCTACATCCTTTTCCCGTAAAGCTGGTAAGATTGCTGTCAAAGAATTTATCCAGCATGCCTCTGTAGCTATAGAAGCTCAGTTAAAGCAGGTTACGGCTAGTGAAACATGCCGTTTTTATACCGGCCAATATAAGTTCAAATATGTGCGCCCTCAAGCGGTAGCTTTTGAGCTTGATGGCTACAGCCCCAAGTGGGTTGATGGATTTGATTTTAAGCATTTGTCCGGAGCGCATTCATCCCCAGGCAATATACTGACAGTTTCTAGTATTGCGCTAGCGTGCAGTTTCTTTCGCCATTACTGGCTTGTGGTACCGAAGCATGAACGTATGGTTCAGCGGCTTCTAGAAGATTTTGAAAACTTACGGCTGAACAATGCTGGGCTTATTGCGTTTGATGAGGAAACTGGTTCTATAGAGTTGAAGCTAGTTCCTCAGGGTGTTCCAATGCCTGACAGGCAACATCATGTTGTTGCTCGTGTTGTTGAACAGGGTATTCCAGAGTTAGTTGAATTTTGAGAGCTATTATTTATACATAAGCGATTTTGTAAATTTATAACCTATCTAGTCTGAGTCTCAATTTATTGTTCGCCTAATATGTTTCGAAGGTGTTCTAGGCGCTTCTCCAGTTGTTCCAATTTTGTTGCGCTAATATCCTTACCACCGGGTGAGAAAATTTTTGCACCAATTTTGAACCATTTAATCTCATCTTCAATAAACTGTCGTTCAGCGGTAATCCACTTTTCTTGTTCAATCTGCGATGTGTAGTTTTTCATTATAACACCTTACCTTACGAATTAGTCTTAAACGGATAGTCTCATTGTTTAACGAGGTGCGCTAAGTTCTTGTTTTTGAGTCACTTTTCATGCCATTAACACTTTGTAAAAAAAGGACTTTTCTTGATTGTTCTAATGTACTAGGATTTTGAAAATTTTCTCTAAGCAAAATAGTATCGTTGATAGATATATGGAAGCTACTGTTGAGTACTCGCCACCTCCGGTGGTAGATTACACAGATATATATGAAGCAATAATGCAGTTTAATAAAAATAAAACTGCATTCATTCATCAATGGTATCCGTTTGTTGAGGGTTACTCTAGAGAATTTATAGAGAGCATTATTAATGAGTTAGATTATGAGCCAACTCATGTGCTTGATCCTTTCGCTGGTAGCGGAACAACTCCGGTTGAACTACAGGCAATGGGCATAAAATGTTCATCATTTGAAGTTAGCCCATTCATGCATTTGCTTGCGTCCACAAAACTTAATACACAATATCATCTGAGTTCTTTTGAACGAGAGCTTACGCGTATGTCTGGTTTTTTGCGAGGGGCACTTCTACCGATCCGACAATATATGTCTCCTCCATTGGCGAAAACTTTTCAGCCTAGAAAGGGACTTAAAAAGTGGGTTTTCGACCAGGGGGTCATGAATGGTATATTGGATGTCAAATATACTATCTCTTGTACAGATGATGCGAAATATAGGTCTCTTTTCAATGTAGCACTTGCATCAATTCTACTTGATGTAAGCAATGTATACAGAAATGGAAAGTGTCTTTCTTACAAAAAGAAATGGCAAGAAACAAAAATGTCCCGTCGTGAAGTGCATGAACGCTTTCTAGCCAAACTTGAAAAGATGAAAGATGATATTGCTCAGATAGAGAAAAGCGAATACCTCGTCCAGAATCGATTTGATTGCCATTACGGAGATGTTCGATCATCTATTGATGTTTTGGCGGAAGATAGCATTGATTTAGTGATTACTTCTCCCCCTTACCTGAATTCCCGAGATTATACAGACATCTATATGGCCGAGTTATGGATGCTTGGCCTAGTCAGTTCATATGAAGATATTAGAGCATTGAGAAGAAGAACACTACGCTCGCATGTTCAAGTGAAGTTGGGTGAGGTAGAGACTCCTGAAGTGTCAAAATTGCAGGAGTCTTTGCGGGCGTTAGACGCTGTGGATGCAGATCTATGGAATGAGGATATTCCTAATATGATTAAAGCATATTTCTTGGACATGGACCTGCTGTTTAAGAAAATGAAAGCCAAAATGGCGCCGTCTAAAAAGGTTTTCTTCAATGTGGCAAACTCTGCATATTATGGTGTTAAAGTTGATGTCGACGAGATTGTATCTGAAATTGCCGATCAACATGGCTTTCACGTGGAGGAAATTCGCGAAGCCAGGAAACTTGAACCTAGCAGTCAGCAAAAGAAGCAGGTTGGAAAGTTAAGAGAAAGTGTCATTGTAATGACTTCCTAAGCAATACAATCTAAGTTGATTTTATTTAATGCCTTAAAATGTTGATCGTAATACGGCTTTAGGTCTTTTTGCTCGTCTAAAAACTTGAAATCGTCATAGTCAATCTCTGTTTTTTCATCACGGACATCGAAAACACAAAGAAGACCACAGTGAAGATTGTGGTTCATTTCTTTAATGACCTCTCGAATATATTCTAAGGTTTGGATCACACCATTTCTAATTGTCGCGTTTGTATAATTGGTGCTGGAAACACCACTATTATCGGATTTAATAGATCTACCCATCCATTTGACTTCAAGGATATAATGCTTCCCATCAGCTTCAGTGTATAGGTCGAGTTCGCGTTGGTTATTAAGCTCGGCTTCTTTCAGGAAGGTATATTGAGTGTTTAGGTTCAAGAATTCTAAAAGATTGTCCCTCAGGGTTTTTTCAGCCTGATATTTTAATAGGTTCTTAGGACAATCGGAGAGGGTCTTTTTTAAGGACCTATCACAGAAGAATGCTTCATTTACTCCCGGCTGGTTTATATACCTTTCATATTCCTTCAAGCATTCAGGTAGCTGGTCCATACTAAAATTCCTTTTATACTTGGCACGATCAAGTTCATTGTAAAAGAAATTATGATTGGTAATGAATTTTCCTTTAACTACAATGTCAATGCCAGTCTCTCCAAAAAAGATAGCGATCTGACCGCTTTCTGATAGCGATTCCAGTAGTGTTCGGGTTAAGTTGAGGTGCTTGGATGCCACAATGCTGAAATCGGGAGCCAAATATATGCAGTTATGAGTCTTTAAACTCTCTGAAATACACGTATCAAGCGCCGTAGTCGCCTCAGTAAGTGCAAGTTTATCGAGTTCATCTTCAGCTAAAAAAAAGGCAAAGTGTGTTCCTTGGTTGACTCTTGCTCCCCAGAAAGCGGGCAGTGCTATATTAACTAATTTTTTAAGTGGGAAAGAGTTCGCAATCTCATTGCGTTCTGTATCAGCCAGGAGAGCAAAGTCGTCTTTATGTGCCTTGAATAGCTTCTTCACATCATCAAGTTCGGACATTAATTCTCTCTTTTAAGAATTTTACTGAAGACATACTCGAAATAGAGTTCCAAATATTGGGTAGCGTCCACATTTTCACTGTGTTGAGGAAGCGTCTCTTCAAAGGCTGCCTGGAAGCCTTTTAGGAACTGAATCGTCCTATTTTCAGGGCCAATATCAAACCCGGTGGTTTTGTTTGACTTGATGGCATCTTGATATTCTTTGTCGCGGAAAATGAAGTCATAAATCTTATTTTCTCCGTAGAGACTTAAAATTGAAACGATCAATTTGAGCCATTCATCCCTCGCTTGCACCAGAGCTTCCTTAAAGATCTGATCTGCGGCATTGGTTCCTAGAGAGTATAGGGGTTCTTCTTCTCCAGAGGGGATTAAATACTCATCTTTAGAAAGAAAATTTACACCCTTTTCGATATCTGAACTGAAAGGGCCTACGTACTTTTCAATCGAAAAGTTGTATTTTGAAAATATGTTATCTTTTTCTGGGAATTTGAAACCAAACAATACTGAGGCAAGATACATGACTCGATGAACAGAAGACTTCCGTAGAGATTTCCAGTCTAGCGCATCTGCTGATCGAAAAATTGAGAGTATATCCGCATATACGACATATTTATTGGTGTCGTTCATGGATCTTCCTTTTCACTTTTCTAGACGCAGCAATCAACTGGTCACTGGTCGCTTGAACACCTGATTGTCTGCCTATCTCAAGCAAGTTCAGGCAATCAATGTTGGCAGCTTGGCTTATTAGATAGTCTAAAAACTCACTGTTATTTAGGTTGGATGTCAGGATCAAGTTGTTTGGACGTTCTAGATACCTCATAAAAATCTTTGCAGCATTCTGTTCGTAAGAAATATCAAGGCTGCTGTCAGGGGTTTCGCACATAAAAAACGATGCTTGATCATTAAGAAGCCTTATGAGGCTCATGCGAAACGATTGGTCAATGAAAAAACGTTGAGATTCCGAAAGGGCTTCTTCCTCATACCGAACTACGCCGTTAATTTGAGGATAGTATCTTCTCTCACCGTTTCTTTCTGGCGCTTCGTAGACTAGAGTGCTTGGTTGACCTAAGAAAAGGCCACTAAATGTATCAAATATTCTTGAAAGCTCCGCTCTTCGGTCATTCAGTTGCTCATCAATTTCTTCTGCAATCTCATTTGCTTTGTTTTGTGCTTCTTTTGCTAGCTGATAGTTCTCTTCTTTTTCTTTATCAAGTTCGTCTAGCCTCTTACGCATGACCAAAAACTCAGTGTCGGTCTTTTTTACAATATCTGTTTGGTGGCGTTGGAATTCATATTCTAGTGCTCTCGCATCAACGATCGCTTTGTTTCTCTTGGAAGAGATAGTGCTAAAGCGTTTGTCAATTTTTTCTAAAAGGCCTTCTAGTTCGATAATTTTCCGTTCTTGAGAGCGCAGAGAATTTAGATTGCCGTCTATTTCTTTGTTAATTTTATCGAGTTTCATGCTTGACTTATCCGCTTTGCGAATGTCGTTCTCGCAGAGCATGCATTTATGCTCATTTGAGACGATCTTTATCTTAAAGTCTTGCGTGATGCCTTGATTGCACAACGGGCAATCGTCCGTAGATTTAAGAAACTCCAAATATTCTTGATATTTAGGGGTTAAGCGCTCAAAGACACCCAGAAATATCTGGCGTTCTTCTTTATTTTTTTTCTTTTCAAGATCTTCGATATTTGCTGTTAAGGAGTTCTTAGTGCTGTGAGCTGATTTTACTTTTGACTCGAGTAAACGGCGTTCTGCTTGAAGAGATTCAAGTTGTTTAAATAGTGTTTCTACCTCTGTTTTTTTGTTCTCAAAATCTTCGGAAAGTTTCACATAATTTTTATTTCTGTCCTCAGAGTCTTGCAGAGAAGAGAACATCCTTCGGATGGCTTTTCCTTCTTCGGATTTATGGCGACCTAAACTATTTCGATACTTTGCGTGTCGCTCATATTCGCCTTTCAGATGATCCTTTTCGGGATCAATTAGGAACTTGCTAGAGAGATCTTTTTGAATGTCCTTATCCCACATGATTGTCTTACGACTTTCATTAAAAAATAGAACTTCATTGACGATGAAGATCAAGCTATCAAAGTAGTCAAAACCTGAAAGTTGAGCGACAGTCTTTTCGTATTGGCCTTGAAGCGACTCTTCTGCTTTTGCAAGCATCTTTTCATCAGCAAATGCTGCATCATAGTCACTTTGTTGGAGGCTCAATCCGGCAATAGGTTTCCATTCATCGCCAGATTTTAATGCAGCAGCAGTCACTTTTGGAGTACATAAATCTCTTGTTACAGAAACTAAACTATCGCCTAGTGCGAACTCAAGAGTGACGGATGCTTTCTCATTATAATCTACAGTCGGATCTACGCGAGCTTCAAAGAAATCATATGGAAGATTACTACGCTTATCATAGCGTTTTTCCTTACCCTGATACTCGCGACGTCGAACATTGATTTCTTTTTTATACAATCCGATAAGCGCATATTTGATTATGTTGAGGAATGTTGTTTTTCCAACACCATTTCCACCAATGATCAAATTGACACCATCAATGAAATGATACTCTAGATCCAAAGCCTTTGGATATAGCGAATAATTTTGAATCTGAATCCTTTTTAAAGAAGGTAAGTATCTAAGTGTCACTAGCTGGGTCACCGAATTGAATGCTTATATCTAACTATTATCTATTGGAGGCGAATAGTTCAATCCTAAATATAAGAGTTATACCTATAGCGATAGTGTTGATGTAGTTCTTAAATAATTACAGGCCAATAATATTATATGGTTATGCTCTAAAAAAAAGGCCCAAACGCTCGGAAACGCTGGGCCTATTATCGAAACTTATGTGTCGCATTGTCGAACTTTATGCGTCATTTGTCGAAACTTATGTGCCATCCGACAACTTATGTGCCATCCGACAACTTATGTGTCATCCGACAAAAATCTGAGGCAGATTAAATATCCAGGTTGCTCACGTTGAGCGCGTTTTCCTGAATGAAGTTTCTACGTTCTTCAACCACATCACCCATCAGCTTGGAGAAGATTTCGTCAGCTGTATCTGCTTCTGAAACTTTCACCTGAAGAAGTGAGCGCGCGCTTGGGTCAAGTGTTGTTTCCCAAAGCTGCTCCGGGTTCATCTCACCAAGACCCTTATAGCGCTGAGTGTAAAGGCCCTTACGGCCGAAGCTGAGAAGTAGCTCCAGCATTTCAAGCGGCGTTGCTGCGCTGTGCGTTTCTTCCTTACGCATGATAGAGAGCGGCTTGGTAAACAGTTCAATCATATCCGCCATGCGCTTATGAAGATTGCGGGCTTCTGTTGTCTCAAGCAGATGACCATCAATTGTGTGAACATCTGTTACGCCGCGTACGACATGACGGAAGATATAGCCGCCTTCATCAGTAACATCACCGCTCCAGCCTGCTTCATCGTCGTTTTCTGCAACAGCATTGAGGCGCTCAGCCACTTTGTCGGCTACAGTCTTGCGACCAGATGCATCATCACAAAGAGCCACATCCATACCGCCCATAAGTGCGATGGTTTCAATCAGCGTTTTGTTATAACGAGGCGGCATTGCAGCGATCGTATTTTTGATAGCGCGTGCGCCGGATGCCAGATGCTTGATCTCCTCACCAGCGTGCTGCGCGCCTGTTGCATCAGTGATGACAATATCCGCAGTACCAGCGTTGAGGAGATAATCAATCAGCTCTTTATCGTCCTTCAGATAGACCTCTGATTTACCGCGACCAACCTTATAAAGTGGTGGCTGGGCAATATAGAGATATCCATTTTCGATGAGCTCAGGCATCTGGCGGTAGAAGAAAGTGAGAAGTAGTGTACGAATGTGTGCGCCGTCCACGTCCGCATCAGTCATGATAACGATTTTATGGTAGCGCAGTTTCTCAATATTGAAATCTTCACGACCGATACCTGTACCAAGTGCTGTGATCAGCGTACCAATTTCCTGGCTTGAAAGCATGCGGTCAAAGCGCGCGCGTTCCACGTTCAGGATTTTACCTTTAAGCGGTAGGATCGCCTGGTTCTTTCTGTCACGGCCCTGTTTTGCAGAACCACCCGCAGAATCACCCTCCACTATGAACAGTTCGGCTTTAGAAGCATCACGTTCCTGACAGTCTGCCAGCTTACCGGGCAGGGATGCTATATCCAGCACACCCTTGCGGCGGGTCAGCTCGCGCGCTTTCCGAGCAGCTTCACGGGCAGAGGCTGCATCAATAATTTTCTGGACAACTGCTTTGGCTTCATTCGGATGTTCACCGAACCATTCGCCAAGCTTTTCGTTCACAAGGCTCTCAACAGCAGGGCGTACTTCAGAAGATACAAGTTTATCTTTGGTCTGGCTGGAGAATTTCGGGTCTGGCACTTTCACGGAAAGTACGGCTGTTAGACCTTCACGAGCATCATCACCAGAGAGGCTTACCTTGGATTTCTTCGCGAGCCCGCTTTCGTTCACGTAAGTATTGATGGTACGTGTCAGCGAAGCACGGAATGCCGCGAGGTGTGTACCACCATCTCGCTGTGGAATGTTGTTTGTAAAACATAGTACGTTTTCGTGGTAGCTATCGTTCCACTGCAGAGATAGTTCAGTGGTGATGCCGTCTTTTTCGCCAGTGATGGTGATTGGTTCACCGATCTGGCTTGCTTTGTTGCGGTCCAGATAGTTTACGAATGCAGTGATACCACCTTCGTAAAAAAGATCTACATCTTGAACATCAGCATGGCGGTTGTCTTGCAGGCGGATATGAACGCCTGAGTTCAGGAAAGCAAGTTCCCGGTAGCGGTGCACAAGACGACCAAAATCAAATTCAATGAACTGGAAGGTATCTAGGGACGGATGGAATGTAACCGCAGTACCTTTTTTGCCATCTGCATCACCAACAACCACCAAATCTTCAACCGGTTCGCCTTTTTCAAAGCGCATGAAATGTTCTTTACCGTCACGCCAGATGCGTAGTTCAAGCCAATCAGAAAGCGCGTTTACAACAGATACGCCCACGCCGTGCAAACCACCGGAAACTTTATAGCTGTTCTGGTCAAACTTACCGCCAGCGTGAAGCTGGGTCATGATCACCTGTGCAGCTGATACGCCTTCTTCTTCGTGAATATCTGTTGGGATACCGCGACCGTTATCTGTAATGGTGCAGCTACCATCCGGGTTCAGGGTCATGGTTACAAGATCACAGTGGCCGGCTAAAGCTTCATCAATAGCGTTGTCTGATACCTCAAACACCATATGGTGGAGGCCGGAACCATCTTCGGTATCGCCGATATACATGCCAGGACGTTTTCTTACCGCATCAAGACCCTTGAGGACTTTAATGGAATCCGCGCCATATTCTTCAGCAACGCCTTCAGCTAGTTCTTCACTCATACCCAAATGACCCTTCCTTATTACCTGCCTGATGGCTGGATCTTGCCGTCAGACACTTCAAAAAATTCTGCTTTACCAGACAGGCCTTCGAAAAGGCTTTTGTCGGTTCCTGTCAGCCAACATTGACTTCCAAGCGATGCAAGCGCTTCGAAAAGCGCTATTCTGCGGTCTATATCAAGATGCGCCGCAACTTCATCCATGAGCATTAAGGGTGCCCGGCCCTTGAGCGCTGCCTGCAGCTTTGCGTTCGCAAGAACAAGAGCTACCAGCAATGCCTTCTGCTCACCTGTTGAACACAGGTCAGCACGCATATTCTTTGGCGCATGGGCTACAACAAGATCAGTCTTGTGAATGCCCACATTTGCCCGGCTGTTTGACCCATCAGCCATACGGCCCGCCTTTAGCCGCTCGCGAAACGCCAATTCCGCATCAACGGGGGCGGTTCCATCTGCCAGCATGCCCTCAAGCCAACCATCAATCGCGAGCAAGGCCTTTGGAAAAGGACCGTCCTCAGCTTCATCCAGTTGGCCTGCCAGCTGCCCGGCAAATTCGAGCCTGGCAATGGCGGCCGCGATACCGTGTTCCGCCATTCGAGCTTCAAGAGCGCTTAACCACGCACCATCTGCTCTGTTTCCCTGTTCAGCCAGCAGTTTGTTTCTTTCGCGCATTACACGCTCATAGGCACCAACCTGCCTGCTGTGGTCAGGGAACAACCCTAAAACCAGACGGTCTAAAAAGCGCCGTCTTGAGGATGGTCCCTCAATGAACAATCTGTCCATTTGGGGCGTTAGCCACCCGACTGACCATCTTTCACCCAGAACATTACTGTTTTGGGCATTTTCACCGTCAACTCTTACGAGCCGTTTTGCGGTTTCTCCGCCGGGAGTAGGTTCGATCCCCGTTCCAACTTTAATCATTTCATCGCCAACCATCAGGTCAGCGGCGGCGGCCCAGCTTCCGGGCCCTGATTGTCTGGCAACGTCTGTCAGGCTTGATCGCCTTAACCCTCTGCCAGGGGCCATATAGCTCAGTGCTTCCAAAATGTTTGTTTTGCCGGCGCCGTTTGGGCCTGTCAGCACAACAAGAGGATGGTCGCAGCCGAGCTTAAGCTGGGTATGCTGGTAACAACGAAAATCAGTAAGGGTGAGCTTGGAGATAAAAACGCGATTATGTTCCAAACTGCTCCATGCATTTTTATCCGTCACTGAGGATATTCCTTTGCTGCGGAGCAGTTTTCACCCTTTTCATCTAGTTTCGCCGCCAGTCGCTCGTCTTACACTCGCATCGGCATAAGAACGTACAGAACCGCATCATCCATAATATCTTTCAGCACTGTAGGGGCTGAAGGATCATTCAGGTAAACCTGTACGGTTTCGCCTTCAATCTGCGCTAGGATATCCAGAAGGTAGCGGCTGTTAAAACCGATCTCCAGCGGGTCTGCACTGTAGGCTGCAGCCAGTTCTTCTGTCGCTGTGCCACTATCTGGGCTGTTAACAGAAAGTGTCAGGTTATCTGGTGCGATAGATAGTTTCACAGAACGTGTTTTATCAGAGCTGATTGTGGATACACGGTCTGTTGCTTCAGCAAAGATGCGGCAATCCATTTCAAGCTGCTTGTCGTTACCTTCAGGGATCACACGGCTGTAATCAGGGAAAGTACCGTCGATCAGCTTGGATGTGATCGTCACGCCTTCAAAAGCGAAGCGGATTTTTGTGTCAGAAAGAGCAACACTGATTGCGCCTTCTGTTTCGTCAATCAGCTTGCGTACTTCTGCAACTGTTTTGCGCGGGATAATGATGCCCGGCATGCCAGATGAACCTTCAGGAACATCCTGCTCCACCTGTGCAAGGCGGTGGCCATCTGTTGCTACCGCGCGGAGGCGTGGACCATCTTCTGTTGTTGCAACATGAAGGTAAATGCCGTTCAGGTAATAACGTGTTTCTTCAGTTGAGATCGCAAAGCGAGCTTTATCGATAAGGCGCTTCAGTTCCTCGGATGCAATTTCGAAACGGTGAGGCATATCGCCTTCGTTCATTATCGGGAAATCTTCTTTGTCGAGGCATGCCAGTGTAAAGCGAGAGCGACCGGCTTTAACAACCAAACGATCATTTTCTTCAAGAGTTAGCTCAACTTCAGAGCCATCAGGAAGTTTGCGGACGATATCAAACAATGTATGCGCAGGGACAGTTGTTGACCCTGCTGTAATTACCATCGCATTTGTATTTTCAATGATGGCGATATCCAGATCGGTTGCTGTCATGGCAACAGTGTCGCCGCTCGCTTCGATCATCACGTTTGAAAGGATAGGAATAGTATTCCGACGCTCTACAACAGACTGTACGTGCCCCAGAGTTTTCAGAAGGCTATTGCGTTCGATAGTGACTTTCATGGAATGTTTCTTCTTATCTGACTGCTTATCTTTGGCCTAACCACACTTGTTTGAAAGCTAATCATCCTCCTCCCCGGAAGAATGAAAGAGGGGGTAAAACCTCTCTTCGCCACAAGTGGGTATCTATTTATAAAGACAATAGCGATTTTCGCCCTTAAACCAAATGAAAAAGCATAAAAAACTGCATTTTTTTCTCGGTAGAAACAGAGTGATTCCTACCGAGTCGAAATTTATGAAAATAAGGCTTGGGAAAGCGTTTTATTTTAAGCCTCTAGAAGACGTGAGAGACGGGTAATATCTTCGTCCAGCTGGCTATCATCTTTACGCAGATCTTCGATCTTGCGTACAGCGTGCATCACCGTTGTGTGGTCACGGCCACCGAAGCGGCGACCGATTTCCGGCAAGCTTCGACTCGTTAACTGCTTGGAGAGATACATAGCGATCTGGCGAGGGCGAGCAATATTACGTGCACGGCGCTCTGACAGCATTTCTGAAAGCCGCAGGTTGAAGTAATCCGCCACAGCACGCTGAATTTCATCGATGGTTAGCTTACGGTCGTTTGCTCGGATCAGGTCCTGCAGTACATCCCGTGTCATATCCATCGTGATAGGGCGACCAACCAGTGTTGCGTATGCCATCACCCGGTTAAGGGCACCTTCAAGCTCACGGACGTTAGACGTGATCCTGCGTGCAAGGAATTCCAGTACATCAGCTGGTACGTCAACGCCGGCTTGTTGTTCTGCTTTTGACTGAAGGATGCCGAGACGGAGTTCATAATCAGTTGGATGGATGTCAGCCACTAAGCCCCAGCCGAGACGGGAGATGATCCGGTCTTCAATGCCTTCAAGATCAGTTGGTGAGCGGTCAGCTGTGATAATCACCTGGCAGCGGTTGTCTACAAGCGCATTGAAGGTGTGGAAAAATTCTTCCTGCGTACTGTCTTTGTTGGCGATGAACTGGACATCATCTACCATCAGCAGGTCAACATTCCGGAATTTCTGTTTGAAAGCGTGTGTGTCTTTGAAACGGAGAGCTGCGATAAATTCAAACATGAATTTCTCGGCCGAGATGTAAGCTACTTTCTTCTCGGGCTGGCTCTTCTGAACTTCCCAGGCAATAGCATGCATAAGGTGGGTTTTACCGAGACCAACGCCGCCGTGTAGGAAGAGCGGGTTAAAAGCAACTTCAGTGGATTCTGCAATGCGCTTCGCGGCCGCATAAGCGAGTTCGTTAGATTTACCAACAACAAAAGAATCAAAGGTATATTTAGGATCGAGAGCAGCCCCTTCCATCTGTGGAGCCTGTGATGGAGCGGCAGGTACACTTTCCGTCTCTGACGAAGTATTGCCAGTTGGCCTCTTTACTTCGGAGCGCGCTGAAAGGCGGATGTTTAAGCCCTTGATGGATGGGTTTTCTGCAGAGAAATAATCTTTAATGCGTGGTGCATAGTGACGTTGAATCCAGTCACGAACAAATTTTGTTGGTGCTGTCAGCTCAACGGTACCTGCATCAACACCATTATAACCGATTTGATCGAGCCACGTTGTATATGCCTGTTGTCCAAATTCATGCTTGAATTTCTCGCAAACACGCCCCCATGACATATCGTCAGTACTAGCATCAAATTGCTGTACTGCAGCGTTCTGTGCTCCCATTTTATTTGGCTCCCTGTTGACCATCGGGTTTATTTACTCCTTCACCACGCGCTACCGGCTACCCAACTTGCCAGTCCCGATGAAACATCCACGCCCGCGTTGGACTGCCTTATGTGTTGGCCGTGTGCAGTCTCTCGAGACAAAAAAGCACTGGCGCGCCAAAACAGGAGCGTGAACATCAAAATTTTTTCAAAAGCGATAGCGTAACCCCAGCTTTTAAACCCCTTCGCCTGAGTTACTTCCAAGCAGCTCTCCTATCGGAGATGGCTGGTTGCTCGGTAAGGCCTATCGCAGTCAAGAAACGAAGATACATCCGGCTCAGAACGCCAGCAACTGAATCTATCGCTTGACTCTAAGATTCTTAGTAGCCGTATGGTGATTCATGATTTGGACCACAAGATATTGATTCAGGGAAATTGTATACAATTTCGTGTGCATGCTTTGTTCTGGTTTTTGTCTCAAAAATGAAAAAGGCCACATCAGGTGATGCAGCCTTTTTTCAATTTGAACCGCTTCTGAAGAAGCGAATCGGTATTTCGATTAAGCGATAGCTTTAACGCGAGCGCTTAGACGAGAAACCTTACGTGATGCAGTTTTCTTGTGCATAACGCCTTTAGTAACACCGCGCATGATTTCAGGCTGTGCAGCTTTAAGAGCTTCTGTCGCAGCAGCTTTATCACCAGCTGTGATCGCGTCTTCAACTTTACGGATGAAAGTACGGATACGGCTAACGCGTGATTTGTTAATAGCAGCGCGGCGGTCATTACGACGGATACGCTTTTTGGCTTGAATTGTATTTGCCATTTTTTTCAACCTTCGTTGGCGGCGCTTCCTGCTGGTTTCTTCAACCAATCGGGCGCTCACCCTAATTACGTTACATAATGCGTTTTCAGCAGCCTATTACAGTTTTACTGCAACGCCAATGAATTTGACGCGGTGTTTAAACTGTTTCGAGCCTTCGGTCAATAGTGAAAAGACTGGAAAACCAGCCTTTTCCGATTCGTTTTTACCGGTTCTTAAATTGAGGCTGACGCTTCTCAATAAAGGCGTTCATGCCTTCCTTCTGATCTTCTGTTGAGAAGAGCGAATGGAACACACGGCGTTCAAACAGCAGGCCTTCTTGAAGTGTTGTCTCAAGAGCACGATTCGTTACTTCTTTGGCAAGGCCAACAGAAGGTGCAGAAAGTTCGGCGATAGCGCTTGCTACTTCAAACACGCTTTCCTGCAAGTCTTCTGTTGGAACGATGCGACTAACAAGGCCGGAACGTTCTGCTTCTTCAGCATCCATCATGCGGCCTGTAAGCATCATATCCATTGCTTTGGATTTGCCAACAAGGCGTGTAAGGCGCTGAGAGCCACCAATGCCGGGAATGACGCCAAGCTTGATCTCTGGCTGGCCGAATTTTGCATTTTCAGCTGCGATGATGAAATCACATGCCATTGCAATCTCGCAGCCGCCACCAAGGGCATAGCCTGAAACTGCTGCAATCACTGGTTTGCGCACTTTGGCGAACACTTCGTTGATTTCAGCAAACTTGTTTTCTTTGAGTACGTCAGCAAATGTTTGTTCAGACATTTCTTTAATGTCTGCACCTGCGGCAAAAGCTTTTTCACTGCCAGTTACAATAACAGCGCCGATTTCATCGTCGCTATCAAGAGCAAGAAGCGTGCTGCCAAGTTCACTGAGGAGCTGTGCATTCAGTGCATTGAGCGCGTCTGGGCGATTTAGCGTGATAACGCCAACGCCATCTTGCTTATCAAGCAGGATCGTTTCAAAAGTCATAAATGAGCCTTCTTTTTGGTCCGACTTCTTAAAAGCAGACTCCTACTTTGTAGCGAACCATTTGAAAAGGGTTTTGTGACGAACAGAGTATGTTCGGGAATATATGGTTATTTTGTTGGCGCAAGCCTCAAGATGATGCGTCCTGTTTCCGCCTGAGGTGCATCATTCAGAAAGGTAACAGTATTACCGCCGCGTGTGCATTTTAGACTCTGGGGAGGGCGTTTACAGCTCCAACCAAGGGCGGAAAGGGCAGTTTTGTAGGCATTTAACGCCTCTGTCCCTTTGTTGCTGGTAAGTAAAGTAGCTTCAGCAACCGTGCCGCTCGGGGTATCAAATACCACTGGATCACCTGCAATTTCACTTACGATTTCAAGCTTCGGTATATCCGGAAACCCTTCAATAAAGCCATCTTCAGCTATCAGCACCGATGAAGCAAATGTGAAGGCAAAAAGTGCGAATATCTTGGTTAATTTGGTCATAAAGCTCTTATCGCTGACATTTGGGGCAAAAAAATGTTGATCGATTCGATTGCACGATCCGGTCAACCGTACCACCACATCCTTCTTTCAGGCAAGTTTCGCCTTCACGACCATAGGCCTTGAAGCTGTGCTGGAAATAACCAAGTTCTCCATCCACTTGTGCATAATCCTTCAGGGTGGAGCCCCCTGCCTCTATAGCTTCGCTGAGAACAGCGCGAATTGTTGGCACAATCGCTTCAATTTGTTTTTTACTGATGTCTTTGGCAGCTGTTTCTGGGTGCACGCTTGTGCGCCACAGCACTTCACACACATATATATTGCCAAGCCCGGCGACGATTCGTTGATCCAGAAGCGCAGCTTTAATATTCGTCTTCTTATTATGGAAGGCGGTCAGCAGGGTATCTTCATTAAAGCTGTTGCCAAGTGGTTCAGGGCCGATGTTTTTAATATGGTCATGATCATCAATGGAGTTGATGTCGGAAAAGAGCCAGAAACCAAACCGGCGCGGGTCATTATAAACCACACGGTCGCCTGCCTCTGTCTCTATATAAATATGATCATGCTTCTCAAGCTCGGGCGCTGTACCAGCCTTATATATATTAAAGCGTCCTGACATGCCTAGATGTAGGATAGAGACAAGCCCGTCTTCGCATTCCATTAGAATATATTTTGAGCGTCGCTTAAGGGCAGTAACCTTATTGCCTTCAAGTCGTTCGCTGAAATCTTGCGGAATATCATAGCGCAGGTTTTTTCGGCGCGCTTTGGCAAGGCGAATGGTTGAGCCTTCAAGAACAGGGGCTAAACCTTTGCGTACAGTCTCTACTTCGGGAAGCTCGGGCATTTTGTCGCTATATTCTCTCTAAATATAAAGGAAGCTGGTATCCTCGGTTAGCCTAGTTTATGGTCGCCCGCAATATTCAAGTAAAGTAAGTTTAAGGCACTGGTGCTATGAGCAGTTCAGCAAGCGAAAATCAATCCGGCGAAAACACTACCCATTTCGGCTATAAGACCGTGCGGGAAGAGGAAAAAGCTGGCCTTGTAAAAGGTGTGTTTAATTCGGTTGCTGACAAGTATGACGTGATGAATGATGCCATGAGCATGGGGATTCATCGTGTTTGGAAAAACTCCCTTATTGATACCGTGAATCCTCGCCGGAAAATGCATCTGCTTGATATGGCAGGCGGTACTGGTGATATCGCTTTTCGTTTCCTTGATGCATCACCTGAAAGTTCTGTAACTGTCTGTGATATTAACGCGGAAATGCTGCGCGTTGGCCGTGACCGCGCTGAAGAAAAGGGCTACGCTGATCGCTGTGAATTTGTGTGCGGTGATGCCATGAAGCTGCCGTTTGAAGACCGCAGCATGGATGCATACACCATTGCGTTCGGTATCAGGAATGTAACCCGCATTCATGAAGCGATTGAAGAAGCTTACCGTGTGCTCAAGCCCGGCGGTACATTTTACTGCCTTGAATTTAGCCCTCAGGTGGTGCCTGTGCTTCAGGAAGCCTATGATACATACAGCTTCAATGCGATCCCGTGGATGGGCGAAAAAATCACAGGCGACAAAGAAAGTTATCAGTATTTTGTGGAATCAATCCGCCGTTTCCCAACACCTGATAAATTTGAGGCGATGATCCGAGAAGCTGGTTTTAGCCGTACTGCTAAGCGATCTATGTCGGCAGGTATTGCTTACATCCATTCTGGCGTACGTATTTAATAGGGCAGCTATACGTGAAGACACTTTTCCACTTATGGCAACTGATTACCATGGCTGCAGGGTTCCGCCGCTATGGAGCTTTGCGCGCACTAGATAATATTCAGGAAGTACCCGATTGGGCACCGCGTCTCCTGCGCTGTTTTACTTTCTTTATTCCGCGCCGCAGGAAGTTACCTGAAGCAGACGGCGAACGTCTTGCGCTTGCACTCGCTGATATGGGGCCGGCTTATATTAAGCTTGGGCAAACACTTGCTACACGCCCCGATCTGGTTGGTCGCCCCATTGCAGAAGGGCTTTTGACCCTTCAGGACAGTTTGCCTGCTTTCTCATTCGGTAAAGTAAAAGCAACAATAGAAGAAGAGCTGGGCGGCCAGCTTTCTGATCACTATAGCGAGTTTGCGGAAACTCCAGTAGCTGCTGCTTCTATCGCACAGGTGCATAAAGCGGTGACGACTGAGGGGAAGAAGGTTGCTGTGAAAGTGCTGCGCCCGGATGTGGAAAAGCGCTTCAACCGCGACCTTTCCTTGTTTAATTGGCTTGCAAATCTGGCAGAAAAGCACAGCAAGGAAGCACGCCGCTTGCGCCTTAAAAAGGTGGTGGCAAAAGTTCGGGAAACCGTAAACCGTGAGATGGATCTGCGCCTTGAGGCCGCGGCTTGTGCAGAACTCGCTGAAAACATGGCGAGTGAAAGCAATTACCGTACACCTAAGATGGAATGGGAGCTTACCGCCCGCCGTGTGATGACCCAGGAATGGGTGGATGGTATTCGCCTTGCGGATAAAGAGGCACTTGAAAAGGCAGGCCATGATCTCCCGAAGCTCGGCAACACAGTTGTTCAGGTGTTCCTGAAGCAGGCGCTGCGGGATGGTTTTTTCCATGCTGATCTCCATCAAGGTAATCTTATTGTGCAGCCGGACGGCAGTATTGTTGCGGTGGATTTCGGGATTATGGGCCGCCTTACCAAGCGTGAGCGCCGGTTCCTTGCGGAAATTCTGTTTGGTTTTATTCGCCGCAATTATACACGGGTGGCGGAAGTGCATTTTGATGCGGGCTATGTGCCACGTACTGAAAGCGTTGAGGAGTTTGCGCAAGCTATGCGTTCGATTGCTGATCCAATTATGGATCTGCCGATCGAAGAAGTATCTGCAGGCCAGCTTCTTGCACAGCTTTTTGCCACAACAGAGCGGTTTAAGATGCAAACCCAGCCACAGCTTTTGCTGCTGCAGCGTACGATGGTAATGGCGGAAGGTATGGCACTTCATCTGAACCCGCAGGCGAATATGTGGAATATCTCAGAGCCAGTGATTGAGGAATGGATCAGATCTAACCTGTCGCCAGAAGCACGTCTGGCGGATTTGGTGAATAAGCTGCCAAACCTTCTGGAACGCATTCCAAGCCTTATTGAAAAATGGCTCGATGAAGACGAAGCTACCGAGGAAGACGAAGAAGAAACTGTTGAGCAACCACGCCCGCAAAAGCTCTGGCCGTTTGCACTCGGGCTTATCACTGGTGCAGCTATTCTGAAAATTCTCACACTTTGATGTTACCTCGCTGTACGCCAGCGTGATTGCAGCGCGGCATGTTTCCCTTTATATGAAGGGTGGAATTAAAGTTTAAGGAAGCCCTTATGCTGAACGGCAAACGCATTCTTCTTATCATTGGCGGCGGTGTTGCGGCCTATAAAGTGCTTGATCTGGCGCGCAGGCTAATGGAGCGCGGTGCGCACGTGCGCGGAGTGCTCACAAAAGGCGGGCAGGAATTTATCACCCCGCTTTCTGTTGCAAGCCTGACAGGTGAAGAATGCTATACAGAACTTTTCTCGCTGAAAGATGAAGCAGAGATGGGGCATATCCGCTTATCGCGAGAAGCCGATCTTATTCTTGTGGCACCTGCAACAGCTGACCTTATGGGCAAGATGGCTGGTGGGCTCGCAAATGATCTCGCGTCTACTGTGCTGCTGGCAACTGATAAACCAGTAATGGTAGCGCCAGCAATGAATGCGCAAATGTGGGACCACCCCGCAACCAAACGTAATGTCGCAACACTCAAAGGTGATGGTGTCCACTTTATCGAGCCAGGCGAAGGTATGCTGGCTTGTGGTGAAGTTGGTGCCGGGCGCTTGGCCGAAGTGCCAGACATGGTTGAAGCGGTTGACCAGTTTTTTTCGTCCGCACCACAGCCTCTGAGCGGCAGGCACATTATCGTGACAGCGGGGCCGACCCACGAGCCGATTGATCCTGTGCGCTATATCGCCAACCGTTCAAGCGGCAAGCAAGGTTTTGAGATTGCAGGCGCGCTCGCAGCCCTTGGTGCAAAGGTTTCATTGGTGGCAGGGCCTGTGAACCAGCCAACACCAAAAGGCGTGAACCGCATTGATGTGGAAACAGCGCTTGAAATGAAAGATGCGGTGGAAGCCAGCTTGCCAGCCGATAGTGCAGTATGTGTTGCTGCAGTGGCTGATTGGCGTGTAGAAAATGGTGGCAAGACCAAGCTCAAAAAGTCTGTGAATGGCCTGCCTGAATTGGCGCTTGCTGAAAACCCGGACATTCTCAAAACTATATCGAACTTAAGTGGTAATCGACCACATTTAGTTGTTGGTTTCGCTGCCGAAACAAATAACGTGCTGGAGTATGCTGCCGCCAAGCGTGAGCGCAAAGGCTGTGATTTAATCGTTGCTAACGATGTATCAGACGCTACTGGAATTATGGGAGGGGACCATAATGAAGTGCATCTGGTAACCGGTAGCGGGGTTGAAAGCTGGCCGAGCATGGCGAAGGCCGACGTGGCGGGTAAACTCGCTCAAAAGATTGCTGATTTATTAGGATAAATTTGATGACTACTACCGTATCCATTGAAGTTAAGCGCCTGCCGCACAGTGAAGGCTTGCCGCTTCCGAAGTATGAAACATCTGATAGTGCTGGGATGGACCTTTATGCTGCGCTTGCTGAGGGAGAGACAATCCCGCTTGGTTCCCTTGAACGTGCAATGATCCCCACAGGATTGGCGATGGCGCTGCCAAGCCGGCATGAAGCACAAATCCGTCCGCGCTCCGGTCTTGCTGCAAAGAACGGAATCACCTGCCTGAATACACCAGGAACCATTGATGCCGATTACCGCGGCGAGGTGAAAGTGATCCTCGTAAATCTATCAAATGAACCATTTACTATTGAACGCGGCATGCGCATTGCCCAAATGATAATAGCGCCCGTAACACAAGGTGAGTGGTTAGAAGTTGTGGAACTTGGGGAAACAGAGCGCGGCGAAGGTGGATTTGGATCAACGGGGACAAAATAATGTCAAAGCGCTGGGAATGCCCAAAGTGTGCAAACACTTCTTATGAAACAGATGAAATTACAACGACAGGCTCTACATGGAGCAAGTTCTTCAATATTCAGAACCGCAAATATGTAGCGGTGACCTGCCGGAACTGTAATTACACTGAATTTTATAAAGGCCAGACCAGCACCCTTGGTAATGTGATCGATTTCTTCGGCAATTAGGAAGCCTTCTTGGATTTCACAGACGAACAATTAGAGCGCTATGCCCGCCATATCATCTTGAAGGAAGTTGGCGGTGCTGGGCAGATGGCTTTGTCACAGGCGAAAGTGCTTGTGGTGGGGGCTGGTGGTCTTGGTGCGCCTATGCTGATGTACCTTGCAGCCGCAGGCGTGGGCACCATTGGTATTGTGGATAATGACCATGTGGAGCTATCAAACCTGCAGCGGCAGATTATCCATCACACGCCCGATGTAGGTGCCTTAAAGGCAGAAAGCGCGAAGGCAAAGCTTGAAGCGCTGAACCCTGAGGTAACTATCAATATTATTCCTAAACGTCTTGTGTCAGAGAATGCGGAAAGCATTATCGGTGGCTATGATATTGTGGCAGACGGTACTGATAACTTTAAAACGCGGCACCTTATCTCCGATACCTGTGTAAAGCTTGAGAAGGTACTTGTTTCAGCGGCTCTTGGCCCATACGAAGGGCAGATAGCAACCTTTAAACCCCACGCGGGTGAAGGCTTGCCGTGTTACCGTTGTTTCCTACCCATTGAACCTGATCCATCGCAGGAGCGTACTTGTTCTGATTTCGGTATTCTTGGTGCGGTCGCTGGTGTGGTTGGCAGCCTTCAGGCACTTGAAATTCTCAAGGAAATCACAGGTGTAGGTGACGGTCTCGCGGGAAAAATGCTGATGGTCGATACTTTCAGTATGAATGTACGCAAGATTGGTTTACCGAAAGACCCGGGTTGCCCAAGCTGTGGGGAAGGAAACTAGTATGGCAAAGCAAGCACCTCGCAGACCAATGACCTTGATGGTCATTAGCCCGGAGGCTGACCGTATTCATATGGCATTGATGACAGCAGCGACAGCTGCGGCCATGGGCCAGCCAACAACTTTCTTTTTCTCAAAAGCTGCCGCCAAATTTCTAACGAATGAAGGTTGGGAAAAGCTTCAAACCAGTGAAGGGGTGGCGTCCACTGAAATGGATATAGCCCTTGATGCAGCTGGCGTAGCAGACAAAGCTTTGTTGATGGATGGCCTTGCTGCGCTCAACGTTCGTTTTGTTGTGTGCGAATCAGCGCTTCGCGAGCATAATATCGATGCTACAGAGATTATTACCCGACCAGCGGTGGAAGTTAGTGGCCTCGCTGATATCATCGAAAAAGGTACTGGCGGTGATTGGCTGACTTTCTAAAAAGCCAGCCTTTGGTGTTTAAACGCGGGCGCGTTCCATTTCGTAGGTGCCTAGAATATTCACACGCTTTGAATGAAATTCCAGTTCCTCCATCGCGCGTTTCACGTTTGCCATACCCAGATGGCCTACGATATCCACGTAAAACTCTGAAACGGTAAAGCTGTCTGATTCGTAATAGCTTTCAAGCTTGGTCATGTTCACGCCGTTAGTGGCGAAGCCGCCAAGGGCTTTATAAAGCGCGGCAGGGATGTTCTTCACTTCGAAAGTAAAGCTTGTCATCAGTTCTCCGCGTAATTTCTCAGGCTCTGTTTTTTCCTGTGAAAGTATAACAAAGCGCGTGGTGTTATTGCCTTCGTCCTGCAGGTCTTCGGTGATGATCTGAAGGCCGTAAACTTCTGCAGCCAGCTTGCTGGCGATGGCAGCAACAGAATTATCGCCGAGTGCTGCAACATGTTTGGCCGAACCCGCAGTATCTGCGAAAGGTTCTCTGTGCAGGCCCATAGCACGCAGGTTTTTCCGGCACTGGCCAAGCGCCTGTACGTGGCTGGTTACTGATTTCAGTGTTTCTTTACTGGCATCTGGTGTTGCTAAGAGGCAGTGACGGATGCTTTCAAAGTGCTCACCAATGATATGAAGGCCTGAACCTGGCAGAAGGATATGGATATCCGCCACGCGGCCAGCGGTGCTGTTTTCAATGGGAATCATCGCAAGCCGGGCTTTACCATTTTGTACCGCTGCAAGCGCATCTTCAAAGCTTGGGCAGGGCAGAACATCCATAAACGGAAACTTCGCCTGTGCTGCCATGTGGGAATAAGCGCCGAGTTCGCCTTGGAAGGCGATCGTATTCTTTGGGTCTTGGGCAGAGGTGTTCATTGAAATTTCCATTTAAAAACATATTAGAAGGGTAGAATTTGTGCCAAGAGCAGCGCGCTAAGTCAACGGATTGAGAGGCGTTTTAGGTCCTGCGGCTTCGTGTCACGCCAAAAAAAGTGATTTTTTTGTCGAGATTCTTTAAAAAGGTGCAATTGACATCTTGAAAAAGATGCCCATGAGCGGCTATTGTCGCGCCGAACTGGTTACCGCGCTATATTAGGCTCTGTCAGGGGTGATAGAACGGGTAACTGATGGATTGCTCGTCTGCAAGGAGAAGAGCCTGTGGATTCCTTTGAGTGGAATAAAGTAATGGGCGCGGTTATTTCGTTTGCCCTACTGATCATGGTTATTAGAACCATTTCTGATAGCACGTTTCATGTAGAAGAAACGAAGCCTGCTTTCACAATTGAAGTTGCCTCTGCTGGTGGTGCTGCTGAAGCTGTAGAAGAAGATAAGCCTTCGCTTGCAGTTCTTCTTGCTTCTGCTGATGCTGCAAAAGGTGCGAGACAGTTTGCTAAGTGTAAAGCTTGTCACACTGTTGAAAAAGGCGGCAGAAACGGTACTGGCCCGAACCTTTACGGTATTATTGGTCGTTCAGTTGCTGCGGATGATACGTTCAAATATTCTTCAGTTCTTGGTGGTGCAAACCAGATTTGGACTTGGGAACTTATGGACCAGTGGCTTACAAGCCCTAAGAACACATTCAAAGGCACATCAATGGGCTTCGCTGGTATCAAGAAAGAACAACAGCGTGCTGACCTGATGGCGTACCTACGTACATTTGCTGATGTTGAAGAAGCACTTCCAGTGGAAGAAAGTGCTGAGAAAGCTGAAGAAGCTGCTGAGGTTTCCAGATAAGCTTTAAGCTGATAAGAATTTCAGGAAGGCGGTACCATCTGGTATCGCCTTTTTTGTTGCTTGGTATCTAGGTTGTGAGGCGCTTGAAACCTGAAAAAGGTGGTTTGTCTGTCTCGCTTGCCACCCAGCGAATCACGTCTTCAAGTGGATCAATAGTTACAGCCATGTGAGTGGCGTTCGCGTGCAGTAAGCGTGTATCATCCAGCATCCAGCCTACGTGGCCTGGAAAGAAAGCCAGATCACCATGCCTTGGTGTTTCATGCTGCTCTAACAAACGACCAAGACTGTTAAACTGAGCACCTGAATCCCGATGAGTGCGAATACCGCATGCAGCAAGGGATATTTGTATGAGACCTGAGCAATCTATCCCCAAGCGTGAGCGACCACCCCACAGGTAAGGCGAGCCAAGGAAAGAAAGCGCAATACCAACTGGGTCCGCTGTAACGGCGCCTATTTCATCAAGGTGCTTGCTGTAAACCCAGTTACCATCAGCAAGTGGCAGAAACTTATTCTCCTCTGCTCCGGTGGTCGCCGTAAGGTAAGACCCCATCGGAACTGCCTGCATAGGCTGGGATTTAAGAGAAGGCTTCGCATAGATATGTGTAAGAGGCGCTGAAACTTGATGGGTTGGTTTCTGAAGAGTTTGGCTCAGAGATGAAATCTCCACCCACCCTCTATAGCCATCAATAAGGCTAGTGATAAAAGCCCAGCCCGTTTCTGCTTTTTCCAGATATACTGGTTCGCCGTAAAGAAGGCAGCTTAATGTTTCTGCATGAAGATCGCCGGCTTCTTTAAGTAAAACAATCGGCTCTGAAACCTGATGGCTTGCTTCATCTCTCAGGGAAAGATGCGCTGCTGTTTCCAGAAGGCCTTTTGGGTCCAGAAAATCAGGAAAGCCAAAAGCCTGAGTTACGTTATTCATCGTCCTGCGGGATTTTCTTATCAGCGGCTACGATACGGTCAGAAAGCTCGCTGAGAAATACTGCACCTTTCACTGTGCGCTGTACCAACACACTGCGTTTGTCTGCATCGTCTCGTTTCCGTTTCACGAGACCCATCTGGCCCATTGTATCGAGAGCGCGTGTGATAACAGGTTTTGTTACATTCAGGTCAGCCGCAAGGCCGCGAACAGTGTGTGGTGGCTCTGTCATGTAAACAGAAAGAAGAACAGACATTTGTCTGGATGTTAGGTCAGGGTCTTTTGATCGCACGCTTTGAAGGTGAGCTTCACGCCACACTTTCAGCATTCGCGGATTTGTTTTCTCTGACATAACAGCGACTCCTCTAACCCCATAGTATAGCTGTATCTAGACAGCGGAACAAACCCTGTCCCAGAAAGAGGTTAGTCGTCAAGCGTCAAGATTGTGTTAATCGCTTTAAATGATGCACGAATTCCCTGTGCGGCACCTCCGTGAGGGCGCCCAGGTTTGGTAGACTGAGACCAAGCATATACGTCAAAGTGAACCCACGGAATATTTTCACCAACAAACTTCTGGAGATAGAGTGCAGCTGTAATAGAGCCGCCAAAACCACTTTCAGCGCAGTTGCTCATATTCGCGATACGGCTGGAGAACATATCATTATAGGGAGCCCAAAGCGGCATCCGCCATAATGGATCGCCTGTTTCCTTTGCGCCTTGTTCTAGAGCTGACCAAACAGAATCATCATTGGTGTATGTAGCGGGTAAATCTTGGCCCAACGCTACGCGTGCAGCACCGGTTAGGGTTGCGAAATCGAGCATAAGATCAGGGTTTTCCTCAGATGCTAAGGCGATAGCATCACAGAGAACGACACGGCCCTCGGCATCTGTGTTGTGGATTTCCACTGTCAGGCCCTTGCGGGTGTCGATTACATCACCCGGTCTGTAAGCGTTTCCGGATACGGCGTTTTCTACAGCAGGTATAAGAAGGCGCAGTCGCACTTTCAGGCCAGTAGCCATGATAAGCTGCGCGAGCCCAATAGTGTGTGCGGCGCCGCCCATATCTTTTTTCATGAGGCGCATGCCGGCCGCAGGTTTTACATCCAGTCCGCCTGTATCAAAACAAACACCTTTGCCAACAAGAGTTAGCTTTGGTGCATCTTCCTCTCCCCACTGCAAGTCTATTAGGCGTGGGGCTCTGCCCTCAGAGGCGGCACGGCCCACAGCATGGATCGCAGGGAAGTTTTCTTCAAGAAGATCGTCGCCAACAATCGTAGAGCAGGTGGCGCCATATTGTTCCGCCAGTGCTTCAACGGTATCCTGAAGATGGGCCGGCCCCATATCTTCTGTTGGCGTGTTTACAAGATCGCGTACCGTGGCCATCGCGGATGCTTCGGCCGCGATAAATTCCATATCGATGCTGGCAGGAAGAAGAAGTTTCTTCGCTGGCTTCTCTGCCTTGTCTAAATATTTGGTAAAGCTATGTTGAGCAAGGCACCAACCAAGTGCCCCTTGGCTAAGAGCCGTTTCAGAAGCTTTACCTTCAACACGATATGCTCCGTCTTCCAGTCTTTCTGCAACTGCCGCGAGCCACCAAGGGTCGTCGCCAGAAATACCATCGCCAGTTCCCACAAGAACTTTGGTTAGTTCACCTTCCGTGTTCGCTACAGCAAGTTGCTCACCTGCTTTGCCAGAGAACCCGTTTGCTTTACACCAGTTTAATTCTGTAGCTGATAACCCTGACAGGCCTTTAGTAAAAGCACCGTTATCTACAAGAGTTAAAGAAACAGCACTTTGAGTATCAGAATCTGTGCCGAGAAAGGCGGTGAAATCAAACAAAAGGGATCTCCGAAATAGCTTGTTAGGGAAGTTTAGTCTTCTGGGGCCAAGGTTACTTTAAGGCCATCCATGCTGTCATCAACTTCTACCTGGCAGGAAAGGCGGGAGCTGCCGGACTGGAAATGCTCACTATCTTCCAGAAGATACTGTTCATCATCTTCCATCTCGGGAAGTTTGGAGCATTGCTCTTCTTCAATAAAAACATGGCACGTGCAGCAGCTACAGCAACCACCACAAACAGCGGCCATATCATCAAAATCATTGTTACGGATATTTTCCATTAGAGAAAGACCAACCTCGGCTTCGATTGTGCTCGTTTGGCCCTCGAGGTCTGTCACAGAAATCTTTACCATGCTTCTTTCCAATTGTAAGGCATCACTAATATATACTAGGGAGATAGGTTATTCGGCAAAACATCAAGCTTTGGCAAGCAAAAAGCGGAAAAATTACGGTGAACTGATGCATATTGTAAAAATGGATAACGTTAAAACCCCAACGATTGATTTGGGTGGTGAGCGCATATTTGAGCTTTTAAATGCTTCAAAAGCCGGTGGCGGTGTTCAGAACCATAGTATGATTTTGTTGGAATTAGACGCTGGTCAAGCTTCACCTTCAGAGGCACATTTTCACAAGCAATCGGAAGAAACTTACGTGGTTCTTTCTGGTTTAGCAATTATGCGGATCGAAGATCAGGAATTCAGGCTTGAAGCAGGCGATGTTGCGGTTGCCGGTATAGGCGAAAAACATCAAATCATAGCCCAGGGAGATCAGCCGTTGAAGTGTTTGGCAATTATGGCTAAGCCCTTTGATGTTGAAGATGTATATACCTAAGTGGCTGTCGCTACTTAATAGTTGGGGATAATTTGTGCAGCGCGTCTTATTTCATTGCGGATCGGCCAAAACTGGTTCAACGGCTATCCAGCAGCAAGTTTTCCTGAATGATGATATACTTAAAAAACAGGGTATTTTTTATTGTCCGCGGTTCGTGCGTGCGGGCAACGTTGACCCGCTTAATCTCTATTTAAGAGATCTGAAATTTAAGACCGACCACCTGGAAAAACAGATGCTGGTGAAAGCAGGGCAGGAACGTTTACGTACTCTTGAAGCTGAGGGCTTCCATACGGTGATTATCTCCAACGAATCTGCACTTGGTGACCCATTTCACGATAGGAAAACGGGTTTTTTTCCTCATTTGAAAGCTACCGCACCTTATGTCAAAGAGCTTTTCAAAGATGTAGAGGTGATCCCTCTGTTTGTAATCCGTAATGTAGCGTCTCTCCTGCCGTCGTTTTATGTGCAGCGTGTAAGGCAAGGGGGTATTTATTCTGCCGAGGATTATTACGATCAAGTTTGTGCACATGATGTATCTTGGATTCCGGTTGTTCAGGAGTTGCTTAGGTTGTTTCCTTCTGCTGAGCGGCGGGTTGTATCCTTCGAATGGTTAGCAAGGCAGGAGCAATCGCTTGGACAAGGGCTGTTTGGTGGCTTACTACCAGAAGAATGTTTAAAGCTTGATCGAGATCGTCCCAGTAATCGTGCAGCAGGGCAAAGAGCGCTTACTATGATGCGTATGATTAACCGAATGGGTGAAACATATGCGGGTATCGCTGGAAAAGATCCGGTACGTGTGCAACGTGAACTGAGAGATAGATTTTTCCCAATTGTGGAAAAATTCGGTGGTGAGAAATTGTTGCTCAAGGGAAAGCTTGGGGAAACACTGACCATGCTTTACCAGCAAGATCTTAGGGCTTTGAATATCGCGGGATAAAAAAAGGGCCGGTAAAAACCGGCCCGAAAGTACATCTGCACTCCGCAGATGTGAGGGACAATCTGTTACTGAATACGAGCGTAAGCAGGTGTTGTAAGGAACTCTTCCAGCTTGTCGGCGAAGGCTAGTTCGAGGAACAGCTCGCCTGCTTCCGCAAGTCTGCTGTTCTCGAACTTGTCCTGGCCTAAGGACTCTTTCATTTTCATAAGCTCATCGTCATAAAGCTCACGGATCATGTCTTTGGTAACGGTTCTGCCGTCTGCCAGCTCCGCGCTATGAAGCAGTTGCTGCCAGATTTGCGTACGGCTGATCTCTGCCGTAGCGGCGTCTTCCATTAGGTTATAAAGTGGTACAGCACCGCGGCCTTCGAGCCATGCAGCAGTATACTGGATGCCAACGCGGATGTTCTCGCGCACACCGTTTTCGGTTGCCTGACCTTTGTGGGGAGCTAGCAAATCTTCACGTGTGATTTCCAAATCTTCGCGCAGACGGTGGATTTGGTTCGGGCCTTTCATCAAGCTATCAAATACTTCCTTGGCAGTTGCTACCATGCCTGGGTGTGCCACCCATGTTCCGTCATGACCAAAGCTTGCTTCACGGTCTTTGTCGGCTCGAACTTTATTGAAGGCGATTTCGTTTGCTGCTTCATCATTTTTTACAGGGATCTGTGCAGCCATACCGCCCATCGCGTGGGCGCCTCGCCGGTGGCAGGTTTTAATAAGTAAAAGCGAATAAGCTTTCAGGAAGGCTTCACCCATCACCACCTGCGACCGGTCCGGCAACAAATAATCGGCGCTTTTGCCGATGCGTTTAATGTAGCTGAAAATATAATCCCAGCGGCCACAGTTCAGCCCTACAATATGATCTTTGAGCGCATGAAGAATTTCATCCATTTCAAAGGCGGCAGGTAGTGTTTCAATAAGAACCGTTGCTTTAATAGTGCCGTGCTTGAGGCCGAGGAATTCTTCTGCATAGGTGAAAACATCATCCCACAGTTTGGCTTCCTTATGGCTTTCCATTTTTGGCAGATAGAAGTATGGACCAGTGCCTTTATTAATAAGTTCGCGGGCATTGTGGAAAATATATAAGCCAAAATCAAAGAGAGATGCTGACATTGGCTCACCGCCGAATTCTGCATGGGCTTCCAGCATATGCCAACCACGTGGGCGCACCTTAAAGGTGGCAGTTTCTTCGTTCATAACATAGTTTTTGCCAGTGTTCGGGTCTGTATGCTTCAGCGTATTGCGGGCATAATCCATGCCGTTGATTTGGCCGTTCAGCATATTATCCCATGTTGGCGATGAGGCATCTTCAAAATCTGCCATGAAAACATTGGCGCCTGAATTAAAGGCGTTGATCATCATTTTGCGGTCAACAGGGCCTGTGATTTCAACGCGGCGATCTTGTAGATCATCTGGTGTGCCGAGAATTTTCCAGTCACTCTCACGAATGTCTTTTGTATCTTCAAGGAAATCAGGAAGTTCACCACGATCATATGCCTTTTGGCGTTCTTCGCGAGCTTTTATCAGCTCGCGGCGGCGACCACCAAACCGATTTTCGAGGTCGGTGATAAATGCAAGGGCATCGTCAGTCAGGACTCGCTTGTAAGCGTCTGTAACTGAACCGGTAATCTTAAGCGTTGGCGAAACTGCTGCTCTTTCCGCTGTAGTTTGCATTTGTAAACCTCGTAAAAATCTATTTTGTCCACTCATGTAGCGCTTTTGTTTTCTTGCGCCTTCAGTGTCTATATTTCACGAAAATTACTGAAAACAAATTAATATTGATACAAAAAGTGTTCGATTGTATGTTTTTGTAAAAGTTATAAAGTTAATTTGTAAAAAATGTAAAAGGTATAGTTCGTGTCTGATTTAGCGTCAAAGAAGATATTCGCAGGCCCGCGTATTCGCCGTTTACGCCGCGAGTTGGGGCTTTCGCAGTCACAGATGGCATCAGAGCTTGGGTTTTCCACAAGTTACCTTAATCTGGTAGAGCGCAACCAGCGGCCGGTTTCCGCGCAATTTCTTTTGCGGCTCGCAGAGGTGTATGATGTTGAGCTAAGTGCTTTTGCAGGTACTGACGAAGCACGAGCCTTTGCTGATCTTTCTGAAATACTCGCGGACCCTATGTTTAAAGGCCTCGATCTTTCCCGCGGTGAAATGCAGGATATGGCCGATGCCGCCCCTCAGGCGGTTGAGGCTTTCAGTCTTCTTTATAAATCTTTTCAGCAGGCCAAGCAGAGTGCGACAGAGCTTTCCAGCCAGGTGGTGGAGCGTGGTGGTGCGGAGCCTGATGCAATTTTCCCTGTGGACGAAGTGCGTGATTTTATCCATGACAGGAAGAATTACTTTCCAGAACTGGATGAAGCCGCGGAGGCGCTGCATGAAGAATTAGGGTTGCACCGTGATGATGCTTTTATGGTGCTGGCAGGGCGGTTGGATGAAGAGCATGGTATTCGTGTGCGGATTATGCCGTATGAAGTAATGCCTGAAACCTTGAGGCATTTTGATCTGCATCGCAGGCAGCTTTTAATTAGCGAAATGCTTGATGCCAGTACCCGGGTTTTCCAGCTCGCACTTCAAATCGCTATGCTTGAATATCGTCCTGTGGTTTTGCGTATTGGTGATAGTCATAGTTGGCGGACAGAAGAAGCGAGGCGTTTGGTAAGAATTAGCCTGTTTAACTATATCGCAGGTGCTCTTTTAATGCCTTACAGCCGCTTTCTGAATGATGCCAAGGCGCTTAAGTACGATATTGAACATATGTCCCGTCGGTACGGTGCCAGTTTTGAGCAGGTTTGTCATCGATTGACCACTTTGCAGCGCCCTGGTGAGCGAGGGGTGCCTTTCTTTTTTATTAGACTGGATAAGGCTGGGAATGTGTCGAAGCGCTTTTCGGCGGGCCGCTTCCATTTCTCCCGTTTTGGCGGTACGTGTCCGCTTTGGCGGGTGCATGATACTTTCTCAACGCCCGGTAAAATAGATACCCAGATTATCGAAATGCCTGATAACACGAGGTACTTTTCTGTAGCGCGAACGGTGAGCAGGCAAGGCGCGCGGTATGGTGACCCAGATCAGCAGTTAGCTATTGGTTTGGGGTGTGATATCGCTTATGCGCGTGAGTTAATTTATGCTCGGGGGCATGATCTCGAAAATCCTGAAGCAACGCCAGTGGGGCCTAACTGCCGTCTGTGTGAACGCCCAGCATGTCCGCAACGCGCAAACCCGCCGCTTACGAAATCGCTGGTTCTGGATGAGCGGTCGAGAGGGATTTCTGCATACCGATTTTCCCAAGAATAATGTGCGTGTAATTTTATTACGTACTACCAAAGGGCAGTTTTGCTGCTCTTTTTATGTATGCGAAATAATATTTCTTATTTGATGGATTAAATTTTTCCGATTGCCTTACTGCATTTTCCACCATAGCTTGGCGCGCAAATAACAAGAAATTTCTGTGGGGCAACAGAGTAATGAGCACAAGTGTTCTTGATCTTTTCAATATTGGAATTGGGCCATCCAGTTCCCATACCGTTGGGCCAATGCGAGCCGCACGTGACTTTATTGAAAACGTCGAAAAGGCTGGAAATCTGCCAAAAACTGTTCGGGTTGTAACCAAGCTTTATGGTTCGCTGGGGGCAACTGGCCGTGGTCACGGTTCTGATACGGCTGTTCTTTTGGGGCTTCTCGGTGCCTGCCCGCGCGGTGTGGATGTGGAAGCCATTCCTGATATGATTGCAGATATTCGTGTGCGCAAGAATATTTCAATCCTTGGAAAACAGGATATTCACTTCGAGGAAGAAACAGATCTTCAGCTCCTTCCAAGGGAGCGCCTTGATTTTCACCCCAATGGGATGGAGTTCTGGGCATATGCTGAATGCGGTGAAGAGCTTGCCCGGGCGATCTATTACTCTATCGGCGGTGGTTTCATTGTTACCGAACATGAAGCTGAGATGGACCACTTTGAAGAAGAAGTGGTTAAACATCCTTATCCGTTTACGAGTGCACAGGAACTTCTTGAGCGCTGCGGGGAAACGGACCGCCCTATCAGCTGGGTGATGCTGGAAAATGAAAAAGTGACACACTCAGAGGAGCATATTCGCACTTCCCTTCTTGAAATATGGGAAGTGATGAAAGAGTGCGTGCAGCGTGGCTGTTCTCGAGGTGGTGTTATGCCGGGGCTTAAAGTAAAGCGCAGGGCGGCTGAGCTCTACAAGCAGCTTTCAACAAAAGCAGAGGCAGCACTTACTGATCCACTAACTATTCTGGATTGGGTGAACCTATATGCGTTGGCGGTGAATGAAGAAAATGCCGTTGGCGGTAGAGTGGTAACAGCCCCGACCAATGGTGCGGCTGGTATCGTACCTGCTGTTCTTCATTATTACGCCAATTTCGTACCGGGCGCGAATGATGATGGTATTGTTCGTTTCCTCCTTACCGCTGGGGCTGTTGGCCGCTTGTTTAAGGAAAATGCTTCAATTTCTGGCGCTGAAGTTGGATGTCAGGGTGAGGTAGGTTCCGCTTGTTCGATGGCTGCAGCCGGGCTTGCAGAGGTACTTGGTGGTACGCCTGAGCAGGTGGAAAACGCCGCAGAGATTGCCATGGAACATAATTTAGGGCTTACATGTGATCCTATCGGTGGGCTTGTACAGGTACCGTGTATCGAGCGGAATGCTATGGCCTCTATTAAAGCGATCAATGCCGCGCGTTTGGCCTTGAAGGGTGATGGTGAGCACTTCGTAACGCTGGATAAAGTGATCCGTACTATGAGAATTACCGGACGAGACATGCAGTCCAAGTATAAAGAAACGGCCGAAGGTGGCCTTGCTGTTACTGTGCCGATCGCTGCTACAGTGGTAGACTGTTAAAGACATATCAGCATAAAACTACGAAAAAAAGCCGTTGTCTGCGGCTTTTTTTATGTTTCTTTCAGGTGCCTAATCTATCACATCAGTAAAATTGCCGTAGACACCAGCTTTTCATAAATTATGGTATGGTCCTTTGAGGCTGAGGGGCCCTTGCGGAAAGTGGAGGAATGTTATGAGTGAATTAGACCTTGTACCTGTGAAAGATAGTGCGCTTGCGAATACTCTATGTACGAATGAAGAGTATATGGCCAAGTATGAGCGTTCAGTGAAAGACCCGGAAGGGTTTTGGCGTGATGAAGCAGAGCGTATTAGCTGGATGAAGCCTTTCTCTATCGTAAAAAATACCGATTTTACCGGCGATGTTTCTATCAAATGGTTTGAAGATGGCACCCTGAATGCCTGTGTGAACTGTGTTGACCGTCATTTGCCGGAAAAAGAAAATGATACAGCGCTGATTTTTGAGGGTGATGATCCGTCCGAGAGTGCGCATATCACCTATGGTGAGCTTCTGGGCCATGTCAGTAGGTTTGGTAATGTTCTGAAAAAACAGGGCGTGAAAAAAGGTGACCGGGTTACCATTTACATGCCGATGATCCCTGAAGCGGTTTATGCGATGTTGGCATGTGCTCGGATTGGGGCTGTGCATTCTGTGGTGTTTGGTGGTTTCTCTCCTGATGCGCTCGCTGGTCGTATCCAGAACTGCGAATCTGATTATGTAATCACTGCAGACGAAGGTCTGCGCGGTGCCAAGAAAGTCCCGCTTAAGAAGAATGTGGATGAGGCGCTAAACCAGTGTCCAAACGTGAAAAGTGTGGTGGTGGTGAAGCGTACCGGCGGTGATGTTGGCTGGGTTGAGGGCCGTGATGTTTGGTATCATGAAGAAACAGCACGGGTATCGGCTGATTGCCCGCCTGAAGAAATGAATGCGGAAGATCCACTCTTTATCCTTTACACATCAGGTTCAACAGGTCAGCCGAAGGGGGTGCTGCACACCACAGGCGGTTATATGGTTTGGACCAGCATGACCCATGAGTATGTGTTTGATTATAAAGACGGCGACGTTTACTGGTGTACGGCTGATGTAGGCTGGGTAACAGGCCATAGCTATATTGTTTATGGGCCGCTTGCGAACGGTGCCACGAGCCTTGTGTTTGAGGGTGTACCAACTTATCCGGATGCAGGCCGATTCTGGCAGGTGTGTGAAAAGCACAAAGTGAACATCTTCTATACAGCGCCAACAGCAATTCGCGCTTTGATGCGTGAAGGTGATGAGCCTGTGAAGCGCTATGATCTTTCAAGTTTACGCCTTCTGGGTTCTGTTGGTGAGCCAATCAATCCTGAAGCCTGGGTTTGGTACTATAAAACTGTGGGCGAAGAACGGTGCCCGATTGTGGATACATGGTGGCAGACAGAAACGGGTGGTGCGATGATCACGCCGCTGCCGGGCGCGACTGATCTGAAGCCGGGTTCTGCAACGCGGCCAATGTTTGGTGTGCAGCCTGCGCTTCTGGACGGTGATGGGAATTATCTTGAAGGTGCGATCTCAGGTAATCTGGTGATCACAGACAGCTGGCCTGGGCAAATGCGTACTGTTTATGGGGATCATGAACGCTTTAAACAGACCTATTTTTCCACATATAAGGGACTTTATTTCACCGGTGATGGTTGTCGGCGTGATGAAGATGGCTATTACTGGATTACGGGCCGTGTAGACGACGTGATTAATGTATCAGGCCACCGTATGGGGACTGCCGAGGTGGAATCAGCGCTGGTTGCCCATGAAGGTGTTTCTGAAGCTGCTGTTGTTGGTTTCCCGCATGATATTAAAGGACAGGGCATATATGCCTATGTAACGCCGCCAGTGGGTGTGGAGCCAACAGAGGAGCTTCGCGCTGAGCTTGTGAAGTGGGTACGCCATGAAATTGGCCCAATTGCCACGCCGGATCATATCCAGTTTGCGCCAGGCCTCCCGAAAACGCGGTCAGGCAAGATTATGCGCCGTATTCTTCGGAAAGTAGCTGAAAATGAATTCGGTAATCTGGGTGATACATCTACGCTGGCAGACCCTGCTGTAGTGGATGACCTGATTGAAAACCGCTTAAATCGTTAAGGGTTCGCTGTGCGGCAATACTCCAGCTTTCCCCAGATTTATGAATTGGTGAAGTTAATCCCTGAGGGGAGAGTGGCTAGCTACGGCATGATAGCTAGCCTTGTCACTGGTGCTACCCCGCGCATTGTGGGGTTTGCGATGGCTGGTGTTGGGGCGCAGGATGTGCCGTGGCACAGAGTTATTAATTCTGCTGGAAAAATCAGTGAGCGAGAGGGGGCTGACCGCCAACGCCAGCGGCTTGAAGAAGAGGGTGTGGTCTTTTCAAAAACGGGCAAAATTAAATGGAAAGAATTTGGTTGGTCCGGGCCTGAAGAAGATTGGGCGGAAAAAACAGGTATGGAATTCTTTGAGTTTCTGGAGATAACCGCAAGATGGCCGGTGCATAAGTAGGTTGTATCTTTTCCGCCACAATGCTTGCTTCTGATTGCACGAGAGACAGGATGTTAACCTTTTGTTTTGACTTAAGTGCTTATTTATGAGAAATTAATTCCAATTATTCTTATGCCGATTCTGTCGGCAATGCAAAATTCGTATGAAACGGAGCATTATTATGCGTAAGGCAGTGATTGCAGCGGTATTAACAATGGGGCTTGCTGCGCCTGTGATTTCAACGGCTTCTGAGGCTGTTCAGCCAGTGCCAGCGCTTAGCCAAACTGAGCAAGCTTCTGTTCAAGCTGCAATTAATGCGGTTCTGAATAACCCGAACCTGACAGCGGCACAAATTCAGGCGCAGATCGCGGCGATTGTTGCAAGCTCATCTAACCCGGGTGCTGCTGCGTCGCTTGTAACAGCTTCGACGTCTGGTGCTTCTAATACCGTTCAAGCTGCTGTTGGTGCGGGCCTAGCGCAAGCAGCGACTACGCTTCAAACAACAAACCCGGGTGCTGCTGCTTCTGTTCAGACGGCGGTTGCCTCTGCTCCAGCGGCGGTTCGTAGTTCTTATACATCGAACGTTGGTCGTACAGGTACTACACCAACAACGCCGCTTACTGTTGTGATTCCAACAATCCCGACAATTCGCACTGTTGTTGTTGAGCCTTCACAGTCTCAGACTGGTAGCGGTACCTAATACAGTAGTTTACATAGTTTCTGAAAAAGGCGAGGATATCCTCGCCTTTTTTGTTTGTGAGTTTGGTGGATTAGATGGGTTTGTTTTCGAATATCTTTGGCAAAAAGCATGTGGACGAAGAAGTATTTCGGGTGCCGGATGGTGAGCTTGTTTATGCTATTGGGGATATTCACGGTCGGGCTGACCTGCTGGAAAAACTGCTCAAGCAAATCTTCGCTGATATTGAGGCTCAAGGAAAAGGTTTCAAGGTAACACTAGTGTTTCTCGGGGATTATATTGATCGCGGATTTCATTCAAAGGAAGTGATAGACATTCTAGTGCGGTTACAGCGAGAGATGGAAAATGTGGTTTGTCTTGCTGGAAACCACGAAGATATGCTCCTTCAATTTCTCGATGATCCGCTTAGCAGCGATATTTGGCTGCAGGTTGGTGGTGTAGCGGCACTCGCAAGTTATGGTATTTATCTGCCTGATGCGCCTGAGGCGAATGATTTGATGAATGCCAGTAACCAGCTCTCAGATTTACTGCCCCGAGATCATTTAAAGTTTTTCCGTGCGTTGAAAGAGCATCACCAGATTGGTGACTATTATTTTGTGCATGCCGGCGTGCGCCCTGGGGTGGTGCTTGATGCACAGTTACGCGAAGATAAGCTTTCAATCAGACAGGAATTTACAGAGGCCCGCTGCCGGTACGGTGTGAAGATTGTACATGGTCATTCGGTGGTGCGTTCAGCAGAGATCCTTGCAAACAGAATTGCAATTGATACGGGTGCGTTTGCCACAGGAATGTTAACCGCAGGAGTGTTTTCCCAAAACCGGGTGCGGTTTCTAACAACCTGATTGTTTGTGAATGTTGTTTGCTAGCAACAGCAGCTATTTTTTTGATATTCATAGACTATTTACATTTATTATAGTATGTATTTTCAGGATTTGTATGTCATTTTAGTATTTATGTGATTCAGTTTATAAGATTTGATGGCTTCGGCTGTCCTAGCCAATTGGGGTTAAAAAGATGAAAAGTACGGTATTGAAACTTGCAGCGACAGCTCTTCTAGGTAGCACAGCTATGGCAACAGCAGCTTTCGCTCAGCAAAGCGATGAGCAAGTGCAATCTGTTTTCGAACGCTATCGTCCAGACTATACATCTGTTGGTATTCGTACTGGCAGTTTTATTTTCTCTCCGACTATTGGCGCTGAGGGTAAGTTCAACAGCAATATCTTTGCCCAAGATAATGATAGTGTAGATACAACAGACGATTTTATCGCTGTGATTAAGCCATCGCTTGCACTGGTTTCTGATTGGAACCGTGGTTTCCTTAGCTTGACGGCCGACGCAGATATCGCGCGTTATGCAGACAACAGCACAGAAGATTTTGAAGATATTCGTCTTAATGCGCAGAGCCGTATTGATATTACACGTGGTTCCAATATTACCTTTAACGTAGGGTATTCAGACCTGCACGAGGATCGTGGTGCTCCTGACTCAAATGGTCAGCAGGATCGTCCTACAACGTTTTCTATTTTCTCAACAGATGTTGGTTATACACGTGATGAAGGTCTAGTATCTTTTGCGGTTACGGGTAGCTATGAGAACTTTGATTTTGATGATACAGGCCTTGTTGGCGGTGGTATCTTTAACAACGATGATCGTGACCGTGAGAGAACGGAAGGTACTGTTCGTGTTGGATATGACCTGAACGAAGATTACGAAGCGTTCGTAAAGTTTGCAGCACTTAAAGTTAAATATGACGATAGCCGTGAAGATGGTGGCCCACTTCGGGACTCTGATGGTTGGTCTGTTGTTGGTGGTGCAGCGTTCGACCTTGGTGGTAAATCCGAAGGTGAATTTTACGTTGGTTACCAGAAGCGTGATTTTGATTCAGCCTCTCTAGGCGACTCTTCAGAGTTTATTTTTGGTGCCTCTGTCCTTTGGGCGGCAACGGGTTTGACATCTGTTAAGCTTGGCGTGGACCGTGATGTGAATGAAACCACTGTTGGCCAGAATGGACTGTTTGCTTCCGGTACACTTGATACTTCTTTCTCTCTACGCGCTGAACATGAACTACAACGTAATGTTCTACTAGGCGCTGATGTTTCCTATACAAAGCAGGATTATATTGGTGTAGGCCGTGAGGATGATGTTTATCTTGTAGGCGCTGAGGCGAAATATTTGATGAACCGTCTGCTTTCTATGAAAGCTTCTTATAATTTTGAAAAGCGTAACACAAACGCCGACCAGCAAGATTATAACCGCCACGTATTTATGGTGGGATTGACTGCTGCATGGTAGTCAAATCGCAAACGACATGTTAAGTTGCTTTGAGTTAGATTAACATTGGAACGTTTGCAGCTATGATTAGACAAGTTATTGTATCAATGCTGACAGCGATCGTTTTTTCGATCGCTGTTTTTGCTCAACAAGATACCCCTTCATTGCGTTATCAATTAGGATCAGGCGATGAAATCAAGATAACTGTTTATGGTGAAGAAGATCTGTCTGGTGAATTTGAAATTGATGGATCTGGCAGCATTTCGATACCACTTATTGGTTCTGTCACTGTTGGCGGCAAAAATTTAAAGACAGCGGAAAAACTAATTACAGAACTATTGGCTGATGGCTATTTAATTTCTCCGCGTGTGAGCATTGAAGTGCTTAATTATCGCCCGTTTTATATTCTGGGCGAAGTTGATGAACCTGGAAGCTACCCTTATGTAAATGACATGACAGTATTAAACGCTGTTGCGTTAGCCTCAGGGTTTACATACCGGGCAAACAAAAAGAAATTTGAAATTACTCGTAAAGTTGGCGGCAAAGAAGAAAAAATAACCGTTGATATTACTGCTCAAGTTTTGCCTGGCGATATTATCCGCATTGCGGAACGTTTCTTTTAAATATTTGGATTTAGTGCATGTATGATAACAATCTGAAGCAGGGTATCTCGCCAGAGAACAGATCGTTTGAACAGCCAGTGGTTGATAGTGATACGATTGAAATTCGGGCACTGTTCATGACGTTATGGCGTAGAAAATGGGTTATCGCTAACACGGCTATTTTCTTATTGGCCATCGCTTTTATTATTCTTGTTCAGTTAACTCCTAAATATACTGCTAGCAGTCTTTTGGCTATCGAATCCCGGCAAAGTAGCGTAGTTGATCTTGAAGCCGTTATGTCCGGTGTTGGCACTGATGTAGCAGCCATTAAAACAGAAATTGATGTTCTTCAATCACGACGCTTAGCAGGCAAATTGGTTGATAAGTTAAACCTGACAAGAGACAAAGAGTTTAACGCTGGATTGATACCATCTGGTGGGCTTCTCTCTTTTCTTAATCCGCTTAATTATCTACCTGAAAGTTGGTCTAATGCCATTTTGGGCAAACAGGAAGATACGCGCACTCCTGATGAAATAGCTGCAGCCACACGAACTGATGTTATTGATGCAGTTTTGAGCAGATTGTCAGTAAATAATGCAAGGTTATCATACAGTATTACAATTGCGTTTGAGTCAGAGAGCCCCAAAAAAGCAGCCTTGCTTACAAACACTTTGGCCGATTTGTACCTGGATGATCAGCTGGAAGTAAAGTTTGAGGCCACACAGCGGGCAAACGACTGGCTAAATACAAGAGTTTTCGATCTAAGGCAAAATGTCCGGGAGTCTGAGCGTAAAGTACAAGACTTCAGGGAAACCAACCGCCTTGTTCAAACAAGTGCAGCAGGATTGGTTAATGAACAACAGTTAGCGCAGCTTAATAATCAATTGATTGAAGCAAAAACTGATTTAGCGCGAGCTGAAGCAAGGCAGGAGCAAATCAGGCAAACTATCGCTAGTGGCCAAGATGTTTCAACGAGCGGTTTAGCGGAGGTTATTCAATCTACTTTGATTGGCCGCCTGCGTGAACAGGAAGCCGAGGTTTTGAGACGTAGGGCGGAGCTTGGTACGCGTTATGGACCCAAGCACCCTCGCATGAAAAATGTTGAAGCTGAGGTTTTGGATATTAATCAGAAGATTGAGGCTGAAACACAAAAGGTAATCAATAGTATCAGTAACGAAGCTGAAATTGCAGCTATCAGGGTGCAGACACTGGAGAAGAACCTTGAAGAACTTTCTGTTCAAAGTATTCAGGTAAATCGTGCTCAGGTTCAACTGCGGGAGTTAGAGCGCGAAGCGGAAGCAAATAGGGTTCTTTTGGAAACATTTTTGACCCGATTTAAGGAAACATCTAGTCAGGATGGTTTGCAGCAGGCGGATGCGCGAATTATTTCAGCGGCTGATGTCCCAACAGAAAAATCATTCCCAAAAACAATGTTGGTGCTTGGGTTAGCTGGGTTTGTTGGTGTTGGTCTTGGAGTAGGCGTTGCCTTCCTTCTAGAGGCACTAGATAACGGATACCGGAATTTTGATATCTTAAAACAGGATATTGGTATTAAGGGGCTGGGTATGGTTCCTCTTCTCAATAAGGGTAATCTCAAGCTCCAGCGTCCTGAAGAATATCTGCTGTCTAAACCAACCAGTTCGTTCGCTGAGGCACACCGTAATATCCACGCATCTTTGATGTTTAGTGGTTCTGCGGCTGGTGTGGCACCTAAGATACTTGGGATTACCTCTTCTATTCCTGGCGAAGGTAAGTCTACGGTTGCGTTGTGTTTTGCCCACATCCTTGGAAAATCAGGTATGAAGGTCTTGGTAGTTGAGGCAGATATGCGACGTCCAGTTCTGAAGCGCCGTATTGAAATACCTGAGCAATATATTAGCTTAAACGAAGTATTTTCGACGACCACTGATGGTGCGACTAAAAAGGATATCTTCGCGGATCCGAATTCCGGTGTGCATATTTTGTATGCCAATAAAGAAGATGATCCTCAGAGCCTGTTCGCATCGAAATCCTTTGAGCTGTTCCTTCGAGAAGCACGAGAACAGTATGATATGGTGATTGTCGATACCCCGCCGGTTATGGCTGTTTCAGATGTTATTGTGGCGTCTAAGTACTTTGATTCTCTTGCATTCGTTATTCAATGGGAGAAAACGGAAAAGGGTATTGTTAAATCCGCGTTTAAACAGCTACAGCAATTGAATGTACCAGTTGCAGGAGCGATATTAACGCAGGTGAATGTGAAACGCCACCAAGGGTATGGGTATGGTGACCAAGGTTACTATTATGGCACCAAAAGTGGCTATTACACCAATTAACCCTGTATATTAGATGCTTAAATATAACTTAAAAAAAACTATAGCCAGTATCCTTATAGCATTGGGGAGTGTGGCTATAGTTCTTTATTCTTTCCCTTATTTCATGGCGCATGTCTGGATGGCTGTTGGTAACGATGTTTATCATCGGTTGTCGGCTGAAACTGTAACTGTTCAGGAAATTGAGGTGTTTATTGAGAGCCGTGAAAAAGCCATAGAATGGGCGGATCTCTATAAAGCGAAAACAGATCTTACAGTATTACCTTTAGTCTCTGATGCACATCGATTTGAAGCTCTTTCCACCTCAGAAACTCTAAAAGCTTTTCTCGAAGATAACCCTTATAATGCGTTTCTATGGATGCGGCTGAGCGACCTACAGGAGCTGGCTGCAGTACCTGTTTCAGATATTTTAATGTCATGGCGTCAATCATACCAGTATATGCCTTATGAACCACGTATTGCTTATAGCAGGCTGTATAAAGGTTTACGTTTTCGTGAGTTTTTAACTGGGGCGGATAGGTTGCTGGTACGGGGAGAGATTGAAGCCCTGTATAATAGTTATTATCGAACGGCGCTCCGTCAACAAATTCGCCAATATAAGCTTGAGCCGATAGTGGATGAATTCTTAATTGATGAGAAGATGCGCGAGTATTTTCTCTCATAAACGCAATTGACGTTTATGTACTTCTTTGTAGCGATTCTTATAAAAGGATATGGCGGAGTCGAAGGGATTCGAACCCTTGAGGGCGTTGCCACCCAACACGCTTTCCAGGCGTGCGCCTTAAACCGCTCGGCCACGACTCCGCAAAAAAAAATGCTGTTAGAAAAAACAATTATTTGGGATGTACCCACAAAATGTTTCAAGCATTTGTACTTAGCGCCGCGCACTATAGACATCTCATACGTTAAGGCAAGCGGTAAATTATGAAGCGGGTATTTTCTCCCGAACCTGCTGTGAAAATAGAGAATCATATGAAGTTAGTTGAAATAAATCGCAGATTTAATATTCGTCTCCCCTTAGGTTTTTTTTGAAGAACTATTATGAATGAAGCCCTCTATTTAGAATAGAAGATAAATGGCATGCCGTTGCATAAATATTGATACGAGGAAGCATCTAATGGTAATTAGTTGTCTTCATATTTTACTTATTGGTTCTTAGATAAAAGTCTTATACGATCTATAACTGATCAAATAATTTGACCATATGGTCAAGATAAAGAGGATTCTATATTTATTTTAGAGAAAAAGTATTCATGCGAGCGTCTATTTTATTTAAACATTCGTAAAAACATAACTAAAATTGTTAAGTTAACTTCATCTTAACCACGCGCGGTGTCTTTATATTAACCAAAGGCACCATATAATGCGGGTGTAAGGGTACTGAAATGGAGGATTTGATGCCTAAGGGTATTGTAAAACAGAGTCTAGGTAAGGTTGCTAAACTATCGGCAGCTACACTTATTGCAGCGAGTTTCGCAATTGCTGCACCAGTTCAAGCGGATGAGCGCTCTGATTGGACCAAAGCAATTGCTAAGAAAGTGGCAAAAAGCCACGTTTATCCACGTTCCGCAATTCAGCGTGAAATTGAAGGCCGAGCAAAAGTACGAATCACTATTGATCGTGCTGGTGCGATTACCAACTATGAAGTGGTAGAACCAACTGGTAAGAAGGTACTTGATAAAGTTATTCCTCGCATGGTTAAGAAAATGAGCCCTCTGCCAACACCTCCTGGTAGCGTTGGAGATAACGACCTGACGTTTATTCTGCCTATTACTTGGCGTCTGCAATAATTTAAAACTATTAACTGCAGCCTCCATATTCCTTATTAGGGACGGCACAGAAGAATTTCAAAAGCATCAGCCTATTTGGGTTGGTGCTTTTTTATTGCCTGAGTTTGCGTTCATTTGACCAATTTATATGTGACGTGCCCTATTGTCGGCGATTGTAGGCCTTTGAGATCAGTGCATTGGTCTGGGGGCTCGTTATATAGCAAGATTACAGCACTAGGATAACTGGGTACGTTATTTGGCGGGATGTAGCATAAAAAAAGCCCCGCCATGTGAGGCAGGGCTTTTAATTTATTTGCTCAGATTACCAAGCTCTACGCCCGAATAGTTTTCAGGAAGTTTTCTACCTGACCGCGGAGGTCGGTAGACTGCTGTGTAAGCTGCTGCGCGGCACCAAGCACCTGTGTAGCAGCAGCGCCTGTTGATGTAGCGCCCTCATTCACTGCATGGATGTTGGAGGTTACTTCCTCTGTACCGCTGGATACTTCAGAAACGTTACGAGCAATTTCTTGAGTTGACGCATCTTGCTCTTCAACAGCAGAGGCAATGGATACAGAAGTTGATTCGATATCCCCAATAATGCTCTTGATCTCATCCATAGCACGCACAGCGGTATTCGTGGCCTGCTGCATACTACCAACCTGCTCACTGATTTCCTGTGTCGCGTTCGCTGTTTGGTTCGCAAGTGATTTCACCTCAGATGCCACTACTGCGAAACCTTTACCTGCGTCACCCGCGCGGGCAGCCTCAATCGTTGCGTTGAGGGCAAGGAGGTTTGTCTGTTCAGCAATGTCGTTGATAAGCTTCACAACGTCACCAATCTTCTGCGCAGCATCTACCAGCTCAGAAATATCCTTACCAGCATTCTCTGTCCGGTTCACTGCATCACGTGCAGCGGCGCTGGACTGCGTTGTTTGGCCAGTGATCTCACGTACAGAGGCAGATAGTTCCTCTGCTGCACTAGCCACCATCTGAGCATTGCTGCTGGCCATCTGTGCGGCGTTCGCAACTACATTAGATTTCTGAGAAGTATCTTCAGCAGTGGAAGCCATACCACCAGCGGCTGTTTCCATTTCTGAAGCAGAACCAGAAACGCTTTCCACAACGGCCATTACAGATTCTTCAAACTGATCAGCGAGCTTGAGCATTTCGTTACGACGTTCAATGCGAGCCTGTTCAGCTTGTTGTTCGTCACGGATACGGCGTTCTTCGTCTTCGCGGCGTTTCATTTCCGCTTCTTGTTCTTTACGCTGACGCTCTTGCTCTTCCTGCTCACGTTGGCGCGCTTCCATCTCACGGCGTTCCAGAGCGTTATCTTTGAAGACCTGAACGGAATTAGCCATAGAGCCCATTTCGTCATGCTGTTCAGTAAATGGGATATCAATATCCAGATTACCTTGTGCTAATACATCCATTGTATCTGATAGCGCATTAATCGGTCGAATAACGCGGAAGTTTACAATATAGAGTGCACCACCGCCGATAAGAACGACTAGGATCATCAGAAGGATAGATGTCCAGACGCTGCTGGATGCATCATTTACACCTTTTTCATTCAATGCCCGGGCAAGTGTATCAGCATAGCTGTTCATTTGCATTACAGGTTCTTTGGCTGTATTTGCCTGTTCCACCCACTCTTCTGGCGAGATTTCATAGTCTACGAAGATATCACCGTTTTCATCTTCTTCAGCAAAGTCGGAAACATCATAAAGTTCAAAGCGTGTGTTCTCGAACTCATCAAAGAAAACAGTTTGAATATCTTCAAGCATTTTGTTGAGCTGGCCAGCGTTGCTGCTTTGGTCAGCGATCGTCATTGAGTTGGTGAGACCCTGCACACTGCTCCAGGCAGCCTGGCCTTGGCCATTGTAGCTGGCGCCTTGCGATTTACGGATGTCTGAAATCTGTGTACCGCCGGAGATGTTTTCACCAAGGGATGCTGCTTCACGCGTCGCATATTCAACCATCAACCAAAGCTGATGCTTCAATTTCATCACTCGGGAAATTGTGTCATTTCCAAAATCATAATTTTCTTCGAGGTAAGAACGCAGTGTCGCTGCTGCCATGATGAGGTCAGTCATTGGCCCAATTGCTTTACGGCCACTTAGCTCTTTTTCAGAGGACTCGATATCGCTTTCAATTGTTTCCAGCGTATCTTCATAAGCAGTGTATGCATTCTGGAATTCTGTTTTCGCTGATGCAAATTTGGAATTGATAGATTTGTAGAACTCTGGGTTCTTCTCTTCACCTGCAAAAGGAGACAGATTATCAAGAGCGCCAGTGATTTCTTCATAAGCGCCAAGAATAGCGTTATCGTTAATGGTCACTTTGGTGATAAGGCTATCGCTTGCAGCACCTGCGATCCCATACGCAGTATATGTAGCGGTACGTTTATCACCGAGAGCCATTTTGAGTGAAACGATATTATCAATCACCTCATTCAATTGCATGGCTTGTTTCGCTTGTGTTTCTTTTTCAAGCGCATCATTCATGTTGGAAATGGTTAGTCCCAGCACAAATAAGGCAAGAACACTGGTTACTGCGAATAGCAAATTACGGATGCTAAAAATATTGGACTGAGATGTACTATCAAGCGCGGCCATTGTTGAAACTGCCCCTCGTTTACCTAAAATTGAGCCCTGAAAGCTCCTCGAACATCTAATTCATCTACGATTGCGGTTAAAGAAACATAAACACATCGTAAAGAATCTGAATTTTTCTGTGGTTTTTTGCCCAACTCCCCATTGAGCACCCCCTAAAACCGAAAACCATACTAGAGCGGTAAATGAACATAGCAACAGCTAGTTGAGTAAGCGGCGAAATTTCCTTCAGATTCGGGTGAGCAATTAGCGGCGGTGTAAGAGCTTGTGAAAGGTGGATAAATTCAATAAAAGTGCAACGCAGAATAATCTGTTTCTTTATAATATTGGAATTTCCATGTCTGAGTATGATGTCATCATTATTGGCGCAGGTGCCGCGGGGCTGATGTGTGCGTTAACGGCGGCAGGACGTGGGAAGAAGGTATTACTGCTTGAGCATAGCAAGAAAGCTGGCGCAAAAATCCTTATCTCTGGTGGTGGACGATGTAACTTTACCAATATGGATGTGGTACCATCAGCATATTTAAGCCAGAATCCGCATTTCGCAAAATCTGCTCTTAGCCGGTACACCCATTGGGATTTTATTGAACTTATTTCTAAACACGGCGCTACCTGGCATGAGAAGACGCTAGGACAATTGTTTTGTGACCAAGGGGCGGGCAAGATTTTAGATATTCTGCTTACCGAATGTATGACGTCTGGCGTAACTCTGAAAACTGGCGTGAAGGTGGATGCCGTAAGCTATGGCCCAGATAAATATTGGCTGAAAACGTCTGATGGGGCTTTATCTGCGGAAAAACTTGTAATCGCTACTGGCGGTGTGTCAATTCCAAAAATGGGCGCCACAGGCTTTGCTTATGAGGTTGCAGCACAGTTTGGTGTACCCGTTGTTGAGCCAGAACCAGCTTTAGTGCCTCTTGTGTTTGATACAGAAACAGTTGCAGCAATGAAAAGCTTGGCAGGAGTGGCTGCCGATTGTGTTGTTAGCTGTGGTAAAACCGAGTTCCGTGAAAACCTGCTATTTACGCATCGCGGACTTTCCGGGCCAGCTATCCTGCAGATTTCTTCTTATTGGTCTTTAGGGCAAGATATTAAGGTAAACTTGTTACCGAACATTCCTGACGCCTTTGATTGGCTTCGAGAGCAAAAAGCAGAGCGCCCCAAATCTACAGTTAAGGCTGTTTTGAATGAAGTGCTGGCAGAACGACTGGCCGAGGCAATAGCGCTATCATGGCCGGGTAATCTTGCAGATCTACCAAATGTAGCCTTAAAAGAAATTGCTAAACGCTTGTCTGCTTGGCGGTTAACCCCGACGGGTTCTGAGGGCTTCAAGAAAGCAGAGGTAACTCGAGGTGGTGTTAGTACTCAGGCGTTAAGTTCCAAAACTATGGAAGCGAATAACCAAAAAGGGCTATATTTCATCGGCGAATGTGTTGATGTTACCGGATGGCTGGGCGGTTATAATTTCCAGTGGGCTTGGGCTAGCGGCCACGCATGTGCTCAACATTTGTAGAGGTACTTTCTAAAAGAGTGGAACTATTACTGAGCGGTTCTGCCTCCGATATTGCTGCCTAATGAAGCTAACACATAGATTGATCAAAGGCTGTTTGGGCTATCTGCGTCATTGGAGCCAAATCTGATAAAGTTTGGTTGTGATCAAAGAAGACAGCTAGAAAATATAACCTGTTTGATATCGACCATAAGTTATGCCCTTGGATTCCACCTCTTCGCGATATGAATTATGGTAAACAATTTATTAAACCATACCGTGAATCGCAGATGTTTGTTGCATAACTCAATCATGACCAAAACAGTGTGATTTTGCTACTACTTTGGTTGTATATGGAATTTGTTCCGTTTTTGATTCTTTAAAGTAGGTTTATACGACAGTATTTTTGCGTAATTTTACCTTTGAAATAAATTCAATAAGCTGATCACGTTTTTGTGAACTCAAGGATTTGTGTTTTGTCACGGTCAATTTTGCACCTTATGAGCGCGATCAGGAAATTTAGGGGTAAAAGATAGCTAAGCTTACGAAAGCTAAGCATCTTAGAGGGCTTTTCCTTTATAATATTGGGGGTATATCTAGCATGGGTTGTATGAATTGTCCGGCGCTGTCATTCTCGATTTTTAAAGGCCAAGGAACGCCTTTAATAAAACTTTAAGTTATTTCCGAAATACACGAAGAGAACAAAAAATTTTGATTTCAGAAAATCTGAAAAAAACTCAGGGCGAAAAATGGTAAACTTGAATTTATCTAAAATTAGCGTAGCAGCGTTATGTGTGGCAGCAGGGGTGGTGGCACCGCAAGCGTCAGCGAGAGACGGTATTATTGACTTTCTAAAAGAGGGTGAACTTGATCTTTCTCTAAGGCATAGAGTAGAAATCGTTGATCAGGATGCTTTTGATCGCACAGCATCTGCATCAACCCTTCAAACACTTGTTGGTTACAAATCTGCCAAGCTTGCTAATTTCCATGTGTATGGCCAATTCCGTTATGTAACGAACCTGGGTACGAGTAACTTCAATAACACAATTAATGGCAGGACAGATTTACCTGTTGTAGCAGACCCTGAAGCCGCTGAGATTGATCAAGGATATATCGCCTATACAGGTATTCCCGGTACTCTCATTACGGTTGGCCGCCGTAAGCTTGCTTGGGGTAACAAGCGTTTTGTCAGTAAGCTTGTTTGGCGTCAGAACCACCGCTCTTTCGATGGTGTGACACTTGAAACTAAATTGTCTGATAGACTGGATTTCAAATATTCCTACGCTTTCAACGTGAATCGCGCATTCACTAATGATTCCCCGGTTGGGAACTTTGACGCCAACATCCATATGGCAAATTTAGATATTGATCTGGGTACAATTGGTAAAACAACAGTATACGGTTATTCGCTGGATATGAATGACGCGTTTGCGCTGCCGCTTTCTACGCAGACATTTGGTGCGAACTTTACTGGTAAGCAGGCAATTAGCCAGAATGTAAAGATTGGCTATACGCTTGAAGGTGCTACACAAAAGGATATCAAAGATAATCCTTTTGATGTGAGCGTTGAATATTACCGTATTGAGCCAAGCATTCAGGTTGGCGCTTTTCAGTTCCGTGCAGGTCTTGAAGTGTTAGGTGGCGACGGTACCCGTGGTTTCCAGACACCGCTTGCACTGTTGCATGCTTTCAACGGCTGGGCAGATCAGTTCGTTGTGACACCGGCAAATGGTCTGGAAGATTATTATGCCGAGGCAAAGTACCGTTTCAATAATACGGATACGTTCTTTGACGGTATGAATGTAACTGTCGCGTATCATGATTTTTCTTCTGATATTAACGGCCAGCATTATGGTGATGAGTTTAATGCGGCAATCAGTAAGAAACTATTTGGTAAAGTAACGGCTCTAGCGAAAATTGCGGTTTATAATGCCGACGAATTCTCGACAGATACTACCAAATTCTGGTTCCAGCTTTCAGCAAGCTTCTAAATAGATAAACTTTCCTAAAGGGAAGCCTTTTCGCGTGAGCGGGGTTAAATGGTGAAAAGAATGCGTACCTTATTTGTTTCTATCTTCGCAGCTGGGCTGATGATTTTCAGCCCAGTAGTGAAAGCACAAAGTGCAAAACCAGCGGATGTTCTTTTAGTCGTTGATACGGTTAAGGAAGAATTGAAGCTTTTGTTTAAAGCGAGCCTAATGACGGCACCTTCGCTTAAGCGTCTTGAGTTAAATCCGAAACGGCCAAGGCATGTTTATCAGAAAGCCAGAGAGGTTTTTTTGAAGGTGCAGGTATTGCGTCGCTTGAATGGCTTAGACGAAATGCGGTTGCCTGAAGCCCCTACAAGTGAAGTAACACCGGCGAATGTAAGGGATCTTGTTTACGCATCTCGTGATGGTTTGCAGGAGCTTTATCCACTTTACTGGATTGCTGAAGTGAGCGTTGAAGTTCCCAAGAAAAATAACGCATCGCCAACTGATGTATATCAGGGGCTGCAGGGCGTTTCGCAGTTGGTAGATGCACTTGGTATTCCGCCTGTTGTACCAAATGATGTGTATCGTATTGCTCAGGTAATCGAGCAGGATATGGGTAAGCTATATGCGGCACGCATGGGGCAGGCATATAGTGGTAGCCTGCCTGAACCAGCCAGCGGTAAATCTCCAAAGGATGTGTATGAAGCAGAGATGGCGTTCCTCGCAGATTTGAAAGCATTCACTGAGAGTGCTGAAAATGCTGCGATCCCTGCCGGAATTTCTATCCCTCCACAATTTGAAGGCCGTATTACGCCGGGCCGAGTGCTGGAAATCGCAAATTCTGTTCTTGCAGAGGTCGGTTCTTTGAAAGTGTTAGCGGGTGCTGATATGCGCCAGGAATTGCCAGAGCCTCCTGCAGGAAGAACGCCTTCCAATGTTTATGACCGTATTGTAACTGCACACCAGTTACTGCGGGCACTGAAGTAGAGAGTGGGGGATAGAACGTGGATAATATAAAAAATCTTTTCACTGGATTGAGCGGTAAGCTACTGCTTCTTGTACTTGTACCAATGCTGTTGATGGGCATTATTGCTCTCGTATCAAACGGTGGAATGCAATCAAGCCAGCAAGAAGCCAGCGCAACTCTGATGCAAAATCAGCAAAGCCTGAACGAGGCTGCCGCAGAGGTTGCTGAAATCAACAGTCTTGTCCGTACATCGCTGACACTGGTTAACAAGATGATTTCTGGTCACCAGACATCAATGTTGCTTCAAAATGCTGGGGCTGCGTCGCAAACAGCGCAGGCCGTGGGCAACAGTAACGATGCCCTTGAAACACTTGAAGATGCCGCCAAAGCACTGTCGGAAAAATTACAGACACTGGGGCTTATCAGCCTGACTGTTGCTGAAGCGACTACGGCATCAGATAATCCAGATCTTTTAAGTCAGGATGCGCGGCTTAATTTCTTCAATGCGCTTCGTTTATCTACCAACACGCTGCAAGCCTTCCATTTGCTTGAAGAATCTAATGGCCGGACCCTTGCTTTTATTGAAGCACAAAACTTCGATGCGGCGCGTAATAACTTCCGCTTTGAAGAAGTAAGCCGAATTAACACCTTTAATAAGCTTGCCTCAAACCTGCAGGCGGCCCTTGATACTTTGGGTACTGACTTGCAGCGTTATGCAGCAGCTAAGCAGACAGCGCTTCTCGAAGATCAGGCTGCGACCTCATCTGAGGTAGCAACAACTGCAAACTTGGTGTTGGTCGCAGCACTTGTGATTGTCGCGGCTGCAACGAACCTTTTCTCGCAGCGTCTTCTTGTGAAGCCACTAAAGGATCAGGTATCTGCCATGACGGCTCTTTCAGGGGGCGATATGGATGTATCTATTCCTGAGCCTAGAGGTGATGAGCTTGGAGATATTTCTCGTGCGCTTCACACTTTCAGAGATAATTTGATTGAACGTGAGCGACTTCGGGAAGAACAGCAAAAAGCAGAAGAACTTGAGCGTGAACGTCAGCGCGAGCAGGAAGAACTTGATCGGGCGCGCCAGGAAGAAGAACGTGCGGCCGAGCGTGCTAAGGCCGAACAGGAAGCTGAGAAAGCAAGCAGGCTTGATGCGATCATTCAAACGTTCCGTGAGCATATAGAGGAAGCGGTACAAAATCTTTCGCAATCATCTGATAATATGTCCGGCGCTGCTTCTGAGATGGTAGGTATTGTTGAAGATACAGACCAGAAAGTTAATGGTGTTCAGCAAGCTTCAGGCGCTATGCAAGAAAATGTAACTACTATTGCTTCTGCTCTTGAGCAGTATTCTACCTCTATTTCAGAAGTGAACCAACAGGTGCAATCTGCGAATGGTATCTCTGCAAATGCAGTAACAGCGTCTGATAGTGGTAGTCAGGCGATCCAGCAACTTGCTACGTCATCTCAGGAAATTGAAAATGTAGTGAAACTGATCAGTGATATTGCTGAGCAAACCAACCTTCTCGCACTGAATGCTACGATTGAGGCTGCAAGAGCGGGTGAAGCTGGTAAAGGTTTTGCTGTTGTTGCATCAGAAGTGAAATCTCTTGCGAACCAGACAGCAAGTGCAACTGAAGAAATCACAAACCAGATCAAGGGAATGCAGTCTGTTACAGAGAAGGCTGTAAGCTCTATTGAAACAATTGGTCATACGGTTGGTGAACTAAATCATGTGATGATCAGTATATCCTCTGCGGTAGAAGAACAGCAGGCCACTACATCTGAAATTAACCGCAGTGTGCAATACGCATCCGACAGTACGCAGCAGGTAAATAACGATATTGCTGTCGTTGCGGAAAGCGCAAAACGCACTGGTCAAGCGTCATCTACCGTACTGGAAGCTTCTCAGAAGGTGGATATGCTTTCAGGTAATATTAAAACCGAGGTGGATAGCTTTATTGGCGATGTACGCGCCCTTTAAGGCTCTTTGGTAATAACAATATAAAGCCAGCTTCTCTTTTTTGGGGAGCTGGCTTTTCTGTGCTCATGTTTTTTGCGTCATCCGTTTCTTCAGCGTTTGCGTATATCTTTTATGGAAGCCCTCGCAAGTATACCCAAGGATGGACAGGCTATCATTATTGGTAGTTCGGGCGCCATTGGTGCTGCCCTTGAAGTTGTTGTCCGCAAAGCAGGCTTCCCGCTTGTTCACTGTTTTAATAGAAGCAGTGGTTTTGATTTAACTTCTGAAGTTTCTATCAAAAGAGCTGCTGAACAGGTGAAAGGCTGTGACCTTCCTGTTCGGTTTCTATTCATAGCAACTGGCTTTCTTCACGATGACAATCAGATGCCAGAGAAATCCATGCGTGAGATAACGCCACAATATTTAGAGAAGGCGTTTAAGCTTAACGCCATTGGTCCCGCGCTGGTGTTGAAGTGTTTTACACCGTTCTTAGCAAGAAGAGAAAAGGCTGTCGTTGCAGCTCTTTCAGCTAAAGTAGGGAGCATTGAGGATAATCAGCTTGGTGGGTGGTATGGTTACAGGGCCTCTAAAGCAGCGTTAAACCAGCTTATAAAAACCAGCGCTATCGAGCTTAAGCGAAGAAATTCAGATACATTATGTGTGGCGCTGCATCCGGGGACTGTAGCGAGCAGATTTTCAAAACCTTTTCAAAAGACTGGGCTGGATGTGCGCCTGCCTTCAGTGGCAGCGGAAGAGCTTGCTGCAGTTGTGGATGCATTGGACGGGGCGAATGCATCAGGAGGATTTTACGATTATAAAGGTAATCAACTACCTTGGTAGCTAATTGGCGAGAGGGTCACCAGCAACGCCGCTCGGCTGTTTGGAGATATCACTACCTGCGCCTTCAGTAAATTTCTTTAGGACAAGATCAGGCCCAGCGAGAATCATAAGGCCAAGCTGGTCAGAGCCTTTCCATTTGATTTCCACAGCGAATTCACCCAATCCTTCAATCTCCAGAAGCAGGCGTTCACCCATATCAAATTCAGCATCACAGGATATTAGAGTACCTGCATGGGAAACATCTCGTACATCACAAGGGAAACTGTGGTCATCATCAGTCGTTATGGTGCCAGTCCAAAGTACTGGTAGACGAGAGTCCTGCCGTTTTTCCGAAGATGCCATTTGGTTATCCTTGCAACATAAAATTTAGCTCAATTAACAAACTAGCTGATTTTTTTCTTGAGTTAAACCCGCTTAAGGTGGCAAGTGGCTTATTCATGCCGGATTACTATTCGGTAACACTTTTCGGGAGCTTCGAAACATGCCGGTTATCAATGCTATTCGGTCAATCTTGTTTAACGTTATCTTTTATCTGTTTGGATTGATCTTTTTGTCTTTGGTGGCGATGCCTACTTTGCTGTTCAAAACAGAAAAGCAGATGCGTTGGGCTGTTGGGGCCTTTTGTCGTAGTTCCTTGTTTATCGCGCGTTGGGTGATGGGTATTAAAGCCGAATATCGTGGCTTGGAAAATCTGCCTACGGAAGGTGGTTTCATTCTGGCTGCCGCGCATCAGAGCAATATGGACCCGATTATGACATACCCTGTGCGTGGGGATGTAACAGCGCTTGCAAAAAAAGAGCTGTTTGCCATGCCGCTTGTTGGGCCAGCGCTCAGGAAAATTAATATCGTACGTATCGACAGGCAATCACATAACGCACATAAAGATATGAAGCGTGTGGGTGAGCAAGTGCAAGCACAAGAGCGGCCTCTTATTGTTTATCCACAGGCAACACGTGTGCCTATTGGCCAGAATAAGCGCTTGAAAAGCGGGGCTTTTCATTTGCATGAAGACACAAGTTTGCCTGTAGTAACAGTAGCAACAAATACAGGCTTGTTCTGGGGTAAGGGCTTTTGGCACCGTTCTGGTACAGCTGTGTTTGAAGTGCATCCCGCGTTCCCAAATGGGCTTCCAAAAGATGAATTTATGAGCCGCCTGCAAAAAGAAGTGGTGGAGCGCAGTCACGAATTGATTGCTGAGGCTGGTTATAGCCACCTGTTGCCCAAGAGTGATGACACAAAAAGTTAAGGTTCTTCAGGCTATTATTCTGTGTTAGAAGTTTATTCTAATAGAGCAAAACCTTTTATCGCGAGAAAGTGAAGAATTTCTAGTGTGATAAGGGGTTGTAGATGGGGGCTCAACGCATAAACTGTATGGCACAGGATTTCGGAGACCCGCGCGTATGACAGATATTTCAGATACACCAGCTGATCTTGCATCTATTGCAGAGAGACTGCGTGAACATCATGAAAAATATCAGGATATGTCTGGTCTTTCCCTTGGAAAGATAGGCAATCTTCTTAACAAGACCATGGCAGTTATGTTCCCGCAGTATGCTTTGGCGGAAGATGATGGTTTGTCGCTTGAAGCACGCCTTGGCGTGCTGGAAGGTGCATTTTATCGTATTGTAGATCAGTTATGCCGGGGGAAGGACGTAGGGTGCGCTCGCCTTCTTGTGCAGCGCTTCCTTGCTGATCTCCCGGGTATTGCGGATGATTGCCACCGAGACGCTAAGGCTCTTGTAGAAGGTGATCCAGCCGCGCAATCGGTTGAAGAAGTAATTCTAAGTTACCCAGGTTTTTTTGCAGTGGTAGCTTACCGTATTGCGCATAAGCTTTATCGGCGTGATGTACCGTTGTTGCCGCGTATGTTAACAGAGTATGCTCACCACCAGACTGGTATTGATATTCATCCGGGTGCTCAGATTGGTAAATCATTCTTTATTGATCACGGCACAGGTGTGGTGGTTGGTGAAACAGCGGTTATTGGTGATAATGTGAAAATCTATCAAGGTGTAACGCTTGGTGCATTACGGGTAGACCGCGATCAGCGCTTGAAAAAACGCCATCCGACTATTGAAGATAATGTAGTTATCTATGCGGGCGCTACCATTCTTGGTGGTGAAACCATTGTTGGTCAGAACTCCGTTATTGGCGGTAATGTATGGATTACACGCTCGGTACCTGCGTGGTCACGGGTAATGTTTAAACCTGCTGATAATGATGAAATAGTATCCATTCGCGCTCGCCAGCAGGCGAGTGGCGCTTCATAATTTAAGAACTGCGAGAGACAGACACTATGAAAGTATCCAATATTCTTGAAACAATTGGAGGCACACCACACGTGCGCCTTGCAAACCTTTTTCCAAACCATGAAGTTTGGTTGAAGCTTGAGCGCGCAAACCCGGGTGCTTCTATTAAGGACCGGATCGCACTTTCAATGGTGGAAAACGCTGAAGCAGATGGTTCCTTGCAAGAAGGTGGTGTAATTATCGAACCTACTTCAGGTAATACAGGCATTGGCCTTGCGATGGTCGCTGCGGTTAAGGGATACCGTCTTATTCTGGTTATGCCAGAAAGCATGTCTATTGAACGCCGCCGTGTGATGTTGGCGTATGGTGCTGAATTTGTACTCACACCAAAAGAGCTCGGTATGAAGGGCGCTGTGGCAAAAGCGACTGAACTGGTTGAGCAAACTGAAGGTGCCTGGATGCCTCAGCAGTTCCAGAACCCGGCAAACACAAAAGTACACCGTGAAACCACAGCTAAGGAAATTCTCGCAGATTTCCCTGAGGGCCTTGACTATATGATCACCGGTGTTGGCACTGGTGGTCATATCACTGGCTGTGCGGAAGTGCTGAAAGATGCATGGTCTGATTTTAAAGTAGTAGCGGTTGAGCCAACACTATCACCTGTACTATCGGGTGGTGATCCAGGCCCACACCCAATTCAGGGTATTGGCGCAGGCTTTATCCCTGATGTAATGAACACAGAGCTGCTTGATGAAGTTGCTCAGGTCGAGCCAGCAGACGCTAAAGAAATGGCTCTCAGAGCAGCGAAAGAGGAGGGTATCCTCATTGGCCTTTCTTCTGGTGCAACGCTCGCGGCTATCGCAACGAAAGTCAAAGAGCTACCTGCAGGTACTCGTGTTCTAGGTTTCTGTTACGATTCAGGCGAGCGATATTTTTCTGTTCCAGAATTTTTCCCAGAACAATAAAGTTTTGCAAAAGAAAGACTTTATGGAAGGCAGAGAGTTATTCTTCGCCTTCTTCTACATCAGAAGATGTTCCGCCTGTTTCAAGACGTACGATCAGAGCAATCATATCTCCACGGATCGCCAGCTCCTTGTATGAACCGCGTGGGAGTGGGATGCCGTGGTCGATACAGTGATTAAGCACTGCACTACCAACTTCCTTGCTTGAAAATTCTATTGGTTCGCTTTCGCCTGCCTGATGAATACGAACGAACACTTCACCTTCCGCATCAAGTGATGCTTCGATATCTGTTATGGAGATATCTGCGGAAACACCTCTGCCTTCCAGAAGCGGTCTTAGTGCCAGAAATAGTTCATCATTCGAAAAGATGATGCTACGGGATTCAAGTATCATAAACCTTTGTGCCCCAAACTTCGGTTGCCTGCCCTCTATTTACACAGATAAATATGCGTTTGAAAAGCTAATAAAATTAACTTGTTAGCAATCTATCATTTTCAGCGCTGCGTTCACGCCATGCTCTGATGATGGCATTGGCAACTGTTGCTAGCGGGATGGCAAAGAAAACGCCCCATAAACCCCACAGTCCACCAAACACCAAGATCGCGATGATAATAGCATTTGGATGAAGTTTTACCACTTCTGAAAACAGAAGCGGCGCAAGTAGATTGCCGTCAAGAGCTTGAAGCACCAAATATGCACCTACAGCGACCAGCATCTCGCTCCCCATTCCCCATTGGAAGTAGGCTACGAGAGCCACAGGGAAAGTGACTGTAGCAGCACCAAAATATGGAATTAGAACGCTAAGGCCTGTCGCGACCGCAAGCAGTGTTGCATAGCGAAGCCCAATCACCTGATAGGTAACAAAGGCAGCTACGGCTACAATGAGAATTTCGTATACTTTACCACGGGCATAATCACCTGCACGCTCGGTAATTTCGCGCCACACCTGTTCAAGTAGAGGTTTGTCAGTTGGTAAAAACCCGCCAAACCAGTTCAAGATCGCATCCTTATCCTTGAGGAAGAAGAACACCATCACGGGTACAAGTACTGCATAAACAACAAAAGCAACCGCGCCTGTTAGACCCGAGACAGAATACTGCAGAATACGAGGGCCCAAATTGGCAATTTCATTGCCGATGTTAGAAAATAGCCCCTGCACCTGTTCTTCAGAAATCATATCCGGGAATCGCTCTTGCAGCTGCATCAAAGCAGTTTGGAGACTTGCGGCCATTGCTGGGCTATCCTGAATAAATGCACCAATCTGATTAATCAGGGGGGGAACCACTGCCAGAAGTGTGATGATAGAGACAAAGAGAAAGCTCAGGTATACAAACACGAGCGCAGGCATACTGCCCATGCCTTTTCGCTTCAGCCATTCAATCGGTCCGTCCAGAAGAAAGGCAACCACAACTGCTGCAATAGCTGGTGCAAGCATGCTTGCGAAAAAGGTTGCGGCCAGTGCGGTGAGAATGAGTACAATTACCAGAAGCACAACCTGTGTGTCAGAAAAGGTTTTTCTGAACCATTGGCTTACCATGTTCATTGGTTGTGTCTCCTAAAGCGCTTAATAAATATAGCTGGTAGTTAATGTAACGAGATTCAAGGATGAATGCGGCATCCATATGGCCTTAACCGCTTGATGTGCCGCCGTCCACCACGATGTTGGCACCGTTCATATAGCTGGCTTCTTCACTGGCAAGGTGGAGTACTGTTTTGGCAACCTCTTTTGGGTCAGCCGGGCCACCATCAGGTAATCCACCTGCAAACTTGCTCATGTCGCCACCAATATCATCGAGCGCACGCTGGAACATAGGGGTAAGCATAGGGCCCGGCGATACAGCATTGATGCGGATGTTTTCGCTTACATAATCAAGAGATGCGCTTTTGGTCATACCGATAACTGCATGCTTACTGGTTCCATAAGCGGCCATCCAGCCCGCACCAGATTTTGAAAGAATTGAGGCAATATTAACAATTGAGCCACCACCGGATGCAATCATATGCGGGATTTCAAAACGCATGCTATGCCAGATACCGAATACATTGGTGTTCATTACGTTTTGCACAGTTTCCATATCCTGGTCTGCAAAACGGGCGGCAGTATGGCTTATCCCTGCATTGTTTACAGCGATATCCAGTTTGCCTTCTTGTGTGGCTGCATGATCAATGAACGCTTTAATACTGGTTTCGTCTCGTACATCAGCATGCATATAGAAAGCTTTACCAGCAGTGGCAGATGCTTCCTGCACTACGCGCTCACCTTCATGATCAACTAGGCCACAAAAGTAGACATGACCGCCTTCCTCGGTGAAGAGTTTAACGATCGCTTCACCAAAGCCTGATGTGCCGCCTGTTACTAATATAGATTTGCCCGAAAACCGCATGCTTTCTCCTGTATTTCAGGATTTGGCTACACCGCTATGCGCATTTGAGCAAGTGAATTAATGATGTGAATGGCTATGGCTATGCTTATGCATGACAAAAGATGGCATAAGTACAGAAAAGAAAGCCCGCGCGCCGGTGTGTACGATAATGGCAGAAAGGGCGATGAGCCAGATAGCGAAGAGTATTTCACCGTGTTCAGCCATTGGAAGAACTTCAGGGAAAAGCGCAGCGAGAATACCTAAGCACAACCATAGGAGCACGGTCCACGGTGCAACAGCCTGTACTGCTTCATAACTCTTCTTAAAGCCTTGCCCTTGGATGTGTGCGTAAATGCCAGCCCCTCCCATAACAAGGAGCATGATAGGAGCAATCAGGCGACCAACGCCTGCAAGCATATCTACATCGTGGTGATTACCATGTGCGTGTGCTGCTTCAACAATTGGGCCTGGCGCGTGTTGGAAATAGTGGGCGCTTATCAAGCTGATGATAAATATGATGCCAAAGGCCGTACCAATGCGGTGAGCGCCGTTTGTGTGCGGCTCAGGTGCTGTATTGTGATCTTCCAGCGGATGCATAACGATATGGAACAGGGATCCTGCTGCAAACGCCTGCCAGTAACCCACCAGTGGAACGCTGTACCATTCGCCTGCGAACAGCACCATAAAATACCCAACCATAGTAACGGCACCAAGTGCCAGTAACACCGCAATGCCGCCAAAGGTGGTTAGAATAGGTCTTAGAAGCCACCATACCGCAATGGCTACTCCAACGCGGTGGAGCACGACACCCGTAGCGAGGAATGAACCATGTTCCATATTATTTGCAAAAGCGAGGATAGCACCGTCGCTTGCTGCATGAATAACAAGGGCAAGGGCTGCGATAAACATCAACACCCGGTGGGTCATCTCTTCAGATTTATGGAACATACGTTCGGTAATCCAAGGCAGGAAAAAGCCGAAGGCAGCAACCACTAAACCCCATAGCCCACCTGTATTCAGTGCTTCAGGTAAAAGCGTGAGAGTGATCAATCCGAGAACTGTAATCAGCACAAAACCGTCCAGCCCGCCCTTCAGGCTTGGGTGCTTGTTAACAAGCCGAGCCAGAAGCGGTGCCGCAATAAGAACGAGAACTGATATGACGAGTGCTAAATCCACAGAATCACCAAATGTTATAATTTAACCGTACAGTTATAATATCACATTTAATAAATCCAGACAAAACATCAAGTTTTGCATAGCTTTTTTGCGTTTTTGGTATTGCTACTGTGTTTGTTAACAGAAGCTTAGGTTGTTCGTTTAGGTTTTTATCATAAAAGTGTGGTGCTTCAGATAACCGAAGCACCATTCAAAGTGTTTAACAACAAGGGCCGCAAGGTTCATTACGAGGTACAGCGCAGTTGCCTCCCGTACCTAAAAAAGTTTTGTCCGAAAGATAGAAATCAGTGAAGCTTTGCTCGAAATCCTCTGCAACAGATTTTTCCGCTAGCCCAGTTTTCATTAAGGCCTCTCGCCATGCCTGTACCTTTGAGTAGCCTGCGAGGAAATCATACCCAGTTTCCTTACGGATGATTTCCGTTCGGTGGAGCAGTACCAACCACGCGATATCTACATTGCCAATTGTGTTGCCACTAAAGTATGGACCATCACCTAACTGTTTTTCAGCTTTGGCAAACGCTTTGCCGAGGTTTGCGCTACGTTCGGCCAGAGTTTCTTCATCAGGGCTACGCATGGCGCTACACTGAACGAGATAATGTTTAGATGCCTGATAACTCCACGCCCGGTTCAACGCTTTGGCTTCCGGGGTTAAATCAGTCTCTAGTGGTTCTGATATCTCATCAACATATTCGATGATAGCATCTGATTCAAAAAGTGGTGTTCCATCTTTTGCAATAAGCACAGGTACTTGCCCGGTAGGCGAGATATCAAGGAACCACTGCGGCTTATCCTTGAGGCTGATGAAATCAATTTCATAGGGGATGCTTTTGGCCTCTAGCAGTGCTGTTACACGCTGTACGAACGGGCATATTTTAAAACTAATAACTTTAATCATGGGTTTTTCTTTCTGTTGTTACACCCCTAAGACGAGGTGCTTTTCAGAAAGACGAAAAAAAGATCAGCAGTTTTTGTATTTATCGTTCTTTGGTGTGTAGTCAGTGATATTGCCGCGGCTATCAATGCTGAAATGACAACAATCTTCAAAGAGTTTGAGAAGTTGCATTCTGCTTTTCTGCACGCGAGATTTCAAAGTAGAATAACTGATGTTCATTTCCTTAGCGAGTTCCTTCTGGGCTTTCCCCTTAAGGTCTATAGCAACCAGTAGGTTGGCACTCTCTTCAGGCAGAGCTTTTATGAAAGGTTCAATGCAGTGTTCTAAGGCTGTTCGGATGCTATCATCTGATTGATTGTACCACAGATCATCGGCGGAAAGTGGTTTTGGAGCGCTGCTTTTCCGGTAGAAATCAATGATGGTATGATTAGCGATCTGGAACAGCCATGCTTTTGCGCTTTTAGCTTCTTTCAGCGTATGGAGATTGTTGTAGGTTTTGATCAGGATATCCTGCAACAGATCTTCTACATCGGCCTGATTAGCTACTTTCGACTGTAGAAACGATTTGAGACTATTACGGTAGCTTTGCCAGATATCGTCAAAACCTAACGGAGTTTCCAAGGATTTTCCTATCAAACAAAAGTTCCAGCGAGGGTTAATGGTTCAGCGCCAGTGCCTAATTTAAAGCGGGCAATACCACCCAGATCAGCGGTGTTGAGGCCTCCTAAGTCCAAGAACTTAATACCGCGTTTTTTCAGTTCAAGCATGGTTTCCCATAAAACCCGGTTTTGTGCATTGAGCGCGCGGCCATCATCACCTGCCCAACCGATATGATAGGTGGCACTGTTACCGTGCAGAAGAAACAGGCCGCCCGCTACCTTGCGCCTGCCGTGAAGAGCAGTAGCCGATAAAATAGCTGACTGTGATTTAGGGGTAATAGCGGCTTCAAAAGCTGGTACAATTCCCAACGGCGTTGCTTGGTATCGGCGGTTATCCCGCTGTTCAATTTCTTTTTCTAAAAGCCAGGAATATTGGTGCGATTTTTTACCGCCGAAGCTGATTTTCAGGCTTTCTGTAACTTCCGCTTTCTCCGCTTTCACCAGCTGGTTACGCCATTTGCCCTTCAATTGCTTGCGCAAGGTTTCTTCATTTGGGCGTAGGTCAATCCATGCGGTGGAAAAACCAGTCATCACACGGGTAAGTCCTGTTTTATTTAACCCGCTAATGTATTCAGGCGTGTCAGACAGTTCTGGCAGGCTGGCGAGAAAATCCCACTTCCAGCGGCTGAAGCGACCGTGGATAGCGCGATATACGTCGAGCTTCTGATCGGTGGTAAGACCCGGTTGGCACCATGCGGGGCCTCTGAAAAGTGTGCTGAAGCAGATAACACCAAAGAATTTACGTTTGATAATAAGAGCAAGGGCAATGGTTTTGTCGTTATCCCTGATTGTTAGTTGCCGCGCTGTTGCGCCAAAGCTTGCAACTGCATCTCCGTATGTTGGATGTTGCTGTAACGGAAGAGGGGTATCATCATCCACAGCTGTCCACTCAGCAGGGTTCAGGATACTTTCTTTAATTTCAAGCTGGCTAAATGCTTGTTGCATATACGGTCTCTTCAGTTACCATTGCCAGCATGTTTAACAGGAAAAAGACAGTTGAGACAATAATGGGATGGCGTATTCCGCCGGCTCGCTTAACCCTTGGGGCTTATTGGATTGCCTTCAAGCATGTTTTTGCGCCTGTGCTTTGCGCATTAGCAGCCGTTGATATTGTCCTGTATTTTATCTTTAAATACATTTTCAACAGCTGCTACGGCGTTATGTGTATGCTTTAGCTATCTACTGAAACTAGCTCTACAGTGAAGATAAGCGTTGCAAATGGAGGAATTGTGCGGGAACCGCGCTCACCATAACCAATGTCATGTGGAATGAAGAATTCGTACTTGCCGCCTTCTTTCATCAATTGTAGGCCTTCTGTCCAGCCAGCAATTACTTGATTAAGTGGGAAGCTTGAAGTGCTGCCGCGCTTGTAGCTGCTATCGAATACATCACCAGTTGTCAGTTTGCCTTCATAGTGCACTGTTACGTCAGATGTTGCTGATGGTGATTTGCCTGTACCTTCTTCAATCACGCGGTACTGAAGGCCAGATTCAGTTACATTGATGCCTTCTTTCTTTGCATTGTCATCAAGGAAAGTGAACTGTTCATTCTTGAATTCAGCCAGAGCTTTCTCAGCTTCTGCTTCCATCTCTGCACGCGTTTTAACGTCAAGCAGTTCTACCTGGAAAATTAGTGTCGCTTTTGGAGGAATAACACCGCCAGCGCCTTGATCGCCATAGGCAAGATCAGATGGGATGGTAAGTTCGTACTTATCACCAACTTTCATCATTTGAAGTGCTTCAACCCAACCCGGGATCACACCATTTGTCGGGAATGAGATCGGCTCACCACGCTTGTAGCTGCTGTCAAATTCTGTACCGTCGATCAAGCAACCAGAATAGTGAACAGTTACGAAGTCTTCCACGCCTGGTGTAGCACCATCGCCAGATTCGATCACGCGGTACTGTAGGCCTGTTTCAGAAACCTGAACGCCGTCTTTAGCTTTGTTTTCTTCGAGATATTTTACGTTGTCTTCGCTCATGGGAGGAGTAGCTTCCTTAAAGTCTATTGTTTGGCAAAAGTTCAGATCAGCATCTGCAACAGCAGCCACTTCTGCAGTTTCTGCTGCTGATTCTTCTGTTTTTGTATCGGTGCTGCTATTCTCGCTACAAGCAGCAAGTGAAAGGGCCAGCAAACCTGCGGCTACCTTAGCTGTTTTACGCATTGTCACATCCTTTGTGGCTCTTTTGCGCTGGACAGTAGCCGTAGAAACAGGCATGGGAAAGGAAAAACCGCATAAACTGTGTGATATATGCGATTTACCGAAGGTTTGGAGTGAAACGTGGCAATTACAGATGATAATATCAGGGATGAAATCCTGAAACAGATGAGTGAGAAGGTAAGCACAGCCCCTCGTGATGTGGCGCAGGCGCTTACTTCAAAAGATGATGACTGGCGCAAGTTGTTGCCGCGCATTCGTCATATCTCCAAGCTGCTTCATACGGAAGAAAAGCTGCTCTTTATCAGAAAGCGTAAAGTTGTTTCGCCGGAAGGCTTGAAGGGTGTTTACCGTTTGGCGGCACCATCATACGCTGAACGTGTTAAACCAAGCGAAGAATAGGGGAAACCTGTGGGAGATACATATCCGGTATTTGATGAAAGCGTTTTTGAACGCATGAAATCAGATGTGGGGGATGATGTCGCCCTTATGCTCCTTGGTTCCTTACAGGGTGAGATTGGTAAAGGTGCTGTAGCACTTCGGCAGCATTTTATAGCCCAAGATTATCACATGCTTGAGAATCAGGCCCATGCACTTAAAAGTGCGGTTCGAAGTTTCGGGGCTATGAAATTGGGAGAAGCCTGTCTGGAACTAGAGATGGCAGGGAAGGAGAACCGCTCTTGGTCTGAGTTAGAACAACTCTTAAATGATTTTGAGAGTGTCTCCGACGAAACACTCTCTGCCTTGAAGCAGTAGTATTAGAAGCGTGTAAGCTGCGCGATTTCGGCGCGTACTTCTTCCAGACCCCAGCCTTTTTCACTGCTTGTTGCCAGTACAATAGGGTGGCACGCGATAAAGGTCTTGGCATCCGCAGATGCTTTTTTAAGCGCTTTTTCGCGTTCAGCAACTTTGAGCTTATCAAGTTTCGTCAGCACGATTTGATAATTCACAGCTGCATCATCCAGCATTTTCATGATTTCGCGGTCATTTTCCTTAAGGCCATGACGGCTATCAATAAGCAGCATGATCCGTCGCAGGTTCGGGCGACCACGAAGATAATCTTTTACGAGCCTTGTCCAGGCCTGCACCTTTTTGCGTTCAATCTTAGCGTAGCCATAACCGGGCAGGTCAACCAGATAGGCTGCTTGGTCCATCTGTTCGCCCATCTTGAAGAAGTTAAGTTCTTGTGTGCGTCCCGGTGTATTGGATGTACGCGCCAGCGTGTTGCGGCCGGTAAGTGCGTTTACAAGGCTTGATTTACCTACGTTCGAGCGGCCCGCAAAAGCGATTTCTGGCCGGTCAGCGCCAGGCAGGGTTTTCAGCGAAACGGCACCCATCATAAAGTCTACAGGGCCGGCAAACAGTAGCCGGCCCCGATTAATATCATCAGCTGTGAAGCGTTCTTCTTCAGTCATTTACTGACCTTCGGTTTTGGCGTTTTCACGTTTCATAATGAAAGTCTGCTGCGCAATGGTAAGGATGTTGTTCCATGTCCAGTAAAGCACAAGGCCAGCGCTGAAGTTTGCCATAATAAACGTGAAGATAATTGGCAGCATATTCATAATTTTCTGCTGCGCTGGGTCCATATTTGTCTGTGGGTTCAGCTTTTGCTGGAAATACATGGAAACACCCATCAGAATCGGTAAAACACCAATGGCAATAAAGCTTGGCGGATCCCAAGGAATAAGGCCAAATGCGTTGAGTGGTGTTAACGGATCTTTTGCAGACAAATCGGTGATCCAACCAAAGAATGGCTGATGGCGCATTTCAATAGTTACATACAGCGTTTTATACAGCGCGAAGAAGATGAAAATCTGCGGGATCATCGGTAAACAGCCAGCCATCGGGTTGATTTTCTCTTTCTGGTAAAGAGCCATCATTTCCTGTTGCATGCGCTGTTTATCGTCTTTGTAGCGTTCCTGAAGAGCTTTGATCTTTGGCTGCGCTTTTTTCATATGCGCCATAGAGCGGTATGATTTGTTCGCCAGCGGGAATACAAGCCCTTTCAATACCACTGTCATCAATAGAATAGCGATACCGTAGTTACCAGTAAGAACAAAGAGCCAGTGAAGGCCAAAGAAGATTGGCTGTGTCAGGAACCAGAACCAACCCCAGTCGATAGCACGATCAAAGAGTGGAATATCATACTGTTCCTGATAGTCATTAATTGCTTCAACGATTTTTGCACCGGCATAAAGGCGGTTTGTTGTTTCAAAAGAAGCGCCAGAGGCTACAACACGCCAATCCTGAAGGTAATCAGCAAAATATGTATCCGTACCACCATTGTTGCGGTAACGCAGGCGAGCGCGTTTCAAATCTGCAGATTGATCCGGGATAAGAGAAGACATCCAGAATTTATCTGTGATACCCATCCAGCCACCTTTTGTTGGTGCGTCAAAGGTGCCGTCATCTTTAATATCATCGTAGCTAATTTCTTCTAGCGCATCATTAAACACACCAATCATACCTTCATGAAGTACGATCATGCCGTCTGTTTCTGGTGTGCCGCGACGTTCAATAGCCCCGTACGGTGCAACAGTAACTGGTGCACCAGATGTGTTCACTACAGATTGTGTGACAGTGAACATAAACTGGTTGTCAACAGCGACTTTAATAAGATAGCGAACGCCTTTACCGTTATCCCAAGCAAGAGTAACAGGGGTTTCAGGTGTTAGGGTATCGTTATCAGCTGTCCAGGCGCTATCGACAGTAGGTGCGTCTGTCTGGGTTTGGTCAAACCAACCGAAGCTTGCAAAATATGGGTTTGAACCATTCAGTTTGTTAAACAGGTGGATGTTGTCTGAGTTTTCATCCTGTTCAATGTTGTGGTTCTTAAGAGACAGATCATCAAAACGTGCACCGCGTAGAGAAATTGAACCAGAAAGTTCTGGTGTATCAATCTTTACAAAACCAGCATCTTCAAGCGCGAGTGAGCGTGCTACTGGTGTGTGTTTACTTGGTGTTTGTAAATCCGGATCAATGGCAGGTGCATCTATAGCTCCGCCACTATCTTGCTGAAGTGCAAGTTCCTGCTGTTGACGCTGATATTCCCGAAGCGCAGCCTCTTTTTTTGGCCCTGCTACAAGAAAGTTATATCCAAGAAGAATCGCCATAGAAATTACGGCGAAGAGGATAAAGTTCTTATTTTCACCCATCGGATATCTTACCCTGACTATCCTGCTGACAAGCGCCAGCGGTACATAAATTTTCTTTCGGTTTTGATGCTGAATTTAATGCATCAGCCGACTCGTTGCTGCTTTGTGGCACAGGATCATAACCAAATCCACCCCAAGGATGGCATTTTGCTATGCGTTTTGCGGCTAACCAGCCTCCTTTTAAGCCGCCATGCGTTTGAAGTGCTTCAATGGCATATTGGCTGCAGGTTGGTTGATAGCGGCACCTGGGCGCTAAAAACGGAGAAATAAACAACTGGTAGAACCTTACAAGCCCGTGAAAAAGCCATGCTAGCGGCGACTTTCCTGTTGCTTGAGGTTCGGATGACATTTGCTGATTACCCACGCTTCTGTTTTTTAGGCTTTGTCTTTAAATCGGCACCGGATGCGAGTTTTGCAAGAGCCCACTTGATATCTGAGCATAATTTCTCAAACGGGTAGTCTGTCATGCATTCCCTGCAGACAAAGACATAATCCCATCCGGTTTGACCGTTTCCCGGCACAACCAGACGCGCAGCCTCACGGATTCGGCGTTTTGCTTTACTCCGCTTTACCGCGTTCCCTACTTTCTTTGAAGCAGTGAAGCCTGCGCGAGGTGGTGTCTCGGTATCATTTCCAACAGGCGGCTTTGCCTGAAGGATAAATGAAGGGGTTACCCAGCGGCGGCGCGTAGAAGATACAGCCAGATACTCGGGCCGTTTCTTGATTCGCACTAATTTTTCTGCGCTGTCCACCATGAGTTAAGCCTGTATCTTAAAATCGAAAAGCCGACCGGAAAAATCACGGTCGGCTTTTCAAATGTGTAACTGTGTCGCGTGTTAAGCGAGCGAAAGACCTTTACGCAGAAAGGCGCTTACGGCCTCTTGCACGACGAGCTGCCAGAATCTTACGGCCGCCTACAGTCGCTTTACGTGCACGGAAACCGTGACGACGTTTGCGTACCAACACACTTGGTTGAAAGGTGCGTTTCACTTGTTTTACTCCAGTTATCACCCGAACATCGCAGTTTGCGGCGGGTGCTTAAATTTCGAGAGCGGTGTATACTCCCCTCCTAAGCCAGAGTCAACCATGCTAAACACAGGAAACAACGATTATTGTCTTTTTATAACAATTTTCATGTTTTCTTGGTTTTAAAGCCTGTCACTATATGGTTAATCTATGTTTCTTATATTGTGAAACAATCTTGCTTGCAATTTTATTGGGAATAGGGTCAAACGCTTTTTATGCCAGAGCATTATAGACCAGTTTCATCTAGTTTGAGATCACGCCTTTTGATCCTTACATTCATCTTTGTGATGATTGTCTCGGGCTTTGTATATTTGCCGTCTATCGCTACATTCCGTCAGGAATTCTTGGAAAAGCGCCTAGAAAATGCGCAGATTGCTGCGATTGCTCTTGAAGTAGCTGAAAACAATATGATCAGCCCAGAGTATGAAAAACGGCTTCTTGATACCTCTGGCGTGCTTTCAATTATCATGCGCCGTGAAGATATCAGCTTGCTGCTCGGGATTGATTTTATCCCTGAACGCGTTGATGCAGAATTTGATATGCGGCAGCCATCACTTGGTGAATTGATCCGCGATGCTTTTGGTGCCTTAAAAGCTAAAGGGGACCGTATTGTCCGGGTGACTGGTGATCCAATGGTTTCAGGCACACGTCTCTTTGAAGTAACGCTTGATGAGGCTGATCTTTATGAGGCACTAAGGAATTATTCAAATAATCTCCTGATTCTCTCTGTGATCATTTCACTCTTTGTGGGGATTCTTGTTTATCTGTCGCTACACTGGATGCTTGTACGCCCGATGCGCCGGGTAAAAGATAGTATTGTTGAATTTCGCCGCAAACCAGAAGCAATTTCCAGAATGCGCAGAAGCTCATTACGTTCAGATGAAATTGGTTTGGTAGAGCGTGAGCTTGCGCGTATGCAGGATGAACTCCGTGCCAGTTTGAAGCAGAAAAACCGGTTGGCTTCCCTTGGTGAAGCTGTGGCAAAAATTAACCATGATCTCAGGAATATTCTTGCTACAGCTCAGTTAGCGTCTGATACGTTGCAGCGCATTGATGACCCACTCGTGAAGAAGGTTTCCCGACGTTTGATGACAGCGGTTAGCCGGGCAGTAGCACTTTGTGAGAGCACAATGCGCCACGGGAAAGTGGAAGAACCTGAACCTGTACCTGAGGAAATGAGCCTGCGTTCGCTTCTTGAAGATGTGGGTATGTCGCTTGGGCTGATGGATAATGAAGACTTTACGTTTGATATTCAGCTTAATGATGATTTCATTATTATTGCTGACCCTGAGCAAATTCACCGAGTCTTCCTGAATCTTTGCAGGAATGCTCATGAAGTGCAGAACGGCAAGGGTACCATTACAGTTAGAGCTGAACGCGACCCTGACGGTACCACGCACACTTATATAACGGATGCGGGGCCAGGTATCCCTGAACATGTGAAACCAAACCTCTTTAAGGCATTCACATCGGCTAAGGCAGGGGGGACAGGCCTTGGTCTTGCAACCGCAAGAGATATAGTACTGGCGCATGGTGGCCAGATTGGGCTCGATACAACAGGCCCAGAAGGCACTACTTTCAAAGTATGCCTGCCGGGTATTGAGGACTAATCATGAAAATTACAGCAACGCCGGGTAAAACCGATAGCTTCACTGATGTTATGGGTATCAAGGTGGGGCAGGCGCACGATGTTGGCGTAAATACCGGAACAACGGTTATCATTCCTGATAACCCAATTCCTATGGGGGTTGATGTTCGTGGTGGCGGCCCGGGTACACGTGATACAAATGCGCTTGATCCAACATGTCTTGTTGAAGAATTTCATGGTCTTGTATTGTCTGGTGGTTCGGTTTTTGGCTTGGATGCTGCGGGCGCTGTAACAGAAGCGCTTTCTGAGAAGGGTATCGGTTTCCCGTTTGGCCCAAGAGCATTACCTGTGGTGCCATCAGCTATTCTTTTTGATTTGAAAAACGGTGGCGATAAAAACTGGGGTGCTGAAGCGCCATATCGCCGCCTTGGCCTTGAAGCACTGAATAACTTGTCCACCACAGTTGAGCATGGTCGATTTGGTGCGGGGCACGGTGCGACAGCAGGCGGTGTTCAAGGAGGTATCGCTAGTGCGAGCCTCGAAACAGAAGACGGTTTGATTGTATCTGCAATTGTTGCAGTGAATAGTTTTGGGCCAACGGTGCATGATGTGCCTATGGAGCACGGCACTATTGAAATGCCCAAGCTTGGCTTTGTTGGCACGAATACTACCATTGGCGCTGTGGTGACCAATTTGAAGCTCGATAAAGCAGGCTGCACGCGGCTCGCCATGATGGCACAGGATGGTTACGCCAGAGCGATCAGGCCTATTCATACGCCGTTTGACGGTGACACGGTTTTTGCTATGGCGACAGGTGACAAAGAAGTCTCTAAGGATGCTATGGCAACCACTATGGCGGTTGCCGGTACCTTGGCTGCCGACTGTGTTGCCAAAGCTATTGAGAAAGCTGTTAAGGCTGCATAGCAGCTAGAGCTTTCCGTTCTCCTATAATGAACACATCTAACGCTTGCTTGGTTTCAAATGCTTTTTTCCAAATGCCCGTTTTCATTAGGGAAGGGGAATCAACGATAGCGTCAAACTTGCTTAGCATATTGCTGTATCGTGTCAGCTTTAGCTGTGCATCGCGCCATTCGATAAGTTTGTTGTCACCAGTTGCTGATTCTATTTTGTTTTTCGTATTGAGGTAATCCGCAAGGATATTCTTGAGTTTAGCCTCGGTCGAATCAAAGAGCTTGATAGCGGTTGACGTGGTGAGTGGAGATTTTTCTTCTTGCAGTCGAGTGTTAGCTGGTTCTGCCCGTTCAATAACCCGTTCATGCTCAGCTGTATCGGGAAGTGGCTCGGCCAGACTCGGCCAATCACCGGATGTGCTGCTACAGGCGCCAAGAAGCATGATTGTTACAAAAAAACTGCAATTTTTTATGTGCGAATTTCGCATTTAAAATCCTGTATTATCAATGGGTTATTTATTTTATAATGGTATTATAGCAGATAATTTCAAAGAAAAAGCGATTTCTCTCTTGCATTATAAAAACAATCTTATATGTTCCGCCGCACGCCACGCTGCAAAGCGAGGCAACACAATTGAATAACGCGCACCGGTAGCTCAGCTGGATAGAGCACCAGACTACGAATCTGGGGGCCGGGGGTTCGAATCCTCCCCGGTGCGCCACTTCAAAAAAACCGCTTAAGCAATCGCTTAGCGGTTTTTTTGTTATTTAACACATGTAGTTGAGAAATTGACTTTGCCGTCTCTAACATCATGTCATGTTCTTTTGAAACCAGCTTTGAATTTAAATTAAGAAATTTGATGATTGAAATTAATAATAGATCGGTCTAATTTAATGTTTCTATAGCATTTTCATTACAGAGGTACGGGCAAGGCTCGTGGCTTTTATATGTATGGTAGGAAGCGATGGTAGAGTTAGTAAAACGTTTGCACATATTTGCAACTATTCACCCAAAACCGGAATTCTTTGAAAAGGCGAAGACAGCTTTAGAGCAACTGGTCCCGCCGACACTGGAAGAACCTGGGTGTCATTTGTTTACCGTTCTGGAAAGTAAGGATGAACCAGGTATTTTACATCTTTTCGAAATCTTCGATAATGAGGATGCGGTGCAGGAGCATTATGCGCAAGACTATACAAAGGATGTTTTTGCGAAGTATCAGGATTGGCTCGCAGCGCCCGTGAAAATTCAACATATGTCACCTGCTTCGATGTCGTCAGCGGAGCAATTCTATGCCTAAAAGAGCATTAATTATTGGCGCTGGGCCTGGCTTGAGCAGTTCACTTGCCAGATTATTTGCCTCAAAGGGGATGAAAGTATGCCTTGGTGCCCGGAATGTGGAAAAGCTTGCAGATATCTGTGCTGAAACGAAGGCTAAGGCGTTGAAATGTGATGCTTCTGACCCGAAAAGTGTTGAGGCCATGTTCAACCAGCTTGATCAACAAGGAATGTTGCCTGATTTGGTGGTATATAATGCGGGAGCTTATACGCGGGGCCCTATAACCGAATTAGATACAGAGGATGTGTATAATGTCCTTATGACAAACGCATTTGGCGCGATGCTTGTGGCGCGCTGTGCTGCTAGGTATATGCTTGAAAAAGGAGAGGGAGCACTTCTTTTTACCGGCGCATCAGCTGGAATTAAAGGTTATGCACAGTCAGCTCCCTTTGCTATGGGGAAATTTGCCTTGCGTGGATTATGCCAAAGTCTGGCACGGGAGTTATCACCTCAAAATATTCACGTCGCTCACTTTGTGATTGATGGCTGTATTTTCCAGCCAGAGAGAGGTGCACCATTTGATGATCCAGAAACAACACTGAATCCGGACGAGATTGCAAAGACTTATCTTGCCATCGCTGAACAGGACCGTAGTGCCTGGACTTGGGAGGTAGAATTGAGGCCCTCTGTTGAGACGTTCTAGTGTATAATCTGATGTTACACCCCTGAAATGGGATGTGGTTGATTGATATATGTAAGTTGGATATTGGAAGGCGATGGCTAGAATTCGTGATGACAAAGCGTTTAAAGATACTAAAGCTCGGCTTTTGGAAACGGGGCTAGAGCTTATTCGTAGCCAAAGCTATGCTGCCGTTGGCATTAATGATGTCCTTAAAACTGCCAAGGTACCGCGTGGTTCCTTTTATCATTATTTTGCCAGTAAAGAGGCATATGGTCTTGAAGTGGCGAAATATTATCACACAAGGCAACTCAGAGCCGCCCGACAGATTTTGTTGAATGAGAATATGATCGCTTTGGAACGACTTGAGGCATTTTTTCTTCAAGCTTACCAGCAATATGAGAGGTTAGATTTTTCTCAGGGTTGTCTGATGTGTAATCTTTCCATTGAGCTTGGCGATACAAATTTTCATTTTCAGGAATTGTTAAACCAACAATGGAAAGAACTATCTTCTCTTATTGGTGAATGTATTGAAATGGTGGATCGTAAAAAACTGAAATGCGATCATTTAACTGTTTCTGAAGCGGCAGAATGGCTCTTGAACTCCTGGAGCGGGGCGTTAATACGTATGAAGGCTGATCGCAACGGGGCAGCATTAAAGCTTTTTTTAAAATCGGTTTTTTAGTGGCCGTTTCCGCCTAAGCGGAGCGGCCGTTTATGTTGGGTCAAGAAATTTACTGCTCATTCAATTTAGCGATGTTTGGATAAACCCACCACCACGGATAGGCTGTTTCTCCCAGAATCATTTGGGTGATTTCGGGAAAGATAATTTCCGCTCTTACACTGTTCGAGAGCATGATAAGGCAGCGTTCGCTTTCTTCTTCACAGATAACTAAATTGCCAGTCCAGTCGTTATGTCCACCTTTTGAAAAATAGCGCCCTTTGGGACCTTGCCACGTAATAACCCCCAAGCCCGCTGACAGAGTGATGTCAGCTGCTCTAGGATCTTTGGTTTTTGTATAGGCAAGGGTAGGAAATTTTTGTTTTGAGTGAATATTTATCTGGGGTTTTGTCCATTCAGCTTGGGCCGTTTTGGAAAGTAAACGACCAGCCGCCATGGCCTTCCACATATTTGCTTGATCCTTGAGGGTTGTGTCCATAGAGCCCGAGGCGCTTACGTTACTGCGTTCATCGTGTGGCTCGAAAGAACCATCCATCGCATACCCATCGGCCAGGTTATCTGCGAAACTGTCCCGCCACTGCATATCGGTATTTGGCATGTTAAAGCGGTTAAATATTCTGGTCTGCATTTCATGTTTCACGTCAAGGTCTAATCCTTCCTCCAGCACAAACTGAAGAAGCCGGAAACCTTCGCCGGAGTAAGCGTAATATTCACCTGGTTTGAAGTGAAATTTTAGGTCCTGGTCTGGTTCCAGAAATCGAAGGTTCGCTAGTCCGCTCTGGTGAGAGAGAAGGAGCCTCGCTGTAAGTTGGCGCCAATCATGATCTCCTGTCAGGGTTTGCCATTTAGGGTATGCAGGAAGTGGATTTGGAAGATAACTGCTGATAGGCGTATCCAGATCAAGGATACCTTCTTCAACCAGTTGGAGGACCATGTATGCAAAAGCAGCTTTCGTCAGTGAAGCGCCGTACATGACGGTATCGTCTTCAAGAGGAAGTCCCTTTTCCACATTGCGGTAGCCGTATGTCGCCAGATGTGTGATTTCACCTTTTTCTGTTACCGCGACACCTAAGCCTTTAACATCTTCCTTTGCCATTAGTTGCTCGATGGCTTTATCAAGCTGTCTGGTGCAGGGTAAGTCCTCTGCCTGTGACATATGTATGCTTATAAGGGCTGCGGCACCCAGTATCGTCGCTATCATTCCTTATACTCCTTTGTGAGGCTGCAACTTCATGCTGCTTTCTCACAGTCGTGAGCAGTCATAGAGGGAATACAAGCTGAATATTGATGAATTTACAGGCGTGGTTCTCGCCACATAAGCCACATGGGCGGGCAGTCAGTACCCGGCACTACCTCTTCCACTATTTCAAAGCCGTGTTTTTTATAGAAAGGCACATTTTCAGGTTTGGAGCTTTCCAAATATGCGGGGGCACGTGTTTCATCCACTTGTTTGAGTGCTTCTTTCATCAATTGGCTGCCAATACCTTTTCCCTGCAGGCTTGGATGCACAGAGATAGCAAACAGATAGTAGTGCGGTTCTTTTGGTTTTTTCTTTTTGAGGTATGCGTCTATCTGGAGAGAGTTTTGGACTGCTTTTAGATCGCCGTGCTTCAAAATGGATGCACCCATTTTAATATCGGCCAATAAACTGAACTGTTTGGGCACGCCCGGCGGTAGCCATAGAGCACCGGCATTTTCTTCGTTATTCACCAAACCAAACCCGGCTGATAGATAGAGGTGGCTTGCCATAGTTGTGAACACTGGCTTCATTGCACCGGTATTTCTAAAAGCCCACAAGTTTACCGGATCATCGGCAAACCCATCGGCGATAATCTTCCCGATAAGATGATGCTCATTATGTTTTAGAAAACGAATGTGCTCAGGCATAAAAGGCGATCCATAAAGTGAATATGTTTCACTTTATGGTGTTTTTAGACAAGTATCAATACTGAAACTTTTTAGGAGCGGTCTGCAAATTCTTCCATCATTTTGCGGGTGTTTCTGTCACGCACGACCATAATTGCGTGAATGGCAAGAATAAGCCAAAGCACAAAGCCTGCGCCGAAAAAGAGGGTAAGAACAATAGAGGCGATCCAGAATGCACCACTGATAACAGCCTGAAAGGGTTTGCCGCACAAAAGAATGGCCAGCGGTGGCAGAAGAAGAGCAACAAGATACAGCATGGTTACCTCACAGATTTATAGTTTAATGAAACTGCATAATGCTAAGCTGATGATCATAAGGCAAATAAAAAGCCGACTGAAAAGCCGGCTTCTCAAAGAATATAAGCTCTAAAAGCTTAAAGATCTTCTTCCAGGATGCAGATGCTGAGGGAGTAGGAAACTTCACCTTCATCTTCATCGCGGTAAGCAACACCGATAAATTCATCGCCGATCATCATCTCAACTGAATCTTTAGCTTTTGGGCGCTGCATAAGCTTGATGTTGCTGTTATCAAACTTGTCTTGAAGATATGTCTCAAGTTTAGCGATTTCCTGTGGGCTCAATTTAGGCTCCTTTGTCCCGAATATATATATTTGATCTGATTTATCGAAATTGCTGGGCGGATTGCAAGGAAAACTCGTGCCTCTCTAGCTTGTAAACAAATAAATAACTGTTTTTGTTGCATATTATGCTAAAATAGTTGTCATACTGTGGATTGGGGTAAATCGAGAACAAATGACTGAAGTTGTAGATACTGATTATTCATATGCGGAAGATGACGAGCTGGTAGCTCAATTTCTTGAGTGGACAGACACAGCCGTGAAAGACATGCGCGGGATTTTGGATGGTATGCCGGACAAAGCGGGACCTAAGGAAGCGAGTGTCCAGCAGGTTTATGATTTAACTCATAATATCAAGGGGATGGGTAGTAGCTTCGAGTTCAACTTACTTACAAACGTTGGCGCATCCCTTTGTAAATATCTGAAACAGATGCCTGATGACCAGCAAGCAAGCAAGCGGGTGCTGGAAGGGCATGTTCGTACCTTTGAAGTGGTCTTGCAGCACAAAATCAAAGGTAGTGGTGGTGCCCAAGGCGAAGCTATTCTACAGCGGCTTGAAAATATCATTGATGAAGAGGCCAGTACCTGATTTTTCATGACTGAAACGGTTAACATCACGCTCGGCGCTGAAAGATTGCTGGTGGAACTTGGTTATGCTCCTGTGCGGGAAGTGGTGCTAAAGAATAATCGCCGGGTTGATATTTTGGGGCTGAACAAACCAGGCGGTCTTGTGGTTGTTGAGGTGAAATCAGGTCTAAGTGATTTCCGTTCGGATACTAAATGGCAGGAATATCTAGACTATTGTGAAGAGTTTTATTTCGCTGTTGATCAACATTTTCCTATTAATGTGCTTAATGAAAGTACCAGCCTTCCAGATATAACAGGTATTATCATTGCAGATGCTTATGGCGGGGAGGTAATTCGTGAAGCAGCCTCTAGAAAAGTAAATGCCGCTCGCGCCAAAAAACTTATTCAGCAAATGGCACGAACGGCAGCAATGAGACTTTTTGAAAAGGCTGTTGGTTAAGCCTCTTCAGGTTTTTCCATATAGTGACTCCAGCGATCCCTGCCGCCTTTGTTTTCCAGAATATTTTGTAGAGCTGCTACAATCCGGCGTTCAAATTTCGTACCGCATTCCTGATGAAGAATATCAGCGGCTTTGTCAAAGCTCAGCCCATTTCGGTGCGCGCGAGCTGAAACCATACCCACGAAAGCGTTAGCAACTGCGAGCACACGGGCTCCGGCTTCGATATCTTCACCAGCTTTACCGTGTTCGCCGCTGCCATCCCAGTTTTCTCTGATCTGGTCGAGAATTGCGGCTACTGGTCCTTTGAAATCCAGCCCTGCAACAAGTGAAGCGCTTTGCTGCATACTATCACGTACCAGAGAGAGTTCTTCATCGGTAAGCGGTGTTTGTTTGGTAAGGATTTCAATTGGGACAAATATCTTACCGACATTTACAAGTTGGGCTGCGATATTGACACATTCTTTACCGTCTTCGTCCCATTCCAGTTCCTGAGCTATAGTAACACTAACATCTGCTACACGCTCTGAATGGTGTTTGCTCCATGGGTCACGGGCATCAATAATTTGCGTAAGTGTTGAGACCAGTTTTTTGAATAGTTCTTCCGATTGCGCCTGTGCTTCAACAAGGTCAGAAATATCCCGCATCACCATTAGCGCAGTGGCGGGGTAATCACCACCAGCTTTTAGAGGAATGGTATCCATTCTGAAGGTGCGGTTACTATGTGTAACATTGAGGTTGTCTGGGTGCCCGGAAGTGGCTGCAGCAATGCGAGAACGCATTTTCTCTGCAAGGGAACTACGGAAGGCAGTATCAAGCCTTCTGCCAATAAGATCATCTTTATTGATCTCTGTAATATCTGACATTTGTGTATTGGAAAAATGCACAGTCATATCGTTGTCAACAGCAGCTACGGCAGCGGGTTGGCTATCCGTTACTGATTGCAGGAACTCGCTTAGAGACTCGTTCTTCTCCGAAAGCATGGCTTGTTCGTGGTAGGAATTTTCCAGTTTGCGGGAAATACCGTGACGCCACACCAGAATAAGGGCTGCGAGTACAAAAAGACCTGCTAGAGAAAGTGTAACAATGAGACTATTGCGGCGTTCCGTAATAGCGGCGACTGCTTCACTTGTTTTAATGGTGCGAACCAGTATCCACGGAACCGGGGCTGACAGTTCCTTGCCCATAACAAGAACTTCAGTGTTTGCGTAATTCATTTGTGTGCTGAAACCACCCGGTTGTTTCACCGCAAAAGAAGCGGCTGCATCCACGGTGGTCGCGCCTAGCCTGCCACCTTGAGCAAGCGGTGTGATAACCCTTACTAAATCATCGCTTTCGGGCTTTACCAAATATGTTTCAGAAGTTTGGGTATCGTCACCCGGCTGCACGAGTGTTTGAAGGAAGTCACCATCCAGTGGGCGTGCGCCAATTACCCAAACTGTGCCGGTACCAGAGATCGCTTTTGCACCAAAAATTACGAGTGGGGTTTTATCGCCAAGTTGTGGGCCTAGGGCGATAAAAGACTGCGTGTTTGCCAGAGGAATTTCCTCTGGTCGTAGAAGCGGCATGCCTGTTGTCATAACAAAGGCCTGTCCTTTATCTGAAACAACAGCAATACCTGCACGGCGAGGGCGGTTTACATTGGCTGCTACCGCATCAATGGCTCTGTTTTCATGGAAGCCGTGGCGTTCTGCCTCTGCTGAAATAAGTGAGAAAATATAACCGCGCTGTGCTTCGACGGCATCCTGATCTTCAGGTGAAGACATTTGAGCTGCATATAGCTGCACTGAGGCATCAGCTGCTAATTCTTCAACGGCTTTAAGGTGTCGGTTAAGCCAGGTTGAAACCTCTGCGGCTCTGCTATCCGCTATTAAATTGATACGAGATTGCCAGTTCTGGAGATCTTGCTCGGCTTCTGAGGCTGCAAATCGAGTGATGAACCATAGGCCAAGCGCGATAAGCCCCATCAAGGCACCAGCGTAGGCCATCATATTTTTGTTTGAAGACGTTTCCGTTTGCATGGGGGCCCCTTACTAATGCGTTCGTGCTGTAACATTGTCACTGTTCAGTGATAGTATGAGAGAGCTCTTGGCTCTCTGTTCGCTTGTGGTTATGTTGGTACATATTTGTTTGATGCTCAATTAAATTCGAACAAAAAATATGTGAGATCAGGTATAGAGGCCAGCCAGTTTTTATGTTCCGAATTATAGGCTTAATAAGTATTGTTTTGGGTTTTCTGGTAGTAGAGCCATTTGTTTCTTCGGCAGATGCCCAGCCCCGCACAGGCTTGTTCGGTAGCCGGGAAATACGCTCCAAAAGCATGAAGTCTTTTGATAAATGGACTGATTTGTGGCGTCGGCATAACCTTTCTTTGACTGAAGAAATGCCGAAGCAAGAAAGCACAGTAGAGCAAAACTGCAGAGGTAGAGACCGTTTGCGGTGTGGTAAAGCAGCGTGGGAAGAATTTATCGCTTCTCAAGAAGGAGCTGAACCTCTTGAGATGATTAAAGCGGTTAATCAATATATGAACCGTTATCCATACATCGTAGACCCAGTTAACTGGGGGCTTCCTGATTACTGGGCTACACCAGATGAGTTTTTCCTGAAAGATGGTGATTGTGAAGATTATGCGATTAGCAAATATGTAACGCTGAAGCGCTTAGGGGTTGCCCCAGAATCCATGCGGCTGGTGATATTGCAGGACCAAAACCTTCGGGTAGCGCACGCCATTCTTGCCATAGATTATGAAGGTGAATATCTGGTTTTAGATAATCAGGTGGATGCTGTATTGCCCGACAGCAAGATTTTGCATTACCGACCAGTTTACTCAATTAATGAAACAGCTTGGTGGCTTCATCAGGTGAAAAAATTTGGTAGATAATTAAACATATCGTATTCTGATAAACTATGAGTGGGGACTGGTTTTATTGCGATTTAACACGTGACTGAGTTTTGAGGTTATATGGCAAAAGATATTAAAGCCGTACATGAAATGCTTGATTACACCAAGCAGCTTAGGCTTCATACAGAAGGCCGGAGGGCCTTGCATATAAGGCTTTCAGTGCTGGAAAAGCATTTGCAGGAAGAGCATTATCGTCGGTTCGCTGCCGCCAGCTTTAGAACATTGAAAACCGATTATGGCGCTGCGAGTTTCTCGCTGCCAAATAATGATTTAGTCCTGATCGTTAAAGATGCACGGGTTGATGTTATTGACCCTATGTTGAATCAGGTCCGCTTAAAATTCAAAGAGGCTAGTGCCTTACGAGCGATTGATCCCATTCAAGGTGTAAGTGACGCTTTTGTTGAATGGTTTGATCTTGAAGCAGAATATGATGTTTTCACAAAATATGTAGCAAGGTTGGCTCAAGCAGTGCTGGAAGGGAAAAAGATACCAGCATCCAGAAATGTTGGCGCCTCTAAATCTAAAAAAAAATCTAAAGCAAAGCCTGATGTTAACCCGGATACGGGACTTATTAAGATTGATCCTCAAGGTGATGCAGGGGCACCTTTACCATCTGAACCGCCGCAAAAAATGAAGGTGAGCAAGATTGAAAGCCCTGCGAGAAAACCGCAGAGCAAAAAGCTTGACCCTGAGATGTTATTAACTCTTACAAAGGCTATTACGTCCGCTGATGTAGGTGGATTGCTTAGGCGGCAATGTGTGATGGCTATACTTGGTATTCAGGCACCTCAGATGGTAATGGTGCACCGCTGGGTGCCGCAGCAGGTGGTTTTTGATACCTTTTTGAAAAGTAAGCTTACGGAAGTTGACCCTTGGCTATCGGGGTTTCTTGAAGACCTTATCGCGAGTAGGGTTTTGGCGTCTGATCCTAATATGGAGAATGAAAACTCTCTTGCTTCAAGCTTGAAAGTAACGGCTGCCGGTGTGTTAGCCAGAGAGTTTGATAAGTTTGAAGAAGGTTTAGGAAAAAAAATCCGCAGTAATATCGTCTTAGAGTTTTCCAGCCTTGATGTAACGTCGAATTTCGCAGCCTATTTGGCGGCTCGTGAAAAGCTACAAACCTTAGGATTTAAAAGCTGTATTGCAGGGGTAGACCCTCGTGCCTTAGCTTGGCTTAATTTAGGTAACCTACAGTCTGATTTTCTGAAAGTGACGAACCCTGCTTCGAATGTGGAAACGTGGCTGGACCGTAAAGAAGAAGATAGAATTATCAATATTATTGAAAAGATCGGTAGTAACCGAATTATCTTGGAAGGGTGTCATTCTTCTGAAGATATTATCTTAGGCCAACGCCTTGGAATCACGATGTTCCAAGGCGAAGCCGTTGATCCTTCAATTTCCAATTAATCGGTATTGGACGTTATTGAGGGGAACGTTTTGCAAGAATGCGCTGCAGTGTTCGGCGATGCATGTTAAGCCTGCGTGCGGTCTCAGAAACATTGCGATCACACAGTTCATAAACACGCTGAATATGCTCCCATTTCACACGGTCCGCAGACATAGGGTTTTCTGGCGGTGGCGGCATATGCCCTTCGAGGGTTAGGAGTGTTTTCTCGATCTGGTCAGGGTCTGCCGGTTTTGCAAGATAATCTACAGCGCCGGCTTTAACTGCTGCTACAGCGCTGGCGATGTTTCCGTATCCTGTCAAAATAACCACGCGGATATCGGGGCGGATTTGGCGTAATTGAGGTACTAAATCAAGTCCGTTACCATCTTCCAGGCGCATATCAACGACAGCATATTGAGGACGATGTTCAGCGGCCAGAATACTGCCTTCTTCAATGCCTTCAGCTGCATAAACTGTGAAACCTTTTCGTTCCATGCTGAGCGCAAGGCGGTTTCTGAAAGCTTTGTCATCTTCTACGATTAGAAGGGTTTTTGCTGGTGTTTCTTGAGTCATGCTAACTCCTCCTCATCTGAGAAATCAGGCTCTTCCTGTAAGGCTGAGCGAGGCCAGTTTAATTCAACACGTGCACCACCAATAGAGGCTTCTTTAAAGCTCATTTTTGCGCCGGTGCGTTCTAATAAGGTTTTAGATATAAACAGTCCCAAGCCTAACCCACCATCTTTGCCCGGTGTTGGTTGTCTGGTTGTAACATAAGGTTCGCCGAGACGTTTCACAATTTGTGGATCAAAGCCAGGGCCATCATCTTCCACATATATTTGCAGGTTTTCTTCATCCCATTCGGCATGTATCTGAACTTCATTTTCTGCAAAGCCAGTGGCATTTTCTACGATGGTGCGGAAAGCATGGATTTGTTCCGGGGTACGCCTAAGGATCAGATTATCTGGCCCTTCGCTACTATATTTCACTTTCACACCGCGCATTTCATGAGGGTGCCCAGCTTCTCTTAGAATCGCTTCAATACCCAGATAAGTGAAATGTTCCGCATCACCTGCTTTACGTTTTTGGCTGATTTCTGCCAGAATTTCACGACAGCGGCTGGTTTGGTCAATAATTAATTCGATATCAAGCTTGGTTTGCTCATCTTGATCTTTGCAGTGGTTTTGGAGTTCCTTGGCAACAAGTAGAATGGTCCCAAGCGGTGTACCCAATTCATGCGCTGCGGCAGCGGCCAGCGTTCCGAGGGCTGCTAGGCGCTGTTCTTGCTCCAGGGCAGCTTGAGTTGCTGCAAGCGCCTTTGCCCGGTCCTGACCTTCCTTGCTGACCCGCGACATATACATGGCCAGAAAAACAAGTGTGAAACAAAGGCTGATCCAAATACCAGCTTTCAAAATATCATCTACGTTTGGCGCAGGGCCATCCCATGGTAGAGGAAAAGGCGTATAGGCAAGTGCGGTTACTAAAACCACTGAAATAGCGATGAGTACTTTGGTACTGCGGGGGCTAAGGATTGATGCTGACACGCTGGAAGGAGCAAGCATCAATACAATGAAGGGATTTGATAAACCTCCAGTTAAAAACAGCAAAGTAGACAGGTGAAGCAAATCAAACACCATATGCCAGGTGGATTGTTTGTCTGAAAGTCGTGTGTTTAGATCTTCCCTCAGGGAGAACCAAAGATTCATCATGCCTGAAATAAACACAACGGTGAATGTCATCTCAGGGCGAATATCAAAGCCAAGAATATAGTGTACAGTAAGCAGAGAGAGCATTTGCCCCGCCACTGCCATCCAGCGGATCATAATAAGGGTGCCAAGTCTCACGCCATTACCTTGGCGGAGGGCCGGGTCCATCATCTGAATGATATTTTGTTCGTTCTCGCTGGAGGCCATGCCCGCTTCTTTCTATTGCGCAAGTAAGGAAGCAAGGTAGAGAAACAGCAGTATACCTACCGTGAGGTACACTGCATTGGCGACAAGAATACATAACCACCCCTGACGGAGATGATTTGCCTGTAATCTTGCGCGGCCATCCTTTGGGCCTATCCATTCTACAGATTTGCTTCCCTGTATCCTGAAACAAATTTCTACCCCAGTTGCGACAATATTCAATGGAAAATAGGTGCTAGGGAGGCCTTTTGTCGCAGGATTGAGGAGGGTTAAAGCGGCACTGATTTTAGTGAAAGGTAAGCAGATAAGGGCTGTGGCAATAAAAATGCTGGCAACTAAACTAGGCACAAGAAACACAATTTCATGAATAAGGCTGACGCCTGAATTGTATGGAGATTGTGGATGATCTGCAGAAATTTGCGGTGCAGTGAATAATAGTCCGATCAGTAGAACGGCCGGGAGCAATAGAGCAAAACCGCCAATTAAAAAGGTAAGTGAAAGTGGGACAGTGCGGCCACTGAAACTCAATACTGTCTGTTTAAGGAGTTCTGCGTTTGAACTGTAATTTGAAAGGTTTTGTTTTCCTTGTTGTAAGTTTTTCCAGCCAGAGCGCTGGGCTAAGAGAGGTGTCAGTATCAGGCATGTTAAGGCATCTGATATGGTGTTGATAAAGGCAATTTGGTTTACTATTACGCCAGTTCCGTAGGCTACAGGTAAAAGCACTAAAGCGACGATAGCGCCCCGATAAAAGCGCTCGGTACGATTTCTTGAAGGTTTATCCAAACGGCTTTTGAGGTTGAGGCCAAATGCGGATGCAATAGTTTGTATGTTTGGCAAGATTTTAAGAAGTTTGGGGCCAGCTATGAAGTCTGCTGCAAGAGCCAGTAAAATAATGCTGACCCGAATTATCAGGTCAGTGGCTGTTGGAGAAGCTATCCCTAAATCAAAATTAATAGGTAGCCCCCGCATCTTGTAATAATTTTACCATCCGACGATTGCGAGAAATTTTGGCATACTCAAGAGCTGTTTTACCTGTAAGGTCCTGTACGTTCGGATCAGCGCCAGCTTCAAGTAACAACTGCACGGTTTTTGATTTCCGTGCTCGTACTGCTTTCATAAGAGCTGTTTCCTGACCGATATCAGCACGATTCGGGTCTGCCTTGAAGGCAAGTAGCAATTTTACCATTTCATTGTCGCCTACTGATGCGCGTTTCATCAGTGGTGTTACGCCCCGCGTACGATCAGAAATATTTGGGTTTGCACCAGCTTCCAGAAACATCTTCATCATGGCAAGATTACGCTTGTCAGCGATGATCAACATAGCAGGAATGCCATCTGACCGTTTTCTTGTATTGGGGGATACACCTTTTTTAAGCAGGCTTTTAACTTCTTCAATGTCGCCTCTTTCAACAGCACGTAACAATTCAAACTGTGGTGTTGCTATTGCCGGAAGGGATATAGATGACAGCCCTAAAAATAAGATGGCTAATATTAAAATAAACTGCTTTTTCATAGGTACTCCATCATCAACAAGGCGTCATAGATTGCTGCAAATTTAATGGCAACGTGACAAACATCGCCTATATTTCTATAACCGTGCGAGAATCACAAGTATTAAAGCCCAGATGTTCCAGTGGCTTTCAGAGTGGAGATTTAACATGAAAGCAATCAGGCTCGTTGCATGGATCGCGGTAGCTATAGCTGCGGTTGTGGCTTATGTAAGTTTTAATAGTGGCGGAAACAAGACCTCAGGTCCAGGTGGTCCGTTTGTACTGACGGCCCATACAGGCGAAAAAATCTCTAGTAAAAGCTTTCACGGCAAGTATCAGCTTATTTATTTTGGATATAGTTATTGTCCAGATGTATGCCGGATAGAGCTCCATAAACTAACGACTGCTCTGAATATCCTTGAGGAAGAAGGATATGATACCAGTCCTATTCAGCCGGTATTTATTTCAGTAGATCCGGAGAGGGATTCCGTTGAAGAGTTGGCGGATTATGTTCTGGATTATCACCCGAATTTGATCGCTTTCACAGGCTCTGTTCAGGAAATTGCCGATGTTGCAAAGCAATACCGGGTATATTACGCGAAGCGAGAACAGGAAGGGTATGATGGCTATTTGATGGACCATCAGAGCTATATTTTCGTAATGGACAAAGACGGTAAATATAACCGTCTGTTCTCCAGCAAGGATAAACCACAGGATATTGCGAATACTTTTAAGCCGGTGCTTGAGAAGAAATAATCATGTCATTCTGGAAAGAAAAAGCTCTGTCTGAAATGTCTCGTGATGAATGGGAATCGCTTTGTGATGGGTGTGGTAAGTGTTGCCTCCACAAACTCGAAGATGAAGATACAGGCGAAATTCATCATACAGATGTAGCGTGTCGTTTTCTTGATCCCGTAAAAATTACTTGCGGAAAATACCTCACTCGTCAGCGTTATGTGGGTAATTGTGTTGTTATGTCGCCAGATTTGCTGGCTACACTACCTTGGATGCCAAGTACCTGCGCATATCGCCTGCTGTATGAAGGGAAAGACCTCTATGAATGGCACCCGCTTGTGAGCGGAGATAGGGAAAGTGTTCATAAAGCCGGACAATCCGTACGCGGGAAAGCGGTGGATGAGCGCGAAGCTGGTGATTTTGAAGATCATCTTGTTGAATGGCCAGCTTAGGGTGATGGTTTGACCGAAGCACGTTATCTGCGGATTGGTAGTGAAGATATTCCCCTAAAAGTGCGGCGGAATGCCCAAGCCAAACGCATGACCTTAAGAGTGGACCGAACCAGCGGTGATATTAAAGTTACTACACCGAAACGAATTAGTGAAAAGGCAGTAAACCAGTTTCTGACAGCCCATATGGATTGGATAGCGAATGAGCGCGCAAAGCTCTCACTTGAACCAATCAATGATGGAATGATACTTCCTTATCTAGGCGAGAAAAGAAAGCTTGTTTTTACCGGTATCGCACCTCGTTCTGTTGAATGCCTGAATGAAGAACTTCAGGTGGGTGGCCCGTTCGATATGGCTGCCGGACGGCTGGAGAAATGGTTTCGTGCCCAAGCTAAAGAAAAACTGGAGGTCGCCTGTAGACGGTATGCTAACCAGCTAGAGGTTTCTTATGGACGCATTAGTATTGGGGATATGAAAAGCCGTTGGGGAAGTTGTTCTTCCAGTGGTACCTTGCGCTTCAATTGGAGACTGGTGTTGGCACCACCTGCAGTCCTTGATTATGTGGCCGCCCATGAAGTGTCGCATTTGCTGGAAATGAATCATTCTGAGCGGTTTTGGGCACATGTAGCCCGCTGTATGCCTGATTTTGACAAACAGCGTAAATGGCTTAAGCAAGATGGTGGTAGTCTATTCAATTATCAGTTTGGCTAAGAACAGCTTGTATTAGTCACTATCAAACTGATTGTTAACAGATATGGCCACTAGGATTCCGGCCCCCACTATTACGCCGCCCGTAATAAGTAGAGCCTTGCCAACGTTAAATCCCTTATTCTCTTCGTCGTTCAGGTAAACAAATTTTCCTTGCAGGTCTTTTCGAATGATAGGAAGTGCTGCTAGCTGCACTTCTTCAAGGCCTCGATCAGAGAAGTTAATATCTACAACATTGCCAGTGAAACTCTTCTGCTTGAACGCATCAAAGCCTCCTCTGGAAAGCAAGTTATATTGAGGCCCCGCCTTGAAGCCTAATTTATATTTCGATGGACTTTTTTGTTGTGCCCCAAATGGTACAGAGAAGTATAGCCCGGCATAAAGGGCTGTTTCCTGTCGGTCTGAGGCAAAGGATTGCCCGTTAGCGGGCGGTGCCACAAGGAATAATAACGAGATAATGATACTAGCACTGAAGCGAAACATCTTGAAAGCTCCCCAAAAACTAAGATGACTATAGCATTATAGTATCATGAATAATTCTCGCATAAGGTATCACTTTAAAGTTATGGGTTTATCCGCTGTATCGCTCTATATCCGGAAGAATAATCCGTTTTTTAGACTGCTGGCGATACGTTCTGCTTTTTCTGAAGCGGCTGCGGCCATATCGGGATCAAGCATTCTCTTGGCTACCGGATGAAATATTCCTAGCCACATGGCGAAATGCTCTTCCTTTAGTGCGGTTACCTGACGGTGAACCCCAAATGGATTGCCTTTATAGGTGCGCGCACCAAGCAGAACATTCATCCAAAAATCGGTGAGTGTCTCAAAGTGCTCTTCCCAGTGATCGCCAATCTTTTCATCAAAGATTGGCCCGAGGACACTGTGTTTACGTATTTCACCGTAAAAGGCACGTACGAAACGGCCTATTGATAGCCTGTCTCTTGTAAGCGCTTTATTTGGTTTTTTTTCAATCATGACTAATTAGGTAATATTTAGTGAAAGATATAGCAAGTAAGGCGTGGCAGTATGCCGCGTGCTAATCTTTCCCGCCAAAGATGCGTTCCAGAAAACCTTTCTTTTTCTTCTTTTTAGGTTTTTCTTCGATGATTTTTTCAGGACCCGCTGACGTGCTGTAAATGCCAGCATCTGCAAGTAAGGGGCGTATAGGTTGGCCCACATGCGCTTCCAGCATAAAATCTGACCAGATACGGGCAGGAAGCCCACCGCCTGTTACGGCCTTCATAGGTGTGCCGTCATCGTTGCCAACCCACACAGCTGTCGTCATATCGCTTGTGAAACCAACAAAAACCGCATCGCGGCTGTCTTGTGAGGTGCCAGATTTCCCGGCGGCAGGCCTGTCAATACGGGCATTTTTCCCAGACCCCCAGGTTACCACGCTGGTGAGCATTTCAGTCATGTCTTTTACAACAGGATAGGCAAGAGCAGGCACTGGTCTAACCGGTGGTTTGCGGTACAAAACTTCGCCGTCTAGCGATGTAATTTCTACAATGGCGTAGGCAGGCGCGAGGTGCCCACCATTTGCAATCACGGCATAACTGCTGGCCAGATCAATCAGTTTTACCTCTTCTGTACCGAGCGGTAGGCTGGCAAGGGCTTCTACTTCGGTGGAAATGCCAAGGCGTTTGGCCATGCTGGCAACGCGGTTCCTACCTGCCTCTTCAGAAATTTGTACAGCTACAGTGTTGATTGACCGTGCAAAAGCTTCTTGCATGTCCATTGGACCGTTGAATTTACCATTGTAGTTCTTCGGGGACCAATCACCGATGCTCGTTTTTTCATCAATGTATCGATCTGTCGGTTTTATGCCTGCTTCCAAGGCGGCTAGGTAAGAAAACAGTTTGAAGGCTGAGCCAGGTTGGCGCAAGGCTTGTGTGGCCCGGTTATACTGTGTTTTAGCATAGTCACTTCCGCCCACCATCGCGCGCACCGCGCCGTCATGATCAATGGCGACCACCGCACCTTGGCTGGCGCCGCGCTCTTTGCCTTCACCTTCCAGACCGCGCTCTAGTGCCATAGCCGCAGCACGTTGAACACTGGGATCAAGCGTTGTGTATATGATAAGTGATTTACCAGCCGTTTCCGGCAACATTTGATGGGCGGCTTGTTCAACCCAGTCGGTGAAGAAACGTACATCCCTACCGGCGCTTGCTTCTTTTATGCGAGGTGGTTGGGTTTTAAGTTTGTCAGCTACTTGCTGGGTAATAACACCCTCTTCAACCATAGTTTTTAGAACCACACGTGCGCGTTTCCAAGCACCTTCCGGGTTAATATGGGGCGCATAGCGTGAGGGCGCTTTCACAAGGCCTGCGAGCAATGCAGCTTCACTGATTGAAAGGTCTCTAGCGCTGTGGCCGTAGAATTTACGGCTTGCTGCATCAATGCCGTATGCGCCACCACCGAAGTATACGTTGTTGAGATAGAGGGTAAGTATCTGTTCTTTGGTGAAGCGCTGCTCAATCCAAAGGGTGAGCAGAAGTTCTTGTGCTTTCCTTTTGATCGTACGTTCATTGGAGAGGAATAGATTCTTTGCGAGCTGCTGGGTGATCGTACTCCCTCCCGCACGCACGCCTCCTGCACGAATATTGGTCCAAAGTGCGCGGATGAGGCCTTTGGCATTTACTCCAGAATGGGAGAAAAATTCCCTGTCTTCCACAGAAGTGAAAGCGCGAACGAGGGCATCGGGGATTTCATTATATGGGATGCGGTCACCGTGGATAGGTCCACTGCGTACAAGAGTTGCGCCGTTAGCTGCTTTTACAACAACAGCTGTATCATTTGAGCCTGGAGTAGGTGGATTTTCCAGATCCGGTAAATCTAGCGAGAGATAGGCGAGCGTAAGGAAGCCAAGAATAAAACCCCAGACACCAATTACAGCGCTGTAGTAAAATAGGCGCTTCCAGATTGGTTTCTTTGGCGTTTCGGGTTGAGCCTGTTTTTTAGCAGCCTTTGATATAGCCCCCTTTTTAGCTTTCGCTGATTTCTTGGGTGTCGCTTTTCTTGGCTTTTTTGTTGGCTGTTTGCTCACGCAGGTTCCTTTGGTTTCTTTCTGCTTCCATAACATGGCAATAAAATGCGGCAAAGTTTGGAATTAATTTACATTAAATTATAGAAACAAACCAAATGTTCGGTTATTATTGTGGCGAAAGAAGAAAGAATATGCCTCGCATTGCGAAATTGAATAAAACCGAAATGGCAGCGCGTCTTAGTAATGTGTTTCAGGAAAATGGTTATGAAGGTGCGAGTATGGCAATGCTCGCGGGAGCTGCGGAACTGTCTAAAGCCAGTCTGTATCATCATTTTCCAAACGGTAAGAAAGATATGGCTGATAAGGTTTTGGCACATGCAGGCGCGCGCCTGCAAAAATATGTGCTTGCGCCCCTAAATGGTAAGGACACGCCTGAGAAGCGGCTCGCAAATAGCTTTGAAGGTGTCGCACAATATTATGAGGGCGATGTTCCTTTTTGCCTTATGAATAGTTTGTTGGTGGGGGAAGGTAAGGCGTTATTTCAGCAGCAAATTAACACTGCTGTTGGTATGTGGCAGGCCGGGCTTGAAAGGGCATACCTGGAAATGGGTTTGGCTACAGAAGAAGCAGAACGTAAAGCACGGAGCAGGTTGGTCGCTATTCAGGGCAGTTTGGTTTTGTGCCGTGTGGAAAATTCCCGCGCACCTCTTGAAGAGTGCCTTCAGGCTTTCAAGTAACGGTCTTTTTGCTTGACCTTTAGCGGCAAAATCACCAAATGAAGGCTACATAAAGAAGGATTTTGTTATGTTTATTGAAACTGAAATGACGCCAAACCCGGATACGCTTAAGTTTCTGCCGGGTAAAATACTGCTTGAAGCGGGTACTGCGAATTTCACTGATGTAGAAGCGGCAGAATCCTCACCTCTTGCGAATGCTTTGTTTGCACAAACGGGTGTTGCCGGTGTGTTTATTGGGCACGATTTCATCACGGTGACCAAGGCTGGTGATACCGAGTGGGATGAGCTTAAGCCAAATGTGCTTGCGGGTCTTATGCAGTTTTTCGCTTCAGGTGCCCCGGTTGTGAACGCCGATGCTTCTATGAGTGAATCTTCTTTTGAAGATGATGAAGCTGATGCCGAGATTATTGAGCAAATCAAGACATTGCTTGATGAAAAAGTTCGGCCAGCTGTTGCTGGTGATGGCGGTGATATCACCTATCATGGTTTCCAGGAGGGTGTTGTTTATTTGCAGATGCAGGGTGCCTGCGCCGGATGCCCAAGTGCGACTATGACACTGAAACACGGCATTGAAAATCTGCTTAAATACTATATCCCGGAAGTAACAGAAGTACGGGCTGTTGAATAACAGCTTTAATCCAGTTTGCCGCCCGGCAGCAGGAAAAACTTCCCTAGCCAATACCAGCGCCCGTTTCCAGCGGGCATGGTGCAGTTGATCCGACTTCTGCCTTTCGGAAATGGTTTGTCGAATCTCACTTCTATTCGGTGATCAAGTGGTTTTACCAAATCCGCAGCTTTACCAAGATGGCTTGGGTAACATGCTAAGGCACCAGGGCCTCTTACATTTTCATCAACACTAAAGCCAAAAAGCGGTGGATTGTTGGTATCGCTTAAAAGTGGTTCAGCCGGTATGATATCGGATACTGGCAGGGCCATGGCTTGGCTGATAAGTTTAAACCTGTTCTCGCCGCCATAGCGCTCATTTACAGGGAAGCGCGGCAAAGCATATAAGTTATCCCACTGGGCTATAGCGCCTGAGAATTGAGCGAAAGCTGCATTAAAGCCTTCGTCTTGGATGGCATCAGCTATCTCCAGACTATGTTCCCCATACGGATAGGCGAAGATTTTGGGCACTTCGCCTAATTCTTCTTCGAAACGTTTGCTGGCTCTGCGCACATCTGCCATAGCTGCTTCAAGACCTGCATGAACCATATGTAGGTGAGACGCAGTATGGTGGGCTATTTCTACGCCTTCTTCCTTAAGCTGCCTGATCTCGTCCCACGACATGTAATTGCTGCTGCCACTGTCTACTGGATCAGTAGACACAAACACAGCAAGGGGAATTCCTGCTGCTTTCAACATTGGCCAACCATTCGTGAATACTGACTTATATGCATCATCCACCGTGATAATCACTGTACGTTCTGGGAAGTCTCGTTTCTCCTTGAGATGAGCAATAGCATCCGTAAGCGCCATGAAGTGGTAACCGCCTTCTTTTAGGATTTTGATATGGGCTTCAAACTGTTCCAGCCGGATATTGGTGGAGGGTATATTATCTTCGCCGAAACGGTGGTAGAGCAACACAGATGCTGATTTATCTGCGTAGGCAGGTGAAAAGCCAAGTAGCATGCTAAACAGGCTTAAAATACATAGAAAAAAAGGCCGCATTTCAAAACTCCCTCCTTACTAGTCTTGCCTTGTTTGCGTGAAACTGGCAAGACGAAGAAAAAAATATACGAAAATCCCCCAACTTTCGGAGAGTAAAACCATGTCCATCAGTTTAAACGATCAAGCGCTTGACCAATTATTTCGTGAAGCACGCAGCATCAATGTTTGGGAAGACAAACCTGTAAGTGATGAGCAAATTCAAGCGCTTTATGATTTAGTGAAAATGGGCCCTACAAGTGCAAATTGCTGCCCTGCTCGTTTTCATTTTGTGAAATCTGATGCGGCGAAAGCACGTTTGAAGCCACTTGTGATGGAAGGCAATGATACGAAGGTAATGCAGGCGCCGGTTACGGTGATTATTGCAAACGACATGGATTTTGCTGAAAAACTGCCTCAGCTTTTCCCGCATAATCTGGATGCGAAAAGCTGGTTTGCTGATCCGGCTGTTGCAGAGGAAACTGCTATGCGAAATGCCACGCTTCAAGGTGGGTATCTGATTATGGCAGCGCGCAGCCTTGGCCTTGATTGTGGCCCAATGTCGGGTTTTGATAAAGATGCGGTGGATGCAGAGTTTTTTGCGGGTACTAACCTTAAATCAAACTTTATCTGCTCCATTGGGTATGGTTCTTCTGAGGGTATTTTTGACCGCAGCCCTCGTCTTGCTTTTGATGACGCAGCGAAAATTCTTTAGGGTATAAACGGTGGCAATACTCGCGATTGATACATGTGAAAGCTATTGCTCTTCCGCTGTGCTACTTGCTTCTGGTGAGATGTTTTCGTCTGCGGATGCTATCGGCCGAGGGCATGCGGAACATTTGATTCCTCAATTAGAGGGTTTGATGAAGCAAGCAAGCATTAGTTATACAGATATCACGCGCGTTGCTGTTACGACAGGGCCTGGCACTTTTACCGGGCTCCGCATAGGTTTGTCCGTCGCGCGCGGTATCGCGCTTGCACAGAATATCCCTTGTGTTGGCTTAACGGCATTATCCGTTTTGGCAGCACAGGCGCACCCAAAAGATGGTGAGCCGGTCTACAGTCTGATGAAGGGGCGAGGCGGGCAGGTGTTCCTGCAAGCTTTTGTTGGCCTTGAGGCTGATGGGCTCCCCAAAATGCTTGGTGAACCTATGAATATAGATGAGCCTGATGCGCTGCAAATGATAGAAGATAATCCTGGCCGAGTAGTGGGAAGTGGCGCCGCTCTTTTAGGGCTGAGTACAGAGCATGATTATGTCGATCCTGCTATTTTGGCCAGAATCGCACATAATGTTAGCCCTGAGGCTTATCCTCCGGAGCCCACATATTACCGCCAAGCTGATGCTGCGAAAGCAAAACGGCTTATCCCTATCGGTGATAGTTAATGACTGAATCGGTCAGTGGAAAATATTCTGCAACGGCAGTTAATGTTTCTGACGAAGATACTATTGCGGCATTTTCTGAGGTGCATCAAGCTGCATTTGCGGCGCAGAATGAGAACGGGTGGGCTGAAAAATCGATTAAATCATCCTTGGAAACTTCTGGTACAGCCGGGTTTGTTTTCAAGGATGGAGAGCAGACGGTTGGTGCGTTAATGGTTCGTACAGTATGTGATGAATCTGAGCTCATTACGGTAGCGGTACATCCTGAATGGCAATTAAAAGGTGTAGGGAAGTGGATTCTTTCCTTCATGGTAGACTATCTGAAGGGGCAGAATGTAGCTACCTGTTTCCTAGAGGTGAGGCAAGACAACTTAAAGGCAGTTAGTCTCTATTCAAAAATAGGATTTGTACAGGTGGGGCTTCGTAGAGGTTATTATCAAAATCGAGAAGGTAAAAGAACGGATGCCTTGTTGTACTCTTTCGATTTATTAAATAAAAAATAATAGTTAAAATTTTAACTATTATTTTTCTTTATATCTTTACTTGAATTTCAACTCTAATTACATGTAGCGTACCACTTCGGGAGGAAGCGTCGGAGTTGGGTACAGTATCGTCAGTACTTTCAAATTGGGTTTTTGAAAGTACGGTATGTCCTAGCGCCTCAATGGATCTAATTAGAGGTTCGTTGGCAGGGGTATCCTCGAAGACAATAACGGTAACCGCTGAGTTGGGTAATTGGTCTATGTGCATCCGTGCTTTGACAAAAGCCATAGGGCAACTTGTGCCAATTAGATTTAATGCGTTCTGTTGGGTGGCTGAAGGCATAAAAGAACCAATGACTGAGGTTGAAACAAAGGCTTTGTATAGCACGTGGCTCTGAGGAACTAAACTGCGCAATGCAGTGAAAATAGAGTTATCCATTGTTATGCCACGATATAAAATAGAATGAGTAAAATGGAAGATACACAGGTTTTAAAACATGAGCTGTTGGCGCTGACAACAGATATAGTTTCTTCACATGTGGCCAATAATAAAGTGGATGTGGCGGAGCTTCCGTCATTAATTAGTAGTGTATTTAATACTTTGTCGGGATTGGGTGCCTCTCAGGTTTCTGGACAGGACCGTCCGCGTCCTGCTGTGCCAATTAAAAAATCTATTACACCGGATTACATAGTGTGCCTTGAGGATGGGAAGCAGCTTAAGATGCTGAAGAGGCATTTGAAGACACAATATGGTTTAACGCCGGAAGAATATCGTGATCGCTGGGGGTTGCCTGTAGATTATCCGATGGTGGCGCCTAATTATGCAGATCAACGCCGGGTTCTTGCCAAGAAAATTGGCTTGGGCAGAGATAAGCGTAAATAAAGCAGTCAAAACTGGTAAAAGCTTAGTGAATCGAACGTTTTAAATTGACGCTCGACTTGCTCTTCTTATTGAGTTATGCCATCTTTCAACTGAAATACCACTAAAACTATCTCATTTAGGGGAGTGCATTAGCTCATGCCTTCAAACACACCGTCTATCGAAGAATTATGCCTGCAAAAAGGCATGCGTATGACAGATCAGCGTCGTGTAATCGCTCGGGTTCTGACGGAAGCTGAAGATCACCCGGATGTAGATGAAGTTTACAGCCGTTCAAAAGAAGTAGATGATGGTATCAGCATTGCCACTGTTTACCGTACAGTTCGCTTGTTTGAAGAAGCTGGAATTCTTGAACGTCATGATTTCCGTGATGGCCGTTCGCGTTATGAGCCTGCATCTGATGATCACCATGATCACCTTATTAATGTTGAATCAGGTGAGGTGGTGGAATTCCACAGCGAAGAAATTGAAAAGCTGCAGGAAGAAATCGCTCGCAAACTAGGCTATAAATTAGTAGACCACCGCATGGAACTCTACGGGGTACCTCTTAAGGAAGAATAAGCGTTCTGGTGGATAGAAAATGGCAGAAGAATATGGCGGCTTAAAATCCAACTTGAAGTCTGATGGTTGGTCCAAGCTTGGTCTGGTTCGTGTTTCCAGTGTTATTGCCTTTTCTGCTTTGGTTCTTCCTTTCCAGTATCTAATGATCAAAAGTGGCCTCCGGATATGGTGGCCTATTGCAGGTTTCTGGCACCGTACTGTGTGCCGGATTATGGGCGTTAAGGTTCAATTCAAGGGATTGAAGAAACACAAGGGCCCTGTTCTTTATGCTGCAAACCACATTTCCTGGCTGGATATTATTATCCTTGGTGGCTCCCTTAAGAATAGCAGTTTTGTCGCGAAATCAGATATTGAAGGTTGGGGTACAATTGCCTCACTTTGTAAGCTTCAGAAAACTGTATTTGTAAATAGAGAGCGCCGTACAGATAGTGCGCGTCAGCGTGATGCCCTTAGTTCTCGTGTGCAGGACGGTGATAGTTTAATCCTATTCCCAGAGGGTACTTCCACCGATGGTGTGAAAATGGCACCGTTTAAATCCGCTCTTTTCTCTGTGGCAGAACGGGCTGATGCAGCAACAGATCATAATCTCCTTATCCAGCCGCTAACCATTGCCTATACCGAGATGAACGGTATGCCGATTATCCGTAGCCAGAAGCCTCGTGTTGCTTGGCTTGGGGATGTAGAATTATTTGAGCATTTGCGTGAGTTTCTGGGCATGGCTCGTACGGTGGTCACAGTGGAATTTCATGAACCAACGAGCTTTGAAGCAATGGGGTCCAGAAAAGCGCTCGCGAAATACTGTGAAGCAGAGGTGCGGGGCGGACTGGAGCGTGCTCTTCGTCATGAAATGAAGTTGGGGCCGAGGGAAAAGGTTTTGCTGGCAGCTCCTCAGGAAGCTCCTGTGGAAGAAGGCGTGTAGCCTTTCCGTCTGGAAATCTTGACTCTCACCGCTTTGGTGCTAGTCTCCGGCACCTTTTGAGAACACACAGTTAACGGCACGGAGTTTCGCGGTCAGATCGCGAAAGCTTCAGTATTTGCAGGAGAGATCCTCATGAGTAAAAAAGTATTCGTAAAAACATATGGTTGTCAGATGAATGTCTATGACAGTGACCGTATGACAGATGTACTGAAGCCTCATGGATATGAAGTCTCTCAGTCTGCTGATGATGCTGATCTGGTGATTCTCAATACCTGCCATATCCGTGAAAAAGCCGCAGAGAAGGTATATTCTGAAATCGGCCGTCTGAAACTGAATAAGCAGGAGAAGGCGGCAGAAGGTAAAGATACCTATATTGCTGTTGCTGGCTGTGTGGCGCAGGCTGAGGGTGGCGAAATGATGAAGCGTGCGCCTGCCATTGATATGGTACTTGGTCCGCAAACTTATCACCGTTTGCCTGAGCTTCTCAAAGAAGCTGAAGAACAGCGCGGTGGCGGTAAAAATCATGCTCGTGTGCTGGATACTGATTTCCCGGCTGAAACCAAGTTTGACTACCTGCCGGAAGAGAAAACCTTTGATAATGCTGCTCAGTTCCTGACTGTGCAGGAAGGCTGTGATAAATTCTGCGCTTTCTGCGTAGTGCCTTACACACGTGGTGCTGAATATAGTCGCCCACTAAAGGCCATTCTTGAAGAGGCGCAGCGTATGGCTGATGCAGGTGTAGTGGAAATTACGCTTCTAGGTCAGAATGTGAATGCCTACCACGGTGAGAAATCTGGCGGCGGTACAGCATCCCTTGCCGAGTTGATCCGCGAGTTGGATAAAATCGATGGTATTGAGCGCATTCGTTATACCACATCGCATCCTAATGATATGGAAGATGATCTCTTTAATGTGCACGGCGAAGTAGCGGCTTGTATGCCTTATTTGCACCTGCCTGTCCAAAGTGGTTCTGATAACACGCTTAAAGCTATGAACCGGAAGCATACACGGGAAGAGTATTTCGCAATCATCGAACGCCTTCGTGCATCGCGCCCGGATATTGCGCTTTCTGGTGATTTTATTGTTGGTTTCCCGGGTGAAACTGATGAAGATTTTGAGCAAACACTTGACCTCGTTCGCCGCGTTAAATACGCGCAAGCTTACAGTTTTAAATATAGCCCGCGCCCAGGCACGCCAGCTTCTGCAACTGAAGATCAGGTGCCGGAATATGTTAAATCTCAGCGCCTGCAACGTTTGCAGGCTCTGCTAAATGAGCATCAGTTGGAGTTTAATGAAAGCAAGCTTGGTACAGAAATGGATGTGCTTCTGGAACGTCCAGGTAAGCTTGAAGGCCAGTTGATTGGCCGTAGCCCATATCTGCAATCTGTTCACGTAGATTTAACAAAAGGTGGCGAGAACAAACTGGACGCTGGCCCAGATAACACTTACAATGCATATATGGGTAAATTGGTACGCGTGAAAATTGTTGATGCGGGACCAAACAGCCTTAAAGGGGAATTTGTCAGTCTTTTGAATTAATGGTGGTTCAAAAGGCGGCAGCTAAGGAGCCTGAAACCTTTTAATATGTACGCCAAGGCAAGCTCGGAGAGCGATCACTCTGCAGGGGTGCAAACCTCGGAAAACGGCAACAATTCAAACCAGAACCGTACGGTTATAGAGTTTGAAGATAATCGTTTAGCCGCAATTATTTTCGGCCAGCACGACCACAACCTCGCTCGCATAGAACAGCGGCTTGGTGTCCTTCTTATAAATCGTGGAAATAGAGTTGCTATTGAGGGCAGCCCTGAAGCTATGGATCTTGCCAAGAAAGTTCTGGAAGAACTGTATGAGCGTGCCAAGGCTGGCCATGATGTGGAAATGGGAGATGTAGACGGTGCACTTCGTATGATTGCCGGTGTTGACGAGCCAGTTAAGAAGAAAACTCCTAAACCTGCTGCTGAAAGTAGGGCGCACAATAGCCATCTCAAAATCACTACTCGAAACAAGGTAATTATGCCGCGTTCCCCCGGGCAGGCTGATTATATGGCTAAACTCCAAAAGAACGAGATGGTGTTCGGTGTAGGTCCTGCAGGTACTGGTAAAACATATTTGGCTGTTGCGATGGCTGTTTCGCGGATGCTGGCTGGAGAAATTGACCGTATCGTGCTCTCTCGTCCAGCGGTGGAAGCTGGTGAAAACCTTGGCTTTTTGCCTGGTGATCTGAAGGATAAAGTCGATCCATACCTTCGCCCACTTTATGATGCGCTCTATGATATGATGCCAGCTGAGCAGGTGGAAAAACGTATTGCCAGTGGGCATATTGAAATTGCGCCACTTGCCTACATGCGAGGGCGGACGCTTTCAAACGCTTTTGTTATTCTTGATGAAGCGCAAAATACCACACCAATGCAGATGAAAATGTTCCTCACCCGTTTTGGCGAGAATAGCCGGATGGTGGTGTGTGGTGATCCAAGCCAGGTAGATTTGCCGCGTGGGACACGTTCTGGCCTTCGGCACGCTCTTGATATTCTTCGCGGTGTTGACGGTATTGCGGTAACGCGCTTTAACCAGAAAGACGTAGTGCGCCATCCGCTTGTGGCTCGTATTGTCGATGCATACGGCGATGATGATGGACGGTAACCATACAGCGCCGGATGAATTTGCAAGGCTGCAGCTTGATGTGGAATTGAGCGATAGTATTCTTGATGCCGATGTGGATTGGGAAAGCCTGATTGTTCGAGCGACAAAAGCAGCGCTTTCGGGTGGGTTATCTACGAAAAATGCTCCGATGGAGCTTTATGTTGAACTGGTGGATGACGAGCAAAGCCAGCAGCTTAATTGTGATTATCGCGGAAAAGATAAACCAACAAATGTTTTGTCTTTCCCCGGTATTGAGCCAAATGATCTCCCTGCAGCATTTCTTAAGGCCATAAAGGGCGGACCGCCGGTTTTGCTGGGAGATTTAATGATTGCGGATAATGTTGTTATCCGCGAAGCAGTCGAGCAACAAAAGACTATAGAAAACCATTTAAGCCATCTTGTGGTGCATGGGGTTTTACATTTGCTGGGTTATGACCATATAGAGGATGAGGAAGCAGAGGAAATGGAAGCGCTGGAACGTGAAATTCTGGCTGGCCTCGGCATCTCAGACCCTTACGAGACGGAAGACTAATGCCTGACGAACAGAGCGAACCATCCAGTAGTAGGCCTAACGGCGGCTTTTGGAAGGGACTAAAAGAAAAGTTTGGATTTAAAAACGGTGAGACCTCTCTCCGGGAAAGCCTTGAAGAAGCGCTTGAGGAGCATGAAGAGGAAAACCGAATAAAAGCACTGGGGGATGAAGAGCGGGAGATGCTCTTCAATGTGCTTGAATATGGTACGCTCCGGGTGACCGATGTGATGGTGCCGCGTGCTGATATTGTCTCTGTCCCACAGGGTATTTCATACAGTGAATTAGTGAAGGTATTTGCGGATGCTTTCCATTCTCGTATCCCTGTGTTTCGGGAAACGTTGGATGATGTGCTTGGTATGGTGCATGTGAAGGACGCGCTCAAGGAAGTGGCGGACGGTAAGGATCCTGAAGCTTTCAGTATCGAGAGTATTCAGAGACCGGTTCTTTTTGTGCCGCCCTCTATGAAAGCAATCGATCTGCTCTCTAAAATGCGTCAAGGGCGTACCCATATGGCCATCGTAGTTGATGAATATGGCGGTACTGACGGCCTTGTGACCGTGGAAGATATCGTTGAAGAAATTGTTGGCGAAATTGAAGACGAGCACGATGAAATCGAAGAAGCTGATCTGGTAGCTCTTGATGGTGGCGGCTATGATGCTGATGCTCGTGTGGAAATTGATGAGCTAGAGGAATTGCTTGCAATTAACTTCTTGCCAGAAGATCAAGATGAAGATGTAGATACCCTTGGGGGGCTTGTTTTTGCGCTTGCGGGTTGCGTGCCAGAGATTGGTGAAGTAATCCTACATGAAAGCGGATATAAATTTGAAGTGGTGGACGCTGATCCGCGCAGAATACAAAAATTGCGTATTCACCCACCAGCGAGGGAATACATAGCCAAAAATGGCGACTAAATCTGAACAGAGCCAACCGCAAGGCTATGCTGCGCGGCTTCTCAATTTTCTGGATGGGCAAGGGCGATTTCGAATTGCGCTGATCGCCTTTCTGGGTGGAGCATTGCTTGCGCAAGCTTTTGCGCCGCGTAATTTTTTTCCTGCCCTTTTTATCGCGTTCCCGCTTTTTGTTTTGCTTGTTGATCGGGCACGTACCGGTGGTGAGGCTTTTGGCCGTGGTTGGTGGGCTGGCTTTGGGTTTCTATCTATAGGCCTGAACTGGATAAGCCATTCCTTTACCCAGCAGGATAATGTTCCTGCCATATTAGGGCCTTTTGCTGTGTTTGGCCTTTCTGCGTTGATGGCGATTTATATTGGCCTGACGTTCTGGTTGTCCTGGCGTATCAATACCCGTGGAATTGGCCGTGTAGTTTTGTTTGCTGCCAGTTGGACCCTTTTTGAGGGCGCGCGCGGGATGTTGTTTACGGGCTTTCCGTGGCATTTGGTGGGGTCCGCTTGGTCTGAATGGCTTTCAGTTGCGCAGGCTGTTCACTATACAGGCGTTTATGGGCTTTCTTTTATAACAGTACTGGCGGCTGGTAGTTTGGCACTGTTGGTAACAACAGGCGGTTCGCTTAAGAAAAATGCTTTTGTTGTATTGCCGCTTTTGCTTGTTTTGCCAGTTATGTCTTTTACAGGGAAAAGTCGTTTAGATGCCAATGAAACACGGTATCATCTTGGTGTAACACTTCGGCTTGTGCAGGCGAATGTATCTCAGCGTGACAAATGGCGCTCCTATCTGATCAATGACCACTTCGATAATCATATGCAGCTTTCTCGCGGCAATGATGCTGACGGTAAGGCACGTGATGTAAAGCTGCTTATCTGGCCAGAAACAGCTGTGCAGCGCGAAACTTTTGATCGAGAAGGATCCCTGCAACGCTGGCGTATGTCACGCCTTTTGGAGTACGGCAATTTTGCTGTTACTGGTGTGCCGCGTTTTGAACGCCGTGATAACCGTATTCAATATTTTAACAGTTTGATGGCTGTGAATTCTGAAGGCGATATTTACGCGCGCTATGATAAAAATCACCTAGTCCCTTTTGGTGAATATGTACCGTTTGCATCTCTCTTTGAAGCGGTGGGGCTTGGTCAATTAACGGGTGGTGTGCCATTTTCCTCAGGTGCTGAATTACAGACAATTAATCTGCCAGGAGTGCCATCTTTCTCTCCTCTTATTTGTTATGAAGCTATTTTCCCTGGGCGGGTCGTGAGAAATGATGAACGTCCTGAATGGATGCTGAATATCAGTAACGATGCCTGGTTTGGCCTAACAAGTGGTCCCTACCAACATCTGGCGCTGGCACGTCTTCGTGCAATTGAAGAAGGTATGCCAATCGTACGGTCAACCAGCACAGGCATCTCTGCCGTTCTCGATAGCTTTGGTCGTACTGTAGGTGCCATGGGGTTAAACAAACGAGGAGTGCTTGATCTCCCGCTTCCTGTTGCTCTGGAAGCGCCGGCTGTTGAAACTATAGTGCGAGTATATGCAGTTCTTACGCTGTGTCTTTGGCTTGTTATCGGGTTTGCGGTTGTTTCTTACGTAGGCTCATGGCGCAAATAAAGCTTGGCTCTGGCGGCTAACTTCGGTTATAGGGGCGCTCATGAACGATACAGCTGATACAAAAAAAGAATTCCTTCCGCCAACACAGCGCTTTTTTGGGCGCCGTAAAGGGCCTTCTCTGTCTGACCGTAAGCAAGGCCTGATGGATGGTCTTCTGCCGCGTATCAGTGTGCAAATCCCTGAAGGGGATGATGATCAGATTGATCTGGAAGCTTTGTTTGGCGCAAAGAAGGCCGAGGTTTGGCTGGAAATCGGTTTCGGTAAAGGTGAGCATATGGCTTGGCAGGGGCAACATAACCCTGACAAAGGCATGATTGGTTGCGAACCTTATTTGAATGGTGTTGCGGGCTTGCTTACGCAGATTGAAGAGCAGGGAATCGATAATATCCGTGTTTATGGTGATGATGCGCGTCATGTGCTTTGGAAATTACCAGATGCGAGTGTTGATCGAGTTTTCCTGATTCACCCAGATCCGTGGCCGAAGAAGCGTCACGCACGCCGCCGTTTCGTGAACCCGGACAATCTCAATGAAATTGCTCGTGTACTTAAGGATGGTGGTGAGTTCCGAGTGGGGACAGATCATCCTATCTACCGTGAATGGACGGCCCTTCAGATGTCAGCGCGTGAAGACTTTGAGTGGCAGGCCAAAGAACCATCTGATTGGCTTGTTCGCCCTGATGACTGGCCAGAGACTCGGTATGAAGTAAAGGCTCTTGAAGGGCATGCAACATACTTCCGTTTCACGCGTTTGGTGCGTAAATAGAAGCTACTCTCTTTTCTCTGTATCGATTCGAATAGTGAAGAATCTTTGGTGAATCCTGTGCTTTAGTTAAAAAGCGCAGGATTGCGTGCTTTTTGCCCTTGCCCCCGGGGTGTCTTGGGGGTATATAGGGGCCACTTCTCCTAGAGTATTGGTTAATTATTCAAGGGGTGAGCCTAGGCTCACAGCCGCGATAACCTATATCTAAGGCGCAGTTTGTAGCAGTTTTAGCGCCGTAGACGAGTTGAGTTTGGAGAAGAAGGAAAGGACAAGCTTGGTGAGCGAAGCCGCAGATAAAATTTCTGATATCATTGAGGCGACTGTAGAGTCGCTTGGCTTTGAGTTGATTCGCGTAACATATGGCGGTGGTCGTAAGCCGACCCTGCAAATTATGGCGGAACGGCCTGATGGCACAATGAATGTTGATGACTGTGCGACGCTATCGCGGGAAATTTCCCTTCTGTTGGATGTGGAAGACCCGCTACCTGAAGAGTATCTGCTTGAAGTATCTTCTCCTGGAATTGATCGTCCGCTCACACGCGTGAAAGACTTTGAGCGCTGGATCGGATTTGATGCCAAGATTGAGCTGAATGAACAGCTTGATGGGCGTCGTCGTTTCAGAGGAAAGATGTTGAAGTTTGATGGTGAAACCATCTCCATCTCTACAGATGAAGGTGATTTTGATCTGGCTTATGCAGATGTTTCAAAAGCCAAGCTGTTATTAACGGATGAACTGCTTGAAGCGGTGCAAAAGAGTGCGCCGGATCAAGCTGCCAATGAGTAAAGTTACGCCGGTTGGTTAACTTTCAGGGGCTTGTCCCCTAGCAATGGAGTGAAGTCGATGGCATCTGCTGTCAGTGCAAACCGTCTTGAGCTACTGCAAATCGCAGACCTGGTAGCGCGCGAGAAATCTATCGATAAAGATATCGTTCTCGAAGCTATGGAAGAAGCTATCCAGAAAGCTGCCCGTTCCAAATATGGTGCGGAAAACGAAATCAGAGCGCAGATTGATAAGAATAACGGTGATATCCGTTTGTTCCGTGTGCTTGAAGTTGTTGAAGAAGTTGAAGAGCCAGCCGTTCAAATCAGCGTTGAAGATGCGCGTGAAGATAAGCCAGACGCTGTCGTGGGTGATTTCCTTGCATCAAGCCTTCCTCCAATGGATTTTGGCCGTATCGCAGCACAAACTGCAAAGCAGGTTATTGTTCAGAAAGTACGTGATGCTGAGCGTGAGCGTCAGTATAACGAATATAAAGACCGCGTTGGTGAAGTGATCACTGGTCTTGTGAAACGTGTTGAATATGGCAACGTGATTGTCGATCTGGGTCGTGCGGAAGCAATTATGCGCCGTGATCAGGTGATCCCGCGTGAGCATATTCGTCAGAATGAGCGTATCCGCGGTTTCATTTATGAAGTACGCCGTGAAAACCGTGGTCCGCAAATCTTCATGTCTCGCACGAAGCCTGAATATATGGGCGCTCTTTTCGCTCAGGAAGTACCAGAGATCTATGATAATATTATCGAGATTCGTTCTGTAGCGCGTGATCCTGGTAGCCGTGCGAAAATCGCAGTTATATCAAATGATAATTCAATTGATCCTGTTGGTGCATGTGTTGGTATGCGCGGTAGCCGTGTGCAGGCCGTTGTAAACGAACTGCAGGGTGAGAAGATTGATATTATTCCTTGGTCGCCAGATGTAGCTTCTTTCATTGTAAATGCTCTTCAGCCTGCTGAAGTTGCAAAGGTAGTGATGGACGAAGAAAGCAACCGTGTTGAAGTTGTGGTTCCTGATGATCAGCTGTCTCTGGCAATCGGTCGTCGTGGTCAGAACGTTCGTCTTGCATCACAGCTTACAGGCTGGACGATTGATATCATGACGGAAGCTGAAGAAAGCGAACGCCGTCAGGAAGAATTCATGGCTCAGAGTAAAGCGTTCGTTGCTGCTCTAGATGTGGATGAAACACTTGCACATCTTCTCGTTGCTGAAGGTTTCACTGAGCTTGAAGAAATTGCTTATGTTGAGCCTGAAGAGCTTCTTTCTGTTGAAGGTCTGGAAGAGGAACTCGTTGTTGAGCTTCAGCGCCGTGCAAATGATCATCTTGAAGCGGCTGCTCGTGAAGCAGAAGCTAAGCGTGTAGAGCTTGGTGTAGCTGATGAGCTTGCGGATGTTGAAGGCTTGACACCTCAGATGCTTGTAGCTCTTGGTGAAGACGAAGTGAAAACGCTTGAAGACTTTGCTGGTTGTGCAGCTGATGAACTAACAAGCAAGGAAGATGGCATTCTTAAAGCATTCCCGCTGACGCAGGATGAAGCCAGTGATATGATCATGGCAACACGTGTTGCGCTTGGCTGGATTTCTGCTGAAGAAGCTTTTGGTGGTTCTGAAGAAGAAGTTACCGAAGAAGCTGAAGAAGTGGAAGGCGAAGAAACTACTGAGGTTGAAGCTGTAGCTGAAGAAGCAGAAGCTTAATCACAGAATAGGTGCACTGAATTTGTTGGAAGGCGTATAATGCCAGAAAATGAAAAGCCTGATACCAGCGCGAAATCGCGCAGAAAAAATGGGCGTCGGTGCATTTTAACAAACGAAACCGAACCAACAGAAAACTTGGTTCGGTTGGTCGAGGGACCAGATGGAACTTTGGTACCTGATCTGGCAGAGCGCTTGCCAGGGCGTGGTATCTGGGTTTCAGCAGATGGACCCAAACTGCGTGAAGCAGTAGAAAACGGTCAGCTCCATAAGGCTGCATGTCGGTCATTGAAGGCGAAGCTTTCAAAGGATGTAGTGCAGAATGATCTTGTTGATTTGATTGATCGTTTGCTGGTTCGACGAGTACTTGACCGATTAAACCTTGAACGCCGGGCAGGCAATTTGGTTACAGGCTTTGATAAAATCAAGGCAGCTATGACCAAAGCGGGTAAAGGAAAAGCTGGCATAAAGCCTGCGGTTCTGGTAACTGCCTCTGACAGCGGCGATGATGGGCGAAAAAAGATAAAAGCAGCTGTAGGCGATGTGCCTGAAGTTGCAGTGTTTGACCGGGATGCGCTTTCTGATGCGCTGGGTCGTGATAATGTAGTGCACGGACTTTTGTTTAAAAGTGGCGGTGCCGAGAAGTTTATGGCTGATGTCAGCCGTTTGTTAAGTATGCGAGGCCTCGCCCCGCTGACTTGTGAAGCGCAAGGGAACGAAGAATAGTATGAGCGACGATAAGAAATTAACCCTGTCCGGCAAAACCCTTGGTGTAAGCAAAGGGGTTGAAACGGGCCAGGTTCGTCAAAACTTCAGTCAGGGACGCGGCAAGGCGGTAGTTGTTGAGCGCAAGAAAAAGCGTGTACTAACAAAAGGTGGTGCGCCGGAACAACCAGCAGGTCAAAAGCCAGCAGGTCAAAAGCCGGCAGGCCAAAGGCCAGCAGGTGGTGGTCAGAAACCAGGGGGTAACAAACCAAGAAAACCTCGTGGTTATTCTCCTAAGAAGCCACAAAACGATGGTCGTGTTCTATCAAGCACTGAGCAAGAAGCTCGTGTGCGTGCGCTCGAGATGGCGAAGAAACGCGCTGAGGAGCAGGCGAAAGAAAAAGCTGCAATTGAAGCACGACGTGCTGTGGAAGAAGCTGAGCGCAAGAAGCGCGAAGCGGCTGAGAAAGCTACACGTGATGCTGAAACTGCTGCTGCAGAAAAGGCTGCTGCTGACGCGAAGAAAAAAGCAGAAGCTGCTGCTGCCGAAAAAGCTGCTGCAGAAGCAGAGAAGAAAAAAGCTGATAATGCTGCAGCAAAAGAAAAAGCTGCTGTAGACGCGAAGAAAAAAGCATCTCTTGCAGCGCGGGCTGTTCAGCTTAAGAAAGCAAATGAAGCACGTCAGGCTCCTGCCGCTGGTGGTGCCGCTGATGCTAATAAAGAAGATACACGCCGGGCAGCTAAGCCTAAGCGTAAAGACGTTAAAAAAGGCAATAACCAAAACGACCGTAACCAACGTGGTGCCCGTGGTCGTGGCGGTGATGATCGCCGCAAAGGCCGTCTGACAATATCAAGTGCTACAGGTGATAGTGAGCGTCAACGTTCATTAGCGTCATATAAGCGTGCGCAGGCTAAGAAACGCGCTGCTGAAATGGGTGGACGTCAGCAACAGCAAGAACGCCAGAGCCGCGAAATTACAATTCCGGAAGGTATTACTGTACAGGAACTTGCGCAGCGTATGGCTGAAAAAGGCGTTGCAGTAATCAAGGTTCTTATGGGCCTTGGTATCATGGCAACGATCAATGAAGTTCTTGACCAGGATACAGCGCAGCTTGTTGTGGAAGAGTTTGGCCATACTGCAAAACGTGTAAGCGAAGCGGATGTTGAAATCGGCCTCTTCGGTGAAGAAGATAAAGATGAGGACTTGATCTCTCGTGCGCCGATCGTGACAGTAATGGGTCACGTTGACCACGGTAAAACATCACTTCTAGATGCTCTTCGCAAAGCGAATGTGGTTTCAGGTGAAGCAGGTGGTATCACGCAGCACATTGGTGCTTATCAGGTGAAAACAGATGGTGGTGACCTTCTGACATTCCTTGATACACCAGGCCACGCAGCTTTCACTGAAATGCGTGCACGTGGTGCCTCTGTAACAGATATCGTAATTCTGGTTGTAGCTGCTGACGATAGCGTTATGCCGCAGACTATTGAAGCGATTAACCACTCCAAGGCTGCTGGCGTGCCGATGATCGTAGCGATCAACAAAATGGACCGCGAAGGTGCTAACCCAGATAAAGTTCGTCAGGAACTGCTTCAGTATGAAGTTGTGACTGAAAGCTTCTCTGGTGATACACAGGAAGTGGAAGTTTCTGCGCTTAAAGGCACTGGCCTTGATAAGCTTAAAGAAGCGATCGCGCTTCAAGCTGAAATCCTTGAACTGAAAGCCAACCCGAACCGTGCTGCTGAAGGTGTGGTTGTGGAAGCGAAGCTTGATAAAGGCCGTGGCCCTGTTGCAACGGTTCTTGTTCAACGTGGTACACTGAAGGTTGGTGATATCTTTGTTGCTGGCGCTGAGTGGGGTAAAGTTCGTGCCCTTATCAATGATAAAGGCCAGCAGGTTAAAGAAGCAGGTCCTTCACAGCCGGTTGAGGTTCTTGGTTCAAATGCAACACCAGGTGCTGGTGATGACTTTGCGGTTGTTGATAGTGAAGCGCGTGCTCGTGAAATTACTGAATACCGCCAAGATCAACAACGTAAGAAGCGCCAAGCTGCTCTTGCTGCACCTAAGACGCTTGAAAGCATCTTTACTCAGCTTAAAGAGAGCGATGGTAAGCAGGTGTTTGATGTTGTTGTGAAAGGTGACGTACAGGGTTCTGTTGAAGCTATTCAGCAATCTCTTGTGAAAGCTGGTAACGATGAAATCGAATGTCGTGTTATCCACGGTGCTGTAGGTGGTATTACTGAGACAGACATTGGTCTTGCACAGGCATCTAACGCACTTGTAATTGGCTTCAATGTTCGTCCAAGTACTCAGGCTCGTAAGCAGGCTGAAGAAGACGGCATTACCATCAAATACTACAACATTATCTATGATCTCATTGATGATGTGAAAGCAGCGATGGCTGGCCAGCTTGGTCCGGAATATAAAGAGAACGTTGTTGGTCGTGCGAACATTCAGGAAGCCTTCCAGGCTGGTAAAGCCGGTAAGGCGGCTGGTTGTATGGTTACTGAAGGTAATATCCGCAACGATCTTAAGGCCCGTATCCTCCGTGATGATGTGATTATCTACGAAGGTCAGATTGAAAACCTACGCCGCTTCAAGGATGATGTGAAGAAGGTTGAATCTGGTCAGGAATGTGGTCTGACATTTGAAAACTATCATGACTTCAAAGCTGGTGATGTTCTTGAAGTTTACGAGCTAGAGGAAATCGCACGTACCCTTTAAGGGGCGTGCGGCCTTCTGGCTGCTTACTTAGGTAAAAGTTATGTCCAAGTCACGGTTTGATGGGGATGGTTCCCCAAGCCTGCGGCTATTGCGCGTGGGCGAAAATGTACGCCATGCGATCTCAAGCATTCTTGCACGCGGCGATGTGCAGGATCCTGACCTTGAGACTGCCTCTGTAACTGTTTCTGAAGTTCGGATTAGCCCTGATCTTCGGAATGCTACGGTTTTTGTTATGCCGCTAGGCGGTGATGAAGATGGCAAGGTAACCAAAGCACTGAACAAAAACAGTGCGTTCATCCGAGGCCAGATGAGCAAGGTTGTGCATATGAAATATATGCCGCGTCTTAAGTTCAAGCTTGATGAAAGCTTCGATGAAGCAAGCCATATTGATGCGATCCTTCGCGACCCTCGTGTTCAGCAGGATATCAAAACTCTGGCTGACGTATCGGACGACGAAGAATAGGGCACTTCCTTGGCGAGAAAACGCAAAGGCAACAAAATTGATGGCTGGCTGATCATTGATAAACCGCTTGGTATCTCAAGCGCGAAGGTGGTTGGCGCTGTTAAGTTCCATACGAAAGCACAAAAGGTAGGCCACGGCGGTACGCTAGATCCGCTAGCCTCTGGTATTTTGCCGATTGGTCTTGGTGAAGCAACTAAGACTATGCCTTATATTGTGGACGCTTCAAAAGAATATGCCTTTACGGTTCAGTGGGGAACTGCCACCGATTCGGATGACAAAGAAGGCGAAGTGATAGAAACTGGCGGCAGAACGCCTTCAAAAGAAGAAGTAGAAAATCTTCTGCCTCAGTTTACTGGTTCTATTGAGCAGGTTCCGCCCGCATACAGTGCCATCAAGGTAGATGGTCAGCGAGCTTATAAGCTTGCACGTGATGGTGAAAAGGTGGAGCTCAAAGCCAGAACCGTTGAAATTCAATCACTTAAGTTAACTGATTTTGATGAAAAGGCTAATGAAGCCAGTTTTCATGTAACATGCGGTAAGGGCACTTATGTACGCTCACTTGGGCGCGATATTGCAAAAGCACTTGGCACATGTGCTCATATTACCGTTCTCCGCAGACTGCGTGTTGGCCCCTTTACTCTCAACAAAGCGATTTCGCTGGAAAAGCTTGAGGAGTTGGGCCATAGTGCGCGCGCTGTGGAAGCACTTCTTCCTGTAACGACTGCACTAGACGACATCCCGGTGCTAGCCGTTACGGAAACGGAGGCTCAAGAGATCAGATTTGGTCGGAGTTTCCAAACTTCCAAAGCTAAGCGGGATGGCACTTATGTGCTGATGGCAGGTGATACGCCTTTGGCGATTGCTGAAGCCAGTGACGAACTTGTTCGTCCCCTGCGGGTCTTCAATATGTAACTTTATTTTTAGGAGAAGATCGATGTCGATTGCAGCTGATGTTAAAGAACAGCTTATTAAAGAATATGCAGTGAAAGAAGGCGATACAGGTTCCCCAGAGGTTCAGGTTGCTATTCTAACTTCACGTATCACTACGCTGACAGAGCACTTCAAAGATCACAAGAAAGATAACCACTCTCGTCGTGGTCTGATCAAGATGGTTAACCAGCGTCGTAAGCTTCTTGATTACTTGAAGGGCAAAGACCAGGAGCGCTACAAGTCGCTTATTTCTCGTCTAGGTCTCCGTAAGTAAGAATTTAGCGAAGGCCGGTTCATTTGGACCGGCCTTTTCTTTTTCAGGTGGGTTGCCTGAAAGTAAAACGCATACCTTGCCCGGCAATGGGGCCGTGTGAGGTTATATTTTTAGCGGGGTATGCCCAAGGGGGTATGCCGGGAACCATACGGTTGGGTAAGTATTTTTCCGGTGGTTCCGCGAAAGGAAAAAAATGTTCGATATTTATCGTAAAGAAATTGAGTGGGGTGGTCGTACTCTGGTTCTCGAAACTGGCCACATTGCGAGACAAGCAAGCGGTGCCGTAATGGCAACATATGGTGATACAACAGTGATGTGTACTGTTGTTGGTGCCAAATCAGTAAAGCCGGGTCAGGACTTCTTCCCGCTTACTGTTAACTACACAGAAAAATACTATTCTGCGGGTAAAATTCCTGGTGGTTTCTTTAAACGTGAAGGCCGTCCAACAGAGAAAGAAACTCTTGTTAGCCGTCTGATCGACCGCCCAATCCGTCCACTATTTCCAGGCGGATTTAAAAACGAAGTGCAGGTTATCTGTACAGTTGTAAGCCACGATCTTGAAAACGATAGCGATATTGTTGCAATGATTGGTGCCTCTGCTGCTCTTTGCCTATCAGGTCTGCCGTTCATGGGCCCAATCGCTGGCGCGAAAGTTGGCTATAAAGACGGCGAATATATTCTGAACCCATCCCTTGAAGCTGTTAAAGAAAGCGATCTTGAACTTGTTGTTGCAGGTACATCAGATGCTGTTCTTATGGTGGAATCAGAAGCAAAAGAACTTTCTGAAGATGTAATGCTTGGTGCTGTTGAATTCGGTCATAACGCATGTAAGCCAGTGATTGATGCTATCATTGATCTTGCTGAGCAAGCTGCGAAAGAGCCATGGGAACTTGCAGAAGGTCCAGATACATCAGCTCTTAAAGCGAAAATTGCTGAAGTTGCTGAAGCTGATCTACGCGCTGCTTATGAAATCATTTCCAAGCAGGACCGCGTTGCGAAAATCAACGAAGTGAAAGCTGCAATTGCTGAAGCTGTAGCTCCGGTACTTGAAGAAAACGAAGAGCTTACAGAGCAGATGGTGGGTGATCTCACTAAGAAGCTTGAAAGCGCAATTGTTCGCGGCAATATCCTTGAAACTAAGAAACGTATCGACGGCCGCGGCCTTGATGATGTGCGTGATATCCGCGCTGAAGCAGGTATCCTACCACGTACACACGGTTCTGCACTGTTTACACGCGGTGAAACTCAGGGTCTTGTTGTAGCGACACTTGGTACAGGCGAAGACGAGCAGATCATTGATGGTCTTGAAGGTTCATACCGCTCAAACTTCATGCTGCACTATAACTTCCCTCCATTCTCTGTTGGTGAATGTGGCCGTGTTGGCTTCACTGGTCGCCGTGAGGTTGGTCATGGTAAGCTTGCATGGCGCGCGGTGAACGCAGTTCTGCCAACAGCTGAAGAATTCCCATACACAATCCGCATTGTTTCAGAGATTACTGAATCAAACGGTTCGTCTTCTATGGCGTCTGTATGTGGTGCATCTCTATCTATGATGGATGCTGGTGTTCCGATTACACGCCCAGTTTCTGGTATTGCTATGGGCTTGATTAAAGAAGGCGATGATTTCGCTGTTCTTTCTGACATTCTTGGCGATGAAGATCACCTTGGTGATATGGACTTTAAGGTGGCTGGTACATCTGAAGGTATCACTGCACTGCAGATGGATATCAAGATTACTGGTATTACCAAAGAGATCATGGAAGTTGCGCTTGAGCAGGCTGGTCGTGGTCGTGCCTACATCCTTGATGAGATGAACAAAGGTCTTGCTGATGCTCGTACAGAGCTTTCTGAGCATGCTCCTCGCATCGAAACAATGAAGATCCCTGTGGACAAAATCCGCGAAGTGATCGGTACTGGTGGTAAAGTGATCCGTGAGATCGTGGAAACTACTGGTGCGAAGGTTAACATCGAGGACGACGGTACAATCAAGATCGCATCTTCTGTTGCTTCACAGATTGAAGCAGCGAAAGACTGGATCATCGGTATCGTTGCTGAGCCTGAAGTTGGCACAATCTACAAAGGTAAAGTTGTTCGTATTATGGACTTCGGTGCGTTTGTTAACTTCATGGGTAGCCGTGACGGTCTTGTTCACATTTCGGAACTTGTTGAAGAGCGCGTTGAAAATGTGACTGACGTTGTGAAAGAAGGCGACGAAGTTTACGTGAAGTGTCTTGAGATTGATGGCCGCGGTAAGGTTCGCCTGTCTATGCGTGTTGTTGATCAGGAAACAGGTGAAGAAGATCCTGATGCACGCCCTGCTAAAGCTGCACCGCAGAAAAAGCGTGGCCCACGTAAAGACCGCGATTAATTTCCGATAAAAAAATGTTATACTGGCGCAGAATTTCCTGCGCCAGCTACTCCTGCGAGGGGCAGGGGAACTTGGGAGAGTTTAATGAGTTTTAGCCTTAATTCGATCCGTATGGGTGGTAAAGAGGTGTTGCCACTTATCGAAGGTGGTAAAGGCGTTGCCATTTCAACTGGGGCAAGCAGTGGGCCTTGGGCCGCAGCTGGCGGAATTGGCACTATTTCTGCGGTAATCGCAGACGCATATGATGAACACGGTAATGTAATCCCACATGATTACATGGGGAAAAGCCGCCGTGATCGCCATAATGAAATGATTGATTTTTCCATTAGAGGTACCATTGATCAGGTACGCAAAGCTTGGGAAATTTCAAAGGGCGAAGGTCATATCAATATTAATATGCTTTGGGAACTAGGTGGCGCGCAGAAAATTCTGCATGGCGTTCTGGAGAAAACCAAAGGCATGATCCACGGGGTTACCTGTGGTGCAGGTATGCCGTTTAAGCTGGCCGAACTGGCTTCAAAATACGGTGTGCATTATTATCCAATCGTATCTTCAGGCCGTGCTTTTAACCTGTTGTGGCGCCGTGCGTATAAAAACGCGGCTGACCTTCTGGGGGGTGTTGTTTATGAAGACCCTTGGCGTGCAGGTGGCCATAATGGCCTTTCAAACGCAGAAGACCCAACAAAGCCAGGCGATCCGTACCCACGGGTATTAGAGCTACGTAAAATCATGCGTAAGCTTGGCCTTGACCATGTGCCGATCATTATGGCGGGTGGTGTTTGGAACCTGAAAGAATGGAAAGACTGGATCGATAACAAAGAACTTGGTCCGATTGTTTTCCAATTTGGTACACGTCCGCTCCTTACGAAAGAAAGCCCGATTTCTGAGCGCTGGAAGAAGAAGCTTCTTGAACTGAAATCAGGCGATGTTCTTTTGCAGAATTTTAGCCCTACAGGCTTTTTCTCAAGCGCAATTAAGAACAGCTTCCTTGGTGAACTTGTTGGCCGTAGTGACCGTCAGGTAGACTTCCGCACCGAGCAAGATGAAGAGTTCAACACCGAAGTAATGGTTGCTCGTAAGAAATATATCGTGCGCGGTGAAGATGCAGCGAAAATCGAAAACTGGGTAGCGGCTGGTTACGATCAGGCAATGAAAACACCTGATGATACGCTCTTGTTTGTGGATGCTGATAAGGCAACTGAAATCCGTAAAGACCAGAAAGACTGTGTTGGTTGTTTGAGCCAGTGCCGTTTTTCTAGCTGGGCGGATAATGAGAAGAATTCAACAGGCCGACTTGCTGACCCGCGCAGCTTCTGTATTCAGAAAACACTCGAAGACGTGGCCCATGATGGTAACATCGAAAAGAACCTTCTTTTCGCAGGTCATAATGCTTTCCGTTTTGGTTCTGATCCATTCTACTCGAACGGGTTTGTGCCGTCAGTGAAGCAGCTGGTTGACCGTATCATGACAGGCGATTAAGCCTTCAGAACATATTGTAGAGAAGCCCGGTTGAATAACTGGGCTTTTTTTATGGGCGCAAGGTTCCCTGATGAAAAAGGATCTGCCAATCGCCGTTTATCCGTGACCATATGGAGCTTCTAAGCGACCCTTTTCTCGCGGTACCATCTGTTAGTGTGCGTGGCGGAATCAAATAGGTGACATGTACGGTTTTTTCATCAATAGATACCGCCTGAAAATCTTCCAACTCATAGTCTGTAAAGCTGGATTCAGTAGTCAGTAGGTCAATGATCTCAACTTTACTGAAAATGCGGCCAGATGAACCAAACTCTTTGAAGTTATCTGATAAGGTATTTTGCAGAAAAGTTTTATCTGTCCGGCAGGTGGATTTTGCTAGTTTTTTCTCTAGCGTATAAAGAGCTTTTTTCTCGGATTCATTGATCATGTAACTAACTGATGTTATTATATTCTTAGGTCTCGCGCTTGCATGTAAGTGGCTTGAATCACTTTCTTATTTCCTAGTTAACCTTAATAATCACTCTTCAACTAGTTAAAATTCTAAGGAATTGGAGAAAGTTTCTAAAGATTATGCCGCTACACTTAATCTGCGTGATTGGAAAGTGGTTTAAATGTCGTATGAAGAGTTGAATGCGCTTGTTGCTGTTTCTTCCCCAGAACTATCAGCAGGTGTTTGTGAATTCTTAATTTCTAAAGGTATCAAGCGTGTGCGTACAGCTGACTGTATGCATGAAGCGATTGATTATATGTTGAAGACAGAGATTTCCCTCTTTGTCATAGATGGCCAGTTACTAGCGACACATGAAGATCTTCGCAAATTGATAGTAGGTGTAGATTTCGCACGCTTTATTCGTATGTGCGAAGGGCCAATGGCTGAGGCTCATGTGATCTTTTTCCGGTCCAGCACGGACCAGATGGACTTGATTGAAGCAAATAATGAAATAATGGAAGCCCGGCAGGCCGGTGTAACTTGTATCTTGCCACAGCCCTTTAATGCTGAACGATTTGAAACTATCGCAGAGCCGTTCATACTGCACCCGCAGCCTTTTGTCCGATCTGCAGATTATACAGGTCCTAGCAGGCGCATTGTTGATGTACCTGTTTCGGTGGAACGTAGAAGCGGCAAAAACAATCCTGGCCCCGCTAACGATGATGACAGTGATGAACTGAGTTTTGGCTAGCCAAGCTCTCGGTGCATCACGAATGAAGCAGCATGCTCTTGCCCGACAACAAGGCTAGGACCATCAGCCATAATCTTGAAATTATGTTTGGCGTAAAAGCGTTGTGCACGAATATTTTTTTGTGCCACGATCAGCCAATGTAGTTTTATATCTCTGTTTGTTTCTTCCAGCTTTTTCAGAAATGTTGCCGCCAGTCCTGTACCGTGGGCTGAGGGCATCAGATAAAGCTTATCAATTTCAAAAGCAGGAGTATCCGGGCTTAGTAAGCTCGGCTTATCATGAAACACAAAAACACCTTCCAGATCATGTTCCCGTTTAGCTAACCACACAGATGTAATCGGAGCAGAAAGCCAACTGTCCACTTTTGCTTCCGTATAATTGAGATCAAAATATTCTTCGATGTCTGCGGGTTGGTACCGGTCGGGGTAGGCAGCTCTGAAGCTTTCTTTCAGAAGCGTAACAATAGCTTGTGTATCGTTATCTGTAGCTTGGAACAAAGTATAAGGCTTGGTGGTCATAAGGCCCGTTTCATATAAACAACGTCATCTTCTGGGTTGAAGTTATAAGGGGCTGTTTCTTCAAAGCCGAGCTTTTTATAGAGATTAACAGCTGCTTCCAGACGCCTCAGGCTATCAAGCAGCATGGTACTATAGCCCTCATTTTTAGCTTCTGTAAGCAGCACGTCGCAAAGTGCACGTCCTGCGCCTGTTCCCTGCGCCTCAGGTAAAACATAAAGGCGCTTCATCTCGCACACATCATCGCTGTGTCTCTTGAGCGCTACTGCGCCTAGCGGTTTATCATCCATCTTTGCCAGAAGAAGAAATTCATAAATCTTTGGGAACTCTGCCATCTCGCTATCAATCCCCTGAAATCCAAGATCGATAGGCAGGAAAGCAACAAACGCTTCGAATATCCGTTTAACAGCTGCGATGTCCTCTGCGGTTTCAGCCCGTGCGATAGTTACATTACTTTTCATGATCGCCACGCCATTCCATATAACAGTTGGTGCAAAGATATTCACCGCCGTTTGGGTGTTCACCCATTTCAAAGCCCAGTTTTTTATAGAGTGCGACGGCCGCCGTTAGCATAGTGTTGCTTTCAAGGAATAAGGTTTTGCCACCTACTGTTTTGAAACGTTCAATCACAGCTTCACCAAGTAAGCGGCCGTAACCTTTCCCTTTGCCTTGGTCCGTTACGCCCATCTTTGTTAGTTCGTAAACACCATCACCATGATTTTTCATGCCAACGGTGCCAATAACTTCATCACCTTCCAGTACGAAGAAAACTTCACCACCATTTTTCAGCAATACTTCCTCAGGTTTGGTAAGCATCTCTGTATGTTGTGGTTCAACGGTAAAGTCCTTAGCTAGCCACGCCATGGTGATGTCATAGAAAGCTTGTTTGTATTTCGGGTCATAGGAAATAATGCGGCCAGTCATCTATGCGTCCTCTCGCCATTCCATATAGTAATTGGCTCGTTCATAAGGGCTTTCAAAAGGGCTAGGCAGTTCTACAAACCCAATACGTTTATAGATACGGATTGCAGGCTCTAGCAGGGTGTTGGTTTCAAGGAATAGCTTGTTGCCAGCGCGTGCCTGAAAGCGCTCAATTACTTTGTTACATAAAGCTGTACCAACACCGCCTTTATGAAGGGTTGGGTCAACCGCCAGTTTGGTAAGTTCAAAAACACCGTCACCCGTCGGTTTCATCGCTACACAGCCAATAGCCTTGCCTTTATCGACAGCGAAAAATATCTCTCCACCTTTACTGAGAATATATTCTTCAGGTTGAGAGAGCACTTTTTCATCGATTGGTTCTACTACGAAATATTTCTTCAACCACGCAACATTGAAATCATAGAAAGCTTGTTTGTGGTTGGCACTGTAGGGTTCAATGGAAAAGCTTACGTCATTGGTATCTGCGGCGAGTTTTTCTTTGGCCCGATCATAAAGGCTTTTCTGGTTATAAACTTCTTCAGTACGGCAGATGGCGTTGAGGAGACTGATGTTTGCTTCCTCCATTACATCTTTCATACTGGCCTCTAATGCTTGCCAATAAGGGCGCAAATCATCGGCAAGTTGTTTGCCTCTTGCAGAAAGTGCTACGAGCTTTTGACGCCCGTCTGAGGTGGCATCAGTTTCTACTAAATCTTCAGCAATCAGTTTCTTCACTGTTTGGCTAACAGCAGAATGGCTGAAGCCTGCGAGCTTCGCGATATCTGCGATAGGCATCGCACCGCGCAGTGCAAGCGCATATATCACATAGAAGTAACTCACACGAAAATTAAGTCCGGCTTCTTCATAAAGTTTATCAGCATCAGCGGACATAGCTTCATAAAGCCGTCTGATACGGGTGCCGATCCCAAGCTCCAGATAAATTTCTTCCTGTGACATATACGCAAACTCCTCACTGTCAGGTAGGATAAGAAATTATATAAGTGCTTACATAAAATATTCAAGAAAGAAATTTCAGACCATTATCTGAATAAATCTTGTGAACCTAATAGGGGTATAAAAGGCTTAATTAATCACTTCGCGGCTATATACGCCCCACAGGTGATGACGTTCAATCCAGCCCTTTGTACCTTCGATTTCCAGTTGGCACCAATCATCTGCACATTCAATGATATGACCGACTACATTTTCTTCAGCTGTAATAGCGAGTTGGGAATTAGTGTCTTTGCTGCGGAATAGTGATTTTTTGCCACCCATCATCATAGCGGTACGGCGGCCTGAAAGGAGGGCGCGATGAATCCAGCCCGTTGAACCTTCATGGTCTGTTACTTTTCGCCATGGGCCTTTCTCATCCACCACCTCAAGCGGTAGATATTTCCGTTTATATACCCACATGATGGGATATTGGCGGCCCGGCCCAGTGCGCATGTTAGCTTCTGTTGCATTCATGGAAACAAACCGCGGCAATGGATTTCCGCTTGCGCCCACATTCTGGGCGAAACTGGTTCCTGTTATTGAAAAGGCGCATAAACACACCACAAGTATAACAAAATGCCTCATAACCGCGATTCCCCCTCGCTTGGCGTTTGAAACAAGCGCTCCCTTCTGGTACAGAAGCCTTAAGTCTGTGCTCGAGCGCTTTTCTCGCTCGACAGAAAAGGTTATTTTGCATCATGAGTCAAACAGGAAACCGTATTCGGCCTAAGGTAATTGTAACGCGCAAGCTGCCAGACAGCATTGAAACGCGGATGGCTGAACTATTTGATGTAACGCTGAATTTGGCAGATAAGCCCTTAACGGAAGAGCAGCTTAAAGCCGCTGTTGCTGAAGCAGATGTGCTTGTGCCAACCGTAACTGATTCTATCAGTGCAGAGGTTTTGGCCGCGGCTGGTGACCAACTGAAATTGATAGCTAACTTTGGCGCTGGCGTGGATCATATTGATATGGCCGCTGCCAAAGAAAAAGGTATCGCGGTTACAAACACACCGGGCGTACTCACTGAAGATACGGCTGATCTTACTATGGCGCTTCTCTTGTCAGTACCGCGCCGCATTTTTGAAGGTGAAAAAATCCTTCGTGCTGGTGATTGGAGTGGCTGGACCCCGACATTCCTTATGGGGCACCGTATTCAAGGTAAACGCCTTGGTATTATTGGTATGGGCCGTATTGGTCAGGCGGTGGCAAGGCGCGCTAAAGCCTTTAATATGGCTGTTCATTATCATAAGCGTTCACGCTTGCCTGAGCAGATTGAAGGTGAGCTTGAAGCAACATACTGGGAAGACTTGGATGAGATGCTGAGCCGTATGGATTTCATCTCTATCAATTGCCCACTTACAGATGAAACGTTCCGTCTTCTTAATCGCGCACGCCTTAAGAAGCTGCAGCCGCATGCGATTGTGATTAATACTGCCCGTGGTGAAGTGGTGGATGAGGAAGCGCTCGCTGATCTTATTGAAGTGGGCCGAATTGCTGGTGCTGGCCTTGATGTGTTTGAGGAAGAACCAACCATTAATCCAAAGCTACTTGAGCTTGAAAATGTAGTGCTGCTGCCGCATATGGGTTCTGCTACAATAGAGGCGCGGGTTGCAATGGGCGAAAAAGTGCTTATTAACATCCGGGCATTTGCCGATAAACACCGTTTGCCGGACCGGGTTATCCCAGATTAAGCGTTAGCCTGAATAATACAGCGCGGTGTTTGCCGCAGTTAAAAACAAGAAAAGTAATAAGTAACGGCCATGACCGAATTAAAGAACATTCGCAACTTCTCAATTGTTGCGCACATTGACCACGGAAAATCCACACTTGCTGACCGTTTGATCCAGCACACAGGTGCTCTTGAAGATCGCGAAATGAAGCAGCAGGTGCTTGATTCCATGGATATTGAGCGCGAGCGGGGTATTACAATTAAGGCGCAAACAGTGCGCCTTGAATACCGCGCGAAAGATGGTGAGATATATGTTCTGAACCTGATGGACACGCCGGGTCACGTGGATTTCGCCTATGAGGTAAGCCGCTGTCTTTCTGCCTGTGAGGGTTCACTGCTTGTGGTAGATGCCAGCCAGGGTGTGGAAGCGCAGACACTGGCAAACGTGTATCAGGCCATTGAAAATGATCATGATATCGTGCCCGTTCTTAATAAGATCGATCTGCCTGCCGCTGAGCCAGAACGTGTGCGTACACAGATTGAAGATGTGATTGGTATTGATGCCTCTGAAGCTATTGAGTGTTCTGCGAAATCGGGGATTGGTATTGAAGAGGTTCTCGACGGTATCGTTGAACGCTTGCCTGCGCCTGAGGGCGACCCGAACGCGCCTCTTAAAGCCATGCTGGTGGATAGCTGGTACGATAGTTATCTGGGTGTGATGGTTCTTGTGCGTGTGATCGACGGCACCATCAAAAAAGGCCAGACCATTAAAATGCTCGCAGCTGATAGTGAGCATAAAATTGACCGCGTTGGCGTGTTCACACCAAAAGGTGTGATGGTGCCGGAACTTGGCCCGGGTGAAGTAGGCTTTATTACAGCGTCTATCAAAGAAGTGGCTGACACTCACGTAGGTGACACGATTACGGATATTAAAGTGCCGTGTAAAGAGGCGCTGCCGGGCTTCCAGCCAAGCCGTTCTGTAGTATTCTGTGGTCTGTTCCCTGCGGATACGTCTGAATATGAAGCCCTTAAGGAAGCGCTGGCGAAATTGCGCCTGAACGATGCCAGCTTTGAATTTGAAACCGAAAGCTCTACAGCGCTTGGTTTTGGTTTCCGCTGTGGTTTCCTTGGTATGTTGCACCTTGAGATTATTCAAGAGCGTATCAACCGCGAGTTTGATATTGAGCTTATCACCACAAGCCCAAGCGTTATCTACCATATCTATATGAAGAACGGTGAACGCGTGGAGCTGCATAATCCAGCTGATATGCCTGATGTAACCAAGATTGACCGTATCGAAGAACCGTGGATTGATGCAACAATCCTTGTGCCGGATGAGCATCTGGGTACAGTTCTGAAGCTTTGTGAAGACAAGCGCGGTATTCAGGAAGACCTCACGTATGTTGGCGCTCGTGCAATGCTCAAATATAAACTACCGCTCAACGAAGTGGTTTATGACTTCTATGATCGCCTTAAATCTGTAAGTCGTGGTTACGCGAGCTTTGATTATGAGCTTCGCGGTTATGAAGAATCAGACCTTGTGAAGATGTCTATCCTTGTGAACGCAGAGCCTGTGGATGCGCTTTCCATGCTAGTGCACCGCACGCAGGCAGATAGCCGTGGCCGTGCGCTTTGTGAGCGCCTTAAGGACCTGATCCCTCGCCAGCTGTTTAAGATTCCAATTCAAGCAGCAATCGGCGGCAAGGTTATCGCCCGCGAAACTATTTCCGCTATGCGTAAAGATGTAACAGCGAAATGTTATGGTGGTGATATTACCCGTAAGAAAAAGCTCCTTGAGAAACAGAAGAAGGGTAAAGCCAAGATGCGTATGTACGGTAAGGTGGAAATACCGCACAGTGCATTTATTGCAGCCTTGAAGATGAGAGAAAATTAAAGATAGAATCAGATCAATTTTCTCAAGCTAAACATTCCGCCTATTTCAAATAGGCGGGATTTTTTATGCTTTTTGGAGAGATTTTCTAAAAACAAGGCATAGAATATATTTTTTTAACGTGTTGTTAATATAAGTTTGAGAACCTAATACTGCTGATACAGCCTAATAGCTCCCTTGATCTGACTGTGTCGCGCGGAACCGCATGTCCTCCCCCGAATGCGGTTCCGTTTTTTTATGCTTCTTCCAAACTCGAATAATGATTGCATTGTTGACCGGTATGTTTTTCAATGGGCTATAGGTAACAAGCGGGTAATATTATGCGAAATCTGCTGCGAATATTGATACTTACAGGTTTTCTATCAGTTGGTTTTTCATCTGCTCAAGCACAGAGCGGTTTGAATGAAACTGATCCAAGGCAAATGTCGCTTGATCTATATGCTGGCATCAATCGAGGAGTTTTACCGGAAAACCTCGCATTGCAGCTCCGAGATATTATCCAGCTTTTTCGTTACCGCTGTACTCGGGTTACTGATTATCAGGTTTTCCAACAGCGTCCTAATCTGATCGATTTGAAAGTGAAATGTTCAGGTGACCCATTATATGGGGTGACTGTCGCTTCTAATGGGTTTGTCAGTGTTTTTGGTGGTAACGGGATTTTGTCGGGTTTCGATAGGCGTGATGGCCTCATCCTAAGCTTCCGTGTAGAGGGCGAGACGACCGATTCCAGTCTCACAGTTGATCAAGCATTTGATGAAACAGTAAGCCGGATAGAAATGGGTGATGAGTTTGATTACATCTACCTGTTAAGTACCTTCATGATGATCCTTGGGATAGGGATTGTTGTCTTTGTTGTTTGGTTGAAGATGTATAGGTTTAAACAGGGACGTAAGCCGCGCCAGCGTCATAAGCCAATGCAGAAGCATAGAGTACGCTTGTCTAGCAAGGTGAAGGATCAGTTGTTGGAAGAGTCTACGGAGGTGGCTAAATATGTGCACCGCCACCCTTCAGGTGTTTATCTTTCTGTTGGTAAAACAGGGAAGCGTAGATTGTTTCGGTCGAGATTTTGGGCTGTGATATATGCACGTTTCGGCATGAAAATGTTTGAAACCTCGCTCGAAGAAGCTGCTGCTGAAGAAGAACCTGCAAGCTAAAAGTTATTAGCTTTTAGCGCCTTCCACCGAAGGGCGATTCCCATGTAATACCTGTTACATGAGCTACTAGATTAGCGGCCAGAATTAGAAACCCCATCATTGCAAAAAACTGCCAGTAGTAATAAGGCACGATAGGAACCTGACCTATTTGCTTGTGCTTTTGCTTCCAGGCAGCAATGGCGTACACGAAGCAACAAACCAACATGCTGCCAATAAGATAATATGTTGTCATAATTAGAGGTTTGTTCTTGGTGTGAAATCCGGTTTCCCGAAATGATAGCCCTGGCCGAAGTCAACACCAAGCGTTTTCAAGAATTCAGCCTGGAATTTATTCTCTACGTGCTCGCCAATAGTTTTTACGCCCAGATCATTACAGAGCTTCACGATAGAAAGCAGGAATGTGGGGCGATAACCTGGCGCATTCATATCTTGAACGTAAGCGCCGTCAATTTTTACAAAATCGACATTGAAAGCCCTAAGATATTGGTACCCGGCAGCACCCGCACCAAAATCATCAAGGCAAACGCGGTAATTGGCTGCTTTCAGGTCATTCAGGATTGCTTCGACCTTTTCAAAATTCTCTACACCTGTGGTTTCGGTAAGCTCAAGCAATAGTGAGTGGGCAATATCTTTTGCACTCAGAAGTGTTTTCATCAAAGGATCTACAAACCTGCCGCTGTCTAGCGTACGCCCGGACAGGTTCACAGCAAGCGTAACTGGGGTTCCCAGCTTTTTCATTTTACGGATATAATCAATGGCTTTATGGCATAGAGCAATGTCGAATTCTTCAATAATGCCAACATCTTCAGCGAAGCGGATTACCTCAAGAGGCGTGCTATCACCCATATTGTTGTTAAAGCGGGAGAGTACTTCGTTATGATGAATATCACCGGTTTTCAGATCAAGCACTGGCTGGAAAGCGATGTTGAAGTTACCGCTTTCTATCATGCTGCGCATGTTGGTGACACGTTTTTGTGCAGCACCCGCCATGTCCTCATAGGCATTAGTTAGAGATTCGAAAGTAACATTCTTTGGGTCTTTACAGAATTGATTGAGAATATAGGAAAGTGTTCTCAAAATCTGATCTTCAGAAACATCGCCCCCTTCAGCGGAAATCGTTGCACTGCTGGCTGTCAGAGTTACGTTTTCGTCGACGGATTTAAGGCTATTGGTTAGGTGTTCACCATCTGCTTTGTTCTTGTGCAGGAAGGCAAATTCTTTTTCCCCAATCTGGCTTGCGGACTGTCCGTCAACAGACAGGGTTTTCATATGGGCGGCAACACGCTTCAGAAGTTGCCGCATATATCGTGGGCCAAATTTTTCTTTTGCTTCTTCGAGGCCATCAACAGCCACGGTGGTCATATAGAGATTGCTGGAAGTTGGGGTACTTGCCATGGTGCTGGATGCCATTTCCATAAAGGCATCTTGTGTGAGAAGGCCAGTTTCCTCATCTACAGCACTATCGCTTACACTCGTGCCAAGCGGCGCTGAGCGTAAAGCAAGAAAGGTATGAGTACCTTCTTGCTGTGGCATATTCAGTGCAAAGGCGCGCAGCGCAATTGATCTATTGTCGTTTGTATTGAAGCGAAGTGGTAAAGGCCCGATACGACCTTTGTGACTCAGATGGGTGACAAGGGCATGATAGATATCGATATCATCTTTATCCACGATGCTGTCGATGCTTTCCCCAATAAGGCTTTTACCTTGTGGTGTGATGCGATCAGATGCGCCGCCAGCAAATAGAATCTTTCCTGTATTGTCCAGTTCCAGAAAGATCTCGGCTGCAGCAAAAGCAAAGGCCACAAACCGTTCACGTTCTTTTCTGGTTTCTTCAAGTAACCCGGACATAAACCCCCCAAGAGCATGGAATTGATTATAGAAATATACTGATTATCACCACCTTAGTCACTTTAAATGGGTAAGTATGAATAAATTGTGCACAAACCATAGGTTTTGTTGGCTTGCATCCGCCGTTCTCTTTGCTAGGGTGCTTTAAACACACGGGGAGATATTCATGAAACGGTTTAAGTTACTGCTTGGGACAGTATTAGCGGCTGCGTCGCTGAATGTTCAGGCGCAGGAAGAAAAATTCTCATACGAAGATATTTTTAATCTGGAATATGCAACAGGGCCGCGCATCACACCAAATGGCGAGGCTGTAGTCTATGAACGCCGTTCTATGGATATTATGACAGACGGTATGCGGTCTAATATCTGGATGGTGAATTTAGACGGTACAGAGCATCGCCCTCTATTGTCTGGCAAAGCGCAGTACCGGATGCCGCGTTTTTCGCCTGATGGTACCCGTATGGCTTATGTTTCTAGCGTTGAAGGTAAAAACCAGATTTATGTGCGCTGGCTCGATAGTGGTGAGACAGCACGTGTTACTGATCTTCAATATGGCCCGGGTAATTTAAGCTGGTCACCTGATGGCAAGTCAATTGCCTTCACCATGTTCGTGCCCAAGAAAAACAAACCGCTGTTCACTCTGCCGGCAAAACCTAAGGGTGCTAAGTGGGCAGGAAATGCGAAGGTTATTGATAAAGTAACATACCGAGCGGATGGACAAGGCTTCCTGCCAAGTGGTTATACCCAGGTTTTTGTGGTGCCGGCGGATGGTGGCACACCTCGCCAAATTACCAAAGGCGAATTTAATAATGGCGGTAGCCTTGCGTGGATGCCTGATAGCGGCAGTATTATTTTTTCCGCGAACCGTACTGAAAACTGGGAACTGAACCCACGGGAAGCTGATCTTTACCGGGTGGATGTAAATAGTGGTGACCTAACGCAGCTAACAACGCGTTCAGGACCAGACGGTAACCCGGTAATTTCTCCAGATGGTTCCAAGATCGCTTTCACGAGCTTTGAAGATAAAAAGCTTTCACACCAAAATGCAGCGCTGCATATTATGAATGTGGACGGCAGTGGTGTGCAGGAATTTACAACACTGCTGGATCGGAATATTCAAGGGGTTCAGTGGGCGCCGGATAGTCAGGGGGTCTATTATTCTTATGATAATGAAGGCAAACGGCTTGTTGGGTACGCCACACTTGCTGGTGGTAGCCGTATTCTGACAAATGCTGTTGGCGGCACTACACTTGGTCGCCCCTATACAAGCGGTGATTTCCGCGCAGTGGGTGATGGCCGCGTGGTGTTTACGCGTAGCGAAACTGACCGTCCCGCTGATCTGGCGGTTGTAGACCGTATTGGCCGTGTTACATCACTTACCAACCTCAATGGTGATATTCTCGCGGGCAAAGGTATGGCAACTGTTGAGGAGTTCACCGTTCAGTCGAGCCTTGATGGCCTTACGGTACAGGGATGGATTGCAAAGCCTGCGAACTTTGATCCGAACAAAAAATATCCGCTTATCCTTGAAATTCATGGTGGCCCACATGCAGCTTATGGTCCGCAGTTCAGTGCGGAGGTTCAGCTTTATGCAGCCGCTGGGTATGTTGTGCTTTGGACAAACCCGCGGGGCAGTACATCATACGGTGAAGAGTTCGCCAATGAAATCCACCATAAATATCCAGCATCTGACTATAACGATCTGATGGATTCTGTAGATGGTTTAATCGCAAGCGGCGTAGTTGATGAAGATAAGCTGTATGTAACTGGTGGTTCTGGCGGTGGTGTGCTTACATCATGGATTGTCGGTAAAACCAAACGGTTCAAGGCTGCTGTTGTTGCAAAGCCTGTGATTAACTGGGCTAGCTTTGTTCTTACCGCTGATTTTAGCCCGTTTTTCACGCAGTACTGGTTCCCTGATATGCCGTGGAACATCCCGACCCACTATTGGGAACGTTCGCCGCTATCGCTTGTTGGTAACGTGACAACACCAACAATGTTGCTGACAGGTGAGAATGACTACCGCACGCCTATGTCTGAAACTGAACAATATTATCAGGCGCTTAAACTTCAGGGCGTGGATACGGTTATGGTGCGTGTACCAGGCGTTGGCCACGGAATTGCTGCTAAGCCAAGTAATCTGGCGCAGAAGGTTGGTAATATTCTGGCCTGGTTTGAGAAATATAAAGATTAAAGCGGATGCGCTTGAAGAACAGAAGGGGCCGATTGGCCCCTTTTTTTGTGTCTGGATTATGCAGCCATGCGTTCGATGCGCTCCACCATGGAGAAAAGGCCATTGGCGCGAAGAGGGGATAGGTGGGCGGAAAGGCCCATTTGATCCAGAATTTCTTTAGCATTTGTTGCTTGAATTTCAGCGGCAGTCTTGCCAGAGAAAATTAGAAGAACTACAGCAACCAAGCCTTTTACAATGAAGGCATCGCTATCACCGCGTAGGTGAATTTTGCCGTCAGCATCTGTTTCTGCAACAAGCCACACCTGGCTTTGGCAACCACGAACCTTATTTTCATCAACCATTTCTTCTGGGGCTAGCGGTGTAAGCTTTTTCCCTAGGTCGATAATATATTTATAGCGCTCTTCCCAATCATCGAGGAATTCAAAAGTATCCAAAATTTCAACGATCGTTGTATTTTCAAGCGACATGGTTTATTCCAATATAGTTACGCAACAAGAGGCCTTGACAGTTTGGTCATTCATCCAACCTAATGCTCACGACCTCTATAGAATTGGCTACAATAAGAAAAGAGCTAATTCTCTGTATAGTCTCGATTTGATAGCGAGGGGAGCGCTTATGTCAGACCAATCTAACGGTTACCCACGCCCGGCTTATGCCTGGTATATGGTGGCCCTTCTGCTACTTATCTATACTTTTTCTTTTATTGATCGCCAAATTCTTGGCTTGCTTGGTTCATCAATTAAAGCAGATTTCCAGATTTCCGATACGGAATTTGGCTTGCTTACAGGTTTTGCATTTGCGGTGTTTTACACTGTTTTTGGCCTGTTTTGCGCGAGAATCGCGGATACTCGATCCCGTCGGGGCTTAATTGCGGTGGGGCTATTTGTGTGGAGCTTGATGACAGCAGCGTCATCGCTTGCGCGAAGCTTTGGCCAGCTTTTCCTCCTCCGTATCGGTGTTGGTGTTGGTGAAGCAACGCTTGCGCCTGCTGCTAATTCACTGCTTGCAGATAGTTTTCCAAAGGAGCGGTTGGCAACGGCGCTTTCTGTTTACTCGATGGGGATTCCTGTTGGCTCCGCACTCGCCTTTATTGTGGGCGGGCAGGTGATTGCGCTCGCTGGTTCTATGCCTGATATCTCGGTACCAGGGTTTGGCCTGCTTACTGGCTGGCAGAAGGTGTTCCTTATGGTTGGTCTGCCGGGCATATTGCTTACGCTTCTGGTGTTCACAATCAAGGAGCCTGAGCGTAAGGGTTTGTCAGGTGATGCGAAGGCCATTCCAGTAAAGGAGGTTTGGGGGCACGTAAAGCAGCGTTTTAGAGCATACTCCAGCATATGTCTGGGAGTGTCCTTTAACGCAGCCCTTGGGTTCGGTAGCGTTACTTTTCTTGCGCTTTTCTTTGACCGGTTCCACGGTGTTGGTCCAGCAGAGGTTGGTACGACTTTTGGTACTATCTCAATATTTACAGGAACCGGCGGTTTGCTGCTCGGCGGTTTTATAGCGGATAAGCTCTACAAAATGGGCCGAAAAGATGCGCATGTTATCGCACTGCTGGTTGCGCCGCTTGGATATGGCATTCCGTCATTAGTGCTTCCTTTTGTGGAAAACACTACAACGGTTTGGGTGCTTCTTGGGTTTGCAAACTTCTTCATTAACCTGCCGTCGGGCGTAGCTTACGCAAGCCTTCAGCTTATTACGCCAAACCAAATGCGTGGTCAGATTATTGCCATGTATGTGCTGTGTACCAGTATTATTGGATATGGCGCAGGACCATTCCTTTTGGGGTTCTTCACAGATAGCTTGTTCGGCGATGAGATGATGCTGAATTATTCGATGGCACTACTCGCTGCAACGGCAACACCGCTTAGTATCGGTTTTTATCTCTGGGGGCGGAAAGCTTATGCGAAGGCCCTGGAAGAAGAAGAGGCGCGGATAGCAGCGGCTTCATAAAGGTAAAAAGAAAAAGGGCAGTGAAATCACTGCCCTTTTTCTGTGTATGAAGATTTTTAGTCTTCTAGTTTTTGGAACTCGCGCTCTAGGCGGAAGCGTTTGCTGGTCATGTAAGCTTCCATATCTGTTGTGCGGCGCTCTATATCCCGGAAGCGGCGACGTAGTTCTGCTGCTGTATAATCCGGTGCTTTACGTGTTTGTTTCCAGAATTCTTCTTCTTGCTCATCCTCGTAAAGGTCATATGGTTTTGCGTCCAAGACCATCGCAAGTATTGCGTAGATGATCAAAGCTGGAATTATGGAAGTGAAAAGCGCCAGAACAACTGTCATAAACCTTACGGCACCTGTGCTGATATCTAGGTAATCAGCAACTCCGGCACATACACCTGCAACACGTCCACGCTGCGGGATTTTATAAAGTTTGGTTGGTCTGTGATCAAAACTTCTCATGATGACGGCTCCTCCAGTCCGGTATTTCATCATCCATAATACGCTCCATTGTGCGCAAGCGTTCCTCAAGACGGTCTGCTGAAGTTCTCAAGTCTGAGAAAGAAGCTTCATCTTCTGGCGAAATGCCCTTCATTGCTTTCCATTTTGTGATGTAGTGGAAGATAATCCACGGTAAAATCACAAACAGAATTATCATTATTGGAATGGCTTCATCCATTGTCAGGGTTCCCTATGTTTTATTTTTTTGACCCGGAGGGGCGCCGATTATTTCGACGCCGCTTTTTTCTTTGGAGCTGCCTTATTATCGTTTGCCCCCGATGATGCTTTTGCTTTCAGTGCTTCAAGCTCTTTTTCGATGTCGTCGTCAGCTTCTAGGCCGGCGATTTCTTCAGCCAGTGTTTGTGTTTTGCCGAGATCCATCGCTTCAGCTTCAGCTTCAATACGGTCAAGACGAGCATCTACTTTATCAAAGCGATCAAATGCGTCCTGGATGCGACCATCGTGAAGGTTCTTTTTCACGCGAACCTGAGCAGAGGCTGTTTTATGGCGCGCTTGAAGTGTTGCTTTCTTGGCGCGTGCTTCACGAAGTTTACCTTCAAGCTTAACAACGTCTTCCTCGTTACGTGTAAGCGCTTCGGCTAGTTGAGTAACCTCTTCTTGAAGGTGGGCAGCCATATCAGCTACTTTGGCCTTTTCAATAAGAGCGCCTTTCGCAAGATCATCGCGACCTTTGGAAATTGCTAGTTCGGCTTTCTTTTCCCAATCAGCTTGTGCTTTATCAAGCTTCTTAAGTCGGCGTTCTACATCTTTCTGGTCCGCGATAGACTTGGCAGCACTGGAACGTACTTCAACAAGTGTATCTTCCATTTCCTGGATAACCATACGGATGATTTTCTCCGGATCTTCAGCCCGATCAAGAATCGAATTAATGTTTGAATTAACAATGTCTGTCAGGCGGGAAAAAATACCCATAACTAAGTTCCTTTCTTATTATTCCTCGCTATGTGCCCGGGGTGTTGACCACTTTTTTGGGCGCCTCCGTGAACGACCTCTTTGAGCTTATGCTTCTTATCGGGGCCGCTCAGCCCGGCGTCCTCGCAATCGCCGGGCTGAAGTATTAAAATTATCGGCGACGACGGCGCGCTAGGCGACGTGAACGACTTGTGCCCGCAGGGATTCGAGCCTCAGCAAGTTGGGCATCGAGGCCTCTTTTTGTATTTGCTGATTGTGTTTGCATCGTTCTGTTTCCTCTAATTTTAATTTCGCTGTCTGTATTCTTTTTTATGTTTGTCAGTCGTTTTGTTTGCTGACGTCCTATACTTTGCAGGGGGTGTGCCAGTTTTGAGAAAAAAATTAAGTTATTGTTTTTAAACGATTTTATTTTTGAGTGCTTGAATAACTGTTATTTAGGAAATAAATAATTACTAATAATTAGTGAAAATTACTATGGATTGGTAAATGGCAAGTCACTCGGATCAGATGATCGGATCATCTCCTGCGCTTCTTGATATGATGGATAAAATCAGTCGGGCAGCTCCTCTTGATAAACCCATGTTGGTCATCGGTGAGCGCGGGACGGGTAAAGAAATGATTGCAGCCCGCTTGCACTATCTTTCCAACCGTTGGAACAACACATATCAAAAGGTGAATTGCGCGGCACTTCCGGAAACCTTGCTTGAAAGTGAGTTGTTTGGTTATGAAGCTGGCGCTTTTACTGGCGCGCAAAAACGCCGTAAGGGGCGCTTTGAAGTAGCTGATGACGGGAGCCTGTTTCTTGACGAGATTGGTACTATGAGCGCCGCAGCTCAGGAAAAGCTACTCAGGGTTATCGAGTATGGTGAATTTGAACGTGTTGGCGGTACGGAAACGCTTACTGTTAATGTACGCATTATAGCAGCTACGAACATTGATCTGCCGTCTGCGGCTGAGGCAGGCGAGTTTCGCCATGACCTTCTTGACCGTTTAGCTTTTGACGTGATTACCGTGCCGCCACTTCGGGAACGGTCAGAAGATATTCCAGTGCTCGCTGAGCATTTTGGGATGCAAATGGCAAGTGATCTGGAATGGCTCCAGTTCCCAGGGTTCACGAAAGATGCCATGGATGCCATGCTTGAATATGCATGGCCGGGCAATATTCGTGAATTGAAGAATGTGGTTGAGCGGGCAATTTACTGTGCGTGGGATGGTGAAGCACCGGTGGGTGATATTATCTTTGATCCTTTCGACAGCCCATACAGGCCTAAGACAAAAACAAATCGCCGCCAACAAGAGTTAGACACGCCAAAGGCCGAAGCTGAAATCTCAAAAGAGCCAAGTGTTGCCTTGCCTACTGATGAGTTTTGTTTCCGTACGCAAGTTAATGCCTACGAAACGGAGCTTCTGAAACATGCGCTGACAGAGAATAAGTATAATCAAAGAGCAGCGGCAAAGTTTACCGGATTGAGTTATGATCAGTTCAGGCATGCTTTAAAGAAACATTCTATTGATATTTGATTGCTTGATTGTTGAGGAGCATGAGCCCATATTGCGGCTATGTCTGAGAACCAATATATCAAGAAACGTAAGCGGCTACGTGACCGTCCGTTTATCACCACAAAAGCTATCTTAATGCTGGTAGGGTTATCTGGTTTTATTTATCTGGGTTTTTATTCTGAATATGGCGGTGTTAATGACGCAGCTTGTGATGGCGCATGCGAAAGCACGTACAGCTTATGGACGTCCGTCTTTGCATTTCTTTTGATGTTTGCTGCCATTATTGGTGCAGGCGCGTTGGTTGGTGTGCTTGTTGCAAAATTTGGTGCCAGAAAAAGCACAGACGCCGTTTCTATCTATCAGCAAAATACCGAAAATACCAAAGACTAGTTGTCTAACCGTACCTGAGTGGATTTTTCTTTATCCCCGCGGGATGTTTGCGCCGCGGCGGCACCTCCCGGTGTCCATTTGGTGCTTTCTTGCTTTGCACCATATACTTCCCCTGTTGATATAAGGGTAAGCTTCCCGGCGCGCAATTGTTCACCAACCACCGAACTCATCACAACGATCGCTAATATATGGTAAAATACGTCAAAAGTAGCGATATTTACCGTAAGACCGCCAATGGCGTAGGCTACCAGCGATAGCTGGCACGCCCAACACAGGTCCCCTACCCATTTCGTTTCTTCATACTTGCGGTAAAGTTTGGCTTGGCTGCCTCCAGCATACCAGCCCGTAAACAACATAGTTAAAAACAGTATAAGCCCTGTATATCCATGCTCTGCTAATACCTCAAAATAGATCGAATGTGGTGCCCGGGCTTTGTAGCCAGGAGGCATCCATAATTCCGCAGCATGGCGAACATAAAAGATATCAAAACCAGCGCCAAAAACAGGCTCGTCTTCCACAACATTGGTTGAGAACTTCCACATGGATACACGGCCAAGAAAACTATTATCTTCTGTGGCGCTTTCTGTACTTTCAATACGGTTCTTCCAGCTTTGAGGCATAAAGGCGACAGCTGCTACGCCTACTATGGCAATCACAAATAGGGTGAGAAACTTGCGTTTAGTTTTTAAGACCAGCATCCCTACCACGCCTAAAAGCGCCACGAAGCCACCACGAGAGTGTGTTCCAACGACAGATATCGGTATTAAAATAGCGGCACCGCGCAGAGGCCATTTTAGTAATTTAGTTGGGGGGTGCATCGCCATATAAATAGCAAATGGAATAAGCATCGACATAGCCATGGCAAGCTGATTGTTATCACCCATCATGCCGCCTGCGCCCTGTACTCTTGAGTTCCCACCGGTCAGGACTGTAAATAATCCCCCTTTAATGCCAATGAATGCCAGCGAAGCAAACATGACCCAAACAAAGGCTTTTAAACGATTAGGCGACTGCATAATCACGGTCGATAAAATCGCGAAAAGCATTACCTTGGAAACATGAATCAGTTTTGGTTGTGAAACACTGGGCTCCATAGCCGCTGCAGTAGTGATCAGAACCCAAGCCCAATACATAAGCATTGCGACGATTGCCGGGTGCCAAGCAAGTCGGTTTTTATCCCTACTAAGAAACATACCAATAATAGTGACGCCAGCCACTGTTACAAGGAAAGGAAAGCCTCTGGCAAAGTTATATGTGTAGCTTTGAGGCACCATATGTGACACCCAGCTCCAAACCAAAACACCAATTTGTGGTTTGAAGACTGCCAGTGGCATCCACATGAATATAAGCAATGCTACAAAAAGCCCGCGCATGTATGCTTCGTTTCCTCTAGGCAAAGATAAGGGCCTGTATTTTGACGAATAGCATAAGGCCGCGCAAGTAAAAGAAAATTCAAGCGATAAAATAAGTATGTTCTCTGTTCATTCTTGTACTTATTCATATGCGCGATTAGCATAGGGCCAACATTCAAGAGAGGCCTATAATAATGCGATATCTCAAGTCACTGTTTTTAGCCATGGTACTTGCAACACCAGCTTGGGCGCAGGATGATTTCCTGCAGGAAGATTCGGCACCTCTGGCTGCTGAAGAACAGCAGGTAGCAGATACCATTATATGGGGTGGCATGATTTACACCGCTGATGATACAAAGCCGCAAGTGGAAGCGGTCGCTATTAAGAATGGTCGTTTTATTGCTGTTGGATCAAGAGCTGAAGTGGAGTTACTGCAAGGAGCAGAAACACGAATTATCGATTTGGATGGTAATACGTTATTCCCGGGGTTTGTTGATGCTCATGCCCACCTTTCAGGTATTGGAAATCGGGAGCTATCACTGAATTTGGATACTGTAAAATCTCTTTCTGCTTTCAAGGGCGCAGTGCTGGCGTGGCGGGCTTCTCACCCTGATGATGTTGTGGTTACCGGCAGAGGATGGATTGAAACGCACTGGCCGGAAAAACGTTTTCCATCACGCTGGGATATTGATGATGTTGTATCTGATGTGCCCGTTATTCTTCGGCGCGCAGATGGTCATGCGCTCGTCGCTAATTCCAAAGCTTTTGAGTTGGCTGGTATCACCAGTGAAACTGAAGCACCGTTTGGCGGTGAAATTGTTCGCAACAAGCTTGGTGAAAATACAGGTATGCTTGTGGATGCTGCGCAATCTCTGCTGAATGATTTGGTGCCTGAAACAACAGACGAAGATATTGCAGAGCGTTTGATTAAGGGGGGTGAAGTTTATGCCTCCCGTGGTTGGACTGGCATGCATAATATGTCTGTAAGCTGGGGTGAAGTTGACCAGCTGGAAGGACTTTCTGATAGCGATGGTGTGAAAATACGCGTGTATAATAGTGTAGTGCCGGAAGCTGCTACTGATCTTTTTGCTTCTGGTGCTCGTGTCAGTGATGACGGTACAATTATTACCCGTGCGATCAAGCTTTATATGGATGGTGCACTAGGCTCTCGTGGTGCAGCTCTTATTGAGCCCTATTCAGACGCAGATACTTCAGGTCTTGTGCTGATCACCAAAGAAGACACTATGCCGATGCTGGTTGAAGCACTGAATGAAGGCATTCAGGTAAACATGCATGCCATTGGTGACCGTGCAAACCGTATGCTTCTTGATTGGTTTGAAGAAGCTATGAACACTGTACCCGCGATAGCGCGACCTGTTGAGAATCCGCGGTGGCGCGATGAACATACCCAGATCGTAAATCAGGAGGATATTCTCAGGTATCAGCAGCTTGGAGTTATCCCAAGTATGCAGCCCTCGCACGCGATTGGTGATTTGCACTTTGCACCAGATCGTTTGGGCGATGAACGTCTTGATGGCGCTTATGCATGGTCTAGTCTGATCGATAGCGGTGTTATTATCGCTGGTGGTTCGGATGCGCCTGTCGAAAAGGGTGATCCGCTTATTGAGTTTTATGCGGCAACTGCCCGGAAAGATCTGAATGGTTTTCAGGCTGATAATTGGCACGAAGATGAAGCACTCACGCGTGCTGAAGCGCTGAAGATGTTTACCCTGTGGCCAGCAATCGCATCTTTTCAGGAAGAAGAACTCGGTAGTATTGCAGTTGGTAAAAAGGCCGATCTCACTGCGTTTGATACCGATCTAATGACCGCCATAGAAAGCGATATTCCTAAAGCCAAAGCTATGATGACCATGGTAGATGGTGATATTATTTATCTTCGTAGTGAGTGAGGAAAAAGAGGTTTTTTTACCCTTTTTTTTTCAAGCTTTGTCTTATGACTGTCGAGGTGTTGTCCCCCAACTGACGTAGCGAGGGATGCCGCTGTTCGTTTAACATTTCATCATCTGGAAACAGTAATGGACAATTTAATGAGCATAAAAAAGTTGCGACTGGAACGAGGATGGTCACAGCAACAGTTGGCAGATATCAGTGGCATCAGCGGGCGTACTATTCAGCGTATTGAAAATGGCGCGAATGCGGGTTTGGATTCTCAAAATGCCCTCGCAGCGGCTTTCGGGCTATCGCTTTCTGATTTGCAGATAAAGCTGTCTTCCTATGCAAAACAGGATGTTGAGGAAAAAATGGACGAACAGGTGAATAGCCTTAACTGGAAGGGCTTTTTTATCCATCTGGCAGTATATATGGCAGTGATTTCGTGGATTGCAGCCCTTTCACATATGATGGACTGGTCAAGCGATGGTGTGTTGTGGGCAGCCCTAGTATGGGCGAACATGCTTTTGCTTCATCTTCTTAAACTTATCAATAAAAGCGAAGCAGACGACCAATAAAAAAGGCCCTCGATTGAGGGCCTTTCTTTTATCTTTATGTCAGCTGATTTAGATAATCAGTGAAACAAACACTGCGCCAATCGCAACCGGGCAAACGAAGCGCACAAGGAAGTACCAGATTTTGAAGGTGCTATCTTCCATAGCCAGTTCTTCCATCATGTTCTTACGGCTTGCAAACCAACCTACGAAGATTGCGATGAACATCCCACCCAGTGGCATCATGATGTTGTTAGTGAGATAATCTTTAACGCTCATGATATCGAGGCCAAAGAGCTTCACATCGCCAAGCATGTTACCGCTCTGACCCCATGCGGAAAGAGTACCAAGTACAAATGCTGCCAGACCAATAATGATAGCTACTTTTTTACGGTCAATGCCTGTGCGTTCTTCCACATAGGCAACTGCAGGCTCAAGAAGCGAAATCGCACTTGTAACCGCTGCTACTGTTAGCAGGAAGAAGAACAGGATTGCCACGATAGAAGGCATCTGACCAAAGGCAATTGGTAGTGTTGTGAATACAAGACCAACGCTCTGGCCAGGGTTCAAATCGTATGCGAATACAATCGGGAAAATCGCAAGACCAGCCATAAGAGCTACAGCACTATCCGCTGTTGCGATTGTGAAAGCTGAGCGTGTGATGTTGATATCTTTTGTCAGGTATGAACCGTAGGTCATGATCGAACCAAGCGCTAGTGATAGCGAGAAGAATGAAAGACCAAGAGCCTGTAGTACCTTATCACCTGTCAGTTTACTGAAATCTGGGCTGAACAGGAAGTTTACTGCTGCACCAAAATCTGCGGTGATACCGGAATAAATCATCAAGCCGAGTAGTAGAACAAAAAGCGCTGGCATCAAGAAGGTTACAGCCTTCTCCAAGCCGCCCTGAACGCCGCGTGCCACGATACCCAGTGTTATGAACAAGAATGCAGCGTGAGCGATGATCGGCTTTGTAGGATCAGTGATAAAGGCCGTGAATGTGGCACCTGATTTAGCAGCGTCATATCCTTCGAAACCAGTGAAAGCTTCAACAATATAATAAAGAACCCAACCGCCCACTACAGAATAAAAGCTAAGAACGATAAAGCCGCCGAGAACTCCAGACCAACCAAGAAGAGACCAAAGCTTGCTGCGGCCTTCCTCTTCGGCGATTTTGCTCATGGAGCCAATTGGCGAAAGTTGACCACGACGCCCAAGCGAAAGCTCGGCGATCAGGCACGGCAGGCCAATGGCGAATACAAATGCCAGATACACAAGTACGAACGCACCGCCGCCGCCTTCGCCTGCTTCATATGGAAATTTCCAGATATTACCAAGCCCAACAGCACTACCGACTGCCGCGAGCATAAAAGTCCAGCGTGATGACCACTGCTGGTGACCAGTAGCTCCAGCCATAATCCCATTCTCCCCTTAAATCATTACAGAGTGTATTATTGTTATGCTGGCCCAACCCTGACCAGTAAAATTTGCGCCATCATAGGTATCGCGCACGTTTAAGACCAGCCTGAATATGAAATTTTTATTATATGGCTGGGTTAGATTTTAACGTGATGTATCCATTACCGCGCAGTAATTACCACTGTTTTTAATGGCTGCACACAGTCGGTCTGCTTCTGATTTATCTTGTAGACGAACACCCAGGCGAATAGCTGTGCCGCCGCTGTCTACTTCCCACTGGTCTATAAACCCTTTTAATGCCGGGTACTTAGTTTCCAGAGTTGGGCGGTTTTTAATGGCATTATCCATTGAACGGTATGAAGATAAATGCACAAACCAGTTACCAAATGGGCTGTTTGTTGTCGGCCGGGGGAGGCTGGTTACGGGGCCTTTAGTGCGCCTTGGTGTTGGCTTTCCAGCCGCGGGCAAAACAGTTTGTTGTGGTTTGCTGCTTGCAGGTAGGCCTTTGTGAAGAGGGCGGGTGGGCCTGAGATTGGCGTCTAAAAGTGCCATATCCCGGGAAATTACAGCTAAACGCCTGCCTGCTTCATTGGGAACAGGCCCGTATGCGATAATTTCATCACCACATAGAATAGAAACACTCTCGCGGGTGTTGGTTTGCATCAGGCCTGCATAAATTTGTCTGGCTCGCGTTACCATGCCGCCACGCTCAAGGGCTGCGGCCACAAAGAAACGATCTGCCGGTGAGGCCATAGGCTCTTCAGAAAGCAGGTCTAGTGCTTCCACCGGGGCGTTCTGGCACAAAGCGGAAAGCGCTGCGCGAGGCATTTCGATAGTACGCCCCGTTTGAGCTGTAGGTAGTTTTGAACTTCCTCCGCCTGAACAAGCTGCAACCAACGTCGTAGCAAGAATGAACAGGCTGGTCTTAGTTGCTTTGCCGAATGTGTTATTCTGGGTTTGCATCTAGGATAATCCTGTTATTTCGTGGCTGTGTTGGGCGTGCAGTACCGCTGCCAATCAATCCGCGTACCATTGAGATTTGCTGTGCGGACATTTCAACTGGTGTTTTTAACACATACCAATTAACCCCTTCAGTGCACGGCGGCGTGGTATAAGAACCCATGTAGCGGTAGTAGCTTTTATCCTGCGGCATAAAATCGCGAGCATTTATATAAATTTTGTCATTTTTGGATGATTGGCCCGGTTCAAGCGGAAGATAGTTCCATAACTCTTTGGCGGCTTTGTTTTCCGATCCTTCTTTTACAAGAACTGAAACGATAGCAGGTGTGCCGTTTGCGCTTTCATGCATAAACTGAATTTCCATGGGAAAGCGTTCGCCGGATACTGTGTGTTCAGAAGGGGTATGGAATTTGAAATTCTTCAACATAAAGCTTTTTTGGCCAACATGAAGCATATTGCCCATATCATATGTTGCGGTAATCGTGTGCTCAGCATTCCGCATATTCACACCTGAAACATCATAATGTGTTCTCAGGCGGTGCATAGCCACTGGTTCTGTACCTTCAAGATCGATAGGTGATTGTAGGGTTCCAAGCGAACAGGCTGCGTATGTTGGGTTAAGGTCTCCCCATTTTGCCGGGCCATCGTTTGCGCCATAACCCCAATCATCATCTGCCGCGATTGCTGTGCTTGTTAATAGCCCAGCACAAAGTGCGGCAGTTACATGCTTTTTCATATTTCACTCCTGACCTTAAGGTCCCCACCAGATACGCTTACTTTCGGTAACGTTACTATGGACAGGAATTGATTAATAGTCTGTTTCTGACCGGATAGTATTTGAGAATTTTTTCAGGCGTTCTTCTAAATCAATATCCGGTATATCGGCAAACCCGAGAAGCATACCGTGCTTTTTGCTTGTGGCTCTGAAGCATTGGCTCAGGGGAGCAGCGCCAATAGCAGCATTATGTGCTAGTTCGCACCACCGTGTGTCTTTGCCTAATACTGTACTGTATGGGGTCGCAACCAGATGCAAGCCACCATCGCTTGGCAAAAGAGCAAACAGATCCCCTAGATGTTTGGTGAAAAGCTCAATGAAAGCCTTTTGCCGTCGGCCATGTATCTTTCGTAGTTTACGGATATGGCGTGCAAACTCACCACTTTCCATAAAGGCATGAAGGCTTAGTTGGTTTACAAGGCCAGGATAGCTATCGATTGCTTTCCTAAAGTTCAGTACCGGATCGATCAGGTGTTTTGGGATTACGAGATAACCCAGCCTGAAGGCGGGGAAGATGGTTTTTGAAAATGTCCCACCATAGATAACACGTTTACCGCCATCGAGACCCTGCATGCTGTTAAGTGGACGCCCGCTATACCGGAACTCGCTATCATAATCATCCTCGAGGATGAGGCTTTTTGTTTCATATGCCCATTTGAGCAGCTCCGCTCGCCTACCGTGCGGCATGGTATAACCGTAAGGGTACTGTCGAGACGGGCTGGTGACCAGCAGGCCTTTTGTCTGTTTGGGTAACGTAGCACCAGATATATCAATTGGCAGGTTATGAATTGGGAAGCCGCTAGCTTGTGCTGAAGCAACAAGACCGTAGTATCCAGGGTCTTCCAGAATAATCTGATCTTCACTGTGAAGAAGTGATTTTGATAAGATGAATAAGCCTTGTTGCAAACCCGAAACGATCATTATTTGTTCATAGCTACATTTAATGTTGCGGCTTGCTTGTAGATATTCTGCGATATTCTGCCTGAGAGGATAATACCCCATTGGGTCGTCGTGATGGAGTTGCTGCTTCGTTACTTTCCGCCATGCTTTGTTAGTGTATTTGGTCCAAATTTCATAAGGAAATTGATCAAGCGCTGCCATGCCTGAATGTAGGTTTGTGCTCGCAGTATTTCGAGAAGGTAGAGATGACGAATGAGCTGGCTCTCCAGCGTTTAAAAACTCATCTGGAACTTTATGACAACTGAAGGTGCCTGCGCCCTTCCGGGTTTCCAAATATCCTTCCGCGATCAACTGTTCATAGGCATAAACTACTGTATTTCTTCCAATACCAAGTCGAGAAGCCAACATGCGGGAGGACGGTAATTTAACATTGGGCTTGATAGTACCGCTTAGTATCTGGTCTCTGATTTGATCATGCAGTTGTTCCTGCAAGGTGTGTTGGCCTGCTGGAGAAAGGGAGAAGTGCCACAGATCAGCTATAGAGTTTTTCATAGTGGTTCTATCATTTTTATAAAAAATGGTTCTTTTAATAGGATTACTTTAACGTCACTTTTGCCATAGTTAAAGGCACAAGGTAGATAGATTATGGCTGACGGTAGTTTTGGAATTAATTCTCGTAACCGGGTAAAGCGGGGGCATAACAGAGCGCTTTATGATGAGGCGACGGTTTACGGCATACTTGATAGCCATTTTTTGTGCCACGTGAGTTTTGAGATAGAGGGACAGCCTCATATTATTCCCACGTGTCATTGGCGGGAAGGCAATAAACTCTATTGGCATGGTAGTAGCAAAAGTATGATGATCCGGCATTTGGCCATGGGTAATCCTGCCGCAGTAAGTGTAACACATCTGGATGGTTTGGTGTTGGCACGTTCGGCTTTTAGTACCAGTGTTAACTACAGGTCTGTAATTTGTTACGGCATGCCAGAGCTGGTTACAGATGAGGCTGAATTTGACCGCCAGATGGAGCTGTTTTTTGAAATGCTTGCTCCCGGGCGGTGGCCTCAATTGAGACCAATGACAGATCAGGAAAGAAAAGCCACCGGGCTTCTTGTAATGGAAATTGAGGATGCGGCCGCCAAGGTAAGGGCTGCACCACCCGGTGATCCTGAAGAAGCAGAGTATCCGGTATGGGCTGGTGTCGTGCCCTTGGCTACCAACCAGTTGCAGCCACAGGCTGCTCCGGAAGGTGAGAGGGCATCTTTAAATTACGGCTTAATGCCTGCCTATGATTGGAACAAATAATGCTAGAGATGCGCCCCAACTGTGAAAATTGTGATTGTGATCTACCTTCGAATAGTACGGAGGCCATGATCTGTAGCTATGAATGCACTTTTTGTAGGGATTGTGTGGAAGATGTTTTGGGGAATGTTTGCCCCAATTGTGGAGGTGGTTTTTCCCCTCGGCCCTCACGGGTGAAAACAGAGCACGGCCAAGGTGTATCTATTCAGCATCAACCTGCATCCAGAAAGCGCGTTCTGAAGCCGGTGGACAAAACATCACATGTAGTTTTTGCACAAGAGATTAAAAACATCCCGCCGGAGCACAGATAAATGACTGATGATTTGCAAAACTGGGCAGGGTGCAAACATCCGGGCCAAGAAATATGTGTGGGTAGCTATGCCATTATCGAACCATACCAAAGGCAAGAACATCTGGAAGGATTGTTTGCTGCGGTGGGTGGTCAAGACAATGCTGAAATCTGGCACTATATGCCAATTGGACCATTTCTCAGCGAGGCTGATTTCGCAAACTTCCTATGTAAAGTGCATGAAGAGGGTGATTGGGAAACGCTTGTTATCAAAGAGCGGGCATCAGGTGAAATTCTGGGGATGTTCAGCTTGATGCGTATCCGTGCAGAGCACGGCAGTGCAGAAGTAGGGTGCGTGGCCTATGGTCCTAAGCTAAAGCGCACTAGGATAGCAACAGAAGCGCTTTATCTGTTGGCTGCACATTTGTTTGATAATCTAGGGTACCGGCGTTTTGAATGGAAATGTAATTCTGCGAACCAGGCGTCCATGAATGCAGCGATACGCTATGGCTTCCGTTTTGAAGGTGTTTTCCGTAACGATATGGTTTCAAAAGGTGTTAACAGAGATACAGCTTGGTACGCCATGATCGATAGTGATTGGCCAGCGCTGAAAGTTGGATACCAAGCGTGGTTTGAACCAGAAAACTTTGATGAAAATCTCAGGCAACAAAAACGTTTACAAGAATTGAGGAATTAAGAAACTCTTCCTAAAGTAGATAGTTGACAGCTATTGGTATCATGAATAAGTTTTCTATACTTTGAGGGGCGAGTGGCTACACATTGTTGGGTGGCTTATAAAAGTATTGAGCACTTATCGGATATCTTTGTATTACGTCAGTTCTTTGATGAAATGAAATCAAGGATGCAAGGAAGTTTGAACGTAAATTGTAAATATTCCCGCAAAGCAACAGATCAATCAGGTGAGGCGGGGCACCATGTTGTATATCCATATAGGTTTGCCAAAGGCGGGCTCTACTTTTCTTCAGAAATGGTTTATCCAGAATGCTGAGCACTTGAATAAAGTTGGTTTGCATTTTCCCAATAATCGATTTCTAAATGGTTTAGGCCATCATTCGCTTTTTCTTCCGATTATGAGGGAAGAGGGGACTATTTCCAAAATACCTGCCTTTGTCTTTAGGGGGGTATGGTCGCACTTCAAATCCTTTTACTTGAAAAGCGGGAAGGATGTGTTTGTCTCCAGCGAACTTGCAATGATAGCTGCCTTACGTGCCGGGCAGGATTTTGATCGACTGTTATCAGAAACTCTAAACGGAATTGATTATAAGCTTGTCATTTGTGTTCGACCACATGTGGAATTGATACAGTCAGCTTATAATCAGTTAATTAAAAAATCTCATTTTGTAGGTTCGGTTTCAGACCTTTATGCTCAATATGGAAATGATATTCTTTCATATTGCGCAGTGATTTCGCGGCTTTCATCCAGTTTTTCCAAGGAACGCATTATTCTACTTGATGCGTCTCAAAGTGCGTCGGAACATAATACGATTGTTGAGCAATTCTTTGCTTGTACAGACTATAAGATCGAAGCTGATTTAACGTCTATAGAAGGACGGGCGAATGTTTCCTTAAGGCCTAATAAGCTTAAGAAACGTTGGTTTGAAACCATGACAGGTGAACGTAAATTCAAGCCAATTTTGGATAATAAAGAAGCGCTTGTTCCCCACAACACTGACAGTCTATCCATCCCTTCAGATGATTTTTTTGTGTTGCAGGATGAACAGCGACAAGAAATTAGGGAAAGGTATCAGCCTGAATGGGAAAAACTTTGGTTTCTGTATGATAGGTTCGCTGTCTAAGACGACGCAGCTGTCTGTTGCTGGAGAGGAAGCTGTATTATGATTTTTCAAAAGCGCTTTTAGCCTTCCTCACGTAAAGCGCAATGGTAATGCCGCCAAGAATGAAAATTAACCCAATTGCTTCAAGCATGTTGGGGATTTCTTTCAGAATAAAAAAGGCCAGTACCGTTGATATCACTGGAATAAGGGAGTTGATAACTGTCGCTTTGGCTGCGCCCATCAAAGCGACACCTTTAGAGAATAAAATCACAGCGAGCGCACCAGATAGAGCGCCTTGCCAAAGCCCCTGAAAGATAATTGTGCGGGTGGGGAGTACTTCTAACCCAGGCTGGTTTGTAACTAGATAATAGGCCCCCATAATGAAGGTGGAAACAAGAGCAATTCGTGCTGTCAGCAGAATGGCATCCGTTGGCCATATTCGGAGCATCAGGGTGTAAGTGCCCCACATTAAACCGCCTACGAAAAACAGAGCATCCCCGAGAAGCGATGCTTGATCACCGCCTGAACTGCCCCCGAAAGCCAGAAGGCCTAACCCAGTTATAATAGCGCAGCCGCCCAGAAGACGGTTTCTGGTTAATCGGTCTTTTAATATAAAATGGCTGGATAGGAGCCCAAATAATAAAACAGTGCCAGGAATGATAACCCCACCATGAGTAGCGTTGGTATATTGAAAGCTGGTAGATACCAGAAGGCTGTAGGGCGCCCCGGCAAGGAAGGTCAGGCAAACAACTTGTCCCCAGGCTTTGATGGTGTTTTTCCCGCGAAATAGAAAAGGCAGAAGAATAGGAAACGCAACCAAGGTTCTGAGGAGAACAACTTGATAGGGGCTTAGGTTATCTTCAATCGCAAGTTCAGTAACAACAGGCCAACCACCCCAAATAAGGGTTGCTATAGCCCCCATTATCATGCCTTTGCGCATTTGTTGTGGATCGGTTGTCATCTTGACCCTTCAAAGCCATATGGGAACGATGAAAGAAGTTAGAGTGAACTGGATGTAAAACCAGTTTTAACCAGGGAAGTTTTTCTCACGGAGCAGGTCATAAGCTTGCTGAACTTGATGGAACTTTTCCGCTGCCACGCTATCGCCTGGATTGGTGTCAGGATGGTAAAGCTTTGCAAGTTTGCGGTATTGGCGTTTAATTTCTTCCTGAGTTGCTGTGCTGTCGACCTCAAGCGTATCGAATGCAGATTGCTCTGTTGATGTGAAACCGTCTTCATCCATCGCACCGCCCCATTCGAAGGTTTTGGCGCTTGCGAACGCGTCTGAGCTTTCACTTGAATCATGCATGTGGCGCTGAGCTTCCTCGTCGCTCATACCCTGGAAGAAATCCCAGTTACGGTTATATTCTGCCGCATGCTTTTTGCAGAAATACCAGCGTTCATTAGAACCAGGGGATTTCGGTGCGGGATGTGGCCCTACCTCACTACAGCCAACATAATCACACATTTGGAGCGCTTCTGTTTCTTTGTTGAGGCCATATTCACCCCAACGAGGAAAACCAAAACTTTTAATATAGTCGCTTGCCATAACTCTTTAACACAAAGCCGTTTATGGCCTTGCCCCGTGTGATTACTCAGTAATATTAAACACCTTATCTTTATGAAGGCATCAACCTATATATTTAAAGGAATTCCTCGAGAGGGTCCAGTAAATAGGCTGGACCAGAATGCTGCATATCCATAAGTTATTGTAAACTAAAAAAGGAAATTACTGTGCGTACGTTTGATGAACTTGTTGAAATGGCGGTGGCTTATCGTGGAAGTGCTGATGAAGTACTGAGCCTGATGCCAGATATCCTTTCAGCTGAAGAAATCAAGCAAATGGGTGATGACCGTATTTTAGCAGCGATGGCTCAGGCCGTTTTTCAGGCCGGTTTTAGCTGGAAAGTGATCCGTAATAAGTGGCCGGGCTTTGAGGAAACGTTTGAAGGTTTTGTTCCTGTACGCTGGAAATTTATGTCGGACGATGATCTGGATAGCTTGCTCAAAGATACACGTATCGTCCGGCACGGCGCCAAAATCCTTTCTGTACGAGATAACGCAATCCTTCTTTGTGATCTGGAAGATGAATATGGTTCTGCCGCAAAATGTATTGCTGAATGGCCTCAGGATGACTTCGCAGGGCTCTTAGAAATGCTCAAGAAACGTGGAACCCGTCTTGGCGGTAATAGTGGCCCTTATTTCTTGCGGTCTATTGGCCGGGATGGTTGGGTGCTTTCACGAGATGTCGTGCAGGCCCTGATAAGGGACGGCGTTGTGGATAAAAACCCGACATCGAAAACGGCCTTGCGCGCGGTACAGGCTGCATTCAGTAAATGTGCTTCAGAGAGCGGTCGGCCGTTTGCTCATATTTCTCGGGCACTTGCGCTTAGTGTTGGCCCCAACATGTAACAATATATCCGGTTGTGGCGCTTTGGTTTCTATGATACCGGAGCGTTATGAGAAAGCGGCTTAACAACAATATGTTCCTGAAAACAGTGCAATATATGCTTATTGCGTTGGTTGTTTTCGTGCAGGGACAAGCCGCCGTTAAAGCTACAGAGCACGCGGCCAGCGGTGGCCTTGGCTATCTTTGTGGCGAAAGCCGCCTGCCACCAGCTGCTGTTGCTAACATTAAATACCTACTAGCCCTTCAAGGGGAAGAGGTAGACGGTACTGCAGCTGATTGTGAATTCTGCTTCAATTTTGCCGTCACTGAAAATGATACCAACCACCTGAACCTACCCGTTTTTGTTGCGGTATCGGATAGCGGCCCGTTTATAGAGGCGACAGGCCCTGATTACCGTTCATCAGTGTTTGTGCCTGTTGGGCTTAGAGCACCTCCAATCTTTTAACTTCTGCTTTCGAAATTTGAATCAAAGTTAAAAGAGTATCAGACAATGAAATACCTTTATCTGGCTGCATTTGCAGCCTTGCCTGTGCTGCCTGCAGCAAATGCTTTCGCACGGACTGAGACTGAACCATCTGAGGCGAATACCGATGATATTGAAACTATCACAGTGATTGGTGAAGCCGCTTTTAAAAACGCGACACTTGGCGGTACCAACCTCTCTGAGTTGCCGCTCGCGTCTCATGTTGTGAACCGTGCGGAAATTGATCGGTTGCGGTTTGTGGACCCAGACGAACTTCTGGACCGTATCCCTGGCGAAACGCAGGTGCGGAACCTGCGTATTCCGGCTGGTGGTAAAAGCTATACCGTACCGCTTGTAGATGGTTTGCCACTCGCAAGTCCCTATAGCGGTGCAACGCAAGATATCACCACTGTGAATTCGTTTGATATTGAGCGTGTTGAAGTGATCAAAGGCCCATCCTCAGCGCTGTTTGCCAATAATGCTTTTGGTGGTGTGATCAATGTGGTGACGCGTGATGCGCCTGAGGAGTTTGAGGGCCGTGTTTGGGCGGAAGCAGGGTCATTTGACCGCCGCCGAGCAGGCGTGAGTGCCGCAGGTACATTTGGTGGTTTTGGCTTTTTCCTTGATGCAAACACCCAAAATCTGGATGGCCTTAGAGATACATTTAAAAATGATCGTGATCAGTTCAGCGGAAAGCTTATCTACAGCCCATCCGATGCTACTCGTGTTTTTGTGCGTTATGAACATCTAAACAGGGATGAAGTATTCCCCGGTGATTTGCGTGCCAATGAGTTTTTCTCTGACCCAACGGTGGTTGGCCGTACAGCAGGATCTAATGAACGCACAAAATCCAATGCATACTCTTTCAAGCTGGAGCATGATTTCGGCTTTGGTTTTCTTGATTTTGGTGCAGTAAGACGCATTGAAGATGAACAAGGTGACGGCCGTTTTTCTCCGCCGCGTGATACTGCCGACAAAAGCTTTGATGTAAGGCTGAGTTACCGACATGATTTTGAAACGTCAAACCTGATCATAGGTGGCGAAATCTTTGATGGTGATATCCTGACTGATGACTACGCTGGTGATGATATTGCGCTGGAAGGTGATGTTCTTGCCCGTTCCGACAGCGATCTTCAGATTAAGTCTTTGTTTGCTCAGTACAGCATCGACCTGACAGACAGGTTGAACATCACCGCGGGTGTTCGTCATGAAGACATCACCCTTAGAACTGAATTTCTTTTTGATACCACAAACGACCTAAATGACGGCCAAACCTTCGAGCGCAAGTTTAATAACACATCGCCCAAGTTTGGCGTGACATACGACATCACGGATAAAATTCAGATTTGGGGTGGTTACTCTCGCGGTTTCTTGCCACCTGATATTGGGGATTTATTTCTTGATCGTCCTGAAGCTAATCCAAATCTGGACGCTGAAAAAGCAGATCATTTTGAAGTTGGTGTACGCGGCAATGTTGGTGATGTGAATATCAACACATCCTATTATCACACGCGTATCAATAACTTCCTTGTAACAGAAGATGACGGTGAAATTGAAACGGTGACCAACGCAGGGCAGGTAACTGTCCAGGGCGTGGAATCAGTTATTGAATATGCACCGAGTGATGAATGGCGTTTCAGCGCTACGCATACATATGCAAAGAATGTTTATGATATTTTCTTTGGTCCCGATGATGACGGCGACAATGATTTAAGTGGTAACCGCATCAGCCGTTCACCTGACCACCATTTGAACGTACGCGCTGCTTGGTCGCCTATTGAAAATCTGGTTCTTGAAGGCGAGGGCGATTTCTACACCGGTTATTATACACGTGATGATAACTCCATTGATCCGGATGGTAAGTTCACCCGAGGGGAACGGCTTAATTTCCGTGCTTCCTACAGTTTTGGGCAGTGGGATATCTGGTTCCATGCCTTGAACCTGACAGATACGCTTGCTGACCGAGTGAGTTATAGCCCGCCTCGTGGCGGTCGGCCGGGGCGCAGGAACTTCCGTATTATTGATGGCCGTACTTTCTACGGCGGCATTGCATTCAGATTTTAAGCAGGAAGGAACAGGCTTATGCAAAAGCATAAACATCTGAACCGCTGGCTATGGAAATGGCATATTATTGCAGGGCTTATCACCCTGCCTTTGATGATCCTGCTTGCGGTAACCGGGATAATTTACCTGTTTAAAGGTGATTATGAGGATAGTGTTTACAGCCATCTTAAACAGGTTGAGATTGGCGCAGAAACACTTCCCTATGCAGATCAATTGAAGGCGGCACAAGCCTCGGCTAAGCAGCCGATCACCAGTGTTATTTTACCAGCTGAGCCAACACAGGCGACAGAGTTTGTTTCTGGTATGCGCAGGGGCAAAAGTACAATTTATGTGAACCCTTATACGGGGGAAGCGCTGGGGGCAGTGAAAGCTGCTGATACCTTGATGATGACTGTGAGGAAACTTCATGGTGAACTGCTGCTGGGGAAAGGCGGCACTTATACTGTTGAGCTAGCAGCCAGCTGGTTCGTCGTTTTGATCCTGACGGGCATTTATGTGTGGTGGCCATCAACTGGTTTTTCGCTGGCGGGTTTCTTTACGGTTCGGACCAGCAAAGGAAAACGGATTTTTTACCGTGATCTCCATTCTGTTCTGGCTTTTTGGCTTTCAGTTTTCATGCTGGTTTTGCTTTCCGGTGCGATGCCGTGGACCGATATTTTTGGATCTCAGCTTAAATGGGTTCAAGCCCAAACAGATACAGGATATCCCAAAACATGGCAGCGCCCGGTGGGCTTGAAATCAGTGGTTCACGGTCAACCAATGACCTTAGATGCCGCAGTGGACGTCGTGAAAGCAAGAGAACTTAAAGGCCGGATAACCATCAAACTCCCCAAGGGGCCAGAAGGAGTTATATCGGTTTCTAACCGGTCATTGCTTTTGCGCCATCAGGAGGTGCTGCATTTTGACCAGTACAGCGGTGATCTTATCAGGCGCCATACATGGGATGATGTGGGTATCCTAATGGATATGCGGCAGGTGGCTATGCGTCTTCACCAAGGGGAATACGGCCTTATCAGCTGGTATGCGGTGTTACTGACCGCCCTTGTTTTTGCCCTCAGCACACTGGCGGGGTTGGTTTCATATATTAAACGCAAACCTGTTGGAGACTGGGGGCTGCCCAAAGTGCCTGACCATTGGCGTGTAGGGTATGGGATTGTCGCACTGCTTGTAATTCTAGCAGTTGTGTTCCCACTTTTCGGTGCCAGCCTGATATTAATTACGGTGTTTGAAAAACTGAAAAGCTTGAAGAGCACATAACTAACCAAAAGGAGCGAGAGGAGCTCGTCCCTCTTATAGCAATGATAGTGTTATGTATCTTTCCATTGAAAACTATTTATCTGCCAGTATCGCGGCAGGGGATATTAATGGTAACGGGAAGCCAAATATAATAGTTGCTAACTTAGGAAGCGGGAATGAAATATATTATCAGCATTAAGATGCTGAGATAGTGTATGGGTATGGGCGCCGACAGCCCATGTTAGTTTATGTGTTATGTATCTGACTTCTTACAAGAAAGATAATCACCCATTTTATAGCCGTTTTCGCCGCGTTTTACTTCCCAGGTTACTTCGAGCTTTTCAGAGGAATTAATCTGGAAAAGAAAACGGTGTTCCGCAAAAAGAGGGCTCCAAAGCTCTCGTGCATTCAGCAGAAGAGTTGTCGCATCCCAGCTCTCAGCTTCGAACATGTCGGTAGAAACGCCCGTCGGGCTCATATAACGGCGGCTCACGATAAGGTTTTGATTTGGTGCATCGTAGGCCCAGACACTTTCAAGCGTATTGGTATGCCCTTTTGTGCCCACCTGTGTGAAAGTGTAAACTTGGTTGTTGTGCTTGCCTTTAAACTCAATAGTTGCAGCGGTTTTTGTGCCGCCTGCGGTACCGCCTTCGCAGTTCCACTGACCGGAAAGGTTGTTCATAAATTGCGCAAGCTTGGCAGGGTCACGTTGATTAACGGTTTGATCATCTGCGACTGCTTCTAGTGAAGTTAAGCCCATGATGATCAGGGCGATGTTTTTTAACATATAGTCTCCTCTAATTAATGGATTTAGAGGATTTATGGTGTGCCTTGGTTATGCACCAGTCACGTTCGCGAGAGATATCAACGGGATAAAAAAAAGCAGAGGCAATATGCCTCTGCTTAAAATCATTTCATATGCTTTTAACTAAGCAACTTTAGGTGCTGCTGCGTTTACTTCATCATCCACGTGATCCGAGAATGTTTCGAAGTTTTCAACAAACAGTTCAACCAGATACTTAGCTTTTGCATCATAAGCATCTTTATCAGCCCATGTATCACGTGGGTTAAGGATTGCAGTGTCAACGCCAGGAACTTCTGTCGGTACATCAAAGCCAAAGTTTTCATCTTTGCGCATTGGCGCATCGTTAAGGCTACCATCAAGTGCAGCGTGCAGAAGCGCGCGCGTTGCTTTAATTGGCATACGGTTACCAGTGCCGTATTCGCCGCCTGTCCAGCCTGTGTTCACAAGCCAGCAGTTTACGCCAGTTTCTGCAATTTTCTTACGGAGAAGATCACCATATACACTTGGGTGACGCGGCATGAACGGTGCACCGAAACATGTTGAGAAAGTAGCCTGTGGTTCTTTCACACCGATCTCTGTGCCAGCAACCTTTGCAGTGTAACCGCTTAGGAAGTGATACATCGCCTGCTCAGGTGTGAGCTTTGAAATAGGAGGTAGAACGCCAAAAGCATCAGCTGTTAGCATGATGATATTCTTAGGCTTACCACCACGGTTCTTTTCGGATGTGTTCGGGATGAAATCAATCGGGTATGCGCCGCGAGTGTTCTCAGCCAGTGTGTTGTCATCCAGATCAAGCACACGTGTGTGTTCATCCATAACAACGTTTTCTAGTACTGTGCCGTAACGCTTTGTTGTTGCGTAAATTTCTGGCTCTGCCTCCTCTGACAGGCGGATCATTTTCGCGTAACAACCACCTTCGAAGTTAAATACGCTATCGTCTGACCAGCCGTGCTCATCATCACCGATAAGGGTACGGCTGCTATCAGCTGAAAGTGTTGTTTTACCTGTGCCAGAAAGGCCAAAGAAGATAGCTACGTCACCGTCAGGACCAATGTTGGCAGAACAGTGCATTGGCATAATGCCTTTTTCAGGCAGCAGGTAATTAAGGATAGAAAAGACAGATTTCTTATTCTCGCCTGCGTATTCTGTACCGCCGATAAGCACAAGACCTTTGGCGAAGTTCACAGCAATCACTGTTTCGCTGCGGCAACCCATTGTCTCTGGGTTCGCGCGGAAACTTGGTAGATTGATGATTGTGAACTGCGGGTTCATTTCCTGCTGTTCAGCAGCTTCCGGGCGTACAAGCATGGTGCGGCAGAAAAGGCTGTGCCATGCATATTCACCGATCGTGCGAACCGCAACGCGGTTCTCAGGGTCAGAACCACCCCATAGATCCTGAACAAATACATCTTTACCTTTGATGTGCTCAAGAAATGCTTCGTGCAGTGTATCGAACTGCTCGGATGTCATTGGGCGGTTTACTTTGCCCCAATCAACCGTATTTTCCGTATGTTCATCACGAACAGTAAATTTATCATTTGCGGAACGGCCAGTATGCTTCCCTGTTTTAACAACAAGAGCACCGCCTTTTGCCATCTTGCCTTCACCGCGGCTGATAGCTTCTTCATAAAGCGCTTCTGTACCTAAATTCCAAAATTGATTCCCAGTGCCTGTGATACCCATAGCATCAAGGCTCACTCTGTTCGAGCAGGCGCCAAAGACTTGCAACGTCTTTCCTTCCAGTAACTTTTGGGGCTGCTTTATCGCAACCGATAAAACCGTACGGAACCCTGTTTTTATTATGGGTGGGTCCCTTTATTTTATACTCCGTTTCTAACGAACGGATGAGTCCGCTTAGGATGCTCATAAAAGCTTCAAAATCAACCGGATTCTAAATTTCGTTGCAGATGATTGCACATAGGTCACAATCAAGGCGCAACCGCGCCATTATTTTGTCGTAAATCGTGCTTAACTCAGAGACTGAAAGTGAGTAGTGTGTACCAAACGGATAGGCACATAATAATAAGAGGGTTTTTATGACGCATTCCATCGCACTTGTTGATGATGATCGCAATATCCTGACATCTGTTACAATCGCGCTTGAAGCTGAAGGTTTCCGTGTTCGCACGTATCCTGATGGGCAGAAAGGCTGGGAAGCCTTGTCGAAAAACCCGGCTGATCTAGCGGTCCTTGACGTGAAAATGCCGCGCATGGACGGTATGGAGCTTCTTCGGAAACTTCGGGAAGTAACTGATATGCCTATCATTCTCCTTACGTCCAAGGATGAAGAGATTGATCAGCTTCTTGGTCTCCGTATGGGGGCGGATGATTATATTGGGAAACCGTTTTCTCAGCGCCTTTTGATCGAACGAATCCGGGCTTTGTTACGCCGTTCTGAAATGCGTCAGCAGGATAAAGTGGAAATACCTGTTGAAGAGGAAGAAGAAAGCCAGATGGTGCGCGGCAAGCTGTTGCTTGATTCGCTCCGTCACAGCGTAACTTGGGACGGCAAAGATGTAACTCTTACGGTAACAGAATTTCTCATTTTGCAAACGCTGGCTCAGCATCCAGGGCACGTAAAAAGCCGTGACCAATTGATGGATGCCGCTTATTCTGATGATGTATATGTAGATGACCGCACAATTGATAGCCACATCAAACGCCTGCGCCGTAAGTTCCGTGCAGTGGCGGATGATTTTACCGCTATTGAAACACTGTATGGTGTTGGTTACCGTTATAAAGAATAAGCCTTAAGGAGGCGGTTACGCAATCGACGCCACAAAATACCGCGAACACTGATCGCCAAGCTGTACGCCCTCGGCACTATACCCGGGGGCTTTCGCCTCTTATGACCCGCATTATGGCGGTGAATGTGATGGCGCTTGTTATTCTTGTAGGTAGTGTTCTTTACCTGAACCAATTCCAGCGTAACCTTATTGAAGCGGAAGTGGAAAGCCTCACTATTCAGGCGGAAATTATTGCGGGAGCACTTGGTGAAGGCGCTTCTGTTGGCCCGGAATCAACGGAAATTGATATTGCGCCTGCCCGGGGTATTATCACACGCCTTGTAAGTCCTACGGAAAATCGTGCGCGCCTTTTTGCTCCTAATGGCGGCTTGCTTGCGGATAGCCAGTTTCTTGCGGGCGATAAACGGCTTGTTGAAGAACGACTTGAAAATATTGGTTATAGAGCTGGTTTTCGGGAACGTATTACTGAAAGCCTTCATGCATTTCTTGATAGCTTTACGCGTCAACCAGATGTGCCGCCTTCTATTGATCGCCCCTCAGTAAGGGCTAGTGATTTTCTTGAAGTATCAACGGCTCTCGAAGGAGAGCTTACAACTCAGTTACGGGTGCGTGAAGATGGGAACCTTGTAATTAACATTGCAGTGCCTGTTCAGCGTTTCAGGCGTGTACTGGGTGTCATGCTTCTCACGGCTCAAACCGAGAATATTCAGAAAATTGTTCGTGCGGAACAGATGCTGACGGTGAAGATTTTTCTAGGAACATTAATCTTTACAATTTTTCTATCCTTCTTTCTCGGCAGAACATTGGTGCGGCCAATTCGAGTTCTTGCTCGTGCTGCAGAACGGGTAAGGCGCGGCATTGGTCAGGAAGAGCGTATTCCTGAATTTGCTGAGCGTATGGATGAAATTGGTGATCTCTCTCGGTCACTCTCTGATATGACCAGCGCACTATACAGGCAAATTGATGGCGTGGAGCGATTTGCTGCAGATGTGGCTCACGAAATCAAAAATCCGCTTTCCAGTATGCGCAGTGCCCTTGAGACTATTCAGATGACTGATAAGCCAGAGGTGCAGCAAAAACTGTTTGGTATCCTCGAGGATGATGTAAAGCGCATCGACAGATTGATCACTGATATTTCTGATGCGTCTCGGGTGGATGCGGAACTCACCCGAGGTAAGATGGCACGAATTGATTTGGGTGTTATGCTCAATATGCTTGCAGACGCATACCATACAACAGCTTGCAAGGATGGCACCCAGCTTGAGTATTCTGAACAAGAAGCCGATGTGTTTGTTGTGAAAGGCATTGAAAGTCGCCTTGGACAGGTGTGGCGGAATCTTATCGATAACGCGCTTAGTTTCAGCCCTGAAAGCGGCACTGTTTTCGTAAGCCTCAGCAATAAAGATCGTTTTGTTATCTTAACTGTGGAAGATGAAGGCCCTGGACTGCCCGAAGGCGCTGAAAACAAAGTCTTTAAAAGGTTTTATTCGGAACGACCAAATAGTGAAGAATTTGGTAGCCATTCAGGGTTAGGCCTGTCAATTTGTAAGCAGGTAATTGAAGCTCATGGTGGTCAGATATTTGCTGAAAACCGAATGAATGAAGAAGGCAGTGTTTTGGGGGCTTGTTTCAGGGTTCGATTGCCAATTGGCTTGTAAAAATTCCGGGAAAGCTTCCGGATAAAAACGGAATCGGATATGCAGAGAGTACACGGAACAGTAGTTGATATCGCGGGAAGTGGTGTCATGCTGTGTGGTGAATCCGGGAGCGGGAAATCTGATTTAGCGTTAAGGCTTATAGACCGTGGGGCATGTTTAGTATCGGATGATCAAGTCTGCTTAACTCCCCGTGGAAAAGGTGTATATGCCACGGCACCAAAAGCACTTAGAGGTTTTTTGGAAATCAGGGGTTTAGGAGTTGTCTCCATGCCTGTCACAGGTGGTGCGTACTTGCGCCTTATTGTGCATTTAACGTCAGCCTTGAACGTGCCCCGACTTCCAGATGTTGAAATCGAAAATATTCTTGGCGCAGAAATTCACAGTTTAAAATTAAATGCATTTGAACAATCCACCCCGATTAAAATAGAATTGGCGTTGGGGAATTTATCTCGTATCGGTGGGGGAGGACCAGGTGACTGATACAAAATTGGGGAAGGATGGCAAGCGACAGCTTGTGATCGTTACGGGCCTTTCTGGTGCTGGAAAATCGGCGGCTTTACACGCTTTTGAAGATATTGGCTTTCAGGCAATCGATAATTTACCGCTTACTATGGTGTCTCGATTGGTAAGTGACGCGGTGACCGACACTGAAGAAGGTTCAATCGCGATTGGTATCGATTCGCGTACTATGCACTTCTCACCGGAAGATTTTGTACGAACGATCAAGCAACTTCGTACGCGCGAGGATGTATATTTGCATGTATTATTCATGGATGCATCAGACGAAGTGTTGATGAAGCGGTTTTCAGAAACCCGAAGGCCACATCCGCTTGGTGAGGGGCAATTACTAAGAGCTGCTATTAAACAAGAGCGTGAGATGATGGTGGTTGTGCGCGATCATATTGACGGTATTCTTGATACAAGTGCTCGCACAGGTGCAGAAACCAGGCGTATTATCCGTCGGAGATTTACTGGAGATAATCAGCCAAAACTGATTGTAACCTTCATGTCCTTTGGGTTTTCAAATGGTGTACCGCGTGATGCGGACCTGGTTCTTGATGTGCGCTTTCTCAGGAATCCGCATTATGTGGAAGAACTTCGACCGTTTACTGGGCGGGATAAAAAAGTTTCCAACTATGTTCGTGCAGATGAAGGCTTTGCACCGTTTTTAAACAAGGTTGAAGACCTATTTGATTTCCTTTTGCCGCGCTATAAAGATGAAGGAAAATCATATTTGACCATTGCATTTGGATGCACTGGTGGACGCCATCGGTCTGTGGCAACAGCGGAAGCACTTGCCGCACGCGCAACAGGCGATAATATGGCTGTTAATCTTTATCACCGGGAGTTGATTGGTGATGAAAAGAGGTAACCCGCGTTTGGGTAAGTAGAGTATATAGAGGAATCCCTATGATAGGCATGGTGCTAGTAACCCACGGACGTTTAGCTGATGAATTTGTTGCCGCTACAGAACATGTAGTTGGTGCGCAGGATCAGATGAAAGCAATATGTATTGGTCCCGATGATGATATGGAAAAGCGCCGTCAGGATATTATGGATGCTATCAAGGGTACCGATAAAGGTGATGGTGTTGTGCTTCTTACCGACATGTTTGGAGGGACACCTTCTAATCTCGCGATTTCGCTTCTTGAAAAAGATCGTGTAGAGGTGGTCGCTGGTATCAATCTACCGATGCTCATCAAGCTTGCAAGTGTTCGGGCTGATCTTTCTCTGCAGGAAGCAGTTGAAGCTGCAAAGGATGCAGGTATCAAATATATCAATGTAGCCAGCCAGGTACTTGGGGCCTGATTCTTTTATGACCGATACAGAAATTTCAAATGAAGTGCAGATCGCTAATCGTCGTGGTTTGCACGCGCGCGCTTCAGCCCGCTTTGCTAAAGAAGCCGGACTTTTTGATGCCAAAGTGCACGTTTCCAAAGATGGTAACAGCGTTGTCGGAACTTCTATCATGGGATTGATGATGCTGGGTGCTGCCAAGGGTGATAGCATTACAATTGCTGCTTCTGGTGTACAGGCACAGCAAGCGCTTGATACTCTTATCGCTCTTGTGAGCGATTTATTTGGTGAAGAAGAATAATAAAATCAAAGCCTTAATGTTTCTTGTTAAGTATCAATTAACCATTATATAAAGAAATCTTTATCTTTTTAGCTTCTGCTGTTATAAGACATGCTGAATAAAGTTATTCTGTATGCAGGAGCCATCATGACTGATTATAAAATTGCGGATATTTCTTTGGCTGAATGGGGCCGCAAGGAAATCAATATTGCGGAAACTGAAATGCCGGGCCTAATGGCTCTGCGTGAAGAATACGGCGAAAGCCAACCTCTTAAAGGTGCACGCATTGCCGGTTGTCTGCATATGACAATTCAAACAGCTGTTCTTATTGAAACACTTACAGCGCTTGGCGCTGAGGTACGTTGGTCCAGCTGTAATATCTTCTCAACACAAGATCAGGCCGCGGCTGCTATGGCTGCAAGCGGTATTCCTGTGTTCGCTTGGAAAGGTGAAACAGAAGAAGAAGCAGTATGGTGTATTCACCAAACTATTAAAGGCCCTGATGGTTGGGTGCCAAATATCATTCTTGATGATGGTGGTGATCTTACACAGATCATGCATGATGATTACCCGGAATTGATGGCGGATATCAAAGGTATTTCTGAAGAAACCACAACAGGTGTTCTTCGCCTTTATGAAATGGCAAAAGAAGGCCGTTTGATGGTACCAGCGATTAACGTGAATGACAGTGTTACCAAATCCAAGTTTGATAACCTTTACGGTTGCCGTGAGAGCCTTGTGGATGGTGTGAAGCGCGCTACAGATGTGATGATCGCGGGTAAAGTTGCGGTTATTTGTGGTTACGGTGATGTTGGTAAGGGTTCCGCCGAATCTATGCGCAGTCAGGGTGCTCGTGTACTTGTAACCGAGATTGACCCGATCTGTGCGCTTCAGGCTGCCATGGAAGGTTATGAAGTGACAACAATGGAAGAAGCCGCTTCCCATGGTGACATTTTCGTAACAACAACAGGCAACAAAGACGTCATTACGCTCGATCACATGCGCGAAATGAAAGATCGTGCGATTGTTTGTAACATCGGTCACTTCGACAGTGAAATCCAGATCGCTGCGCTTGACAATTATAAGTGGGAAGAAGTGAAGCCGCAGGTGGATGAAGTTATCTTCCCTGACGGTAAGCGTTTGATCGTTCTTGCAAAAGGTCGTCTTGTGAACCTTGGTTGTGCAACGGGGCACCCGAGTTTTGTAATGTCCGCGAGCTTCACAAATCAGGTTCTTGCGCAGATCGAGCTTTGGAACAATTCTGAAAGCTACGGTAAAGAAGTTTATGTTCTGCCGAAGCACCTTGATGAAAAAGTAGCGAAACTTCACCTTGCCAAGCTTGGCGCAAAGCTAACAAAACTTACAGAAGATCAAGCAAAATATCTTGGCCTCAATGTAGCGGGCCCATTCAAGCCGGAGCACTACCGCTACTAAGCGGTGGTCGCCACTTGAAACGTTTAAGTAAAGGAAACGCCCATGAGTGAATATCTTTTCACAAGTGAATCTGTTTCAGAAGGCCACCCGGATAAGGTAGCTGACCGTATTTCAGACGGTATTGTTGATCTATATCTAGGCCAGATGCCAGAAGCACGTGTTGCTGCTGAAACTATGGTGACAACAAACCGTATTGTTGTAGCTGGTGAAGTACGCGGCCCGGCAAGCATTACAGCTGATGATATTGAAGCGGTTGCTCGTGATGCAGTGAAAGAAATCGGTTACGAACAGGATGGCTTTCACTGGAAAAATGCTGTTTTTGAAAATTACCTGCATGAGCAGTCCGCAGATATTGCAGTTGGTGTTGATGCAGCTGGCAGCAAGGACGAAGGCGCTGGTGACCAGGGCATTATGTTTGGCTACGCATGTGATGAAACAGAAAGCCTGATGCCTGCACCGATTGATTTCTCACACCGTATTTTGAAATCTCTGGCGGATGCCCGTCATAGCGGTACAACTGAACTTGAACCAGATAGCAAAAGCCAGGTTACGCTCCGTTATGTAGATGGTCGTCCTGTAGGTGCTACCAGCGTTGTTGTGTCAACACAGCATAAAGAAGGTGTTTCTCAGGATGCACTGCGTGAGATCGTACGTGAACATGTTGAAGGCGTGCTCCCAGATGGTTGGATGTGCCCTGAAGATGAGTTCTATGTGAACCCAACGGGCAATTTCGTAATTGGTGGCCCTGATGGTGATTGTGGTCTAACTGGCCGTAAGATCATCGTGGATACATATGGCGGTGCAGCTCCTCATGGTGGTGGTGCATTCTCTGGTAAAGACCCAACCAAAGTAGATCGTTCTGCGGCGTACGCCTCTCGCTATCTGGCGAAAAATGTTGTGGCAGCAGGTCTGGCTAATAACTGCACGATACAGCTTGCATACGCGATCGGTGTATCGAAGCCGCTCGCGGTTTATGTTGATCTTTGGGGTGATAACCCGAAAGTGGACCCTAGCCGACTTGCTAAGGTTCTTCAGGAAATGGTTGATCTCAGCCCGCGAGGTATTCGTGAACACCTTCAGCTCAACCGAGCAATTTACAAACGCACGGCTGCTTATGGTCACTTTGGCCGTACACCAACTGAAGATGGTGGCTTCTCTTGGGAGCGCACTGATCTGGTTGACGCTCTGAAATCAGAGTTTGGCGTTTAAAAATAAGCTGTTATTTCTGTCTGCTCTTGCCCATGCAGGTAGTTAAAGGCTAATCTCCCTTCATTCCGGTATTGTGCCGGGATGTGGGGTAAAGGGCATCTGTTTATGAGCGCTGATAGCTGGATGGATACAGGCCTGATCATCGTGTTCACACTTGTGGGCATAATTTGGGTCGCATTAAGTCTTTATGCCTTTTGGCGCGCGGGTCGAATGACTGACCGCGCCAGCTCACTGCAAGATCTAGCTGAATTCCTTGATACCATGATTAAAACTGATCACAGGTACCCAATCTGGGTTTGGCCTGATGGTCGTCTACAGGCAGATGCAGGTGCATTGTCGCTCATTGGTATTTCAGGCGTTGTTACTAATCTAGAGGATCTGCAGGGAGTAGAAGATACCGGACTTCCTGCTGATGTTTTAAATATTGTTCGTTCAAGCATGCAGGAAGATGCCGATTTGCCGGGCCCTCTTGTAGTGGAGCGCCAAAAGGATCAGTTAGGCCTTATCATTGATATTCAGTGGCTTCACAGCAAAGACCCACGCTGGCCTCATTGCATTATGTGGATTGAAGAATCCTTTGAAAATACAGCGCGCTCTACAAAACAAAGCGTACGTGCTCTTGAATTGAGGCTGAAGGATTTATCGCGAGTTTTCAATACCTTGCCTTATCCTGTATGGATCCGAGGTGCCGATAACGCAATATTGGAAGTGAATGAAGCCTATGTGAAGGCTGTGGATGGAGAAACTCAGCAAAAAACACTTGATGAAAAGTTGGAGCTTTTTGGCCGAGCGGGTGTTAATGCTCTTGATCATGCTCGTGAAAATGGTCACGCGGTTCGGGAGCGTAAGTTTGGGGTTATCGAAGGGCAACGAAGAGCATTCGCTGTTACCCATTCCCCTCTCGATAGTGGTGGTACTGTACTTTCAATTGCCATTGATGTGACAGGTGAAGAAGAGGCGCTCTCAGAACTTGCCAGAGTACTCGAAAGCCAGTCAGAAACATTGAACCGGTTAAGAAGCCCTGTAGCAATTTTTGGTCCAGGGCAAATTCTCAGATTTTATAATAGCGCTTTCGCACGCCTTACGCATATCCCCGAAGAACGTCTTTCATCTGAGCTGTCGCATAGTGAACTGCTTGATGTGATGCGAGAAAAGAGACGTTTGCCGGAACAAGCTGATTTCAGGGCTTGGAAGGATAATCTACTAAAGCAATATACCTCGCTCCTCGAACCGTTTGAGGAAATGTGGCATTTGCCAGATGGAACAGCCCACCGAGTGGTGACACAACCACATCCCTTGGGCGGTCTTCTTATTTTGTTTGAGGATGTAACAGATAAGTTGGCTCTTGAGCGATCTTACAATACGCTTATCGCTGTTCAGCAGGAAACGCTGGACAATATGCGCGAAGGGATCGCTGTGTTCGGAACAGATGGTAGATTAGAGCTATCTAACCCCGCCTTCAAAAGCATTTGGAATTTGGCCGATAATGATATTTCAGGACGTCCGCATCTTTCCGATCTGGTAGTAGCAATCGAAGGGCGAAACGAGTTGGCTGGGGATGAAAATCAATTCATCTCTAACCTCGCTGTGTGGGCCACTGAACGGGTTCATAAAAATGGCCGTTTAATCATGCAAAAAGGTACGGTGATCGAATGTTCGCTCGCGCCTTTACCTGATGGGGGTATGATGCTTACCCAGGGCGATGTTACTGATAGTTTTCAGGTGGAAAAGGCGCTCAGGGAACGCTCCAATGCACTTGAGGCAGCGGACAGACTAAGATCAGAGTTTATCACCAATATGTCTTATGAACTCAGAACACCGCTTAACAGTATTATTGGGTTTGCTGAACTGCTTGATAAGCGCATTTTTGGTGATCTTACCAATCAGCAAGGTGAGTATGTAAAAGATATTTTGAGTGCAGCGGATGGCTTGAAACATCTTATCTCGGACGTTCTTGATCTAGCTGTAATTGAAGCAGGAGAAGTAGCTCTTAGCCTTTCGCAGGTAGATGTAGCTGATGCCCTTCAGGAGTCTGCGGCACTGGCGCAGGATTTAGCGCATAAAGTAGACATTATTCTGATGCTGAATATCCCTGCGCCGATCAAGCCAATTGAAGGTGATCAGCGCCGTCTGAAACAAGCTTTTTATAATATGGTTTCCTCTATGCTGAACTTTGCCAGATACGGCGGTAAATTCATGATGGAATTGATTGGCGAAACCGAAACCGTGAAGGTGACTATCAGTAATGCAGACTCTGGCCTCGCACAGCGGGAGCGGGACAGGCTTATTTCGGCTGTTGAAATGGGTGCTACCCCGGGCGGCAGGAACGCGACAGGTCTGGATCTGGCGCTTGTACGTAGTATTGTTCAGTTGCATGGCGGGTCAATTTCATTAGAACCATTCGGCGAAGAAGGATTGGCGCTCAGCTGTACCCTTCCGCGAAAACAACCTTCTTAAGCTAAGCAGTTATGGCTCAAATTAAAATTCATTGTAATTCCCAAACAGAAACAGAGGGACTTGCAGCTAAATTAGCGCAAATCGCAAAACCGGGCGATCTGTTTGCCCTAACCGGAGATCTAGGAGCGGGGAAAAGCACCTTTGCACGCGCTTTTATTCGATCTCTTCTTGATAGTCCTGAGGCAGAAGTACCAAGTCCAACCTTTACGCTTGTGCAGGCATATGAAGGCCCTGACTATCCCGTGTATCATGCTGATTTGTACCGATTACATGATCCAGAAGAAGTATATGATTTAGGGCTTGATGATGAACGGACGGAAGCGGTGATGCTGATAGAGTGGCCCGACCGTTTGCCAGAAGAATGGCTTCAGGAAGCTTCCGAAATCTCCCTTGTTCGTGCTGAGAAAATTGGCGGGCAGCAAGGCGATGATGAAGCTCGGACTGTAACGATTACAAGTGATGATAATACGATAATGGCGTTGGACGAATAATGATGACCAAGCTTCAAACAGCAATGATTTTGGCAGCCGGAAAAGGTACGCGCATGCGCGAGTTATCTGAACAAATGCCGAAGCCAATGGTGCTCGTTAACGGTATCTCACTCGTAGATAGGCTTCTTGCTCATGCTGAACAGGCTGGAATTGAGAAAGTGATCATAAATGTTCACCATCTAGCAGGTATGCTTGAACATCATTTGGCGCCCTATACATCCGATGGGTTTGTCGAGGTATCTGATGAACGTGGTGAGCTTTTGGAAACAGGTGGTGGTGTAAAAAAAGCGCTGCCAAAACTCGGAAATGAACCGTTTTTGGTAATGAACGGTGACGCCCTCTGGATAGATAAAGACGAAAGCAATATTGACCGTTTGGCAGAGCATTGGAATCCCGAAGAAATGGATGTACTTCTCTTGCTCGTACCCACCGATGAAGCGCTTGGCTATGATGGTGTAGGTGATTTTCTAGGTGCAGGTGAGGGCGCTTTCTCGATTGAATTCCTCGGAGAGGCGAGCACTGCCTCAAATATGTATGCAGGTGTGCAGATCGTAAAACCCGAAATGTATGAAGGTACGCCTGATGGCGCATTTTCTAATGTAGAAATATTTAGAAAGGCTGCACAACATGGTCGGCTTTATGGCCTTGTGATAGATGGGTCGTGGATGCATGTAGGCACGCCTGAGGCAGTCAAGGAAGCAGAAGAGAAGCTAAAAGAACTGGGGGCGGCATAATACGTGGCTTCTTCACCCACCATATATACGGTTGATCCTTCCGTTTCGTTTGTTGATGCACTCGCAAGCGGCTTGCTTAAGATGGTAGGTGGTGATCCTACAGGATTAGCTGAGATCACGGTATTGGTGCCCAACCGCAGGGCGCAACGTTCATTGCAGGATGCTTTCCTTCGGCTCCTTGAACACCGTACGACACTGTTGCCTGTGATGCGGCCCATTGGAGATGTAGACGAAGAGGAGATTAACTTCCTAGGTGCAGGGATGACTGTTGATCCATCTGATATCTTGCCTGCCATTACATCTGCAAGGCGACAAACTCTGTTGATGCGACAAGTTATGGCGTGGGGTGGTTTTGGTGAAAAACTAGCGCCTGCGCAAGGTTGGCGACTTGCGGAAGAACTAGCGAAATTTATGGATCAGGTGGATACGGAAAACTTGAGTTATGAAACTCTTGCTGAACTTGTACCGGAAAGTCTTTCTGAGCATTGGGATATCACGCTGCAGTTTTTAAAAATTGTAACTGAAGCCTGGCCGCTTATTCTTGAAGCAGAAGGGGCGATTAATCCCGTAGTGCGTAGAGATGCACTCCTCCGTATGCTTGCATCGGTCTGGCAGGAAAATCCGCCTAAAGGTAAGCTCGTTGCAGCGGGTTCTACAGGTTCTATTCCTGCCACAGCAGAACTGTTGTCTGTGGTGGCGCGATTGCCGGAAGGCATGGTCATTCTACCCGGAGTAGATCACATAGCGAGTGATGAATGCTGGGACTTGATTGACCCTACCCATCCGCAAACAGCGATGAAGAACCTGTTGGAAACAATGGGTGCTTCACGGCACGAGATTGAACTATGGCCACATGATCTCTTAGATGCCAATTATGGGCGTAGTAAGTTTTTCAGGGATGCATTGCTCCCTGCTGCACTGACCCGCAATTGGCGGCAAATGGATTACAGAGACAAACCCACTGAAGAACTCTTTGCTGGTATCGACGCTATTGTTGCACCAACCCGTCGTGAGGAGGCGGATAGCATCGCTGTTCTGATGCGTGAGGTGCTGGAAGAACCAAGTAAAACCGCAGCGCTTGTAACACCTGATCGCCAGCTAGCACGGCATGTGCGCGCAAGCCTTGGCCGTTGGGGAATTGATATTGACGATTCCGGTGGTGACCGTGCTTTAAATACAGTGCCGGGGCGCTTGTTTGGTTTAATAGCAACCGCTGTTTCTGACCGTTTGGCACCTGTACCGTTTTTGGCGGTGTTACAGCATCCATTGGTTTCCCTTGGTCGGTCCCGACAAGAATATCTCGAATTTGTCCATCGGTTAGATCATGGCGTGCTCAGAGGAGTTAGGCCTGCAGGCGGCGCTGATGGCCTTTTGAAACGCGCGTCGGCTGCTGCGGAAGATGACCGTAATGGTTTCCAGAAAGATGATATTCCACTCCTTGAAGAAGCGCTGGATGCATTTTTGCCGCTTCTTGGCGCATTTGATAGTGATGCTTCCCTTTCTGAGCTTTTAAGAGCGCATATTGAATGCGCAGAAATGCTAGCAGCTAATGATACAGAGACAGGCAGTGATGCCTTGTGGCGGGGAGAAGCAGGACTGGCGCTTGCGGATAGTTTTGCAGAACATATTGAGCAGACGGCTGACCTGAAGGAGATTTCTGCGGAAAGCTATGCTCCGTTGTTCGCTGAAATGCTGTCGCCTGCAATGGTCCGCCCCGTATGGCGTAAACACCCGCGGTTAAGCATATGGGGTCCGCTTGAGGCGCGTTTGCAGCGTGCAGATGTGATGGTATTGGGTGGCTTGAATGAAGGCGTGTGGCCCGGTGAGATTAAAGCTAACAGCTGGATGAACCGTCAGATGCGCCGAGAGTATGGTTTGCCACCACTTGAGCGACGTATGGGGCAATCAGCTCATGATTTTATGCAGGCTGCATCGGGAGGTAAGGTTTACCTCACGCGCGCCGAAAAAGTAGACGGTTCCCCAACAGTGCCGAGCCGTTGGTGGTTCCGTATAGAAGCGCTTGCCGGGCGCGAGATACCGCGAGCTGAGAAATATGTTCAGTGGGCAGGTTTGCTTGCCAAAACAGAAACCAAGCCTGTTCCCGCGCCAGCCCCGAAACCACCATTTGAAGCGCGACCTAAACGCTTATCTGTTACGCAGGTGGAACAGTGGATGCGTGACCCATACGGTTTGTATGCAAAACAGATACTGGGCTTTAGAACGCTTGATCCTGTGGATGACAGACCAAACGCGGCACAGAAAGGTACACTTCTTCACGAAGCACTTGAACTGTTTCTGAAAGAGAAAGGTGCTAAATACGGTGATGAAGGCTTGAAGCGCCTTGTTGCTGTGGGGCGTCGTGTATTCGAACCAGTGATTACCCAACCCGCCGTTTATGCATTCTGGTGGCCCCGGTTTGAGCATATCGCCAAATGGTTTGTAGCCAATGAGGAAAAGCGCCAAAAGTCTCATGAAGTGGCTCTGGTGGAAGGCTGGGGGGAAGCAACAGTTCCGCATACAGATTTCAAAGTATTTGCCAAAGCGGACCGTATTGACCGGGTGAAAGAGAGCGGCAAGCTGGAAATCATTGATTATAAAACAGGTAATATTCCAACAGCCAAGCGTGTCGCGGCGGGATTTGCTCCTCAGTTGCCGCTTGAGGCATGGCTCGCTGAAGTAGGTGGCTTTGACGGTATCACCGCAAGTGCGGTGGAAGACCTTATTTTCTGGGAACTGAAGGGCGGTGACCCTATCCAGCGGCAGGCGAAGCCTATCAAAGATATTGAACATGCTGTTTGGGCAGCGGAAGACGGTCTCAGACGCCTTGTAGAAGCTTTTAGTAATGAGGGAACGCCTTATCTATCCAACCCACGCCCAAGCGAGGCAGGGTACGGGGATTATGATCATCTGGCGCGGGCCAAGGAGTGGCGTGGTAGCGAAAATCCTGAAGATAATTTGAGGGGCGCGTTAGGGGAGAAGTCTGATGGCTAAACCCCGGATGACCTATGAACAGGCTCGCGCTACAACACCTGATCTTACCGCCTGGGTGGGGGCATCGGCAGGGACCGGGAAAACCCATGTACTGACTGCGCGTGTTTTGCGGTTAATGCTCACAGGCACACGGCCTGAAAATATTGTTTGCCTCACTTTCACCAAAGCTGCTGCTGCGGAGATGACAAACCGTATTTTCGAAGAGTTAGGCCGTTGGGCCTTGATGTCTGATGAGGAGCTAAGCGAAGAAATTAATCGCCGTACTGAAGAGCATGCGGATGAAGAGATGCTCGTACGTGCACGGCAGTTGTTCGCTGAAGTGCTCGATCTTTCTCCTGGACTTCAGATCCAGACATTCCATAGCTTTTGCCAGTCTCTTCTTGGACGTTTCCCGCTTGAGGCAGGTATGGCCCCAGGTTTTGAAGGTGTGGATGAAGCCGAAGCCCGAGATCTTATGGCGGGGGCTAAAGATCAGATGCTGGCAGCTACCCGTAAACCTCGAAACAAAGATCTACAAGACGCACTTTCCGATGTTGCAAAACTGGTTACTGAAAACACTTTCGATGAAGTGATTGATCGCCTGTCATTCGAGGCAGCGACGCTGAGCCGTGCTGAAGCAGAATATGGCGGTATTGATGGACTTATCGCAGCGCTTTATAGAGCGCTGGAGGTCACGCCGGGGGATAGCCCTTCGCGCGTTGTGAAATCAGCACTTGATAATCAGGTGTTTGATACAAACGGCATTCATAAACTCGGCATGGCAATGCTTGAAGGGAGCGCTGCGGAAGCGAAAAAAGGCGATGCACTCTGCGCCTTTATCAATGCCGATACGGCAAAGCGTGAGCAGTTATTTGGTGAATACAAGCTTGTTTTCCTAACGGCTAAGGACGAAGCTCGCGCTCGAGTTGCTAATAAGAAAACGGTGGAAGGCGATCCGGGGCTTATTGATGTTATTGAAAAAGAACAACGACGCCTAATTCATATTGCAGACACTATGCTCCGGCTGAAAGCTGCGGCGGCGACTGCATCACTCTTGAAGCTTGGGTCTTCTCAGCTTGCACGGTACCATTTTCTGAAGTCCGAACGGGGGCTTGTGGATTTTGATGATATGATCCAGAAAACCGTGGGGTTGTTCAGGCGAGCGGATATCGCACCGTGGGTGCTTTTTAAACTGGATGCTGAGGTTGAGCATATTCTGGTGGATGAAGCACAGGATACCAACCGTGACCAGTGGCGTGTAGTAGAGGCGCTAGCGGCTGAGTTTTTTGCTGGTGAAGGTACAACAGATAAAGTACGCACGCTTTTCGCAGTAGGCGATGCAAAGCAATCTATTTTCTCTTTCCAGCGTGCTGATCCAAAAGAATTTATCGCAGCAAGAGATCGGGTGTTCCGTCAAGCTTATGAAGCAGGCATGTATGCGGATAATGTGCCGCTAAATCTCTCGTTCCGATCAGGGGAAGCAGTGCTTAGCCTTGTTGATAAAGTGTTTGAACGTGAGCACCGTGCATCTATCGGGCTTTCGCCCGATAATGAAGACGTGAAACATGATTTTATCCGCAAAGGGCATGGTGGCCTTGTGGAAATGTGGCCGCTTGAAGCACCGCAATCTACAGCGAAAGAAGATACACCTGAATGGGCGCTGCCGCTTACGCAGGAAAGCGTAGATGACGCGGAAGAACGCACCGCTTGGCGAATTGCACGCCGGGTGAAGGCCATGATCACCAGCGGTGAACTACTTGAAAGTCAAGGTCGTCCGGTCCGTGCTGGTGATGTACTGGTGCTTGTGCGCAGGCGCACAGGGTTTGTGGATCATCTCGTGAAAGCGTTCAAAAGCCTCCGTATCCCGGTTGCGGGGCGAGACCGTATGGTGCTTACGGAAGAACTTGCAGTGATGGACCTTCTTGTACTTGCCCGTTTTGTCTTGCAGCCGAGGGATGATCTGAGCCTTGCAACAGTGCTGAAAGGCCCGTTTGTCGGGTTTGATGATGATGCGCTGTTCGAACTGGCATACGGCAGAAAGGCATCTCTTTGGAATGCACTTCTTGCCAAGGCGAAGGAACCCAAGTTTGCTCGTGCTGCTACACTTTTGACCAAACTCCTTAATGCGGTAGACCTGAAAACACCCTTTGAGTTTTTCAGTTATCTATTGACCGATTTGGACGGCAGGAAAATGCTGGTATCGCGCCTGGGTGAGGATATTCATGATCCGGTTGATGAATTGCTTGAAGAAGCCCTACGGTTTGAGCTTACAAGTGCGGCGTCCATGCAGGCCTTTGTGAAGGCGGTGGATGATAGTGGTATGCAAATCAAGCGCGACCTTGAAGCCGCTGGCGATAATGTACGGATCATGACAGCGCATAGCGCAAAGGGCCTTCAGGCTCCTATCGTGTTTTTGTCTGATCTTGTTGGTTTGCCTGATGTAACCCGAGATACTCGTCTTCTTCCTCTAGAAAGCGCAACAGGGGGCAGTCCTATCCCGTTCTGGACCTCACCCGCAAAGGGGCTTCCGCTTGTGGATAGTATGAAGGCAGATGTGAAGCATAGGCAGCTTGCTGAATATCGCAGACTTCTTTACGTGGCACTGACACGGGCCGAAGACAGACTTTATATTGCAGGCTGGCAGGGGCGCGATGAACCGTCTGATGACTGCTGGGCAGTTGCAATTGAAGAAGGTTTCCACAGGCTTGGCGCTGAGAAGGTGCAAGCGGGTGATATTGAAGTTCTGCGTTATGAGGTTCCTCAAACACTTGAAGTATTTGCAAAGGAGCTGAAGCAGGATACGGCTGTGGAGCAAGCAGCACCTGATTGGCTGTTTGATATAATGCCTGAAGAACCTGTGCCACCAAAGCCGCTTGCGCCGTCAAAGCCAGAGGAAGAACCATCGGTTTCCAGCCCCTTGGTGCGGACAGATGAGAAGCGCTTCCAGCGCGGCAGATATATTCATGCCCTCTTGCAATGGCTACCTGATTTACCTGTCGTTGATCGAGAAGAAGCGGCTTACAGATATTTGAAGCGCACGGCAGGAGACCTTACTAATGTTCAGCATGAACAGCTTTGGCAGGAAGTTAATCATATCCTGAGTGATGAGAGTTTCAGTGCGCTCTTTACTTGGGGCAGCAAAGCAGAAGTTCCAATTGCTGGTATCGTGGCTGGTCGAGCGATTTCAGGGCAGGTTGACAGACTTGTGGTAACTCAAAATGAAGTGCTGGTGGTGGACTATAAAACCAATCGCCCGCCGCCGGTGCGTGTTGAAGATGTACAGCGGGTATATGTGCGGCAGATGGCGCTTTATGTCAAAGCTCTGGAAGGTATTTATAGAGGTAAAATAGTACGAGGGGCCTTATTGTGGACAGACGCATCACGCTTGATGGAACTGCCCAAACCTATGTTAGATGCAGCCCTGAATAGTGTTTAAATATTACAATATATAGAAATATTCACGGCTCTGTTACTAAACCTTGACCCTGAGGGGTCGGGTACTTACTTTATGAAACCAAGGCCCTGAAGGGCGAGTTTTTATGATGCGTATGCACAAACAGAAAGATTGTACCAATGGCTACTATCACAGTAACTGATGCGAACTTTAAAGAGCTTGTACTAGAATCAGACAAGCCAGTTCTTCTTGACTTTTGGGCACAGTGGTGTGGCCCGTGTAAAATGATTGGCCCCGTTCTGGAAGAAATTTCCAATGGCCGTGATGATATTGTAATCGCTAAGATGGATATTGATGAGAACCCAGAAACTCCAACAAGCTTTGGTGTGCGTTCCATCCCAACAATGCTGATTTTTAAAGGTGGCGAATCTGTTGCAACAACAATGGGTGCAAAGCCAAAAGCACAGCTTGAAGCTTGGATTAATCAGTCGCTCTAATAGAGATTAGAACTCTTAGCGAATTAGAAGGCACCTATTGGGTGCCTTTTTTGTTTTTGGGTTACCTCTTTATTGGAAGACGGTTTCCAGATAGTATTTTCAGCGAAAATGGGAGGCGGAAATGGCGGAACTGAAAACCAAAGAAAATGACGCGAGTGTTGAGGCATTTTTGGAAGCTGTTGAGCATAAAAAACGCCGCGAGGATGCGTTTGTTATCAAGGAAGTGTTTGACCGTATTACCGGATGGCCCGCTAAAATGTGGGGTTCTTCTATCGTTGGGTATGGGTCTTATGATTATAAATACCCTACTGGCCGTACGGGTACATGGATGATCACTGGTTTTTCCCCCAGAAAAACATCACTTACCCTATATATCATGCCGGGTTTCGGTAGGTATGAAGAATTAATGTCCAAGCTCGGGAAATATAAAACCGGGAAAAGCTGTCTTTATGTAAACAAGCTTGAAGATGTTGATATGGATGTACTCGAGGAACTGATCAAAGCATCTGTGCAGCATATGGTAGATAACTATCATAAAGATAATCCTGTTTGCGGATCGGTGGACGTATGACAGTTTGGATTGTGCTGCTTCGCGGTGTGAACGTTGGCGGTGGCAAAAATAACACCATCATTATGAAAGACTTCAAGGTCATGCTTGAGGAACTTGGGTACAAAGGTGTGAAAACTTATATCCAGAGTGGAAATGCCGTTTTTAATGCGCCTGAAACAAGTGCAGAAGCTATCAAGCAAGCAGTGGGTAAAGCGATTGAACGTACATTCGGTTTCTTGCCGCAAATTATGGTGTTGAAACGAGAAGAGTTTCGGCAAAAGTTTGCTGACAATCCATTTCCTCAAGCTGAAGATGATCCCAAAACGCTGATGATCTGCTTTTTAGAACGAGAGCCTGATGCGCCGAACTTTGATAAAATGAAGGAACTGCAGGCAGATACTGAAGAGTTTCAGTTTGAGGGTAATACATTTTATTTTTATGCACCAAAAGGTATTGGCCGATCCAAGCTTGCCGAGAAACTCGAGCGTCTGCTCGGCGTACCTGTTACCGCGAGGAACTTGCGTTCAGTGGGCAAGATACTCGAGCTTGCAGAAGTTTTATAACTATTCTGGATAAAGCTCTGCTTCACGAAGGACATGGCCAGCCAAGTAAAGTGAACCGCCAATGAGTACAAATTGCTTGCGGTTTAGATCCGGTTGGTTGGCGACCATTTTCAGTGCGCTTTCTACATCTTTAGCGATGGTACCACTGATACCAATATCTGTTGCTGCTGCGGCCAGGAAGGAAGGCTCTGCCGTATTTTCTTCACCGGGGATTGCAACGGCGATGACGCGGTCAATAACACCTGAGAGAGATTTCAAATATCCTGCCGCATCTTTTGTTCCCATCATACCGAGAATAAGGGTTACTGATTTTTCAACAGGATCAAGTTTTCTTAGGTGGCTTTTGATAATACGTGCGGCAGCAGGATTATGGCCACCATCAAGCCATAGGTCGGCCTCTTCAGGGAGTATCTTGTGCAGACTGCTGCCGTTCAGGCTTTCCATGCGTGCAGGCCAGCGTACCCAGCCAAGTCCTGCTTTAATAGCGGCATCAGGAATATGTACGGCTTTTTGTGCGTGCAGTGCGGCGATAGCCGTGGCAGCATTTAAAATCTGGTGGTCGCCAGCGAGGTTTGGTGACGGCAGGCTTAAAACTGTTTTCCAATCCTCAAACAGGAAACCTTCCCCGTTTTTAATAGCTTCGGCGTGCCATGCTTCATCGCAGTGGAGTGGTTTTACATTTCGTGCAGCGGCAATTTCATTAATGCGGGTAAGCGCATCTTTTGGCTGAGGTCCTACCACAAGGGGGCTACCTTCTTTGATGATGCCAGCTTTTTCACCTGCAATTGCAGTGATGGTGTCGCCTAGGAATTGTTCGTGATCAATGCTGATAGGGGTAATTACCGTACAAGCCGGCTTTGCCACAACATTGGTGGCATCTAACCTGCCGCCAAGGCCCACTTCGAGTATGCAAAGATCAGCGGGTGTTTCAGAGAAGGCTAGAAGGGCCGCGGCGGTAGTGATTTCGAAGAAAGTGATAGGTTCACCACCTGTTGCTTCTTCGCAGCGTTCTAAAAGCTCTGTAAGAGCATCTTCTTCAATAATTTTGCCTGCAATGCGAATACGTTCGGCAAAGCGCACGAGGTGAGGAGATGTATAAACATGCACGCGGTGGCCCGCAGCTTCTGCAATAGCGCGAATGGTAGCTGTGGTGGAGCCTTTGCCGTTTGTGCCAGCAACATGGATAACAGGAGGAAGTTTATCTTGAGGATTGCCGAGCGCTTCAAGGATGCTGTGCATCCGGTCAAGCGAGAGATCAATCAGCTTTGGGTGAAGCTTCATCAGCCGCGCCAGAACAGCATCTGACGCGGAAGTATCATACCGTGATTGATCTGTTGTCATTTAAACTCGGCACCACTAGTGCTGAGATTACTCAGCGGCTGCTTTAACGTTTCTACCGCCCATTAATAGCGACAAAACCTTACCAAGTTCTTCACGCATGTTATGGCGGTGTACTACCATATCCACCATACCGTGTTCACGTAGGTATTCTGCACGCTGGAAACCATCAGGTAGTTTCTCACGGATTGTTTGTTCAATCACACGAGGGCCAGAGAAAGCGATCATCGCACCCGGCTCTGCAATCTGAATATCACCAAGCATCGCATATGATGCAGAAACACCGCCGGTTGTTGGATCTGTTAGAACCACAATGTACGGTAGGCCAGCATCACGAAGCATTTGGAGGGCAACTGTTGTACGCGGCATCTGCATAAGAGACAGAATACCTTCCTGCATACGTGCGCCGCCAGAGGCTGTGTGCATCACAAACGGGAGGCCAAGGCGCAGTGCTTCTTTGGCGCCAGCAATTATGCCTTCACCAAGCGCCATCCCCATAGAGCCACCCATGAAGAAGAAGTTCTGGATACCAACAACAGCTTCCTGGCCGCCGATTTTACCAACACCAACTTTGATTGCATCTTCATCGCCAGTTGATGCGCGCGCTGCTTTAAGGCGGTCAGTATATTTTTTTGTATCTTTGAACTTCAGTGGATCAATCTTCACCTTTGGAAGATCAAGAAGTGTGTAATTGGCGTTATCGAAGAGAGCATCGAAACGATCTTTTGGCGGTACACGGTCGTGATGTTCACAGTGCGCGCAAACATATTGGTTCGCGATGAATTCTTTCTGGAAAATCATCTGTCCACAGTTTTTACACTTGTGCCAAAGGTTATCTGGCGTTTCCCGTGCATTCAGCACTTTTTGAAGTTTCGGTTTTACATAGTTGGTGAGCCAGCTCATGAGACCACCCTTTCTCTACTTAACGTCCGCTCTTAACACCATCCGCTAATTCGCGGGTGAAGTCCAGAACCTCTTGTACTACACCATCACGGATGGTGCCATCATCATTTATGCCTGCTTCAATCAGATCAACGATTGCTGATCCAACAACAGCGGCATCAGCCCTTGCCGCCACGGCAGCCGCCTGTTCAGGGGTGCGGATACCGAATCCTACGGCAACTGGCAAGCCTGTATGTGATTTAATACGCTGAACTGCAGTACCAATATCATCAGCAGTTGCAGATTTCCCGCCGGTTACACCAGCAACCGCTACATAATAAACAAACCCACTGGCGCCGTTTAGAACCGCAGGAAGGCGTTCATCATCAGATGTTGGTGTCGCAAGGCGGATAATATCAATGCCTTTTGCATTTGCTGGAATACGTAGTTCATCATCCTCTTCAGGTGGCAGGTCAACCACGATCAAACCATCAACACCAGCTTCAGCAGCATCTGAGCAGAAGCGCTCAACACCATATGCATATACCGGGTTAAAGTACCCCATTAGTACAATTGGTGTACTATCGTTTTCTTCGCGGAACTCACGCACCATTTGAAGCGTTTGCTTCATAGAGGCGCCAGCTGCGAGGGAGCGCTGTGCTGCGCGGTCAATGGCAGGGCCATCGGCTGCTGGGTCAGAGAAGGGCATACCAAGCTCGATAATATCTGCACCAGCTGCAGGCAGGCCCTTGAAAATTTCTGTCGAGATTTCCCGGTTAGGATCACCAGCCTGCACGTAAGTAACGAAGGCTGCGCGGTCTTCAGCTTTAAGGGCTTCAAAACAAGGCTTTAAACGAGACATAACTATTTCCGCCCTTAAATTTCTTCACCAAGTGCTTCAGCAACAGTGAAGATATCTTTGTCGCCGCGACCGGATAGGTTCATAACCATGATATGATCTTTTGGAAGCGTTGGTGCCATTCTCATTACGTGGGCAAGCGCATGGCTTGATTCAAGGGCAGGGATGATCCCTTCCATCTTACAGCAAAGCTGGAATGCTTCCAGTGCTTCATCATCTGTCGCTGATACATAATGTACGCGCTCTTGCTCATGCAACCATACATGCTCTGGCCCAATGCCCGGATAATCAAGGCCTGCCGAGATAGAGTGAGCTTCCTGAATTTGGCCGTCTTCACTTTGCAGAAGGTATGTACGGTTACCGTGGAGGACACCGGGTGTGCCGCCCGCGATGGAAGCTGCATTTTTATCTGTATCCACGCCGTGGCCTGATGCTTCCACGCAGTAAGCTTCAACTTCTGGATCATCAAGAAACGGATGGATAAGACCAAGCGCGTTTGAGCCACCACCAATACACGCCACAAGGCTGTCTGGCAGGCGACCTTCAAGATCAAGGATTTGTTCACGGGTTTCGCGGCCAATGATGCTCTGGAAATCCCGCACCATCATTGGGTAGGGATGTGGGCCCGCCGCGGTGCCGATGATATAAAAAGTATCGTGAACGTTTGTCACCCAGTCTCTGAGCGCATCATTCATCGCGTCTTTAAGTGTTGCAGAACCAGATGTAACGGGCTGTACCTCAGCACCCAGCATTTTCATACGGAACACGTTTGGTTTCTGGCGTTCAATATCCACAGCACCCATAAAGACCGTGCATTTAAGGCCAAAGCGTGCTGCAACGGTGGCTGTTGCCACACCGTGCTGCCCTGCGCCTGTTTCAGCAATTACACGGGTTTTACCCATGCGTTTAGCAAGCAGTACCTGTCCAATTGCGTGGTTAATTTTGTGGGCACCAGTATGGTTCAATTCTTCACGTTTGAAGTAAACCTTGGCGCCGCCTAAATGTTCCGTAAGACGTTCAGCGTAATAAAGTGGGCTTGGGCGGCCAATATAAACTCGGTTAAGTTCATCCAGCTCTGCTAGAAAAGCTGGGTCCTTGATGGCTTTCTGATATTCTTTTTCAACATCCATTACGAGCGGCATCAGTGTCTCAGACACATACCGTCCACCATAAATACCAAAATGGCCCTTTTCATCCGGGCCAGTGCGATAACTGTTCAGCGCCATAACTTGCTCACTCTTACTGTTTGGGGAGTTTATGTAGCGCTTTTTACGGCTTGAAGAAAGGCTTCGATCATCACATTAGATTTTTTACCTGGTGAATTCTCCACACCAGAAGAGATATCAAGGGCTTGAGCATCACTTTCTTCAATCGCCTGCTGTGCATTCTCGGCGGAAAGACCACCTGCGAGCATCCAGCGGTAAGGTAATTCCTGACCTTTTAAGATATTCCAAGGGAAGGAAACAGCATTTCCGCCCGGGAGGACGGCTCCTTTTGGCGGTTTTGCGTCAAAGAGAATTCGATCTGCAATTCCGGTAAATGGATCAGCTTTCTTAAGATCTTCTAATGTACTAACGCCAAACGCTTTGATGATGCGTACACCGAACTTCTCTTTGATACGTTTTGCATCCTCTGGAGTCTCACTGCCGTGTAGTTGTACGACATCAAGAGAAAGGGCATTGATTGCCTGCCCCAGAAGTTCGTCTGAAGCGTTTACAAACACACCAACCTTTTTGGGGCCTGAAGGTAATTTCGGGCCGAGAGAGCGAGCCGCTTCAATGGTGAGATTACGTGGACTTTTTTCAAAGAACACAAAGCCAAGCCAACGAGCACCAGCGTGAGCAGCCGTTTTGGCATGCTCAGCTTCCGTAATGCCGCAAATTTTAACGTCAGCAGTCATTAAGCGTGATGTTGCTGTGTGATGAGCGGATCTGGTGCCCATAGACGTACAGGGCGACCTTTACCGTCTGTGAATACGCCGAAGAGAATAAGCACAAGATCAATCAAAAGGCCAATTCCAAGGAAGCCGAAGGTTATGAGATACAGGAATCCTGTGAAAGGGCGCCTTACATAAAATCGGTGAATGCCGAAAACGCCGATTAGGAAACAGAGTAAAAGAGTAACCGAGCGATTTTTGGGCGACGAGGTAGCGTATAGAGCTTCTTTTTGTGTCGCGTATGATCGACCGGTTTCCGGGTTTTTGCCCACTTGTGTCGGTTTTAATTCTTCTGAGATACGAGCAACAATTTTTGCAGCGATTGATTCCTGAATAGCAAACAAATCATCTCCAACTGCAGTGAAGCGATCAGACCATATGTTAGCACCAGAATGATCCACAAGCTGTGCTGATACTCGTATTTTATCGTCTTGCATGCGAGCGCTTGTTGAAAGCACATAGCCAACACTTAATGTGCGTGCAATTTCTTGGGGACCAAGGCCTTGGGAAGCTAACTGAGCGACAGTGTTTTTTTCAGGTGTCGCTAATTTTGCTTTTTGAAGGTCTGCAAGAAGCTCTTCAATTAGACCATCAGAGAAGTGTTCTTGGATATCACCAATTTCTTTTATGGGTAAAATGGCGATCGCCGTTTTACCGCCGAATTCTGGAGATGGGCCTGGTGCATCAATGAAGCTTGTATCTCTTACGCCTGTGGCAAGCGCAGTTGATCCTGTATTAGGGGCGATGCCAAGAGTTTGTGTAGGTGTTTCACCGCGCATGCGGTGCATAATGATTTTGCCGTTCGTTAACGCAACAGTTGTGATTGCGAAAATTGCGGCAATGCCCCCAAGGACATCACCATATTCTTTTAGCCATTCAATGATCGGCGTTAACGATTCAAACATTTAGTCGTCACTTTCGAGCAAATCGGCGAATTCGACCTCCTGACGTGTGAGGGCCGCACTCGCAGCTTTCATTAAATCTTCACCCAGCAATTGGCCACTGTTCCATGTTGCTACATAGTCCAGCCCATCGCGAACGGTATGATCCCTAGAATGATTAAGTACCGCTTTTGTACCACTTACTGCAAGAGGGCTTTTTGATGCAATGAGTTGTGCCATTTCTTTTGCTGTATCTAATGCAGCTTCTGCTGTTGGCAGAACTCGGTTTACAAAACCGTATTTATCGGCTTCTGCACTGGTGAATTTGCGGCCGGTATAGGAAAGCTCTCTGAGTATTCCTTGGGGCAGGTGATGAGGCATGCGCTGTAGTGTGCCAACGTCGGCTACAATTCCAACGTTCACTTCCTGAATGGTGAAGTATGCATCTTCCGTACATATCCGCATATCAGCCGCTGAGATCAAATCAATACCGCCGCCAAGGCACGCCCCGTGTACACAAGCAATAACAGGTGCGCGCGTTTCTTCAAGGGCAGTGAAACAGTCTTGTAAAAACAAGATATGACGGCGGAGTTTTTCTCTCGCTCGTGCTGGGTCACCATCGTTACCGCCAAGAACAGAGCCACTTTCCTTCAGGTCCAGGCCTGCCGTGAAATGTTTGCCGTTAGCGTTGAGGATAATGGCTCTGACTGCTGGAACGGTATCTAGCTGTCTGAAAGCTTCGCCAATTTCACGGAACATGGCACCGTTCATGGCGTTCAGTTTATTTGGGCGATTAAGGGTGACTGTAGCGATATGTCCATTTACCGCTACATCCAGTGTTTCATATTCGAGATTTTCTACGCTCATAAATTTACCCTTCAAGAAGCTGTTTTCCTGAATATTGGGCAAATTTGTTTGCAGACCAGTTTATGGCTAACTTTGGAAACTGGTTTGTTTATAAAGTGCCATCAGATCAGTGAAAGAATTGACGTTTGTCAGGTCTTGACCGATCGTACCTTTTGAAAACCAATTGTCCGCGAATTTGCGAAGATTTCGATTTTTGAGGTTTTTCCTCATAAAGTCTGAGAAATCTTCATTAAAGATGCCGGTCAGCGCATAGGTGTTTTGAAGTTCTTTGAGAAGAGTAATGAAACGTTCCTGCCCCAGGCTCTCATGCAATAAAGCAAAGTACACAGCACCCGTCAGATATGCTAAATCTGTTATGTCTTCCTCACCATAGTTTTGTAGTGGTGTATCGGCATGTTTGGGCATGTCCGCAAGCTGTTTCTTTGCTCGTTGGAAAAGCTCTTCTTTATAGTTTGCTAGATCGTATTCTGCATTGAAGTGTGTAGAAATGAGGCCTTCAAGGAAGGTGGCGAGACCCTCATTCCACCGGCTTGGTTTACTAACACGCTCTTTGGGATGCCATATATGCGCTAGTTCGTGATAAAGTTCATTGTAATTTTCGGGCGCAAATGTAGCACTATCCTGAATGATCAATCCAGGCATTCTCTGGGAGCCATAACCTTCTGGGATAGCGGTGATTACCAATTGTTTTTTCGCTTGAGGCGGCATGAACCAGCCTTCAAGCAGCTTTAGTGTTTTTTCTGATTGTTGATGCAAGGTGGTTGCGGTTGTGATTTGATCTTCGAAATAATTTAGAACAGCAGAGTGGTTTTTGAGCTGCCTATAGGGTGCGATAGGAATTACCGTGAAAGGGATTTTTCCGTCGCTTTTAAGATCATATTCAACTCTGTCATTTAGTAATTTTGTTTCTTTGATCTTTAGATTGCCTGCGGGAATGTATCCTTCCGGTAGTTCCAACGTCATTCTGGTAGAGTAGTTTTGTAGCCGTGCAGCGGCCCCAAGGCTTGATTGATCTGGTTCAGAGATGACTGGCAGTGAAAAATTCTCTGTTCTTAGAATGGTGAATTCAGATGAAAGATATTCTTTTACATATCCCATACCGCTGGCGGTAAGTGGTTGAAGGTTGCCTTCAAAATAGAGAGTGATTTCGATTGTGCCCTTGTTTTTCAAGGGAGTTAATAAGTTAATCGAAACAGTATTCAGCTCAAGCGTGGACCAATCTTCAAACCCAGCAATTTTTTGGGTAAAATTCAGCGGCTTGTTACCTTTAGTAATTTTAGAGATACGGAGGCCCGGATTTAGAAGCACTGGAATAGTGTTCGTCGCTTTCCCCGTTTGGTTTCTCAGGCGAAGCCAAGATGCCGCTTTCATTTTGCCTGCTTCTGGCGTTTTATCCAGATGGAGTTTAACGGCATGATAGGTGTTTAAAATTTGAAAATAATTATCTGCTGCAACGGTGCTGTGGCTTTGTGCGAGTAAAGTACAACAGAAAAAAACTAATGAAATGATACGCATAACATAACCCCTTATATGGGCGTTACGTTATATTGCGGTTGTAAAAGGTCAAGAGCTAATCGGCTGTGCAAAAACGACTTATAAGGGTATCTGATATTTCCGCAGCGGCTTCGATATGCCCCACTTCGACATTGATGCCGTAGAGAACAAACAGCAGATTGGTTGTGTCATCGGTTACAGCTGTCCGGACGCTGTCGGAAAAGGGGGTGCCGAAAGGACCGTCATTATCTGCTAGAAGTGGAAGGTTCTCCAGGTTTATGGTGCCTTTTCCGATCCCCGTATATTCTTCGTTTTCCAGTCCTTTTCGCAGAGTAATATCCCCTGAGATTTTATCTGCATCATAGCAGCCAATGGGAACGCCAGTCATAAGAGAAACAAGATTCCCGCAATCAACAACGTTGTTCACAAAGTACAGGTCTTTACCAGCAAGTATTTTGCGTGTGAGGGCTTCAGAGGATGGACGGTAGCGACTTGGGTCTTTACCAAGTGTTTTAAATGCAGTACGAACGCCGCTGATCACGGGGTCAGCAGAGGCAGCTTCCCCGAGAAGCTCTTGCATGCGAACTTCGGCACCGTCTTCCACTGAGTGGATTAGGGCGGGTGCTGATGCCTTAACTTCAACAGAATAATCTAAAATACCCATATGAATAGGTAGATTGTTTTGAGAAAAAACGGGGTCGATGTGTAGTTGCATTGATGTGTCCTTGATTGATTCTTTTCTCTCATAAACACGATCATTTTCAAAATATACTATTAGTTTATTAACTTAAAATACGCGTTTAACGTGTTAATTTATAGTTTATACGATATAAACTATAGTTATATAATTATAATATTAATCTCAATAGTATAAAACAAAATACAAAATTATTCATATTTTAATAGTAAAATATATCCATAAAAGTTTATTTAATAGATATATTTTTCTAAAACTATTTTTTTTAAAGTATAGATAAGTAAATATTTTTACATATAATAAATATATAAATAAAATATACATATTATAAGAGTCGTCGTTAACTAATATTTACTTATAAAATTATATCTATAAATAAACTGTAATTAACCTAAATAAAAGGCGTGACTTAAAGATCACAATGCTTTGAAAATGTTGTGAACATGCCAATCTATACTAACCATTTAGCTCGGAAAATTCCCGTCGCCCGTGAAAGTTTAAGCCTATTAGCAAGTCGCCGCAGGGCTAGTTGGGGGCTTGCCAATATTCAACTAAAGGCAACAACAAAGGGAAGGAATTTCAAAGTGATAGATAATCTATCTTTATTCCGCCGCGCAGCGTTACTGGGGAGTACAGCTGCAATTGCTATGGGCATGTGTAGTGTGTCCGTGGCAGCACAAGATGCAGACGACACAGAGGTCGAGGAAGTAGTAGTTACAGGTTCGCGTATTTCGCGTCCAAACATTACATCTTCAAGTCCAGTAACGGTACTGGAAGCTGAGGCATTTGATATCCTTGGTGCTGTTGACACAATTGATTTGGTTAACCAGTTACCTCAGGCATTCGTTGCTCAGGACAGTTCTTTTGCTAACGGTGCTAACGGTACATCCACTTTGAACTTGCGTGGTCTTGGCGCAATTCGTACGCTCGTTCTAGCAAACGGTAAACGTTTACCTTACGGTTCTCCGACACAGGGTGGTATTCCATCTGATATTAACCTGATTCCTGCACAGCTTGTTGAGCGTGTGGAAATTATTACAGGTGGCGCATCTGCGGTATATGGTTCAGACGCGATTGGCGGCGTAGCAAACTTCATTTTGAAGAGAGACTTCGAAGGTATTGAACTTGATGCTCTATATGGTTTTAACCAGAGTAATAACAGTTCAGACTTCGCTCGTCAGGCTCTTGAAGATCTTGGCGAAGATCCAGTTCAAGGTAGTGTAACAGACAATAGCACTATCGATATTTCTGGTGTTATCGGTGCTAACCTTGATGATGGCCGTGGTAACGTAACAGCTTACTTCCGCTACCTAGATTCAAACGGTACACAACAGGGCGACCGTGACTTTGCTCGTTGTGCGCTTGGTGAGTTTGGTGGCGATCCATTCTGTCTAGGTTCTAACCAGGGTCCATTCCCGACAACATTTGTACTGTCTCCAGTGACTTCATCTGATGGTGAAGCTATTGGCGGTGGCTCATTCTCTTTGAACCAAGATGGTTCACTGTCGTCTGGCTTCAATAACGCGTTTAACTTTAACCCGTTTAACCCAGTACGTCGTGCGATTGAGCGTATTAACGCTGGTTTCTCTGGCCGTTACAACGTGACTGACAATATCGAAGCATATGCTGACTTCGGTTATACACGTTCTAACTCTCCACAAATCATTGCGCCTTCAGCGGCGTTTGGTTCATCTATCAACCAGGTTAACTGTGATAACCCACTTCTTGGCGATAACCTTGCAACAATTTGTGGTACAGTTGATTCAAACGGTAACTTCTCACGTGATCCAGATGGTGACGGTTTCGTACAAGCAGAAGTTCGTCGTCGTTTCGTAGAAGGTGGTCCTCGTACAGATGACCGTACTCTTGCAAACTACCGTCTGGTATATGGTCTACGTGGTGAGCTTGACGATAACTGGAACTGGGATGCATTTGGTCAGCTAGGTCGTACAGATCTTGCTCGTCTACAGTTTAACCAGGTTACACGTGCTAACCTAGCGAACTCACTTGATATCGTAGCAGATGCAAACGGCAACCCTGTTTGTCGTTCTGTAGTAGATGGTACTGATCCTGCGTGTATTCCGTTCACAACAGCATTTGACCCGAACGCAACAGTTGATGCTGATGCTCTACGTCAATATGTAGATACACCAACTCTTACTCAGGGTTCTATTACTCAGACAGTGTTTGGTGGTACAATTAACGGTGACCTAACAGATTACGGTCTTGCTACACCTTGGGCTGACGATGGCGTTGCGGTTCTATTCGGTTTCGAATTCCGTCGTGATGGTCTACGCACACAGGCTGATGGTACTAACCAAAGCGGTAGTCTCGTAGGTTCTGGTGGTGCTGTACTACCAACTAACGGTGAAACAGAAGTGTATGACTTCTTCACAGAGGTTCAGGTTCCTATTATTCAGGGTGCTGACTTTGCGAAAGAACTTACACTGACAGGTGCTTATCGTCGTTCTGAATACAGCTCTACTGATATTCTAAACAACGTTGAAGGCGGTGACTTCGGTGCGGACGCTTACTCACTTGGTATCTCTTGGGCACCAGTTGATGACATCCGTTTCCGTGTTCAGTATCAGCGTGCGGTACGTGCGGCGAACATTGGTGAGCTATTCTTACCACAGAATACAAACCTGACTTCGCTATCTGATCCATGTGCGGGCTTCGCCGGTACAGATGATGCACCAACAGCTACAGCTGCTGCATGTGCGAATACAGGTGTAACAGCAGCTCAGTTCGGTGCTATTCCACCTGATTCTGGTCAGCTTAACGTTCTTGTTGGTGGTAACCCGAACCTACAGCCTGAAACATCTGATACATTCACTGTTGGTGTTGTTATTCAGCCAGAAGCTATTCCTGGTCTGTCTGTATCTGTTGATTACTACAATATCGATATCACTGATGTAGTAAGCACAATCCCTGCATCATTCACTCTACAGAGATGTCTTGATACAGGTGATGCACAGTTCTGTAACCTGATTAACCGTGGTCCTGATGGCTCGCTTACTTTCTTCCCACGTGAGCAAGCGAACATTGTGACAACAAACACAAACATCGGTGCGTTCAAAACTTCAGGTCTTGACTGGCAAGTTGCTTACAACTTTGGCATTGGCGAAGACTGGGGTGACCTAGCTCTTAGCTATGTTGCTACATACCAGTTCGAAAACACATCTACGCCGCTTCCTGGTGCAGGTACATTCGACTGTGTTGGCTTCTTCGACCAAGGTTGTGGTAACCCAACATTCACATACCGTCACATTGTGAACGCTAACTGGCAGACACCTTGGGATGTAACAGTAGCTGCAAACTGGCGTTATTTCGCTGCAGTTGACCGTATCTCTTCTATCGATACAGACACTGGCGAAATCACAACATTTGCTGACGAAGGTAACGGTGAGCTAACAAGTGCTACACTTGAAGCTCAACACTACTTCGATCTGACTGTATTCTGGGACGCTACAGAGAATGTACAGCTACGTGCTGGTGTACGTAACGTATTTGATAATGACCCACCAGTACTCCCAGCATTTGGCCCATCACCAACTGCTAACGTGGAAGCAAACACTGTTGCAGGTGTTTATGAAGCTGGCGGTCGTTTCATCTTCTTTGGTGCTAAATTCAGCTTCTAATCCCTAGATAGAGAAGCTTAATCTCCCTAAATATGAATGCCCGGCTAATGGCCGGGCATTTTTTATGGCTGGTGTCGAAGGTTCGAATTGTATTGATGGTTAAATGGGTAACACGTCAAAAGGGGCAGTTAAGCGAACGCCGTTGCCCACAATGGGGTTAGTCCCGTGCCAGCAATAGGATGGAAATAGTGCTAAAAGCCCGGGTTCAGGTTTAACAAGGCGAGCTGGCGGCACCTCTTTTCCCGGCAGATCGATACCTGGTACACCAAAATGAAGCCATCCATCAGGGCGAGATGGATCATCGCTGACAGTGGATTTATCAAATGCAACGTAGAAAGCGCTTGATAACCAGCCTGCTGGATGTACATGGCTGATGTGAAAGCCTGTTTGTGTCAGCTTAACGGACCAGCTGGCAGAAAAACGGAATGCGCCCGTTTTCCTTTTTAAAAATGGGTGCTCATCATCATTTGGAAGAGCGTTGATAATATCTTGTACGGTGCTTTGAAGGGCCTGTTTATATGACTGAATAATAGCTACATCATGTTCAAGTAATTGCCCGATAGTTTGAGTGCCATGCTTCAACGTTTGATTTATGGGGGCATTTTGAGCGGTGTGTAGTGTATTTAGCTGATTAGTCAGATCATTGAGAAATTCCTCTGGTTCTAAATAACCAGCTGGAAGATTTATATGACGCGCAGTTACAAAGCGGTCATATCCAAAAAGCCAATCTGCTTTTTTGTGATCACCCATAATTGTCCAAGCGGTACCACGCAGCGCCCAGAGGTTTTGATCAAATGGCGTTGTTTTTTCGGCGGTATCAAGAATATCAAGCGCTTCGGTATCTTTGCCGATACCAATCATGTAACGTGCAAGCGAAGTAGCGATCGCTGGATCTTCGGGAGAAAGCTGATGAGCGGTTTCAAGATAATCAACAGCGCCTTCAAGGTCTTTTTTCCTGGCGCATAGTGTGCCAAATCGCGCTTTGAGAACGGCTTGAGTACCTAGATCTTTTTCTGCTTTTTTTAATGCTGCAGCACACTCATCATATCGCTCTGCTTGTAACAAGGCATCAATTTCTGTGATGCGTAATGGAATTGAGGTTGGCGCCTGTGCGATACCAATCGCAAAAGATTTTGCAAACTTGTCATTATACCCAAATTCGAAATACAGATTATTAAGAAGCTGATGTGTTTCTGTGTCTATTGGATCGAGTGTTAATACACGTCTGAAGGCGATATCCGCCTCCTCTGCTTCACCAAGTTGATAGTGGATGTTAGCCAGCACAAACCAGGCTTCCTTGGATTTTGGCAATGCTCTGGTAGCAATAAGGATATATTTTTTAGCCTCTTCGAAGCGGCCATTTTCCCTAAGCAAAACGGCTAGGGCATATAGAGTTTGAAAATCATAAAGGTTGAGCTCTAAAAGGTATTCATATTTTTCTATGGCAGCATCTATTTGCCCTGTTTGGCCAAGAGCTTGTGCTTCAATATATTTAAACTTAGGGTCATTTGGGTAATTGATGATGCCGGTTTGGGCATAATTCAGTGCTGTGTTTCCTTCGTTAAGTGCGATTGCTGTTAAAGCGCTGTTATAAAGCGCATCAGCATGGTGTGGCTGGGCACTAAGAACTTTATCATAAGTGTCTAGTGCTTTTTTATAATTACCCTGAGCATAATAGGTGCTGCCAAGGCTATTGCTAACGGCAATTGTATCTGCGCCGTTTTGGATGGCTTTTTCAAGAGAGCTAACAGCGGCATCGAATTGATTGTTTTTTTTATATATGAGGCCAAGCAGGTGCAGGCTATTGGGTTCATTGGGATATTGATTAAGTAAATCGCGGACCAGTTTTTCTGAATGGACAATCTGATTATTCTGCAGAAAGCCGTGGGCTTTTTGAAGGGTTGATTGAATGAATTGTTCGGCGTTAATCAACAATAGGCCCAAGCATAATTTAGTTTATCACATCGGTATCTTGTAGGTTAAACTAAAGTATGTAACTTAGGCAAGCGCAGGGGTTATGTCTTATCAAGTGTTTGTAAGAGCTTTAAAGCTGCTGCTTTTGATGCAGCCTTCATATTTTCCATATCGTCTAACACATTAAAAGATACAGCATTCAGATAAATGCCTTCAATGCCAGCACTCACGATATGAAGATTGTCCTTGGTTGCATCAGGGTATATGGCTTTAAGAATATTGGTAAGTTGATCGTGGAAATCGTTTGTCCATCTTGTAAGTTGTTTCCTGATGTTTTCATGTTCCGGAGCTGCAACCATTAAAGCCTGGGATACTTGTGCAGTAAGATCGCCTTCCTCATAGAATAGGTAATCAATGATTTTCTGGGGAGATGCATTTTTCAGAGAGTTTGCCAGCAGTTGCATATCAGCATCTGAACGTTCAATATAGCGTGCAATAAGGGCATCAATCAGTTCGTCTCTGTTACCGATATAATGTCTTAAAAGGCTACGTCTGAGGCCAGCTTCTTCAGCAATTTTTTCAAGCGTTGAACCTTCCACACCAAAGCGAGCAACGCATTTTTCAAACGCGTTTAAAATTTCCTCGGTACGTTTTTCCTTCACACTTGGGCGTGCCATATATGTCTCCATAAATTGTCAATATTGACAATTTAATATTCAATCCCTATTTATTATCAAAATTGATCATAAACGAAGGATCGTTCAATGAACATTAAAAACTTGCTTGTTTCTAGCGCTTTTATTTTAGCAAGTACAACTGCTTGTTCCGCAGGGAGTATAGAAGTAAAGCCCACTAAAAATGAGCAGACAGGAACTTTAACTGTGCATGTAACCAATATCAGGGATGCAAAAGGCCAGTTGATGGTGGCTATTCATGATACCAAACGTGCTTATGATAATAATAATGAGCGTGCAGCATACGCGGCTATCACCATGAAGCTGAAGAGTAAGGCGGCTAGTTTTAGTTTTCATGATTTACCGCAAGGTAACTATGCTGTGGTTTTATTTCATGATGAAAACGCAAATGGGGTTTTCGATATCAGAGGCGACGAACCGCTTGAAGGATATGGTATGTCGGGGGCGCGACATGCGCTTGATCAGCCATCCTTCCGCAAGGCCAGTGTGCCTGTTGGCAATGAAACACGGACAGTGTCTGTAAAAATGCATTATTATAAATAGTAAGGGGAGGTGGATATGATGGAATTTCTGAATACTCCTTTCACTGAAACGGAAATCTATGGCCTTGAGATTGTAATTGGCGACTGGATCTATGTTGTCTCTATGCTCTTTCTAGGTTTTGAGCTGATAAAGTTGTTTGCGAGAAAAGCACTAAGTTGGAATATCATTGGTGATGCGATTGCAAATTTTTTAACGCTTGTTGGCATGATTGGAATCAGCCTTGCTATCTTTAGCTTTTACCTCGGCATTTTTTATCTAACAGCTGATTACCTTGAGGTTGTTCAACTCCCAATCAATGGCTGGACTATACTAGCTGCGCTCATATTAGCGGATATTGCATATTATTGGGAGCATCGTTTTATGCACCGAGTGGGCTTTGGGTGGGCCACACATGCTGTGCACCATAGCTCGCCATATTTTAATATTTCGGTAGCGTACCGATTTGGTCCACTAGATAGTATTATACCGATTTTCTTCCATTTGCCTTTGGTGCTGATGGGACTCAATCCAATCTTGATATTGTTTGCTGAAGCAATGGTACAAGGGTATCAAACACTTCTACATACAGAAACTATCGGTAAGTTTCCTCGTCCGATTGAATATTTGATGAACACGCCTTCTCATCACAGGGTACACCATGGTTCCAACCCTCAGTATCTGGATAAGAACTATGGCGGTATTTTCATTATCTGGGACCGTATGTTCGGTACCTTTGAAGAAGAAAAAGAGAAGGTTGTTTACGGCGTGACAGAACCAATCAACAGCGTAAATCCGCTTGTAGTGTTCTTTTGCGGTTTTACATGGCTCGCTAAACGTATGTGGAACGCACCTGGTCTCGGCAATAAAATCAAAGCATTTTTCTTGCCGCCTGATTGGGAACCCAAAAAAGATTAGGGGCTTTGGAAAAAAAATATGCAAACCTGTAAATAGAACAGCGGGTAGGGGCGATGGTCTTGGAAAACATTACGCACGGTGAAATTCTAAAGAAATTTAGCGGCAAGATATCCATTACATTCTTAATGTTGGTGCTTGAGAACTTGTTAAGGGTTCTTGAGCCCTTGGCCCTTGGTATGGCAATTAACGGCCTGGTGGGGAAAGAATGGTTGGGCATTTATATTTTTCTTGGCGTTGAAGTTGGAATGATCGTGGTTGGCACTCTCCGGCGTTTCTATGATACTCGTGCTTATGGGGCTATTTACCGGGAAATCAGTGAAGATATTTCTGGGGAAGCAATTGAAAACCACGATGATTTGTCTCCTGCCATTGGCCGGGCAGATCTACTAAAGGAAGTGATTGATTTCTTTGAGAATGAACTGCCGATGGGATTGACGTCAGTGTTCGCTATTGGCGGCGCACTTATCATGCTCTTTATCATTGCACCCTTAACAGGGACGGTGGCTGTGGGCGCTGCGCTTCTTATTGGTCTGGTTTTTCTCTTGTCTAAGAAGCGTATGATTTCCTTGAATAAACTCATCAACAATGAGCTTGAGGCAAGGGCGCGGGTCTTCATGAGCCGGCAGAAGGAAAAGCTTGAAGGCCATTTCGGAAGCCTTGTTAAACACAGGATTGCTCTTTCTGATCTTGAAGCCAGAAACTTTGGCCTGACCTATATGTTTGTGGTGTTGATGATTGCTTTTTCTCTTTACGATTCCGTATTGCTGATTGGTGCTAATATGGGGGATGTATTCGCCATAATCACCTATGCATCCCAGTTTGCGGAAGGTGTGACTATCCTTCCCTATATGTACCAGCAGTATATTCGTACACAAGAGATCACAGGACGTCTTAAAGATGCACCGTCAACAGAGGAAACTGAAGAGCCTGCGAAAGAAGTTCAAGAACTTTGATAGAAAGATTGCATCCAATCAAAGAAGGGTTTCATCTCCCGGTAGGTTTTAGTGCAAAGAGCAATCAAATCTCCGGATGTAGCTGGTGTTGTATCAGCAAAGTCGCGCCATACCGTTAAACCTTTATAGCGAAGTAGGTAGGCATTAGGGTGGTTTGCATCAAAACCCCGCGGTATCTTTTTCAGATCTGGTTTACCAATGCGGAAACCATTTTCCTGTAAATCAGCCAGGATATCTGCAAGTTGATCCCCTTTTTTGCTGACAATGGTTTCTCTGAAGTTATTTAAGCGGTCTTTTTCAAAACCAAATACACCCGTACCAAGCACCAGATTTTCGGCCTGTAGGCCAAAATACCAGGCGAGGCTTTTCAGCCCCGATGGTACAAAAGAAATATGAAGATGGGTATTATAGGGAGTTTTATCTTTGGAAAATCTCAAGTCCCTATAAATACGGAATATTTTAGCATTATAGCTTTCGCCAAATGCGTCTTCCAGTTGGTGTTGCATAATGTTTTTAAAGAAATCAGCCGGTTCTTTGTAGTCTGCCGTGAAACGAGCCTTATTTTCTGTGAACCAATCTTTGGTATTGTTCGCTTTCAGGTCATTCAGAAATACAATGGTTTCTGGGTCAAAATGCCAACCAGCCATGATGTTATCCTTATTTAGGTGGAAGGGTAGAGACAAAGCTTAAAGCAAGTGAAACCCAATCCTGTAATATTTCATCTTCTTCGCAAGCATCTTCTGCAACAAAAATAAGGCCGCTCATGCGCCTGCCACCTTGTTCCATGATAGTTGCCCCTTCTCTTGTTAGGGCTTCGGTTTCATTTTCTTTGCCCACACGGAACATGAACCGGCCTTCGCCAGATTTAGTGCGGTCAGCTCCACCAATCATATTGCCGTTTATAAGAAAGCACACGCCACCCATCATTCGTTTTTCAGAGATATCCATAATACCTTCCAGGCATTCTCTGAAACGGTCGGTTAAATATTCATCATAGGCCATGGCTATTCCTTTTCTCAGTAAAGGATAAGGAAGGAGCATGACAGTTTTTGGCAGGAGTGAAAAGGTGTGTACTACGGAGTTAGAAAAGGTGGCCGTAGGGGCAGCCACCAGTTGGAGCTAGGGTATTGTTATTGTTGGGAGCTGGTTCCCCGGTATACCTCATAATCAATGGTTTCAACCTTATGGGTACGGAATAATAGTTCCATGATGCAGCCAACCAAGACCTGAAAATATATAGTAGTAGCGATAGGGTCGAGAACCTCATGCCCTGATATTTCAATCGCCGTGTTGAGCAGTAGAAACAGGTTCATGAAAATCAGAGAATAAACATACATTTTCACTTTGGTTTCAATTGCACCCAGTTGGTCTTTCGTAGCTTGATGGGGGTCTTGCTTTTTGCCGTGTAGAGCTTGCCGTATCGCGAAGATATAGCCGACATGAACAGCGATAAGTATTGTCAGCGAGATATAAACGTTGTCTTGCCATTCTGTAATGGAACCTTCTGATGAAATGAAGAACATAAGCCAACTGACGAAAAGAACCGCTGCGGCCAACACCGCTATTGGTGAAACGAAATCAAATAATTTTCTTGGTGCTAACTCAGCTACTCGCTTGGTGCTTTTGTCGAAATACTGCATTGCTTTAAGTTGCTGGTAGGCTGCTATTTCTGCCCTTATATGTGGGAAAGATTGCACAAACAGATATCCTACTATGATGACTTCTTCACCACCTGTTGGGCTCGGGGTATATCCTGTGTAGATTGCCCAGGTGAGAAGCCCTAGGCCCACCAAAATAGCGATACCATTCATGACTTTGTAACTGGTTAATCCACTTGTATATGCAGCCTTGGAATCATACCCGAATGAACTGGGGTACAGTTTTGGGTAATCCGTAGGCGGATATGTTTCAATTACATACCGAGCACGTTTTATAAATCTCGATGGATAGTAAAAGGAAAGCAGGAATATCTGGCTAAGGAAAGCTAGATACAGAATGAGTGTCGTGATAGCCATGTTACGCCTCTTTTTCTTTGAAGGTTCTATTGTTGATTACATCCCCGAAGGCGATACGGATTTCACTGTCTGTTGCACCTGCTTTTCGGAGTGTCTCTATCGTCTCGCTGAGTTTTTCAAAAACCCATGCATTCAAATCAAAGCTACAGTTTGCCTTGGCATCAGGATGCACAAAGGTGCCTCTGTAGCCCTTGGTTTGAATAACATTGTCGCGCTCGAGCAATTGGTATGCTTTTGCCACTGTTTTATTGTTCACATTCAAGTCGTTGGCGAGCTGCCTGATTGAAGGCAATCCATCTCCCGGCTTGATGGAATCCGTCTGCACCGCCTTTTTGATCTGTTCAATCAGCTGGGCGAACATTGGAGTGTTGCTGTCGATGTCTATCATTATTTGCATTTTTATGTTGTTCCATATGTACCGTGTGATTAAGGGGTACATATGGAACAACATAAAAGCAAGAAGTTTTTGAAAAATAATTGCGGCTTAGAAAATTCTTTTGGAATGTGAAGAGGTTAGTTGTCGTCAAATAGAGTAATGATTGAGCCACTCTTTTCCCTTGTATTGGCTCATTCATTAGAATCGCTCGGTTTTCAGGTGGTTCATTTACCTTAGCTTACGAGCCTGCGCCACCCCCTTATGGTGCAGGATTTTCCAATAAAAAAGGCCGCCGAAGCGACCTTTTCTTTTGGCTAATTTTTAGCTGGTTTATGCAGCGAGGCGGCCTCGTGTGTCGCCTTTGCTGTAGAAAGTTTCACCTTTTTTAGCCATATCGCGCAGCATTTGCGGTGGTGTGAAGCGTGCGCCGTATGCTTGAGCAAGGCGGTCTGCTTCAGCTACGAATTCAGCAACACCGTATGTGTCAATAAAGCTGAACGGGCCACCTGTGAATGGTGCAAAGCCCCAGCCGAAGATCGCACCGATATCGCCGGAGGAGGCATCAATAAGAACGCCTTCTTCAAAGCAGCGAGCTGCTTCCACAGCCTGGCGAACCATGAAACGTGATTTTACTTCGTCTACAGTTGGTTGCTCGTCGGATAGCGGGAAATGATCCTGAAGGCCAGGCCACAGGTATTTCTTACCACCGTCTTCAGGATACACATAGTTACCCTTGCCGTTCTTGCGGCCGAAACGCTCTAGATCAACAACCATTTTCTCAACGAAACCGTCTGCCGGGCTTTCTACGTATGCGTCACCAAGCGCCTTCTTCGTTGCCATACCCACTTTGTAGGATAGATCAAGCGCAACCTCATCACCCACAGCAAGTGGGCCAACAGGCATACCAGCCATCTTACCAGCGTTTTCGATAAGCGCAGGGTTCACGCCTTCTTTCACCATCGCGTAACCTTCGGTTACGTATGTGCCGAAACAGCGGCTTGTGTAGAAACCACGGCTATCGTTCACAACGATTGGTGTTTTCTTGATCTGGCTTACATAGTCAAGCGCTAGAGCAAGTGTTGCATCATCAGTTTTCTCACCCATGATGATTTCAACAAGAGGCATCTTGTCTACTGGTGAGAAGAAGTGAATACCGATGAACTGGTGCGGGCGAGAGAAGTTTTTCGCGAGACCAGTAATTGGCAGTGTGGATGTGTTTGATGCAAACACAATATCATCACCAATAACGGCTTCTGTTTTCTCGGTTACATCTTTCTTGATGTCTTCTGCTTCAAACACTGCTTCGATGATCAAATCACAGTCTTTAAGGTCAGCATAATCAGATGTTGTTGTAATGCGCTCTAGAAGTGCGTCGCCTTTTTCCTGAGAAACCTTACCGCGCTCAACACCTTTTTTCACAAGGTTACGGCTGTAGTCTTTACCTTTTTCGGCAGATGCTTCGTCGCGGTCTAACAGCACAACTTCCATGCCTACTTTCGCAGAAACATAAGCAACACCAGCACCCATAAGACCAGCACCAAGCATACCAAGACGCTTCACTTTCTTGCGCTCGATACCTTCAGGGCGAAGGGAACCTTTTTCAACTGCTTGCTTGTTGATGAACAGGCTGCGGATCATGTTGCCGGCAACCGGATCAGCAAGAAGGCTCATGAAGTATTTGCTTTCAATACGGATCGCTGTATCGAAATCAACAACACCACCTTCAAACAGGCAAGAAAGGATCGCCTGAACCGCAGGGTAGTTATGCTGTGTTTGCTTTTGAGCCATAGCGTTCGCACCAACAAATGTTTGCACGCTGCCTGGGTGCATTGCGCCAGAACCACCTGGGTATTTGAAGCCTTTCTTATCCCACGGAGCGAGCGCAGAAGGAGATTTTTTAACCCATTCTTTGGCTTTCGTTACCACATCTTCAAGCGGTGCGATTTCCTGAGCAATACCAAGACCAACAGCCATTTGGCCTTTGAAAGGCTTGCCTGTTGTAATTGCTTGTGCTGCTGCCTGAATACCAATCAGGCGTGGTAGACGCTGTGTACCGCCAGCACCTGGAAGCAGGCCAACTTGAACTTCTGGGAAACCAAGCTGCATGCTAGGTACGTCTGCAAGCACGCGGTAGTGACAACCAAGAACGAGTTCGAAACCACCACCAAGCGCAAGGCCGTTAACAGCGGCTGCAAAAGGTTTTGTACCTTCTTTTGCTAGAACTTTACGGTTCTTGTCGCCTGTTTCCATCTTGCGAAGGATTTTATTCAAGCGGAAAGCGCTTTCAAAAGCTTCTTCTGGTGTTGCATCGCCGCCAGCCTGGCCGCCAAGCATGTTTAGGTCAGCACCCGCAAGGAACGCCGGCTTACCAGATGTGATAACCGCACCTTTGATCGCATCATCAGCAAGAACCTTATCCACACATGTGTCCAGGTCTTCGATAAGCTGTGCGTTGAATACGTTCATGCCTGTGTTTGGCAGATCGATTGTTAGAAGTGCAATGCCATCGCCATCTACTTCAAAACGAATTGTTTCAGTCATTTTCAAATATCCCCGAAAATATCAGTTGGCGATTAAACGCGTTCGATGATTGTTGCTGTACCCATGCCTGCACCAATACAAAGTGTAGCAAGCGCTGTTTCTTTGTTTGAACGCTCAAGCTCATCAAGAACAGTACCAAGGATCATGGAACCAGTTGCACCAAGTGGGTGACCCATCGCGATAGCACCACCGTTTACGTTGATGTCGCTGTGATCAATATTCAGTGCTTCCATAAAGCGCAGAACAACAGAAGCGAACGCTTCGTTCAGTTCCCAAACATCAATATCTGATGTGCTCATGCCAGCACGTTTCAGTGCTTTCTCTGCCGCGAAAGATGGGCCTGTAAGCATGATTGTTGGCTCAGAACCAACAGATGCCATCGAGCGGATGCGAGCACGTGCCTTAAGGCCAAGCTTTTCACCCATTTCTTTTGTGCCAACGAGAATGGCGGAAGAGCCGTCTACGATACCGGATGAGTTACCAGCATGGTGTACGTGATTGATACGTTCAATTTCTGGGTATTTCTGGATTGCAACGTTATCAAAACCGAATTCACCCATCTGTACGAAAGATGGCTTAAGAGCGCCAAGAGACTGCATTGTTGTTTCAGGGCGCATGAACTCATCATGGTCCAGCACAGTCATGCCTACAACGTCTTTCACTGGCACGATGGATTTTGCAAAACGGTTATCATCCCAAGATGCTTTCGCACGGTTCTGGGATTCAACAGCGTATGCATCCACATCATCACGGCTATAGCCGTATTTTGTTGCAATAAGATCAGCTGAAATACCTTGTGGTACGAAGTAGCTGTCGAACGCTACAGATGGATCCATCGGCCATGCGCCGCCATCAGACCCCATTGGTACGCGTGACATGCTTTCAACACCGCCGCCGATTGCCATATCTGCTTCACCAGACATAACTTTTGCTGCTGCTACGTTCACAGCTTCAAGGCCAGACGCACAAAAACGGTTCAGCTGGAAGCCTGCAACAGTTTCTGCGTAACCAGCATTGATCGCTGCAACACGTGCAATGTTTGAACCTTGCTCACCAACCGGAGCCACACAACCAAGAACCACATCGTCTACAACAGATGTATCAAGGTCGTTGCGGTCACGAATTGCTTCTAGCGCCTGAGTGGCAAGCTGAACTGGTGTAATTTCGTGGAGCGAGCCATCTTTACGACCGCGTCCGCGCGGTGTTCTGATAGCATCATAAATATAAGCATCAGTCATTCTTAATATCCCTTTCAGTGTGCCAAGCGGCTTAGAAATTTGCTGCGTCAAGCGCCATTACATCTTCTGCACCCGTTTGCAGTTCACCAAGAAGGGCTGCAGTTTCCGGCATGCGGCGGTTCATGTAATAACGGCCTGTGATTAACTTGTTTTCATAGAAGGTAGGGTCACTTGTGCCTGCGTCCAGTTGTTCAGTTGCAATTTTTGCAATTTGTGCCCACTGGAAACCAAGGAGTACATGGCCAAACAGGTGCATATATGGTGTAGAAGCGGCACCAGCATTATCTGGGTTTGCCATACCATTTTGCACAAGCCACATTGTTGCTGTTTGAAGATCAGTCAGTGCTTTGCTGAGTGGTTTCACGAAATCAGCAAGCTTTTCGTTCTCTTTGTTGGCAGACAGGAATTTGCCTACATAGCTGAAGAAAGCCTGAATGCCGCGACCACCATTTGCGGGAAGTTTACGGCCCACAAGATCAAGCGCCTGAATACCGTTTGCACCTTCATAAATTTGAGTAATACGTGCATCACGGACAAACTGTTCCATACCCCATTCAGAGATATAACCGTGGCCGCCAAATACTTGCTGCGAGCTAGCGCAATATTCAAAACCGCGATCGGTAAACACGCCCTTCATCACAGGAGTTAGAAGACCAACGATATCATCTGCCCACTGGCGTTTTTCTTCGTCAGGTTCGTTATGTGATACATCAACAAGAAGTGCACACCACATAGCTGCCGCGCGCGCTGCTTCATTGAAAGAGCGGGCGTTCATAAGGTTACGGCGTACATCTGGATGTACTATAATGGAATCAGCTGCTTTTTCCGGCATTTTAGGGCCAGTAAGGGCACGGCCTTGGATACGGTCTTTCGCATACTCAACAGCGTTTTGGTAAGCAACTTCAGAAAGGCCATAACCCTGAACAGCAACACCAATACGTGCAGCGTTCATCATGATGAACATAGAGCGCAGGCCTTTGTGAGGTTCGCCTAGTAAGAAACCCTTCGCGTTGTCATAGTTCATCACACAAGTAGAGTTACCGTGAATACCCATTTTTTCTTCAATGGAACCACAAGAGACGCCGTTCTTCTCACCAACGGAGCCATCTTCATTCAGATTGAATTTCGGCACGATGAAGAGCGAAATACCTTTCACGCCTTTTGGCGCATCTGGCAAGCGTGCAAGAACAAGGTGGATGATGTTATCAGCCATGTCGTGTTCACCGGCTGAGATAAAAATCTTCGTGCCGGAGATTGCATAGGAGCCATCATCATTTGGTTCTGCTTTAGTGCGCAGCATACCAAGATCTGTGCCACAGTGTGGTTCAGTCAAGTTCATGGTACCTGTCCACTCACCAGAAATCATTTTCGGCAGGTATGTTTGCTTTTGCTCGTCAGTACCATCAATATTGATAGCAGCACGTGCACCAGCTGTAAGGCCAGGATACATAGCAAACGCCATGTTTGAAGACACCATCATTTCCTCAAGACAGAAACCAAGTGTGTGAGGCATGCCTTGACCGCCGAAATCTGGGTTTTCTGTAAGGCCAGGCCAGCCACCTTCAGTATATTTTGCGTATGCTTCTTTGAAGCCTTTCGGTGTTGTTACAGAACCGTCTTCTGCGCGGTGACAGCCTTCTTGGTCACCTGAAAGGTTAAGGGGGGCTAGTTCGTTTTCACAAAGCTTCGCACCTTCTTCAAGAATAGCGGAGATTAGATCAGGGGTTGCTTCATCGTAACCCGGAAGGTGTGAATACTGGCTGAGGTTCAGCACTTCATTCAAAACGAAACTCATGTCCTTTACAGGGGCCTTATAGCTTGGCATGGGTGTTCCTATCTATGTTGAGATCTTATTAATTTGTTTATTCAGGGTTGAAGCTGCTCATGATTTCGCCGGTTGTGGTATCAACCCACTGGCCGGTTTTTTCACAGCGTTTCAAATTGGAAAGCAGATCGCAGAAGCCTTCGAGCTCCACGATGGTTGCGTTAATATCGTCCCGTTGGGCCTTCAAGGCTGTTATTCTTTCGCGGCAACGGTTTTCAGCGACTTCACGTTGGGTTTGGCGGCCATCGCCAATATCATACAAGTCCAACATCTCACCTACCTCAGCGAGGGAGAAACCAACTCGCTTACCTCGGAGTATCCAGGAAAGGCGGGCGCGGTCAGCACCGCTATAGACACGTGTTTGGCCTTGGCGCTGCGGTGCGATGAGCCCTTGCTCTTCATAGTGCCGCAAGGTCCGGGGGGTTATGTGGAACTCGGTTGCGAGATCCTGAATTGAATAGGTTCTGTTTTCTTGTTTTGACATGAAACCATCCTTTAATGCTGAACATTAAAATATGTTCCGTTGACGTTAACGTCAAGTGTTTCTCAGTCACTTTTATAAGGCACTGGATTCCCGAAGGAATTGGGGGTTTTGAGCCAAGAAAGATAGTAAGAGATAACGGAAAGTCACCGAATCGTGTGGTTTTCGGGTTTGAATAGATAAAAAAACTTATCTGAATTGCATAAAAGACCTTATGCGGGATTGATCTTAATTCTATTTTTAGCTTAGGGTATTAAGAATAACTGAATGTCAGGTACCGGACCTTCTTCCGTACTTCATGCTATTTTCAGGGCCAAAACAGTATGCCTCTTTATCTGCCGATTGCCGAACTCTCCATGAACATATTTTTGGTGATTGGAATGGGGGCTGTTGTTGGCTTTCTTTCAGGCATGTTTGGAGTTGGTGGCGGTTTCCTTATGACACCGCTGTTAATTTTTTCTGGCGTGCCGCCTGCTGTTGCTGTGGCGACTGAATCCAATGAAATTACTGCAGCTTCTGTATCGGGTGCGCTGGCGCACTGGCGAAGGCAAGGTGTGGACGTAAAGATGGGAGCGGTCCTTATTGTGGGCGGTGCTATTGGTTCCTTCTTTGGGGCACAGGTCTTTACATATCTGAAATCACTGGGGCAGGTTGATCTGATGATCGCCCTTGCTTACGTGGTTTTCCTTGGATCTGTTGGTGGTTTGATGTTCTGGGAAAGTATGCGGGCCATATACCGTCAGTATACAGGATATGTGCCGCCAAAGCTTTCTCGGGAAGATCGTCATAAAGCCTGGATACATGCACTGCCATTTAAGATGCGTTTCCGTAAATCTCGCCTTTATATTTCTGCAATCCTGCCACTTGCTATTGGTATGCTTGTGGGTGTTTTAGCGGCGATTATGGGTGTTGGTGGTGGTTTCATCATGGTTCCAGCCATGATTTATATCCTTGGTATGCCGACCAATGTGGTTGTGGGAACATCTCTGTTCCAGATTATTTTCGTTACAGCACTAACCACAATCTTCCATTCAGTGAATACCCAAACAGTGGATATCTTCCTTGCAGTTCTATTGTTGTTCGGCGCGGTGATTGGCGCACAAGTTGGAGCGCGTGTTGGCCTTAAAATGAAAGGCGAGCAGCTGCGAGCACTTCTTGCTGTTATGGTGTTAGGCGTGTGTATCAAGATGGGCTTTGGATTGGTGATTGAGCCAGAAGAACTATACAGTGTTGCAGAAGCAGCAGAGCAGGGTGGTCATTGATGCGTCTGCTTGTTCTTATTTATATGCTGTTTGTAACTGTGGTTTTACCGTCGCCCGCCATGGCTTTGGTAACCGATCTCTCGAACAATAAAATTGAGATACGTTACAGTTTTGATGGTGCACAGTTGATCTTGTTTGGGGCGGTGGGCACATCGCTCAAGGACCCAGATAGTGCACCTTATGAAGTTGTTGTGGTGGTCCGCGGACCAAATAGCGAAACTGTGGTGCGCAAGAAAGAAAGGGTTGGCGTTATCTGGGTTAATAACCAGAATATCACTTTCCCGTCTGCCCCAGGGTATTATGCTGTTGCTGCAACTGCGTCCCTGGATGAAATTGCTCCGGCAGCTGTGTTTGAAAAATACGGTATTGGGTTTGATTACCTACCACTTGTTGTGCGCTCAGGTGATGATGTAGCAGCCCCCGAGCCCGCTTTTAGAGAGGCTCTTTTCCGCCTTCGTGCTGGAGAAGAATTGTTCCGCCAGGAACTTGATAGCGTTACCAAGCTAACGCAGGGGCTTTTCAGGACAGATATCCACTTGCCAGCGAACGTACCCGTTGGTGATTTTATTGTTGAAACGTTTTTGTTTCAGGACGGTAAAATCAAAGATCGCAGTCGTATCAAGTTAGATGTTGGTAAAGAAGGTTTCGAACGGGCCGCTTATGACTTCGCTCATGGATCACCATTTTTATACGGTTTAACCGCCGTTGTTGTGGCTTTAAGCGCTGGCTGGCTTGCAGGTGTTTTAGGGAAGAAATAATTTCTTCCCTATGTCTCTGAGGGCAGGCATTTCTCAATTTCAAAGATATAATTGTCGTCTTCTACATATGCCATTAAAAGCTTATGGCCTGCCATGCGGCAGAAAGCAGGCATATCATGCACCGATGCTGGATCAGACGCTGTTACCTGTAAAATTTCACCAACTGTCATATCGTCAAGAAATCTACGTGCACGCAGCACTGGCATAGGGCACATAAGGCCCGTTGCATCTAATTCAACAGCAATTTTGTTTGGATGTTTACTCATTAACCCGGCAATCCTCTCGCTGCCTATACTACTAAGATAACTTTAAAATTAAATTCTCAATAGCACGTTAATGAATTTAGGTATTTTACCCATCCAGAATGCCGTGCCTTAAGGCAGTGGGTAATATCTCGCGTGTTGATGCAACATCAAGTGTTTCTCGAAGTTCTTTCAAGTGAAAGGATACGGTGGGAGTTGACATGCCTAACATTTCCCCGATTTGAGTATTGGTGTAACCGGCATGTAGCTTTTGCAGAACTTCATATGGTCTGCCCTTAATGCCAAGTGCTTCGGCATAAACATAGCGCATATGATTTTGGAAAACCGTATGCATGTAAAGTGCAGCAATATGGCATTCATTTACTGCCGACGGTGCGATTTGATTTTCTAAATCTTCTACTTCCATATCACAGAAAAGGCTGACATCAGCATTATTACGACCAAACAAATGTTTGATAGGAATAAGTAGAAAGGAACGAAGGCCATTTTCATGCATATGATCCATGAATTCAAAACGAACATCATAGAATGGGTCGTTTGGTTCCAGTTTTGTTTTGCCGTGAAAGGATGGTTTCAATGTAGGTGACACAAGATAGTTCCTGGTTGGGTCCAGATTTTTTGCGCGTTTTTTTCGATATCCCTCAATAACGGTTGCATCAATACTGGTAATCCAGCTTTTACCGGCTAAGGACACATGAAGTAGATTAGAACTGCCTTCAATAGTATGTGAAGGAACTTCTCGGGTGGCGTAGCCGTAGCTATAGGAAGCGTGTGTAAAATTACGCTCTCTAATAAATTCCAGGAATTCTTCCCAGACTTGAAGATTTGACTGGCAAGCCTCCAAGCTTTCAATAAAACTATGAATTAATTGCACTTTCTACAATCTCTATCTGACCCCCATAGTTATATAAATAGCCTTTAGCGCACTATGTTTTCAATAGTGTTTCACCATAATCGTCGAATTTTATGCAGGTGTGAGTAAAATGTTAAAGACCCGCCCCTTGGGTGAAAGGGCGGGCCTTATGACCGGAATTGGGTATGTTCCGGTCACAGACAGGACTTCGGGTGCCGGGTGCTGAGAGATGCCCTGTCTGTATCTGGGTGTTTTAGTGGATCATTGCAGTATCTGCGTGATGTTCTGGCATAGAGCGCATGATCAGGTGTTCATGAATATTAAGCCAGATATCCAAACCTTTTTCATCACCGAGTGATTTCATTTTCGCCAGAGCATGATCTGCATAGTGCAGTGCCTTTGGACCAAGGTTCTTCAGTAGGTTATCAGCGACGATACCGTAGTAGACATTCGGGTCGAAAGGTAATTGCTCTTGTTGCATTGGTTGCTCCATCACAGGGTGATTACGTTTGGAACATTAAGAGCAACTGCTGTGCCAGTTTTGAAATGGTTGGAATACTGGGGTTTTGATCAAGCTCGTATCTTGGATGGTGAAAGCTGCCGGGCATATATGGCCCAGCAGGGAAAGGCTTGCCTGCTAGAGATTTAATTGGCTGAGCATGTCGGGGCTTACACGCCATAGGTCAGGCGTTTTGATACGAGGTAGCGCGATTACCGGAATATCTGTCCAATGCTTAACCTGCTCAATGGTGGCGATGAAATCCGGGTGGTCGTCTCCGGCTGTCTCGCTGATCACGACGGCTCTTACAGGCAGTTTGCGTGCCTGCATAGCTTCAAGTGTTGCAGTGATATGGGATAGGGTTCCTAGATAGCTACCAGCAACGAGGATGGAATCCAGCTTCAGGTCCGCAATCCAGTTGGCAACGAGTTTATCATCATTAAGCGGTACAAAGCTGCCGCCAACACCTTCTACAAGGGTGAATGGGTTTTCATTTAGTTGTTTCCGGCAAAAAGCAATAAGTGCATCATAATCTAGCGTTTTACCTTCGAGTTTCGCTGCCATGCTTGGTGCAAGTGGTGCTTTATAGCGGAATGGAGAAATGGCATTCCATGTCGAAACTGTTGGCTCAAGCCCGAGACTCTCAGCAATCACGGCAGTATCCGTACCTGTCATGTCATCTTCGATACCACTGATAATAGCTTTGATAGCATGCACGGGTTTGCCAGCGGCTTTCAGTTGATGGCAAAGGCAGGCAGTTACGAAGGTTTTGCCAATTTCGGTACCTGTAGAGGTAATGAAAAGACCGTTCATACTATGCTCCATACCCTAAAGCCTTACAGGCCATAATTAAGCCCTCAACGTCTTCGTCATTATGGCTTGCGGAAAAACTGAAACGCAAACGTGAAGTACCCTCTGGTATGGTAGGTGGACGGAAAGCGATCACTTTATAGCCCTTTTCGGCAAGCTCAGTGGAAGCATCTAGCGCAGCAGTTTCAGCACCAATCACCAATGGTACGATAGGGGATTGAGGTTCTGGCAAGCCAAGTGCCGCTGCAAATTGCTTTGCAAGCTTAAGCGGGCGCTCTGTGAGCGCTTTGTCATTCTCAATCAGGTCAAGCGCTTTGATGCTGGCACCAAGAGCAGCTGGTGGCAGGCCCGTCGTGTAAATAAATGGCCGAGCACGAGTTTTCATCAGGTCGATGACAGGCTTTGATGCGGCCAGATAACCGCCATATGAGCCAGCACCTTTTGATAAGGTGCCCATCTGCAGTGGTACATAACCTTCAGCACCAAGTGCATGGGCTGAACCACGGCCTCCGCCAACAGTACCAAGTGCATGGGCGTCATCATTCATCAACCAGGCATCAAATACCTTGGCCAGCCTGCCTAATTCCAGAAGCGGAGCCAGATCACCGTCCATAGAATAGATACCGTCTACAACGATTAGAACACGTTCATAGTCATGACGGTGCCCGCGAAGCAATTCTTTCACATGATCAACATCATTGTGTCTGAAGAAATGGCAAGTGGCACGTGAGAGCGTGATACCTGCATGAATGCAAGTGTGGACCAGTTCATCCGCAATGATCAAATCTTTGGGGCCAATAAGCGTTGGAATAATGCCAACGTTCGCCATGTAGCCAGAGCCAAATACAGCGGCATCTTCCGTGCCTTTAATACGGGCTATCGTAGCTTCCAGTTCCGCGTACAGTGGACAGTTGCCTGTAACCAGGCGGCTCGCGCCTGTGCCTGCACCGTAGCGGGCACTTGCTTCCTGTGCGGCAGCCACTACATCAGGGTGTGTGGATAAGCCCAGATAATCATTATCTGTAAAACTGATCAGGCGAGGGCCACCGTTAACGGAGAGGGCCATATCCTGTGTGCGGCTTGTGTTCACCAAAGTACGGCGCTGGTTTTTGGCTTCCAGCGCTTGAAGCTTGCCGGATGCAAAATCATTCAGGCTGGCGGGTGCTTTGTTTTCTGTGCTCATGCGGGTCAGATAGTGTTTAGATACCCATACGTCAACCAGTGATTTTGCTTGACTTCACGGCTCTATATCGCGACTTTGCCCACAAACAGAGCCTATGCTTTTAAGGAGTGGCTAAGAGTATGAATGCCCCGGTTAAAATTGATACAACTGATATGAACCAAGAACCAGAAATCCGTCATGACTGGACTAAGCAAGAGATCATGGATCTTTTTGCCTTACCTTTCATGGACTTGGTGTTTGAAGCACAGCGTGTTCACCGCCTGTACCACAACCCAAATCAGGTTCAGTTGTCCCAGCTGATTTCAATTAAAACTGGTGGCTGTGCGGAAGATTGCTCCTACTGTTCCCAGTCAGCTAAATACAAGAAAACTACAGGACTCGACGCTACCAAGCTTATGGAAGTACAGCGTGTTGTAGATGCTGCCAAGAAAGCAAAAGAAGGTGGTGCAACCCGTTACTGTATGGGAGCGGCGTGGACTAGCCCGAAAGATCGGGATATGGACAGTATCATAGCCATGGTTGAAGGTGTGAAAGACTTGGGCATGGAAACATGCATGACGCTTGGCATGCTTGATGATGAACAGACATTGCGCCTTAAGAATGCTGGCCTCGATTATTATAACCACAATGTGGATACGTCTGAGGAATACTATAAAGAGATTATCACCACGCGCTCGTATCAGGAGCGGCTGGATACGCTTGAACGTGTGCGCAATGCGGGCATGAATGTTTGCTCTGGTGGTATCGTGGGTATGGGCGAGAAGCCGGAAGATCGTGCTGGTATGCTTATGACGCTTGCGAACCTACCGCATCACCCTGATAGTGTGCCGATTAACATGCTGGTCGCTGTACCGGGTACTCCGATGGAGCATCTTGAGCGCCTTGACCCGTTTGAATTCGTGCGCACTATTGCTGTTGCGCGCATTATGATGCCGAAATCGGAAGTACGTCTTTCCGCTGGCCGTCAGGAAATGTCAGAAGAAACTCAGGCGTTTTGCTTTATGGCGGGTGCAAGCAGCATCTTCTATGGTGAGCAATTGCTGACAACTGCGAACCCTGAAAATAATAAAGACATGATGCTGTTCAATAAGCTTGGTCTGAAGCCTGCTGAAGTGAACGCTAAAAAAGAGTGTCATGCCAAATAGTCCAGAATGGTATTCTGAGGGGCTTGGGCATATCTGGCTCCCTTACACCCAAATGAAAACAACACGTCCGCCACTTCCCGTGGAATCTGCGGGTGGTGTGCGCTTGAAGCTCGCGGATGGGCGCGAGCTTATTGACGGTATTTCCAGCTGGTGGGCAGCCTCTCACGGTTATGGTAATGCGCATATCGTTGAAGCGATGAAAGTCCAGCTTGATAAAGCGGCGCATGTGATGTTTGGCGGGTTAGTTAACGAACCTGCTCTTAAGCTTTCAAAACGTCTTGCTGATATGCTTCCTGGTGATCTTAATCGCTGCTTTATTGCAGAATCAGGCTCTGTTTCTGTAGAAGTAGCCATGAAAATGGCAGTGCAGTATTTCCTTAACCGGGGGGAGCGCCGTAGTAAATTTGTGCATTTCCGCGGCACATACCACGGCGATACTCTTGGTACCATGGCAGTGTGTGACCCTGATGAAGGTATGCACAGTCTGTTTTCGGATATCCTTATGGATAATATGCTTACTGATCTGCCTCGCAATGAGACGGAAGCAACTGCGTTTAAAGCATATCTCAAAGAACATGCATCCGACGTTGCTGCTGTGATCACTGAGCCCCTTGTGCAGGGTGCAGGCGGCATGGTGATGCATGGTCCTGAAACACTTAAGTGGCTCCGCGAAGCATGTGATGAAGCGGGTGTGCTTTTCATTGTGGATGAAATTTTCACTGGTTTTTACCGTACAGGTACCCGTTTTGCTATAGAGCAGGCGGATATTGTGCCGGATATGGTAACGCTCTCCAAGGCACTGTCTGGCGGAGCGTCACCGCTTTCTGTATGTGTGGCGCGAGATGAAATCTTTGATGCTTTCTATGATGATGATCCGATGAAAGCTTTGATGCACGGGCCAACCTATATGGGGCACGCTCTTGGATGTGCAGCCGCGAACGCCTCTCTTGATTTGTTTGAGCAGGAAGACTACGGCGCAAAAGCAAAGCGAATTAATGAACTGCTTGTTGAGGGACTTGAGCGTTGCCGTGCACTACCAAACGTGAAAGATGTGCGCACGCTGGGCGCGATTGGTGTGGTGCAGCTTGAGGATGCCTCTAATATTGAAGCGTTGAAGCCGCTGTTTGTTGAAGCTGGTGTCTGGATCAGGCCGTTCCGGGATATTGTCTATCTAACCCCGCCGCTGGTGATTAGTGACGATGATCTCATTAAGCTTACAAACACCATTTATCAGGTGTTAAAAGCCAATCAGACATAAATGTGATGATTAATCACTGGTTTAATCGGGCCTTCCAGCTATATCCTCGGTTTATAGGGAATTGCTGGAGGGCTGGTTCGTGCTGAAATCTATATTCATTGTTGCTTATCTCACGGTAGCGACTGTTGTCTCTATCAATAGTATTCAACATATCATTTCGGGGAATGAGTTTTATTCCTATCTGGGTGTGCTTTTCACATCTGCACCTATTGTGCTATTTGTTATGCGTATCATGATTTTGAAAGATAAAGCGCGTACCAGTAATAACCTGAATATTGTTTTGCTGTTGGCAGTATTCGGTGTGGGGCTTACGCTTTTTAATGGTGTGTTAAAAGGCGATGATATTGAGCTACTTTACATAGCCACTGGTATGACAGCTCTATTCCTTCTCTATGATCATTGGTATTCAAAGCTGGATCGTAGTTCCTCTAAACTGGCTGTTGGCGAAGCGTTGCCACCCTTTGAACTGAGAACTACAGATGGTGAAGCTGTTACAAGCGAACGCCTTTCATCTGGTGCGAAAATCTTTGTTTTTTATCGAGGCAATTGGTGTCCACTTTGTGTAGCGCAAGTGAAGGAAATGGTAGCAGGTTACGCGGGCATTAAAGAGGCTGGGGCGACTGTCGCTTTTATTTCTCCGCAACCACAGAAATACAGCCGATCGCTAGCGAAGAAGTTCGGTGTGGAAGGGATTGAGTTTTATCAGGATGAAGGTAATGCTGCTGCTAGAGCGCTTGGCATTTTCTCTGCTTACGGTACCCCTATGGGAATGCAGGCGATGGGGTATGATAGTGATACGGTAATGCCCACAGTTATTATTACTGATAGGGAGGGTAAAGTACTCTGGACCCATGAAACGGATAACTATCGTGTGCGACCAGAACCTGAAACCTATATTGAGGTGCTAAAAGAACACGGCATTGCACCAGTATAAAATAATAAAAAAAGCCCGGCCAATTTGACCGGGCTTTTTTAATGATTGTATTGAACCGATTATTCGCGTTCACCGAGGAAGTTCAGTAGGAACATGAACAGGTTCACGAAATCCAGATAAAGGTTCACAGCACCCATAATAGCGCCTTTAGCAACAGCTTCACCTGTTGTGGTCATAAAGTAGCTCTCTTTAATGCGCTGTGTGTCATAAGCTGTAAGACCAGCAAAGATCAGTACACCTGCTACATTGATCACAAATGCCATCATAGAAGATGCCAGGAAGAAGTTCACGATGCTGGCAATGATAATACCAATCAGGCCCATAAACAGGAATGTACCCATGCCAGAAAGGGATTTCTTCGTCGTGTAACCATAAAGGCTAAGTGCACCAAAAGATGCAGCCGTTATGAAGAAGGTGCGTGCGATGCTTTCTGCGCTGTATACAGCAAAGATACTAGCCATCGAAAGGCCCATAACCGCAGCAAAGGCCCAGAAGACCATTTGAAGTGTGCCAGAGCTCATTCTATGTGCACCAAAGCTCATCACCAGAATGAAAGCAAGAGGTGCAAGTGCCACGATCCAGCGAAGGCCGCCGCCATAAATAGCAACCATCAGATCTTGGTTTGTACCAACAATCATCGCAATGATGCCTGTCAGCAGTACACCAGATGCCATATAGTTATAGACCTTCAGCATATAAGCGCGAAGGCCTGCATCAAATTCAGCCGTTTGGGTAGCTGTGCCAGCCCGGTAGGCAGTGTTGTAACGTTCCATGTCAACTCCCCATAGGAATAAACTTACATTCCCATATAATATGGGCATTTGAAGGCGATCTTGCAACCGCCTTCGCATTATATTTTAACCATATATCCTAGTTACTCGTTCCTGAGAACTTCGTTAGGCTTGATGGAAAGTGCTTTGAAGCTGGATGATAATCCAAATAGCACCGTGATGAACAAGCTGGTGCCAACTGTAAAGATCATTGGTACCGGCAAGAAGGTAAACTCCATTTCCATCATTTTTTCCACAACAAGCCAGCCAACGATGCTGCCCAGACCAAGAGCAATAGCCGCTGTTACTGCGCCAATCAGAGCATATTCAAGAAGATATCCGCGCAAGATCTGGCCGCGTACAGCACCAACTACCTTGAGGATAACACTTTCGTAAACCCGCTGACGGAAACCAGCGGCGATGGCGCCAGCAAGAACCAGAATACCAGCAGCAATCGCAACGATAGCTGTTGCACGTACTGCGGTGCCAATCTGATCCACCATATTGTTTACACTGGAAAGAACTTCTTTCATGCGAATGGCGGTGATGTTTTGGAACTTGGCCGTAATTTTCTTATTCAGTTCATTTTCAGCTTCACCGCTTGCTCTGATGGTTGCCATCATAGTGTGCGGCGCGGCTTTCAGTGTGTGAGGATCAAAGATAATCACAAAGTTAAAGCCGAAAGAGCCCCAATTGATTTCACGGATTGACCGGATGGTGGCGGTGATCTCACGTCCGAGAACTGAGATCGTCATAGTATCGCCAATGGTCAGGCCCAAGCCATCTGCAGCTTCTTTACCAAGACTGATTTCAGGCTCGCCATCATATCCCTCAGGCCACCATTCACCTTCCACAATTGTGCTGCCTTCACCAAGGTCGTTTTGATATGTAAGGCCGCGATCACCACGGAGAATCCAACGTACTTCCTGAGATACTTCTGCGTCCTTTGCTAGTACATCATTGAGCTTAGTTACCCGACCACGCAGGTTTGGGGTCACAACAAGTTCTCGCATACCTTCAACTGAGTTTGCGATCTCAGTAAACTCATCAATCTGATAAGGCTGAATATCCAGCATAAAGAATGCTGGTGCATCTTCTGGTACCTGTTCACGCAGCTGTTTGCCTAGATTGCCTTCAATAAGAGCAAGGCTTGCAAATAGCGTAAGGCCGAGACCAAGGGAAAGAACAACTGTACCCGTTGCAGCACCAGGCCGGTGTAAGTTTGCAATAGCCATCCGGCGGATCGCATTTTTAGGCCGTGGCAACTTGGCTGCACCACGTTCAATGAGCCAGCTAGTAAGCCTTAAAATACCGAGCGTTACACCCGCGCCGATCATAAAGCCAGCTGCAAGGGCACGGTTGTCAGAAAGGCCTACAGCTAGAAGCACCACTACTAATGCTGCGCCGAAAATAGTTGCCATATAAATCATACGAGGCCAGCGGCGCTCAGGTGAAACAATTGAACGGAACAAGTGTACGGCAGGTAAATCCCGTGCTTTGCCAAGTGGCCACACAGTAAAGGCCACAGTGATCATCAGTCCATATAGCGCAGCTAAAGCCAGAGCAAGAGGATATACGCCACCTTCCGGTTTTACAGGTAGGCTATCTGGCAGCATCTGTGCAAGTACACTAGGTAGGAACGCACCAACCGTTAAGCCAACCGCAATAGCAACAAGACTGATCAGGATAATTTGATAGAAGTAAGTTTTGAAAACCATACTGCCATCAGCACCAAGAATTTTTAGTGTCGCAATGGTTTTAGTTTTACGGTCCATATAGCCACGCACCGCGTTACCTACGCCGACACCGCCCACAACAAGCGCAGATACACCAACAAGGGTAAGGAACATCCCCATTTGTTCAATGAAACGACGTAGACCAGGAGCTGAAGTAGTACGGTCACGTACACGCCAGCGGGAGTCTGGAAACGCTTCTTTTAAATCTTCTCTGATCGCTTTTACATTCTCAGGGTTGGGGACCTTGACGCGGTAAAGATAGTTGATAAGGGAGCCTGTAGTAACAAGGCCTGTTTCATTCAGCGCGTTGATATCAAGGAAAGCTGATGGGCCAAGTTGGAAGCCAAGATTGGCTTTGTCCGGTTCAGTTTCAATTAACGCTCTAACTTCAGCTGTCACTCGGCCAAAAACAAGCTTATCACCTACAGCTACTTCAAGCTTGTCAGCCAGTAGCGGATCAATCACTGTGCCCCAAACATCGCCTTGTTTCGCAAGGAGATCTGATAGAGGGGCCGATGCCGTGCTTTTGAAGGTGCCGTATAGCGGGTAAAGGTTATCTACAGCACGTAGCTCAGCGAGCGTAGATTTCGGTATGCCGTCAACTCGGGCCATGGTGCGGAAACGGGCTGTTGTTGAAACTTCCCCTTCGGCTTGCATCCATGCTTCGAGGTTGGGACCAGCTTGAGCCTGAAATATGTTGATTTCAATATCACCGCCAAGGATGGATTGTCCCTCGCGCTGCATGCCGTCTTGGATCGCGCGCGTAAGCGAACCAATGGAAGCGATCGCAGTTACGCCCAAAATCAGGCATGCCATAAAAATTTTAAAACCGCTAAGCCCGCCACGAAGCTCTCTTAGCGCCAGTTTTAGGGAAACTGGTAAACTAGCTGATCGGGTAAGCATTAGCTTTGTGCCACTTCACGAACAGCATCTGTAGTGCCGGATACAGAGCTTGTGTCGCCTGTATCATCGATAATGTTACCATCGGCCATTGAAATCACACGGTCACAGCGATCAGCAAGGGCAGGATCATGCGTTACGATCACAAGAGTTGAACCACGTTCTTTTGCAAGCTCAAAAATCAGGTCAATAACTGCCCGGCCTGTTTTGCCATCAAGGTTACCTGTTGGTTCATCACCAAAAAGAATTGCTGGCTGTGGCGCTAGAGCACGAGCAAGTGCGACACGCTGTTGCTCGCCACCAGAAAGCTGGGCAGGATAGTGATCCATGCGGTGGGCAAGGCCAACAAGTTCAAGTTCTTTAGCTGCGATCTCAAAGGCATCATTTTTGCCGGCGAGTTCAAGAGGTACTGCCACATTTTCGAGTGCAGTCATGGTTGGGATCAGATGGAAAGCCTGCATCACAATACCAACACGGCTGAGCCTGTGCCGCGCGAGTGCATCTTCGTCTGCACCTGTGAATGAAAGTTCATCCACAACAACTTCCCCGGTTGTTGCTTGTTCAAGACCTGTCATCAAACTCATAAGAGATGATTTTCCTGAGCCCGACGGCCCGACAATTCCTACGGATTGCCCTTCAGAGATAGAAAAATTGATACCTTTTAGGATGTTTACCGGGCCCGCGCCGCTTTCGAGCGTGAGTGTTACATCCGACAATTTGATCACGTCAGCTTTATTCGCCATTGTAATTTTTATCCTTCGCTGCCAAATATTTTATTTATTGTACTCAAAGCACCTAATTCAGGCCCAAGGAGCAGATTATGCAAGTTGCAAGCTCACTAAAGATATTCGTTATTATTGCGATTACCAGTTTTTTCACGGTTTTTTCCGCAGAAAAGGCCGTAGCTATTCAAAATAACGAGAATGTGAAAGGTGCTGTTGAAATTCTCGCGTTTGGCGACAGCCTAACAGCTGGCTATGGCCTTCCTGCTGGTGATGGTTTTACGGACCAGCTTGAGGTTTGGCTCACAGAAAAACTTGGGAAAACAGTTAAAGTTACAAATGGCGGTGTTTCTGGTGATACATCATCAGGTGGCCGCTCTCGTCTAGATTGGTCTTTGGCTCCTTTCAAGAATGGTCGTCCGGATCTTGTTATTCTTGAGCTTGGTGCAAATGACGCACTCCGTGGTGTGCAGCCTGAGGTAACACGGGAAAACATGGATGCCATGATGAAAAGCCTTTCAGATAAAGGCATTAAAGTGCTTCTTGCTGGTATGTTGGCTACCCCAAGTTGGGGGCCAGAGTATGGTAGAGCTTTTGATACTATCTATCCAGATATGGCGAAGAAATATAACGCTGATTTTTATCCATTTTTCCTGGATGGTGTTGCAGCTGATCAAAGTCTTAATCAATCAGATGGTCTCCACCCAACAAAAGAAGGTGTAGCGATTATTATCGAAAAGATCGGCCCTTATGTAATAGAGGCTCTTTCACACGACTGAAATAAAGAGTATCATTAATGGACCAGTAAAAGGAGGGCCCCATGGTACGCCTGTTTGTTGGTCTGGAAATTCCAGATAGTATGTTCGCTGCCCTTGATGAGGCGCGAGGTGGTGTGGAAGAAGTTCATTGGCAACGGGATGATCAACTTCATCTCACGCTGGCATTTATTGGTGACGTTTCCAAAAATATCATGCGTGAAATAGAAGGCGAACTGGCTCGGGTCAGCTTTGATCCTTTCGAACTTAGCCTTTCCGGTGTTGGTATGTTTGGCAAACCCGGAAGCCCTAAAGCTCTATGGGCAGGAGTTGAGAACAAAAGACCGCTCAAACATCTTCATGAAAAAATATTGCAGGCGTTGGAGCCTTTAGAGCTGGAACTTGATTACCGAAAATACAGGCCACATGTTACATTGGCTCGATTCAGAAAACAGGCTCATTCCAGAGTGGGAGATTGGCTTTCTGTTAACGAAGCCCTGGAGACGCCTGCCGAGACCATTTCGCATTTCAGTCTGTTTTCAAGTCAACTTACACAAAACGGCTCCTATTATACGATAGAAAGCCGATTTGGTGATGTGTTTGATGATATGTATGCTGAAGCGGAATACGCTTAACGGGCAGCCGTCTTCTGTTCTTCTTCGAGGCTTTTAGAAATATCAAAAACAGCTTCGCGCAGCTCATCCCGCGAACGCCACTGAAGGAAATGGTTCATCCCTTCAATAGTGGTTACTTTGAAAGAGGCAACACCCGTCATCTCTTTTTCCATAAAGGGTACATTTTCATATGGTACTAGCTCGTCTTCTGTGCCGTGTACAATGCGAACATGCTGCCTAATACCTGCAAGCTTCGGCTGAAGTAACCGCAGTTCATCTTCAAGTGCGATAAGTTCTTTGTTGGAATGTTTAGCAGTTTTATCAAGCAGCCAAACAAAGGGTGGGACGTTACCAACATGTTGGATAAATAACACTTCCTCGAGGTCGGGGTCCAGTGCGCCCGCAGCAACGACAATACCAGCAACTTTATCTGGGAAATTGGCAGCGGCATTTGTAACTACTGGGCCGCCAAGGGAATGACCAACAAGGATTGTTCCTTTTCCGTTACGAGTGACAAGAAGAGGTTCCAACACAGCAGCTTGTCTGTCTAGTTCCACAACTTGTTTGCGTGGTTTGGTGTGACCAAAGCCTGGGCGATCAATGGCAATAAACTGGTATCCATCAGGAACATTTCTCAGCATTTCATACCAGTTACCACCAGCATCCCCCGGTGTGCCGTGTAGGAAAATAACTCGTTGACCGTTAGGATCACCACTGATTAGGTAACTGAGGCTGATATCATCCACTTGAAGCTGTTCACGGCTTACGAATTCATCGCTTACAAAATCAGAATCAAAATCCATAATCCAGCTAGAACATCCAACAAGAACCATTGGCAGCAGTAGAATAACGATCCAGAATTTTAGAGATTTTACGAGCTTTTTCATAAAACGCATCACAGCCTCAGTCGCAGTATTACTTATGGTTATAGCTTATAGTATAGGAAGTGTTGTGGCGGAAAAAAGTGAAAACGCCTTCACAGCTGTGTGAAATTAGCATCCGAATTTAGAAAGAATGTTAGCAACATCCAGTACGTAGCCGCCACCGAATAGACGAACATGTACAAGAAGCGGCCATAGCTGATAAATGAATTTCCGCTCTTCATGAAAGCCAGCATCAATGGGCATTGCATGCTGATAAGCATCAAAGAAATGATCACTAAGCCCACCCATAAGCTCTATGAATGCAAGGTCTATTTCATTGTGACCATATGAAATTGCAGGGTCAATAAAACCAACAGCTTTATCTTGTGAGAAAAGCATATTCCCGGACCATAGATCACCGTGCAGAAGTGATGCCTTGGGTTCTTCAGGTATCAGGTCGCAAAGCTTCTCGGAAAATTGGGTGATCCGCTTATAGAAGGCTTGATCAATTTTCCCGGTGTTTAAGCACGATCGTGCCATGGCGAGAAGGCGCTGTTCTTTGAAGAAATTGGCCCAGCTATTATCAAAGGTATTGAGTTGAGGCAGAGGGCCGATACACGTGTTTTCCTTAAAACCGAATTGATTTGAACTGCGCTGATGCAGTTTGGCTATGTGTATGGCTGCGTTTTCGGAAGCCTGTTTAGGATCTGTTTGGGCGCCATTAGGAATATAGCTAATCACTAGCATGCTGCGAGTTTGAAACAATACCTTCGGAACTGGTAGTTCGCTATTTTTTGCCAGATACTTAAGCATCATAGCTTCAGTAGCAGTAGTGTCGGGTTGGTCCATTCTGGGGCGTTTGGCCACTACATAGGTGTGGTTTTCAAGCTCAAGGAGCGAGACATCGGCGATATCACCACCTGGTAACGCCTGACTGCGAATAATACGAGCGCCCAGTGCTTTGTGCAGTTTTTTTGATAGTGCACTACCAGACATCAGAGAGATTGTTCTTTCTTAATGAGGTTTAGAAGGCCGTCAGAAGCATCCACTGCTGCGTTAAAGCACATATCAAAGCCGCGATCATGCCCATAATATGGGTCTGGCATTTCATTAATTGGCAGATGCGGTGCGTGGCTGAGGAATAATGTGATTTTATGTTGGTGTTCTTGAGGACAATGGGAGAACAGATCAGACATGTTATCTTCATCCATTGCAAGAATGTAATCAAACTCCTCGAAGTCAGATTGCGTAACTTTGCGGGAACGTTGCCCACCTATATCAATACCGTTCTTCTTTGAGGTTTCTCTGGCGCGTGGATCAGGTGCTTCACCCGCGTGGTAACCCGTTGTACCAGCACTATCGATCATGAATTGTGCTTCCAATCCATTACTTTTTACGGCGTCTCTGAATGTACCTTCCGCCATGGGAGATCGACAAATATTTCCCATGCAGACAAAAAGAACAGCAACCATGATGATCTCCCACTTGTACTTTTCCAAATTATTAGTAGCCTGCTTGCGGGGCAAAACAAGGGGCTAGTTACGTGGGGCAGTATAAAAATATTGTAATCCTGACGGGCGCGGGGATATCGGCGGAGTCCGGTGTCGCTACTTTTAGGGATAATGACGGGCTTTGGGAAAAGCACCGTATCGAAGATGTTGCAACGCCTGAAGCGTTTGCACGTGACCCGGATTTAGTCCAACGTTTTTACAGCTTAAGACGCAGGCAACTGAATGAAGTTGAGCCAAACGCTGCGCATAAGGCGCTGGCGAAGTTGCAGCGTGAACTGGACGGGAAAGTAACAATCATTACCCAAAATGTAGATGATCTGCATGAACGCGGCGGTGGTACGAATATTATCCATATGCATGGTGAACTGAGAAAAGTACGCTGTAAGGCTTGTTCATCGGTTCATGATTGGCGGGAAGACTGTGCACAGGAAACAGAGTGCCCATCCTGTGGGCGTGCACCGTCTCTGCGGCCGCATATCGTATGGTTTGGGGAAATGCCCTTTTTCATGGATAGAATCGCTGAGTATTTAGCTGAGTGTGATTTGTTTATCTCAATTGGTACCAGCGGAAATGTATATCCCGCAGCAGGGTTTGTTGCCGAGGTGCGAGCAAAGGGAAATGCGCATACTATTGAAGTAAACCTTGAACCCAGCGAGGGGGCGAGTATGTTTGCGGAACATCGCCACGGAAAAGCAGGGGAACTTCTACCAGCCCTTGTTGAAGAACTTTTGAATTAGGAAGTACACATGTCTGATAGACCATCTAAAATGACCGAACAGGACCGTAGTGCAGCTCTCACAGGCCTGAGCGGGTGGACATATGATGCAGATGCAAAAGCCATTAATAAAACATTCCAATTTGCTGATTTCAGTGAAGCGTGGGCGTTTATGAACCGTGCGGCGTTACTCGCAGAAAAAATGGATCATCACCCAGAGTGGTTTAATGTCTATAACCGTGTGGAAGTGAAGATGACGACCCATGATGCAGATGGTGTTACATCCCTCGATATTGAAATGGCAACAGCCATGGAAAAGTTCGCGGCTTAAGCTTCTGCTAAAAATCTACTGATAACGTTATTCAGCAACTCAGATTTTTCCTGATGCAGAAAATGCGTAGCGCCCGGCACGATGAAGAGCTGGGCGTTTTTTATGGCCTCATACATGGTAAGTGTGTGCGCGAGATCAACATCTTCATGGTCGCCATTTATGATAAGTGTTTTTGCCGTGATACGATGTAAGTCCTCGTCGGTAAAGTTTGGGCTTGATACCCACATGGTAATCATTTCCTGAAGTTGATCATTAAAGCCGTCCATTGAACCGTGATGCTTGAGCCAATCTTCTGTGAAAATTCCTGCAAATCCTTCATCGGCCATATTGGGTTGCCATTGATAATTTCGCAGATAGTTTTTTGCTTCCTCAGAGACTGCTGAATGATTGTAAAGTGTGCCCAAGAGGATAAGGCTTTTCACGCGTTCTGGATGGTTGATCGCGATATGCAGGGCTGTAATACCGCCGTCTGATTGACCGAACAGGCTAAATTCCTGAATACCAAGATGGTTGGCAAGCGCGAGTACATCGCTGGCCATTAGTTCATATGATATCTGTTCTGTTGATTGGCTGCTGCGGCCTTGCTCGCGGCTATCCAGCGCAATGATTTTATGTGTAGCAGAAAGCACCGTGATTTGGAGGGATAAGTCATCTCTTGAAACCATACCACCATGGAGCATGAAAAGCGCTGGACCAGAACCGCTGACTGTATAATCAAGAGTTACGCCATTGTGGTTGAAAGTATCTGCTTTCAAGGTGTTTGAAAGGAAGATCAGAGAAAGAATTACTATAATATATTTCATGGCGACCTCTATAGCGAACCGCCATGACAAAATCTGGCAGGATTATTCGTAAGATATACCACCGATAAGCGCATGCGCCATAGCGGACCAAGGGTTTTCTTTCCCTGCGCCGATATCGTTTTCATCCATGAGCGATAGAATAGCCGCTATATAGCTGTGCGGGTCTGTATGTTCTACATACCCCCAAGAAAACTTCCTTTCAGTCACCGCTAAAAGAACAGCCATAAACTCTTCACGTGTTTTAATCTTGGGAATTAGTGCTTCAAGCTTTTGCTCAAATTCATGTTCTTCCGCATCCAGTAGGGTGGCAAAATCTTGCCCAAGCTTTTCTTTTACAGCTGCCGTCATGCTTATTCTTCGATCCAGGCCTTGATTAGGTTGTGCGCAATGGCAAATGGTGGTGGCACTAAACGGTAAGGGTGTTCTTCACGCATGCTTTTTAGCACATCTTCTTTTGTGATCCAGATAGCGTCTTCAATTTCAGAACTATCAATATTCAGTTCACCTTCTTTAACCCATGCCTCTACGCCAATCATTAGGCTTGACGGCCATGGCCAAGGTTGGCTTGCTTTATAGTGTACCCTGGTGGTTTTGAGGCCCACCTCTTCAAACACTTCGCGAGCAACAGCTTCTTCCATGCTCTCACCTGGCTCCATAAAGCCTGCAAGCGCTGAATAGTGTCCTTCTGGCCAGCCCTTACCTCGACCTACCAGTGCCTTTTCCCCAGCACGTACCAGCATAATCACAACAGGATCAGTTCTCGGGAAGTGACTGGTTTCACACGCGGCACACTTGCGTTCATAACCTGCTTTTACAAGCTTGCTTTCTTCTCCGCATTTCGCACAAAAGCGGTGGCTTTCATGCCATAAGAGCATGCTTTTTGCTTGCGCAATGATTCCGAGAGAAGGATGAGCGCCACCTAGTTTAAAGGCGATGCCGCGACCGTCTCTGAACTTGGCACCATCAGCTTCAAACATTTCAGTGAAATCATCAGCGCTGCCATTAAGCATTGCTGCATAACGGGGGGAGCCGTTATCAAGGCCTAGGAAAATGGTTGTGCCAACGGGAAAAAACCGGCATTTGCGCGGGCTTTGCCATGCAATATCCCCCACTACATCGGTGAGGATACGACTTTCAGAGGTGAGAGAGACACGAACTTCTCCATCAGTTTGTCTGCTTTCACCAGCAAGCAAGACGATTCGTGCATCTTCTCGCTGCATATAGTCCCCGAAAATCTCAGGATCAGTACGCAGATGGTCGGCGCGGTCCAGCGGATTGCCTGAAAATGCAGTGGTAATATCGGCTAAAGCCATAAAATTCCTCCCGAGTGATACCAGAATTAGGTAGGGCGGAAGGATTCTACTTGCAAGTCCAGAATAAAATCGCCATATAAGCCGCGGGAGGCCGGTGGACATTCCGCCCGCCAATCCGGTCAGGTCCGAAAGGAAGCAGCCGTAACGGGTTTCGAATGGGTCATTCGGTTCTCCCACCTTCTCAAATCTTCCCTTTAAAATTTTTGCCAAAGGTCTTTGAATAGGCTTTATATCCTGCTAGTCATGATGCTCTAGCGCTAGGGAGATAATAACGCATGACCGCAGCAGATCAGGATCAGGGTTACAGGGTTCTTGCCCGTAAGTACCGCCCGGCGGATTTCGATACACTTATCGGCCAGGAAGCAATGGTTCGCACGCTATCGAATGCCATTGATACAGGCCGTCTTGCACATGCTTTTATTATGACCGGGGTTCGCGGTGTTGGTAAAACAACAACAGCGCGGATTATTGCTAAAGCGCTTAACTGTACATCCCATGATGGTCCGTCAATCAGTCCGTGTGGTACATGTGAAAACTGTGTCTCTATTGCTGAATCGCGCCATGTCGATGTGCTAGAGATGGATGCTGCATCTCGCACAGGTGTGGATGATATCCGCGAAATTATTGAAAGTGTGCGTTATGCACCTGTTTCTGCGCGCTTTAAAATTTACATCATCGATGAAGTACATATGCTTTCAAAGAATGCGTTTAACGCACTTCTTAAAACGCTTGAAGAACCACCAGAGCATGTGAAGTTTATTTTTGCGACCACAGAAATTCGCAAACTTCCCGTTACAGTTCTTTCCCGTTGTCAGCGTTTTGATCTGAAACGTGTGGAAGCTGATGTGCTTGTGGCGCACCTTGCGAACCTTGTTGAAAAAGAAGGCTGTACAGCGGAAGAGGGAGCGCTCAAACTGGTTGCTCGGGCTTCTGAAGGCTCAGTGCGGGATAGTTTATCCCTTCTTGATCAGGCTATTGCCCACGGTGCCGGGAATGTTTCCGAAACACAAGTTAGAGATATGCTTGGTCTTGCTGATCGGGCACAGGTACTTGATCTTTTTGAATTGGTGATGGAAGGCAAAATTGCTGAAGCACTTACGACCCTTCGTTCCCAGTATGATAGCGGTGCTGATCCGGCAGTTGTTCTAAATGATCTTTTGGAAGTAGCTCACTGGCTTACACGCTTAAAGGTAACGCCTGACACTGGCACAGATGCACTGGTGTCTGAGGCTGAAAAAAGCCAAGGCGGCGAGATGGCGAAAAAGCTCTCAATGCCGCACCTCACGCGCGCGTGGCAGATGCTTCTTAAAGGTCTGAGCGAAACTAAAGTGGCTCCTAGTCCTATTGCTGCGGCTGAGATGGTTCTTATTCGCCTTGCGTATGCGGCTGAACTACCAAACCCTGCTGATCTGGTGAAGAAACTTCAAACCGCTCCAGCGGGAGCAGGTGCGCCCACGCAAATGCCAACTGGCGGTGGCGGTAATGTTCAGGCTATGGGGGCTGCGGGGCCGCAAGCGACCGCACCACAAGCAGGGCCAACTATGCAGCAGGGCGCACAGGTTATCGCGCTTAATCCAAACGGTGGTGATGAGCATCATGCGCCATACCCGATGCCTGTTGATTTTGAAAAACTCGTAGCCATGTTCACTAAGGAACGCGAGGCTCAGCTCGCGGTACTGCTGAAAGATTACGTGCGCGTGGTGAGCTATAAGCCGGGTTCGATTGAAATGAACATCACCCGGAAAACACCGCCTGATTTCTTGATGCGTGTGAAAACCTGCCTGAAACACTGGACAGGTGCTGACTGGATGATCGCGGTAAGCGAACAGCAGGGCGATATCACCGTTAAGGAAAAAGAGCAGGTTCGCACTAAACAGCGCCGGGATGAAGCGCTTGAGGAACCGATCGTGAAAGCTTTGCTCGCACAGTTCCCGGAAGCGGAACTTCTTGCTGTGCGGGATAGCCGGCTTGAAGGTGATGACGGCATGGGCCTTGATAGCGGTGAGCCGGACCAGACAACAGATGAAGAAGCGAGCGACTTTGATTTCTAAGGATATCAAGTGGCGCTTAAGTGAAGGATAGACGACAATGAAAATGACAGAAATGCTGAAAAAAGCGCAGGAAATGCAGGCCAAAATGGGCGATATGCAGGCTGAGCTTGATAACATGGAAGTTGAAGGTGTGGCTGGGGCTGGCCTTGTGAAAGTAGTGCTGAGCGGCAAAGGTGATATGAAGTCTGTAAAGATTGACGATAGTCTATATTCCAGCGAAGACCGCGAAGTGCTCGAAGACCTTATTCTGGCGGCGCATAATCAAGCGAAAGCCAAAGTAGCAGATGCAGCCGCTAACCAAATGAAAGATATTACAGGTGGTCTTGATTTAGGCGGCATGAAGATGCCGTTTTAACGGAAACCATTTATGCCCAAGTCCCATGGAAGTGATATTGATGCTTTAATCCAGCTTCTGGCAAAATTGCCAGGGCTTGGACCCCGTTCAGCACGCCGCTCTACACTTCAGCTTCTAAAGAAGCGAGATAGTGTGATGGTGCCGCTTGCGCATGCACTAATGAATGTGGCGGATACAGTACAGATCTGTGAGGTATGCAGTAATATAGATACCCATAATCCCTGTCATGTTTGCGAAGATGTGAGGCGAGACCGTACCACCATATGCGTTGTTGAAGATGTGTCTGATCTATGGGCGCTGGACCGAAGTGAAACTTTCCGGGGACAGTATCACGTGCTGGGAGGCACGCTTTCAGCACTGGACGGCATTGGCCCTGATGATCTTACAGTCGATAGTCTTATTGGGCGAGTACGCAGTGGTGAGATTGACGAAGTTATTCTCGCACTCAATGCTACAGTTGATGGCCAGACAACAAGCCACTACCTTGCCGAAAAACTTGAAGAATTTGATGTAAAAGTAACTGCTCTTGCGCACGGCGTACCTGTGGGTGGAGAGCTTGACTATCTGGATGATGGTACCCTAGCTGCGGCACTTCGTGCCAGAGGAAGTGTAAGTTCATGAATAAAGTGACACACAAAGGTGGGTGCCATTGTGGTGCTGTACAGTTTGAAGTAGATGCTCCAGCGGATATTTCAGCACTATCATGTACCTGCAGTATGTGTAGCCAAACAGGTTTCCTGCATCTCTTTGCCACTAAAGAAGAGTTTCGTCTTCTTAAGGGAGAAGAGAGGCTGACCGAATACCGCTTTAATACCCAGACGGCGCGGCATCTGTTCTGCAGCAAGTGCGGTGTTAAAAGCTTTTATGTTCCCCGTAGCCACCCTGATGGCTGGTCAATCAATGTTAACTGCATAGACCGCAGTACGATTTCGTCTCTGAAAGTATCAGAGTTTGACGGCGCCAACTGGGAGCAGAACGTGGAAGATATTCGCTAATGTGATAGTTCTAGCGAACCTTCAGCGCGAGATTTTCGGTGAATGCCTATATCGTCTTCATCAAAATCTTCAGCAGTTTGTTCAGTTTCATATACAGGGCCTTCTGATCCAAAGATCACGATACTGAGTTCAGCATCAAAGTTGCTGAAGGTAAAATTACCTTCAAAGATATTTTCTGAGCTTTCAAAACGCAGAGGAATTGTATCGTGAAACTGGGTTACAAACTTGAGAAATACCTGATTTTCCACAGATGTATTCCAAAGCTTTCCTGCAGCAATCAGCATTCCTTCGCTATATCTGTTATAAGTAATATGTTTGCCAGCCATAGAGCCTAGGCACACCTTCTCGCCGTCGTCCTTAAGGACATATATTTTATAGTGATTATTCATTTTTAACGCCTGTATTGATGTAATTATGCTTCATGAAGAATGTTCACACCGCCAACGGACCGGAAAATGGCGCGCTGCGATTGTGGATCAAAAAATGAAAGGCAAAAATTACCAAGGAAAGTTTCTTCATCATCAGAAATGGAGAGTTTCATGATGTCGCCGTGTGTAGATGCCGTTTTCAGATAAACTTGCTTATCTACAGGTGCGGCTTGAAGAGCACCGTTAACGCAAACCTGACCGCCAAGTCTTGCGGAGCATTTTACGCTTTCCTTTGTTACCGACCCGAGAGAATATTTTCTCTTACTTCGGTCTATCAGGTCGATCCGATAAGTCTGTCCCATAAAAGACCTCCTTATGTTTCTAACCCTAACCCGTCCCAAAAATACTATAACAGAAAATGTGGGTTTAAGCATTTGACTCAAATGTCAGGAAATAGAAAGTTTGCTAAAAAATGCTATTTTTATACAATTATTTAGATTTATTTTCTCTTTAATATGATGTTTTTATAACGATGCATGAAACAAGATAGATCGCTTGTTAATTGTCTGTGGAAAATTATTGATATTGAGAAATTCGTTGTTCTTTATAGTTGTTATCTTATCGTTATACAGGATTGTACACAATTAAAGATTACAAATCTTATGGTTAAGATGGTAATAATATTTCTAAAATTCAATATTTTCCATTCTTAAAATTACATCGAATGTTGAAAAATAAATTTTTTCGAAGAAAGTATGGCCTGTGGATAAGTTTGTGGGAAAAGTACTTAAAAGTTTGCCCGAATCGGAAAATTTGATTCGAGCAAACTGACTTATTTTACCAATGTGTTAATCACATCTTCATAGATATCAGTGATCGTCTCAATATCACTTACAGCAACATGTTCATCAATTTTATGCATTGTTGCGCCCACGAGGCCAAATTCCACTACGGGACACATGTTTTTAATGAAACGTGCATCTGACGTGCCGCCTGTTGTCGAAAGTTCAGGCCTGCGACCTGTGTGCTTTTCAGCAGCATCTGCGACAGCTGTGGATAATGAGCACTCTGGTGTAAGGAAACTGTCGCCAGATAGCCACCAGTCAATCTTATAACCTACACCAGCACGATCCATACGGCGGATGAGTTCCTCTTGCAGGCTTTCAGGTGTAAATTCATTGTTAAAGCGTACATTAAAGCGCGCATGCGCCTCTGCCGGGATAACATTATGGCTTTCGTTGCCCACATGCACGTTTACGATTTCTAGGTTTGATGGTTGGAAACGTTCGTTTCCAGCATCGAGTGGTTCCTTATTCAGTTCTGCCAGAACCTTCACCATGTCCGGGATCGGGTTATGAGCAACATTCGGATAAGCAACATGACCTTGTGTACCGTCAACCGTGATCATGCCGTGGAGGCTACCACGGCGGCCAACTTTGATCATCTGCCCAAGTTCTTGCGGGTTTGTTGGTTCGCCAACAAGACAAAGATCAATCTTCTCGCCGCGCTCTTCCATCCAGTCGAGCACCTTGGTGGTACCGTTCACTGCAGGGCCTTCCTCATCTCCGGTAATAAGAAGAGAGAGAGAGCCTCTGAACTCTCCGTTGTTCTTATCAAGGAAGCGGCTAACTGCAGAGACGAAAGAAGCGATGGCAGCTTTCATGTCTGAAGCACCACGGCCCCATAACTGCCCGTCTTTCACTTCTGCCGCGAATGGGTCAACGCTCCAGCGGTTTGCAGCTCCAACAGGCACTACATCTGTGTGGCCTGCAAAGCAGAAGTTGGGTGAACTTGTGCCAAGGCGTGCGTAAAGGTTAGGGACAGGATCTGTCCCTTCTTCTTCAAACACCATCTTGTGGCAAGCAAAACCCATTTTCTCAAGGTGATAGGCTAGCGTATCAAGTGCATCACCTTTATCAGGTGTTACACTTTCGTGGCGGATCAGGGCTTGAGAAAGTTCAAGTGCGTCAACAATTGCCATGCGATATTAGTCTCTTAGTAGCTCGTTGATGGAAGTTTTAGAACGTGTACGTTCGTCAACACGCTTCACGATAACAGCACAATATAGGTTCGGGCCAGGTGTGCCGTCTGGTAGTGGTTTGCCCGGAAGTGTACCCGGTACAACTACACTGTATGCCGGTACACGGCCCATGAATACTTCGCCGGTTTCGCGGTCAACGATTTTGGTGGAAGCGCCGATGTAAACGCCCATGGAAACAACGGCGCCTTCTTCTACAACAACACCTTCAGCGATTTCACTACGTGCACCAATGAAACAGTTATCTTCAATGATAACCGGGCCAGCTTGAAGTGGTTCAAGTACTCCGCCAATGCCTACGCCGCCTGAAAGGTGAACGTTTGCACCAATTTGTGCGCAGGAGCCAACCGTTGTCCATGTATCAACCATTGTGCCTTCACCAACAAAAGCACCAAGGTTCACGAAAGATGGCATAAGTACAGCGCCTTTGGAGATATGTGCTGATTTACGTACGATTGCTCCCGGCACTGCACGGAAACCAGATGCTGCGAAGTCATCAGCACTCCAGCCTTCAAATTTGCTTGGTACTTTGTCCCACCAATTAGTATTTTCACCAGGGCCGCCAGCGATCATTTCCATATCGTTCAGGCGGAATGAAAGTAGTACTGCTTTCTTGAGCCACTGATGCACTTTCCATTCGCCGCCTTCTTTGGATGCAACGCGGGCTTTACCGCTATCCAGAAGATTAAGAGCTTCATTCACTGCATCGCGTACTTCGCCGGTTGTCTGACCGTTAATTGTATCGCGCGCTTCGAAAGCATTTGAGATGGTGTTTTCTAAATCAGCGTAACTCATGTGGCTTCCCATTGGGTTAGTCTTGGAATTCTATTCCAATTTGTTCATCAAAATTTTGATGAACAATAACGTTCACTTTGTTTGAGTCAATTGGCTCAGCATAATGTGAGCAATAGAATAACTTGCGTATCGCTTAATAAAAGGCTTAGCGGTTTAGGTATGCATGCAGCCATGTGGCAAGATTATTGGTTTCTGCGTGTACGATATCAGCATCATAATCAGCTTCGCCCCACACACTGCCTGTATTAATCCATACAGTGCCCATACCTAATTGGTGGGCTGGTTTGAGGTTTCTGACCATGTCTTCGAACATAACAGCTTTATTAGGGTCAAAATCATAGGTTTTGACGAACTTTTCATATACAGCCATGTCAGGCTTTGGTTTCAGGTCACCCTCTACTATGCCGAAGATATCTTCAAATAGATCATGAATGCCGAGCCGCTTCATAATGTTGGTGGCGTAAGGTTTGTCTGCATTTGTAAAAACCAGTTTGCGGCCATCAAGTTCTTGAATGGCAGATATTAGTTTCTCATCACGCTCGATGGGACTGAAATCAATATCATGTACGAACGAAAGATATTCTTCCGGGTCTACGTTATGGTGGGTCATCAACCCATTTAGTGTCGTACCGTTTTCCAGTAGATATTGTTTCTGAATTTTCCGAGCTTCTTCACGTTCAATGCCCAGAAAGTTCTGCACGAAATCACTGATTTTCTGGTCAACCTGATCAAAGAGGTTACATTCTGCGGCATAAAGAGTGTTGTCTAAATCAAACACCCACGTGTCTCTGTTATCGGAAAGGGTGGGATGAAATTCGACTTTATTATAATTCAGCATGTGTATCCGTAACTGTCTTCATTTTTATTTAATCTATAGCAAGAAAGTTAACGATACAGTGACAATTTATAATTTAGTGTCAAACTATTGTTATTTTCTGATGGGGATTGGTGAACATAGTGAGTTTGTTCAAGAGTTTAGGGCGATCAAAATTGGTGCTGGATGAAAGCGACATTTGTGCCATTTATGTGGATAAGCGTAAGGCGCTTGTTGCCCAGTCAGACACGTCTGAAAGCCTTGTTAGTCTTTGGGAAGAAGGGTATCCGGCCTTTCTTGATGCCTATGAGCAGGTTAGTGTCTCACAGGAGCCTCAGGAGTTCAGGCTGGCTGATGAACGTCATATCAAATGCTGGATTGTTGTAACGCCCTATGAAGGCGGGGCGTTTTTTGTAGCGCGCGAAACAACCTTAGCTGATCAAATGACAGAGGCGCTTATTGAAAGCCGGGCGATGCTTAAGGGGCTTCTTGATTCAGCGGTTGATTTTTCCTTTGAGGTTGACCCACTTGGTCGGTTTAAGTTTGTTTCCCCGGCTGTTGCCTTTGGCGAAAAAACTGAAAGCTGGATCGGTAAGGATGCTCATTCAGTATTTTGGCCAAAGGACAATGCGCCGGGCCGTAGCCCTTTTACCCAGCAAGTTCAAAAACATATGGATGGCGTTTCTACGGAAATTGCAGGTATCAAACGTTATGCCTCTTTCGCGGTTGAACCTGTGATCGATGAAGAGGGTAAAATAGTTGCTGTGCGCGGTTCGTGCCGGGATGTAACAGAGCGGATCGAAGCCGAGCGCAAGACAAGATTGGATAATCTACGGCTTTCAGTGCAACAGCGGATCACACAAATCCTGAACAGCACTGAGAACTCACAAGACCTGCTTGATAACGCATCCAAAGAACTTATTCAGGTGATGAGAGCTGATCTCGTATGGTCAGTGCTCAAGAAATATAAAGAAGGCTTGGTGCCTGCTTCCATTTGCGGTGATCTAGATGAAGAACTTGATCTGGATAGTATCTGGGAAAGCCTTTCGGGCGCGGATAGCGGTGTGCACGAAATCAATATTGATAGCCGTGGCCATCTTGTTATCCAGCTAGAGAGCGCTGGTGAAGATGTGGGTATGGTAATTATCAGCCGCGATACAACGATTAGCCCATGGTCTGATCTTGAAAAAGAACTGCTGGCGGATATCGCTGATGTTCTGACCGCAGCGTTTGGTAAGGCAAAGCTGATTGACCGCTTATATCGCCTGTCCAGCAAAGATGAGTTAACTGATCTTCTAAACCGCAGAGCGATGCGGGAAGGCGTGGAAGCACGGCTAAAACACCAATCGAGAACCAAGCAGTCTGGTTGCATGGTGTTTATTGATCTTGATCACTTTAAAGAAGTGAATGATACCCTCGGTCATAATGCCGGGGATGATGCCATCTGTTTGGTGGCTGAGAAAATGCAGTCCATCATCAGGCCATGTGATTTGGCAGGTCGAATGGGTGGAGATGAATTTGTTCTCTGGATTGAGGATGTTGATGAGGAAACAGCCGCGGTGAAAGCCCGTGAGTTGATCGATTATATGCCATCAATCCGAGAGAAAATTAATGGAGCGCATCTAAGGCTTGGTGCATCTATTGGCATTTGCAAGTCAGTGCCTGGTGTTGATTTAGCCTTTGATGTTTTGGCAGCACGTGCTGATGCCGCTCTATATGATGTTAAGAAAACCGGTAAAAATGACATTGCATTTGCGGGGGCGCCAGAAGAGGCGTAGGGGCATACTATGTTAGATAAATTAAAATCCATGCTTGGTGGGCAAAAGAAACTACCAGAAAAACTCTCCAAGGCAGATGAGGAAAAAATCCTCGAGCAGGGGAGCGATCAGGAACGTTTGCTACTGGCTTCGAGAAAAGATGCACGTCCAGAGGTGCTTTATTATCTGGCGGAAGATAAATCGCCAGAGGTTCGCAAATTAATTGCGCAAAACCCTTCTGCACCCGTGCAGGCAGACGAAATTCTTCAGAATGATGACGATGAAGAAGTACGTGAAGAACTAGCTCGCAAAATTGGCCGCATTGTTCCAGGGCTTGAAAGTGGTGAACGTACGGCGCTCCAAGAGAAAACCATCAAAGTTATGGAGGAATTGGCGCAGGATCAGTTACCTAAGGTGCGTGCTGTTATTGCTGAGGAAATTAAATCTGCGACCAATGTACCAAAGCATGTTGTGGACAAGCTTGCTAGGGATATGGAAGCCATTGTTTGTGGGCCGATCCTTCAATATTCCCCAATGCTTAATGATGATGATTTGCGGGAAATTATAGCTGCAGGTGCAACAGGTACTGCGCTTGAGGCAATTGCTAACCGTGAATTTGTTTCTGAAGTTGTCGCGGATGATATTGCAGCGAGTTTGGAAATCCCAGCTATCGCGGCATTGCTTACCAACAAAAATGCGCAAATTCGGGAAGACACGCTTGATCAGATTATCTCACAGGCGGAATCGGTTGAGGACCTGCACAAGCCTCTTGCACTAAGACCACAGCTTTCTATCAGAGCAATGAAACGCATCGCTGGATTTGTAGCATCTGCGCTTGTCCATTCAATGATGGAACAGTCAGAGCTTGATGAAACACAGGCAGAAGAATTGCTTGATCGGGTTCGAGAACGCATTGAAAATGAACGCGTTGGTGAAAGTGAAGAGGCAAATCTAGCTAAAACCGCACAGGATTATTATAGCCGCGGCATGTTGAATGATAAATTCGTTATAGAACAGGTTAACGAAAATCGCCGCGAACTTCTGATCCAGTGTTTAGCTGTTATGGCTGATTTGCCTGCCATGACAATCAGGCAGATCATTCATTCAAAAAGCGGCCGTGCTGTTACGGCACTTGCGTGGCGAGCTGAACTGAAAATGCGAACAGCCTATGAACTGCAGACCAAGTTCGCCCTTGTTCCTACCGCGCAGCTTCTAAGTGGTAAAGATGGCGATAAATATCCTATCGGTAAGGACGAACTTGAGTGGCATCTTAGCTACTTTATTGATCAGAGCTGATTAAGCTCTGATCAGGGTACCCGCGCCGCGTTCAGTGAAAATCTCGAGAAGGATGGCATGTTTCACACGGCCATCCAGAATAACGGCACCGTTTACACCTTTTTCAGCCGCTTTCAGGCATGTCTCGACTTTGGGCAGCATGCCGCCTGAAATGGTGCCTTCTTCAACGAGTGCATTGATTTCCTCACGGTCCAACTCTGTAAGCATTTCCCCGTCTTTATTCAGTACGCCTGGAACATCAGTAAGAAGGAAGAAACGGCGAGCATCAAGTGCGCCTGCGATAGCGCCGGCCATGGTGTCTGCATTTACATTATATGTGTGTTCATCAAGACCTGCAGCGATTGGTGAAATTACTGGGATCACGCCGCCCTCAATTGCCTGTTCAACAATGCGTGTGTTGATTTCAATAGGGTCACCAACAAAACCAAGATCAATTACCTTTTCGATATTCGAATCTGGATCGGCTTTCTTCCGCTCCATCTTGCGGGCCATAACCATGCCGTCATCTTTGCCTGAAAGGCCAATAGCACGACCACCAGCGGCTTGAATATCACCGACGATAGATTTACAGATAGAACCGCATAATACCATCTCAGCAACCTCAATTGTTGCCTTGCAGGTGACACGAAGACCATCAATAAATTCAGTTTTGATTGAGAGGCGTTCCAGCATCTTTCCAATTTGTGGGCCACCACCGTGGATGATTACCGGGTGGATACCAACTTGCTTTAGAAGAGTGATATCTTCGGCGAATTGTCGGGCCAGAGTATCATCTCCCATTGCATGGCCACCGTATTTAATAACGAAGATATCGCCTGCATATTTTTTAAGATACGGGAGTGCTTCAACAAGTGTGGAAGCTTTTTTCTGAAGTTTCTTTTTATCTTGGTCCACGATAATCATAACCTTTGCATCCTTGATATACAGTCTTTTGACCTGAAAAGGATCGGTTAGTCAAATCGATAACCTCCATAATGTGTTCTACGTTCATCTGTAAGCATGATGCCAAGTGTCATGAACAGTTGCGCAAAATAGTATGTCCCCCAAACAATATGCCCAAAATACTCAGGAACACTGAGGAATTGCCGAGCACCCAGAACAGCATCTGAAATGAGGAATAGAATAGCCCCTGTACCAACAAGAATAGCCGAAAAACGGCTCATTAACGCGGCACTTGCCATGGATGTTAGAACAAATGTGTATGCAAGAACTGGTATAAGCATGTCGCCGAGATAGGGGTATAAAAGTGCTGTAGAGGCAACGGCAATGATCCAGAGAACGAGCATAATCTGTTTACGCAGACGGGAAATATCGCTCCACGCTTGTTTGTTCTTTAAATATAAACCAATGAAGATCAAATGAGCGCTGAGAAACGCACTAAGGCCTTTTATAAAACTATTCTCAATAGGCATTGCAAGCAGTACATCACCGGCGACCGACGCAATGAGCGCAAGGAATAGAAGGAAGTGATTAACAGTTTGCATTCGAACAATTACAAACAGTGATATCAGGCTTACGGTTGCCCCTTTTGTAATAACAGGCCACCAATCTTCCTGTGGATACCACTGGCCACCGTAGACGAGTGCTACGACAAACGAAGCTAGTATGAAAAACTGGCTGATGCTCTCTCTAAGCGGACTTAATTTCTTATTGTACATAAGAGCAGGAACCCCCGTTCGCTAATCATTCTCTCCGACAATGTACATTGCCTCGCTGCCACCCCTGGCTACCCTCATCACTAACTTTATGGGTATCTGCAGAAAATTAAAGGATTTTATGTAATTTTATCGCGGGGCGAAGAAGTAGCAGGTTTGCCAGTGCGAGTATTAAGAGCACATCAGCGGTCGTTAACCCTACGGCAACAATAATCGTCGCAATTATTGAACCACCAGCCATAAATCCACTGTTTACGATATTGTTTGCTGCAATCATGCGTGACCGTTCAGATGTATCTGATCTATCTTGCAGAATAGCATACATGGGTACAATGATCATGCCAGCGAGTGCTGCGGTCGAGAGTAACAAGGCTAGAATAAACCAGTTGAAAGGTACTTGCATAAACTCTGTTATGTTCAAAAGCTTCTGGCTTTCACTGACGGTTGGCAAAGCTAGGTATAGTGCTGTTCCTAAAGCTAGTAGTCCAAGCAGAGCAGGTTTAGCGAGCCGTGCGGAAATTGAACCTTTCAACATTTTACTGCACAGCATAGAGCCAAGGCCTATACCCAGTGTAAAACAAGCCATGAATATAGTGACGACTGTTTCATCCCCTCGGAGGTGGTCTTTTGCGACTACCGGGATTTGGGTAATATACAGAGAGCCATACATCCATACCCAGCTGATGCCTAAGATGGAATAACGGCTGATATCAACAGACCACGCTTTTTTTAGTTGGTTACGTGTGGATGCGAAAACATTCTTGGTGATTTTCAGGTCAGGTGCTGCTGGAACTGTTTTTGGCACCAACCTCCCTGAGAACACTCCGATAAGAGCTGCGATGATCGTTAGAACTGAGACGCCCAAAACCCCGCCTTCACTTGTGGCGACCAAACCGCCAATAATGGTACCAAGCAGAATGGCGATAAAGGTTCCGGCCTCGATCAGCGCGTTGGCACTTAATAGCTCTTTTTGATTCATCAATTCAGGAAGAATGCTGTATTTAATGGGGCCAAAGAATGTTGATTGAAGGCCAAGACCCGCCAGTACTGCAATTAACATAGGCAAACTACCGAGATAGAAGCCTAAAGCGCCAACCAGCATCAACAGTACTTCCCAAATTTTAATCCAGACAATCTGGCCTGATTTCTCATATTTATCCGCAAGCTGTCCGGCAAGTGCTGAGAAGATAAAATAGGGCAGGATGAAAAGCCCAATCGCTACATTGTTAAGGATTGCTGGGGCGGTACCAATCTGTTCGGCCATGCCAAAGGTGATAAGCATGATGATGGCTGAGCGAAAAAGATTATCGTTAAAGGCGCCGAGGAATTGCGTAATAAACAGCGGCAAAAACCGTCTGGTGCCGAAGAAGCCCGGTGTTGGCTTATCCATAAAAAATCCTTATTCAGCAGCGGAGTGCGAATGTTCTGCCGCATGGGCTAATTCGCCCCGGGCCTGTTTAATAATGGTGAAAGCACCAGAAATAAATAAGGTTGCCATGATGCCGGCAACAATTAAATCTGGCCACCCTGTGTTTGTAGCCCAAACGCCAGAGGCGGCTATTAGTACCATCACATTACCAATTGCATCGTTCCGGCTGCACAACCAAACGGACCGAACGTTGGCATCACCATCTTTGTATTTCATTAGGAGCACAACACTCAACAAATTGGCTGCAAGAGCCGCCAAACCAACAGAACCCATAATAAGGGCAGCTGGCTGTTGAAGGTAAAAAACAGTGTAGATGGTAGAGCCAAGAACCCATATTCCCATCAATAATAAGCTGATGCCTTTAGCGAGGGCCGCTTTTGCACGCAGCGCCAGAGCCTGTCCAATAACAGCAAAAGAGATCAGATATGTAAGGGTGTCTCCGAGAAAGTCCAGCGCATCTGCTTTGAGCGCTTGAGATTGCCCCATAAAACCCATAGGCATTTCTACAAGGAACATGAAGCCATTGATCGCGGCTACCAGAATTAGCATACGTTTATATGCTTTATCCATGCCGTCGAATTTCACTTCATTGTGGCAGCAATGCGCGCCCATATCCGTTCCTTTAAAATTCCAGACAATTATTAGGCACTATCGGTGGCTCATACGCAAGCTTCAATTTCTATGGTAATGTGATGGATAGGCTGTCAGAATGGCGGAATTCTACCGTTATCTGATACTGTATAGCATACTGTAAATGAAGGATTTTTATGAAAAGCCTGTTTAAGATCACTGTCATATTGATATGTTGTTTTAGTTCCCTGGGAACCGCAGCAACCACCCAGCCTGGGATGGGAGTTGATCTTACTGGCGATATTGTTGGTGGTGTGCCTATTATTACTAGATTGGCAGCGAAACAGTTACCAACCGGCAGGCACAGATTCTATTTTCTCGCAGGCAGGCAGAATGCAGGCGCTGCTATTCATGTCCCTGTGGAGGTAATAAAAGGTAAAAAAACAGGTAAGACCCTTCTTCTTACTGCAGCTGTTCATGGTGATGAATTAAACGGCATTCGCGCTCTTCATAAGCTGATGGAAGATATTGATCCGGATACTCTGGCAGGTACGATAATAAGTGTGCCGGGTATCAACCAAACTGGTCTTGTTGGGAATAGCAGGCATTTTATTACATCTGCTGCAAATGGTGCGAAGGATGATTTGAACCGGCGTTTCCCTGGCAAACTTACAGGTGGTGGTACTGCGGCTCGCTATGTAGGAAACATTTGGCATAACCTATTGAAGAACAACGCGGATATGGTGGTTGATCTTCATACCCAGACAACAGGTACTGAATATCCACTCTTCGTTTTTGCGGATATGCGAAATGCCAAGGTTAAACAGATGGCACAAGCCTTGATGCCGGATATTATCAAGAATGATGAAGGGCAGAGCGGTACTCTTGAAACAACTTTCATGAAATTGGGTGTGCCAGCCGTAACTTATGAACTTGGCGCACCAAAAGTGTTTCAGCCAGATATGATCAGACGAGCTGTTTTAGGTCTTAAGAACTTGATGGTTGCGGAAGGATTTTTGTCCGGGTCGGTTATTGAGCCAGTAGTTCCCTCATTTGTTGGGGGCAATTATACAAATGTGTATGCCGAAGATGGTGGTATTGTGGTCGTGCAAGTGGATTTGCTCGAGAATGTAGAAAAGGGGCAATTAATTGCTATTGGGTATGATGCATTTGGCAGTGAAAACAAGCGCTATATAGCGCCACATGCAGGAAAAGTACTGGCCCGAGCAACTGATCCGTTCCGCGAAGCGGGAACGATGCTCGTGCGCATTATTCGGTAAACATTTCTACCTCAGTAATAGTTTCTTGCTGAGTTGAGCCGGTTGTGGCTTTTTTCAGATTAAACTTGCTGAGCTTCTTAGGGGGATTAGCAGATGCGAGTTTTTGAGAAACTTGCTTTCCTACTTTTGAAATATCCTGTTTCAAGGCGTGATGCTCATTAATGAGTTCTTGAACTTTGGCTTCAAGCCCTGATGTACATTGTAGCGGCGCTAAAGGGCATTTGCCGCAGTTAGGCTGATCACACCATCCTACGGTGCTTGCTTTCAAGCGGAGAAGGGCACCTGTAATATCTGTGAGTTTTGCATCCAGTGCTTTTTCTATTGATCTGTCCAGATCTTCTAGAAGCTCCTTTCGCGTTATTTCACTGTCGTTTTTCATTTCACTACGCCATCATTTTTCATTGGTTTTAATATTATCGCTATGGTGGTTTAAATTTCATGAAGCGATATAGTAAATTTAAATAAATAAATTGGTGATCTGATCGGACTTTTCCGCCATATAATGGAACACCGACTGTCAGGACCAATATATGAAAAATGAACATCCTCAGATAAATCACGGAAACATAGGCGTTTTATTGATTAGCCTAGGTACACCGGATGCGCCGACATACTGTGCTGTACGGAAGTATTTGGCTGAATTTTTGTCTGATCCACGAGTGATTGAAGTACCGAAATTGGCGTGGTTACCTGTACTTTATGGACCAATACTAACTTTTCGGCCGATGAAATCTGCAAAAGCTTATGCTAAAATCTGGGATTATGAGCGTATGGAATCGCCGCTCAGGACCTATTCCCGGTCTCAGGCGGAAAAGATGCAAGATCATTTCGGGGATAGCCTTCATGTGGAATGGGCATTTCGCTATGGTATGCCTTCTATTGAAACAGGTTTACAGGCGCTGAAAGAAAAAGGGTGCGACCGGATTGTTCTATTTGCTCTCTATCCTCAATATAGCGCAACATCTACAGCAACAGCATATGATAAAGCCTTTGATGTTCTGAAAAGCATGCGGTGGCAGCCATCCGTGCGTACGGTACCAGCTTATTATGATGAGACCGGGTATATAGAAGCTTTAGCGCGGACAGTTGATGAAAGTTTGGGAGAGATTGATTGGGAGCCGGAGCATATTCTGGCTAGTTACCATTCGATCCCGAATGAGTATTTTGAAAAGGGTGATCCTTACCCTTGCCAGTGCCGGAAAACCAGCCGATTGCTCTCTGAGAAGTTGAAGCTTGAGCAAGACAAGCTTGTTACCAGTTTCCAGTCTCGTGTTGGACCAACAAAATGGGTGGGCCCTTACACAGATAAAACGGTTGAAGAGCTGGCAAAATCTGGTGTGAAGAAGCTTGCTGTTCTGGCCCCAGCTTTTAGCTCAGATTGCCTTGAGACACTTGAGGAAATCAATATGGAGCTTCGGGAAACGTTTCTGGAAGCAGGCGGTACCCACTTCCATTATATTCCGTGCCTGAATGATACCGCACTTGGTATGAAAGTACTCAACAGTGTTACAGAAAAAGAATTGGCTGGTTGGCTCAAGTAATTTTACTTTGGCCCACCAACACCAGTGATTTCCACGATAACCTGCACCGTGCCTGCTTTTTCAAATTGAAGGCTGAGAGGGAACACCTCGCCGCGTTTCAGTGGTTGCTCGAGGCGCATCAGCATGATGTGATAAGAGCCGGGTTCTAGCGCTGCGTCCCCGCCTGCAGGTATTTCAAGTGCTTCTACATGATCCATTTTCATGATGCCATCATCTTCATAAGAACGATGTAGCATTGCAATTTCAGCTAAATCAGTTTCAACACCTACCAGCTTGTCAGCATGGTGTGTGTTGTTGTGGATTTTGAAATATACCGCCGCAGACATAGTGCGCCTGCCGGTATGCGGCGCCCATGGCTGGTCGATTGTAATGCCGTGGGAATGATTACCATCAAAAGCTGCTAGATCACTCGTAAAGAGAAACAGACTAGAAAGAAGCGTGAGTAGAAAACTTTTCATTACAGATACTCAGTTAAATAGCGTCAGTTGCGCAAATTAGCTCATGTTGAATGGCCGGCTCAAAGGCAGAGTGGCCTGCAACGGGTACCATCTTCAGTTTGGCCCAAGGCATTGCTTTTGATAGATCCCAAGCTGAGATCGGTGGGCATATTGCGTCGTAACGGCCTTGAACAATTGTCGTGGGAATATTTATCAGTTTCTTTGCGTCCGTTAGAAGCTGATCGTCGCTTTCAAGCCAGCCTTTATGTTTGAAATAGTGTGCTTCAATACGTGCAAACGCTAATGCAAATACCGGGTCAATTGAATGGGACCGCTGCTCATGATCAGGCATCAATGTTACTGTGCTACCTTCCCAAAGGCTCCATTCCTTCGCAAAAATTAACTGGTCTTCGGTGTATTCAACTTCGGTTAGGCGTTTGTAATATGCGGTAATCATATCGCCGCGCTCTTCCTCTGGAATAACGCGTTCAAAACGATCCCAAGCCTCGGGGAAGATAGAGCGTGTACCGTTTTGATAGAACCAGTCTAGTTCTCTTTGGCGCATTAGGAAAATACCGCGCAAGATAAGATTATCCACTTGAGCGGGATATGCCTGCGCATAAAGCAGTGCGAGGGTGCTGCCCCATGAACCACCAAATAGTGACCAGCGATTAATGCCTAAATGCTTACGAATGGCCTCCATATCGGCAACCAAGTCCCAGCTGGTGTTATTTTCCAGAGAAGCATGAGGGCGGCTTTTACCGCACCCCCGTTGATCAAACAAAATGATACGGAATTTTTTCGGGTTGAAGAAGCGGCGCTGAATACCGCTTGTGCCGCCACCGGGGCCGCCGTGCACAAACAGGATCGGTATACCGTTTGGGTTGCCGGATTGCTCCACGTAAATCTGATGCCCACCATCCACAGCTAAATGCTGTACAGAATATGGCTCAATTGTTGGGTACAGAGTTCTGAATGTGGTCGTGCTATCTGCGCGCAATGGACTATCCCTTTTTTCTTAACTGTACCGTTCGGAAAAATACAAGGCAAGAGCCGCAAACAAAATAAGCCTACCTTGTTCCAAGGCAGGCTTATGGGAATTCATTTGCGATTAGGTCTTATTGCGCTGCACGGCGAGATTGAAGAATCTCTTCTGTGCGTGCAAAATCACCTGGATTGTCTACATCGATTGGTGCATCGGCAAATGGCATGCGTACCACACGAAGCTTCATGTTCCATCGGCGCGAAAGCAGGCCAGCAAGCTGGTGAATAGTTGCCCAGCGGAATTTATAAAGCATCATGAACCACAGGCCAAATGCTGCCATGATGCGCTTAGGACGTTTACCAAACTGGCCACCGCCTTCAAATACCTTGGCAGCAGTGAGTGCTTTTTCATTCATGAGAGCATAGAGATTACAGCTAGACCAACCACCATCTTTTAGTTCGTGGAATGCACGCTTGCCGTCTGGGTAGGCTTTCAGGATTACATCTGATGGTGTCATCGCTACGGCACTGTCAATTGCTTCAGCACCAATCTCAGCGGTGAAATGGTCAACCATCTCTGATGTGTGCAGCGCGTTGTCGCCTGTTGAAATCACCAACGGCCAAGGATTGTCTATGGTCTCCGCAGCGCCTTTTACAGAAAGGAAAAGGTTATCTTCACTCGGCAGGTAGTGGATTTCACCAGCATCCAGCATTTCTTTAAGTGCAGGCACTGATTCAAGCAGTTCGCGGCTTTCAATGGAAACGAAGACGCGGTCAATATCTTTGGCAGCTTTAATTTCGCGTACAACGCGTTCAAGCATTACCATACCATCAATGACAACAAGGCATTTGTGACTGAGGTTTTGAATTTTTGCCACTTCATCAGCAGGTCCGCGGCGGCTTGCCGCAAGAATAAGTGCAGTGGCTTTAAGCTGTTGACCCATAGTATTGTCCCTGAGCCTATATTATGAGGCTCATTATATATATTTTTATCCAGTTAACAAACCAGTTAGCGAACGCACTTTCATACTATCACGCGTTGCTTCAAGCTCGTGTCTTATAGCGCCAATTTGTTGTTCTGATAAGATACCATTCACACAAGCCTGAAATTTTTCCCAAAGCTGTGCATTTGACAAAGGGTTTGCGCTGGAACCGACTGGCATGTCAACCTTTGTTGAAACTTTTTCTCCGGATTTTAAAGTCACATGCACTTCTGTTGGAAAATCTGATTCCAGTTTTTCCACATATTCTTTTTTCACGAGTGGCAGAAGGGCTGTTACCTCCGGGCGTTCTACTACTTCGTCCATATAATCAGCGAGGCCTGCATTTCCAGTTAGTAGACCAACGGTCAAACCATACTCCAAGCTGAATTTCGCTTCCATACTGTTTGTCGGGCGTTCGTACATAAGATTGCGGAGATGGGCCGCTGGTGCACGTACGAAAATATTTTCAACATCTTTTTCTGTGAAGCCATGTTTACTGCGCAGTTCCAATAGACCGTCGAGAGAGCGGTGTACACTGCCGCAGTTAGGGAAGCGTTTGAGCTTCAAACCATATTTCTCAATGTGGAGTGGCTCGCCAATGCTTTCAGTACGGAATTTCACTTTTTGGCCGTGTTCATCTTTGTCAGCCATAAAGGCGCGTAGTTCTTCTACGTCTGCGCCTACCATCAGTGTACCCATACCTTTTTCACCGTGCAGTGTTTCACTGCCTGCAGTTACACCAGCTTCTGCAAACTGCGCTGCTTGAACGGCACCCGCTGCCGCAAGACCTGCGTGGAGTGGTTTTGTCATGGTGCCAAACTGGCTCATAAACCCACCTGCCATGCTTGTGGCGAGGGAGATAGCGTGCGCAGTTTTTTCTGGGTCAAGACCCATGAGACGCGCGCATCCTGCTGCCGAACCAACCGCGCCCACTGTAGCTGTAGCGTGCCAGCCCCGACTGCGGTGGTATGGATTTACACCCTGACCAACCAAACCAATGATCTGAAGGCCAACGATGTAGGCATCAAGTAAGTCTTGCCCGTTTGCATCAATTTCATCCGCTACTGCAAGCAGGGCAGGTACAAGAACTGCGGAAGCATGTGCCTTTGCCGGGTCAAAGTTATCATCAAAATCCAGCGCGTGAGCAGCAGTTCCATTCAGAAGAGCTGCCATTGGCGCAGACAAGCTGTCTTTGAAGCCAACGGTGTTAATTGATCCTTTACCCCATTTCTGTGCTAGCTTTTGCACTGTCTTGGTTACAGGCTCTTTTGCGCCAGGGATCATCACAGCGACGGTGTCTGTAATTGCGTCACGGGCACGATCCAGTGCTAGATCTGACCATTTTCTATCTGCTGTAGATGTCCACAGAGCAAAAGCATGCAAAGGGTTTTGGGGATCAAGTGTCATTTTTTGGTCTTACAATAATCTTATGGGCTTGTTTTTAAGCGTAAACTCGGCAACTCTCTGTATAAGCTATTATGGCAACAGATTAAAGGTTGCGCCCGCTATGTGAGGATAGCGGGGACTAATGTCAAGAGCAGGGAGCATATGGCAGAGGCGATCCACAGAAATGAATTTATCTGTGTTGAAAGCGGCACACCTAGTTCCATTGTGCATTTTTCTGGCGCATGGATTATTGATAATGCCGCTGCTATTGATGCCGATATGTCTAACACGCTTTTGAAAGCGGGTGATCAGGTGGTGATCGATTGCTCTGGCCTTGAGCAGCTTGATACCACCGGGGCCGTTCTTATCCGACGTTTCGCTTCCCGGTTTGAAGATAAGGGTGTCGCACTGCTTACAGGGGTGAAAGCGGAGCATAAGCATCTGTTAGATGTGGTTGCAGCAAAGCCTGCGCCAGTGGAAACAGAACCTGAAACACTGCCGTGGTATTTGATACCAGTTGCTGAAGCTGGGCATGGCTTCATGAATGCAACGGCTTCTATCACGCGTCTTATCAGCTTCATTGGTCTCGTGCTTATCAGGCTCTTTGGTACACTTCTCGCCCCAGGCCGAATTCGCTTTATCCCGCTTGTACACCAGATGGATGCCGTTGGCGTGAAGGCTATGGGGATCGTGGGACTTATTTCATTCCTTATCGGTGCTGTGATGGTGAACCAAGGCTCAATCCAGCTTGCAAAGTTTGGAGCTGATGTCTTTGTCATTGATATGCTGGGAATTATTCATTTGCGCGAGATGGGAGTGCTCTTGACCTCCATTATCATTGCTGGCCGATCCGGTAGTGCTTTTACAGCGCAAATTGGTTCCATGAAACTTCATGAAGAAGTAGATGCAATGAAAACGTTGGGGATGAATCCCATTGATGTTCTTGTGCTTCCGCGTTTGATGGCACTTATGATTACATTGCCGCTTCTTACCTTTTATGCTGATATGATGGGAATTGCAGGTGGTATAGCGATGGCATGGGCACAGCTCGATATATCACCTGGGAATTTCCTCGTGTATTTCCGAGACGTTATTGAATTTGAACATTTTATTGTTGGTATTATCAAAGCACCATTTTTTGCGGCTGTTATAAGCGCCTGTGGCTGCTATCAGGGTTTAAGGGTGGCAAGTAGTGCAGATGTACTTGGAGCTCGCACGACGAAAAGCGTTGTTACTTCTATTTTCCTTGTGATTGTGCTGGATGCGCTGTTTGCAATTTTCTTCACAAGTGTTGGGATTTAATAGGCTATGGATGACACAGTTCAAACAGATGATGTGATTATCCGAGTACGCGGCCTTGTGAATGCCTTTGGCAGTCATGTTGTGCATAAGGGACTTGATCTCGATGTAAAACGAGGTGAGATCCTAGGTGTTGTTGGTGGGTCAGGGGCTGGTAAATCCGTGCTTTTGCGTACAATCATTGGGCTTAACCGTCAGGTGGCTGGTCAGATTGAAATCAATGACATTGACCAGAACTATATGACTGCTGATGAAGCACAACTTTCACGCAGGCACTGGGGTGTGCTGTTTCAGGATGGTGCGTTGTTCTCTGCTCTTACAGTTGCTCAGAATGTGATGGCTCCTATGCGAGAGCACTATAATTTCTCGCAAAACCTTCTGGAGGATTTGGCTAGTAGCAAAATCTCGATGGCAGGGTTGCCTCTTGATGCTGCAAATAAATTCCCCGCGGATTTGTCAGGCGGTATGCGAAAGCGTGCAGCCCTTGCGCGCTCCTTGGCGCTTGATCCAGAAATCCTGTTTCTGGATGAACCCACAGCTGGCCTTGACCCAATTGGCGCTGCCGCTTTTGATGGTCTCGTGAAAAATCTGAGTAAATCTCTTGGCCTAACTGTGTTCCTTGTAACACATGATTTGGATACGCTTGTGCGAGTCTGTGATAGGATCGCAGTGTTAGGTGATAAAAAAATGCTGATCACGGCACCCCTTGAAGAAGTACAGCAATATGACCATCCTTGGGTGCAGGAATATTTTGGCGGCCCCCGTGCCCGTGCCGCAGGAATAAAGGAATAAACTAATGGAAACCAGAGCATCCCATATCATCGTTGGTGGCTTCGTTTTAACATTCCTTGCGGGGCTTGTAGCATTTGCGATTTGGATCGCGAAAGTGGATCTGGACGCTGAATATGTAGATTATGAAATCTATTTTGAAGGTACAGTTTCAGGGCTTTATAAGCGTAGTATCGTTTATTATTCAGGTATTCCTGTTGGGGATGTGCGGGATATCACACTCGCTCCGAATGATCCGCAGAAAGTACTTGTCGTTGTCCGCCTTAAATCAGACGTGCCAGTGAATGAGGGTTCGGTTGCCAAACTGGAATTCCAAGGACTGACAGGCGTTGCTTATATCGAACTGCATGGCGGTCCGCCAGAGGCACCACAAATTGTGGCAGATGGTGCTTTCTCCAGACCTGTTATCCCGTCTGAGGCATCAGCCTTTCAGGCGCTATATGAAAACGCTCCAAACCTTATCAATGAAGCAATTGCCGCTGTAGTGCAGGTGAAGAAGTTGATGAGCGATGAGAATATCGCATCTGTTTCCAGCACACTTAGAAATGCAGATCAGTTAACTGGTAATATCGCAAGAGGTACACAAGACCTTGATCAAATTGTTGCCGAAGTACGTACTGTACTGGCGAATGCGAATACGGCGGTACTTAATGTGTCTGCCTTGGCAGCATCTGGAGATGAGCTGATCAAGGAAGACGCTAAACTGATGATCGCAGAAGCAACAGCAACCTTGAAAACAGCGAATATGACGCTGGCGAGAATTGATGCCTTGGTGGCAGCTAACCAAGAAAACGTAACACAGTTTATTGGGAATAGCTTACCAGAAGTAACACGCATGATCGTGGACCTGAGAACAACAGCGCAAAGTCTTTCGAGACTGATGAGCCGTATTGAGCAAAACCCCGCCGGCGCTATCTTTGGTAAAAAAGAAGCAAAGTATGACCTGGAAACCCGCAAAACTGAGGACGGCACAAAATGATGCATAAGCTATTGAAAACTGCCAAACTTGGAACCGCACTTGGCCTTATGGCGGTGGTGGGTGGATGTGGCCCATTGATTTCTTTTGGCGACGATGGCCCCGCTGATGAAGTTTACACTCTCGAATATCCGAAAATAGCTTCGAGCAACACGAATGATGGTGCAACAATGTATGTTTCTCATCCAGTGATGAGTAGCGGTATTGACGGTACTGAGGTTGTTGTCGCGCTGGATAATAACAAGCGTACCGTGTTGAAAGGAGTAAGCTGGGCTGGGCACCTTTCGGATTTGATGCAGGACTATCTGGTGCATTCCTTGCGCGCTGAAACAGTTGCTAATATCGTGAGTGATAAGGGACTTGATGTCCGCGTTAACTGCCGTATGGATGTGAAGGTCTGGAAAATGGAGTTTGCGCCAAGTGCTGATGGTAGCAGTGATATGGTGAATATTGAGATAGAGTTATCTCTTATCAGGCTTCAGGATGCCTATCTTGTGGGGCATCCCGTTTATACCCGTACAGAGAATGTTGTAGGCGGTTCTCATGATGATATTGTAGCTGCTTTTAATGGCGCGTTGAATGATATCGCCCGCGAACACGGAGCTTGGGTAAGCAGCAACCTTCAAGCATGTACCAGTTGATTATTCAGCTGGCGCTTTTATGTGGCTTGGGCGTGCGGATAGTTCCCAAACTGTCCAAAAAATTACAAGTATCCCCGTTGAGGCTATAATATAAAACGGTGCCGCGACACTTGCAGTAAATACCGTTCCTGCCGTGATAGGGCCTGCAATCCTGCCAAGAGATGATAGGCCATTCGAAATTCCAAGCGCTGTACCTTGCAAACGCTCATCGGTACGCCTGGATACAAGGCTGTTAAGTGCGGGGAAGGTAAGGGTCATGCCGCTCATAATGATCGGGAAGCCTAGAATGGCTGTGATAGGTTCAGCAGGGCCATAAAGAATAATCGCAACACCAATCAGGTGGAAACCAAGTGCCATACCGAGGGATTTAACCTCACCGAATTTCTTGAATAGTGGCCCAATGGCAAAAAGCTGAATGAAAAACACGCATACACCTGATGCCATTAACAGGTAACCTACTTGCGCTGAGTTCCAGCCAAGCACCCGTTCAGCCCAAAATGGTGTGATAGCAAAGCTGATGCTCTGGCCAATAGCCGTTATAATAAACATTGCAAGAAGCGCTGTTTGACCGGGTTGTTTGAATACACTGGTCCACCGAGGAACATCTTTATGGTCTTCGTTTTCTGTTTTCTTCTTGTTCGTTTCCGGCACAAAGATGGTGGTGAGAATCATTGCTGTAAATGATAAACATGCCGCAGTCATCCCTGCCCAGAAAATGTTGGGATCGCCATTGCCGCCGATGGTGCTGAGAATGCCACCAATGCCGGGGCCTAACGCAAAGCCCAGACCAAAAGCTGCGCCGATCCAGCCAATGGCTTTGCCGCGATTTTCTTCAGTAGTCACATCAGCCATAGCTGCCATTACAATACCTATATTCCCCGCCATGGCACCTGACATTGCACGAGCGAGAAACAAGAGAAGAAGCGTATCTGCCATGCCTAAAGTAATATAGGAGATAGTTGCGCCTAAGAATGTGCCAGCTAGTGCGGGTTTGCGGCCAAATTTGTCTGAAAAGCGCCCCCAGATTGGTCCCATAATAAAGGCTGCTAAGGAATAGATTGAAACCAGTGCCATGCCAGACACGGAATCGCCACCGAAATTCAGCACAATGAAGGGGAGCACCGGCACGATAATGCCGAACCCAAGAAGGTCAATAAATACTGCAAACAAAATTACGGGCATGCGCCTTTTCCTATCCTCTTAATGCCGAAGCTACTGTCTGGAAAGGCGGTGTGCGGGTTATGTGCTTATCTTATCCACCTTTTCCTGCAGGGCTTTTAGCTGAGCTTGTAGTTCCGCAATGTCTGTGTCGTCTGCTGCGTCTGCGGGCTCATTTGTGCTTTCAGCACCTGCTTGCATAAACATATGCATGGATTGTTCGAAGAAAGCCATATTCTGACGCACCATTTCTTCAAAAAGTGGGATCATATTTCCGTGACCAGTATCACTAAAGGTTAGATTTATCTGGTCTTTGTGTTTGTTTAGAATATCCATGGTGCTTTGAAGGTATGCAGGCACAAGTGTTTGCATGTTATCGCCGTAAAAGCGAATGAGTTGCTGCAGGAATGAAATTGGCAGCATATTTTCATCGCAATTTTCTTTTTCCACGATGATCTGAGTTAAAACCGAACGGGTTAGATCTTCCCCGGATTTTGCATCCATAACAACCAGCTCTTCGCCAGCTTTAATCATCTCGGCTAGATGGTCTAGTGTCACGTAGCTTGAAGTTTCAGTGTTATACAAACGGCGATTTGCATATTTTTTAATGGTGATTGGCTCCCCCGCCAAACGTTTCTTACGCGCCATGTGTCCCTCAAATGATAACGCTGTCAAGAAGCGTTATCCTTAGTTTGTTGTCCCTACAAGGAAATGATTAAATGGTATTTGGTGCGCTGCCGCAAGAAAAATTGTGCGCCTGCAAAAAAGAAACTTCTTCTGTCTTTGACGAGTTTTTCTATACTCACGTTATGACTAAAAACACTGAACTTGAAGAATATGTCGCTGAGTTTTTAGACTTGTGGCAGGAAAATATCCGCCTGTGGTCTGTGGATAAAGAGCTTTTAACACCTGATGATCTGAAAGCGCTTCTTTCCCCCGCTTTTGATGAGCAGAAACGGTAAAATGACTATGTCTGGCAGGATCAAAGGGCCGAGGCCTTTGTCTCTTCATTTCACCAATAGTGAAGCTATCTGGGGTGGAGCCACACTTGCCGGTAAAGCTGGGCTTGATTCTGGTGTCTGGCATCCTCAACTTGAAGCGGCGGTGGCAAACCTAAAAGAACAACTTGATGGTGTGTCTGACGCTGCTTTCCAGAAAGAGCTTGAGAAGCAGGCATCTGTAAGAAAGAATAAATTTCTGAAAGGTCTTAACCAATATCTAGCACATGCTTTCGAGCCACCAGTTACGGATGCCCCGATTACATATGAAATTGGATGTGTGAAATTACATGATTTGGGTGGAGAGGGGGCACCTATTCTTCTGGTGCCTAGCCTTATTAACCCGCATTATATTCTTGATCTGATGCCTGGAAGAAGTTTGGCAACCTTCCTAAGAAATCAAGGGTATAGACCACTCCTTGTTAATTGGGGTGACCCAGGGGATGAGGAAAAATATTTTGGTTTGGATGGATATATCTCTGAACGGTTAATACCGATTATCGAGCATGTTGTTCAAATGGCGGGTAAGGCTATCCCTCTCGTTGGTTACTGTATGGGGGGAACTTTGAGTGTGGCTGTCGCAGCCCGAACAGAAGGATTGATTTCTCAGTTAGTACTGCTAGCTGCACCATGGGATTTTAATACAGATAAACCCCACCCCGGCAGGCGCAATGCTCCCCAAATGCTAAGGTTTTTAGATAAACTCGTGGAAGGCAGCACAGTTGGTGTGGATGTGTTGCAAACTTTTTTCACAAGTGTTGATCCCACGTTGAATGACCGTAAGTTCCGTGCTTATGCAGATGGAAAGCATGAAGGCGAAGCAGTTGATTTTTTTGCTGCCATGGAGATGTGGGCAAATAATGGAGGCCCTTTAGCTAAAAAAGTGGGGCAGGAGTGTTTGTCTTATTGGTACGAACAGAACTTGACCATGAAAGGAGAATGGTTGGTTGCTGGACTGCCTGTGAGGCCTGAAGATATTGACTGTCCTACCTTTGTTGTTGCGCCGAAGGGGGATCGTTTGGTGCCGCAAGCGAGCGCGTTTGCGATTGCTGAAAAAATCTCGAGTGTCACAAAACATGTGCCACCATCAGGGCATATAGGTATGGTAGTTGGTGACAGGGCTAAAAAAGGCCTATGGGAACCGCTGGTTAACTGGTTGGAGATATCGCGTGAGACCTGATGTACTCACTTTACATAGGTTTTATGAAACACGTTTGGGTACTCAAGCAGCTCAGATTATTTCTGCGCGCGTTAAAGGGCTTTTGCCAACGCAAACTGGCGCTATTACGATTGGTCTTGGTTATACATTACCGTATCTGGATGCCTTGGCGGGCAGTGAAGGCGAAGATAGCCTCGCAAAATTTCTCGCATTTATGCCAGAGCGGCAAGGTGTATGCCACTGGCCGACCTTAGGTGACAGTCAGACTGCACTTGTGGACCAGTATAACCTACCACTTGCTGATTCTTCAATTGATCGAGTGCTACTTGTACATGCACTTGAGCATGCACATAAACCAACACATTTACTTAGAGAAGTGTGGCGTGTGTTGGCACCGGGCGGGCAGGTTGTTGTGGTTGTGCCGAACCGTATGCGTACATGGTCTGCTGCTGAAGCAACACCATTCGGGCATGGAAAACCTTACTCTAAGAGCCAGTTGTTCCGCTTGATGACTGAACAGATGTTGCCGCCAGAGGCGTGGCAAACTGCGTTGATGATGCCGCCTACAAATTTTCTGGGTGCTGCTAACTTGATGCGTGTTTCCGAGCATTTCATGGGTATGATGGGCAAAAATCTGGGTGGTGCGCTTATCGTTACTGCCAGAAAGCAGGTTTATGGCGCACTTCCCAAGAAAACGGTGAAAATGAAGGCGCGTCCGGTTCTTACCCATTTGCGAGAACGTCACTAGATATTTGTTTCGTTGACCCTTGAAAGATGGGGAAACCCATATAGCTACCTTTTGGTAAGTAGTTTCACCTATTATTGTTTTCTATGTGTAATACTTATACGCTAGTTTTGCGTCGACAAGAAATATTATCAGATTATTTCTTGTATTATTATTGCGCAAAATATAGTGTTTTCGTTATTAAATTACTCAACTCTTGTGGAGATAAACTCATGAGCGATACACCTGAAAGCCAATCAATGGAAGAAAGTCAGGAAATGGCGATCCGTCAGGTAGCCAATGCACTGCACCGCCTTAATGATGCGGTTATCTCTGCCGTGGGTAAAGGTGTGACAGTTGAGCTGATGCGTGCGTCAAGATATCATAACGAAGAAGGCGGCTGGGGTGATATGCTGGTGCCGATTATTCATAAAAACGGGAAGTAACATATGACGGCAGGCATTTTAAAAACACCGAAACTTGCTACTGCAGACGTATGTGATGCGGTAGGCAGTGATGCGGCTGTTCTGTCTGTCGATTTCCGAGATTTTGGGGGGCGGCGAGATTTCGCTGGTCCTGCGGTAACTGTACGCACACTGGATGATAATTCCAAAGTGAAAGAACTTCTGGCTGGTAAAGGTGAAGGTAGAGTATTGGTGGTGGACGGTGAAGGTAGTTGCCGAACCGCCCTTATGGGGGGGAATCTAGCGCTAGATGCCAATCGAAACGGCTGGGCAGGTGTTGTTATATACGGCTGCATACGAGATAAGCACGAACTTATCCGTGAAGATATAGGTATTAAAGCACTAGGTAGTTGCCCAAGAAAAACTGAAAAGCTGGGCCGTGGTGAAGTAGATGTGGAAGTCGCTTTTGGTGGTGTTACGATTCACCCGGGTGATTGGGTAATCGCGGATGCAGACGGTGTAGTTGTCACCCGCGAACTTCCTGAGCTCTAGTTATTTTTCTAATAGAAACAATGCTTGATCGGCGTGCCAATTTGCGCGCTTTCTGCCCATATTGAGGCGTGTACCGTCGCTCATATGAGGTACAAACTCTGCCACTTTTAAGTTTTCCTGTTCGATTAAATCAAACAGATCGGTAATCGTACAAAAATGAATGTTGCTGGTGTTGTACCACGTTTTATCAAGCGCCTTGGTAACAGGCATACGGCCTCGGGTAAGTAAGCTGAAACGTACACGCCACTGGCCGAAGTTGGGGATAGTGACAATCGCACGTTTTCCAATCCGGAGGAGATTGAGCATTACCTCACGAGGTTGATGCATCGCCTGTAGCGCTTTAGATAATATTACATAATCAAAGGTGTTGTCTGGATATTCGTGAAGGTCGTTATCAGCATCGCCTTGCACCACAAACAAACCTTTGGCGACACAGCTGTTTACACCCTTTTGGCTGATTTCAATACCGCGTCCATCGATACCTTTCTCGTTCACCAGATAATCTAGAAGTGCGCCGTCATCACAGCCAACATCCAATACGCGGTTTTCAGGTTCAATCATGTCCGCAATAAGCTGAAGGTCTTTTCTAAGTGTGGTCATGAACTAAGCCCCCTCGCTTTAGCTGCCGCTGAAATGAAGCCTTCAATCATCTGATCCATTTCCGGTTCCTCTAGAAGGAAAGCATCATGGCCGTGTGGCGATTCGATTTCGGCAAAGCTTACAGGAACACCAGCTGCATTTAGTGCATGTACAATGCGCTTGTTTTCAGCAGTTGGGTAAAGCCAATCCGTTGAGAAGCTGATTATACAGCAGCGAACATGGGCCGCATTTTTAAAGGCGTCAGCCAACCGGCCATCATGCCTGCCAGCGATATCCAGATAATCCATTGCACGGGTAATGTAGAGATAGCTGTTAGCATCGAACCGATCCACGAACGTACTGCCCTGATAACGAAGGTAACTCTCAACTTGGAAGTCTGCATCAAACCCAAAAGTGATGGCGTCTCGGCTTTGAAGGTTGCGACCAAATTTTCGGGTAAGTGCATCTTCAGACAGGTAAGTAATGTGGGCTGTCATGCGGGCAACAGACAAGCCTTTGTCTGGTTTTGCTTCTTTTTCATAATAGCGCCCACCATTCCAATTGGGATCAGCCATTACAGATTGGCGGCCAACTTCATGGAGAGCAATATTTTGTGCCGTATGCCGGGCAGCTGTAGCGAGAGCGATGGTACTATGTAGCCGTTCTGGGAAGGTGGCGAGCCATTCTAGTACTTGCATGCCTCCCATCGAACCGCCTATCAGAGCAAAGAGTGTATCGACGCCCAGATGATCCAACAGTGCTGCTTGGACCTTTACCATGTCGCGAATGGTAATAACCGGAAAATCAATGCCCCACGGTTTTTCAGTAGCCGGGTTAATTTCCTTGGGCCCTGTGGTGCCAAGGCAGCTTCCAAGTACATTTGAGCAAATGACGAAATATTTGTTGGTGTCCACAAGTTTACCGGGGCCGATAATACGTTCCCACCAGCCAGGTTTGCCAGTGATAGGATGATTGCTTGCTACATACTGATCACCGGTAAGGGCATGACAGATGAGAATGGCATTAGAGCGGCCCTCATTCAGTTCGCCGTAAGTTTCGAAACCTACATTTACAGGCGAAAGGGTAGCGCCACTATCCAGTTCAAGTGGGCTTTCAGTGAAGAGACTGACACTGTTGCAAGCTGATGTGTTCATAGATATTTTTCTTTCTCGTTTATCAGCTTTTATTTTGGACGTTGAATTTGAAATTGATCTGTTATTCTAGCGTAATCGGGACCAGCTAAGCGTGCTATCGGGTTTAGTTTATTTACATCAATTCGCAAAGGGTCTCGTTGTAGGATAATATCATCTTGCACATGAAATTGGACGACCTCACCAATGATGACACAGCCGCCACCCTCCAAAGCGGTATGTTGAAACAACTTACATTCCATGCTCACAGGCGATGCTTGAATACGAGGGGGCTTTACCTCGGTTGATTCCGTTACATTAATGTTAGCAATTTCTATCTCACTCTGGTCTTGCGTAAAGTTGCCAGCACAAATATTCATTTGAACTGCTAAGGCCTCATTCACAATATTAATCACAAACTCTTTGGTTTCTATAATGTTCCGAGGCGTGTCTTTTACACTATTGTCTACCTTCGGTTCAAAACCAAGCACAAGAACTGGTGGGCTACTGCCTACCGCATTGAAAAAACTGAAAGGGGCTGCGTTAACTATGCCGTCTTTGCCGAGTGTTGTGACAAAAGCAATGGGCCTTGGCACTACTGTTGACGTTAGCAACCTGTATGCAGTTGAAGATGTGATCTCAGATGACGCAAAACGCATAACTTGTGGTCTCATATTATATATGTCCGCAACTCGGTGCGGGTAGGTAACTATCGCCGAGAAGCTACCATTACACATGTCTCTCAAAACGTTGTTGCGCCAGAAAACCCAGAAGCACTGCGAATGTCAACGAGGGAAAACTATCGTAAAAGGTCAGAAACAATTGAAACACTATGCGAGTGGTTTGAACTTTCCATCTTTTTGGAGAGCTGCCTGATAAGCTGGGCGTGCTCGCATTTGCTCAAGATACTGCTGGGTATGAGGATAGCGATCGCCAAGACCAACACGTACAGCCATTACTTCAACGCAGTAACCCATGGTGATATCGGCTGCTGTCAGTTCATCTCCTGCGAACCATTTGGTTTTGGCAAGTTGGGCTTCCATTTGTACCAGTATGCGTTCAAGGCGTGGGGCTATGAAGTTTTCATTCAGTTTTTTACCAATACTGGCAACGATAGGTTTGATGAAGAAAGGAGCTCTGCTTGACATCATTGAAAAAACATACCTATTCGTTAACAGCGGCTGCAGGCTGCCTTGTGCCATATGAAACCAAAATAGATAATCCGTACGTTCAGGTGTGCCTGTTTTCGGCCGTAACTTTCCGTCGCCGTATGTTTCGATAATATAATCAATGATAGCGTTAGACTCGCTCAGGGTGACGTTACCATCGGTAATTGCCGGCGCAGTTCCTAGCGGCGATATCTCTTTATATTCAGAAGGTGCAAGCCTTGTGGCTGGGTCTCGATCATACATTTTGAAAGCATATTCTATACCCAGTTCTTCTAGGAGCCAGAGAATACGAATGGACTGTGAGTTTTCCAGATGGTGTAGTGTAAGCATAATAAGGCCTTTAGCTGTCAGAGCTTTTTCAGGATTTCATAAAGCGCGTTCATTTCATTTTCCGGAAGATCTATGCGTTGATTGAGGAGCAATTGATCCGCATCTGTATGGGCTTTTTCGCCAGCGTCGGTGATGGATACATAAACGGTACGTTGGTCTTGTTCGCTTCGAAGCTTGATCACGAGACCTGCTTCAACCAGCTTGTTAAGTGTGCGAGATACATTGGGGTTGTCATCCACCAGTGTTGCTTTCAAATCAGAAACCGTAAGGGTTTTCTTTGGAGCAAAAGAGAGCGAATGCAGAATAGAAAGCTGTAGGATAGAGAGACCTGATGGTTTGAGCAGGCGTTCCATCTCACTTTTCTTTTCCTGAGCAATACAGGCCAAAAGGCCCATTACTTTATGCTCAACACTCATGTCCGCATCAATGATCAATTGCTTATTAGCCATACTGATATCCAGTTACTATCCATGTATATAGTTTCCATGGAATATATATTCAAGATAATTATATTCCATGGATGATATTGTATTATAGAGGTGTCGGATTTGTGCTCAAGAGGCATGTAACTTTGTGGCGTCCGTAAAAAGTGAAAACGAAGCTTCACTGAACTTGCGCTTTAGTGAATGCCACTATAGTGTCCAAGCTGTTTTGAAGCTGCGGTACACAGGGAATCGTAGCGGATTAGTAAAATATTGGAGAATTAAAATGGCATCCCCGAAAGCTCATGATTGGATTATGGATATGGCACCTTATGTGCCGGGTCGTTCCAAGGTTGAGGGTGTTGAGGAAGTAGTGAAGCTTTCTTCAAACGAGTCTGTTTTTGGCGCAAGTCCCAAAGCTGTTGAAGCGTTCAAAGATACTGCTGGTGGCCTTATGCGCTACCCGGATGCCAATTCAAATGATCTTCGCGATGCAATTGCGGATGTTTATAATCTCAACGCAGATAATATTATCTGTGGTGCAGGTTCCGATGAACTCCTTACTCTTTTGATCCATACATTCGCAGGCCCGGGTGATGAGGTAATCTACAGCCAATATGGTTTTATGGTTTACCCAATTCAAACACGGGCGGTGGGCGCTACAGGTATTGCAGTGCCGAACAAAAACTGGGCTGCTGACGTAGACGGTATACTTGAAGCAGTTACATCAGACACCAAGCTTGTGTTTGTTGATAACCCGAACAATCCAACGGGTGCTTATAATACATGGTCAGAAATTGAGCGTCTGCATGCTGGACTGCCTGATAGCGTAATTCTTGTGCTGGATGCTGCGTATGCAGAGTGTGTAACAGCCGATGATTATAATGCGGGTGAAAGCCTCGTTGAAAAGTATGATAACGTGATCATGACACGTACTTTCTCAAAAATGTATGCGCTCGCAGGGCTGCGGGTTGGTTGGGCATATGGTGCGCCGGGCATTATTGATGTGATCAACCGTGTGCGTATGCCGTTTAATGTATGCGTGCCAGGCCAACCTGCTGCAATTGAGGCTGTGAAAGATGAAGAGCACCTTCAGGCATCTGTGGAATTCAATACAACGTGGCGTGATTGGCTAACAGCTGAGTTGAATGCACTTGGCCTGAAGGCGGTTGAAAGCCAAACTAACTTCGTGCTTGTAGAATTCCCAGATGAAAGCAAAAGCGCGCTGGCGTGTAATGAGTTCCTGACAAAGCGCGGTTATCTTGTTCGTGCCTTGCCTCCGCTTCCAAACCACCTACGTATCTCTATTGGTTCGGAAGAACAGAACAAGGGCGTTATTGCGCTGATTAAAGAGTTTCTTGGATAAATAATGACCGTTACAGACAGTATATTTAACCGCATTACCATTGTTGGTGCGGGCCTTATTGGTTCATCTGTTGCTCGGGCCGTTCGCAAATATGAAGTTTGTGAAACACTGGCGCTCGTGGATGCAAATGAAACCATCATTTCAGAAGCAAGAGATCTGGAACTTGCGGATGAATATTATACTGATGTAGAAAAATCCGTTGATAATTCTGATCTTATTATGCTTGCGGTACCAGTGGGGGCGATGACTTCTGTTGGTGCTGCTATTGCAGGCAACCTGAAAGCTGGTGCTATCATCAGTGATGTGGGCTCAGTAAAAGAAAGTGTTTTCAAGGCACTTGATCCGCTTCTGCCTGAAGGTGTGCATCTTATCCCTGGTCACCCGGTTGCGGGTACAGAACAATCTGGCCCTAGCGCTGGTTTCGCAACTCTCTTTGATGACCGTTGGTGTATTATCACACCGCCTGAAGGTGCTGATGAGGACGCGTTGGAAAAGCTATCTGCCCTTTGGAAAGCGTTTGGTAGCCGCGTAGAAATTATGACCCCCGGGCACCATGACTTGGTACTGGCAATTACATCCCACGTACCGCACCTGATCGCCTATAATATTGTAGGTACTGCCTCAGATCTGGAAGAAGTAACCCGTTCAGAAGTGATTAAATACTCTGCAGGTGGTTTCCGGGATTTCACACGTATTGCCGCGTCTGATCCTACCATGTGGCGAGATGTATTTTTGAACAATAAGGATGCGGTCCTTGAAATGCTTGGCCGTTTCTCGGAAGACTTAACGGCTTTACAGCGTGCTATTCGCTGGGGGGACGGGGACGCGCTCTTCGATCTCTTTACTCGCACCCGCGGTATCCGCCGCCGTATTATCGATGCAGGCCAAGATGATGCTGCGGCTGACTTTGGCCGGACGCACGAAGATTAATCTAGAACAGGTTTTAGCCTTCCGCTCGCATTTGCACCGCTCGAATATCTACCATTTTGCAGCATGATGTTTAGTGCACCGGAAGATGGGATGATAGCTGGGTTAATACCTGTTGTTTGAAGCAGTTTTTGGATGTTTTCACCGCCATTCACTGTCATGCTGGCGCTTCCAAGCGGCTTCATATTTTCATCTAGCGTTGCACTTAAGCTACCTCTCAGGCGGCCACCTTGTGAACGGATATCAATGATGCTGAATTCCACAAGGCCACCTTCATCACGCCAGTTTTCAAGTTCCCTTTTGTTCCAATCATGAATGATAGGGCCAGAGATACCGCCCGTGGCTTCCACAGATGTTGTGTCAGTATTGGCAACAAGCTTCAGATCTAAATATCTTTCGCCGTATAAGCCTTCTTTTGCTTGAGTGTTGGCGTCGCTGAAACGGAGGAAAAGTTGAAGGCCTGTTAACCGCGGTGGGATAACACCGAAGAAACGGTCTACATTCAGATCATCTGTGGTTAAGCTATCAATCGCAATAACACGTTGGCCATCTTCATAAAGCTTATAGCTGGCATTTAGCGCCTTATCGCGCAAAGCCAGTGATTTGTTAGCAAATTTTGCATCTAGTCCTGAAATCTGTGCTACCCAGTGGTTCGCTGTCCAAAGATGTGTGGTTAGAACCATTTTATCCGTATGGATATCGAGGCCACGACTACGAGTGCGAAGATCAAAGTCTTCAATTTCAACAGCAATACGGTAGGGGAAACCACTATGGCTTATGTTGCCGTGTTCTATTTGAATGCCTTGATCGCGCCAATCCGCTAGAAGGTTAACCGTATCTTTTTCCGCTTGAAAAGCCGCAGTGAACCAAAGGCCGCTATAGACCAGAATGGCCACAAACATAACAGCGATAGCAAGGCGCAATTGCTTTACCAAGGGTACTCTCCAGATATATTAGTTACAGGCTTAAACCCTCACGCACCAGCGTGATGAGGTATTTATTATATTCTTTTGCCAGTTTTAGCACGGGTAATTTTGTAGGTACCGAAACAGCGGTGATACTCGTATCTGGCAAATGCTTTCGGAATAAAATCAAACTACGCTGGATGTGATAATCTGAGGTTACGAGCAGAATAGTTTGAAAGCTGTTCTTATGTACCCATTCAGCTGATTCTTGGGCATTGCCAATGGTGCTGTCAGCTGCATAGCCTAAATCAATACAACAAGCAAAAAGGTCTGGATTAGCTCCTGTCCGGACTGCCAGCTCGCTAGGGCGTACATCTTCATGAACGCCTGAGATAAGCATGCGGCCTGCAACCTTGTTTTCCAGAAGAGTAATACCTGTTTCGAGCCGGTTAGGCCCGCCAGTTAAGACAATAACAGCGTCTGACTTACTGGCTGTTGTATCTGTTTTGGCTGCATAGGGTAGGCGTATCCAAAATAAAGCGAAGCCAATACCCCATGCAATGATGAGATAGCCAATCAGCTTTAGAAGAAAGCGGTGTATGCTAAAGCTCGAGCTTTTCAAAACCAGTCCTACATCAATTCCAGTAGTGCTTTACGTACAGTGATACGGGCAGTGAGCATAGTAATAATTGCGGCAGCAATGGGGAGAATGAAAAGCCATGAAAGATAGCTTAAATCTGGCAAGCTTGCGCTAATCAAGCCTTGTCCAAGGCGTTCTGCCATGCGTGATAACACCCATAGCGTGGTAGCCGCGAGAATAACGCCGAGCAGTCCCCCTTTGAGGCCGTGAATTAAATATCGGGCATCAAAAGCTTTCGCGATCATTTTATCTTCGGCACCCATCAGGTGCATAATCTCAATGCTTTCGTGATGGGTCGCAAGGCCTGCACGGCACCCAAATATAACGATAGCAACAGTGGACATCACTACCATAAAGACGACAGACCATAAGAGAATTTGAATAATAGCGGCGAGCTCAAGGATTTGAGTCATCCATGCTTGGTGATCATCAAGCTGAGCACCGGGTGCTGCGGCTCTCAATCGTTCTGAAAGCGCTTTGGTATCCGGTCTGTCTGCACTTTCATCTAGTTTAACATCAATCAACGTAGGAATTGGCAGGTTATTATCAATTGGCATTTCGCCCAACCATGGAGACAGAAGGGCGATAATTTCTGAATCTGCTAGGACTTCAGCTTTTTCAACACCAGGTGTGGCATTTAGTAAGCGAAGAGCGGCTTGTGTCTGGTTTTCCCGTTCTATTGCATCTTTTACAACAATCTGGACAGATAGATTTGCGGTGAGATGATTGCTCCATCTCTCAAGCCCTTGTCCAATGGCAAAAGCGCCTGCGAGAGAAAGTGTGCATAAAAACAGCATTACACCAATTACCCAGGGAAGGAGGCCCTCGCGTAAACTGCTTTCAGGCAGAAACTGTAATGTTTTCCCCCACATGGTTATTTCCTTGGGTCCATAGGTTTGCCGCCCGGTGTGTATGAAACTTGGCCTTTATCAAGGCGAAGAACGGGGGCCCCAACGCGTTTTACGAGCCCTTCATCGTGGGTAGCAACAATGGTTGTTGTACCTTCTTTATTAAGGGCCACGAAAAGCTGCATCAAACGTCGTGACATTTCTGCGTCAACGTTACCTGTTGGTTCATCAGCTACCAAAAGGTCTGGTTTATTGATAATAGAACGTGCAATCGCGACCCGCTGTTTTTCACCACCAGAAAGTGTCGCCGGTTTCGCATGCATACGGTCGCCCAAGCCTACCCATGACAAAAGTTCTTCCACATGGTCTGCGACCTGTATTTTCTTCGCACCTTGAATCCTTAAGGGGAGAGCGACATTTTCAAAAGCGGTCATGTGCTCAAACAGGCGGTAATCCTGAAAAACTACACCGATACGGCGCCTTATACGTGGAAGTGCATCCCGCTCAAGCGTTGATAGATCTTTGCCAAAAAAATTAACGAGGCCTCGAGATGGCCGATGTGCCAAATAAAGCAACTTTAGGAGAGTAGTTTTGCCAGCGCCCGAAGGGCCAACTAAAAAATGAAAGCTGCCGCGATCAAGGGAAAAGCTGACATCTGTCAGTACTTCCGCGCCCATGCCGTAACGCATGCCTACATTTTCGAAGCTTATCATAAGCCCTCCCAATCAAAACAAGCGTAGAATTGCATACGCTAATTCAAGCGGCAAGTATAGGATTCACATATAGCTACTTGTATTTTCTATGGGCATTCCTGTAGATTGGAAATAGATACTATATTGAAGTACACTTTCTGTGTGCGCTATGGGGTTCTCGATATAAGGCAACGGTTTAGGCAGTTTTATGATCCTTGTTTGTCCGTCATGTGACGCAAAATTCAATATTCCTGCCGGCGCAATATCCGGTGAAGGGCGTAAGGTTCGATGTGTGCGCTGCCAGCATTCATGGCATGCAACGTCAACTGATTTGCGCGATCCTGCGCCGACACCGCCACCAGCTGCGGTGCAAGCAGCCCCAATTCAGCAGCCAGCTGTTCAGCCTCAACCGCAAATGCCGCAACAACGGGTAGCAGAAACGCCCGTCAATTTTGATGGCAAGTTGGATGCAAACACAGCTGCGCAAACAGCTGCACTTAGGCAATCTGTGCGTGAAGAAGTAGCAGCACCGCCTTCAGTAGAACCTGAACCGGAAGATGATCCTTTTGCAGATGATATGGCTCCAGCTTCTGATTTTGATGATGATTTAGCTGATGCAGCCGCAGAGAGTGATGATTTTGGGGCTTCTCTGCGAGAGAAATACGGATCTGAATTCCTAGATGATGAAGATGATGATGATGATTTCATTACGCGCCGCCGCGCTGAGCAGCGTAAACAGAATGAGCGTGATCTAGTCGCGCGTGAACGCCGTTTGATGATGGTGGGCTGGTTTAGTCTTTTACTTTTTATTGTCGCGTCAATTTATCTGGTGTTTTTTGATCGCACTTTAATGCGTGCGTATTTACCGAATGCGGCTGCTTTCTTTGATGAAGCTGGTGAAAGTGTTTCTGAAGTAGAGGTAATGAGACAAGCTGCAGAAGCGGAAGGTGGAACGCTAACACCATCTAATGCCGAAGCGATTGAGGTAGTAAATGCAGTTCTCTACAACAGTAGTACTGGCGTAGAAATACGTAATGGTGAACAGGCGCTGATACTCAGGGGGTACGTGGAAAACCTCGGTACTACTGGTGCTAAAGTCCCTCAAGTTCTGGCACAGATTTTTAATGCTAATGGTCAGGTAATTGATAGTTGGGTGTTTGATCCACCAGGGCTTTTAATCCGTCGTGGTGGTAAGCTTGATTTTGAACAGGTTCGTGTACCAATCCCAGCAGGTATCGCAAATGTGCAGGTTTCTGTAATAAAAGACTCGCGCTCTTCCACCGAAGGCGCTTACCCACAATAGTAGAATAATCCTCAATTTACTTGAATTTACTATGCTATTGCGTTTGATATAGCGCGTTATAGTTGAAAGTTAATAGTTATAGTTAACTATTTATGTAAAATAACTGGACGTATGTTAAAATTATAGTCAAATTTTCTACAGTTCAGAGTGCTAAAGCTCATTCAATCACAGAAAAAACATGATTTTCGTGTTTTCTTGGAATGAGGGATTTTATTAAGTCTTTTAACTGCCCTCCAGAATAGAGGGTTTATGTCAGAGGAAGTCTGATGGCACGTATTTTAATAGTGGAAGATGAAGAAGCCGTTAGGGAGTTTGTCTCGCGGGTTCTCACTATGCATGGTCACAGCCTGTTGATAGCGAATGATGGTGCTGCTGCTGTAGAACTGATGACCAATCATCATTTTGATTTGCTTTTAAGTGATATTGCTATGCCAATGATGGATGGCATTTCTCTTGCACTTAAAGTGCGATCAGAACGACCACATATCCCAATTCTATTAATGACAGGTTTTGCCGACGAGCGACAGCGTGCGCATAATCTATCCTTGCTTATTGAAGGACTTCTTACAAAGCCCTTCAATATGGAACAACTTCTATCGGAGGTGAATAAAGCGCTCTCGAAACTTGAAGCTGAAGATTATGCCTCTGTTGAAAGCCAATCTGGCACGTTGTCCAGCGCTATTAGCTCTTCAACTGATTGACGTTTACGGATTACCGCGTACTTCTCATCCTTGACCAACACTTCCGGTACTAGTGGGCGCGTGTTGTATGTGCTTGCCATTACGGCACCGTATGCACCTGCTGATTTAATAGCAACAAGGTCGCCTGGCTGAAACTCAGGCAGGTTCCGGTCCTTTGCAAATACATCGCTGCTTTCGCAAACTGGCCCAACTATATCTACAGGATTATCAGTTGGTGCATCTGAAGATTTTACGGAAATAATCTCATGGTGCGCATCATACATTGCCGGGCGTGCCAGATCATTCATCGCTGCATCTACGATATAGAATTTTTTTGTGTCGCTGGTTTTTTCATACAGCATTTCTGTGATTAGAAGGCCAGCATTCCCTGCGATCATACGTCCGGGTTCAAAAATAACGCTACAATCGAGATCGCCGAGGACTTCAGTTACCATGCGGCCGTAAGCACCAGGAGAAGGTGGAGCTTCAACTCCGGCCTGATAAGGAATGCCAAGGCCACCACCGAGATCAATATGCTTAATAGCATGTCCTTGTGAACGTAGCTTTTCTACAAGTTCTACCACTTTGGCAAATGCCAGTTTGAAAGGCTCCAAATCCGTAAGCTGTGAGCCAATATGCACATCAACACCAACGGCTTTGAGATTGTTGAGTTCCCCGATACGGCGATACACATTTTCCGCGCGGCTCCATGGGATACCGAACTTATTTTCAGATTTCCCTGTGGAGATTTTAGCGTGGGTTTTAGCATCCACATCTGGATTAACCCTCACAGAGACAGGGGCGATCATGCCCAGTTCACCAGCTACTGTATCGAGCGTTTCAAACTCAGCTTCGCTTTCCACGTTGAACTGCTTGATGCCTGCTTTAAGTGCGGCTTTCATTTCTGAACGTGTTTTACCAACGCCTGAGAAAACAATCTTGTTTGCTGGAATGCCTGCTTGCAACGCACGAAGAAGTTCACCTTCACTTACCACATCGGCACCAGCGCCAGCTTTCGCGAGAGTGGTTAGTACGGCTTGGTTGCTATTGGCTTTAACTGCGTAACAAACAAGAGTATCAAGCCCCTCAAATGCTTCTGAGAAAACTCGAAAATGGCGTTCAAGTGTTGCGGAAGAATATACGTAGAAAGGTGTGCTTACTTCTTCAGCTATTTTGCTGATAGCCACACCTTCAGCGAACAGTTCGCCATTTTGATATTGAAAATGATCCATATTAGTTCACCGATACAGAATTTGTTTTTGGTTTAGGCGGGTTTACATCGCCTTTTTTACCACATGCGGTTACACCTATTGCCGCGGCAATAATGAAAGCAAATGTCAGTGTTTTTTTCATGATTAGTTACTTTCTTTAAGCGCTTCACGCGCAGCGTTAACAGCATTCTTTACATTTTCAGGGGATGTTCCCCCGAATGACGTGCGACTGTTTACCGAAGCTTCGACAGAAAGGACATCATAGATGCTTTCTGTAATTCGTGGTTCTACAGCCTGCATGGCATCAAGAGGCAGATCAGAAAGATACACATTTCTGGTTTCAGCTTCTTTCACAATTGCGCCAGTGACGTGATGTGCATCTCTAAATGGCAGGCCTAGTACTCTCACGAGCCAATCAGCAATGTCTGTTGCCGTTGAGAAGCCTTGCCCCGCGGCATGATGCATTGCTTTGGTATTTGGTTTCAGATCTTCCATCATGCCTGTCATGGCGGCTAGACAGAGTGCAAAATCATCTACTGCCTTAAAGACAGGTTCCTTGTCTTCCTGCATATCCTTGGAATAAGCGAGGGGGAGACCCTTCATCACTACCATTAAACCGTTTTGTGCTCCCATAATGCGCCCCACTTTTGCGCGGATTAGTTCCGCTGCATCTGGGTTTCGTTTTTGTGGCATAATGGAAGAGCCTGTTGAGAAACCATCAGATAGCTCTAGGAAGTTAAAGGCTGATGTGGCCCACAGTACTATTTCGTCTGCGAAACGAGATAGATGAACAGAGCCAATTGACATGACGGATAAAAGTTCAATTGCAAAATCCCGGGCGGAAACCGCGTCGAGTGAATTAGCCATTGGACGGTCAAAACCAAGTGCGTCTGATGTCATATGGCGATCTAACGGGAAGCTGGTCCCTGCAAGAGCAGCAGCACCTAATGGGTTTTCATTAAGTCGTTTGCGGCAGTCCTGTAGGCGTGAGCGGTCACGGCTGAACATTTCATAATATGCCATTAGGTGGTGGCCTAGGGTTACTGGCTGAGCAGTTTGCAGATGGGTAAACCCAGGCATTACAGCATCTGCATACTTTTCTGCCTGATCAAGGGTTGCGTTAATCAATGCAGTATAAGCAGTGTCTAACTCATCAATCGCTTTACGGGACCAAAGGCGGAAATCTGTTGCTACTTGGTCATTCCTCGAACGGCCTGTGTGAAGTCGTGCACCTGCATCACCCACAAGCTCGCGGAGACGGCTTTCCACATGCATGTGAATATCTTCGAGAGCAGGATCAAATGTCATGTGTCCTGCTTCGATTTCGCGTTCAACCTGATCAAGGCCTTTGTGGATAGCGTCACGGTCTTCTGCCGTGATAATGCCTTGTTTGGCAAGCATATCAGAATGGGCTTTTGAGCCAGCGATATCTTCTCGGTACAATCGTCGATCAAAACTGATGGATTCGTTGATTTCCTGCATAATTGCAGATGGTCCGCCACCGAAGCGACCACCCCACATGCTTTGGCCATCGCCAGATGTGTGCTTTTTCTGCTCCATCGCAGAGTTTTGATCGTTTGTATCCTTGCCTTTCACGGCAGTATCCTTATTTTCTTCGCTACTCAGTTACCATTCTGATCGGAGATAAGAATGTCCAAGAAGGCCATTATTTTACCAGTTATTCTAATAACCCTTCTGGGCGTGGCAGCTTATAGCCTGTTCCGTGCCCCTGCAACGCCGGATGGTAATATAAATTCTTATTTAAAAGGTGAAATGGCCAAGCTTTCCTTGCCTGAGGAACCACAAACCTTATCGAGCCATATTATTATGCGTGCTGATGGCTCGCCGGTTGCTTTAAAAGAGCTTAAAGGTAAAGCAATGCTTATCAATCTTTGGGCTCCTTGGTGTGCACCTTGTCGGGCTGAGATGAAAGAATTGGCGCATCTTGAGAAAATACTGGGTGATGAACAGTTTGAGGTGGTGGCGATTAACGCCAATCGGGGCGGTATTGCGGAAGCCGAAGAGACTCTGAAAGAATGGGATGTTGAAGGTTTGAACCTGTATGCCGACCCAACCATGAAAACTATGTTTGACCTGGCAGAAGGTGCCTTGCCAACAAGTTTCGTTGTAGACAAGGCAGGTAATATCAGAGCTTTTTATCTCGGGCCGCTTAAGTGGGATGCACCAGAAGCTCTTGAGCTATTCACTGCTCTAAAAGAAGGTAAACTTTAATTACTCAGTTCTTGGCTCAGTATAATCCATGCTGAGCGAGGCTTTACCGTCATTATCTATATGTACGATATAAACTCGATCATATTGCTTTTCATTGAGCATAGGCAGTTTCTCGCCGATCAAGAGCGATGCTAGATAGGGTGTTGTGTTACTGTGACCAACAACCAGATATGTGCCTTCTAGGTTCTTTAGTTCTGTTGCAAAATCCTTCAGCTTGCGCGGATCATATTTTGTAACGTCGAGCTTGTGCTGCTTTGCTGTTGGTTCAGCTGTTTGCAGCGTGCGCGTATAATCTGTTGAATAAACTGCGTTTAGCTTTTTGCCTTTTAGTTTTTCAGCAATAGCTTCAGCGCGTTTAACACCGGCTTCTGTAAGTGGTGGGTTATGGTCTGCTTGTTTTTCAGCATGCCGCACCAGATAAAAAGTGCCGTCAAAAGCTGCAGCAGACACAGTTGCTGCAAAAGTTACAGCAACTGAAAGGCATAGTGTTTTAAGTTTCATAGTAACTCCCTCCGTGAAGTTACTATGTACAGGCTTTGATCATATTTATAAATTAAGCAAAAGTTTAGTTTGAGTTTAATCCTCGATTTCTCTGTTCCATTGATGCGCTGAAATGCTGTGTCATTGCTGCACTAATATGGGGAGGTGCTTTGGCTAGTGACCCGGCATCATATGGCGGGGCTGGGTCATACTCGGTTGATAGCTGTATCATTTGAGCAGCGTCAGGTCCCATGATTTCGCCGACCATATAAAGGGCCATATCAATTCCAGCTGATACACCTGCTGCAGTTATGATTTTACCTTCTTGCACCCAGCGTTCCGCCTGATATGTGGCACCAAACTGCTCAAGATGCTTGGCTGCCGCCCAGTGGGTGGTCGCATTCAAGCCATTGAGAAGGCCTGCTGCGCCAAGGATGATAGAGCCCGTGCAAACGCTTGTTGTGAAACGGGTTGTTTTGTGGATTTTTTTTATCCAGGCAATGGTTTCACTATCACGGGCTGCCGCTGCCTCACCTGGCCCTCCGGGTATTACAAGAATATCAGCGTGTTCTATTTCATCAAAACTTGCAGTAGCCTGTATATTCAAAAATCCGGTCTCCGAGGAAATGATCTCTTTCTTTTTTGCAACAAACTGAAGGTCTACCATCGGGCCATGCGCCAGCATTTCATAGGGGCCAATAGCATCAAGCGCTGTGAAGTTCGGATAAAGTAAAATCGCTATTTTCATGAGGAGATACTTTCCTGTTGAAGTTTGAACTGGGCACTATAATCCTTTGGATGAAGGCCATAGATGCGTTCGAAAGATCGGGAAAATTGTTCGCCAGAGGAAAAGCCGGAAACGGTAGCTATGCTTTGAAGGCTCGCCTTTTGGTTTTCCTCAAGCACGATACGGCTATATTCAAGGCGAGATTTTTCCACAAATTTGGCAGGCGTTTCACCAATTTGCTGCTTGAATAAACGGCTGAAATTTCTCGTGCTCATGCCAGCATGTTCAGCCAAGGCATCAACACCAAGCTCTGTCTGAAGTTCAGAAAGTATTTTATGTACGACGGACTGAATGCGTTTGCTTTGCGGCTTATACTGCATCTTCATTGGCCAGCTGAATTGGCTTTGATTACCGCTACGCTTGAGGTGCATCACTAAACGCCGGGCGGTGGCTAAGGCAATTTCGTAGCCTAGGTCTTTTTCAATGATAGCAAGTGCCATGTCGATACCTGCAGTAACGCCTGCGGAGGTAATGACATTCCCATCAAACATATAAAGTGCATCTGGGTTTACGTTTACTTCGGGATAGTGATCTCTGAGATAATCGCATGTGATCCAGTGCGAGCAGGCCGTTTTACCGTTTAGAAGCCCGGCTTCACCAAGAAGGATAGAACCAGAGCAAACAGACATAATTCGCTGCTTCTGTTGGCACATAGAGAGCCATTTAATAAGAGCTGTGTTTTCAAGAGCGGTGAATACACCATTCCCGCCTGGGACAAGGATAGTGTCAAACGCATCGGGTGATTGGTTTGTGATTGTCTTAGTGGTGTGTAGCTGAAGGCCTGAGAGGCAAGTAATGGTTTCTTCGGCCGCGCTAACGAACTCATATTTGTAAAACTGGTCGTCAGAAGAATTCGTTTGTTCGCGATGCCAGTAATAGTTAGCAACCATAAAGGCATCTGTTGGCCCCACAACATCGAGCGGCATCAGGTTTTCAAATAGAATAACAGCGATGGTGTGTGGTTGGCGCATTGTAGCTCTGACCTCTTAATTTCATTGAGGTCAGAGTATATCTATTTATTTGTGTCCTAAAGGACATAAAATCGCAAATTCAGCCAAGTTGAGTTGCGTCAGCAGGGATTTCGTCCTGTGCAACAATCTGAGTTTCCGTGGCTGCATCTTCCTGCCACCGCAATAAAAGTGGATGATTGAGAATACTATCTACATAAGCCTGAGAGATTGGGCTTAATTGAATACCGTATGTTCGGAAGCGGCTAGCAACAGGGGCATACATCATATCCGCTGCTCCAAATTCCCCGAACAAAAATGCACCGGCTTGACCAAAACCTTCCCGGCACTCTTGCCAGATTTGGTCAATACGGTTCACGTCTTTCTGTACAGCTTCAGAAAGTATCAGATCCTTCCAGCTACCTCGGAAGTTCATCGGGGCGGCTCCACGTAAAGCCATAAATCCTGAATGCATTTCAGCACATATACTACGCGCTCTAGCATATGCCGCTTTATCAGTAGGCCACCAGTTTTTCTCAGGTGTTAGGTGCGCACAATAGTCGATGATCGCCAGTGAATCCCATACCTGAATATCTCCGTCCTGTAGAGCGGGTACGCATTTCGTGGGGCTGAAGGCTTCGATTTCGCGGTAGAATTCTTCTGTATCCAGCGCAAGCTTTGTTTCGCGGAAAGGAAGGCCTGTGTGTGCTACGGCTAACCACCCTCTTAGGGACCAGCTGCTGTAAGTTTTAGTGCCAATTACGATATGTAAGCTCATGCTGATCCCCTCTGTTTGATATGCCGGTATTTGTATCACCACGTTTAACATCACCGAAGTGAATGTTTCTTTTGTTGAAGGTTACAAATTATTCTTTCAATTAATAATGATTATTAATAACATTTTCTTGTGATAATGAAAAACAAGGTACCACTTATGCCCAACCCTCAAAAATGTGTTTGTAATCAGGTAACCAAATCTCGGCCATTGTTCGGGAAAGTAGCCCGGATAACAGTGGTGGGGAAGGGTAATGCGTGTGCATCCAGGATCATTGATTCTGTTTTTAACACCATTGAACGCTTTGATGAAATTACGAGTCAAACCCATTTGAGGCAGAGATTTTTGGAAATATCTCATACATCGCTTGATGAATATGTTCCCGTACCTTCTTTGCTTCGGCATGTGCTTCAGGTAGCCAATGATATTTCTTACCGTACAGACGGGATATTTGATGTGGCTGCTGCGGGTACTGACGGGGTGGCAGAATGGACAGATATAGATCTATCAGAGCGCCGGCAGATAAGGCTTCTTAGGCCGCTCAGTATATCGTTGGATGGTATTCGCAAAGGGTTTGCCGTTGATCTGGCCATACAGGCTCTTTTAGAACTGGGCGCGAATGCGGGGTTGGTTGATATAGGTGGCTGTATCAGGACATTTGGTTCACGTGAATGGCGAGTGGAATTTAATCCTGAAGTACGAACTGGATGTCAGCAATCCAGTGTGATTCCTGTTTCTCTAAATAAAGCTGCACTTGTTGGGTTGGGAGCGTATTTTGGAGGTTCGAAGCTTTATGATTACCGCCGAAGGCAACTTCGTAGTTCTGGTGAGTGGTTGGATGCGAGTTTGCTGGTACGAGCGCGTTCTTGCGCTGTTGCGGATGCTCTTACGAAAGTTGCTGCCCTTCAGCCTCACGAAAGTGAAAAAATGCTTGCTCAGTTTGGTGCAAAGGCGGTGAAACTCTCAGCCGCTGGTGTCTCTCAATTAGCCACGTAAAGAAAAAGCCTCCTGCATGATATGCAGAGGCTTTTAGAATTCTGTATATCTCTAAAACTTAGAGAGTTTTCTTCCGCTTGCGGCGTGTTGCAGCGTAAAGCATTGCAGGAAGCAGTAGTAGTAAACCTTCTGGCTCAGGAACCGCAGCGGGTGTGACCGTAAGAGCAACAACAAACCCTGTAGACGAAGAATTACCTGGGTTGAATGGGTCGTTAAAGTCATATTCCCCAAGCAGGTTTCCACCTGTTGTAGCAATGTTAAAAGGTGACAAGCTTCCAACAACGTTAAGCGCCAATTCATATGTGCCGGCTGTTTGAATGAAATCCCCTACACTACCTGTCGAAAGAACAAAGTTACTTCCTAGTGTACCAGGTGCATTCACAATGAAGCTAAGGGTACCTGTTGTAGTATTTCGAATTAACCAAGAGTAAGTGATGGTTGCTTCTTCAACAATATCACACACTGAATATGAATCTGCAGTGCCACTCACGTTAAAAGCAGAGTTACATGCATTCAGTGTTACATCACTTCCGAGTGCCACGGGTGCATAGTTGCCTACGTTTGCTTCAAAAACGCCAGGAACCTGTGCATGCGCACCTACAGTTATAATAATAGAAGATACAGCTAAACTGCATGCAGCTGCAAATGAACGTAACACTTTCATGATGATCCCCATCAGTATTTAAAATTTTAGAAAAACTATTAATACTTTGATTGTTTCCATATTACATTTTACAAATAAATTCCAGCAAAAAGAGTATTGTGTAGTTTCGTCTATGATTGGGGTTGTGGATAGAAACAATAAAAGCTGTTTATTTTGAGATTTTGATTACTGTGGGGAGTAAGTACTTGAAACGTAATAGTTTGTTCACTGTACTGGCAAGTGCTGTAATTTTAGTGTCTTGTGATTCTTCTATTGAAGAGGGAAATAAAGATTCTACGAGTGTAGATCCTAGAGACTATGATTTGGTTGCGATTGAACAAGTCATTGACGCTGGTGATTCGATTAAAGCGATAGAGATACTTACCGCGCGTTCGCAGTTGGGGCTGGCGACATCTGCTGAACTGATGAAATTAGCAGAACTCTATTTGAAAAATGGGCAGGGTGTCGCGGCTGCTGTTGCAGTAGAACAAGCGCGCCGCCATGGTCTTTCCAGAAGTAAATCTGCACTCTTACTTGCAAAGGCCTATTTGTTAGGTGAGGAATTTTCTAAAGCAGAAAGAGAGTTGGCCCTTGTTTCTTTACAGGGGGATGAAGGATTTGAAGCAATCCTGTTGAAAGGTGATGTTGCACAAAAACGTGAGCGCTTTGAAGAAGCAAGGAAGTTGTTTTCCATAGCTGCGGAAATTAAGCCAGAAAGCAACTTACCCGATAATGCTTTAGCTTTCATGGAATTACACCTTGGGAATTTGGCCGAAGCGGAAAAGTTTGCTCTACTTGCTAATGAGAAGAACCCCAATGATTTAACTGCTCAGTATATACTTGGTGCTGTGAAACGATATATGGGGCAGCAAGAAGAAGCTGAGAAAATTCTTAGTGAAATATTAGATGAAAACCCCAGATACTATACGGCTTTAATTGAGCTAGCAGGAGTATATCTAGATCTGCAAAACTTTGAAGAAGTCGAAAAATTACTTGATGTGATTTCACAGGTAATTCCTGGCAATACAATGGCACTTTATTATTCTGCGGCATTAGCTACTCAAGCTGAAGAATATGAAGAAGCTGAGAAAATTCTCGTGAGGCTTAATGAGCTTCGAAACTCCTACCTTCCAGCTAAGCGTCTTTATGCTTATGTATTGTATAAAGTTGGTAAATATGATGTTGCTAACGCGCTCCTCAGAAGCATTATTCAAGTTACACCAAATGATACGGTTATTCGCCGTGCTTTGGCGGACAGCCTCATACAAACTAATAAGAATGAGGAAGCAATGGAGGTTCTGGCTTATTTAACTAAGTCGAATACCAACGATGATATGGCGAATATGCAGATTGCTGTTGCACTTGCTCAAGAAGGAAAACTTGAAGAATCTGCTGATTATTTTTCACGGATTACAGAACAAGGTATCCCCTTGGAGGAAGATAAAAAGAGGCTTTATCGTTCAATGATTGAAAGCCAGTCGATGGCCGAGTTTATAGCCGGTAATGCTTCCAAGGCGATTGGTATTTTACAAGATTTGATGAAATCAGGTGTAGCAGAGAGCAAGCAATTGTTAACACTGGCTAATATGCAGATGGAAGTAGGGTCTTTGAATGACGCATCTGCAACGTTAGAGCTGCTGAAAGAGAAAGATCCTGAGAATATAGCTATTCATAACCTTGCGGGTACAATTGAACATCGTCGGGGAAGGTACCAACAAGCTGTAGTACATTATGGAACCGCTTTAGCGCTGAATCCAAAGTATGATTCAGCTGTTAAAAATAGGGCTTCTGCCTACATGGCCATGCGTAGGTACGCCGACGCAAATCGGGATCTGGTTGAGTTGATAGAGCGCGCATCAGGTGATCCTCAAGTCCAGGGCATGCTTGGTGAGAGCTATCTTGAACTGGAGAATTACCGTGAAGCAGTTAGGACACTTGAACGGACAGTAGAGATGTTACCGCAATCGCCTAGATACTCTTTTTTATTAACCAAAGCATTTGCGGGGAATAAGCAAGTGGATGAGGCTATCAATCAAGCTGAAGTAACTATGCGTTTGGTGAAAGGTGATAAAGAAGCTGAAACGTATTTGAGGCGAATGATTACGGAACTTAAAGATAAAAAAGCATTTGTTGGATAGGTAAAAGCCCCGTAATTAACGGGGCTTTTTCTTTGTGAATTACCGAGTTGGAACTGGCTCGCCTTCTACCCGGTAATCATAAAAACCGCGTTTGGTTTTACGGCCAAGCCAGCCAGCTTCCACATATTTCACCAGCAGCGGGCAAGGGCGGTATTTACTATCACCAAGACCTTCATAGAGTACCTGCATAATGGATAGGCAGGTGTCTAAGCCAATGAAGTCCGCAAGCTGTAACGGACCCATTGGATGGTTTGCGCCAAGCCGCATGGCTTTATCTATGCAATCAACTGAACCAACACCTTCATAGAGTGTGTAGATCGCTTCATTGATCATCGGCATTAGAATGCGGTTTACAATAAAGGCTGGGAAATCTTCTGATACAGCAGTTACTTTGCTAAGGTTATCTGTGAACTGCGTAAACCGTTCCTGTGTTTCCTTGGATGTCGCGATGCCTGGGATCAGTTCAACCAATTTCATCACTGGTACGGGATTCATGAAATGCACGCCCATGAACTGTTCAGGTCGGTCCGTGCTGGCAGCTAGACGTGTGATGGAAATCGAGGATGTGTTAGAAGCCAGAAGGGCAGATGATTTCAGGTGCGGGCAAAGTTCTTTGAAGATGCTCGTTTTAATCTGCTCGTTTTCTGTCGCTGCTTCAATGACCAAGTCACAGTTTTTATGTGCAGATAGATTATCAGCTAAAGTAATTCGGCCAAGAGCGGCTTCCATTTCTTCCGCAGAAATAACACCCTTGCCAACCTGGCGCATCAGGTTCTGCTCTACAACACTAAGGCCTGCTTGCGCCTGTTCCATGGAAACATCGCTAAGCACAACATTAAGGCCTGCAACAGCAGAAACATGAGCGATGCCATTCCCCATCTGGCCCGCGCCAACAACCCCTACAGTATCAACCATCTCTTCCCTTTCAGAACGGTATATTTTTATTCTTAGTTATTAGTATACAAAAAAGGGCGCCGAAATCGACGCCCTTTTTCTAAAAGCTCAAGTGCTTAAAGCGTGCGCCTTAAAGAGCAGCTTCCAGTGCTGGAACTGCTTCGAACAGATCAGCAACAAGACCGTAATCAGCAACCTGGAAAATAGGTGCTTCTTCGTCTTTGTTGATTGCTACAATCACTTTACTGTCTTTCATACCTGCAAGGTGCTGGATCGCGCCAGAGATACCAACAGCGATGTAAAGTTCAGGCGCAACAATCTTACCTGTCTGGCCAACCTGGTAATCGTTTGGTACGAAGCCCGCATCCACGGCAGCGCGTGATGCACCAACAGCAGCGCCAAGTTTGTCAGCTACTTTATCAATAATCGCGAAGTTTTCGCCGGAACCCATACCGCGACCACCAGAAATGATGATTTTCGCAGATGTAAGTTCTGGACGGTCAGATTCAGAAAGTTCTGATTTCACGAAGCTTGAAACGCCAACGGTGTCTGCGCCTTTAGCATCTTCAACGCTTGCAGAACCGCCTTCAGCAGCAGCTTTATCAAACGCTGTACCGCGTACTGTAATAACTTTTACAGCATCAGCGCTCTGTACTGTCGCTATAGCGTTACCAGCGTAGATAGGGCGCTTGAATGTGTCTGTGCTAACAACTTCTGTGATGTCAGAAATCTGAGCAACATCAAGAGAGGCTGCAACACGTGGCAGGAAGTTCTTACCAGTTGTTGTCGCAGGTGCGATGATTGCATCGTACCCTTCAGCGTTTGCAAGAACTACTGCTGTAAGTTCTTCCGCTAGTGGGTGAGCGTATGCATCAGCGTCAGCAACGAGAACCTTGTTTACGCCAGCGATTTTGCTTGCAGCTTCTGCAACAGCGCCGCAGCCTGAACCAGCAACAAGAAGATCAACATCACCAAATGCCTGTGCAGCTGTTACAGCAGCTAGTGTAGCATCTTTAAGTTCTGTATTATCGTGTTCAACAAATACGAGAGCAGACATTTAGATTACTCCCTTTTCTTTAAGCTTGGAAACTAGGTCTTCAACGCTTTCAACCATGATACCAGCTTCGCGTTGTGGTGGCTCTTCAACCTTTAGAACAGTAAGGCGCGTGCCCATGTCTACACCGTAATCAGCAGGTGTTTTCATATCGATTGGCTTGCGCTTCGCCTTCATAATGTTTGGTAGAGACGCATAACGTGGCTCGTTCAAACGAAGGTCTGTTGTTACAACGGCAGGAAGGTTCAGCTTCACTGTTTCCAGACCACCGTCGATTTCACGAGTAACGCTTAGGCTACCATCTTCAGGAGCAACTTCTGAAGCGAATGTACCTTGTGGCCAACCAAGAAGCTGTGCCAGCATCTGGCCAGTTTGGTTGTTATCGCCGTCAATTGCTTGCTTACCGAGAAGAACGATATCTGGATTTTCTTCAGTAACGATTGCTTTCAGCGTTTTAGCAACAGCTAGCGGCTCAGTTTCGCCATCATGCTCTACAAGAATACCGCGATCAGCACCCATTGCGAGACCTGTGCGAATTGTTTCCTGAGCAAGCTTAGGGCCTACAGATACAACAACGATCTCTTCTGCTTTACCAGCTTCCTTGAGGCGAATTGCTTCTTCAACAGCAATTTCGTCAAAAGGGTTCATGGACATTTTTACGTTGGCGAGCTCAACGCCAGTGTTGTCTGATTTTACGCGAACTTTCACGTTGTAATCGACTACCCGTTTGACGGGGACCATGATTTTCATGGACTAACTTCTCCCGGTTTTTGTGCAGGGCAACAAAGCCCCCATTTCCAGTTGTGTAAGGACTGGCATTTGGCAGTGCCAATCCTTGAAATTCAAGGGTACACAGCGTTAGCGCATGCGGTGGCATGAGTCAATGCAGTGCAACATATTCCGGGGAACCGTAACGGTAAGGTGACACCTTGAAAGAAGGTTTGATTACCTGTTGGCTCCCGGTACCCACAAAACATCAGCAGAGCCTTTATTATTAAGGTACCTTGATGCAACAAATAGGTGGTCAGAGAGACGATTCAAATATTTTATTGCTTCAGGATTAATAGCTGTTTCTTTTGAAGCTGTTATAGCGTGGCGTTCTGCGCGGCGACATACGGTACGAGCTTGATGAAGAAAAGCGCTCGCTGGGCTACCGCCCGGCAGAATAAAGCTATTCAGAGGCGCTAGTTCGGCGTTCAGTGTGTCGATCTCTTTTTCAAGCCGTTCAACCTGCTCGCTGGTTATGCGGAGGGTCATTTCACCAGGGGTGAAATCGTCACCAGGTGTCGCAAGATCTGCGCCCAGATCGAAGAGATCATTTTGAATTTGCGACAGCATATCATCCGCCGCTGCTTTGGTGTGCAGTCGAGCTAGGCCAATGATAGAGTTTGTTTCGTCTACGTCGCCGTATGCTATAATGCGGGCATTATCTTTATCGAGCCGACTACCATCAACGAGGGATGTTTGTCCTTTGTCGCCGCCGCGGGTATAGATTTTAGTAAGCTTGACCATTGATTAGCCGGTGGCAGCAGCAAGAATCAAAAGGAAAAGTGTAGTGAATTGAAGAGTAACACGGGCGCGCATAAGTTTTTGGCCGCGGCGTTGGTTTTTCTTCTCTGTTTTTCCCATCGTCATCACGCCCATCAGCATTACGATTAACGTTGCTACGGCGCTTAGAATTGCCAATACAAAAATGGCTTTCATTGAATTTCCATTCGTAATTTATAAACCTCACATGCTCGCATAATAGTCGTCAGGAATATAAGAACAACTCTTAATCGGTGATCGCGACAGTGTGTCTCACTTATGTGATGTGGGTTTCTTACACATTGATTAGTTTTAAATCTGCACTGCCGGAGCAGGCGCAGCTTCGAACGGCACACCTGAACAAAGCATTACTGACACTGCAGGCTGGGGTGGAACAATCACGGCAATCATCAAGTATGGTTGTGAGTGCTTTTTCCATTTCTTGAAGAGCTGCGATTTTGGCACGCACTACATCTAGGTGTGTAAAAGCAGTTGGCCGCATGCTGGAACAATGTTCATCCTGATCAGCCATATCGAGAAGGCTTCGGATATCCTCAAGTGGAAATCCGAGATCGCGACAACGACGAATAAACAGGAGGCGCTCCGTATGAGTTTCGTCATAGATTCGGTGACCACCATCGCTTCTGAAAGGGGGAGGCATGAGTTTGATACGTTCATAGTAGCGAATTGTCTCAATATTCACGTCGCTTTTCTTACTCAATTTTCCAATGGATAGCCGCATACCTATTTCCTGAAAAAAACTCTTGAATCTGTAGTTGCTACAGATTGTAGCTTTTATTTTCTTGAATGAAAACTTAAGAAAGGAAATGAAGATGACAGAAGAGCAAACATGTGAGTGTAAGTGTGGCTCAGGCTGTGAATGTACAAATTGTGACTGTAAAGCACGGGATGCTGCCCAGTGTTGTTGCAGTAGTTCCGACTAACTAAATGAAGGCCTGTTCTCTCCCATAGGCAGGCCTTCTAACATCTTTGTGGCTGGCCTTCCGCGGCGTGTTCGATAAAATACCTTTATTGTAACTGAACGGGACACTGTTATGCCGCGACTCTTTAGCTTGTTTACTGCTTTTCTGGTTTGGATTTCTTTTAGTGAAAGTAATGTTTTAGCCGCTCCGATTGAGCCAGGTGTGTCTCTTGAGCTTGCGAAAGAACGAAAGCAGCTTCTCTCCAATATCCACTATGATCTCACTTTTAATCTGAAGGATGAAGCAGAAGCTGAAATTAACAGCCAAGCGATTATTACGTTTGATCTTTCCAGCATTCCTGAAACGTTGCAGTTGGATTTCAAAGAGAACGGCGAAAAAATACACCAACTATGGGTGAATGGTACGGAAAGAAATATTAGGTTTGAAAATGAGCATTTAGTGTTGGATGGTACATTCCTGAATGCTGGTGACAATAGTGTTAAAATAGAGTTTTTCGCAGGGCAAAGTTCTTTAAACCGGAACGATGATTATCTTTATACACTGTTTGTGCCCGACCGTGCGAGAACTGCCTTCCCGGTGTTTGATCAACCAAACCTGAAAGCTACATATAATCTTACCCTTACAATGCCAGAAGCCTGGCAGGCAATTGCGAATGGTGCAGTGAAGCATCAGTCTATAGATGCTGGCGTGAAAACCATTGCCTTTCAAACCAGTGACCGTATCAGTAGTTATCTTTTCTCCTTTGTTGCTGGCCGTTTTGATGTCGTACGCCGGGAACATAACGGTCAAATTTTCCAGATGCTGCACCGTGAAACTGATACGGAAAAATTAGAACGGAATGTGGATGAAATTTTTGATCAACATTATGCGGCGCTTAAATGGCTTGAAGACTATACGGGCATCAAGCATCCCTTTCAGAAAATGGATTTCGCCTTAATTCCAGCCTTTCAGTATGGCGGTATGGAACATGTTGGCGCCATTCAGTACCGGGCAAGCAGCTTGTTTCTGGAGAAAGATGCATCAAAAGCTCAGGAGCTTGGACGAGCAAACCTTATTGCACATGAAGTTGCGCACATGTGGTTTGGTAATCTCGTAACGATGGATTGGTTCAATGATGTATGGACCAAAGAAGTGTTTGCTAATTTTATGGCCGCGAAAATTGTTAACCCCAGCTTCCCTGATGTGAACCATGATCTGAATTTTCATATCAGAAATTTCCCGAGGGCTTATGCCGTAGACCGTACAGAAGGGGCAAATGCTATCCGTCAGGAACTGCCAAATTTAAATGAGGCAGGCACTTTGTATGGCAGTATTATCTATAATAAAGCACCGATTATGATGCAGCAGCTTGAGTTGCTTTTAGGTAAGGAAGAGTTCCAAACAGGTATCCAAGAGTATTTAAATACATTTGCCGGTGCCAATGCTACTTGGCCAGGGTTGATCAGCATTCTAGATCGACGTTCGGAGCATGATCTGAAAGCATGGAGCGAGGTGTGGGTTAATTCACCCAGAATGCCATATATTAATGTTTCGGGTAGTGGTTTGGAACAGTCTGACCCTATGAATAACGGCAGAGTGTGGCCGCAGCAATTCACTGTTCGCAGACTAGATGGTACTGCGGAAAAGCAAATGATTGATTTCGCAGAGGCAAACGTGGATGTCGTACTGGCCGAAAGTGATGTGTTGCTCTTTAATACAGATGGTAAAGGCTACGGTATTTTCCCCGTTGATTTGGGGGCGATTAGGGAGCATTGGGGGACGTTTTCTGAATTGGAAAGAGCTAGTGTTTTCATTAGTGCATATGAACGTATGCTGGATGGTGACAAATCTATAGCGCCATATGAATACTATAGTTTCTTGTCTGAAAGGGTGTTTCAGGAACCTAATCAGTTATTACAGGGTTTAGTTCTTACACAGATCGAAAATATCTTCTGGAATTTTCTGCCTGAAAAACAGCGCAACAATACCGCAAAAAAATTGGAAGCAATGCTCTTAAAAGCAGTGCTTTTGGAAACAAATAAATCGATCCAGAAACGGCTATTTCGTAGTTTTCAAAATATTGCCATTTCACGTAAGCAGTTGAGTTATTTGTACGCTGTATGGGAAGGTACTATTGAAATTGAAGGTTTGGTTTTGTCTGAGATTGACAGAATAAGACTTGCTTCCACATTAGCGATTAAACTTCCCAAGTTTGGGCAAAAAATTATTAATCAGCAATATGTGGCAATCCAAAACCCTGATCGCCAACACAGATTTAAATTTGTGGCTGGAGCTCTTTCCCCAGATAAAAAGATCAGAGAAACCTTCTTTGAATTGTTAAAGCAAGAAAAACATCGTGCAGTAGAAGCTTGGGTTTTATCTGCAATTTCTTATTTGCATCACCCTTTAAGGCGCAAACATGCTGAAAGATTTATTGGACCAAGTATTGAGCTGTTAGAAGAGATTCAGAAAACTGGTGATATTTTCTTTCCGGGGCGTTGGATAGTCACGACGTTGAATTCACACCGATCAGAAGAGGCCGTCGATATGATTGATACCTTCTTGAAAGAACATCCGAGTTATAATTACCAGCTGAAGTTAAAACTTTTACAAGCAGCAGACCAGACAAAGCGGGCTCATAAATTAACAGGCGGGAAGTAATTAAAACCCAGCTTTGTGTATAGATCTTTTACGCTAGCACCGCTCTCGCGAATGGACTTTAGCGTCACGGATTTGTTGCGTTTGGCGAATTTTTCACCGCTTTCGTCAAGCAACAGTTCGTGATGCCAATAGCTAGGATGAGGTAATTTCAACAGCGACTGAAGCACAACATGTATATGGGTTGCATGCCATAGATCTTTGCCTCTGATTACATGGGTGATGTTTTGCAAAGCGTCATCTACCACAACGGAAAGGTGATAGCTCGTTGGTGTATCTTTTCTCGCTAGAATAACATCTCCCAGTAATTCAGGGGTCGCAGCTATTTGTCCTGCGATTTGATCCCGCCAAAATATAGGTGTGTCTATTTTTTCTAGTGCGGCATCCAGATTTAACCGCCATGAATGAGATTTACCCATATCTATAAGCTGTTGCTGTTCTTCTGCGGTTAGATGTTTGCAGATGCCGGGATAGATAATGCCTTCTGGCCCTATTTGGGACTGAGTGTTCTGGATTTCTTTCCGTGTGCAAAAACATGGGTAGATAACCCCCATGCTTTTAAGCGTATCAAGTGCTTGCTGAAAATCAGTGAAGTGTTGACTCTGACACCGAACAGGGGCTTCCCATCTAAGGCCAAGCCACTCTAAATCTTTGTAGATATCTTCAATAAATTCAGGTTTGCAGCGGGTGGTATCAATATCCTCAATCCGGAGCAGAAAACGTCCATCATTCTTTTGCGCTTCATGAAAGGCGAGAAGCGCTGAATAGGCATGCCCCATATGCAATCCTCCCGTTGGGCTGGGGGCAAAGCGTGTGATGAACATATGTGATTTCTGATCATTTTCTGTCATAGCTGCACCATAAGATATGAGAAGAAAAAGAAAATAGGAAACGCTGTTTTTGCCATCTGATTTTGGTTTGTATGCGTATTAAGAAGTACAGAAAAAAGTGGTAAAGCACATAATATAGTATTTTGTCATACTGCTGTAATACTGTATCTTGATTCTACGGAGTATCGGAGTTGAGTGTATGGCAGCACCGATTGTTGTATCGGTTTTGCCCGTGTCTGATTGTTCAGGGGGACCGAAAGAATGGGCATTAACTTTGTGCCAACCAGCCAGAGATCACCGGAATCCTGCCCGGCACTGGTGCTGAATGCGGACTATCGGCCGCTCAGTTATTATCCGCTTAGTCTTTGGAATTGGCAATTGGCCTTAAAGGCTGTTTTCCTTGATCGTGTGAATATTGTTTCTGAATACGACAGGGAAGTACGGTCACCATCTTTTAGTATGAAACTGCCCAGTGTTATTGCGCTTAAGGAATATGTGAAGCAGCCTGAATATCCTGCCTTTACTCGCTTTAATTTGTTTCTTAGAGACCAATTTACATGCCAGTTCTGCGGTTCGAAAGAAGACCTTACCTTTGATCATGTGATCCCCAGAACACAAGGTGGGCGAACTAGTTGGGAAAATATCTCGGCAGCCTGTGCACCGTGTAATATGCGAAAGGGTGGAAGAACACCCCAAGAAGCGGGTATGCACATAAGGCGCTGGCCCTATAGGCCGACTGCTACCGAATTACATACTATTGGACGTTTATTCCCGCCTAACTATCTTCATGAAAGTTGGCGGGATTTTTTATATTGGGATGCAGAGCTGGAAGCATAGTTGCATAGCTGATTTTGACGGAGTGATTATTTGTGATTTTGCGTTTAGCCTCTACTAATTATCGCTTCGTTTAAGGCAGCTACAACCTTTTCAATATGATTTTTGTCATCGCTCGTAAGTGCTTGGTTTTCTCCAGCTGCTGTACTCAAAATAACTGAATAACTATCTTTTGAAGACATAAGAATGGCGATGCCAACCGCAATAAGAATAAGCCCTATAACTGCCGAGAATGCGGTGGTGATTAGGCCGATTATAATGATCAGTATTTTAGGTGCTTTAGGGTCGACATTAGTGCCAGTTTTAACGGATGTAACATTACTCATTGCATAAGTTTGTCCGCTAACAATGAAGCGACTGTTTGATACTGAAACATTATTACTATCGAAAAACACCTTTTCTTCCATAAAAGCCCCCAAATAGTGTCCATGATAAAGTCTAATAAAGTGATATTATATTTTTGTAAGTATGCATGGTACAGAATTTCGATAATCTATCAACGATAATAATGATCGAAATAGGTGTATAAGAAGTATTTATATTTAAGTATATGAATACTGAGCAGGTTATGAGTGTTTAATCAAACCCGTTTTGAAATCCAGATAGCCGCTTTACAGCCTGCTTTGATAGCTGCGGAAAGAACAGAGTAACCTGGTGCTTCTTCAGCACCGTGTTCTTCCGCAATACGTTTATGCTCTACTTCCTCAGCCTGAAAAACTTCAATCATTTCCTCAAGCTCAGGATCCGCACCATCAAGGGTATCAAGTTGGTGCTGATAGTGATCATCGATCACTTCTTCTACCGCCTGTGTGCAGGCCATGGCAGCCTTTTCACCCATCAGGGCTGTACCTGCGCCTAGCGCAAAACCAACAACATGCCAGAAAGGCGCCATAATAGTTGGGCGCACACCGCGTTCGCGAATGAACTTGTTGAAACGCTCCAGATGCACTTCTTCCTGTTCATACATATGCTTAAGGAGGCCCGCCTTAGGGTGTTTTTCGCCCATGATAGCGCGCTGCCCGGCATAAATACGCACAGCGCCGAATTCACCAGCATGGTCAACACGGATCATGCGCTTTGCCTGTTCAGATATATCTCTATCACCCGGAAGGGGGCGTGCAGGCGTTTGCTTTTCAAGTGTGGGTTTATGAACTGGTTCTCTGTCTGTCATGGCGAACGTACTTTCAAGACCGTTTGAATTTCACAGCGCAATAAATGGTCATTCCCGTTGCGATAATTGCATTATAGCCTGCCATCGAAATGCTGAAAAGAGACCATGGTATTTCGTCGCACCGAACAACTGGGGCAGCGTTAATGGCAGCCAGCGCATCTTCAATATTGCCTGTTAAATCAAGTCCTGATGAGCAGCTGGTGAAACCTTCCCACCATTTTTGTTCAACACCAGCATGGAAAACAGCGATGGAAGCATCCGCAGCGAAAAGAAGAGTCACTAAGAGTAGTACCCAGCGGTTTTTATCTGTTTTGGTGAAAACAGAGGCAAGCACGAGTAGTATCATGGCCATATAGGGGTAGCGTTGCCACCAACACATTTCACAAGGAGGGTACCCAGCAAACTGAAAACCATATGCACCGGCAAGCAAGCCGAAAGCTACAAGGCCGCCGAAGCGAACTGGTTGCTCTTTGATAAGTGTTTGAAGGAAGGTGATCATATTATCCCTAAATATATTTAATCGCTACAAAACCAAGAATGCCAAGTATCATCATCGCACTTGTCACTAAACCCAAGCGTTTTTCGATAAAATCTTTGATAGGTTCCCCGAACATATAGAGAAGAGCCGCTACCAGATAGAAACGCGCACCACGGGCCGGAATAGAAACCAACGTGAAAACTGCAGGGTTCAGCCCTACTGCTCCCGAAGCAATGGTAACCACTTTGAACGGCAGTGGTGTGAAACCAGCTACAAGCACAATCAAGATACCGTATTCTTTATAGTATTCCTGAAATTCGGCGAATTTCTCACCGTACCCATAAAAATCAATGATGGGCTGGCCAATTACTTCAAAAAGGAAAGCGCCAATCATATAGCCTGCAATGCCGCCTAGAACCGACATGATGAGCGTGATAGTAGCAAGGCGCCACGCTTTCAGCCGATTTGCCAAAATCATTGGAATTAACATGATATCAATGGGGATCGGGAAAAAGCTACTTTCTGCAAATGCCAGACCTCCAAGCCAGCGTTCGCTAGCTGGGCTTTGTGCTTTTTCTATGGTCCAGTCATACAGCTTTCTGAGCACACATTTTCTCCCTGGTGCAACGTTGCTTCCAGCCTTAGCAAAAAGCCGGGAGGGGAACAATCAGGGATATATTTATTTTAGGGTATTCGCAGCTTGACGAGGCCACCTTTTTGGATATGATGCGCCGACTACCTCACCGGACAGTTGCCCCTGTGGCGGAATTGGTAGACGCGCGGGATTCAAAATCCCGTTCCCTTACGGGAGTGTCGGTTCGATTCCGACCGGGGGCACCATTTTCAAGATATTGAAGTTATGCAGTTTATACCGTTTGGGCTGAGCCTGAGATTTTTGTTTTAAAACGGTAATGACCAAACTTCAGATAGAATTCGGACATACATCTTAGTGTTTCTAAGCTGAGCCTGCAGTACATCCAAAACTAGCAAAGCTACCCAACTGCTAAGTATCCAGGGCCCCCAATTCATGCCGATTCTTGTTAGTACAACAAGTATAATCGTCACCAAACTCCATGTGAGTAGACCACCAACAATGTTGCCAGTGTTCTCTATTTCGTTTTCATGCTCTGACATAACCCCTCCAATATATTTAGAACTTATATGGGTGCCTTGGGGACCGCCGCAACAGTTTGGGTATTTCTGTTTCGAGAACGATGCTCTTTGATAAGGAAGTTTTGTTTTAGAATTTTTTTTGTAGAAGATTGTTTTTAAATATTTTTTTGAGGAATAAACGTTACTGATCTTCAAAAAAATCATCACGACATAATCACGACATTCAGTCTGTATGCTCGCCGCGCGTGCCAAAAATTTGGCTCATAATGTATATAAATGGCAGTTTGGGAATGTTTTTATGAAAAGCTTCTTACCTCGGATAAAGATGTCCGTAGCAATATTTTTGGTGTTTGTTGCCTCACCCGTTTCATTGCAAGCAGGTGATAAAGAAGAAACTATAATAGCCAAAACGCATCAGGCTTATGGTGGGGATTATTTAGCCTTAGCTCGTTCAATAAATATATTTGAGCACAAGAAACTTCTTTGGCCAGGACAAGATGCGAGTTTGAAGCAGCCCGATTTTTTCCGGGAAAAGTCAGAACTCCTTATAGATTTTGAGAAACGCCGAAAAACTATGCTTTCCTGGCGTGTTTCCAGAACTTCTGTCGATCTGGAACGGTTTGTGTTCGATGGTGAGAAGGGGCGCCTCTATGATATTCTCAATCGGAAATATTCAGATGAAGATTGGTTGACGTTTGATAGTGTTGGCGTAAGCGCAGTAAGGGCTAGTGATACGATGATTGCTCGCGTTTTGCCTAAGCTTCTAACCTTTGCTGAGCATGTGGGAAACGGCTATTTTAGAGGCGCATTACATGAAATGCTGAAGGTGAGATTTCTTTCTGGATTTGAGGCGATACTCTATATCCAGCAAGATACCGGCTTTATCTCTAAAATGGAACGAAGCCATCTGCGCGCAGGTACGCTAAGCTATATCTTCTCAAATCATATACATGCTGATGGCATAGTGTATGCGCAGGATATGAATTTTTTTGTTGGTGATCAGCCAAGGCAGGTGTCGCTTGACCGGAAAGTAACCCTTAATCCTTCAACGAATAGCGCGTTTGATGTTCCTGCTGGTTTCACGCCTTGGGGTGAAGTGCTTAAGACATCTGAATGGAAAATACAGGAAGTTGCGAAAAACACATATCTGGTAGGAAAAGGCCGATCCTATACGGTTTTTGTTGATACGGGTGAGGCTTATATTGCTTCAGGTGGGCAGCGGGATTTTAGGGATGCCTTAGAGAAACTCTATGAGTATAGAGATGAAAGCAAGCCAGTTGGGTCTTTTGTTTTAACCCATCATCACAGTGAACATCTGGCTGACCTTCCAGATGTTGCGGAGCTTGGTGCTACGATCTTTACGGTAACAGAACATTTGTCAGCCGTGAAGGATAGGGTGGGGAAACAGCTCAAGGATAAGCAAATTCAAGAGGTGAATACATTTGTTTCTTTGGCTGATGGGCAGGTGGAAATCTATGATATCTCTACAGCGCATTCAGAGCATAATTTGGTGATGTATGTCCCGCAGGCAAAACTTCTTTTCGCAGAAGATCACTATGAAACCCAGTTAAAGAATGCACTGCCACGGGTTCATAAAGATATGATAAACTTTAAAAAGGCAGTCAGACGATTGAAGCTTGATGTAGATGCTTACCTTGATGGGCATAGCCCCCGGATACTAACAAATGAAGAATTTGACCAAGCTATAAAACTATATGGCGGTGAAGCGTGCCCTGAAGGGTATAATATCTGTGTACAGGGATAAAATGAACTAGAGAAGCAGCTGATAGTCGTTTCTTTTTACTTAGACCAGTTGGTACTTGGTGTGTATCCTGACTTTATCTTTAATGTGAGGTTGTCTATATGCCAGATCCATCATCAACTGACATTATCCTGTTAGTGATTTTCGTTTCTATTGCTCTGTTATTTTCATTCCTTTGTTCTATCGCAGAAGCTGTGCTTCTTAGTATTACCCCTTCTTATATCGAGAAGATGAAAGGTGAAAATCCAGAGAGAGCAGAACGATTAAAAAGCCTTAGACAAGATAACGTGGACCGTTCACTAGCGGCTATTCTAAGTGTGAATACGATTGCCCATACGCTAGGTGCTATTGCCGCAGGGGCGCAAGCAACAACGGTGTTTGGAAGTGCGTGGATAGGTGTGTTCTCAGGTGTGATGACACTGGCTATTCTGTTTTTATCGGAAATTATCCCCAAGACCATTGGCGCGATTTACTGGGCAAATCTTATTGGGCCGACTATGGGGTTTATCCGTTTTTCAATCATCCTTCTTTATCCGCTTATAAGAATCTCGGAAGGACTGACTAAGCTCATAGCAAAAGGGAAGCCGGTTCATCCTTTCTCTCGCGATGAACTTCTTGCCATGACAAGCATTGGTGAGCGTTCAGGGCATATTGAAAAACGCGAAGCGAAGATTATTAGAAACCTTATCCAGTTTAGCCAACTGAATGCGACAGATATTATGACGCCCCGTACGGTAGTTACCGCCCTTCATATAGGTACACCTATAGTTGAGGCTTCGAAGGCCAGTTTGGAAAGTACATTCTCGCGAATGCCTGTGTATGGTGAAAACCTTGACGATATCCAAGGTGTGGTTTTGCGGGATGAGCTACTGGCATTTGATATGCGGGAGGGACAGGATGCACGGTTAAGTGATTTGTCACGGGATATTAAACGCGTTGCTGAAGATATTAGTCTTCCCGATTTATTGGAATATTTTCTAAACAGTAGGCAGCATATCGCCCTTGTAGAAGACGCTTTTGGCGGCACAAAAGGTATTGTAACACTTGAAGATGTTATTGAAGCACTTCTCGGTATGGAAATTATGGACGAAATGGACAGCGTAGAAGATATGCGTTCCCTTGCCCGACAGCAGTGGCAAGAACGAGCGCGTAAACTGGGTATTGATGTCGCTTCGTTAGACACTGAAATAGCTAAAGACGGCGATGCAGGTTAGTGTCGCTTTTCTATTGATATGTAATTAGTTTCTTATTATTTAGTTACGTGAAAAGCAGCTATAACTGATAGCTAATTCTATTTGATCACCAATAAGCATATTCTTGCGTTGCTACCTCTTAGCAGTGGTAAAGTTTTAACGTTACACTTTTATATAGATCAGGGGTGAACAGTATTTTGATGCATGTTGTGATCTAGGGCATTGTTAAATCATTAAAATTTAGTGAATCACTATAGTTTTACCAAAAGTGAAAATCCTACCTATGGTTTTAGGTGATTTAAACTTTTTTGATCATGATTGTACAAAACAAAAAAGTTTGCTGATAATTCAATCAGTTAAATATGGTTAAAATTTCATTAATAAATATGTCATTGATGAATGATTTATATCCCGTCACTTTCTGATCGTTTCGTCAGGAACTTAGCGAAAACAACATTATGCATTACTTCGACCAGGATTTTGGGGCCGGGGAAGTTTTGATTAAAGACTTGGGAATAGGGATATGCCAGCACCGGTAATTAATGAATTTGTAGCAAATCACGACAGTACGGATACCAATGAATACATTGAGATTTTTGGAGATCCAAATACTGATCTTTCTAATTATTGGATCATTGATATTGATGGGGACAGTAATGCCCCTGGCCGTATTAATAATGTGTACCAAGTGGGTACAACAGATGAGAATGGTTTTTGGGTTACAGATTTTCAAAATAATGCGATCCAAAATGGCACGGGAACGCTGCTTTTAGTAACAAACTTTACTGGTTCAGACGGTAGTGATTTGGATGCAGATGATGATGGTGTGCTTGATGTAACACCTTGGGATGCGATTATTGATAGTATTGCCGTTAGTGATGGCGGTAGCGGCGATCAAACATACTCGTCTGTGGTGCTTACGCGAGGTTTTGATGGTGATTCAAATACTGTTGGGGGTGCATCACGTGTTACCGACGGTGTTGATACAGATGTTGTAGCTGATTGGGTACGTAACGACTTTGACGGTCAGGGTATTATCGATGGCGCTCAGGCGGAAGATGGTGAAGCGATTAACACGCCAGGTACCGCAAATCTGGTTTTTGAGGCAACAGCAACTTTTACAATTAATGAATTCCATGCTGACGCCGCAGACACGGCAAACCAGTTTATTGAGCTATATGACGGTGGTATTGGCAGCAGTGCACTAGATGGTTTGGTTCTAGTGTTGTTTGATGGTGATACCGATCAATCTTACCGTACTATTGATCTTACCGGCCAAACAACTGATGCTGACGGTTATTTTGTGATCGGTGATACAGGTATTGCGGGCGCAGGCCTTACGATTGCATCGCTCGGGCTGCAAACTGGCGCTGACGCGATTGGGCTTTTCATAGCTTCAGCTGCTGATTTTCCAGATGGAACGGCTGTAACAGACACCAATCTTGTAGACGCTGTTGTATATGGTTCCAGCGATGCAGATGATACAGGCCTACTTACAGGGCTGAACCAGACTACGCAGTTTGATGATAGCGCTTCAGATAGCGATGGTTCCAGCTCCCTTGGTCGCTTGACTGATGAGAACTTTGAAGAAACAAGCGTGACTGCAGGTGCTGAAAATGCTGAACCAGTCCCGGAGCCTGTGTTTGTGATCAATGAAATTGATACAACGACAGATGCTGGTGCTGACACATCAGAGTTTATCGAGATTTATGATGGTGGTGTTGGTAATGCGTCCCTTGATGGATTGATTCTGGTTCTCTTTGACGGTGATACAAATAATTCATATCTAACAATTGATCTTACAGGTCAAACAACGGATGCAGACGGATATTTTGTTATTGGCTCAAGCGCCGTTGCTGGTGTGGATCAGGTGATTGCGGATAACCTTATTCAAAATGGGCCAGATGGAGTTGCCCTTTATCAAGATACAGCGGCCAATTTCCCAGATGGCACTGCTGCGACTACTGTAAACTTGATAGATGCTGTTGTGTATAATACGGGCGGTGATGCAAGTGCGCTTCTCACTGCTTTAGGTGAAACAACTGCGCTGGATGAAAATGGTTTCGAAGATGCTGATAGGCATTCTATTGGCCGGACTTCAGATGGTGGGGAAACAGAAGGTGTATTGATAGCCACGCCTGGCGCCGAAAACGAGGCTGCTCCAGCGCCTTTGACCCCTGTTGCATCTAATATTGTGATCAATGAAGTTGATGCTCAAACGCCAGAATCTGACACTGCTGAATTCGTCGAACTTTACGATGGCGGTGCAGGTAACACACCTCTTGATGGTCTTGTGCTGGTATTCTTCAATGGTAGTGATGATGCATCATACAATGCTATCAGCCTTGATGGTCATTCAACAGATGAAAACGGGTTCTTTGTTATTGGTAATGCAGCCACACCGAATGTGGATCTGGTGTTTGGTAACAGTGGTCTTCAAAATGGTGCTGATGCAGTGGCTCTTTATCAAGGCACGGAAGCTGATTTTCCGAACGATACACCAATTACAACAACAAACCTGATTGATGTGATTGTATATGATGACGGGGATGCAGATGATGCAGGCCTTCTTACTGGTTTTGGTGAAACCACTCAATTCAGTGAAGCCGAAAATGGTGATGCAGATAACCAATCTGTTGGACGCATAACAGATGGCGGTGATACCATCACTGCACTTGCAGCAACACCAGGCATTTCTAATGAACCTGTACCTGATTTTGAGTTTAACGAAATTCGTATTAGTTCTTCTGGTTCTAGTGATGACACAAGTAACTTTATTGAATTGCACGGTACACCAGGGGCTAGCTTGGATGGTCTTACTCTATTAGCGATTTCCAGCGAATTTGCGCCAGGTACCATCGATTTTGTTTTTGATCTCACTGGTGGTGTTGCAGATGCCGATGGTATATTCCTGTTAGGGAACTCAGGTTCAGGTTATAGCTTTGATGTTGGTGATATTCAGGAAAGCGTTGATTTCTTCAGCTCTCCGGTGACGTTCATTCTGGTACAGGATTTTACAGGCACCGCTGCTGATGACCTTGATACCAATGATGATGGTACACTTGATGTAACACCATTTGGTAATGTCATTGCTTCGATTACACTCTCGAATACTGATGCAACACCTGATCAGGCATATAGTGATACCGTTGTAACATCTCCTGATGGTTTTGCGCCTGCTCATGTATTCCGGGCTACAGACGGTGAAGGTGAATTCACTCAGGGTGATTTCAGTGACCTTTCTGATGATACACCTGGTATAACCAATGCTGTTGGTAGTTCAGGCAACCCTGTAGAAGCTGCGATATACGATATACAGGGAGAAAGCCATCTTTCTTCTTTTGAAGGTCAGGTTGTTATTACAACCGGTATTGTAACTGCTATTGATACCGACAGCAGCACACCAGGTTTCTATCTGCAGGATCCTGATGGCGATGGTAATGCCAATACTTCTGATGGTATTTTTGTTGCAACAGACGGTAATCCTACAGTGGCTGTTGGTGATGCAGTTCAGGTGATAGGTGAGGTAGAAGAAGCAGGCTTCTCTGGTCGCCTGACAGTTACAAGAATTGATGCCAGCGATGTTACTGTGGAATCTTCAGGCAATGAACTTCCAGATGCTGTAGTTATCGGCATTAATGGCCTGAGACCTCCAACTGAAACAATTATCAGTGAAGATGAAATTGGATCTGGAATTGATCTATCTGATCCAACTGATGTTGCAGCAAACAATTTCGATCCGGAAAATGACGGTATTGATTTCTTTGAAGCACTCGAAGGTATGCGAGTTACAATTGAAGATGCGGTAGCAGTTTCCAACGGCGCAAACTTCGGAGAGATTTATACTCTGGCCAATCGTGGTGGAGGATCAACTGGTATAACGAACCGCCATACGATTTCGACGACAGAGGGTGATCTTAACCCAGAACGTATTCAAATTGATTTTGACAACAGTATTGGTGTTGATTTTGATACAACAAGTGTAAATGCGGGTGATTTACTTGGTGATGTAACAGGCGTTGTTACATATAACTTTGGTAACTACGAAGTGATACCGCTTGAATTTGAAGGTGTTACAGACGGAAATCTGGAACCAGAAGTTACGCGCTTAGTAGGGGATTCAAATTCTGTATCTGTTGCAAGTTATAATGTACTTAATCTTGATCCCGATGATGTAGATCAAATTGCTGCTCAGGCACAGCAAATTGTAACAAACCTCCGTAGTCCAGATGTTATCGCTCTTCAGGAGGTGCAAGATAATAATGGTTCGGCATCAGGCACCGTTGCGTCGGATCAAACTTTGCAGGCATTAATTGATGCGATTGAAGCAGCAGGCGGCCCAACTTATTCATTTGCGGTAATTGACCCTGTTGCCGAAAATACTCAAGGTGGCCAACCAAATGGCAATATCCGGGTTGCTTATCTGTATAATGATGATCGTGTAGATCTTGTTGAAGGTAGCTTGAAGGCTCTTGATGAAACACTTTTGACTGATGCTGGTGTTGATGCCGCGGATGCGTTCAACGGATCTCGTTTGCCGCTGGAGGCGCAGTTCTCGTTTAACGGTGAAATCTTTACGGTTATCAATAATCATTTCACCTCTAAAGGTGGGTCCGACGATTTGTTCGGTTCGAATCAACCTGCAGAAGAGGCTGGCGTTGAACGTCGTGAAGGTCAGGCGACAGCCTTGAATGGATATGTTGATACACTTCTTGCTGCAGACAGTGATGCTAATATTATTGTTTTGGGTGACTTGAATGATTTCGATTTCTCTAACACCGTTGATATTTTGGCTGGAGGTGAAGGCGATGATAGAATTCTCTTTAATCAGGTAGACAATATTCCTATTGCTGAAGGTCGTTATACGTTTAATTTCCAAGGTAATTCACAGGCAATCGACCAATTTCTGGTAAGTGAAAATTTAAATGGTCATGTTCGTTTCGATATCGTCCATGTGAATGCTGATTTTATTGAGCAGGCAAGTGATCATGATCCTCTCCTTGGCCTTATCACGTTCCCAACAGAAGCTGTTGTCGTTGAAACCCCTGATCCGGTTGTCGTGACTGGTACAGATGGTGATGATGAGCAAACGGGTTCTGCTGTGGCTGATCAATTTGATGGTGGTGCAGGTAATGATGTAATTAACGCTGCCGCTGGTGATGACTTTATCATTGGTGGTGATGGCGATGATACAATCATTGCCGGCGAAGGTTCAGATGCCAGCTTCGCTGGTGCTGATGATACTGGTGATGACGTTGTAGATGGTGGTCAAGGTTCGGATACGCTTGGCGGCGGTGCCGGTGATGATGAGGTCGATGGCGGAGAAGACGACGATGTCGTCTACGGTGGTGCCGGTAATGATAGCGTTAACGGTGGCGCCGATAATGATACCTTATTCTCAGGAGAAGGTGACGATACTGCGAACGGTGGTTCAGGGGATGATATTCTGTGGGCCGGCGCTGGTAATGATACGCTTACTGGTGGTGATGGTGAAGATACCTTTATCTTCGGTCGTAATGCAGGGCAGGATGTGATTGCCGATTTTGATCTGGCTGAAGATATTCTAAATCTTGAATATGCTGTAACTGACTTTACTTCAGTGGCAGATGTAACTGCAGCGGCGAGCGTTGTTACCGTTGATGGCATTGATGGTGTGCGTATCGATCTGGGCGATGAAAATAGTGTGTTTATTCAGGGGTTAGAACTTTCTGATCTAACTACAGTAAATTACGTTTTCTAGAATGCTAATATAAAAGCTTTAAGCCCGTGCGAGTAATCGTGCGGGCTTTTTTATACTCCAATTATTTAAGATGCTAATCTTATATGAGTGTTCATCGTGGATACAGCTCTTGAACAATATCCTCGATGCCATAGTTTATTAGAAAGCAACAGGGGAGAGGATAGATAATGCTTAGATCATTTGTTTTATGTTTAGGCGCTTGGGCGGCGTTATCTGCCAGTGTATCAGCAAAAGACCTGCCAAAAGTTGAACCGGAAACTGTTGGGTTGTCTTCTGCTAAACTAGAAGACCTAAAAAAGCATTTTCAAGGTTATGTAGATAGCGGGAAGCTTGCTGGATTAACCACTCTTGTTGCCAGGCAGGGTAAGGTTGCTCATTTCGAAACCTATGGAGATCAGGATATCGCTGCAGGCAAGGCGATGGGAGATGAAGCTGTTTTCAGAATTTATTCCATGACGAAGCCAATAACGACAGCAGCGTTAATGATGCTTTGGGAAGAGGGAAAGTTCAGTTTGGATGATCCTGTTTCCAAGTATTTACCTAGCTTTGCAGACCAACGTGTGTTTGCGGGGCAAGATGAAGATGGCTTTAAAACGGTTCCAGCAAATAGAGAAGCGACTATATTGGATTTAATGCGCCATACTGCAGGCCTTTCCTATGGCGTTTTCTCTGATACCCCCGTTGATAGGTCGTACCGAAAAAATGGTGTTTTCTCTTTTGGCGCTGATGATTCTATTAAAACACTGACGGAAAAGCTTGGTAAGGAACCGCTATTATACCAACCGGGTGGTGCATGGGTGTATTCTTTATCAGTTGATGTACAGGGTCGCTTGATTGAAGTTCTATCCGGAATGGAACTAGACGAATTCTTTAGTAAGCGTATTTTCAAACCACTTGGAATGGATGATACCGGATTCTATGCTGAGGGGGATGAGCAATCTCGTCTGGTAGAGATGTATGCCTTAGATGAAAAGAAGGCCCTTGTGCCATACAAGGGGGAGTTTTGGCAGGATTTTACCGTTCAGCCTGGGGTACTTTCTGGCGGTGGTGGTTTGGTGTCTACCACAGAAGATTACTGGAGATTTTCACAGATGATTGCCAATGGTGGCGAGTTGGATGGTGTTCGTCTGCTTAAAGAAAAGACTGTGGCGATGATGCGTACAAATCAGCTTCCGGGTAATTTGAATGGTATTGCTGGCGGTAAGCAGGGATTAGGTTTTGGGCTTGGTTTTGCTGTTGTTCAGGACCCTAGTGTTGTTAAAGGCCAAACCAATATTGGTAATTATTTCTGGGGTGGTATGGCAAATACCATTTTTTGGATTGATCCGAAAGAAGAATTGGTCGTGATTTTGATGACGAATGTACTGCCTTCCGGGATTTATCCATTACGTAAGGATATGCGTAATAAAGTTTATGACGCGTTAGTGCATTAGAATAAAAGGCACCCGTTTGGGTGCCTTTTTCTTTATGAGTGGGTCAGGACAGGCAGTCTATATTTAGGCACCCCAACCTTTCGAAGGCCGTCATAGATACGCATGAAAGTTTTCATATCTGCTCCTTCCTTCAGGTTAATGGCAACAGCTGTTTCCGGATCTATGGTTATGGCTTCTTTTACTAAAGCTTCAGCTGACCAGATATCGATATTCCTGCCGTTCAGTGAAAGTCGATTGTCTGCTTCAACGTGAAATACCAAGGCTTGTTGTTCTTTATCAGGCGCTTTGGCTATGCCTTCCGGCCTTTGTACAGTAACACCTGTTTCCTTAAGGAAAGTTGTTGTTACGATGAAGAAAATCAACATGATGAAGACAATATCTAACATAGGAGTCATATCAACACGGCCAGCAGTTTGTTTTGATTTATATCGCATAATTCCCTCGGCCCTTATTCATCTAAATTAAACACCATTCTGAACTGACCGAAAGATTCCACAGCTTGGCCATTGATAACTTTTGGCTTGTATCTAAACTTCTTTATGGCCTTTAGAGTTGCCCGTTCAAAATAGCCTACAGGTTCTGCTTCGATAATTTCTGGGTCTTGCACCGTACCTGATGGATCAATGCGGAAAGCAACAACAGCCCAGCCAGCGATACCGCGCTCTAATGCCTTTCTTGGGTAGCTTGCCTGTATACGTACTAGAGGTATTTGAGCACCATCTGTATAGCCGCCTATTTGAGGCCCCTCTGGTGGACCAGGAAGGGGTGGTGGGCCAGTCGGAATATTGATGCTTGGATTGCCTTCTGTATCTGTTGGTAAGGGGGCAACTCTTGGAGGAGGAGGGGTTATTTCAACAGGAGGTTCAATTGTTCGGTCGGTGAGTGAAACCTCTGGCTCCTCGATAGCTTGTACAAAATCAATAATGCGTACAGGCTCTCTCTGATCAACCTGTATTTCATTGTCAGCGACTAAGCTTTGCATAAGAAAGAATAAGCCGCTGGTGGTTGTGATGGCTGTCGCTGTGATTGGTATGTATTTCCCTATCTTCATTAGTTTGCTCCTGAATTGTTATAGTATAACAATATCAAATCAAAAGATTATGTAAAGTTATAATATAACTTTTTGAGTGTAGCATGTTTATGACATGAAAAGAGTTAGGAAGAAGGGGAACAATCGACATAAAAAAACGGCGCCCGAAGGACGCCGTTTTAATCATTATGTAATGAAGTTTAACCTTTAAGCGTTGCTTCACGAGCTTCTTCAGCTTTGAGGTAACCTCTCCACTGAGAAATTTGCCTGCGTTGACGTGATGTCTTCGCAATTTTACTTGCTTCAGCAAAAGCGGTTTTAGCTTCTTTAAAACGCTTAAGTTCAATCAGAGCCTGAGCTTTCATCATCACAGTTGAGAAACGTTTACCAGCAGCTTTGGAATCTTTTGAAGAAGTAAATTCACTGTTCGCTTTATCAAAAGAGGTTACTGCATCGGTTAGGTCATCACTTGCCAGCTGTACCTGACCAATCTGGAACCATAGGTCTCCATCATTTTCAGATTTAGCAGCTGCTGTAAGAGGTGCAATTGCCTTATCAAACTCAGCGGCCTGCATATAGCATTGACCTAGCGTACGAAGGTTTTCTGCATCGCGTTCAAGCTGCTCTTCCTTTAGAGCATCTTCGATGATCCATGCACACTTGATTGGCGCGTCACGAGCGATTTGAATCTGCGCAACGTTACGAATTTGTGCTGGTTTATCATCCAGGAAACCCTGCTTATAGGCAGCTTCAAGAATAGACCATGATGCTGTTTCATTGCCTAGTTCCTGATACGTTGCAGCGAGCTGGTTCCAGTAGCTTGGGTCTGGCCAGTTAACGATAAGCGTGATCAATGTATCCTGAGCACGTTTATAGTCTTTCAGTTCCCATAGACAAGCTAGACGTAGACCATACCAGTTTTCTTTAACTTCGATGGTGTCTACTTTCTCAGCGTCAGTAATAGCACGATCAATATATGTGATCGCTGTATTGAATTCGTTGAGAGTGTAGTAAACCTGAGAAATAAAGACCAACTGGTTTACGCCTACGAGAGCAGGGTCAACAGCTGAAACTTCGCGCTCCCAATCCTTCAGATACTGCAAAGCTCTATCGTAGTTCTCGATGGAGTAATAAAGCTGTGCCAGATTATACATAATGCCATGTTCTTGAGCTACAGGAATAGATTCCTTGAACTTTAGAACGTTTTCAAAAGCATTAATTGCGCCTGGTGTATCTTCACGATCGAAAGCGATCTGAGCACGATACTGCCATACGATAGATTTAGCGTAATCATTTACACCGCGGCTATTGTAGGCATCATCTAACAACTGAGAAGCGCGAGCAAGACGCTCTGTCTGAGTTGCTTGCTTTTCAGCATCTGACATCTCTTCCGGGTTCAAGACTTCGCTAATTTTTTCCAGTTTTTTCTGGAAAGGAAGTGGGATCGCCTGCACTTTGCGGGTTTTCCGTGGCTTCTTAGCAGCTTGTTCTTGCGCGAAAGCTGTTTCAGCAAATGGTGTACCTTGCGGCATAGGGACGGTCGCAAATGCAACAGCTGCAACCGCCACTACCGACAGGGATTTAAGAGTGTTTTTGATACTCATGTCTCTTTCCTGTCTCGCTTATTGAGCCATGTTGAAGCTGAACTTGTATGTAACACCAGTCACTTCTTGGCCCTTACCGTTAATAACCTTCGGCTTATATTTGAACTTTTGAGCAGCTTTGATAGCAGCACGTTCAAAATAACCTTTTGGCTCGGCTTGCAGCACAACAATTGACTCTGGTGGTACAGTACCATCAGCAGCAACGGTTAGTTCCACAATCACAAAACCTTCGATTCCGCGCTCTTGAGCACGACGTGGGTATTGTGGCTGTACACGTACAAGCGGAAGATAGTCACCATCTGAACTTGGGCCAAGGTCAATGCCGCCAAGATCAACAGCTGCTGCTGTATTGGCGCGACCTACGGATAGGTTCAGTTTATCTGGACCAGAATTATCAACAACAGGTGTGTCGATCTCTGGCGGAGGTGCTTCCACCTCTGGTGGCTTCTCTACTTTACGTTCCAGACGTTGTGGAGGTTGTTCTTCGATGTCCTGTACAACATCGATGAAACGAGCTCTTTTGTCTTCGTTCAGTACTACTTCGCCGTCTCCCGCAACAAGTGAATGCATTACGAAAAACAGACCGAAAGTAACGCTAGAAGCGACAACAAGTGAGCTGGCTACCCGAGTAATCATATTATTTGACCTCCGTAGCGATAGCGATTTTTTCAACACCAGCATCTCTGATGGCGTCATACACTTTCATTACCAGAACGGCATCTGCTGTTTCATCACTCTGGATCGCAACGGAGCCTTTTGGGTTTTCCGCATGCAGTTTTTCAACGGCCGTACGAACTTCCTCTAACTCTTTTACTTCCCGATTGATGTGGATCTCGTCATCTTCTGTTACAGCGATCAGTACGCTTACCTGTTTAAGGCTCACAGCTGTCTCTGCTTCAGGTTTGATAACGGTCGTCCCAGATTCCTTTACGAATACCGCGGTAACGATGAAGAAGATCAACATGATGAACACGATGTCGAGCATCGGGGTCATGTTAATTTCGGTATCTTCTTCTTGTTGAGCGTGGTTACGCATGGTTTTCTCCAATTCGCCCCATAGGGCGCTTCGCCGTGATGGCGGGAATTTTCCCGCCAGCGATTACTTCTTAGGCGTCATTACGATCTTTTCATCACCAAGACCAACTGCTTTAGCCGCATCATAGATACGTATAGCTAAACCAAACTCGGAACCTTTAGCAGCCTGAATAACTACAGGAGCTTCTGGGCGCTCAACGCTTTCTTTTTTGATGATTGAAGAAACAGAAGATACATCAATACGAAGGAAATCGTGTGTAATTCTGTTGTTTTCATCAATCACAAATGCGATTGCGCGCTTATCTTCATCTGGTGGTGGAGGATTACTTGAATTGTTATCCTCCGGCTTGTTGATCTCGAGACCAGATTCGTTAACGAACGTTGCAGTTACGATAAAGAAGATCAGCATGATGAACACGATGTCGAGCATCGGGGTCATATTTACTTCAGCTTCTTCCTCTGCTTTTGCGAACTTGCGCATTAGTGTTCCTCTCCAAATCCAGCTTAGTGATCCATGGTCAGGCTGTCTTCAAGACTTTCTGACTCACGTTTAGCGCGGCGTTCAATATATGTGCTCAGGAAAATACCTGATAGTGCAGCAACCATACCCGCCATTGTCGGGATCGTTGCTTTGGATACACCGGCAGCCATCGCACGTGCGTTGGAACTACCTTGTGAACCCATAACGTCAAACACCTCGATCATACCTGTTACCGTACCGAGAAGTCCTACAAGAGGACAAAGTGCTACGAGCGTTTTAATGAGGTTTACACCACGGAATAGATCGTGGTTTACCTCTGAAATCATGGCTGTACGAATTTTGTGTGCAAACCATGATTTACGCTCGGTACGTGTTTCCCAAGCTTCGATCACGCGGTTTTTCTGCTTTTTATATTCAAGCGTGAAATACCACATACGTTCGACAATGAGCACCCACATAATGAACGTTACCGCGAGGATCAGGAACAAGACGTCTCCGCCCTGTTCCATGAACGCCCGGATAGCGTCAAATGCGTCGTTAAGGCTCCGCATTATCCGTTCGCTTTCTCAGCGTGAACTGCAATGATACCAGCAGACTGCTCTTCAAGAACGTGGATAACGCTCTTAGAGGAACCTGATACGAATGTATGCAGAAGCAGAGTTGGGATCGCTACAACAAGACCTTCCACAGTAGTCATAAGAGCCGCGGAAATACCGCCAGCCATCTGTGATGGGTCACCAGCACCGAACAGTGTGATAGCCTGGAATGTCTCAATCATACCAGTCACTGTACCGAGAAGACCAAATAGAGGTGCAACAGCAGAGATAAGCTTAACAATTGTTAGGCCACGCTCAAGAGCAGGAGTTTCTTTTAGAATTGCTTCGTCAAGTTTCAGCTCAAGAGTTTCAACATCAACACTGCGGTTTTGGTCGTAAACAGCCAATACACGACCAAGAGGGTTACCTGTGTCCGCAGTTTCAGAACGGATCTGTTTGCGTACTTTACCGCCAACTACCAGTAGGTATAGCCACTGTAGGATTGCGATGATAACACCAATAACACCAAGACCTAGAGTGATGTAACCAATTGGTCCACCTTGGTCTAGACGCTCTTCAATAGTTGGCTTGTCGATCTCAAGGTTAAGAAGCTGACCGCGTGTTGGGTCAATACCTAGAGCGTGCATGCCACTTGTTGAGTTCTCAAACGGAGCAATTGTGCTTGTGAAACGGTCAGAAGGCTGACGTTGAAGCTCAGCAACAACACCTTTTGGAGTTAGCTGAAGATATTTGCCACCACCAACAAGGCCAAAGTCACCAATACGAACAACTTCCATGTTCTGTGTAGAACCGTCGTTCAGGCGAACTTCGTGATTGAACTTTTTAACTTCAGAAGAACCGATCATTTCAAGGATCATCTGAGCTGGCCACGCGCGGATATCTGCTAGTGTTGGAAGCTCTGAAGATTCTTGTGCTTTAGAAATCAGGTTGTCGATTTCAGCAAGACGGTTTGGGTTATCAATAGAAACGTGTGATGTAGAAATGATTGATTTCGCATCACCAGCGTTTTGCTGAAGAACACCGAAAAGCTCGCTTAGCTGACCAAGACGTTCACGCTGGATTTCAACCTGACGTGTGATTTCTTGTTCATTGTTACGACGTTGCTCTTCAAGACGAGCGCTTTCACGCTCAAGACGAGCTTGTTCAGCACGAGCATCTGTAAGAAGCTTTTGTTGCTGACCTTTACGAGCCTGGAACTCTGCTTCACGTTTTTTGTGCTCAGCGCTTTCGCTTACACGACCTTCACGAACCTTGTTCAGAAGATCTGACATGCTGCCATCTTGTGCAGACACTGAAGCCGATAGGCCTACAGCGAGAAGAGCAGCGGAAGTAATAATCTTTTTCATTGCTAATTCCCCTACTTACTTCGGTGCTGAGATAGGAAGCACAGTTACGTCAGTCTGTGTACGGCGTAGAGCCATACGAATAAGCTGGCGAACTGGTGTCGTGAAATCTGCACCTAGAAGGTCCCAAGATTTTGTCTCAGAATTCCAGGCAGCTGTCTCTGTTGTGTCTTTAGTCTGGTAGTAAAAACCTACACGACCAAGACGAACAAAGTTCACGCTACGACCATCTGGAAGTGTATCTTCATACGCGAAATATGTACGACCATATTGAACTTCAGCTTTATACGCTTCTAGTACAACACGGAAACGCTCAGGATCACTTACGTTCGGGTTATCCATAGCTTCACGTAGGGAAGCGATACGCTCTTCACGTTCTGCAAGCAGGAACGGGATGTCCGCTTGAACGAATTCGTTAAGGTCTTCGATCATATCAAGCATCAGAGGAGTGATCTGACGTTTAATCTCATCGATCTGACCGATAGATTCTTTTAGCTTCCCGATTTCTTCTTCTTGACGAGAAATCACACGACGCTGCTGAGCGTTATATGCACGCAGGCCAGCATTTGTCTTGAGAACACTTTTGTAATCTACAAAAAGTTTTTCTGTTGCGTCGTTGATACCATCGATCTTCTGTTGAGAAGCTTGTGCGATTTGGTTAGCCGCGTTTACTTCGTCAACGATCGACTTCACTTGAGCTTCCTGTGCATTAGCAGCAGTTGCTCCTAGAAGGATCGCGGCGACTGCGGCTGTAGAGACAGCTATCCGTTTCACTTTAGCCTTATCCATTTTCTGCCCACATGGGTTTTATAAAGCCTCTTGGATACCTTTAATCCGGTTAAACGAATAACCAGAGGTAACCCTGAGGCGGATTAAACCTTGCAAAAATTCAAGAGCATTTAATGCTACTCAAACCTTTACCCTAACAAACTGGGAGTATGTCTGCCGTACCTCTCTGACAAAACGTGTTCATCAGATCACTGGCAGTTCCATTTAAAAGGTTTCCCGACCTCTCCCAATTGTGCCGACCACTCAACAAATTACTTTGTTCCGCTCTGCCATCCTTTGAGCTTTTATACTTAAGCACGGATGATCTTTTTAAATGACCTTATCCGTTTTCACGAACAGGTCGGGGTTGAGACGGGTGGTCCGGCTCGGGGCCTATCATCCAAGAATCTTTCACGATTCCAAGCAAAAATTTCACTTTTCGTGTTTCTAGGCACATATCTGTTTAATTTTGCACCTAAAAACAGCTGAAATATAGACCGTTATGTATATGTGATAATATTACATTATCTGAAAAGGTCAATATATAAGTGCATTTAAAGGTAGCATTTTTTTTAGAGGTTGATTTTTGTTGCTTGAAGACGAGAAATGATAACTAACGTTTATTTTACCTTACGTAGTCCGACTTTAACGTGCTTTTAGTTCCAGCAGTGCTGCAAGCACGCCGTGCCACTGATTCTCTTTGCTTACACGTATTGCATTCTCCAGCCCCATATGACCTGAAAGCTTAGTTGCTAATGATCGGCTGTGACTGGAAATGGAACTATTATCTATTCCAGATTGAGGGAGGGAGGAAGGAGAATTAGATGAATGCATTCAGTTGAACCTCACAAATTACTATAAACATTAGGCGTTCTGATTACCCGCTGAGGAAGCTAGCAACATTCTCTAAAAAAGCAGTTAACAGATACCTCTATTTTTTGCCGTAAAGAGGGGTAGTTTCTGAGTAATTGATCAGATGTTTAAATTTGATTCGTTTTTACAAATCCGAGATGGTGATCTTGCGGAGGCCTCTGATAGCGTTCCCTATATATAAGGCTTCTGCCTTTTGTAGATCACTCAAGGTCAAAGAACGAACAATTGCCAGATTGTTTTCCAGCATTGAGGCTCTGTGAATTCCTGGTAAAACGCCATCTGAAAGTGGTGGAGTATATAGATTCCCGTCAATCTCCGCGAAAATATTGCTGATTGCACCTTCGGTGATAAAACCATGTTGGTTAACGAAGAGAATATCCTGATACCCCTCGGCGACAGCATGCTTGAACTCTTCATTATATAGCGAACGATTCGTTGTTTTGTGTCGTAGGAAAACATCGGTCGAATCAGTTCGTTTCTGTGATAGCTTTATTTTCCCATGTCTCTGAATAGGTTCTGAAAGCTGGTCGCTGGTGATGCTGTATGTGCCTGTCTTGTTTAAAAGCAGTCGCAACTTGTGCTTTTTGCTCAGTATCGAGGCATGGTCCCTGAGCGCATTTTCTATTTCTGATTTTGGAAATGTAAAATTGAAGTAATCAGCGCTGCTTTTCATTCGTTTCATGTGCAGATCTAGATTCTTGCATTCGTTCTCTTCAACAAGGAGAGATTCGATAAGGGCAAACTCGTTGACAGTCCGTTCGGTAAAGCGGGCCTTTAGGAGGCATTCCTGATATTCGCCTTTTGGGTTGCTATCGGCCACTATCCCACTACCAACACTTAAGCGACCTTTTAGATTATCGTTCCTTACAAGTGTACGAATGGGTACATTCAGAGACCAGTTTTTGCTGTGGAAGTATCCAATTGTACCACAGTAGACACCGCGTGCTTGAGGTTCCAGCTCAGCAATGATTTCCATAGCCCGTACCTTTGGGGCGCCAGTTACAGAACCGCAAGGAAACATAGCTGCCAGAGCCTGCGTAGGCGTTAAGTCTTTTATTGCGGCGGCTGTTACAGTCGACGTCATTTGAAACAGTGTGTTGTATTTTTCTGTTTCAAAGAGTTTAGGTACCTGAACAGAACCTGGTTTGGCAATGCGGCTGAGGTCGTTCCTGATCAAATCTACAATCATTAGGTTTTCAGCTCTGGACTTATCGTCATTCACTAAGAACTGTTCAATCAATGCATCTTCTTCGATGTCTTTTCCGCGGGCGGCGGTGCCTTTCATTGGTTTAGACTTTAGCTGATTATCTTTGCGTTCTAAAAATAGTTCGGGAGAAAAAGATAGGACCTCTGTTTCACCAGTATTAATATAAGCACCGAATGATACGGGTTGGTTTTTCCTTAGCTCATTATATAGCTCTAACCTGCAGCCTTTTATCTCAACAGGGAGTGGGAAGGTAAAGTTTATCTGATAAACGTCGCCCGCTTCAATAAATTCATGGATGTTGGCGATTGCTTTATTATATTCTGCTTCGGCCAAATCAGGTTTTTTGAATTTAGTACTAAAGGTTTTTTTATTGCCACGACGCGACGTGTGAAGAAGTGTTTCCACCTGATTTGGTGTAAGTGCTTCGCGGTGGGTGGTGACCATCATCCAGATGAGTGGTTCTTCAGCTGACCGGGACAGAAGATGGTGTAATCGCTTTTCAAAATAGTAACCAACTTCGTAACTGATCCACCCGGCTGTATAAAAACCTGCCTCTACTGCTTCATCAATTGCAGTAAGCGCCCTTGGAATATCTTCAAAACTTTTTGCCTGAATAATATATTCGGGGTTGTGAAATAGGTAACTGTTGCCAGCCACGTGAGAAACCTGACTATCATCCAACAAGACAAAAGGTGTGGTGTGTAGGTCGATATTATTCAAACCACAGCTCCTTTCTCTTATCGTGGTGGCAGCCAAATGCAGATCTAGTATGCGACTTCTTTACTAGACTTCTGTGCACGAGGCCCTTATGTGACAGATGAAGAATGGCGTCAAGAACGCCCTATAATAAGAGGGATAAAAAGCATGGCTAAAGCCACGACCCGCGAAACTGCCCCAAAGGTTTCATCAGAGAATTCGTTGGTTTCTGCAGCAGAAGTGGAAACTATTAATAAGCTTTATGATCGCGTTCAGTGGCTTGCTTCCTGGACAATCCATAATGCCAACAATATTCGACCATCGGCTGATGGGCTAAAAGTGGGTGGACACCAAGCATCATCTGCATCACTAGCAACTATTTTGAGCGCCCTCTACTTTGGTGTGCTTAAGCCTGAGGATAGAGTTGCTGTGAAGCCGCATGCGAGCCCGGTTTTCCACGCCATTCAGTATTTGTTTGGCAAGCAAACTCGTGATCAACTTGAACGATTCCGTTCAATTGGTGGCGCTCAATCCTATCCAAGTCGTACCAAAGATAAAGATGATGTTGATTTTTCAACAGGATCGGTTGGTCTTGGTGTTGCGGTAACAGCTTTCGCTTCCCTCGTTCAGGATCATCTCATTGATAAAGGTGTGATGGACGAAGAAAAAGCGGGCCGTATGATCGCGCTGATGGGAGATGCGGAGCTTGATGAGGGTAACATTTATGAAGCTCTCATTGAAGGTTATAAGCACAATCTCCGTAATTGCTGGTGGATTATTGATTATAACCGTCAGAGCCTAGATGCCATTACTAGTGACCGAATGTTTACCCGTTTCACTGATATCTTTGAAACGACGGGTTGGAAAGTTATCAATCTTAAATACGGAAAGATGCAACAGGCTGCGTTTAAAAAGCCGGGTGGTATCGCTCTTCAAGAATGGATTGATGAATGCCCGAATGATCTCTACAGCGCACTTACCTACAAGGGCGGTGCTGCATGGCGTGAACGCTTACTTGCAGATATCGGTTCCAAACGAAGTGTGACAGCTTTGCTTGAAAGCTATGATGATGAGGACCTTCAGGCATTAATGACCAACCTTGGTGGTCATGATATGGAGCTGCTTTTAGAGACCTTCCGTAGCATTGATAGCGATCAACCGCACTGTTTCATTTGTTATACTGTGAAAGGTTATGGTCTGCCATTTCAGGGCCATAAAGACAACCATGCAGGCCTGATGAACCCAACCCAGATGGAAGAGCTTCGTAAATTGATGGGTGTGCCAGAAGGGCAAGAATGGGATAAGTTTGCAGGTATGGATGATGAAGCAGAAGCGCTTCAGGATTACCTTTCAAATGTACCCTTTAATACACCTGAACACCGCCGTTATGACGCAGCGGTGCTTCCTGTCCCTGAGTTGATGGATCTGGGTTCAAGTAAACAGTCAACACAGGTTGGTTTTGGTAAAATCATGAACGCTATGGCGAAATCATCAGATGCCATAGCAGATAATATTATTACCACCAGCCCGGATGTAACGGTTTCTACCAACCTTGGTGGTTGGGTAAACCAGCGCGGTATTTACGGTAGAGAAGGGCAGGAAGATACCTTCAAAAGCGAGAAGGTGATGAGCCCGCAAATCTGGCGTAGCCACAAAGGCGGTCAGCATCTTGAACTTGGTATCGCGGAAAATAATCTGTTCCTCGCACTCGCGGCTATGGGGCTTTCTGGCAGCTTGTTTGGCGAACGTCTGATCCCAGTTGGTACGCTTTATGATCCGTTTATTAACCGTGGTCTCGATGCACTTAATTATGCCTGCTATCAAGACGCCCGTTTTATGCTGGTTGCTACACCATCTGGTGTAACGTTGGCACCAGAAGGCGGTGCGCACCAGAGTATTCATACGCCGGTCATTGGTATGGCACAGGATAAACTTGTGTATTTCGAGCCAGCTTACAATGATGAACTCCGTCATATTATGCAGTGGGGCTTTGAGCATATGCAAAAGCCTGAGGGAGATAGTGTTTATCTTCGTCTGTCCACACGGCCGCTTGAGCAACCTGAGCGTGATGGTGATGCGTGGATTGCTGATATGCTCAAGGGTGCATATTGGGAACATGCACCAGAAGAGGGTGCTGAGTTTGCCATTATTTATACCGGTGCTGTAGCGCTAGAAGCAAATGAAGCGCTTCAAGAGGTTCTCGAAGATATTCCTGGCGCGGGCTTGTTAGCTGTTCCGTCACCTGATTTGATTCATAAAGAATGGTCATCGAGCGTTGCGGCACTTGGCAAAGAGAGTGTTGTTGTTCAGTCGCATATTGATGCACTTCTCAGTCGGCTTTCACCCAATGCGAAGCTGGTAACGGTGATAGATGGAGTGCCAGCAACGCTGAGTTGGTTGGGCGCTGTGCGTGGTCACCGAGTGATGCCACTCGGTATCGATCGTTTTGGTCAATCAGGTGATATTAACCAGCTCTATGAAGAGTACCGAATTGGTACAGAAGCAATACTGGATGCCTGTGCCTCAGCATTCGCAATGAAGTAAAAGAAAAGCCCCGCCAAATGGTGGGGCTTTTTCCTTTTGTCTTTATGCTTGTGTCGCTAATACCTCTGGTCGGGTGCCAGCAATCACATGATCCAGTTTTTGGTATTTCTGGGGTGTCCTGATGTTCAGAAATTCCCTAACTTCTTCAAGTGGTTTATCCATAAGGGCTTCCCAATTTACGCCCGGCAACCATGCAGCCTTGCGGCCGTTCATATAGGCCTGCCACATAGTGCTCCAGATATTTGCGTCCTGAAAATCGCTTTTAAACTTGTGAGCGCCCATAACCGCAATGGCCGCAAAGCCTAAGCTTTTGGTCTGTGCATAAGAGAAGGCAACAACGCATACTTCACCAAGCCCATCACGACCATAACCGCTTACCACATGCCAAAGATCATGACTTTCACGCGTGCGGTTTGCATAAAACTCGAGGTTTTTATCTTCAAAACCTTCATACTCCTCCGCGCTGGCTTCAATAAGGCCTTCAGGAGAAATGCCTTCGCGCTGGCAGAAATCATAGTATGTTTTACCAAGAGTGCCTTCTGGAAGCTTGGATAGATAATCGCGGTTGGTAAGTGTATCAAAAAGATTGATTCGTTCTTCTAACACTTTTGCGCCGAAATCTGTTTTGCGGAAGCGTTTGAATTCATTGAACAGGGAATTGCCTGCCAGCGCTTTCATGATCTTGAAAACTTGCGTGGTATCTTCTGGTGTTTCCATCAACTGCTTAAGCGCACGCCATGCATCGCCCCAGCGACGTGGTTGCGGAGTATATTTGATTTCTTCCGTATGGCTCGACATGCTTCTGCTTCCTCGCGTATGCTTAACCTTAAGGATAAAAATAACACTATCGACAAAAATGTCAATAGTGAAAAAGTTTAGAGATAGAATTTATGGCTACTGTGAAGAAACGTATCCGTCGAACACCTGAAGAAGCAAAGGCTCTGATCCTGAATGCTGCCAAAGAAAGACTGCAGGATGCAGGTCCTGAAGGATTGCAGGTAAAAGAAGTGGCCGGTGTTGCGGGAGTTGCCCATTCCACGGTTCTTCACCATTTTGGCAGCGCAGAGGGGGTAAGAGCAGCACTTATTGAGAGTATGGCCGCACGTCTTCTGGAAGATATCCTTGCCATTTATAAAACCCGTAAAGATCAGGTAACTGAAAATACGATTTTGATGAATGTATTTGAAACGTTGTCTGATGGTGGGCACGCGCGGCTTCTAGCCTGGATGATGTTGAAAGGGAACTTGCCAAAGGATGAAGACGGAAGAATGCGCAAGCTATTTGATCGTCTTGTCGAAGAGATTGCAGCTTTCGTTATCTCCGAAAACGGCGATGATAGTGAAGAAGGCTGGAAAGTTGCTCGGCAGAGAGCGCGTTATACAGTGATGTTATCCGCGCTTACAGCAGTTGGTGATGGAATCGCGGGAGATTTTTTGAAAGAGCAGCTGGGACTTTCTGAGGTAGAAGCCAAAACAGGCTTCCGGGATTGGTTTGCGAACTTGTTGATTCTGCCTGTAACAGAGCAAATGAAAGGCGACCGTTAGGCCGCCTTAATAATGTTTAGATAACGTGCAATGCCATTAAGACACCGGTAATTGAGGCAAATAAAATTGTTAGCCATGTGAATAGTGTACCATAAAAACGAAATGGGTTGCGACCTTCAAATTTTCCAAAAGTAACACCATGCATATAACGACCAACAACAAAAAATGTTGCAAAAGCAAGCATTAGCCAGTGATTCGCTCCGTTTGATTCCAATAAGCCAAAAAGAATGAGGGTTATCGGGGCATATTCTATTAAATTGGAATGCGCGCGGATCGCATGGTGTAGTCGGTCATCGCCACCATCTCCGATGCTGACTTTAGTGCGTTGGCGTTCTTTTACTACACCCCAAGATAGGTAGATGAGTAGCAGGCCGATAAGGCTTGCTGAAATAAGTGTGATTGGCATTTGTTGCTCCCCTCTATTCAAGCGATAAATGTTATAGTATACGCTATTAGTTCCTCTCCCAGCGACACACTGCTAGCTAATGAAGTAGACGTCAAGCAGGTAGAGGCAAGATAAAAGGCAGGAAGTATGGCTCGTAAGTATCGCGACAGATTTAAGGACTGGAATCTTTACCATAAAGGCGTGGCTGCGTTTATCACAGCACTTGTTGTGAGCGTTTTTTACCATGGCTACGTGGTATATGACGGTGCTTTTGAGTTTAAGCGGGAACGGGTAATTAATGCTCCCGTTTCAGAGGTTTGGCAGTTTGTTTCAGATAACGAAAATAGAGTGCGCTGGCAGGGTGAACTGACACTGGTGAATGGACTTTCTATAGAGGAGGGGCGTTCTAGAATGCTTTATTGGCAGCGAGTATACCGTCGTTGGCGTGCATGGGAAGAAACAACCGAACTGTTGCAAGAACGTGTTTTTAAAACCCGTCAGGAAGCGGACCATGAGATACGCTGGTGGAGCGTAGAACTTGAACCGTTAGGGCCATGCGAAACCAAGGTTATGATCCGCGATGTTATCAGGCCTAATGCGTATGAAGACCGTTTTTGGTTTTTCCGGGAAAGTGATGCTCAAGAAAAGCGTATGGATGTTTCTATTAATGCGCTGGAGCGCTGGACAGCAGGTAAAGATGCACAACAAAAAAGCTGCCAATCATAGGGATGGCAGCTTTTTCAAACTTATGCGTTTTCTACGTTATAGTCGCTGAATTCCCATTCGTGTGCATTTTCCATTTCCGCAAGGAATAGATTTTCTGCAGCAACTACGGCTTCTTCCTCAGAAGCGGCTTCAACTTCAGCAACCCAGTAAAAAGTACCGCGCTTAAGTTTTGCCTGTAGAGTTACTTTTTGAAGTGCCATTTTAAATGCCTCATCAATTTAGAATATGACGCCCCTCTAGCATGAAGAAGGACGTCACGCAAATATCTGAGACAAAAAGCCTTACAGTGTCCTTCCAATCAGTTCTTTCATGATTTCAGATGTACCGCCGTAAATACGCTGTACACGGGAATCAGTGAAATGATGTGCGATTTCATATTCAGACATAAAGCCATATCCACCATGAAGCTGGAGACACTGGTCTACCACGCGGCCTTGCATTTCTGTAGTCCAAAGTTTGGACATCGCGCCACCTTGCGCATCCAGTTCCCCTTTTATATGGCGGCTCAAGCACTGGTCCAGGAAGGCCCAGCCCACTTCCAGCTCAGTTTTCATTTCGGCCATTTTAAAGCGGGTGTTCTGGAATGCCATGATCGGCTTACCAAAAGCTTCACGTTGTTTTACATAGTCCAAGGTAATATCAAAAGCGCGCTGTGCCCCAGCCATTGCGATAACAGCAATAGATAGCCGTTCTTGTGGCAGTTGCTGCATAAGGTACATAAAGCCTGCGTTTTCCTGACCAATAAGGTTAGTAGCAGGTACACGTACTTCATCAAAAAACAACTCTGATGTATCAGATGAGTGCTGACCAATTTTATCCAGATTTCGCCCTCTACGGAACCCTTCGCGATCTGCTTCGACAACAATCAGGCTCACTCCGTGTGCACCAGCGTTCGAATCTGTTTTGCAGGCAACAATCACAAAATCACAGTTTTGTCCGTTGGAGATGAAAGTCTTGGAACCATTTACAACATAATGATTGCCGTCCATCTTGGCGGTGGTTTTCATGCCTTGTAAGTCAGAGCCTGTGCCTGGTTCCGTCATGGCGATAGCACCTACCATCTTCCCTGTTGCCATTTTGGGCAGAATACGTTCTTTCAAATCATCGGATCCGTATTCGAGTAAATAAGGTGCTACAATATCTGAATGTACCGCTAAAGCTGCACCTCCAGCCCGGCAATAGGCTTGTTCTTCATTGATAATACAGTTCAAACGGTAATCACCGCCGACACCGCCATATTCTTCAGGTAATTGAGGGCAAAGAATGCCTGCTTCACCAGCTCTGTTCCAGAATGTGCGTGGCACTTGCCCGGCCTTTGACCATTCTTCTGCATGCGGAGTTGCTTCTGTTTCGTAGAATTTTCGAACCGCATCTCTGAAAATATGGTGTTCTTCGTCATACACAGCGCGCTTTGCTAACACTGGTTTTCTCCCTTTATTTCCTCTTGTGAAGAAAGATGGGGCGCTCAGGGGGAAGAGTCAAATAAATTAGACTATTTAGTCTAATTGGGGCGAGAGTATATCTAGAAGCAAAAAAAAGGACCCATAAGGTCCTTTAAATTAATCGCATAATTAACTGTCTATTTCTTTCGAATAGCGTTCCTGTAAGCACGAATTGCTTCATTCATTTTAGTTTGAAGGTCGCGGCGTTTTTCATGGATGCTTGCCAGATCTTCATCCCAACGTACCTTTTGATCTTTGGTAAGATATGGGACAACATTTGTTGCTCGCCTATCCATACACTGAAGGTAGGTATCAACTTTTGTAGAGTAAGCAATTACAGAATCTCGGGCTGCACGAATAGATGCCTGAGTTGCGGTGGCCCCATCCGGAATAGTTGGCCTGTCCATTGGTGGTTCACCGCAATCAGCTGAAAGTGCTGATGTGCTCATAGCTGTTGCAATAACAAATGTAGCGATCCAGTTCTTCATTATACTATCCGTTATTCTTCTAAACCAGTTACCTAGGTAGCTAAAACTCATTCAAGGCAGATATCATATCTGCCCTGAATAGAAGATTAATCTGGCTATTTTGAGGCTGCCTTTTTTGGAGCTGCTTTTTTAGCTGCAGGCTTTTTAGCAGGAGCCTTTTTCTTCGCTGGCGCTTTTTTCTCAGCTGCCTTTTTTGGAGCTGCTTTTTTAGCAGGCGCTTTTTTCTTGTCAGCTGGTTGCTCAGTTTCTGTTTTTGCTGCTTCAGCAGCTTCCATTGCTTTTTGCTGTTCAGCTATCGCTTGTTTTTGCGCTTCTTCAGCACGTGCACGTGCTTCATCGTCTGCCTTTGCTTGTTCCGGGAACATTTGGCGGTAAACAGCATTTACGCGGCCTGCTACATCTGTCAGTGCATTAGCAACTGCTGGCAGGTTAAAGGAAACACCACGGTATGTGAAAATACGGGTGTCTGGGTTATAGCCGCGATAGATTGTTTCTTCTGTGCTGGTGCCATCACCAAGTACTTTTGGATCACCTACTAGGTCGAAGGCGATCTGCTTACCTTTTGTATTGGCAATCCATTCTTCCGTTTTCTCGTCTGAGCGCTCCCATACTTCCGAGAGGCGACGGTCATTGAGAGGGTGCTTATCATCAAGCTGAAGAACCTTACGTAGTGCTTCACCGCGGTGACGTGCGCGAGCACGTGTTGGCCATAAAAGAGAAGCAATCTGGCTTGTTGGCATCAAAATCATTTGGGCTGAATAAAGAATGCCTTGACCCTGACCCGCTTGAACAGACTGGTTGAACAGGTTGAAAGACGCCTGTGCATGAAGACACTGATTACGGAGTTCATGAATATAGATGGCGAGTGTGGTGTTATCCATTGTACAAATTCGCTTTTCTTTTACTCTTATCTTATTTCGAGTGTCTCTCCTCCCCCAGGAAGCAGCTACACATTCGCTCAACAGCGAGACCTAGCACAAGAAAAACGCCCATGCTAGGCCCATTCTGCTCAAAAAGTTGCCAAAAGGTATAGCTTGAGGGTAAAATAGCTGTGGGTGAAAATTTACGGGTGCCAATATGGCAGATGCAGCTTTTGCTAGCCAGTCGCGTGTTGTGACTGAGCCTACAAGGTTTGAACGTACTCCTGTGCGAGGTACGAACCCTTCTCTGCGCCCTCAAACAGTTGCTCATACCTTTGCGAGCCGCTTCCCAGAGACCAGTGAAACAGGACAGGATAATACCGCACCGCAAGCAATACCTGCTCAGTTTGAGCCTGCTGGTAGTGGTTTACTGGCGACGGGTACTGGGCTTTTACTAGCTGAAACCCGAACAGCTGAAGCCACGGCCCCTTTTGTTGCCCCTACCAGAATAGGGAATGCCCTTAATAGCTACAGGGAAACGCAGGCACAGATTAGAGAAAGCCTTCAGGGTAGGGCTGGTGGTAATTCCAGTTTTGTACAGATATCAACGCCAACATTACCTGGTGTTGATACCCAAGCTATTGAGGATGCTTCTTAAGAAGCAGCGTCGGCCTGCATTAAGCTAAGCCAACGTTCAACAGTCTCTCTATTTTGTGCCTTAGATGTGTCACCAACAGGGCGATAAGCATAGATGACCAGTTGGCTTGAATAAGGTGTAACTTCAATAATTTTCACAGATACTACTGTTGGGAATGGTTTTCCTGGTAGTTTCTCTGTGAATTCGAACTGGTTGGCGGCAAAGTTAAAGCTCAGAGTGTTGATGTTGCTATAATTGTCGGTGAAATCAGCAACTAATTGTCTCAGCTTTGCTGCAGATAACTGGAAGGTTTCTGGAATTTCATCAATTTCTGCATTTGGACAGATGTCTGGTGAACATAGAAGAAAGCCATCATCGCTGGTTGTATGTGACAGTGTACTGAAGTTTGTTGGTTCTAAAGAGCCTTCTTCGTTTCCAAGAAGGCCATCGCCACCTTTAATCTGTACATACATATAAAGGCCACCAAGGGCCAGAATAACGAAAAGACTAACGCCAATAAGCGCAGAACGGATTTTATCCAGCATATATACTCACCAAAAAAGGCGGCTCAGTGAGCCGCCGGGTTTTTTAGCCGAGAATGGATCCCAGCTGCATCGCAATGCTCATATCGCCTTCTACACGCAATTTGCCTGTCATGAAAGCCATCTGTGCGTTTAGGTTACCTTCTGCAATCTGGATGAAGTTTTCCATTGAAACTTTCACTGTACAGTCGGCATCTGTGTCGTCGTTATCAATTACGGTTGGTGAAGAAACGCCATCAATACGTACAATGCCGTCATCACCAAAATCAAATTTGATGACTTTCTGAATTGGTGAGTGTGCACCTACACGGCTGCGCATTTCTTCTGTGATTTTTTCAAGTGACATTGTTATCTCCCTAGATGATATATCAAGATAATGGACTGTCTGGTCTAGAAATCAATCCATTAATTATCCTTTTTTTTCTTTAGTTTGTTCAGAAGGCCACCAACACCTTTTTCTAATTTGCCGCGTGCATCGTCTGCAAGATTTTGAAGTTTCTTGGATGCCCCTGCGGCAACAAGGGCTTTTGCGATTTGAGGCTGAAGCGTATCCATCACGTGGCGGGCAATTTCTGCTGGTGCCAAACCTTTTTCATCAGTACCTAAATCTGTAATGGTAAAGTCCGCTAAGTTGATATCTTCATCTATTGATAACAGACCATCAGACTGGGCAAGAACTTTTGGAGAGGTCACTTTCATGCTGCGAATAGTAAGCGTGATTTCCTCAGAGGAAGCAGTTTCGGTTGTAGCAGGGTCTGTTTCCGGAATGTTTAAACCTTCTTGAAGGGCTTTGATATTCATCTTTCCGTCAAGCATACGAATATCAAAGAGAGGCTCGTTGATAACAATTTCGTCAATGATGATATGGTTCGTAAGCAGTGTTTCAGGCTCAAGCCTCATCTCGAAATTGCCGACCTTTGCAATTGGACCGTCGCCAAAGCCTTTGGGCTGACCAAGTGCAAGAGCAGAGACTTGTACTTCTCCAGATAAGGGAGAAATCTGGATTTCATCTACATTTACTGAAACATTCAGTACGTCAGGGCCGCCGACTTCAAAACCAGTTTTTACGATAGTGCCTAATTGTGTGTAGGCATAAGCGCCACCGGCGATAATGAGCAGAAGTACGATCAGGATGAATTTTTTCACGAAGTGTCCCCTTATTAAAATCGCTCCAGATACTGGATAAACTATAAGGCATTATGATGACACTGTTTCTGTGACATGTTAAGGGGAGGATTAAAGAAACGGAATTATAGCTTAACCACACTGCTTCTTTGTGGCAGTTTATAAGAAGTGGGTAACTGTCAGGCGGGAAGCTCTATGGCGCCAATAACGCAAATCTTATTGTTCATTTCTTATTTTATTCTCGGCGTAGCAGCGACGGTTATTCTGCCACGTGCTTTGGGTATTTCAATGTCGCATGCCGGATATATTGGCATGTTTATATTTTTCGGAGCTTGGCAGATACAAAATTGGCTCGTAGTTAGCCGCTCAGAGAAAAATGCTAAACATCGGTTGGATAGTCTTGAGGACACAGTCAAAATTCTGCGTAGGGATTTGGAACGCGCGCGGCGAGAGATGGTGAGCCGAAGCCGAATGGGTGAAGAACAGAATGAACTGGTAGTATCTGAACTTAAAGTATTACAAACGCTCCTTTCTCAAGTTACGGCACAGGAACGCGGGTTTAAGCCGGTTGAAGTTGTCGAAGATACTGTTGAACCCACTGAAGAAGAAGTGCTTGAACTTAGTGTAGATCACCTGCCGCCAATGAAAGAAGAAGACGAAGAAGAGATCGTTGAACAGGTGGAGGAAGAAACACCAGAAGTGATCACTGAAGAAGAGATCGAGGAGCTGGAGCTTACACCCGAAGAGGCGGCGCTTGCAGTTATTGATGATGGAACGCTTGATCAAAAATCCGATGATGAAGAAAGAAAATCAGTTGCAGAACCACGTGCTGCTGTTGGTCCACGCAGGGCGCCTATCCGTCTTATCAAACGTGAAGACCAACTTCTGAAAGTGGTGAAAGAATCGCTTTCTGAAAATCGTATTGATTTGTATTTACAGCCGCTTGTAAGCCTGCCAAGCCGAAAGAAAGTACACTATGAATGTTTCTCTCGCGTGAGAGATGAAGATGGTCGTATTGTACTGCCACGCCAATATATGAAAGTTGCGGAAAGCAAAGGGTTAATAGGTACTATCGATAACCTCTTATTGTTCCGTCTTATTCAGCTTGTTCGCCGGATGGGTAAGAGAAAGCCCGAGCTGCGCTTCTTCTGTAATATGTCCCGTCATTCCATGGAAGATGACGAGTTTTTCCCCCAGTTCATTGATTTCATGACGAGCAATGAGGAATTTTCAGGACGTTTGGTATTTGAAATTGCCCAGCAGGATTTTAAAATGCTGGATGGTGATGTTCTGGACCGTTTGAAAATTCTCGGGCAGAGAGGATTTGGTTTCTCCCTTGATATGGTTACAGAATTTGACGACAGCTTTACTGAGCTTGAAAAGTATAATTTCCAATTCATCAAGGCTGATTTAACGGCACTGATGGAAACACATCCGGAACGTGGTGATGTAGATGCCTTTAAGTCATCTTTGCGTCGCAGAGGTATGCAGCTTGTTGCCAGCCGTGTTGAAACGGAAGATATGGTGCTTCAGGCACTTGAGGCACAGATTGAATTTGCACAAGGTTATTTGTTTGGCGAACCAGCTTCTGCTCATGAATTAAGCCGGGAATTGTAGAGAGTTTTATGCCTAATAGCAGTGGTCTTTCCATTGATTTAATTTCAGGAATCCGAGAGTTTTCCGATCAGCTTGATCTCATTATTTGTGATCTTTGGGGGGTAATGCATGATGGAATTAGTCTGCACCCATCTGCAGAAATAGCCATACAGAAGGCTCGAGCTGCTGGAATTAAAACGGTTTTTCTATCAAATGCGCCAAGACCGAGGTTCCATGTAAGAGATCATCTTATTTCTATGGGGCTATCTGAAGATTTAACAGACTTTGTCGTAACGTCAGGTGGACTGGCTCGAGATGAAGTGCGGGCAAATTTTAGAGGAAAAAAACTCTATCACCTTGGGCCAGAAGGAGACAGGAATACGGTAGAGGGATTGCCTGTTGTTGAGGTGAACCATCCTGATGAAGCTGATGTTATTCTTGCAACAGATCTGGATTACAGTGATGTGAAAAAGCACAGGAATTGGCTGAAGATTGCTGCAGAAAAACAAACACCACTTTTATGTGCGAACCCTGACCGTATCGTGCATGTAGGAGATAAGCTCTATCAGTGTGCAGGTGCAGTTGCTGATCTATATGAAGAAATAGGCGGGGAGGTACGTTGGTTTGGTAAACCCACTGCTTATGCGCTGCAGTCATGCCTTAAAGAATGTGGTTTGCCCGCTGATACACCTAAAAACCGTATATTAATGGTTGGTGATAGTTTGCAAACTGATATGGCTGGTGCTCTGGCCGCTGGGTATAAGGGGTTATTTATTGCTGGCGGTATTCACCGTATGGAATTCCCTGAGCTTGAGCGGCAGGCTGAGGATAGCAGGGTTTCTGTTGTGCAGTTTAGAAAAATTTTCGGCGCAGGAAAGGCTGTTCCCCACGCCGTAATGCAACAGTTATCTTGGTAAACCTTAGCCAAAGAGCGCGTCAATATCATCCTGGCTAACTTCTTCACCAGAGGGAAGATCAATGTCCTCTTCCTTCTTTTCCTCTTTTTTGGCAGCTGCCTTTTTAGCTTCTTCCTCTTCGGCCTTTTTCTTGGCTTCTTCTTTTTCCGCTTCCTTTGCAGCTAATTCAGCTACAGGATCGAAGTCTTCTTCAAACATTGAATCCAACTGACGTGGATTAACAGGTTTGGGTGGCTCCGGTGCAGGAGGTGGAGGGGGCGCTTTTGGCTTAGGAGGCGGCGGAGGCGCTGCTTCTGCAACAGGCTCTGGAGTAGGTTCCGGAGCTGGTGCTTCCGCTGCGGGTGTCGCATCGTCATCGCCAAGAAGTTGATCAACCAGATTTTGATCGATCCCTTCACCTTCAAGCGCAGGGCCTGAAAGTAGAGCGCGTTCATCAAGTTCTTTTTGATGTTCTTCATTGGCTACGTCGATATCATCTTCAGTAACACCAAGAAGGCTACGAAGTTCCAGAACACGTTTTTCAATATAAGAAAGCGTTTCAACAACCTTGGAAATCCGCTGTCCAGTAATATCCTGGAAAGAACACGCCTCAAAAATTCGCATAACAGCATCTTGGGTAACAGCTTGATAGGCTTCAGAATCACTGGTGTCAGCACCCATGATTTCTTCGGCAGCTTCCATGATGGTGTTCGTAGCATCTTCTGTAGATTGAACAATGGCGTCCAATTCCAGACCTGCTCTCGGAATACGGGCGCTTTCCAAATCAGAAGGCTGCAAGGAAGCAATTTCCTTACGAGCGTTGCTGATATAATCACTGAGCGCCCGGCATTCCCGATAAACAGACGTATCAATGTTTGCGAAAAATACCTGCATTGTGCCCATCAATACTTCTGTGACAGATGCAACATCTGTCAGTGATAGGTTTGCGGTATTTTGCTTCCTCAGACTATCGACCAGTAACCTGATCTGATCCGGAAGCTCTTCGGCACTCATTTAGAAATCTCCGAGAACGGCATTCATTTTTGATTTTAGTGTCGCAGCGTTAAACGGCTTAACAATATAGTTGTTCACGCCAGCTTTTTTCGCAGCGATCACGTTGTCAGTTTTAGATTCTGCGGTCACCATGATGAATGGTGTATCTTTAAGCTGAGTATCAGCACGAACTTCTTTCAGGAATTCGTAACCAGTCATTGGCTCCATGTTCCAGTCAGAAATAATAAGGCCATATTTACCAGCGCGGGCTTTCTCCAGCGCCATAGAGCCATCTGTGGCTTCATCCACATTATTGAAACCAAGTTGTTTTAGTAGATTACGTACAATGCGGAGCATTGTTTTGTAGTCGTCGACGATCAGGATCGGCATACCCATATCAACGGCCATGATATTTCCTCAACATAATGATTTGCACTAAGAGTATCTCCAAAGAGATCCTCTGAACTATTCCCATATCGGGAAATTAGCCCCGACATTCTGAAGAATTGGTTAACCTAAAGATAATGATCTTTCAATTGCTTCTCATCATTAACCCTAATATTTCGCAAAGAAATTTGCAAATACTGTATATGTGCTGAAGGTATTTAGGTTTTTAACGACGCTGCTGATTTGATTTTTTTTGTAGGTGAACTTATGGAACAGATTTTTTTTGAAGATATTTCTGAAGGAATGCGCGAGAGTATGAGCTATTTGGTAACCGAAGAAATGGTGAATATGTTCGCGGTGGTATCTGGAGATCACAATCCCGTGCATGTGAACGCAGATTATGCTGCGGGGACCCAATTTAAAGAACGTATTGCTCACGGGGCGCTTAGTAGCAGTTTTATTTCTGCGGTGCTGGGGACCAAACTACCTGGTCCTGGGGCTATTTACATGAGCCAGTCAGTCAAGTTTTTGGCGCCCGTCAAGTTTGGTGACACAGTTAAAGCGGAAGTAAGTGTACTTGAATGCGTTGAAGGCAAAAACCGGGTTAGATTCGAGACTGCTTGTTTCGTAAAAGACAAAAAGGTGGTGACAGGCGAAGCCTTGGTGTATGTGCCTAGTCGCAAAAATATATAGGCAATATTTATATTTCACCTATATAAACCAAAAGCAAACAAGCAGGGATAAGAGATGCGCTTATTGAGGCATGTCAGTGAACTGGGAGCTGAAACACAAGGTAGTGTGGTGGCTCTTGGTAATTTTGATGGTTTTCATCGTGGCCACCAAGTGGTGATTGGTGAAGCTGGCCGACTAGCGCGTTTGCTTGGTTTAAAGCTCACTGTTGTGGTTACGGAACCGCACCCAGTTAGTTTTTTTGCACCCAATGCGCCACCATTTCGGCTGACACCTTTCCGTGAACGTTCACAGCTTCTAGAACGTTTTGGCGTGGATCAGCTTCTTGTGCTGCCGTTCGATAAAGAGCTTGCCAGTATGTCAGCCCAAGATTTTGTGTTGGACATTCTTGTTGATGGTCTTGGCGCTCAGCATGTTTTTGTTGGCTATGATTACCGGTTTGGCAGCAAGCGTGGCGGCGGTACCGACGTTCTAGCTTATATGGGCGATATGGAGGGTTTTGGTCTTTCTGTGATCAAGGCTGTAACTGTTGGCCTTGAAGGGTATGCGGGTGAGGTTTACAGCTCTACCGTTGTGAGGAAGGCCTTGCAAAATGGCGAGGCTAGAAAAGCTGCAGCACTGCTTGGGCATTGGTGGACAATTAATGGCCGTGTGACCCAAGGAGATCAGCGTGGTCGCACAATTAACTTTCCAACTGCAAATGTTGAGTTGGGGGAAAGCCTTCAGCCTAAACTCGGTGTTTATGCCGTCAGAGCGAGACTTGATGATGAAAGCCGCTTTATTATGGGGGTGGCTAATATCGGAAAGCGTCCCACCTTTGATAAGCACGATGTGTTGATGGAAGTACATCTATTTGATTTCAATGAAGAAATCTATGATCGCCATCTCCGGGTTGAACTTGTTGCTTTTCTTAGGCCTGAGATGAAGTTTAGTGGTCTTGAAGAACTGCAGAACCAGATTGCAAAAGATTGTCGAGTTGCCAAAATAGTACTTGCGGAGCCTGAAAATGACCGCGCACGTCTTGGAGGCCCAACCCTTGATGCTTATCTGGATTTGTTTCCTGAACCACATGTCAGAGCGCGAGACTGATTAAACCTACCCAGTTAAGGGCATCTTAAGTTGTTCATATTAATGCTTTTAATAAGATGCTCGGTTTAGACACAAAAAAAATAAAGACAGGAATAGTAGCTATCTCATTATGTGTGGGGTATTTGGCTATACCTTCAGTGTATGCTGAAGAAATTGAGCTTGTCACCAATATGGATTTCCCGCCTTTTATCACAGATGAAATTGCCTCTGGAGGTTTGTTTACAGAATTGGTTCGGGCAAGCTTTGCCGAAGTTGGGGTTACCTTGAAACTAAGATTGATGCCTTGGAAGCGAGCTCACCGAGCTCTGGAATTGGGGGAAATTACCGGCACCTTCAGTTGGGCACATACTAAAGAACGAGAAGAAAAATTCCTTCTGTCTCGGCCAATGTTTCGATCTGAAGCTGTTTTTGTAAGTAGGGTGGAAAATTTCAAGTATCCCGATACGTTTCACGAGAAACATAGCAAGGGTAAGCCGCTTGTTCTGTGCTCTCCACTAGGTTGGACACTTCCGGTTTTTGCCGAAGACATGAAAAACAAAGGGGTACTTGAGGTGGCTTTGCCTCCAAGTATCGAATCTTGTTTTCGTATGATATTTACCGGTCGGGTAGATATAGTTTTTGTGCAGCGTTTAGCGCTTGGTAGTAATATTCGTATTCTTCTGGCGGAAGGTATCAGACCTGGCCCGTTGTTCTTTCATCGTGCTCCTGACGATATTTATTTTGGCAATACACATATATTATTTGCGCGGACCCAAGCAGGTGAAAAGGCTAAAGCGCTATATGATAAAGGTTTTGAAGCTCTGGTAGAGAAGGGGCGCTACCTTGAAATCATCTCACCGTATTTGGTGGGCCTACCTATGGAAATACAGAAAGATATTAAAGCTGGTTTAAGTGATATAGGTGTTTTGCATGATGGGCGGGAGGAATAATTGGTGCTGAAGCAAGGCATAGTAGGAGGCTTCATGATCGCCATGCTTTTACTCTGGCCTCTGCTGTCTGCGGTTTCGGCTGAAGAACAGCGGGTTGAGCTTGCAACAGATGTCGATTTCGCACCGTATATTTCGAAGGCTCACCTTAATGATGGGTTGCTTACTGACATTGTAAGGCAAAGTTTGAAACTTGAAGGTGTTGATCTCGATCTTCTTATCAGGCCGTGGCCTCGCAGTTACCGGGATTTAGAGCTTAAAAGAATAATTGGGACATTTGCTTGGGTGTATTCAAAGGAAAGAGAGGAGAAATTCTACCTTTCTGATGTAATTTACATTTTCAAACATGTGTTTATATCTCACGATCCAGATTTTCGTTTTCCTTCAAGCCTTCATGATAGCTCGGCTGAACGTACCTGGTGTTATCCTCTTGGCTGGACCATTCCTGATTTTATTCGACCACATATTGAACATTATGATCTACGTGTTGTGAATCCTGCTTCGCTCGAAAACTGTTACCAGCTTGTAAAAACAGGACGGGCTGATTTTACACTATTGCCAACACTTACGGCAGGCCATCTGATGAAAAATGGCTCTAAGGGAGTGTTCCTTGAAAGTTACCCAAGTGATGTAGATCACAATTATGCGCATGTTCTGTTTGCTAAAACTCAAGACGGTAAAATTATGCGCAATTTGTTTAATCGCGGGTTAGGTAAATTGATCGACAGTGGTGGGTATCGTGAGATCATCAGAACTCACCTCAAGGGGGTGCCAGATGAAATTAAAGATATCGTGCTGGCGAATATCGATGAATTTGAAAATAAAAATATAGTTGAATGATTGTATTCCTGTTCAAATATTATAAACACATTTGATCATTAACTAAGTCTTGTTGATATTTTAGCTTGGAGGCTCCCTTGGAACTGTTACTTGATTATCATCTTTGGGTTAGCTTCCTGACCTTGGCTTCTCTCGAGATTATTCTCGGGATTGATAATGTAGTGTTTGTAGCGCTGCTTGTTGGTCATCTGCCTGATGGTCAGCGAGAGAAAGCTCGCGTCATTGGTCTAACCCTTGCGCTTGTTATGCGCATTGGCTTGTTGATGGGGGTGGCGTGGATCATAGGTCTTAAAGAACCACTGCTCGATCTGTTTGGGCATTCTTTCTCAGGGAAAGATATATTGATGCTCGTTGGGGGTGGTTTCCTCATCTATAAAGCCACAGATAGTGTCCATGATGAAATCACGGGCGATAAAATCGAAGACTGTAAAACATACACTGGTGGTATGTTGGCGGTTATCTCGCAGGTTGTTTTCATCGATATTATTTTCTCTTTTGATTCAGTGATGACGGCGGTGGGGCTGACCGACAGTATTCCGGTTATTGTTGCAGCGATGACTGTTGCAATGATTGTAATGATCTTTTCATCAGGGTTTATTGCCAGCTTTATTGAACGGTTCCCAACACTCAAAATCTTGGCACTATCCTTCATTCTTTTGATTGGTGTATTCCTTGTAGCCGAAGGTCTCGGAGTGCATGTGCCGAAAGGTTATATTTATTTTGCTATGGCATTCTCATTAGGTGTGGAAGTACTCAATTTGATGTCGCGCAAACGTAAACTTAAAAAACGTGAGCATAGAAAAAATGCTGCGGAACAGGATGTTTAAATCTCTTTTGGTATATGCGTAATGCTATAGGCGCTGAGTCGTATTTCTAACGTGCTATAGGACAGAACAAAAAAAGCGAAGTACTTAGAGCTTCGCTTTTTTTATGTCCAGAGTTTACAGGTTTATTTTTGTACCTGTAAAAATAGACTCCAATTTTGGTATTCATTGATATTTCATTCTATTTTTGAATCGATATCTATGAAATCTTATGATTTAGGTATAAACTTTTATAACTAAGTATTTGATTTTTATATATAAATAAACTTTGGTATTTCCATTTTATATTGAAAATACACCATCGTATTATTTTTGTTGTAAAAAAAACACTGTCGTATTTTCCGGTCTTTTTTTCACTGTAATGTTACGCGCACCACTGATTGATTTCTCTGTATCTCGTGTTTAGCTGGCCCCGCTTACGGGCGATCTTGCTCATAAGTTTCATAATAATTTCTATAAAAATTACAGGGGAAATGTGGTGACATTTAATATCACTCATGCTCGACGTAGTGCATTATTGGGGGGAGCAGCTCTTGCAGCCATCCTAAGCACGGCAGCTGTCGCTCAAGACTCGGATCAAGACAGCGATTCTGAAGATATTCAAGTAGAAGAGATTACCGTTACGGGCTCTCGATTGAAAAAGAATGCCTTTAGTTCCGTTTCTCCCATTCAGATTATCAGCGGTGAACAATCCAGAGAAATAGGTTTCTTTGCTGCGACTGATATTCTTCAAACAACCACTCAGGCATCTGGCCAGCAAATCAACAACACGTTTAATAATTTCGTTCTTGATAATGGTACTGGTGCCGCGACCGTAGGTTTCCGGGGCCTAGGAGCAGATCGTACGCTGGTGCTGGTAAATGGTCGTCGTTTGGCACCAGCAGGTGTTGGTGGTGCGCCTGGTGTTGCTGATACAAACCTTATTCCTAGCGTTCTTGTAAGCAGTATTGAAAACTTATTTGATGGTGCGTCAGCGGTATATGGTTCTGATGCTGTGGCTGGTGTTACTAATGTAATTCTGAAGAAAGATGTTGAAGGCTTTGAAGTTGAGGCCACAACAGATATCCCGGAAGCTGGCGGCGGCGATAGTTACACTATTGGTGCTCTTTACGGTGATCGTGGAGATAATTGGAATTTTACGGTAGCTGCTGAATATTTTAGCCGTTCGGCACAATCCTTTGCGCAAAACCCATTCATCAACGCGTGTGATGAGGTGTTGTTCGAAGGTCCAAATGGTGAAATTTTCAACGAAAATCAAAGCCAGTTCTCTGGGTCTCGTATTCCAGGTAATGGTTCAACAGCGTGTAACACAATCGCGAACAACCGTATTATCGTGCGCAATTTTGGTAGTATCTATTTTACTGAAGGCTCATCGAATATTGGTATTCCAAATTTCTCTGAAGTGAATTTGCCAGCTAGTTTTGCGGGTAACTTCCCAGATGCAAACCGGGTTCCATTTGATAGTAATGGTGATGGAGTTATTGATGAGACTGACCGTTTTGTAGTTGATGGAAATGGTGATGGTTTGGTGGATGTACCATTCACTGATCCACGTTTTAACTATGGTCTGTCTGATCTTGCAAATTCAGCTGATATTATTCAAAAACTTGAACGTAAACTTGTTTATTTCAATGGTGAATATCAGTTTGAAGATGCTAATGATACTGAGGTTTTCATTGAAGCCAGTTATGCACATCGTGATAGCCCGTCTTTCACTGGTCCTGGCCTAATCTTCCCTGTTGTTGGCGCGAACAATCCATTTAACCCGGTTGGCGTGAATGGTGTCGATCTCAACGCTGGTCTTATTGAGACAAATGAAGATGGTACAACGAGCCCCGCATCAGCATTTGGCCCAACAACGGCTCAGCCTGTTATTCGTATCTTGGGTGATCGCGACCTCGCTGATGCAGAAGTTGAACAATTCCGTGTTATTGGTGGTATCCGAGGCAATATTGGAGCGCTTGATAACTTCTTGGATGGTAACTGGTCATATGAAGTTTATGGAAGTTATGCCCGTTCTAACGGTGATGAAGTTTTCCGTGGTCTGGATGCGGCACGTCTTGATCTCAGCCTAACAACAACAATTGAAGACCCTGACAATGCGGGTTCTTTCATTTGTGGTGCTGATGGTGATGGTGATGGCGTTCCTGACGGAACAGATGGTTGCGTGCCTGTAAACTTATTTGCTTCTTCTCTCTATCAAGCAAATGGCGGTACATTCGCAACACAGGCAGAGGCAGATTACCTGTTTATAGAACGTATCTTCCGTACAGAGGTTGAGCAGACTGTATTCAACGGTGTAGTTCAGGGAGATCTGTTTGCATTACCTTGGAACGATGAATCTTTACCAATTCTTGTTGGTCTTGAGTACCGTGAAGATTCAATCAACTCAGTTGGTAATGATGTAGCGACAGAAGGTCTTTTGTTGAACTTCTTCTCCGATCAGGGGGCTATTGGTAAGCGTTATCTATTTGAAGCATTTGCAGAAACAGCGTTTAATGTAGTTCGCGATGTACCGCTTATTCAATCCCTTGATGTAGAAGGTTCTGTTCGTATGACAGACGAGGAGTTTTCTCCGGTAGCCTTCACATATTCTGGTAAAGCACGCTGGCAGATTACGGATGCATTTACTGTTCGTGGTACGTACGGCACAAGCTACCGTACCCCAAATCTCCGTGAGCGTTTCCTACTTGGTACAACGGGCTTCTTGAATGTAACGGATCCATGTGTGGTTCCACTTGATGCTCGCGTTTCTGATCCAACAGATCCAACTGTTCCAGAGACATATGATGCTTCTGGGGATGAGCGTGAAGCCCGTGTTCTTGCAGCATGTAGCGCAAACGGCGTTGATCCAACAGCGTTAGGCCTTGATGATGGTACAGGTAATGGCTTTAATCAACTTGGCAACTCTGAAGTGAGTGCCGGTGGCTCTACACTTTCTACGGAAGAGCGTAGCCGTTCGTGGACCCTTGGTGTGGTATTCGATCAACCGTTTACAGATGCCTTTGATCTACGTTTGTCTGCGACATACTATAATATCCGTATTACTGATGGTATTAACGAGCCTGGTGCAAACTTTGTGATCAACCAGTGTTTCGATAACGACGAAGCACCAAATGGCGATTCTCAATTCTGTAACTTCATCGCGCGTGATGAAGATGGCCAGATTGATTTTGTAAACCGTCCGTTTGTAAACGTTGGTGTGGAAACATCTAAAGGTATCGATTTCAATCTTTACTATAACCAGCGTTTTGATCTTGGTCTTGACGATGACTTAAGCGTAACGGTTGATACAACGGCTACATATGTAGATGAGCTATTCTTTAGCTCTCTGGGTGTGGAGGATGACAATGCGGGTGAGATCAGAAACCCACGCTGGCGTGCATCTGGTACTCTTCGTCTTGGCTATAAAGACTTTAGTCTTACATGGCTGACACGTTGGATCCAGGGTGCGACTGTGGATAATCCAACTGATTTTGCAACTGACAATGTTGCTTGTCCATTCACAGGTCAGATTTGTCGCCCGATTTCGAGCACAACGAACTACGATGTTCATAATGTTTCTTTCTCTTGGAATATCAATGAGAACTATTTCGTGAACTTTGGCGTGCGCAATGTGTTTGATACATCTCCACCACTTGTGGACGACACCGATGTATTCACTTCATTCAATAATCCAATCGGAACAGGCTATAACACTTCTGGTCGTTCGTTCTTCGCAAGTGTTCGCGCGAAGTTCTAAGGAGTGTTTCTTGTCAAGAATTTAAGGGAGCTTCGGCTCCCTTTTTTTTATGACGAAGGGTCATTCCTACTTGTCACTTTGTTAATAAAGGATACCGTATACTATGTATTCTTATACATTCGTGGGGACGAGTATCATGGTTTTGGGTAGCAAAAATGATTTGCGCGTTCTAATCGCTATGGAAAATGGCCAGGCGGCAGAGGGTGCACGTGCGATTTTTAAAGAACAAAAAGCGGATATCATCCAAATTGCTGAAAGCAAAGGAGATGCGCTTGAACGCTTTGGGCAAGCACATTTTAATTTCCTGTTGGTAGAAGATAGTTTTTCCGATCTGGGTGGAGTAGATTTTGTGCGTTTTGTACGTATGCTCGCTAGCCCAACATCAATAGCACCAATTATTATGTGTATGAAAAACCCTAGCAGGCATGATGTAATCGCTGCGCGAGATGCTGGCGTGAATAAAATGATTATCTTGCCTTTTACAACTGCAATACTGCTTAAAAGCCTTGCTGATATCATGTTGCATCCAAAACCTTTTATTCAGGTAACTGGATATAGTGGGCCGGACAGACGACAGTCGAAGAAGGCTTATGGTGGCCTTGAGCGTCGTATTCGGCAGGAGGGTGCTATGCCGGTGGAAAAACAGCAAATCTATTTCAAAGGCGAGTAAAATAGCGCTTTCTAGCAGATTCAATGCTCGACAGCAGGGGTGACCACTGTTAAAACTCGCCCCATGACGAATCTATGTTCATATGAGTGGCAGATAGCTGCCAGCATTATTCGAATTACTGGCCCGGCGCTTACGTAGCGACCGGGGTTTCTAGTTTGTCACTTTCACCAAGAATATAGTTATATTCGGCTATGTGCCGAAAGAATAAGAGAGCGGAACGAGATTTATGTCTGCTGAAGAAACAAAACGCGATTACCGCGATACAGTCTTTTTGCCTAAAACTGATTTCCCAATGCGGGCGGGGCTTCCTAAGCGTGAGCCTGAATTCCTTGCTAAGTGGGAAAAAGAAGGCATTTATAAACAACTGCGCGAAGATGCTACGGGTAAAGAAAAGTTCGTACTGCATGATGGCCCTCCATATGCAAACGGAAATATCCATATTGGCCACGCAATGAATAAGGTCCTGAAGGATGTGATTACCAAATCACAACAGATGCAGGGCAAAGATGCGCCGTATGTTCCGGGTTGGGATTGTCACGGTTTGCCGATCGAATGGAAGATCGAAGAAAAGTACCGCAAGAAGAAGAAAAACAAGGATGAGGTTGATCCTGTTGAATTCCGCCGTGAATGTCGTGAATTTGCTGATCAGTGGATTGGTGTTCAAAAGGAAGAATTCAAGCGCCTTGGTATCTTCGGTGATTGGAACAAACCTTACCTGACAATGGATTTCGATGCGGAAGCGCAGATCGTTGAAGAACTTTTGAAGTTCTCAACATCCGGTGCGCTGTACCGAGGTTCCAAGCCTGTGATGTGGTCTCCGGTTGAGAAAACGGCGCTCGCTGAAGCTGAAGTGGAATATCATGATCACACATCCACGCAGATTGATGTGGCGTTCCGTGTAAAGGAAACATCTTCGAAAGAACTTGATGGTGCTCGCGTTGTTATCTGGACAACAACACCGTGGACCATCCCTGCAAACCGTGCGGTTTGTTTTGGCCCCGCTGTTGATTATGTTGTGCTTGAAGTAACTGAGATAGCAGAAGGCGCCCTTGCCAATGAAGGTGACCGTTTTGTAGTTGCTGAAGCACTGGCGGTGGATTTTGTTGGTCGTGCAGGTATTAGCAACTATCTGCAGATTGCCCATGTAAAGGGTTCTGCGTTTGAAGGTTCCGTGTTGATGCACCCATGGAACGGTCATGCAGATGCGGATGGCTTCTATGATTTTGATGTGCCAATGCTACCGGGTGACCATGTAACCACTGAAGCGGGTACTGGTTTCGTACATACAGCTCCAGGCCACGGTGACGATGACTATCAGGTAGCACACGTTCAATTTGGTATTCCTGTACCATACACAGTGAATGAAGCTGGTTGCTATTATGATAATGTAGCGCTTGTTGCTGGCCGCCATGTTTATAAAGTGGCGGACGAGGTTTGTGAGCTCCTAACAGATGTTGATGGTCTTGTTGCTAAAGGCACGCTTTCACATAGTTATCCGCACAGCTGGCGCTCCAAAGCACCGCTTATTTTCCGTAATACGCCACAGTGGTTTATCTCTATGGAGAAAACTGGCCTGCGTGAAAACGCGCTACGGGCAATTCGCGGCGAAGTAAATTGGTATCCTGCTGTAAGCCAGAACCGTATTGAAGCGATGGTAAAAGATCGCCCTGATTGGGTAATTTCTCGCCAGCGTGCGTGGGGTGTACCAATCACTGTATTCGTACATAAAGAAACTGGCGAAATTCTTCAGGACGCTGAAGTGAATGCCCGTATTGTTGCTGCCGTTAAAGATGGCGGCGCTGATGCATGGGTTGCTGTTCCTGCGCAAGAGTTCCTTGGCGATAAATACAGCGCCGATGATTATGAACAAGTGCACGATATTCTCGATGTTTGGTTCGATAGTGGCTGTACACACGCGTTTGTAAGTGAAATGCGCCCTGATCTTCAGTCACCGGCTGACCTGTATCTTGAAGGTTCCGACCAGCACCGTGGTTGGTTCCAGTCAAGCTTACTCGAAAGCTGCGGCACTCGCGGTGTTGCTCCTTATAAGGGTGTGCTTACGCATGGTTTCACGATGGATGGTGAAGGCCGTAAAATGTCCAAATCGCTGGGCAATACAGTTGCGCCGCAAACAATCATTCAGCAGTATGGCGCTGATATCTTGCGCCTGTGGGTGGTTGCGGTTGATTATATGGAAGATGTGCGTATCGGTGATGAGATCATCAAAGGGCAGGCTGATGCTTACCGTAAGATCCGTAACACCATGCGTTACCTTCTTGGTAACCTTGATGGCTTTACCGAGGAAGAACGCTTGCCAGCATCGGAGATGCCTGAGCTTGAGCGCTGGGTTTTACACCGCCTTGCAGAACTTGATGAGCTGATCCGTTCGAAATCAAATAGTTATGATTTCAACCCTATCTTCCGTGAACTTTACCAATTCTGTATCGTTGATCTTTCCACCTTCTATTTCGATATCCGAAAAGATGCACTTTACTGTGATAATCCGGCTGATACGCGCCGCCGTGCTGCTCGTACAGTGCTTGATGAAGTGTTTAACCGCCTTGTGCTGTGGTTCGCGCCTATTCTTTCTTTCACATCAGAAGAAGTTTGGTTATCTCGCCATGGTGCCGATGCACCAAGCGTACACCGCCAGCTTTGGCTTGATACACCTGCGGAGTGGAAAGATGATGCTCTTGCTGCCAAGTGGGCAAAAATCCGTGAAGTGCGCTCAACAGTAACATCTGCGATTGAACTTCTGCGCCGCGATAAAACGATTGGTTCAAGCTTGCAGGCAAATGCTGAAGTGACTGTAGCTGATGAAGCTACGCTTAAGGCATTTGATGGCCTTGATGCTGCAGAGATTTTCATCACCTCAGCTGCTACACTGAAGGTAGGAAGTGAAGATGCTGCTGTTATTACAGTGGCGGATGGCGAAAAATGTGAGCGTTGTTGGGTGGTATCTCCAGAAGTTACTGAAAATGGTGACTTGTGTAACCGCTGTAATGCAGCGGTTGACGCGCACGACGCAGGCTAACAGATATGAAGGTTGGCCCATATTTTAAACGTGGTTTGCAGATCAGCGGGATACTTTTACTCGCTGATCAAATCAGCAAATGGTGGGTATTGAACGGCTTGAAACTGCCGGAAGTTGGCTCCATTGAACTGCTGCCATTCCTCAATTTCACCATGGTATGGAACTACGGTATTTCTATGGGCCTGCCTATCGGTGACAGCCTTGGCAAATGGGGCATTGTTATCCTAACTGCTGGCATCAGTATGTGGTTGTTGAATTGGCTGCGAACCACGGAGCGAAAGCTTGAGGGTTTGGGGCTTGCTATCATTCTTGGCGGGGCCGTCGGTAATATCATTGACCGATTCTTGCACGGTGCTGTGGTGGATTTTATTCACCTTCATGCTTTCAGCTATAATTTCTATGTTTTTAACGTGGCGGACAGTGCCATAACCATTGGTGTGATACTTCTTTTAATTGATGGCTTGCTTGAAGGCAGGAAAGGCCCTAAAAATGCCTTAAACGCCGATCAAGCTGACAATTAAATCAGCGTGATCACAAGGGAGTAGGGTGAATGACGCTCAAGTCTGTATCAGTTTTAGTTTTGGCAACCGCTTGTCTCGCTGCATGTGGTAGCGGTGGCAGTAAGAAAACCTATGTGCCGAATGAGTTTGAAGTTGTGGACAGGGCGCCGCTTGCAGTTCCTCCGGAATCAACTTTAACACCGCCACGCCCGGGTGAGCCACGCGCTCAAACTATTAACCCTGGCCGTATTGCATTTGATGCGTTGTTCCCTGGGAAGAAATTCCCTCGTCAGGTTCCAAAGAGCCAAAGCGAAAATCAACTGCTCAGCCAGTTGCCGTATGCTGATGTGGATATTCGTTCGAATGCTGGTGGTCCTTTAACGCAGGATGTAGTGAAGAAGAAGCTTCTTCTCGCTGATCTTCTTGAAGCTGGAGAGCGTACCTTCCGCCCTGATAATGTTGAGGTTAACCGCGTTTCAACGGGCGGGTAGGCTTACATAAATCTTTTAAAAAAAGCCGGTCTTTGAACCGGCTTTTTTGTTAGGCGGCATAGAGGTTTTCATACGCTGTTTTAATCTTGTTGAACACGCCCCAGAATGGCTTAGGTGTAATGCCAGCAAGGCAATCCGCCATTATAGCAACATGGGTTTCCCAACCTGCAGATACGCCAACAATAGTTTCCATATCTGGTAGTCGTTCATGTGTGATGGTTAACTTCACTTGGTCACCAATAGCCTCAAGCTCAAACATGACTTCTGAGGTGCTGCCCGTATTTTCGGCCCATGTATAGGCCAGTCTATACGGTGGTTCATATTTTGTTACGGTTCCGTAGTGAATTGTGTCATCGCCACAATCGGTTGAAGGGGCCTCGCTATCTTGCTCAGGAGATAGGTTGTCGTGATTGAAGTGCAGTTCTACCTTGCCGCCAACACGTGGTTCGGTTTCGCCGGTTGCTAACCATTTGCCGCGTTTTTCCGATTCTGTCAGATATGCCCATACAAGCTCAATCGGCCCGGGCAACAGGCGTTCAAGACGAACTGTTTGCTCGTCCAGTAATTTTCCATGAATATTCATGTCTCATCCTTTGCAAGCTGTTTGTGTTTTGCTTTCAGGAGTTCTGTTTCAAGATCATCTAATCTGTCAGCCCAGAAACGTTCATACTGTTTAATCCATGCTTGCGCCTCAGCCATTGCTTTTGCATTTAGGCGGCAGATATGAGTGCGTCCGATTACCTCGCGGGTTACAAGACCTGCTTGCTCGAGTTTTTTAATATGTTTCGAAGCAGCAGCAAGAGACATAGCGTAAGGCGCTGCCAGATCAGAAACCGTTTGATCATCTTTGCTGAGACTTACAAGCATACCTCTTCTGGTTTGATCAGAAAGAGCATGGAAGACAGCATCTAGTTGTTGTGTACTATTATTAACCATATGGTTAAATATATGGGTATTTCCTAAATAGTCAACCATTTGGTTAAATTATGAAAAACATACAGCTAAAAACGGCATTTTCTTTCCTCTCTTTTCAAAGCCTGATAGGGTCGCGCCATGACTAGCCAGAACCGACATACCCTCCCGAAAGAAGCGGGAATTATCCGCCTTCTCTCTGAACGAACCATCAACCGAATTGCTGCTGGTGAGGTGGTGGAACGCCCTGCAAGTGCAGTGAAGGAACTTGTTGAAAACTCTATTGATGCTGGTTCAACCCGGATTGATGTGATCATGCGAGATGGCGGCAAGGCCCTTATCCAGGTGTCGGATGATGGGTGCGGTATGAATGCTGAAGAACTTTCGCTTGCGGTTGAGAGGCATGCTACCTCGAAACTAAGAGACGAAGATCTAGTAAATATCGCCTCGCTTGGTTTCCGGGGTGAAGCTTTGGCCTCCATTGGTTCAGTAGCGCGCCTTAGTGTTACCTCGCGCGCGAAGGGAGCTGAAGACGCATGGGCAATTCGTGTTGAAGGTGGGGTGAAGCATGAAGCTGAGCCCGCTGGCCATACAGAAGGTACACGCATTGAAGTGCGAGATTTGTTCTATGCCACCCCGGCTCGCCTTAAGTTCATGAAAACTGCTCGCACGGAATATGGGCAGGCTGGAGATGTGATCAAGCGCCTCGCTATGGCACATCCTGATATTGCTTTTACTTTCGGTGATGGCGACCGAACTACATTCCGTGCCCCACCTGTTGTAAGCCTAACAGAGGACCCGCGCTTGGAAAGATTAGGCGCTATCCTTGGTCGAGAATTCCGGGAAAATGCTATTGAAATTGATGCGGAACGTGAAGGTCTTCGGCTTACTGGCTTCGCAGGTTTACCAACTTTTAGTCGCGGTAATGCACAGCACCAGTATTTGTTTGTGAACGGCAGGCCTGTGAAAGATCGTTTGCTTGTGGGGGCGGTACGTGGTGCCTATCAAGATTATCTAGCGCGGGACAGGCATCCGGTGCTCGCGCTCTTTCTTGAAGTGCCACCAGAATTTGTTGATGTGAATGTACACCCCGCGAAAGCGGAAGTGCGTTTTAAAGAGGCAGGTTTGGTACGTGGGCTTATTGTTTCTGCACTAAGGCACGGATTGAGCATGGCTGGGCATAGAGCTTCGACAACTGTAGCTGGCGCTGCCCTTGGGGCAATTAAGGCTGAAGGTTCTGGCGCTGCAATGCCATGGACACGGCAAGTAGAACACCCCACGTTACCGTCAGGCTTCCAGCAGGTGGCAGACCAGCTTTATCAGCCTGTGGAAGCTCGGGAAACCCAGCTTGGTTTTGACCCGCAAGGGGATATTTCTGCGCCAAGTGCGCGTCCTGTTGAAGATGTATCATACACCTCGGTTGCGGAGAGTATGCAAGCGCCATATTCCGCTGAAACACAACCAGTGCCACAAGCGCAGCCAGAGCCAGAGAATTTTCCACTCGGCACCGCACGAGGGCAAGTACATGCCACATATATTGTAAGCCAAACAGCAAATGGTATCGTTATTGTAGACCAACACGCCGCCCATGAACGGCTTGTGTATGAGCGTATGAAAAAGCAGATGGCTGAAACAGGTGTTGCGCGTCAATCACTACTGTTGCCAGAGGTGGTGGAACTTGAAGATGCGCCTGCTGAACGTTTGCTTAAGCGCGCAGAGGAACTGGAAGCTCTCGGTCTAGTTATCGAGCCATTTGGTGATGGTGCTGTCGTGGTGCGTGAAGTACCAGCAATGCTCGGTAAACTAGATGCAAAAGGCCTCGTACGTGATCTGGCTGACGAGATTACAGAGCTTGATGAAGCGCTGTCTTTGAAGGAAAAACTTGAAGAAGTGGCTGGTACAATGGCATGTCACGGCAGTGTACGTTCTGGTCGCAGGTTAACGGTTGATGAGATGAATGCGCTGCTTAGGGAAATGGAAGCTACACCCCATTCTGGCCAGTGTAACCACGGTAGACCTACCTATGTGGAACTTGCGCTTAACGATATCGAAAAATTATTTGGTCGTCGTTAGTTAAACATCTTCCTGATGTTCGCGATTAGTTCACCGCTATGCTTCATCGCGTGTTCCTCGCTTGATAGAATTCTGTTGGCGAGACGCTTCTTGAAGCGAGTGCGATCAAAGTCCGCGGGAATGTTTTCTTTGCCCGCTGCATCGAGTACGAAATCAACAAGCCTGTCTGCGGCATGAATACGGCCCCAAAGATAATCATTTTCCCGCGCCTTGCGGCTGAAGAAAGCGCCGAAGTTATATAATTCCGTACCCTTCAGTGGTTGATCGTCCTCATGCATAGATGCGCAGTCCACAGGGCTGATACGGTCGACCCGAATTTCGTCTATTTCCTGCAGGTCGGCATGTGTAGACATTGGCAGTGTCAGCACATCATAAAAAGCATAGCCCACATATGCCCTGAAAAGGGTTAGCTTCAGGTCTTCATCGCCAGCGCCAGAAAGGGTAAGCACCATAAATTCATCGGTGATAAAATCATGATCTTCCAGCTGCATGGTCTCAGCAATACGGTTCATGATAGCTGGTACTGCGTCATCAGGCAGTAGGGCTTTGTTTTTCCATATATCATCGAGCGTGCCTGCATAAGCTTCGGCGTGCCATTTAGAGCGGAAGGTTTCCATGCTCTTGTATAGTTGCTGTTTAGTAAGTTTATGAAAGGCAGTTGTTTCTCCGCAGGTTGTTTGGAGGAACTGATTAAGCCGTCTCACGGTGAACCTAAGCCGCCTAACCCTATAATCCACATCAAAAGCACGGAGGAACTTGATAAAGTTCTGTAGATCTTCATGCGATTGGTTGAGATCGGCCTTGTCAATTTTCTGTTCGTTCGCCCAAGCGTAAATTCTTTCCTGCGCTAATGTTTGGCTGAGTTTTTGCCCATTTGCAGAAGCTATGTGGACAAGTAGTTTGGCTAGGCGATCAAGTAGGCTTAAGGTTTTGCTTTGCATATAAGTGCTGTAGCCGTAACCAGCTTTTTCTTCTGCAAGTCGGTGCGCGCGCTCACGCCAACTGGCGAGAATAGCGGTACTTACGCGCTTCTCTGCATCCAGTTGCAGCATATTATCCACGAGCTGTCGCACTTCAGCTTCAATCGTGGCGTAAACGCTTTCCATGCGGCGCGCCTCTTTATTGCGCTCTGCAATATCCTGCAGGTCATCATAAATTGGTTCGTTGCGGGGAATTTCTGCAAGTGATGATAAAATAGTACGGAAAAACCCCGGCTTTTCTTCATTGTGGTCGTTCAATCGATCCGTTGCACGGTCTGGCATTGGGTCTACATAAATAACCCGGCGGTCTACCTCTCTGTGTGCAGCACGGTCTTCCATAGCTTCTAAGGCTTCACCGAACGGTTTGTTATTGGTTACCCCGCCATCAATGAAAGACATTGTGTTAAGGGCTTCTTCATTATGTATTTGGTTCGGGAAGTTCTTAGCGAAGAAGGCTTGTTTTGAAGGCCACGGCATTTTCTTGTGTTTCAGATACGCTGTTAAATCACGGAAAGATATGGGCGGAAATGCACCGGGAAAGCTACTTGTTGCACGAGCGGCGAACCCAAGCCCGGGAATGTTGCTGTCATCCAGCTCGCTTTTTAGCGTTTGTCCCTCTGCTTTTAAGTAGGAAAAACTGAGAGGCACTTTATGTTGGCGTTCTTTGATTTCTTTCGGGTCATGTAGCTTCAGTCGCCTTGGTTGCCCGAAGAAATTAGTGATGCTTACAAAAAGATCCAGTTTATGACCACTCGGCAGTAGAGAGTGGTTTCCATCAGCTTCCCCCATATTCTGACAGGCACTGATCATCCAACTGAGCATACGGCGTCCCGAAAAGGGTGGTTTAAACCATCGAGACCTGAGAAAGCGTGAGAGTTTTCTTTTGCTTTCTTCATCTGGGTTAGCATCATCAAAGGCTTTATCTGCAAAAAGCCAGATAAAAGGGTAGAGGTAGAATTTGCTGAAACGTTCGGCGATAGTACCTTTTTCCATCAGTTCTTCTACATCCCCCAGTTTCATCCACATATCGCGAAGAGGATTGAAATCCAGATCATGTGCGATAGCCCGTGCGAGGAAGATACCATTGATGCCACCAGCTGATGTGCCTGAGACAACATCAACAATCACTCTGATATCAATCTTTTCTCCAAGCATTTGAAGGAGTTCGAAATAGAGAGATTCTGTATCGGTAGTGTAGGGGCGTTTAGGTGCGAGTTCCAAGAATGTGGCGGATGCCAGTTTGTCTCGGTTGTCGATGCTGTGGTAAGCGCGAGACGCGCGAATAAGTTTAAGTATCTCATGCGAGATACCGTTCATATAAACAGCAAGCGATGCCCCACCGTAACAAACCAGGGCTAAGCGCAGCTCCAGTTCCCGCATAAATCGTTTCCCCATAAATGTTTAGGTGAGTTTACAGGAAATGAGTGAAAGGCCAATGAAGTTTTTTATGCTGAAAAAAGAGGATGCGGAAAACCGCATCCTGCGAGGTATTAATAGTAAACAACATATTGAGGCTTCAAAATATGAAGCCGGGAAATAGGGCAGTGGACAAAGTAATGGAGCTTCTTTTGCCCACATCCGTGATACGAATCGGCTGTGTTTAACCTTCGGTATTTTTACGCATTAAAAATACAATGCGCTGTTGGCCTTGTGTACGTTCGTCAATCAAGTCCAGTGCATCAGGAAATATGCTGTCGTCATCCGCTGCGAGTTCGCAGATGATAACACCACCTTCCGCAAGCCAGTTACTATCTAAAATACTCTCAAGCGTTGGCGTTACATGGCCTTGCCTGTAGGGAGGATCCATGAAGATAAAATCGAAGGGGGTTGAAGATTTAGGCAGTGTACGGGCGCTGCCTGAAATAACCTTCGTTTCTTTTTCCAGTTTCAGTAGAGCAATATTGCTGTTGATGGTATCTACTGATGAACGTGCTTTTTCTACAAAAGTGGTGTGTGCTGCACCGCGAGAGAGGGCTTCAAGCCCGAGTGCTCCAGTGCCCGCGTATAAGTCAGCCACCCTTGCATCAATGATGTCAGGGTAGCGGCTATGCATCAGCATAGAGAAAAGCCGTTCGCGCATCCTGTCTGTGGTTGGACGAACATCTTTTCCTTTTGGCATATTGAGGCGTCTGCCCCTATGGATACCAGCAACTATTCTACTCATTTAGCTTTGCCGGTAGGGCGAGGCTTTGAGCCGCGAGCTGGTCTACCAGTTGGTTTGGCAGGTTTTCTTGCAACCGTATCCGCCTTTTTTCGCGCTGAAGCCTTGGTTTCAGATTTTGCAGGTAACACACCATCGCGCTTTTGTTGTTCCCACTTGCGTTTGCGGCTGGCACCTGGTTTTGGGTTGTTTTGCTTTTTAGCTTTTGCCCATTTCTCGGGATTATGCCTTACTTTGGGAGCCGCTACAGTTTCTTTTGCGTCTTTAAAGAAATCACCAAGCAGCTCGTGCATTTGCTTTTCACCAACTGCGGCCACTGCACCATTGGTCATTGTACCAAGTGAGAAAGGACCATAGTGCGTACGGATCAAGCGGTTCACTTCAAAACCAATGCTTTCCATAACCTTCCGTACTTCGCGGTTTTTACCTTCGCGAATTTTAACAATCACCCACGCATTGGCACCTTGTTGGCGTTCAAGTTCAGCATCAATTGGCCCGTAGTGAACACCGTCAATCGTGGTGCCGTTTTTCAATTTGTTGAATACACCGGGTTTTACATAGCCGTGCACACGTACACGGTAGGTGCGTTCAATACTATTGGCTGGTAGCTCGAGCCAGCGGGCGAGTTCGCCATCGTTGGTGAGAAGAAGAAGGCCCTCAGTGTTCATATCAAGGCGGCCAACGCTGATTACCCGACCCATATGATTAGGGAGACGTTCAAAAACGGTTGGGCGACCCTCGGGGTCATGGTGAGTCGTTAGTGTACCGCGGGATTTATGCAGGCGCCACAGTTTGGTCTGCTTGGCTTGGCCGATCGCTTCACCGTCTACATGGATGCCTTCAAGGCTGGTCACAAGAGTTGCAGGTGTTTCCAGTTTTTTGCCGTGCAGCCAGACACGACCATCTTCAATCATGCGTTCTACTTCGCGGCGTGAAGCCACGCCAGCACGTGCGAGAACCTTAGCAATACGTTCGCCTTTAGGCGCTTCGTTTTCAGTCATATTTGTATCTTTATCTGTCATACGGCGCACCATAGGCTTGAGCGCAGAAAAGCGCAATATCTTGCTTCATACCTATCACACTGATACATGCATTCCTATGATTGATACATTCCCGCATATGCATACAGCCCTCAAAGAAGCTGAAAAAGCTGCTGAGCGTGGCGAGGTGCCGATTGGTGCCGTTGTCGTAGGGCCAGATGGTGGCGTGCTGGCACAGGCTGGAAATGATGTGGTGGGTGCGAAGGATCCAACGGGCCATGCGGAGCTTATTGCTATTCGTGCTGCGGCAAAAGCATTTGGTTCAGAACGACTTGAAGGATGCAGTCTTTATGTGACGTTGGAGCCGTGCGCAATGTGCGCGCAGGCGATTGCTTTTGCGCGTATCAAGCGGGTTTATTTCGGTGCTGATGATCCTAAAGGTGGAGGTGTTACTGTAGGTGCTCGTATCTACAGCCATAAAACCACCCATCACAAACCTGAAGTTTATGGTGGTATTCTAGAAAAAGAAGCTGCGAAATTATTAAGAGACTTTTTCCAGTCCCGGCGTTAAACTCGCTATATGGGCGAAAAAGACTTTTACGAAGATATCCTCAATAAGTTGCAGCAAGCATGGGCTTGGGTCCAGAATAACTTTCTGGAACCTGAACGTCTCATCGAACTCGCCATTCTGGCAGTTATTGTTCTTGTATCTCGATTTGTATGCGCGCTTATCTATAAAGGCATTATGAAAGCCTTTGGCGACCATCCTATGGTGCAAAAGGCTGACAGGCGTTTTCTGAATCCTGTTTTGGTAGCGGCTTTCTCCATCATGCTGACATGGACAGCGATCCTGATCCTGCAGCCCTTTATGCAAACCTATTTACTCTCTATCGCAACGAGCTTGTTTACAGCGTGGTTTGTAATCCGGCTTGCGGTGGGGATGTTGGCGAACCGAGAGCTGGCCAGACTTATTGCCTACACAGCGTGGTCGGTAGCTGCCCTTAATATTATGGGGCTTCTTGATCCTATTCTTATTGTTCTTGAAGGTGCGAAATTACCGCTTGGTGAAGTGGAATTAAGTGTCCTGTCTTTGATCAAAGGATTAATAACATTTGGGTTCATGATTTGGGGTGCATTTGCGCTTTCGTCGCTCATCGAAAAACAAATCAAGGGTTTTGAGGCTGTACCACCTTCGGCGCGGGCTTTGATGACCAAGGTTTCCAAAATCCTTCTGGTATCTTTGGCGTTCCTTATTTCTCTTAATGCTACGGGGATTGATCTCACAGCACTTGCGGTATTCGGTGGTGCGCTTGGTGTTGGTATCGGTTTTGGTTTGCAGAAGGTTGTGGGTAATTTTATTTCCGGCATTATTCTGCTGGTAGACCGTTCGATTAAGCCGGGTGACGTGATTGAAACGGGCGGCACTTACGGTACCATTAACCGCTTGGCTGCTCGCTATACCAGTGTCATCACTCGAGACGGTACAGAGTTTCTGATACCGAATGAAGATATGATCACGCAGCCCGTTGTGAACTGGTCTCATAGCCATAGACTTGTGCGCAGACGTATCCCTGTGCAGGTAAGCTATAATAGCGATGTGAAACAGGCTATGGCGCTTATGGTGGATGCCGCCAATGAAGAAAAACGTATTTTAAAGCAACCAGCACCAAGAACGCTCATCCGGGGCTTTGGCGAAAGCGGTGTTGATCTAGAACTACGTATGTGGATCGATGATCCGCAAAATGGAGTTTCGAACGTTGCCAGTAATGTAATGGGGCGTATCTGGGATAAATTCAACGAAGAGGGAGTGGAGTTCCCATTCCCGCAACGTGTGGTACATGTAAAACATGAGACTGGGGGCAACCCGGCTTTTGATATGAGGGACTACGACAGCATAACAACATCCGAGTAAGGGGAGAGACCAATGAATATTGGTAAGTTTGTACTCAATGTAGTTGTCGCGTTTATTGCCTACGGTGTTCTTTATACCGTTGGGGGTGATGTAATTTTCAAGGATGCTATGGCAACGATGGCACCTGCTATGCACCCACAGGAAGAAACTTTCGTACAAACCATGGGGTACCATTTTGTGCAAACCATTGTTGTGGTTTGGATGTTTGGTAAGGCCGTTGGTTCTGGTGATATGAAAGCTGGCGCCATGTTTGGTGTGATGTTTGGCCTGTATTTGATGGCAACAGATGCTATCTGGTTTGCGAACATGCTTAATCTATCAGGTGATGCACGGTTGCCGCTTACTATTATGCATCTGGTAAATGGTGCTATTATTGGCCTGTTACTGGCGTTTATGGAAAGTAAGGGCTGGGGAACATCATCTGCACCAGCAGATGCTTCAGAGGCTGAATAAGACTAGTCAAAAACAATAATACCAAGTCCAGTAAGAAGGTCTTTTTGTTGGGCTTGGTCTATTTTCATATTCTCAAAACTAGCTAAGGTCCCAAGCTGCATGCCTTGCAGGTTGGTTTCTATCAAGTCAGCCCCGTCAAAGATTGCTCTCAAGGTATCCGTCCCTGCCAGGTTAGATCCGCGGAGGTCAGCATCTGTGAAATCACAACTGCTGAAATCTGTTTCCCGAAAGCTATTTTCTGTGAGCATACACCCTTCAAAGGAAATACCTTTGAACTGGGCATAATCAAAGTTTGATGCATGGATAGTGACGCTTGTGGCGCTCACTTTGCCACCCAGCGTGTAGGAAAAGGTAGCATCCTCAAAATTGCTGCCTTGGGCGCTACAGTTGTTGAAACGGGCTTCAAAGAGAAGCGAACCTTTAAAAGATGCGGCAGAAAGGTTGCAGTTTTCAAAACATGCGTCTCTCAGTGTGGCATACGTGAATATGCCGCCTTTGCCAGTCTCGCTGTTGAAGAAGTTGCAGTTGATAAACTGGGAACTTCTACCCTCAATGCGGCTGAAATTACAGCTTTTGAAAACACAGTCTCTGAACAAAGCTTCTTGTATTTCAGCGTTTGAAAAATCTACTCCTGAGAATGCGCAATTCTCAAATTCTGCGCCACTTAGGTTTTCTTCAGCGAAATCATATTCAGTGATCTCTTGCCCGGATATAATTTCGCAGTTTTCAACGGCGGTAAGAATTGTGTCTCGGTTTTGCATTATTTTCCTGCAAAGTCCCAGTATAGCTCAACAAGTTTAGTGGCAACGGAGCCGGGTTTCCCGTTGGAAATTGCACTTCCATCCAGTTCAACAATTGGCATGGCACAGCTGGTTGCACTTGTGAGGAACATCTCTTCTGAGGCTTTTGCTTCTTCAATAGAAAAGGCTCGTTCTTCAATCCTGATTTGATGCTTTTCAGCCAGTTCGATGAGGGTTGCTCGCGTGATCCCCGGTAGAATGTTATCTTTGAGCGGGCGGGTAACTAGAGTTCCGTTTTTGTCTACCATCCAGACACTAGTGCTGCTACCTTCTGTAACATTGCCGTCGGCATCTACAAGTATTGCCTCAAAAGCACCAGCTTCTTTCGCAGCCTGTTTGGCCAGAACATTAGGGAGAAGAGCTGTAGCTTTAATATCGCAGCGGCCCCACCGAATATCTGGTTGGCTGGAAACTTTGATACCCGTTTTAGCGCGCTCCCGAACAGCACCAAAATCAAAACGGCGACAGGTCATCACCAGTGATGACCGGAGGTCACCTTGCGGGAAAGCGTGGTCCCGCTTTGCTACACCGCGTGAAACCTGAATATAGAGAAGAGCATTCTTCAAACGGTTTTTTTGTACCAGTTGTTTGCTGATAAGTTTGAGTGCAGACCGTGTAACGGGTTCTGTCATCCGTAACTCGCCCATAGAACGCCAGAGGCGGTCAAGATGGGGTTCTTCATCAATCATTTTGCCGCCAATAACCGATACCACTTCATAAACACCATCCGCAAACTGGTAGCCTCGGTCATCAATATGAACAAAAGCCATATCATGCGGTACATAGGCACCATTAACATAAGCGATACGAGACATAAGCTGTTCCTATAATTACTCAGGTTTATCCTGAAGTGGTTTGATGAAAACAATAAGAAGCACTGCTGGTAATACAATCAAGCTGGTTGCACCCGTCAGAGCGATTAATCCTACCTTGATAAAAGGCGCAAATAAGGCGGTGGCGATTGAAGCGAGGCTAGTGACAGACAAAATGATAAGCGCAGATGCTCTGTCGTCATCTTCTTCGGCTGCAGAAAGCGCACGTACAAAACCTGTTCCACCCCTGAGGCCCAAGCCTGAATTTAGAATCCAGAAAATATACTTTAGATGGTCGGGGTTGTTTTGCCCGAAGTAAGCATATGCTAATAATGCTAATGTACCTAGGAATGAGATATAGGTCCCTGCGGTGATAACTACTTCAATACCAAAACGCTTCACAAAGTTACCCGATAGGTTTGCGAACAATATAAAACTGGCTACACCAACCATTTGCATATAGATGAAATCATCAATAGTGCCGCCCATGGTTTCCTTGATGACCGCGGGTGCTGCGAACACGAAAGTCAACAAGCCGCCAAGCACAAGCGCATGGCTAAGTGCATACCGAAGATACGTCGAGTTTTTCAGCAACTTCATATAGCTGCCGTTGTTCCTGTTTTTCTTGGTGCCGATGCTGGGGAGTAGTTTCGGGCGTACAATCACAAAAAGACAAATGGCGAATACCAGAATACCTGTGAGCAAAAAAGATGCCTTCCAGCCGTATTGGGTATGCAGCCATGCTCCAGCTATTGGGGCAAGACCGGGTACAAGCGATTCAATACTGCCCATAGCACTGACCGCTCGAATAGCGCCGAGCTCTCCAAAAAGCTCTCTTATAAGGCCCGGTGCGAGCACCGCAGAGCCAGATGCAGCTGCACCCTGTAGAAGGCGAATAGCGATCAAAGTTTCAATATTAGGTGCATATGCTCCGGCAACCGAGAGTATGCCGTAAAAGAACAGAGAGCCAATAAACAGTTTGCGCCGGCCTACGTAAGACCCAAGACTACCGAAAAGCAGGAAGCCAAATGTAGAGCCTGCCACAAATGCCGCGAGTACAAGCTGGGAGCGCGCAATTGTAGTGCCGAATACCTCAGGGAATTCAGGTACTGATGGTAATACGAGATCAATGCCCGCAAGACCAAGCACTGAGCCCATAATGATAGTTGCACAGGCAAGGAGTGCTGCAAATTTTGTTGGCTGTTCTACTTGGGTAGTCATGGAGTATCTCGATATTCAAAAATAAAGCGCTACCCTATGCGAGCAGCGCTTTATTGAAAACCATCAAATTGTGAAATAGTCAGCTTTGCACGCTTTTTTCCACAATACAGTCATGGAACTTATGTACCAGTTCACACACGGCTTCGGGGTCTTCGATTTGCGGGAAATGCCCGATACCCGGTAGACGAGCGACTTTGGCACGAGGTACCAGTTTTTCAAAACCGTCCGCTGCATGTGCACCGGATACGGGATCATCAGTGCCGTTAATCAGAAACATTGGTATTTTGGTGGAGGCGTCTGGCAGTGCAGGCACCCAGCGATCAGCATTTTCTTTGCGCTCTTTCATGTAGCGGATACGTCGGCTGAAGGAGGCTCTACCGTTGATACCTTTAATCGCTGGCCAGAATTCTTTCAGGAATTCGCCTTCTGGGCGTGTGTGTTTTCCAAATACCTCGGCAAGACCTTGTAAGAATTTTTCACGTTTAATGAAGCTTGCAAACCAAGGCCCAATGGGGCTTGCAAGCAGACGCTGTGCAAGCCTTGGTCTATGGAGTTCAGGGATCATGCCACCGTTAAGGAAAATAGCACTTTCAATACGGAAGGAGAGATTGCTTTCATTTTGGCGCGCAAGCAATTCCTGCACTACCGTGTTTCCTAGATCATGGGCTAGTATATGCACATCTGAAATGCCTTTATGCTTCATCAAGGCTTCAAGCATATCTGCCTGATCACGCACAGTGCAGACAGCTGATTTAGCGTTCAAAGATAAGCCATAATCAAGCAGATCAGGCACCACCATATGGAAGCGGGAGACAAGGTTTTTACAAACCCAGCCCCAGTCCCAGCTGTTTGTTGGAAATCCGTGTATTGTCAGCATCACGGGTCCCTGACCACCCCGCTGATAAAACACATTATGGTTATGCCATTCGAAATATTTGCCGCATTGGCTCCATTTCTCGAAGGAAATTGGCGCTGGTTTCATAAAGTTAGTTAGCCCACAGTTTTTATTATTTTCTCCGGCGCTTGCCACCTTGTGGAGCTGTTTTCCTATAGAAATCAGGTGGCTTACCCCTAAGCCATGCTGTAAAGCGTTTGATTTCTATCTGGTCCCTTAATGCTTCCACCGTAGCGTAATTCCGCGCCAGCTCTTTCTCGTTAAATAGAGCGTGAAGCTTACGATGGCAAATCGGATGTAGAGGAATTGTTTCCTTACCGCCCTGTGACTTCGGGATAAGGTGATGCATTTGCACGCCTTTTCCGAACGGACGGTCACATAACGGGCATGTGTCTTTTTTTTCCATACAGAATAATCTAAGCCAGAAGCAGGGTTGTTTCTATAAAAATCGGGGTGTGTCAGTGATGCAATTTGAAAATTACGTTAGCCATCTGGAATGCGGTATTACAGGTGAAGCAGATTACGAAAAGGCGCAAATTCATGGGTTATCTCGGGCAGGGCGTCCGCTTCTTGTGCGTTATGATCTTGAGGCGATGAAGGGTAAGCTTAATAAGCATGAAATATGGGGCCGGGAAGGCGGTTTTTGGAAATGGCGGGAACTGTTGCCCGTTGTGGATACAGAGAATGTTATCGCGCTGGGTGAAGATGATACACCACTATTGTCTTGCTCAAAGCTTGCATCAGACATGGGCGTGTCCGGTGAGATTATCATCAAAGATGAGGGGCGTTTGCCAACGGGCAGTTTCAAAGCCCGCGGCTTGGCTCTAGCAGTTGCGATGGCGAAGGAACTTGGTATCAATCGATTAGCTATGCCCACAAATGGTAATGCTGGAGCTGCTATGGCCGCGTATGCAACGGCTGGGGGTATGGAAAGTTATATTTTTGCGCCTGATGATACTCCAGATGCCAATATTCGCGAAATCAGCTTGATGGGCGGCAAAGTCTGGCGTGTGAATGGCCTGATTAACGATTGCGGAAAAATCGTAGGCGAAGGCAAAGAAAGTGCCGGATGGTTTGATGTTTCAACATTGAAGGAGCCTTACCGTATCGAAGGTAAGAAAACCATGGGGCTGGAGCTTGCTGCCCAACTAGGCTGGGAAGTGCCTGATGTAATTTTCTATCCTACAGGTGGCGGCACCGGTCTTATTGGTATGTGGAAAGCCTTCAATGAAATGGAGGCACTAGGGTGGATTGGCTCGAAGCGTCCTAAAATGGTGGCTGTACAGGCAACAGGGTGCGCTCCTATCGTGAAAGCTTTTGATGAAGGCGCACGTCATGCGGAGCTTTGGGAAAACGCGCATACTTATGCGGCAGGCATTCGTGTGCCAGTGGCTGTTGGTGATTTCCTTATTCTTGATGCCGTACGTGAAAGCGGCGGTTTTGCTTCTGCCGTTGACGATGATGCGATTGAAGAAGCGCGCCAGCAAATCGGCCGCACGGAAGGTGTGTTGGTTTGCCCAGAAGGCGCTGCAACCTTTGCGGCTTATAAGAAAGCGCTGAAAGAAGGTAAGGTTTCCAAAGAAGAAAGAGTCGTTCTGTTTAATTGTGGGAACGGGCTGAAATATCCGATGCCTGAACAGGCAGATGCCATCGACCGACATAAAGCAATTGACTACGGCAAGCTTATTGGCGTTTCATAAGTTCAACGGATTTGGGGTGAAAGGCTTAGCGCTTTTCATGAAAAAGAGGGTTTTCATAATGTATAATTTAAAGGGATTAATGGCGGGCCTGATGCTGGGTGCTGCCATATGGCAAGCGGAAGCTGTGCAGGCCAAACCGCTGGATTATTATCTGCAGAAAGGCGTTAGTTACGACCAATCGGTTCTGAAGCCGGGTGAGATTATCGGTCATGATATTGGTGATCAGCCAATCCGCCATGATCTTATGGTGCGCTATATTGAAGAGCTAGCTGCAAATAGTGACAGGATGAAAGCGGAGACGATTGGTTATAGCCATGAAGGTCGTCCGATCCTCTTTATCACCATCACTAGTCCAGAAAACCATGCCCGCCTTGATGAAATTAAAGCAAATCATTTGTTGCGTACTGATCCGAAAACAGCGGATCAGGCAAATGATGATATGCCAGTTGTAACATGGCTCAACTACGGTGTGCACGGTGCTGAAGCCAGCGGTATGGATGCTGCTGTACCAACACTTTATCACCTCGCTGCAGCGCAGGGTGAGCGCGTGGAAAACGAACTGGATAATAGCGTTATCCTAATCACGGCCATTTTTAACCCTGATGGTCACAGTCGCCGTGCTGCGTGGGTAACTCAGTATGGTTCAGATGTGTTGGCGACAGATCCAAACCACGAGGTACATAATCAGTTCTGGCCGGGTGCGCGTACTAACCATTATTGGTTTGACCTAAACCGCCAGTGGTTGTTGCAAACTCAGCCTGAAAGCCAAGCTTGGCTTGCAAAATGGCATGAGTGGAAACCGCAGGTTTCTGGCGATTTCCATGAAATGGGGCCAAATAGTACCTATTATTTCCATCCTGGTGTTCCAACGCGGAAATATCCGATGATTCCGGCAAAAGGTCGTGAGCTTCTTTATGAGATTGCTGGCTATCATGTGAATTGGCTGGATGATGAAGGAAAGCTATATTTCTCTGAAGAAGGCTTTGATAATTATTATATCGGTAAAGGGTCGACATACCCGCAGGTGAATGGTTCGCTTGGTATTCTTTTTGAAGCTGGTGCCCAGATGGGTATTGCCCGCGAAAGCGATCAAGGGCTTAAAACCTACTCAGAGAATGTTCAAAACCATGTTGGTACAAGCTACAGCACCATTCAGGGTGCGGTGGCAATGCGTGAAAAACTGCATGATTACCAGCGTGAGTTTTTTAAATCAGGCGCTGATCTCGCGAAAAGCGATAAGGTGAAGGGCTATGTATTCCGTGCACCGGAAGATCATACTCGTATGGATATCTTCCTTGATTTCCTAAGCCGTCATAAGGTGAAAGCATACCGTGTGAATGGTAGTGTGAAAGCAGGTGGCGGTTCATATGGCGGCGATAGCTACATCGTGCCGATGGATCAAGCTAACTACCGTATGGCTAAAGCGCTCTTTAACAAGATCACAGAATTCCCTGATAAGGTTTTCTATGACGTATCTGGCTGGACCATGCCTGCTGCTTTTGGTCTTGATTATGCAGAGGTAACAGGCAGTATTAAGGGCAAGTTGGGTGATGCCGTCACATCAACAGGCTTCGTTGCTAAAACACCAGATACTTCTGATTATGCCTATATGTTCCGCTGGTCAGATTATTATGCGCCGAAAGTCGTGAATGCGCTTCTGCAGGAAGGCGTTATGGCACGTGTGAATAAAGAACCAGTTCGCGTGAAAACCACAAAAGGTGTTGTCGCGTTTGAGCGTGGTGCCATTATCGTACAGAAACATTTACAAACTGTGTCTGCGGGCCGGATTGATCGTCTGGTGCAAATGCTGGCTGCTGAAAACAATATTCAGGTACATGCAGTAACAAGTGGCCGCACGCTGGACGCTGGCGCTGACCTTGGCGGCAGGAACACGGTATCTGATCTGAAGGCTCCAAAGCCGTTGTTAGTTACTGGACCGGGTGTAAATCCTTATGATGCCGGTGAGGTTTGGCACTTGCTTGATCACCGTATGAATATGCCAGTAACGCTTGTACGCAATGAGCGCCTTGGCCGCGTGAACCTTGATGATTACACACATGTTATTCTTGTTGGTGGTAACAGCCGTATGGTGCCTGCGAATATGAAAGATCGTGTGAAAGATTGGGCTCGTTCTGGTGGTACTTTGATCGCGCACCGTCAAGGTGCAAGCTGGGTGATGAATAACATCCTGCCAAAGAAAAAAGCAGAGAAAGCAAGTCCATCAGCGCCGGTGCAGCGTTTGAAGTATTCACAGAAAGGCCAAAAGGATGCTGAGCATGTAATTGGTGGTGCTGTGTTCAAGAGTGAACTGGATATCACACATCCAATGGCATTTGGCTTTGTGCGTGATCATGTGGCAACAAATCGCAACACATCGATTAAACTGCGTGTACCGAGTGATCCGTATGCACAAGTTGCTGTGTATACAGATGCACCGCTTGTATCTGGTTATGCTTCTGACAAACGGATTAAAGAGCTGAAAGGCTCACCGATGATGACGGCAGAACGCTTTGGACGCGGTACAATTGTATTGTTTGCGGATAATCCGAATTTCCGTGCCACTTATTATGGTTCAGAGAAATTGTTCCTGAATGCAATCTTCTTCTCAAGCGCCTTTAACCGTTCGTTTGCAGATGATGAAGAAGCTGCGGTGGAAGCTCACTCGCACTAGTAATAGCGTTTGGAAAGTAATGTTGAAATCAAGGGGCTTTTGAGCCCCTTTTTTTATAAGGTTACACCGCGAATATAGTTTTGTTGAAGTGTGATTGGTGCCGGGGTGTTCATGAGAGCATTTCTTGAGGCGGTTTCTGTGAAGTTTACTTCAAACAGGCAAGTAGTTCTAATTTCTTTTGGTTGAAGCGCTTCTTGAGGTTGTGGCAGGAAAGTTAGTTTATATTCGCCACCAATGTAAAAGTAGGGTCTGAGATGAAAGCTTGTGATACTGATGTTTGAACTGGTATTTACTACTGTTACTGCCACTTTGGCTGGATCGTTATCACACGTTTTGCTGCCGACCTTAATTGCTGCTATATATAATCTCTCGTCCTGAAATTGAGATACAGCGGAGTTGCAGGTCTGATAGCTTTCATCTTCTATGCACTTTTCCCAACCAGCGTAAGTTCCGTGCTGGGTGTTCGAAATCGAATATAAAATACCTTCATTAGGGTCGGCGGGAAAGATAAGGGGTAGTAGTGCGTGAACTGCAGCAGCAGAGGCAGATACGAAAACGATCAATAGAATTTGGATACTACCTTTGACCATAGCTTTCCCCTTTCAGTGGCGGAAAGCTTATGAATCAAGTCTTAACAATAAGTAAAATTCTACTAAAGAGTGTTATTCATCATCCAAAGCAATAGCCTTGGGCGCTTCAGGTTTTTTGATGCGACCCTCGCGGCGAAGAGCATCTCTTATGATAAATTCTATCTGTGCATTTACGCTGCGGAGTTCATCATCGGCCCAGCGGTGAACGGCATCCAGAATGTCTCCGTTAATACGGAGTGCGTAAGCTTTTTTGCCGGGCTTCTTTTTATCAGGCATTGTTGCCTTTCTCACTTATGCGTTTGCCCACAGCATTATGCTGTGGGCGGAGAGTGTTAATAGATGGAGCCAGCATTCACAACAGGCTGTGTGCTTTTATCACTACAAAGAACCGTGAGAAGATTGGAAACCATCTGAGCTTTGCGTTCTTCATCCAGATCTACAATCTCATCTTCTTTCAGCTTTGCGAGCGCGGTTTCTACCATGCCAACTGCCCCTTCCACGATGAGTGATCGGGCAGCGATAATGGCACCAGCCTGCTGGCGCTGTAGCATAGCACTGGCAATTTCTGGTGCGTAAGCTAAGTGGCTGATACGGGCTTCAAGTACTTCAACACCAGCATCTGCAAGCCGAGCTTGAATTTCTTCCATGAGATGTTTGGATATTTCAGAAGAATGAGAACGCAGGGCGATTTCATCTTCATCTTTGCCGTCATAAGGATAGCTTGTTGCAGCCTGGCGAAGTGCCGCTTCTGACTGTGTACGGACAAAGCTGGTATAGTCATCAACAGCAAAAAGAGCTTCGGCGCTATCCACCACACGCCACACAACAACTGCGCCAATTTCAATTGGGCTGCCGCCTAGTTCATTTACTTTAAGTTTGTCACTGTCAAAGTTACGAACACGCAGGGAAACTTTGTGTTTTGAGAAAAATGGATTTGCCCACCTAAGACCAGATGTTTTGGTAGAGCCTTTGTATTTACCAAACAACGTTAAGGCCACTGCTTGATTTGGCTGTACCATAAAGAATCCAATGGCGAAGATAAGGTGAAATATGAGGGATATTACCAGTGTGATCACCGCTAATGGTTTGGCGCCTACATGGATACTGTTAGCAAAAATAAGTGCTGTCGCGACCAGGGTCAGGGCAAATACACTAAGCATCATAATGCCGTTAAGGGTGCCCACGGAACGTTCTTTTAGCATTCTTTTCTCCTCTCGCTATATACAATAGATATCATTTTGATATCATTTTTCAAGAATGAGATGGATTTAAATTGATGTAATTACAGGTAAGTCTTTGATTTAAAAACAAAAAAAACCGCCTACAATTATGTGAGCGGTTTGATTGTTTCAGTGTGTCGGGACTGCTAAACTTCTTCAGCGAGCTCCGCATCTTCAATGCTAGGGCCGTTGCCTGTCTCATCCCGAAGCCAATCGATAAATTCCATAACTCGTTCGTTTTTGAGTTTGTCTTCTGGGCATACTACATGATGTGCGAAATCAATTGGTACAGCTTCGCCGAATGGTTTTACGAGGCGGCCGGCTTTAAGGTCTTCTTCCGCAATGGCGGAACGAGCGAGCGCTACACCGCGGCCTGCAACAGCAGCCTCAATAGCAAGCGCGTTGTTGTTAAAGTGCAGAGCAGGGGTTCCGTCTGGGATATCAACACCAGCAGCTTTGAGCCACATGCTCCAGTTCGGGGCGCTTTCATCCTCAACGGTACTATCATCATGGATCAGTGTGTGCTCCAGAATACCTTCAGGTGAGGTTAGGTTACTCTTTTCCAGAAGCTCGGGGGAGCAAACAGGGAAGATCGTTTCCCGGAGAATTTCTTCCACGAACAGCCCATCGTATTTGCCAAGGCCATAACGGATAGCGATATCAGTATCTTCCACCTTGAAGTCTGTGAGGATCATCGTCGCTGAAATTTTTACCACTGCATCAGGGCGGCGCGCATAAAACCTGGCAATTCGTGGTACCAACCATTTGCTGGCAAAAGACGGCGATACGCTTACTTTCAGCACATTAGATGTTTTACTGTCTGTAAGGATATCAACAGCTTCTTCCATATGTTCAAACGCCTGCTTTAGCGGCGCAAGTGATAACTGCGCAGCTTCTGTCAGCACTAGTGAACGATTAGTGCGGCGGAATAATTCCACACCCAGAAAATCTTCTAACGACCGAATTTGCTGGCTGATGGCAGCGGGAGTTACAGAAAGGTCATCGGCGGCAAGTTTGAAGCTCATATGTCGGGCAGCAGCATCAAAAGCACGTAGGGCGTTTAGTGGCAATAAAGACCGTTTCATAATAACTCCTGCCGATGATCTATTTTACATCCGTCAAATACATAAGAAAAACTTATTCGCGGGCATCATATATAGATTTCAGAAATAGACCAAGCTTTTGCTGCATGCTCCTGTAATTTTTTATCAAGAGCCGCACAAAACTTGTAATTAATTACACTGAGGAAAGCTTAATTCCCTGAGAGTACTCGTGAGTTTTCAGCTAAGCTTAAGTGTATGCCGCATTCAGTTTTGTTCTGGCCTTTCCAGCGGCCTGCACGGTCACTTTCACCTTCGCTCACAGGCTCAGTACAGGGCATACAGCCAATAGAGGCAAACCCTTGCTCAACTAGTGGGTGGCGTGGCAGTCCGTGTTTTTCAATATAAGCTGTTACGTCTTCTTTATTCCAGAAAGCCATTGGATTTACTTTTACACGGCCATCTGAGGCTTCAAAATGCGGTAAAAGTGAGCGCACACCACCCTGAAAACGTTTGCGGCCAGATGCCCAACCCTCAAAACCTTGAAGTGCTGAATCGAGAGGAACTACCTTACGGAAGTAACAGCATTTATTAGTGTCACTTACCCACAGGTTCCCTTTTGGATCATTGGTATGTAGATCATTCTCATCAGGTTTGATGGTACGAACATCTGTAAGGCCAAGCTTGTCTGTCAGCTCATCGCGAAAACGGCGTGTTTCGCCAAACAGTTTCCCTGTATCCAAAAACAAAACAGGGATATCTTTTGAAACTTCAGCTGCTAAGTGCAGAAGCACAGCAGATTCTGAGCCGAAAGAAGAAACCAGCGCAAATCTGCGGCCAAAATATTTCAGCGCACCATCAATCACCTTCTGAGGTGTGCCTTCCCCATACCTGCTATCCAGGTATGAGGCAGCATCAAGTGCATCAAAATAGCTGGCATCTTTTATGGCTGGTAGCGCCGTCATGATGCTTTCCTGCTTTCATCTGATGAATGGCGAGCGTGTGCGATGGAAACCGCACCACGGTAATCGCTTTGGTAAAACTGCTTGAAGCGAGCAGCGCAGGCTTCAAACGCTTCTTTGCGTTCGTCTGCTACATCAACTGTATCAAAGCCAGAACGCATAAGGTGCATGGCCTGATCAGGCATCACGGGGCCAACAGCGCGGATTTCACCTTTAAAACCAAGATCTTTACGTAGGCGTACGGCAAGCGAAAAACCACGGCCATCAGTAAACGCTGGGAACTCAATCGCCACGAAAGACAATTTATTCAGAAGCGGCGCTAAATCAGCATAAGCAGTTTCTGTCGAAACCACAGCGCCCAGTTCGCCAACAGCGGCAAAGAATTCTTCGCTTTCGTCTGCGATACGAGTTACCGAAGCAGCAACCTTGGCGCCTTCAGTTGGCTGTTCATCTTCAGCTAGAACTGTCCAGTTGCCAGCTTCAATGCCTGTGAAATTAATGAGTGCCATAAAGCGCCTCCTTAAATGGCTGTGCGCCAATACGGCGGTAAGTGCCTAAGAACTCTTCGCCTTCTTCTCGTTCACCTAAATAAACTGCTACTACTTTTTCAACAGCGTCTACGATTCCGTGTTCGTCAAAACCAGGGCCCAAAATTGTGCCCTTTGATGCGTCCTCAGCGCCTGAGCCTCCAAGTAAAATCTGGTAGCTTTCTTCGCCTTTACGGTCGACACCAAGAATGCCAATGTGGCCCGCATGGTGGTGACCACATGCGTTGATGCAGCCAGACATCTTAATCTTGAGCGGGCCGATATCCTGAATGCGCTTCATATCGTCGAAACGGTTAGAAATTGCCTGTCCGATTGGAATAGAGCGTGCATTGGCAAGTGCACAGTAATCAAGACCCGGGCAAACAATCATGTCTGTAATCAAACCAACGTTTGCGGTACCAAGGCCCGCTTCATCTAGATCTGCCCAGATGGTTGCAAGGTCTTTGACCGGTACATGCGGCAAGATAAGATTTTGCTCATGGCTTACACGAATTTCAGACTGGCTGTAGGCATCAGCAAGCGCAGCAACAAGCTCCATCTGTTCGGCTGTTGCATCACCCGCAATGCCGCCATGTGGCTTCAGTGAAATTGTTACATTCACATACCCCGGTACTTTGTGCTTGTTGGTGTTGTTATTCAGCCAGCTTGCAAACAGGAAGTTCTTGCTTGCGAACTCGTCCACCGAAGCATTGGTTTCCTCAAGCACTTCAAGCGGTGGAGGAGCAAAGAAAGCTTTGATACGCGCTGCTTCTTCTTCAGGTACATCAATAGGTGCATCTTTGATGCGGTCCCACTCTGCTTCTGTCTGGCGAGCATATTCGTCAGCGCCCATTGCTTCCACAAGGATTTTGATACGTGCTTTATATTTATTATCCCGGCGACCGTTTTCATTATAAACGCGCAGGATAGCTTCCATGTATGAAAGTAGATCTTTCTCAGGAAGGAAATCGCGGATCACTTTGCCGATTACAGGCGTACGGCCCATGCCGCCACCTACACTTACTTCAAAACCAACCTCACCAGCATCATTCTGTTTCAGAACAAGGCCGATATCATGCCACTTTACAGCAGCACGGTCAGCGCTAGCTCCAGTGATAGCGATTTTGAATTTGCGCGGCAGGAAGCTGAATTCCGGATGGAAAGTAGACCATTGGCGCAGTAGTTCCGCGTATGGGCGCGGGTCAGCCACTTCATCGGCAGTAGCACCAGCAAACTGATCTGTGGTCACGTTGCGGATACAGTTGCCGGACGTTTGGATCGCGTGCATTTCAACTTCTGCAAGCTCATCCAGAATATCTGGCGTATCAGAAAGTTTTGGCCAGTTAAACTGTACGTTCTGACGTGTTGTGAAATGGCCGTAACCTTTATCATACCTACGTGCGATATGAGCCAGGCGGCGCATCTGATCTGCCGACAAAGTACCGTAAGGAATAGCCGCGCGAAGCATATAGGCATGAAGCTGCAGATAAAGACCATTCATAAGGCGAAGTGGTTTGAATTCGTCTTCGGTAAGCTCACCCTTCAGACGGCGCTCTACTTGATCGCGAAACTCAGCATTGCGGCTCGCAACCATTGCATGGTCAAACTGGTCGTATGCGTACATTATGCTTGCTCCCAATCCAGTGATGTTTGATAGCCAAGATCGGCACGAACGCTCGGGCCTTTGGCCTGCATTGCGTGCTTGATATGAGAGGGGAAAGCTTTGTCACCGTCAATCACGGCACCAATCGCTTGCAGGTCAATCACCGTATTATTGGCAACAAAAACTTGCGCGCGCTCCAGCAAGCTCTCCAGCACTTCATCTTCGCCGTAAGCTGCATCATCAGTGTTTGAACTCCAGCCGCCAGTGCGTGTGAAAAACACAACACGGCCGTCATCCAACCGATTGGCAATTAACATTTGTGGCCCTTTGATTTTCTTAGCCATGATTTACTCTCTATGCCGTTGCCTGCTGAAGCAGGGTATCGAACTGTTTTTGGTTTAAATCGGCGGCGTTCCTGACAACGTCACCAATGATAAGAAGTGCTGGGCTTTTCACTGAATTTTCAGCAACAAGCGCAGGCAATGTTTCAAGCGTGCCGTAAAAGCGGCGTTCATTAGCACGGGTGCCGTTTTCAACAACAGCCACAGGGGTTGATCCCTGTGTACCTTCTGCCATCAGCCCAGTTGAAATACGGGGAGCACCACGTACGCCCATATAAATTACCAGGGTCTGGCCTTCACCAGACAGGCGAGCCCAATCTTTAAAAGCACCATCTTTCAGATGCCCGGTGACAAGCGTAAGGGAATTAGAATATTCCCGGTCTGTCATTGGGATTTGTGTACTGGCTGCGATGCCTTGAAAGGCACTGATGCCGGGCACCACTTCCACATGAATATCTTTATCGCGCAGGGCATCCATTTCTTCGCCAGCGCGGGCAAAGAGAAGAGGATCACCACCCTTCAGGCGCACTACGCGTTTCCCTTTAAGGGCTTCTTCTACAATAAGCTTGTTGATACCGTCTTGACCGATGCCGTGATCACCCTCGCGCTTACCTACAAAGATGAGTTCTGCATCACGGCGAGCGAGCGAGAGAACATCCCGGCTTACAAGGCGATCATAAATAATAATATCTGCTTGCTGAAGCGCACGGTGTGCTTTGATGGTGAGAAGATCGGGGTCACCGGGGCCAGCACCGACAAGCTGAACTTGGCCTGTTGTACTACCTGTACGGTGGTTGCGCGCTGCATCTACGATTAACTCTGCAACCTGATCTTTTGGCAGGTCTGCATATGTACCGGCATTGTCATAAAGGCGATCCCAAAAAAGGCGGCGGCGGGTCGCGTCAGGGATCAGGCTTTTAATTCGCCCGCGAACACTGCCCGCCGCCTCAGCGAGGACCCCCAATGAAGGGGGCAGGAGGCGCTCAAGGCTGCTTCTTAAGCGGCGAACAAAAACAGGAGCGTCGCCACCAGAAGAAAAAGCCACTTTAAGGGGACCACGACTGAACTGTGCCGGCGTGGTGAAATTACTCTTGGCTGGTTTATCGACGACATTCACAGGAAGGTTTCTGGCACTGGCAAGGCGCAGTGCTCGTTCCTCTGTCAGTTCATCATTGGTTGCAATATAGACCAGCGTTTTTCCGTTTAGGTCGTCTTCAGTGAAGGCGCGATTAAAAGCGGTGAGCTTCTCACTGCCTGTCACGTTGCTATCGAGGCCTGCTTCCTGAATGGCGTCATGCGCATTTGGTGAAATCACACTAATGCGCGCGCCTGTTTCAAGAAACAAGGCTGCTTTGGCCATAGCAGCAGCGTTTGCACCCACAATAAGTATGTGGTGTTTTTCAGCTGTTAGAAAAACAGGAATGCTAACCATGGTCACTCTCCTAAACAAGAAGGGAACAGATCAAGGGGCTGTTCCCGATGCTCTAAAAAATAGGGATTCGCTTCTAGAGCAACAAACGAGAAGAAATTATGTCATAGAGTAGAAAATTTTTTTATTAAAAATGAAATATGGGAATTTATTTATAAAATAATCCTAATTATTATTTATTTTATGCAATTTTCGTCCTGAAGGAGTGGTTGCTTGGAAAAATGTTCCTTTGATTTTGGACTATGCTGGAAAATTTGAAAATGATACGTCGTAGATGAATTTTTCTGATGATGCTGGTGTGACAGCTCTGCCTGTGCAAAATATGCGGTACTGAGGGAGGCTAATATGTCAGATACTGCTATAAAACTGGAAGAAAGCTGGAAAGCGGCGCTCGCGCCAGAATTTGAAAAGGATTACATGAAATCCCTTAAAGCTTTTCTGCAGGCTGAACTTCAGGCAGGTAAAACTATCTTTCCGAAGGGCTCCGAATATTTTTCAGCGCTTGATCTTACTCCCGTGGATAAAGTGAAGGTGGTGATTATTGGGCAAGATCCATATCACGGGCCGGAGCAGGCACATGGGCTTAGCTTTTCTGTGAAACCGGGCGTAAAAATTCCGCCATCACTAGTGAACATCTATAAAGAACAGGAAGAAGATCTAGGCATCAAGCAACCAGGGCACGGTTATCTTGCTTCCTGGGCTGAACAAGGCGTGTTGATGCTAAATGCCGTACTGACAGTGCAAGCCCATAATGCTGCATCCCATCAAGGTAGGGGATGGGAGATATTTACGGATGCGATTATCTCGGAACTTAATCAGGCTCATGAAGGTTTGGTCTTTATTCTTTGGGGGAGTTATGCCCAAAAAAAGGGCAAGAAGATTGACCGTAACAAGCATCTGGTACTTGCTGGCCCGCATCCAAGCCCCTTAAGCGCATACCGTGGTTTCTTCGGGTGCAAACACTTCTCAAAGGCAAATGGTTATCTTCAAAGCCTCGGTAAGGAACCAATTAACTGGCAGGTGCCGGAACTAAGCGAGTGATGCTGGTCACGAAGCTGTTTATTGATTGATGCCAACTCGGCCATAAAAATACTCCCTTGCTTATAGGGAGGGCAGAGCATGATTAAAAAATTCCAGGAAATATCCAACACCGTAATCGCAGAGTTTTTAGCGCGCTGGATGTTAGGCATACTGTTTCTAATGGCAGGCTACTGGAAAGTATTTGTTCTGACACCAGCCAAGCATGCAGAAAACTTCTTTATCAAAGGATTTGAAGTGCACTGGATACCTGAGTGGCTTTTATGGGCACTTGGGCTTTCTATTCCCGTGTTGGAATTGGCTGCGGGTCTCGCGTTGCTCGCTGGGCTTTGGCGTAAATTGACCTTAACAAGTGTGGGGCTGCTTTTATTGCTCACCACATACGGGCATGCACTTCAGCAGCCGCTTTTTGATATTGATGGGCATACATTTACGCGGTTTGTATTGGTGATTTTCCTGTTGATGTTACCCTCATCAACAGTGTTTTTGACTGTGGATAGCTGGATATCAAGCCGAAAAAGCTAAAAAAGTTTTATGTGGAATCAGCCTCTTATTACCTGTTTCGGTGCTAAGGGGCTTTTTTTTGTCTTCCACCTCTAGACAAAGTACCTTTAATTACCATATTGTAACCTGTAGGTATCAAAAAGATACATTTAGGTTCCTGTATGAAAGGTGCTGTTATGACAAAAAAAGAAATATCGACGCCTCAGCTTTATGATCGCTTCATGCAGCGTGTTGCGGTGGCTTTCTTTGTACTGTCGCTGAATTATGTGGCGGATATCGTGCGGGTTTATAGCTCGGAAGAAGTGGACCAGATACTTGGGTATGCAAGCAAGGCATCTGCCATTGCTGTGCTGCTTCTTATATTGCCGTCATTTATCCCGCTCATGCGTCGTAGATATAATAACAAGTCTGCATGCAGGGAACCTGAAGGGTTTATTGTAGAGGGTTTCAAAAAGGCAACGTTGAAGGCGTTCTCATTTACTTTCCTTGTGCTCGTATATGGTCAGATGTTTGCTGAGGAGTTGCTTTTAGAAATAACTGGTGAAGTCGCTATTCATTTCGTGCTTGCGATGTTGCTAGGTACGGCAAGCGTATCTTTCTTTTTTGCAATCCGTGACGATAGCGATGAAGAAGACGATGACTTTGGTGTGGAGCCTGAGGCATGAGCAGCGAACTGAATAACCGCATCCGTGTTTACCGGGCAGAGCACCGGATCAGCCAAGGTGAATTGGCAGAGAGAATAGGTGTTTCGAGGAAAACTATCAGCACCATTGAAGTAGGCAAATTCATTCCATCAACGGTGATAGCACTGAAAATTGCACGGCATTTTGATGTGCCGGTAGAAGAGATTTTTTCGCTGAATGAATAGGGGGAAATGATGTTGGGGTTACTCGTTGCACTCATTATAGCATTTTTTGTTGGAGCTTCAGATGAACAGAAGCCGACCGAACAGCGCTATGAATCTACACATGAAAAACCAATTGAACCAAAAGAATAACGTTACGATAGAAAGGATAGAAAATGGCAAATGCACCAATGAAGAAACAAGCTATTGCAAATGCAATTTTATGGGCTGCAATGATGTTGGCATCGGCGCTTGTTATTGATGATGATAAAGCAGCATCAACCATGCTAATGCTGTTGGTTGTTGGCTGGTTCGGCAGCAGTATGCTGTTTGGTGATATGCGTGAACAGGCACGTGCGGAATGTCGAGCAGTCAAACGGATGTTTTCATCGAAAAGCTAGGCTGCCAACCATTTGAACATAACATGGGCATCCACATAACCATCTTGTGGGTGCTCAAATGCTTTTGGCAATGTGCCAATAGTTTCAAAGCCTAGTGATTTCCATAAGGCTACAGCGCGTGTGTTGGTTGAAACTACAGAGTTGAACTGCATGCCTTTGAAGCCGAGTAATAACGCCACTTCCTGAGAGTGTTCGCACATTTTCGTGGCAATACCTTTGCCTTGTGCATTTTTCCCAACCATATAACCACAATTTGCAATATGGCTTCCGGGACCAGCCTGATTAGCTTTGATATAATAGGTCCCTAGAATTTCACCATTTTCTTCGGCCACGAACGTGCGGCGAGGTTGATTCATCCAGAGATTAAAAGCTTCATCTTTTGTGGTGTCAGGATTGAACGCATATGTGGTACCAGCTTTGACAATAGGATGAAATATATTCCAAATTGCACCGAAATCAGCTTCCGCTGCTTCTCTAATCATAATAGCCACATTACTCTCCTACACCGTATTTGCGGATATATAGGATTTCGTGTGGCTATTTAAAAGCTAGTAAATCTTGGGCACTGGATCACATTAAGTGATCCAGTTTTGTTTTATTTGTCGCTTAGTTTCTTGAGGGCATAAACAACCTGCAGGGCATCTGTGTAAGCGCGCTGTTTCAGGTTTGCTGCAGCTGAGTGACCACCTTCTGTGTTTTCATAGTAAAGAACTGGTTTACCCATATCGAGCATCTTGGCAGCCATCTTACGAGCGTGACCCGGATGTACGCGGTCATCTTTCGTGGATGTATAGAAGAATACCTCTGGGTAAGTTTCATCAGCTTTCAGATTTTGGTACGGCGAATATTTTGCAATGAAATCGCGTTCTTCAGCAATGTCAGGGTTACCGTATTCACCCATCCATGATGCACCAGCAAGAAGGGTGTGGTAGCGCATCATATCAAGAAGAGGTACTGCACAGATAACTGCGTTGAATAGATCAGGGCGCTGTGTTGTCATAACACCCATCAACAGACCGCCGTTTGAACCGCCACGAATACCTAAGTGCTGCGGGGATGTAACGCCGCTTGAAATCAAATCTTCCGCAACCGCGATGAAATCATCATAGGCACGTTGACGGTTTTCCTTAAGAGCTGCCTGGTGCCAAGCTGGCCCATACTCGCCACCACCACGGATGTTGGCAACAACGTAGGCGCCGCCTTCCTGAAGCCAAAGCTTACCAACGCCAGAGAGATATCCCGGTGTTAGCGCGATTTCAAAACCGCCATAGCCATATAGAATTGTAGGTGTTGTGTTATCAAGTTTGGTATTCTTGTGGCGCACAAGGAAATAAGGAACTTTGGTGCCGTCTGCACTTGTTGCAAACTTCTGTTCCGTTACCAAGTCTTTCGCATCAAAACGAGCAGGTAGGGATTTTGTTTCCTCTGGTTTGCCGCCGCGGGAGATAGTGTAAAGCGTATCTGGCTGAAGGTAGCTTTCGAAATTTACATATGCGTTGTCAGACCATTCGTCAGCGCTGATTACATTCAAAGAGCCATTGGCAGGCATGCCAAGATTCTTTGTGTTCCAGCCAGTGTTAGACGGCATTGCTTCCATTAGCTGGCCAGTTACATCATCAAGCACGCTTACAAATACACGGTTTTTACCGATATTTACGCCTTCAATCGCACCACTTGCAGCTGGTGCATAAACAGTGGTGAGGCTCATTTCAGGGCGGCCGCGCATAGCATCTTCAACCTTGATGGAAACAAGGCTGCCTGCTTTCACGGTTTTACCACCAACAGCCCAGTCTTTCCTCATCAGGATAAGCATCATATCGGCAAAGAAGCCTTGAAAATCGATACCTTTAGGCAGATCAAGCTCGGTGAGCTCAGGTTCTTCAAGTGTGCCTTCCATAATATGGATAACTTGTGTGAAGAAATCAGGACCCTGGATCACGCCTGTGTATGTGCCGTCTGGGCGGTGGCTTGTCATTGGGAAGTTAAAGGTAACATCCTCTGGTGCGTTGATCAGCATCTTGGCACTTGAAAGGGGGGTGCCGCGTTTCCAAAGGCGAACCTGACGAGCGTAACCGCTTGTATTCATTGTACCTTCGCCGAAGTCTGTGGCGATCATGATATGATCTGCATCAACCCAGGCTACGTTTTGTTTGGCTTCTGGAGTTGAAAAGCCACCATCCACAAAGCGTTTGGTTACAGCATCAAATTCACGCACAACAACAGCATCACCACCGCCACGTGACAGACGGACCAGGCAACGGCCAAAATCAGGAGCAAGACAATCACGACCTTTATATACCCAATTCTCGCCTTCGTCTTTTGCCAGCTGATCGAAGTCAAGGATATCAACCCATTTGGTATCATCTGTTGCATAGGATTTCATGCTTGTCCGGCGCCAGATACCGCGAACATGATCGCTATCCTGCCAGAAGTTATGTACCGCACCGCCATAAAGGCCGCTGTAGGCAATTTTATCTGTAGCGTTATAATCTTTGAGCGACCGTTCCATCAGGCCTTTGAAACGGCTGTCATTCTCAAGAATACCTAGAGAATGTTTGTTCTTTTCAGCAACCCATTCAAGCGCCTTTTTGCCTTGAACGTCTTCAAGCCAAAGGAATTTATCATCTTCAGCAATCGCAGCGCTGGCTGTAAGTGATGCAGCCATCAATGCTCCTATTGTTTTATTTTTCATTGGTCCCCCTCCGAGGTTATCGGACTTACGTTTAGTTCGTGGGCAAGTGTTTATGAAAACACCGTAAAGCGCAAGCCGAGACTGGAAAAAATCACTCAGCTTATCGCGCCCATGAAACGCTTTATCGTGTAGAAAACTAGAAGTTATCTTTTCTACTGCGGATTTCAGCAAAAACCTTAGTGATAGGAGCTCCGACCATTTCGAGAGTTTCCTGTATTTCCAAACTGTCGGGGCGAAGGAACGGGTTTGTTGCTTTTTCCAGAGATAGAACCGTCGGAACTGTCGGTTTATCTTGTGATCTTAAAGCTTCTACCTCTGCCATGCGGGTGTGTAGAGATTGATTGTTTGGTTCAATAGCAAGTGCAAACATACCGTTTGCCGTTGTATATTCATGTGCACAGCAAATTTGAGTGTCATCTGGTAACCTCATTAATTTGCTGAGCGAGTGCCACATTTCTTCCGCTGTACCTTCGAACAGGCGCCCACATCCCATGGAAAACATCGTATCTCCACAGAACAGTGCCTTGGCTGTTGGGAAGTGGTAAGCAATATGACCGCTTGTGTGGCCAGGCACAAAATAAATATCTGCTTTTTCAGAGCCTAGCTGAAAAGTATCGCCTTCGCCGACTGCTATATCAATACCCGGGATACGTTCTCTATCAATTGCAGCACCAACAATAGTTGCATTGTATTTTTCTTTTAGAACAAGGTTGGCGCCTGTGTGATCCCAGTGGTGATGGGTGTTGATAATATGAGTTAATTGCCACCCGCGTTTTTCTAGCGCTTCAATCACAGGTTCTTCGACCGCTGGATCAACGATTGCTGTTTCTCCACTGTTCGGTTCATGAATGAGATAGAGATAATTATCCTGCATTACCGGGATTTGAATAATTTCAAGAGACGCCATGATGTAACCCTGTTGATTAGTTTTTTTCTAATATAGGCTCGGGCGATTATCTTATCCAGTCGTGGGTAAGTAATGAGCATCAACAGTTTCGTGAATTGGGGCTTAAAGAGATAAAAGTGGTTCCGGTGCGAGGCCGGAACCACTCCCACATATGCGAAGCCTTTAAGGAGGCTTTCTCGCTGTCGTCTTGGAATTACTTCTTCTGTCTAATGAAAGCTTTGTTGATGATTTTCCACTCACCATCCATCTTGGCTAACGTCAGCAAATCATAGTACCGGCCGTCTAAATCAAATGACACAGAGGCAAGGCGACCATCCATGATATGCATATTGAGGATTTCATGTGTACGCTCTCGCTTCGGCGGCGTGCTTTTGCTCCACCTTTTGATGGTTGGTTCCATTTCCCATATCTTGAGGTAAGCATTGCCTGTATCATCTTTTTCAGCGGTCAGCATGCGGGATTTAGAGTGGAAAGCGCTTGATAGCTTCTCAAAGCTTCCTTCCCCAATACCTTCAAAGTACTTCATTACCGCAGCTCTGATCTGTGCCTCATCATCACTTGCAGTGGCGGTAAGCGCACAGGAAAAGATCATTAGAAGAATGGCTGGAATTTTCCATTTGGATGGGCGCATCACAATTATCTCCCTGAAAGAATGCATGACGGCAGGATAGAGGCAGCTTGCTCTGTGAACAGGAAATTGCGCTCAGTAGATTAAAATGTGCGTTGAATTGTTATAATATAACTATTGTTTAATGGTAAGTGAAACTTGCCCATCCACTGTTTCACCTACAGGTAGTGAACGATAAAAACAGGCGGGATATCCAACGTGACAGCATTTGCCGCCTTTCTGTTCTACCACAAGCCAAAGGGCATCTTGGTCACAGTCAGTACGGAAATCTTTTACCACCTGATATTCGCCGGATGTTTTGCCCTTGTGCCATAGTTCATTTCTGGAGCGGCTGTAATAGTGCGCTTCACCAGTTTCGATGGTGCATTTAATAGCCTCGGCATTCATCCATGCCTGCATCAAAACTGTTCCGGTTTCATGGCAGGTGGTAACTACAGGGATAAGTCCTCTGTCATCAAACTTCGGGCTGAAAATGTTGCCTTCTTCAAGCTCTTTTTTATTTGAGCGATCACCAAACTCAATATCTGCCATGGGTCTATCCTGCTTTAATTTTGCTCGGAGTTTAGAGAGAGCCAGATTTTCTTCAAGCCAGATTAACTTTATGTGAGCAAAATTTTAATTCTTTGTGGAGTTTAGAAGTTTGTAAAACTCTCTGCGGAATGCAAGCGCGGAAACTCCGATGCTAGCATTACGGTTCCCAAGCTTTGTGGAGGCCACCTGAATACCGATGATGACCCATTCATTATCAATGAACTGAAGGACAGGTCCGCCGCTATCACCACGGATAGAGATACAGTTGGTCAGCATCACATGGCCGCGTGCGAGAGAACCTGTGATTTTACAGTTTTCTTCCAGAGACAGTAGATGTGATCTGTCTCCGGGGTAACCCGCAGTGGTGATTTTGGAGGTTGAGAGTTCAATTTTTTCCAGAGCTTTTGAAATTTCTTCTACGTCTTGCTCTTCGCTGGTGAGCTTCATTTTATCATGTAGTTCCAGAAAACCATGTTCCTTACCGATAGGGTCTGCTAGTTTAAGTAAAGCCCAGTCGTTTGGAAGGTTTCTTCTGGCTGCTCCAGCACTGCCATCAAAGGAAGGGCTGACTACATAGGATTGTACTAGCGTATGAGCTGCGTATTCACCGCGAGCATACCCTGCGAGAAAATGTACCGTGGTTGGTATCACCATTTCCTGAGACCATTTAGCATAGAGACAGTGTGCGGCAGTAAGCACGATATCTTCGGCAATCAGGCTGCCGCTACAATGTGCCCGACCTGCGATGTTAACGCGGCCCACAGCTTTCCATGGGGCTTCAGTGCTATCTACAGCTCGGCGGTGAAAACTGGTAGGATTGTTCAGTGGTAACTGGTTTGCTGGCGGAATACGCACGCGTGGTTTGTCTTGTGAGGAAACTTCGAAAGATGGCCCCAATAAGGTAATCAACATGAATGACAACAGAAGTTTCAAACTATTCACAAGCGATATCCTAAAGAAAACCCCCTGATAAAATGCCTTACCAAGGGGGGATTAGCAAGTGTGCGCTCAGCACAGCTTAGTGAGGCGAACAACTTTTATTAAGAAACCTTGCTACGTTGGTAATGTTTCCATCAGTTTTGGCGGGTTTGATGTCAAGCAGGCAGGCAATGAGACCATATATTTCAATGTTATCGAAAACTGGTGTAGTGATCCCTTTTTTGAAAGAAGGGCCGTTGCCAATGAATGTCGCATACATGAGTGGATTATGATTGTCGTACCCATGAGTGGCAGCAAGCGGAAAGGGCAGTTTGGAAAGCGGAATCGGATCGGCCTTGTTTTCTGAAGCGAAGAGGGTCCAGCCTGTATCAGCTAAGATCATAAGATCTGGTCCACGGGTTGGGTGATCAAAGTGGTATTCCTCTGGAAACTCGCCTTTTTTCCACACTTTCATATTGGGGTGTTTGCCCTTTAGCTTATTGGCAAGTGCGTCAATGTCATCATTGTCTCCATAAACATAGAGGAATGGAGAATAAGCCGGGCCGTAACTCTTGTTCCAGTCTGGCACGATATAACCAGAGATATCTGCATAATTATCCAGATTGATCATTCGGTTGTCAGACAGGTTAGCCATGCCGTGATCTGCCACCACAATGATGTTTGTATTATCAAGTGCACCTTGTTGCTGCAAACCGTTGATAAGATCGCCTACGTGGCTATCTACCAGTTTTACGGCTTCCTCTTCTTCCTTGCTGCCAACACCAAAATTGTGTGCAGCAGTATCAACAGCTGAGAAATACAGCGTGATAAGGCGAGGGCGATCAGCTTCTGGTTTTGCGAGCCATGAAAGTACTTCATCAACGCGCTCCCCATAATCTTTATTCTGATCAAAAGGTTTCCAGTATGTAGGTTGAATACCGCCTATTGCTACCTCTGATCCAACCCAGAAATAGGTGCCAGCTTTCACTCCTTGTTTTTCTGCGGTGATCCAAATCGGTTCGCCGCCCCACCATGCGGGGTCCCGAGTATCGGTTGCGCGGCTGAAAGCGCGGCGTAGCTTGTGATTGTATGGATAGTTAGATGTCATACCGTGATGTTTGGGATGTAGGCCAGTGGCGAGTGAATAGAAATTTACAAATGTTTTTGAAGGCATTGCTGGGCGCATTCCATCGGTACGCACACCACTTTTCGCGAGCCTGCGGAGGTTGGGGGCTTCAATGCGGTCAATACTATCGTTTCTCAGGCCATCAATACCAATCATAATTACTGTTTGTTTTTGGTCATCTGCGTTCGCGCTATAGGAGAAAGATAGTGTTGTAAGTATAAGTAAATAAATAAATTTCTTCATGCCAATGATGCCTTTTTTAGGGTAGTGAAACCCTATCTGGCTTCATTGGCATGATCAAGTGAATGTGTTGTTACAGATTACCTCGTAACTAGGCTAAATAATGATATTGAGGCTATCCAAGTCTGCCATTGTATAGGAACTCAGGGTTACCGACGTGCTTTCATCAAAAGTGAAGGTAAGGGCAGTACTTCCAGAGCCGTTATCTACATCACTTGCAATATCTCTGATGTTGGAAACACCGAAAGCTGAGAGGTTCACAATATCTTCACCCGCATCAAAGTGTTGGATAAGATTGTTCCCCTGATTTTCTTTGAAAAGGAAGGTATCAGTTCCGTCGCCGCCAATAAGTGTGTCGTCACCAGTTCCGCCCCAGATTGTGTCATCACCAGCCATACTCATTATGAGATCATTGCCGCTGCCACCAAAGAGCAAATCATTCCCTTCATCACCGATGACCCTGTCATCTCCTTTACCGCCATAAAGGGTATCGTTGCCTTCTCCACCGTGAAGCTCATCATTGCCCTCACCCTTGCCGCCGAAAATAGTGTCGTTTCCATTGTTGCCGTAAACAGAATCGTCACCAAAACCGCCACCAAGGATATCATCACCTGCTGCAGCTTGAATGATATCGGTTCCACTGCCGCCATAGGCAATTTCATTGGTATTTGAGAGTGTATCGGTTTCACCTTGCGTGGTTACAATGATTAGATCATCGCCTGTGCCGCCATAGAGTGTGTCAGCATCGTCGCCGCCGAACAGTGTATCGTCGCCAGCACCGCCAGCGACAATGTCGCGCCCGGCACCGCCATCAACATAGTCTGCACCTTTATCCCCGGCACCAGCCCATATTGTATCGTTCCCATTACCGCCTGTGACAGTGTCAGACCCTTCATAAGCGATAAGAAGATCATCACCGTCTTTACCTTGTATGTTATTATCGGCGCTATTCCCGCGCAGAGTATCTTTATGATCTGAGCCGATAGCGTTTTCTATAACCGTATCCCATGCGATAGAGACGTTGTTATTCGCTGTAACCAATACTTCAGGGCGTGTTTCCAGATCAGCGGGTTCCGCGGAAAAACCGCTCAAACGGGCATTGGTATAATAATATCCAACCGAAGAGAATGTTGCTTCACCAAGGTTAGCCTTCACACCTGTAAGCTGATTGGAGAAATCAAAAGTATCAATGCCGCCAGCATCGTAAACCGTAAGAACAGATGCGTCTTCTGGCCTGAAGCTGTATGTATCATCTCCGGTATTGGTAGAAGTGTTGGCGCCATAAAGATACTGAAGAGTTTTGATATCAAACAAGCCAAGTGATTGATTGGTAGTAAGTCCCCATGTATTGTGAACTGTCTCAAAATATTGGCCTTTCAGCCCACCTCTTTCATAGAAATCTTCATTGTTCACATAACTCATAACTGTGAACCTGTCGGTAGCTTCTTCGAACGGGATATCATTGGAGTTAGGGTCATGAACATCATGTGCAGTTAGGAATGAACCTTCCTGTCCGCGTGGATGATCGAGGCCCAACACGTGGCCAAGTTCATGCCTGATGGCCAGAAGAATGTCATCTTTATAAAAGTCTTCCGAAAGTTGGGTGAGATCAAAACCATCCGCTACGCCAACAATCATTGCAGTGCTATCTTGGGGGCCGTCCAGTCTACCAGCTTCGCCGCCACCAGCTGTGTTTCTGCGGTATATTTCCAGATCAGCATTTTGCCCTTGTCCTACTTCAATGAAGGTGATGTTCGCAATTGCGCTGTATTCATCAAAAACCTTTTCGAATAATGCCTTGTTTTCTGCTGTAATTGATGAATTAAGAAAGCCTGAGGGGTCATAACCATCAGGGGCGCCATTTTCGAAACTATAGCGAATTGTTATGCCTGTGCCGAGTGGAGAGCCTGCGTTGGCTCGCAGGTTTGTATCCAGCGTAATTTGGTCTGCATTTCCTTTAATATCCCCAGTATGCTGAGGATTAAAAAGCATACCATGGGCATAAAATTTCCAGCTGTACTGAAGGTCTGTCATCGTTGTTATCCTATTCTCGCTGTCGTTACGTAGAGAGATAGGAAGAGAAAACGTTATATGCAGGTTGATTACCGTAAACTGCTCAATGAATGCAGTGAACATATAAAAAAGGCAGCATATCGTTAGAAATGCTGCCTTTTGTTTTGATTTCTTTAGCTAATTTAGCCGCGGATTAAATCCCAAAAACGGCGTTCCTCATCGGCTTCCTTGAAGCAACCACGGAATTGGCGTGTAATTGTGTAAACACCATCATGCTTCACGCCCCGGCATGTCATGCATTGATGTGTTGCATCAATTATTACAGCTACGCCTTTTGGTTGAAGGTGCTCTTCGAGTGCATCGGCGATTTGAGCTGTCATGGTTTCCTGTGTTTGCAGGCGTTTACCAAAAGCTTCGACAATACGGGCAAGTTTCGAAATGCCTACTACGCTGCCACTAGGCATATAGCCAACATGTGCGGTGCCCGACACAGGTACCATATGGTGTTCACAGTGGCTTTCCACTTTGATACCACGTAGTACGACCATATCATCGTAACCGTTTACTTCTTCAAATGTGCGGGACAGAATCTCGGCAGGGTCTTTTTTGTACCCTTCGAAAAACTCTTCATATGCTTTCACGACACGTTTTGGAGTGTCGAGCAACCCTTCGCGGGTTGGATCATCGCCAGCCCACCTAATCAGTGTGCGAACCGCGGCTTCGGCCTCGGCCCGGCTTGGGCTTTCATCAGCGTCCTGCGGGATTACCTTCAGTTCCGAGCTGTCATCAGCTCTTTCAAGTACGGCATCCATTCGGATTTCCTTTCTAAATTGTATGGTGGTTTCTGTATTCAGAAACTAGGGTTTTGTAGCTGCTCCTTCTTGGTGTTGCATGCTCCAAACACAGAGTAATATGGTCAGAATAGCGAAGCAATCAAGGTTTTCTGTGCTTTAGGAAGAAAACAATTAACTAAGAAGAGTTCTTTTTTCTTGGTTTTTTATGTATGCCGTCTTACGTAAGCATCAGTTATCTGGATCAAATACCGAGTATCATGACCGAATTATACAACACAGATATCCTGCGATGGACCACCAGAATTCCTCACACCGAACGGCTTCGGGGCGAGTGTTTTCATATAACCAAAACCAGTAGAATTTGCGGTAGTCGGATTAACGCGGATGCTTTGGTTGAGGATGGTGTGATTAAAGAGTTCGGGCAGGAAGTGAAGGCCTGTGCACTTGGCCAGGCAGCAGCGGCTATCGTGGGGCAGCATATTATCGGCCTTACAGAAGAAGAGCTCGTTGATATCGCAGGGAAATTCCGTCATATGGTGCGAACTGGTGAAGTATACTTTCCTGATAAATGGTCAGATCTTGCGCTACTTGCACCGGTAAAAGACCATCCTGGCAGACATGGTAGTGTTATGTTGCCCTTTGAAGTTTTAGAAGGAGTTTTTATGGTATCGGAGCAGGCACGATGAAGCCGATAGTTCAGAGGCCTGTTACCCCTGAAATTAAAAGAATTTCTCGGAAAGCATTTCAACTATATGCAGATGAACGAGCAGAAGAAGCGTTCGAATTGCTTCAAGGAGCGGTTGAAGAACATAATCATGCTAGGTTGTGGCGTCTTTTTGCTCGTATGCATCTCTTTTTCGGAGATGAACAAACTGCATCAGAAATTTTACGGCATGTTCTAGCTGCATCATGGGATATTGGCCTTTGGGAATTGGCGCAAGCTGATGTTGGGCAGGGGTATGCTGTTGAATCTGAAAAGCATAAATTGCTTTATTTCCCGATCCCCAAATGTGCGTGTACGAGTTTCATAAATTATATGGGTGTACTTGAAGGACAGCGGTTAAAAGGCGAAGATATTCATCAGCAAAAGGATCAGATTTTGCTGAAATTTGATGATCTTCAAACGATCTATAACGAACATAAGAAAATCCTGATCGTGCGGGACCCCCTTGAAAGAGTACGGTCATTTTATCATGGAAATATCCTAAAACGGGAACATTTAGTATCTGATACCAACGGTAAGGATAGTTTTTACGGTCTATCTACAAGGCCAAAGTATCAGGAATTTTTATCTAAGTTTGATGCTTACCGGCGCACTTTCATTACAGTGCGAAATCATACGAATCCTGTTATTTCCTTCGCGGGTAAAAATGCCTCAAACTATGATCATATAATACCCATTACTGAAGTAACTCAGTTGCAGGCAACTATTGCTGAAAAACTGGGGATTAAGATGTCACCCGTGCATGAAATGAAATCTGACGTGGATGTGGTTGAATTAAGTGAAGAAGAGCTTGCGCTTAAGCCTTTCTATAAAGCAGATTATGAAGTCTATGGCAGTCGATTTTAAACTGGGGTGGTACCAGTTTAAAATCGATATAACCATTCACCTAAATGTATTGATTAGCCCATGCGCTGATAATACGGGCGACAAAAATCCCGTCTGAAGCGTTTTTCAGCAGTAGATGATCTGCTTTATCAAGAGATACGAAGCTCTTCGGGTGTCTCGCTGCTTCGTAAATGCGGCGAGCGTGGTCAATATCTACAGTGTCATCAATGGGTGAGTGCATCACCATCAGTGGTTTTTTCAGATTGCGGATATGCTCTTCCACGTTTTGGCTGCGGGCATCATCAATAAATTGCTTTTTCATTTTAAATGGCCTGCCTGCCAGTTTTACTTCAGCCTCGCCATCCGCTTCAATTCTATCCAGATCGTTTTTGAATTGTTTCAATACGTTCACACTGTCAAACGGTGCACCAATCGTTGTGACGGCCTTTACTTCAGGCACACTGTGTGCAGCAACTAGTGTTGCGGCACCACCAAGGCTGTGGCCCATCATGATGCTGGGGGCATCTAAATTTTCTCTCATGTAATCGGCAGCCGCAATTAAATCTTGCACATTCGAAGAAAAGTTAGTGTTCGCAAAATCCCCGTTTGAAAGGCCAAGGCCTGTGAAATCAAAACGGAACAGGGCAATACCATCTTGATTTAAAGCTTTTGCAATTCGGTTAATGGCATTCAGGTCTTTGCCGCAGGTGAAGCAGTGCGCGAAAAGAGCATAAGCTTTTGGTTCACTTTCAGGTGTATCCAATTTAGCAGCAAGCTCAAAACCCTGGCTTCCCATGAAGGTAATTTTCTGTGCAGGCATGGTTTATTTTCCTTCTATGCAGTTTCCGAATAGTTCCAATACACCACATGTTGCATCGCTTTTGGTAGGGTGCGCCCAAACAATATAGGGACAAATAAACTAACATACTGCTCAACTATTCTTTACCGTCCGTTATTTGCGGAAAGTTTAGTGGTATCGTTGTATGATACTCCCTCATTATTAGGAGAACAAACGATGAGTATGGGCCAAATTCCTGAGTTTGTTGTAGCATTTCTTGAGCTTTTATCTTTTCTTTTTATCACCGTAGTCGGTTTGGGCGTGCTGTGGTTTGCCTTTACCTATGTGCGGGATAAAACACAGACAGAAAGTACGCTTAGGCGCAATTATCCGGTAATTGCACGTTTTCGGTATTTGTTTGAACATCTTGGCGAGTTTTTCCGTCAGTATTTCTTCGCGCTCGACCGGGAAGAAATGCCTTTCAACCGCGCGGAACGTTCCTGGGTTTACCGCGCTGCTAAAAATGTTGATTCAACAGTAGCTTTTGGTTCGTCCAGAGATTTGCGCCCTGCGGGCACCGTATATTTCGTGAACTGCCCTTTCCCAACACTTGAGAAAGATGCGGAAGAACCATCAAAGGTTCAAATCGGGCCATATTGTAAGCATCCGTATGAGACAGATAGTACCTTCAATATTTCCGGTATGAGCTATGGTGCGATCTCTATTCCTGCTGTTCTGGCTCTTTCAAAAGGCGCGAAAAAGGCCGGGATGTGGATGAATACAGGCGAAGGTGGTTTATCTCCATATCACCTTGAAGGTGGTGCAGATATCGTATTCCAGATTGGTACTGCCAAGTTTGGTGTGCGTAAGCCAGAAGGTGGTTTTGACGAAGCAAAGTTGAAAGCGGTGGCGGAACGTGAACAGGTGAAAATGTTCGAACTGAAGCTTAGCCAGGGCGCAAAGCCGGGTAAGGGCGGCATTTTGCCGGGTGCCAAGGTAAATGAGGAGATTGCGAACATCCGCGGTATCAACGTGGGTGAAGATGCAATCAGCCCGAACCGTCATCCTGAGATTGACAGTGTGGATGATCTTTTGGATATGCTCCATTACGTACGCGAAACAACTGGCAAACCAGTCGGCTTTAAGGCGGTGGTTGGCGCTTATGGTTTCTTTGAAACTATGTGTAAGCTGATTAATGAGCGCGGTATTGAAAGTGCGCCTGATTTTATCACCATTGATAGTGCTGATGGTGGTACAGGTGCAGCTCCGATGAGTCTGATCGATAACATGGGAATGCCAATCCGTGAAAGTCTTCCGTTGGTTGTTGATATCCTAAAGAAATATGGCCTTCGTGAACGCATTAAAGTGTGCGCAAGCGGTAAAATGATCAATCCGTCAGAGGTTGCATGGGCTTATTGCGCAGGCGCTGATTTCGTGAATTCAGCACGAGGCTTTATGTTTGCACTTGGCTGTATTCAGGCACTTCAATGTAATAAAAATACATGCCCGACAGGTATCACTACGCACAATGAAAAACTTCAATATGGTCTTGATCCAGCTTCGAAATCTGAGCGGGTGGCAAGCTACGCGAAGAATATGAAAAAAGAGGTAGGTATCCTTGCTCACAGTTGCGGCGTGCCTGAACCAAGACAGCTAAAGCGTTATCATGCACGTGTCGTACTTGATAATGGTAGAAGCATTTCTATGGATGAGCTCTATCCAGAGCCAGAGACACAGAAAGCGGCTGAATAATATTTCGCATATCTAAAAATCGAACGGCAGGTTTCGGAGTTAGGAACCATACCTGCCGTTTAAATGATGATGCTAACCCCCATATCAAACACTTATTTCAATTTATTACCCCAGGAGGACAGTATGAGTTCGGCTAAAACAATGAAAGCTTCTGACCTATTTGTAAGAGCCCTAGAGGCAGAAGGGGTGGAATATATCTTCGCTGTCCCCGGTGAAGAAAACCTCGATCTTTTGGAATCTCTTCGCTCCTCAACTATCAAGCTAGTACTTACCCGCCACGAGCAGGGTGCAGCCTTTATGGCGGCAACATATGGCCGCCTTACTGGTAAAGCTGGTGTGTGTATGGCAACGCTGGGGCCGGGTGCCACAAACTTTGCAACGCCTGCAGCCTATGCACATCTTGGTGGTATGCCGCTTATTATGATCACAGGCCAGAAACCTATTAAAAAATCAAAGCAGGGCCAGTTCCAGATTGTGGATGTGGTGAGCCTTTTTGATCCGATCTGTAAGATGGCTAAACAGATTGTGCATGGTAACACGATCCCTGCGCTGGTTCGTGAAGCGTTCCGTGTTTCCGAAGAAGAGCGCCCGGGCGCTGTGCTTCTGGAACTCCCTGAAGATATTGCTGAAGAAGAAACGGATGAAGCAGTGTTGCAGCCGCATCCACGTCACTATGCGGTGGCTGACCATACTGTGCTTGAGGAAGCAGCAAGCCTTATTAAAGAAGCAAAAATGCCGCTTCTTCTGTTGGGTGCAGGCGCAAACCGCAAAGATGCACGTGAAGCCCTTAGCAAGTTTGTAGAAACTACTCGTATTCCATTCTTCAATACCCAGATGGGTAAAGGTGTGATTGATGAGCGTTCGGAACTATTCCTTGGTACAGCGGCACTCTCAGATGGTGATTATCTTCACTGTGCAATTGACCGGGCTGACCTTATTATTAATGTCGGCCACGACGTTGTGGAAAAACCACCGTTCTTTATGGAAGAAGGCGGTAAGAAGGTTATCCACGTGAACTATAAAGCCGCTCAGGTGGATCAGGTTTATTTCCCACAGGTAGAAGTTGTTGGTGATCTCGCGCGTTCGATTGAGCGTCTGGAAGAAAAGCTGGGTGGTGTTGTTTCCTGTGAGGACGCTTACTTCAATAAAGTGCGTACGGAAATTGAAAGCCACACAAGCGAGCTTGTAGATGATGGCCGTTTCCCGATTATCCCGCAGCGGTTTGTGGGCGATACCCGTAAGGTTATGGGCCCGAAGGATATTATCGCGCTTGATAACGGTATTTATAAAATCTGGTATGCGCGAAACTATAAAGCTTACGAGCCAAACACAGTGCTTTTGGATAATGCGCTCGCAACAATGGGGGCGGGTTTGCCGTCTGCCATGATGGCGGCGCTCCAGTATCCAGACCGCCGAGTGATGGCGATTTGCGGCGATGGTGGCTTTATGATGAACAGCCAAGAGATCGAAACAGCCGTGCGCCTAGGGCTTAACCTTGTGGTGACAGTGCTTAATGACAGCTCATACGGTATGATCCGCTGGAAGCAAAACCAGGCCGGGTTTGAAGATTTTGGTCTTGAGTTCAATAACCCTGATTTTGTGCAGTATGCCAATAGTTATGGCGCAACCGGACACCGTGTTGAGCGCACCGAAGATTTAGTACCTACCTTTGAAAAAGCCTTTAAGGCTGGCGGTGTGCATCTTGTTGATGTGCCTGTGGATTATTCAGAGAACAAGCGCGTTCTTATTGATGAACTTGCAGAAAAGGTATGCCTAATATGAGCACTGAAATGCGCGAAGTAGTAAACCCATATAGCCTAGAGGTTATTGGCTCAGTACCAATGTCAGGCTGGGATGAAGTTAACGGTATGCTTGATGCGTGCCACGGTTTGGCAACAGATCGCAGCAGGTGGTTACCTGCTTACAAGCGGATAGAAGTGCTGAAAAAACTCGCAGAGCTAATGCGTGCGCGTTTTGATGAGCTTGCTTACCTGATCGCAAATGAAGGTGGTAAGCCGCTTGTTGATGCTCGTGTGGAAGTGGACCGTGCCATTGATGGTGTTGGGCTGGCAATCCATGAAATAGGGTTGATGACAGGCAAAGAAATCCCAATGGATCTCACCGCTGCCGGTTCTGGCCGCATCGCGTTCACCCAGCGTGAGCCAATCGGTGTTGTGATTGCAGCGTCAGCGTTTAACCACCCGCTTAATCTGATTGTGCACCAAGTGGCACCAGCTATTGCAACGGGTTGCCCAGTAATTGTGAAGCCTGCGGGGGATACACCACTTAGCTGTAAAGCATTTGTGGATATGCTGTATGAAGCAGGCCTGCCTAAGGAGTGGTGCCATTTTGCACTCTGTAACAATCAGGTTGCTGAGCAAATGGTAACAGATGGCCGCGTGGCTTTCTTTTCTTTCATTGGATCAGCGCGTGTGGGCTGGATGCTCCGCTCCAAACTGGCACCGGGTACGCGCTGTGCGCTTGAACATGGCGGCGTAGCCCCCGTGTTGATTGAAGAAAGCGCCGATGTGGATGCAATGATCCCACTTCTTGCTAAAGGTGGTTTCTACCATTCAGGACAGGTGTGTGTATCTGTACAGCGTGTGTTTGCACCGCGATCGATGGCTCAGTCTGTAGCTGAAAAGCTGGCTGCTGAAGCGTTGAAACTAAAAGTCGGTAACGCAACAGACGAGACAGTTGATTGCGGCCCACTTATTCGTCCGCAGGAAGTTGACCGGGTAGAAGAATGGGTGAATGAAGCTGTGGAAGCTGGCGCGAAGGTATTAGCTGGCGGAAAACGTCTTGGTGATACCACTTATGCACCAACTGTACTTCTTGATCCGCCAACGGACGTTCGGGTTTCTAGTATGGAAATCTTTGGCCCTGTGGTGTGTGTCTACAGCTATGATGATATGGACGATGCTATCAAGCAGGCTAATGGTTTGCCGTTTGCTTTCCAGGCATCAGTGTTCACCAAGAATCTAGATGTAGCCATGAAAGCTGTACAGAATTTTGATGCAACGGCTGTAATGGTGAATGATCATACTGCGTTCAGGGTTGACTGGATGCCGTTTGCTGGGCGCAGGCAATCTGGCTACAATACGGGTGGTATTGGGTATACCATGCATGATATGACCCAGGACAAAATGGCCGTTATCAAGCTTTAATGTTCAATCACCAAGTTTAGTGATAGAGTGCCCCCGAATGAAAGTTCGGGGGTATTTTTATGCGTAAAATTCTGCTTGTTCTGATGCTTTTATCTGCCGTTTCATCATCGGCTTTTTCCAAAGATTTTGAATATAAAATCTATTTTGGCCTTTCTAAACCAGAGGGTGGCGCTGTTTCTCTTGCGGAGTGGCAAGCTTATGAAGCTGAATTTGCCAAGGCATTCGTAGGCTTCAATGTAGCGAAAACCATTGGTTATTATAAAGGAGCTAAGGAACGTTCCCGCCTTATAACCTTGATTATGGATGATTGCCGTGAAGCAAAGCTTGATGAAACACTTAAGCGGTATGCGGTCCGCTTTAATCAGGAAAGTGTATTGGTTGTGAAAACGAAACTCGAGAACTGGAAATCAGTTTCCAAAACGGCGGTTACCAAACTCAATGATAAATGTGAGGGATAAATGGAATACGAACTGGCTTATAAATTTATTAATTTAGGTGTTTTACCAGCGTGGCTGCTTTTATGGTTTCTACCGAAATCAAGAGTAACCGCAGTTATCGTACACAGTGGTTTCTATCCGCTGCTGTTTGGTACAGTTTATACCATATTCCTCGTGCGCGGTATTTTCTTTGGCGCTGCGGCTGAAGGGGCTGGTATGTCGGATGCCGCGAGTGTTGCTGCTTTCTTTAGTCATCCCAACGGTGTTCTTGTAGGGTGGGTGCATTATCTTGTGTTTGATCTGTTTGTGGGCGCATGGATTGGCCGGGATGCTGAGCGGCACGATTTCGCTTGGTATATTCGCATACCAAGCCAGTTATTTACCTTTGTATTCGGGCCGGTAGGGCTGTTGATCTATATGATCATCCGTAAACTAAAGGGTGTTGGGTTGGCGCTGAATGAAAATCAGGCGAGCGCCTGACCCATCTCTCTAATAGCTTCAAGCTTTTGGTGGAAGGGTTTCCAGTCGTCACGCTCTGTGATGTGGGACCACAACTCTTCCACCTCTTCGATCAGCATGGTGCATGGTTTACCGTTCAGGAAATACGCGTTGCTTAGAGCAGCTTCATTAACCGGATCATAAGATTTTAACGCTGCAATAAATTCACCATAGCTTGGCTTACTATAGTGGTGAGCCTCTGGGCCTGTCATCGCACGATCTTCGCTTGCACCGCCGCCATACCAGTCGAAGAAAAAGCGTTCGTATGGGAAATTCTCTGTGGTCATAAATTTATTTAAATGAGTGAGGAGTTCATCATCAATCTTGTCACCCTTTGGTTTGATGCCGAGGCGCCGCAACAGCTTTTCCCGAATGGTGCGTAGATAAACCTCAGGATATACGGCCAGCACATCCTTTAAGGCCTGTTCTTCGCAAATATCTGCAAGTGCTCCGCCGAGCTGGTATATGTTCCAGTGCAGTGCATCTGGCTGATGCCCGAAAGAATATAGACCGTGTTCATCAAAATAGGCGGCGGTGAAAGCAAGATCCATTGTCGGTAGGAAACGCCACGGACCAAAATCAAACACCTCACCTGTGATATTGATATTATCTGTATTGAGAACACCGTGGACAAATCCGGCTGCCATCAGTTCAGCAGCTTGTATGGCAACTTTCTCAGTTACCAACGAGAGGAACTTGAGCGCACGATCTTGCGCTGAGCCAGATGGTGTCTCACCGTAATAATGAGTTAGGCAGTAGTCCACCAACTTACTGATCAACTCAGTTTCCGTGAAATAAGCAAGTCGCTGGAAAGTGCCAATGCGAATATGGCCGTGATTAAGCCTTACCATAACAGCCGAGCGGGTTGGAGATGGTTCATCACCCCGGTGCAGGCTTTCACCTGTTTCAATGATGGAAAGCGTGCGGCTTGTATAAACGCCAAGTGCTTCCAGGAGTTCTGTTGCCAATATTTCCCGGTAGCCGCCTTTTAGGGTCAGGCGACCATCACCAGATCTGCTGTAGGGAGTGCGTCCACTTCCCTTAGTGCCTAAGTCCATCAAACGGTTGTTTTGGTCTCGCATTTGTGCAAACAAAAAGCCGCGACCGTCCCCAATATCAGGGTTATAATGCCTGAACTGATGCCCATGATACCGCTGGGCAATTGGCTCCATCAAATTGCCGGGCAGTGGATTAAACCGCCCGAAATGGTTTGTCCATTCTTCATCTGTTAGCCCATCAAGCCCAATCTCGCTGGCTGCTCGGTCGTTTCTGTACCGGATGATTGTTTTCGGGAAGTCGGCTGCTTCCACTTCATCGCCGTATCCTTGCCCTAAGGTAAGGAAAGCGGGTTCAGGCTTGTAATTTGGACTAATAATCATGCTTTAGGGAAACCAAAATATACTTGTTTGTCAAACTCTGGTCGCGGACGTTCGGTTGGTTGCTCCTCGGGATGGTTGCCAAGGAACATAAAACCAGCTACTTGCTCCTGTTCACACAAGCCTAATCCTTTTGCCACATGGCGGGAGGTTGATGCCCACCCGGTAAGCCACTGGCTTGCATAACCAAGGGCGGTGGCAGCAACTAGCATGTTCTGGCATGCGGCCCCTGCGGAAAGCCACTGTTCCCAGATCGGGATTGGACGTGCGCTAGATGGACTGAATACTGCAATAATGAGTACAGGGCCTTGTGTGGCATACCCTTTCATTTTCTCGGCAACGGTTTCGCGGGCATTATTTTCTGCCTGCAGGGCTTCAGCGATCAAATCACCAAGCTTTTCCTTTTCATTACCTTCAAGTACAATGAAACGCCAGGGCGCAAGTTTGCCGTGGTCGGGCACACGCATGGCAGCTTGTAATATCTGTGAGATAGTTTCTTTGTCAGGGCCGCTGCCAACCATATCACGGGCTTTTACACTGCGGCGATTTAACAGTAGGTCCATGGTTTTCGGATTTGGTGTATTGAATACACCTTTGGATGTATTTTCGTTATGCACGGTAATTTTACCTTCAGTTAACTAGTGGCTGGCCCTTTTCTACGTTATAGCTAATCACTCCGATGCTGAGAGGGAAGACATGATTAAAAATATTTTAGCGGCAACCGTAGTTTTGGGGGGAACAGCGGTAGTGAGCGCAGGGCCGGCACCACTTGGTGTTGATGAAAGCGCCACAGTTAATCCTGAAACAGGTATTCGCCTGCCGGAAGGTTTTAAAGCTACAGTATTTGCAGATGAAGTTGGTTTTGTTCGTCATATTGTTAAGGCGGATAACGGTTGGCTTTATGGCGCTTTAATGCGCCCGAAGAACCGTATGGGTCTGGTGGCTATGCGCGATACAGACGGCGACGGTGATGCAGATGAAACACTTTATTTTGGTAATAAACTACGTGGTACCGGAATCGGTATTTATGACGGGTACCTATATTTCGGTACTGATGTAAGCATTATGCGCTGGAAGCTGCCGGAAGAAGGCGGCATTCCAACAGAAAAGCCGGAGCTTATTGCGCATGGTTTTATTGAAAAACGCCAACACGCAGCGAAAAGCTTTGCGCTTGATGGTAAAGGCAACTTGTTTGTAAATGTTGGTGCGCCGTCTAATGCTTGTATGGAAAAAGCTCGTACCAAAGGTTCGCCAGGTATGAACCCATGCCCGATTCTAGAAGACTTTGGTGGTATCTGGCGCTTTAGTGCTACCGAGCAAAACCAACATCAGAAAGATGCGGAAAAATACGCAACTGGGGTGAGAAACGCTGTAGCGCTTGATTGGAACCCACATGCTGATGGTTTATATCTCGCGCAGCATGGTCGTGATCAACTTGCTGAGTTTTTCCCGGAGCATTTCACTGTCGAAGAAAGCGCTGAATTGCCAGCGGAAGAATTCCACCGTGTAGACAGGGGCTCTGACATTGGCTGGCCTTACAGTTACTATGATCATCTTCAAGGCAAGCGTATGAAGATGCCTGAGTATGGTGGTGACGGCACTACAGAATCTGATATTGGCCAGATGCCACTGGCCGGTTTCCCAGGGCACTGGGCACCAAACGACCTGCTCTTTATGACAAGTTCAAAAGCACCTGAGCCATACAAACATGGTGCCTTCATTGCATTCCATGGTAGCTGGAATCGGGCACCTATGCCTCAGCAGGGTTACCGAGTTGCGTTTGTTCCTATGGATGTTGCAGGCAAGGTTACAGGCAAGTGGGTGACCTTTGCAGATGGTTTTGCAGGCACGCAGGAGATCCGTTCCCCTCGTGATGCAAAGCACCGTCCGATGGGCCTCGCAGAAGACCAAGATGGCTCGCTCTATATCTCCAGCCTGATGTCTGGTGGGCGCGTTTGGAAAGTGAGTTATGAAGCAAATTAGTATTCTATCAGCCCTCATCATTTTGGTGGGGGCTTTCTCTATGGCGGCAGCTCAAGAGGCTGACGTGAAGGTAACTGGTAAATCGCTTTATGAAGCTAATTGTGGCACATGCCACCAAATTGATGGCAGCGGCGTTATGTTCTTGCAGCCTGAACTGATTGGTAGCGAGCGCGCAAATGGCCCCAAGGGCGGTGTAATCGATATGATCCTTTTGGGTAGCGCAGCTGTTGAGCCGGGCACCAGCGACTACGGCAACGAAATGCCGGGTTTTGATTTTTTAACCGATGAAGAAATTGCATTAATCGCATCCTATGTACGTACCAACTTTGAAAACGATGGCGGCTCCGTTAGCTCTACTGACGTTCAGTCTCGCCGCAAACAGCGCTGATAGCCTTCCTGAAGAAATCGATGTCACTGCCGAACGCCTTAAAGTTAAAGCTGTAGGGCAGAGCGTTACGACAATTGATGTAGAGGATAGTGTTGCGCTTAGAATTGATAGCCTCTTATCTGAAGTGCCGGGCGTTGGCCTTTTCAGACGCGCGAACAGCTTAAGCGCTCACCCAACTATTCAGGGCCTCAATATGCGCGGTGTTGGCGCAAACGGGGCTGGCCGTGTGCTTGTAACGTATGACGGTGTGCCTATCACTGATCCGTTTGGTGGTTGGGTATATTGGAGCGGTTTGCCTAAACAGGCGATCAAGGAACTCCGTGTTCAAAAAGGCGGTTCGGCTGGTTCAGGTGGTGCGCAGGCGCTTGTAGGCCGGGTTGATATTATTTCTGATGTACCTGAGGAAAGCGGCGGCTTTGCCTCAGCATCTTTTGGTGCCTTTGATAGCTATGACCTTAGTGGCGGATTGTCTCTGGTTGGTGAAAAAGGGTATGTAACCGTCACAGCAGGGCATTTTGAAAGCGATGGCTTTTTCCTTTTGAACGAAGAGCAGCGCGGCCCTATTGATACAAGGGCAGCGAGTGAAGCAACATCTGCGTCTATCAAAGCTCGTTACGCTCTGAGCGATAGTACAACGATTTTCCCAACCGTACGTTATTACCGTGAAGAACGGGAAAATGGTTTTGAAGAAGGTCTTAACGAAACAGAAGCAGTGGATGCCTCTCTTCGCGTGCTTCATGAAGCCGCTTCTGGCGCACTCTATGAGCTGACCAGTTATTACCGTGACCGCCAGTTTAATAATGTCTTTGTAGCAGCACGCGATGAACGTACAGTAGCACGCCCGGTGCTTGATCAATTTGATATCCCAGGATGGGGCGCAGGTTTCCTTGCCCGTGTTCAGTGGAATGGTTTTGAAGCGGGTGTTGATGGCCGCAGGAACAGCGGTGAAACCAATGAACGTTTCCGCAATCTTGGAGCGGGCTTTACCCGTGTTCGCCGTGCAGGTGGGGATCAGTGGATTGTTGGTGCATACGCAGATTATCAGGCAGATGAAACTTGGGGATCATTCAGTGGCTCCGTGAGGGTTGACCGCTATAAAACCTATAACGGGGAGCGAGTTGAAACCAACCTTGAAGATAGCTCTGAGGTTAGAAATGATGCGATTGAAAACCAGAGCGATTGGATATGGTCTGGCCGCATCGGGGCTGAACGCCGTATCACTGGTGCTATTGATATTAAAGGTGCAGCCTATAAAAGCTGGCGCCTTCCAACGCTGAATGAATATTATCGTCCGTTCCGAGTGGGCAATGATATCACAGAAGCTAACCCAAACCTTGAGGCAGAAACACTTTACGGTGTTGAGATTGGCTTCGAATATCAACCGCTCAATAATGTTGAGGCCAACATCACTTTCTTCCGCAACTGGCTGAAGGATGGTGTAGGGAATATCACCGTAGGCTTTGGCCCTGGTTTCTTCCCTCTTGGTGGATTTGTGCCAAACGGTGGCGTGCTTCGCCAACGTGCAAACATTGATGAAAGTATCACTGATGGTATTGAATTTGATGCGTCTCTTGGGCTTCAGAATGGCTTAAGTTTTGGGGTAGCTTATCTGTTCGCTGATAGCCGGATTAGTGATTTTGATGTGCGGCCAGAACTTGAAGGCTTACGGCCAGTTCAAACACCAAAACATAGTTTCACACTAAGTGCGGAAAAGCGCTGGCAAGGGGCTTGGTTGAAGGTTGAAGGCCTTTATCGTTCTGGTCAGTTCGACGATGATCTGAATGAACGCAGGCTTGATGATATCTTCACAGTGAATGCTGCGGCAAGGTTTGAAGTGAAAGAAGGGATTACCGCTTTCGCTAATATTGAGAACTTGTTTGATGCTGAGGTAATTTCAGCACTTTCAGCAACAGGCCTTGAAACCATCGCTCAGCGACGTTTCTGGCAGGTGGGCCTTGAGGTAACGTTTTAGCTACTTGCGTTAAGTGGGAAATCGGGTTACTGATCGCTTTATAACTAAGGTGCATAAGCACCAATAAAACATATGCGACAGGAGACGACCCATGAAACTACTTAACGCTACATTTGTAACTATTGCTGTGCTTTCACTTGGCGCTTGTGCTGTATCTATCGAAGGCGGTAACGGCCGCTACGATGATCATCACAACAATTACCTGACAGTAACACTACCATCTGGTGATCGTGATGAGTTCAGCTGCCCGACAGAGATGCAAATCTTTGTGGAAGATAACCGTGCACAAGGTGGCGGCCTTACATATGGTTGCCGTTCGGTTGACGCTGAAGAAGGTTAGACCCTCAAGAAGCTAAACAAATGTAGCCGGCCTATTTTATAGAGCCGGCTATTTTTATACCTAAAGCCAGCGACGTACACGCTTGCAGTAACAATCATATTCCTCACCGAATGATTGGCGCATGAAGGCCTCTTCATCTTCGATGATTTTTCCAATGAGGATAGCGGTAGCTAACATGGAGAAAATCGTAATAGGCCCTGATACAGCTAGCGTTGCGCCGATCACGAAAATCATAATGCCTACATAAATTGGGTTGCGGCTGTAGCTGTAAAGCCCGCCAGTAATAAGGTTCTGGCTATCTTCTTTATTTTCGGGAATACCGATACGCCAGCTTTTACCCATATCAATTTGGCTCAAGATAGCGATGCCAATACCGAGCGCCATAAGCGCAACTCCAAATACAGAAAATGGATGGGTAAAACTATAAACCAGCTGATCCAGCTTTGGAATGAAAGGCCGTATGAGCAGATAGCCATCCAACACAATTGCGACGGCTGATGCCATGCTTTCAGAAAGTGTTTTCTTTTTTGAAAGTACAGAGAGCACCGACACGCTCTCTTTTCTGGAAAGGAACAGGATACGAGAAAACCCCCAAATCAGGGCAATGTTTATCAGAGCAACGGGCCCCCATAATACGATGAATTCTGCAGTGAACATATGCGTCTCCGGTTGCAGTATAATTGAAACGCTATGGATAATAAAATCTGTAGCAACTACAGAATCAAGATGTTTTTTATAGGCCTGCGCTATGGATGTTTCGCACAGGCCTTCCTGCTGTCGTGGGCAGGTTATTTCAGCGGTACATATATATCAGTGATCATTTCGCGTTCGGACACATCCGGGAATAGAGTAACCCTATGGAAAAACATCGGAAAATCTCCAAGTGTTTCATTAGCATCTATCAACAAGTTCTCAAACAGATTGGAACAAGTTTCCCCTATAGTTTCATCGCGCCCAATATGCCTGAGCACGGCACAGCGGTTTGCGGGGATGGTTTTGGTTACAACACCATATGAATTTTCAGCTACGTCATGCGTGGTGGATGCGCATATGTCAAACCGGAAGTCGGTGGGTGTGGTTAGGAAAGGGTCATCATAAACGATGTTATAGGTTTCGCTAATTTGTGGTGATAGCCCTACCCCTTTGCGCCATGCGATGAATGTCTGTACAGAACTGAGAATTGTATTGGGGTTGCCTCTGTGTTCCAGCACTGCAATTTTTGTTTCAGGGAAATCAATGAAAGTGAGATCGGTTGTTGAAGGTGATTGGGACATAATTAAACTTCTAGCCTCGCTAATGGGTTTAAGTTGCTCGTACCAAAAGCACCAGTCAGGTGTTTTCCGAAAAAGAGAAGGAGGTTGTTGAAATACTTTCTTGAATGCCCGTGAAAAGGACTCAGAATTTTCATAGCCCGCATCAAAAGCGATTTCCGTTATTTGGAGTTCTTTGCGAAAAGCTAACTGGTAGGAAGCTCGTTTAAGCTTTAGAAGTTGAACATAGTTGCCAATGTTTATGTTGGCATGTTCAGCAAAAGCGCGGTGAAAATGATACATTGAAAAACAGGCTACTTGGCTCAACTGAGTAACGGATAGCGATGTATCCAAATGATCGTCTATATGATCGATTACTCGTTTAAGCCGTTTTTGTGTTTCTGTTTGCATCATGCTTCCTTTTCTTTGGTGAGGCTAAGATGCAAGCATATGGCCGCAACTTCCTGACAGTAATTGCGGAGTTCCAAAATAAAGTAAAGAAGCCTTAGTGCGGTGGTTGCGAACGCTCTTCAATGCTGCTGATTAAATGCGATTGGATGGTGTCGAGTGCAGCCAATACATCAAGGGGTTTTGAGAGATAATCCCGAAAGCCGAGTTCCTTTACCTTATCTTGTGTGGCAGTGGTTACATCTGCAGTGATTGCAACAATGGGAACATTAATCGTGCGGGGGTCTTTTTGTAGAATGGAGAAAGCTTCAAGGCCACTCATCCCGGGTAAGTTCAGGTCCATGAGAATTAGATCATAGCCTTTTCTTTTTGCTAGTTCGATACCCAGTTCTGCGGTAGGGCAACTTTCCATTTCCACGCTATCTACATTCAGTAACAAGTGTTCCAAAAGTAAAATGTTTGAAGGGTTGTCTTCAATATACAATAGTTTTGCGCGGGTGTTTCTGGAGACTGCACTGTACTGCTGTTTTTCTTCATGAGTGTACTGGTAGTTAGATTGTGTTTCACTAAAAGGGATTTCAATCCAGAAGCTTGTACCGGTAGGTGAGCTTTTGAAATCGATAGAACCATTCATCATATGCATCAGCGTTTGTGAAATAGATAGTCCGATACCTGTACCTTCAACAATGGTATTTTCGTGACCCAACCGGGTGAAGGGGGTAAAGATTGTATCGGCTTGATCTGCCGGTATTCCAATGCCTGTATCTTCTATAAGTATTCTCAGATTTTTTTCGACTTTTTCACATTTGATGCGAACTGAACCTTTTGGTTTGTTGTATTTAACCGCATTGCTAACAAGGTTTAGAAGAACCTGACGAAGACGCATCTTATCTGCTGTAATGATGTAATCTTCATGGGCGGTGAAATCTAATTTCACATCAATCTCATATTTTTCCGCAAGCGGAGCAATAAGCTCCTTGCAGGAAGCGATAACTTCGGAGCTATTTGTATCTCCTAGCACAATATCAATAGCGCCATTTTCAATTTTGGATAAATCCAGCACATCGTTGATAAGGGCAAGTAGATGATCACCGCTTCTCAGAATAAGCCGCAAGGATTCACGTTGCTGTTTATTCAGTGGGTTGTTGTTATCCATCTGCAGGAGCTGGGCAAAACCAAGCACAGCATTGAGAGGGGTGCGTAGTTCGTGGCTCATGGAAGATAGGAATTCGGTTTTCGCTTTATTAGCGCGTTCAGCGTCCTCCTTGGCTTCTAGCAGATTGTTTTGGGCTTCGGTTTGTTCTGTCAGGTCTCTTACAATACCAGTGAAATAGAGTTCCCCGCCCAATTTGGTCTCGCTTACCGCTAAATATAGAGGGAAGATTGAGCCATCTTTACGCTGCCCTTGAACTTCACGGCCAATACCAATGATTTTGGCTTTGGAAGTTTCAACGTAGGACTGAATATAACCGTCGTGTTCTTTCTTATAGGGGGCAGGCATCAGCATTTTAACATTCTGTCCAATCATCTCTGATGATTGATAACCAAATAATTCCTCTGATGCTGGATTGGCTGCATTAATGATACCTCGGTTATCGATTAAGATCATGCCGTCTACGACAGTATCCCAAACAGCTTGAAGGCGGCTGCTTGAGGACCGGGCATCTGTTTGCAGCCGTCTATATTGTTGTGCCAGATAAGCTGCTGCCCACATCGGTACAGTACCTAAAAGGTTAGTCAAAAGCATAGTGCCGGAGACATCTTGACCATAACGGTAAAAAACACCTGATATGTTGAGCGCGGTGAGTATTACAACGGCCATATAGGGGATGTTGGGGTTAGCAAAGCTTGCCGAACAAAGTATGACACCAATAAGCGCAAATTCACCTAAGGCTGGTGGAATAATATCAGGCCTAAATACGCTGTAGGAAACTGCATAAACCAGTAGAATTATTGAGATAACAAGGAGTTGCCAGGGCGCTAGAGAAAATCTGGAAAACAGAGCCGGCATACGTTTTTGTCTCCTAAATAAGGAATGTGAGACCCCCGATTAAAACGATACTATTTTACTCTTGATTTGAACCTTACCCCAAAAACGCGAATTTTCCAAACCTATTGGGAAAATAAAAAAGCAGGCTCTGAGCCAGCTTTTTTAGTGTGCTATGTCTGAATGATTATTCGTCGGCTGCAAGCTTCTTGGCAATCTGTTGGAAGGCAGTAATAGTTTCGTCCTTCTGCATTTTGTTTTCCGGGTTGGTGAAGCCTTTGTTTGCACTGGTTTTTGCAATGATAATGTTTGTGCTTGGGTCTACATATATAAACTGGTGGTAAATACCTGAAGCCATATAATCACCTCGTGGTTTTGATGGGGTCCACCACTGAAAACCGTATCCGTAAGGCGTATCTGAACCGGGGTTATTAAAACCAGCCATCAAATGAGGAGCGCTTGGAGTTACGCTGTCTTTCACCCACTGTGCTGGAACAATGCGTTCCCCGTTCCAATTTCCTTCATGGAGATATAGTCTGCCCAGACGCGCCATATCTCTTAGGCTTACAGACATGCCGCCCATAGCCACTTCCATGCCTTCACCATCAATGGCCCAAATACCTTCATGCTCCATACCAATTGGCTGCCAGATTTTCTCCTGAAGATAGTCTGTAAGGGTTTTTCCAGTGACATTTACAAGCATCATGCCGAGAACATGGGTATCTACACTAACATAGTTATTGAAAGTACCGGGTTCGCGTTCACTTATGAGGCTCGTTGCAAAATCATCAAGTGACCCGCCAGTTGCGATGGCCATAGACATACGGTTTACGTCCGAGGAGAGATCACCATAATCTTCTGTAAAGCGAATACCGGATGACATCGTTAGAATATCCCTGATGATCACGCCATCATAACCACTACCTTTGAGTTTCGGTACATACTTGGTGATTGGATCATCGATGCTTTCAATAAGACCGTCTTCGATCGCAATACCAATAAGTGCGGAAACAAAAGATTTGGTTACTGAGAACATGTTATGGCGGTCAGTATCTTTCTCGCCCTGATAATATTCCTCAAACAAAATGGTGTCGTCTTTTACAACAAGCAGACCTGTTGTCCCCGTGATCTCGAGGAATTCGGCTAAATCCTTAGTCTTCCCGTCATATTCATACTGTTGTGGGATAGTCTGCTCAGCGCGTTTGAACTCCCATGGCGTGCTGGTTTTAATCACAGAATGTGGGAATTTGGCGGAGCTTGTCCGGAAGTTTTCTGTTATCTTTTCCGTATCGTAAAAAGTCGCAAGCTCATAAAAGCCCAAACCGAAGTTCACAGCTACATAGCCCCCATAAAGCACTGCTCCAGCGATAGCTACCTTAACGCCTGTTTTCCAAGAAAAAGCCACGGATATCCTCCCCATTCCGATTAACCCCTGTCTTTATGACCTAAATCAGAATGGGAAAAAGTCACAGAAAAAATGTGAGAAGGCTATAAGGCTGCGTTCAGCTTAAGCACGTCCCAATATCCCTTTTTTATCTCCATGCGCTCCCCATATCCCTTTTCAAGCATCAATTTATGAACTTCCTTGAGGCGGTAGCAGGGTACAAATGGCAGCACATGATGCTCGATATGATAGTTAACCCAGTATGGGGCTACTGTCGCGCGTTCAAAGATGTTTGCGAGCGTGGTGCGGCTGTTTTTAAGTGGGTCTTCTAGGTCAGGCATGGTGCAATGTTCGGCAATATTTCTGATCCGAAGCACCAGCATATATGTGGTGGCTAGAGGCAATAGCCACATTAAGAAATAAAGCTCAGGCATGCCTGCGAGGAAGAAGCCAGCGAACATTACTGCATTCATGAAAATTGGGCCTGCATAGAAATCAAACAAACGTTTTCCGCGGCCTTCCTTTTCTCCCCAGAAATAACGGAACAGACCGACATTAGTGCGGACAAATGCAATACCTGTAAGGTCACGTAGGAATTTCCGTGCCATACTTGGCTTAGTCACTGGAAAGGGAGTATATAGGAAGTTCTCAGGATCTTTCTCCGTGCGGGTAAAACGGTGATGGGCCATATGACGGATACGGTATCCATGCACGTTTAACAGCACAGGCCAGGCTGTAAACCACTGGGTAATTCTTTCATTTAGGTTCCGGGTTCTAAAAAGCATGCCGTGGCTGCCTTCATGCATAAGGATTGAAAGCCCTAACTGACGACCACCAACAACGATAAGCATTACAAAAAATGTAATTGGATTAGGGAGTAGTAGATACAGCGCCCAGGCTGCGGCAATCATTGCCCAGCAGTGAAAGACCAGCCAGAACCCCCACGCGTCAGACCGTTGCCTGATCCGGTGGCTTTCTTCCTTGGTTAATATATCAGATGGCTTGATTATCTGCCACTGCGTCGAAGAATGTTTTGCCATGATATTGTCCCGTTATCCTTGAGTTATTATTTGGCGCAATTAGGTTTTATGGCAAGTAAATCTGATACCTATCCGGGATGTTATAGAAGGCCGTAGCGGCATTAAGTGGAAATTGACCTTTTGCCCAGATACTTGCATGAATAATGCATGGGAATATTCATGAGAAATTTGCTGTTTATTCTGATTATAGCTTTGTTTGTGCCGTCATACTATGCAGTGGCTGACGAAGCACTTATCCAGCAACTGTCGGATAATCCGCTAATAGCGGAACCTATGCTGTCAGAGGATGGCCATTTCATTTCAGCTTATACAAGAGAAACGAAGCAAGCTCAGCTTTCTGTTTGGCGTTGGGAAAAGGGGTTTTCGAATAGGGAGAAGCTCCCGTACCAACGATCACAAGTTCTTTGGACCGCCTGGGTCGGTGATGGCCGTCTTTTATTGTCGCTTAAAGAAGGTGGCCTTGTTCTTTATGATGCTCATATTAAGCGTTTAAAGCCGCTTATAGAAAACGGGGGACCAAGGCCTAATGAGCTACCTCCGGTGCTTTTGAGTGCGATCCCAGATGATCCGACCAATATTTTAATGCAGTGGGAAGACCCAAAAGTTAAGGGTTACCCAGCTGTGTACCGAGTGGATGCAGTGAGAGGTGTTTCGACGAAGATTATCAGTGCGTGGGCGCCGGTTATCCGCTGGTGGGCTTCTCCTGAAGGGGAAGTAAAACTTGGGGAAGGCTTTCAGGGCAATAACCATATCCTTCTAGGGCCTGACGTAGCTGGTAGTTGGAAGGTTATCTCAGAGCACGATTACATTATGGGCACGCCGCCTGCGGTTCTTTCGGTTGAAACAGGTGGTGCGACAGCACTTACACTTTCAGCGCATGCCAGTGACAAAAAGGCTCTTTGGCGGCTGGATATTAATAGCGGTGATTTTATAGATCGGCTGGCTGGGCATCGAGGATATGATATTGCTTCTGCTCTCATACATCCCGGTGCTGACGTTGTTTTTGGGGCAGTTTTCTATGCAGAAGGTCGGGAGGCCTTTGTATGGCAAAAAGGTTTTAAAGAGGAACTTCAATTTGTTGCGAATAAGATTGGAGAGGACAATATTTCTTTCCTTTCCAGTAGTAGGGACGGCAGGGTGAAACTTTTTATGGTGGACTATAGTCACCGTCCCCCATCTTATGTGCTTTATAAAACAGCAAAGAAAGAAGCAATGCTTTTACCTGAGCATAAGTATAGCTTGCTGCCGATGGTTCGAACAGAAAGCGCTTTCATTCCGGTAGCGAAAAGAAAGCTTATGCATACATTGATATCCTCGCCCAAAGGCGGCGACAAAGGGAAAGCAATTCTATATTTACACGGGGGTCCTCAAAGCCGGGCAGTGCGCGCATTTGATCCGCAAGTGTCTCTATTGGTTGCCATGGGCTTCACGGTGGTACAACCGAATTTCAGAGGTTCTACAGGATATGGGGAAGCTTGGAGGAAAGCAGGGTATGGAGAGTGGGGAGGCACCATGCAGCGCGATATATCCTCGGCCATTGATTGGGTAATCTCAAGTGGTTATGCGAGTGGTGATAGGCTTTGCATAATGGGGGGATCTTATGGCGGATATGCCGCCATGATGGCGCTAGCGTTTGATAGTCATAAACTGGCTTGCGGCATTAGTCTTAATGGCATTGCCTCTCTCAATGATTATGTAGAAAATTTCCGGGGAAGTCGGTTTGGTTACCTTAGCCTCTCTGCTATTGTTGGTGATAGCAGTGAGAAAGCACTGTTCCAGAAATCACCACTCCATAAGGTCAATTTAATAAGAGATCCGCTGCTATTATTGCACGGTACCAGTGATAGTGTTGTGCCGTTTCTTCACAGCCAAAAGATGGCGCGTCGGCTTTTGTCTTTGCGGAAAGAGGTTGAGTTTGTCGCTCTTAATGATGTTGGTCATGTGCTGAATACACCACAAGCATGGTCTGTGTATCTGAAGTATTTGCAAGAATTTCTTGAGGACCATGTTCGAGACTGAACAATGCCACCTCCCAGTAGGGTGAGAGATGGCATCTATCCCGGCAGCAGACCATATAAGGGAGTGCGATAACCTTAATTGTCGCCGGAAATTCTTATGTTATTTCAGGCTGGGCCATATTTTCCCGGGGTCTTCCCGTTTTTCATTCTTATAGGTTTCAATATGCACATGTGGCCCTGTTGACTGGCCGGTATTGCCTACGAATGCAACGACATCGCCTTCTTCTATTCTGTCGCCAACAGATACAGCATAGCTATCTAGGTGCGCAAAAACTGTTGTGATGCCGCTGGTTGATTGAAGCACTACCACTTTGCCCCATTTCGGATTGTTTTGGTAAACATCTGTTGCTGCCACAACGTAGGAATTGGCTGGGGCAAAGATAGGTGTGCCAATTGGGGCTGCCATATCAATTCCCTTATGAACCCTGCCTTCACGCATTGCTTCATAGGCTTGAGATTTGCAACCATCTACAATAGGTGCCAGTTCATTTCTGAAGGGAAGATTGATTTGTCCAATAGCATGCGCTGTGCTTGCCAGTGTTACTGAACCCCCTAGAACTCCCAAGAGGAAAGCTAGGAGGATGGCTTTATCGCGTTTTGGCTTGCGAGATGGGCCTATCCCTTTCATAATAGTCTCAATTCTCATTTTGTTACTCCACAAGTTGTGATTTGAGAAGGAAGCAGGAGGGCATTGCAGTGCCATTCCTGCTGGCTTGCGCAAAGCTGAAAGCAGTGCTTCTGCATAAGCTTTGCGCATTTTTTTTGTAGCCCGTTTCAGGGCGAAATTATCCGCTCTGATTTCACAGGCATTATGCCACGCTACAATCAACTTCTTTAAGAATGGATTGAACCAGAAGAGGGCTGATAATAACGCAAGGGCTGTCGCTATCTCGGGGTCTTTTTTCCGGATGTGCATTTGCTCATGCCGGATAATAAGAGCCTGTTGTTCTTTCGTTGTTGTTTCTAAAAGATCTTTAGGAAAAATAACTGCTCGTGTTGGCCAGCCAAAGGCATATGGCGGTATGTTTCTTTCAGAAATACGTATGTCTTCTGCTGTATCAGATGTTTTTGCAAAGTGGGCAATTCGGGCGAGTTTAACGTAACTATAGCCAAATCGGATAAGGCTGATGATGCAACCTGCTGCGATAACCAACTGAAAAATATCTATCACAGTACTTTCAGAGGTTGGCAAGCTTACTACTGCATTAAAGTTGGTGGTGTTCGAAATATCATCAAGGCTTGGCAGCCAGATATTGGTGGGAAGCATTGGTACCGTTGTTGGGAAAAGTATCCCTAGATACGGGGCGAACGATAGTGCGATTAAAAAAAGTACCAGATTGGGGTTTTTGCGTAGGTTTGCTACCTGCCGACCGAGCAATCGGTGCATAACAAGCAGAACAGCCGCCCAAATGATATGAAACAAAAGCGCTGACATTATGAACGCTCGCCTTCGTCAAAGTCTTTCATAAGTTTTTCAAGTTCTTTGATTTCATCTGGCTCGAGGATCTCACTGCCAGTGAACATGGAACCAGGAAGGGGGCCTTTTACCTCAAGAACACGGCTGATGAAATCACGGGTCATGCTGGCGAGTGTGGATACTTTTTCCACTTGTGCTGTATAAACCCGCACACCGTGGAATTCCCTCATGGTGACCATATCTTTGCCGACCATGCGCTCTAGTGTTTTACGGGTGGTTGAAAAACTCCAGCTCTTTGAAACGCTAACTTGCTCATGAATTTCACGTGCACTCAATTCGCCCTTACTCCAAAGCGCTTTAAGGAGCGGAAGTTCACTTGGGGAAATTTTCATAATGACCTCTCATTCATTTGTCGCAAATATGTGACAAATGTCACATTGAGTCAAGGCACGAATGAAAAGAAAGTAAATGTGGGCATTAGATATACTGATTCATGTGGTTTTCTGAACAGTTGTAAATCTTATAGGAGTGAAATCAGAATGAAGAGCAGTGGAGTAAACGAGTGCTTTTTCAAGGCTTTGAGCCATTTTTTCTGAAAATTAATCGTTTTTTCCTTCTGAATCTTACAGTTTTATGTTCTTAAATGTGGCGGGCGCTCTTTTTAAAGGCAAAGAGCCATGGGAGTTATCTGCGCAGAAAGACGCAGAAATACAGATCAATAATCAAGGGGTAAGTTTGTGAGCACAGTTGAAAGTTCGACCGAAGGGTCGCAGCAACGGGAGCTACTAGGACATCCTATAGGGCTAAGTATTTGTTTCCTAACAGAAATGTGGGAACGTTTTTCATACTACGGTATGCGCGCACTTTTAATTCTCTTTCTAACAAAGCATTTTCTTTTTTCAGCTGGTGAGGCCAGCCTGATTTATGGTGCTTATACAGGCCTCGTTTATATGCTGCCAGTTGTTGGTGGTTATCTGGCTGACCGTTATCTCGGTAGCCGGAAAGCGGTGACTTACGGTGCTATACTTTTGGTAGCAGGTCATATCTCGCTCGCCTTTGAAGGACCACAAGCTATCCTGAGCGGAGACGCGGTTGAAAGATCGGAACTGCACGTTTCAATCTTCTTCCTTTCTCTTGCCTTGATTATCACAGGTGTGGGCTTTCTAAAGGCTAACATTTCAACAATTGTTGGTGCGCTTTATGGGCCGAATGACCCACGTCGTGATGGTGGTTTCACTATCTTCTACATGGGTATTAACCTTGGGTCTCTTCTTGCAACGCTGCTTGTTGCTGGTATCGGTGAAACTTACGGTTGGGGCTACGGCTTTGGTCTTGCTGGTATTGGTATGCTTGCTGGACTGGTGGTATTCTGGAAAGGTCAACACTTGCTTGAAGGTCGTGCGGATCCACCAAATGAAGAAGAATTGAAGAAGCCTGTATTTGCGGGTTTGAGCACAGAGTGGCTGATCTACCTTGGTGGTATCGTAGCTGTTGTAGCAATGTGGTGGCTGGTTCAGCACCAAACACTTGTTGGTACCCTACTTGGTGGTACTGGAGGCTTGATGTTGCTGATTGTGGTAGCATACGGCTTTATGAAATGTACAAAGGAAGAACGTGAGCGTTTGTTTGTTGCTTCTATCCTTATCGTATTCCAGGTGGTGTTCTGGGCACTGTTTGAACAGCAAGGCTCGAGCCTGACACTTCTTGCTGATCAGCAGTTTAATCGTGACCTTGGCTTGTTTACGCTGACAGCAGCACAAGTTCAGACGATGAACCCGCTATTCATTGTTCTTTTCGCACCGGTATTTGCCTGGATGTGGGTAAAGCTTTCGAAGAGAGGCCTAGAGCCTTCAACACCAGCGAAGTTTGGTATTGCGATGCTGCTTGTTGGTATTGGGTACCTTTTATTCTCATACGGCCTTGGTCTAACTGATGGCCCTGGTAAGAGCTTCTTCTGGTTATTTGTAATCTATCTCTTCATGACACTTGCTGAGCTGTGCTTGAGCCCTGTTGGTCTTTCTATGATCACAAAGCTTTCTGTAGCCCGCCTTGTTGGTATGATGATGGGTATGTGGTTCCTGTTCACAGCATTTGCGAACTTCGTAGCTGGTTTCCTTTCAAGCCTGACAGGTGCTGAAGGCCATGGTTCTGGCTCTGGTGAGCTAAGCGTTCCAGCAACAATTGATCTGTTCCACTCTGTGGGACTTCTTGCGATTGGTATTGGTGTGGTTCTCTTTATCCTGACACCGCTGCTACGCAAATGGATGCACGGCGTTCACTAAAAAAAGAAACACAGCTAAATGTGTGAAGGACGGCGAGGGTTTCCTCGCCGTTTTTTTATACTTAGATAAACGTAAGTTGTACCAGTGCTATAGTGACACATACTGTTTTGCTTGATAGGGTTTCGCCTGATCTGTCAGACACATGGCAGACATAGGGAGACCAACATGAAAAATTATAAAGTTCGAATGGGCGTTATTGCTCGTTCTGCGGCTAGCATGCTTGTGCTTGGGACAGTGCTTGCAGCATGCGGCCCGGAAGGCACCACCGAACAGGGTGCTTTTGTTGAAATCAACAAAGATCCATATCCATCCAGTTATACACCACTACCATCTGAAACTACGTTGATTACAGGCGCGAATATTCTTGACGGTAAAGGCGGCATGATTGAGGGGGGCTCAATCCTGCTGGAAAACGGTAAAGTTAAGGCTATCGGTGCCTCTGTGGAAGCACCAACTGGTGCACGTGTTATTGAAGCGAATGGCCGCTGGGTAACGCCGGGTATTATCGATGTACACAGCCACCTTGGTGTGTACCCAAGCCCGGGTACAGGCTCGCATTCTGATGGAAATGAAATCGGTGAGCCAGTAACTGCAGGTGTTTGGGCCGAACACAGTGTTTGGCCGCAGGACCCGGGTTTTGGCCGGGCAGCAGCAGGTGGTGTAACAGCGCTGCAAATTCTACCGGGGTCGGCAAACCTTATTGGTGGTCGCTCAGTAACCCTCAAGAATGTACCGGGCCGTGTTGCACAGGACATGAAATTCCCGGGTGCTCCATATGGCCTGAAGATGGCATGCGGTGAAAACCCGAAGCGTGTTTATGGTCGCGGCAATAACCCTGTAAGCAAACGCCCATCAACTCGGATGGGTAACGTGCACGGTTACCGTCAGGCATGGTCTGACGCACAGGCTTATCAGCGCGAATGGGAAAAGTATGAGCGTGATTATAAGGCTGGTAAAGATGTGTTACCGCCGAAGCGTGATCACCGTATGGAAACACTTGTAGGTGTACTCGACGGTGAAATTAAAGTGCATATGCACTGCTACCGAGCTGACGATATGGGTACGATGCTTGATCTGATGAAAGAGTTTAATTATCAGATCGCCAGTTTCCAGCATGGTGTTGAAGCTTATAAAATTGCAGACCGTTTAGCAGAAAACAATGTTTGCGGTGCCTTGTGGGCTGATTGGTACGGCTTCAAAATGGAAGCATACGACGGCATCCGTGAAAATATTCCTTTCATGCACAAAGCAGGTGCTTGCGCTATTGTTCACTCTGATGATGCTGGCGGTATTCAGCGCCTGAACCAAGAAGCTGCAAAGGCGCTGGCTGATGGTAATAAGGTTGGTCTGAATATTTCGAAAGCTGATGCATGGCAGTGGCTGTCTTTAAACCCTGCTAAGTCGCTTGGTATTGATAATGTTACTGGTACGCTTGAAGTTGGTAAAAATGCGGATGTTGTTCTTTGGTCTGCTGATCCATTCAGCGTTTATGCGAAGGCAGATATCACATTTGTAGATGGTGCTGTTGTGCATGATCGCAGTGATGCTTCCAAACGCCGAGTATCTGATTTTGAACTGGGTATGCCTGGTGAAGGAGACGTGAAATGAAGATGATGAAATCTCTCATTGGTGCTGCAGCAGCGATTGCGCTCTCCAGCACGGCTCTCACCGCAGTTTCCGCTGAAGATATCGCTATCACAGGCGGTACAGCTTATACAAATGGCGGTAAAGGCAAGGTGGAAAACGCAACCATCCTTATGTCTGACGGAAAGATTGTTTCAGTGGCTTCTGGTGGTGATGTGCCATTAGGTTACCGTACAGTTGATGCTTCAGGTAAATGGGTAACCACCGGTTTTATGGCTGCATCGGGTTCTATCGGATTGGGTGAAGTTGGCTCATGGGCAGATAACAGTGATGCGTCTGCCGCGAAGGCGAAAGACGGTATCGCTCTTGATGTCAAATACGGCCTGAACCCTCGCAACACACGTGTTGAAATTACACGTATTGAAGGGGTAACCCACGCGCTTTCTCACTTCAGCAGTGCGAAAGACCAGTGGGTTGGCACAGGCGCTGTTATTCGTCTAGCTGGTGATACACCAGGTGAAATGATCATCAAAAACCAGGCGATGATTTATTTGGATGCTGATGAAGGCTCTGCCCGTTCAAATGGTGGCAGCCGTTCTGTTCTCTGGCCGGCAATTATCAAGAAATTGAAAGATGCCAAGCCAAAGGATGAAGCAGAAAAAGAAGATAAGGAAGGCGATGACAAGAAGGATAAAAAGCCCAAAGAGAAAAGCGTAGCTGAAAAGAATCTAGCTGCTCTCTTTGCTGGTGATACATCCCTTGTTGTTTATGCACACCGGGTAACTGACATTGAACAGGCAATTGCGCTTAAGGAAATGTTTGGTTTCAAGGTGATTGTAATGGGTGCTCGCGAAGCTTGGATGGTAGCTGATAAGCTTGCTGCAGCCAGTATCCCTGTAGTTCTAAATCCACATGATAACTTGCCGTCTCGTTTTGACATGCTGGCTTCCACGGGGGCTAATGCTGCTCGCTTGAATGCAGCGGGCGTGAAAATTGCCTTTTCACCAGTTGATACATCAAATACACGCCTGCTGCCACAGGCTGCCGGTAACGCTGTAGCCATGGGACTTCCTTGGGAAGCTGCCGTTGATGCGATGACTGTAAACCCTGCTGAAATCTTCGGTGTTAGCGCTACCTACGGTACGATGACTACAGGTAAAGATGCTGATGTTGTGGTGTGGAATGGTGATCCACTTGAGTTGATGACAAGCCCGGATACTGTCTTTATCGCGGGAGAGGAAATTCCGCTTGTATCACGACAGACCAAACTTCGGGACCGTTACCTGAATATTCCAAGAGCGCCCGGTCTAAACTAGGGTGTTCTAGAAAAAGTGATAAGAAAGCCGAGGGTTCCCTCGGCTTTCTTCTTTTAAATTTAAAGAAGTGTAAGAATGTTTAGTGCTGCTAAAACCATCAGCACAACGCTGGAGAGCATGAAGGTAAGAAACCTGAGGGTTACTTTGTTTATCAAGGTTTGCATAAAGGAATGCACAACACGCAAGCCGACATAAGCCCATGCCAGTTGCACCATGAAATCAGTTACGTTGCCTGCCAGATAGGTGTAGAAAACCAGTGCGAAGAACATGGTTGGCTGTTCATGCAGGTGGTTATAATTATCTGCGATACGGCGTACGTCCGCTGGTAATGTATTTAACGAACCTGGATGTGCAGCAGCCTGTGGATCAATTTCAGCCTTTGCCATTGCAGGCAGGCGTGTAGCGTACATCCATCCCCACATTACGAGTGACCATGATACCAAGGCGAGGATTGGTAATAGTATTTCTTTTTCCATTTCGTACTCCCCTGAACGGAAATTATTATTGCTCCCAAATAAAACAGTAGCGTGTTTTGTTTATAAGGCTAACAATAATGTGAGGTACTTGGGGAATAGGCTAACATTGGATTAGCGTGCCTAATTGATGCCATTTTGTCGCCTTAGCGACAATGGGGAAGTGGAATTTATAAGGGTTGGATTATGTACAAAGCAGTGGGAGCTGCGCTTTTTGGCGTATTGTGTTTTGGGGGCAATGCGGGTGCTCAAGACCTGTTTGAAATAAAACAACTAGATGCTGGGCATCCGGTTGAAACTATGGAAAAAATCCATTTTGGTAGCCAAGGGAAAGCAGCTCTTCTTGCAGCAGGCCGAGATCGAGATGGAGCCAAGCATTTTTCGATATTTGATGCGGCAGGCGGTAATGAAGCTATACTGCATTTCACTATGCCTGAAGATATGCTGTTTTTTGATACTGCCAAATTGGACGGCAAAGCTACAAGCGTGGTGTTTCTATCAAGTGAAGGTGTTTCGTATTTTAATACTGAAAGCGGCCAAATAGAGCTTTTGGTGCCAGTACAAAGTATTTTCAGGCAATCATTTAATCCAAGACTTAACAAGGCTGATTTCTCGAAAGATTTGAACGGCGACGGTCTGGCAGATGTTTTATTGCCTGATTTTGATGGATATCGTTTACTCCTTGGGAAAGAAGCTGGTGGTTTTGAGCCTGAACAGCTTTTGAATATGCAGGTTGAAATGCGTTTGGGTGCCGGCACACCTCGCTATAGTACCTTTCCCTACTATCAGTTTGATGCAAACTTTGATGGTAAAGATGACATAGTGTTCCACCAGGATCACAGCTTCATTGTTTTTCCTCAAGAGGTAGACGGTAGCTTTGAAAACGAGCCAATGATCATACCGTTTGATCTACCAGTGACGGGGAATTCATACAAAGAGCAGGTGCGTGCTGACGAGCGCTACGCTGATCAGACTAATCTGGAAAACAGTACGTTCCGGGAAATAGATGATATTAATGGTGACGGCATTATTGATATTGTGACCACCACAGATATAGCGAAGGGCGTGTTTAACCGTACATTGGAATTTCATTACTATTACGGCAAAAATGAAGGTGGAAAGCTTACATTCAGTGGCGAAGCTGATACTGACATCGTGATGAAAGGGTTTTCTACCCGGAACGAACATATCGATTTCGGTACCGACGGTAAAAAAGATTTTGTGGCGGGTGCAGCCAATCTGGGGATTGGGAAGATAATTGGTATTTTCTTGTCTGGATCGACCAGCGTAGATGTAAATTTCTATGAGCAAGGTGATAACGGCAGATATACCGAGAAGCCCACATACAAAAAGAAGGTAAGTGTTGCCTTTAACCTTTCAAGCGGCCAATCCAGCATCCCTGTTGTAGAGATGGGGGACTTTAATGGCGACGGTTCTAAGGATCTGGTGGTAAGTAAGAAGGAAAAAGAATTACAGTTCTTTATGGCAACACCGGGTGGTAAAAATATGTTTGCCCGAAAAGCGGTCAAGCTCAAAATTCCATTACCGAAAAACGGTGAATATGTGGATGCGCTTGATTTGAATGAAGACGGTAAAGATGATCTGGTTTTCTATTTTGATAGATTGAATAGCGCAGCTGAAAAAGTTAACCAAATAACCGTGATGCTCGCAAAATAACGAGCATAGATTCGAGTACAATTTAGGGCACAAGGTTTATTGTGCCCTAAATTCCCAGTGAAATATGACTAGCGATTTTTCGCTTTTGCTTGCAGCATTTTCCAACCTTGATAGCGTATTAAGATTGCTAGAATGCACATCAGAGGCAACCAGCTTGTACTAAAACTTGTGAACGCCTCTGGCTCTTTGCTCGATGTTGCGAGGAAAATGAACCAAATATAGTAGCTGCTGATTTTATGGAGCATTTTCCATTTGCGTGCGCCCAGTTTTCTTACAGCTGTATTGTTTGAGGTAATGGTCATTAAAAACAGGAATAGATAGGCAAGCGCTCCGATGCCGAGAGTAGAAGCTTCTCTTGTTTCTTCGGTGAAGGCCAAATTCGATAGTACAAATCCTAAATGTACAAAGTGGATAAGCGCGAAGTTAAGCCCCAGGTACCGACGGTTTTTCATAGCCCATCTGGAATAGTCACTTGGCCGCATAATATGTAGGCTTGATGTAGTGAATGCCAGAAAGAAAAAGATAAACGCCAAATGAGCAGTGGGCTTCATGACAAGATCAAGCGCTCCAATGTAATTGCCTGCCGTCTGGATGCTGAAAACTGTATAAACCACAAGCAATAATGCGGTGATCAGTAACAGGTGTTTCCCTTGAAATCTTTTAAGCATAAATTTGGCCCTTGTATTTTCCCCTAGCTGATGAATAGTTTCATAGAAACTGAAAAAAACAAAATGCAGGTGAGGGAAACGTTATGAAATTGGTGCTTAAACCAATTCCCAAAGAAGATTACCCGAGGTTTCATGAACTGGTAAATGACTTTGATGTCGCACGCATGACAGCGACCATTCCGTTTCCAGTAACTTATGAATTTGTTGAAAAACGCCTTGATGATCGTCGTGAATTAGAAGCTAAAGATGGCTCTATCGTAGAACGCGGAATATACAATGATCAGGGAGAGCTTATTGGGAATGCTGGGCATTTTCCACATGAAAGCGGTGGTCGGGAAATTGGTTATTTTATTGGCCGAGATTTTTGGGGCAAAGGATATGCAACAGAAGCTGGTAAGGCACTGATCAACCTCGTACGAGAACAAGGGCATGCTGGGATCATCTACGGTACTGTAGCCAAGGATAATCCAGCTTCTATGCGTGTACTTGAAAAACTGGGCTTTATCCAAGTGGGTGAAGGAAGCGGAACAAGCGCCGCTCGCCCGGGTGAAATAACAAAACACAATAAATACGAATTGGCGCCCTGATTTTATATGAATGTTTCTATCAGAAATATGGTTGGGGCTGATATTGAACCGCTTGCAAAATTCCACACAGATGAAGAAGCTGCCTGGCTCGCGGGTGGTGGTGCTATCTCTGGTGATACAGCAACTCACGTTGCTCGTTTTGCTCGGCTTTTGGACGATGAAAGTGGTGAGTTATTGCTGCGGACTATCATTGTGGATGGTGAAGTTGCTGGATATATCGCAACTTTCCTGCGTGAGGATGCAAGAGAGATAAGTTACTGGCTAGGAAGACAGTTTTGGGGCAAAGGGATCGTTACTCATGCTCTAAAAGTTTTTTTGCTCCAAGTGAAAGAAATATTTCCTGATCAATCCATTTATGCACGTGTGGTTGAGAGCAATATTGGCTCCGCTAAAGTGCTGGAAAAAACAGGCTTCAGAAGTTTGAGAGAAGAGCAATTCTTTTCTGAAGCCCGACAAGGCGAAGTTTCTGAGACCCTTTATATACTGAAGTAAAAGCCGGGCATTACCCGGCTTACATCTCTAGAAAGCAAGTTGCCAACCTAGTGTGATGGTTAAGTCAGTTTCCATCTGTGGGCCATTAAGGTCTTGCAATATTGGTGTGCCAACTTCAAGCGCAAGGCGATTACCTTTCAGGCCACCTTCGGTGAAGAGATAGTTGATGCCTGCAAATAACTCAATTTTCTCACCACCGTGAAAGTCAGTTTGAGCTGTTTGTACAGGCCCTGCAATGGAAGGGTCGCGGCCATTAATATCGCCTTGCGTCGTGAATTTGGCGCGGCCGGATACCGAAATATTATCATTAAAGCCATATGCGAGCCATGAGGTGGCTTCAAATTTGTCTCCGAGTGTGTAGCCTTCTGCATTATCACCCAAGCGAATAGTAGCTCGCGCCTGTGCACCCCAGTTAATATCATCCTTATGTCCTACATAAGTGATACCCGGTTCCAGATCCCAAGTGCCGGAACCCAATTGCATTGGATAGGGTAGGCGTACAGTAGGCGTTCCGCCCATTGGGGTTAGAATATCATCTGTTTCTGTATTTGAGCCCGTTGGTAAGCTGATACCAGCATTCAAATGAAGCTTATGTGTACCACTGTCGTGAAGGCGAATAAGTGCACCTAACTTTGTATCGCCAAAGCCTGAGGATTTAGTGTTGAACTCACCAAGTCTGTTGGTACCCATACCACCCTGAAATGTTACATGATCCATGGTGTTGGCATTGTACATGGCCATTGCCATCAGGGTTATGTTGTCGGTCGGCGCGTACATGGCACCAATCATGACCATATGCATATCCATCTGGGTGGGTACAATACGAAGGGTAGGGGGCTGCCCAGGAGCGCCAGCAAAGCTGTTCGGAACGGTGGTTACAATCTGTTCTGGCGTTACGCTGTTGGTGCCAATACGGCTGCCGCTCATATCCATATACATATAGCGGGCACTGAGCATAAACTCCCCTTTCTTGTGAAGGTGATCCCCCATTACGCCAATAGGTGCATGATCATAAGCGCGTGGTGCTTGGTGAGTATCGTGTGCGAAAACAGGCATACTGCATACAAGAGCAGACGCCGCCAATAAGGTGCGTTTCATCCGGTAATTCCTCTGCGGATAAATGGTAGTAGTATGGTTTGTTTAGGGAAGAGGAACTACAGGCTTGGCGGTCCGCGTGCAGTGGCACGAAGAATGCGGAGCATACTGAGGGTAGCTGCATGCTCTGCTGCATTGGAAGCGGGACCAAAGTCTGAGGGTAGAAACTCTAGATCAGCAAGCTGGATAGGGGCATCTAGAGCGGAATATGGACATTTCATCCTGTCCATTTGATCCATGGTTTCATCGTCATGATCAAAATGAACAGGCATCCATGGTAGTTCGCCCGCAGATGCACAAATACGTACAAGGCTCCCGCCGTTCAGGAAAGAACCGATATCAAGCATCATGCCATCTGTAACTGAAGCTCGTGCAGAGAAAGATACAAACAGGACGGCCAATAGTATTTTGTGTGCAGTGTACCGCATATGGGCAGTTATGTAGCACGCATGCCCATGAAGATCACCGACAATAGAAAGAGTGCGACATTTTTACATGGAAATGCTGGAAGAATCCGATGAGGCCTAAGAGAGGGGGGCCTCATATATGGGGCAGACTCTTCCAGCAGAGGGCTCTCAGTTAGCAGAATTGAACTGAGAGTTGAGGACTTTTATCCCGCGAAACCACCATTAATAGCTTCGAGTTTGTGTCCGAAAGGATCAAGAATGAATGTTGTATACACATCTGGAATTGGATAAGCGGGGCGCGGGCCTGGTTTCCCCGCACAGGTGCCACCATTTTCCATAGCGAACTTGTGGAAAGCATCCACAGCTTCTTTGGTGTCCGCCTTAAAACAAATATGGGTACCATTGCCAACGGAAGCTGCGCCGCCATCGTTAGGGCGGATTAGAATAAATTCTATACGGTTACGGCCATAGGCGGCTAGCGCTTCATTGCTGACCATGCATGTGTAACCAAGTGTTTCAAGCAGACCATTATAAAATGACATAGCGTTTTCGACATTATCTACGCCGAGGCTGAGGTGATCAATCATACTCTATCGCTTTCCTAAGATTTCAAGGGAGGTGGGCAGAGCAGGCTCTGCCCGGGTGAACTGGGCTTAAAGATCAGTTGCAGCAGTGTGCTTGATCTTTTTCCAGTTAGCTTTCGCTTTACGAAGCGTGCCTTTTTCGTCTTGTAGGAAAGCTTGTAGGATATCGTCGCTCAGGAATAGATATAGTTTACCGTCGCGAACAGCTGCGTAACGTGGGTTGCCGTCAAATTTCTTACCAACAGAAACACCAAATGTGCAGAAACCACCATTTTGCGGTACAAAGCGATCAGGGTTTGCTTCAAATGTTTTCTTATTGTCTTCAGAAGCGAAGTAATATGCCACGCCATCATGAACAGATGTGTATTTAGCAACGCCGTCAATACGGTTACCAAGGCCAATGAAGGCCACTGTATCAACACCGTGTGCGCCAAGTGGTGCGCCTGCCGCTGTGAGGCCAGGAACAGTGTTGTGTTCATCATCAGCTAGAACCGCAGGCGTTGCAGCAATAGAAGCAGCGATAAGAATAGAACCAATCTTCACGAATTTAGACATTGTTTTTCCTTTCCGAAATATGTGTTGCCATGTCTGGTTTCGGAAATAGGAAAATGTAGATGATTGATCAATATGTATGCGGTTATTCCGGATTTAATGCAAAATCAATGGGACGATATGCATATTTATGCATGTTTTCGGTATTCTGTAGGAGACACCCCAAAGCGTCCGCTGAAGGCACGAGTAAAGGCTGCAGGTGATTGGTAGCCGGTTTTTTCTGCAATGGCCTGCACGCTAGTGCGGCTACTTTCCAGCATGGCAAGTGCTTTCTGTAAACGCCAGTCACTAAGATAGCCCATCGGGCCTGTTCCAACCATCTCACTGAACCGTTCAGAGAAACGGCTACGAGACATGCCAGCCTCTTGCGCAAGCTTTTCCACGCTCCATGCAGCTTCTGGTGTCGTGTGGATAAGCTGTAGAGCGCGGCCAATGTGTTTGTCATTGAGCGCGATCAGAATGTTCTGCAGATCACCCTGTTTATTGATGGCTGATCGGAGAAGTTCAATAAATACGATTTCTGATAATCGGGTAACTGACGCTTCGGCACCTAGTTGGTTTGAGAACATGCGTTGTGCGACAAGCCTGAGCATTTCATCAAGCCAAGGTTCTTTAAGCCGTTCTACCATTGTTGTTACCAGGTAGTCAGGCAGAGCTTTGATAATGGGGTGGTCTGCTTTTTCCCGGAAGGTGAAATGGCCACATACCATTTGGGTCGAGGCGAACTCATCTTTGTTTCCTACAACTAAAACACCTTCGTTTTTATAGCCAACATTTTCAAGAACCTGCTCGAGAGGCGGGGCATTTCTTCCAGCTCTGTCTGAAAGGATATGTTTACGGCCACGGGGAATAAGAACAATATCGCCGGGAGTAAGGGTAACATCTTTACCGTCAGAAAATGTGATATTGCATGATCCTTGGATGACCAGATGGAAACGTGCTGCTTGCTCGTAATCAGGCACTGTTACAGCCCATGGGCCAGAAAAGTCCGTCCTGAAATAAAGTGCGCCTCTTAAATCCAGCGTATTTAAAATATCGTCTAATACATCCATTGCAGATCATCCTGTTTACCGGTCTATAATTGTATGACCAGCATAGGAATAACTGTCTATTCAAAGGATCGTGAGAACAGGAGCTGCTTCTCCCTATCGGGAAGAGAGGCGGGTAGGAAGAAGCAGCGAGAGTAGTAGCTTTAACTAGGAATGAGCTAGTGTGCTGTTTCCTTTTGGCCGATCACCAGCTTCTAAACTGTTTGCAAAATAATGATTTCGGTCTCTATGTCCTGCTTCATCATCACGAACGGCGATTACCACATCACGCAGTGTGGCATCTTCTGCAAGACTCCAGTAATCGATAGCGATTTGGGGTGCCTCGGTGTTCGCGTGGCGTCCGGCATCAATTTCTTCAAGATACTGGTTATAGCTTACAACCGCCTCTTCTTCGAAGTAGCCAACAACCCGGTGTGCTGTTTTTGCAGAGAATAGATAGAGAAAGAAATAGACATTATAGAAAATAAGCTGAGTGATCATAATCACCGCACGTTCAAACCATGTGGGTTTGGCTACTTCGATGAATGTCATCAAATGCATGCGCTCATTCTCTGCCTCATCAAGCAGTTCACGAATCCAGCCTTGATCATCTCGAATATGTCTTAGACATTTAAGATGCTGTAACAGGCCAGCGACCATACCGGGAACTGCCGCCACCGTTTCCAGTACCACAGCACGGTGACCATAGCGTTTTGCGAAAAAACTATCAGCGACAAATCTGAGCGCTTTTACGAAGCCGTAAGCAAAATGATCTGTGAACCCTTTGGGTTCATGGTGAAGGATTTCGGCTCCCTGCGGAGCTTGTGAATGAGCCATAAGAACCTCCTCACATAGGTGTGGGCTACAGGTTCTATATTGGGTGAGATAGATTAAATTTTCATTAGACAGACTGTCACATGTGACAGTTTGACAGAGGAATATATTCCTTTGTGATTACTTTGTCTTCAGACTAACGAGTGTTGTTAAATGCTAACTGAACCTGCTCAAAACGCTTCTTGCTATCTGCTATTTGTGCACATTTAGTTTCGCGTTTACAAAGTCTGGCGATCGTAGATTCAATTTTCTTGAATTGCTTGGGTAGTTTTTCAAGCTCACCGTTTCGGAAGTCAAGCAGCGCAAGTTCTATCCGTGCATCCACATTGGCGCGGTTCAGGCGAACAGCTTTCCTGAAGGAATTTCGTGCTTCCTTAAGCTTGTTTTGCTGAAGTTCAGTAACTCCCCTAACAAAATAGAGTTGGGAAGACGTTACTTTTAGTGCGCCAAAAGGAGCTTGTGAAAAAACACTTCGCGCTTTTGCTCGCGAGCCAGCTACATAGGCTTGATTTTCACCTTCCCAATCGTCAGCGAGATTCAGGGTTGCGCGTGTTATTTGCCCGCCACTTCCTAGTGCTTCAAAAGCCTGTCGGCCTTGGATTTGTTTTTCAAGGGCAATAAACTGCTGAGTTGCGAGAATAGAAAACTGTCTTTCAGCTTTCGCATAATCGCCGTTAAGGTACGCGCTAAAAGCTTCCCTAAGGGAGCCACGTAGCGTTTTCTCAAGCTGTTTTGCGTTGATTTCAATTTCTTCATCGGGCTGTACAGGTACAGGGTTACCCTTTTCTGCATAGGCAAGTGATGAAGCTGAAACGATCAGTTGAAGGCCCAGAAGTGTTTTTAAAAGCATATCTATTCCCCAATGTGTCTTGGAGAATATATACGTTTTGCGTTATGAAGTACAACTTTTGATGGCCGTTATATCATCACATTTTTGATATTACTGCACATAAGCTGGGAATACAGGCAGGCTGTTAAAATGCTTCATCTCATGCTGGATGATAATACGCGCGCCTTTTTCCTCGGCGTATGCTTCAAAGGCGCTCTGTGAAATCTTGGTTGCTTCTTTATCAAAGTTAAAAGAAGGGACAGCTTTTTTCTCCCGGCCTTCTGCATGGGTGTAAAGGTCACCAGAGAAGAGATAACCACCTGTTTCGGGGAGGTTCACGTAAAGCACAGCGTGCCCCACCGTGTGACCGGGCATATATTTTACCACCACAGTGCCATCACCAAACACGTCATGCTCGCTATCAAACTGGATAGTTTTTGCATTCTCAAGCGCACCCCACACTTTATAAGCTTCAGGTTGGGATTTCATCTCGTCAGAGAACATAAAAGCATGTTCGCGGTTGTTGATCACAAGTGTTGAACTGGTGAAAAGTGCAGCATTGCCTGAATGGTCAGGGTGCCAGTGGCTAAGGCCCAGATATTCTACATCGTCTGTGCGCATACCAAGATCAGCAAGTTGATCTGTAAGGCTGCGCTCCATACGGAGAATACCGTAGCCAGCGTTCATACCATCTTGATGTTCACTCAGCGATTGTTCAAGGCCGGTATCCCAAAGGAAATCGCCTTTAGGATGTCGTATGAGAAAGCAGGGATCAGCGAGTGTTGCGCTTTGCCCGTTAAATTGGCCCTCGCTTGAAAAGGCACCAATATCGAACATTTCGATAGTGCCGCAATCAAGCGCATATAATTTGATGGTATCTCTGTCTTCAGCTTGTGCTGATAGTGTTATTGTTAGTGCTGCCGTTAGTGTTTTTAACGTATTTTTCATTCAGTTATTTTTTCCATATTTTTGAATATTCGCCAGGGATGCCAAGGCTATCCCACATAGCGTCAACTTTGTTCACCACATCGTCTTCCATATATATTTCGGTACCCCATTCGCGGTGGGTTTCATTACCCACTTTATTGGTGGCGTCCATGCCGAGCTTACCGCCAAGCCCGCTTTCAGGGCTTGCAAAATCAAGATAGTCGATAGGTGTATTTTCAATGGTGACAATATCGCGAACTGGGTCCATCCGGGTACTCATAGCCCAGATTACATCTTTCCAATCACGACAATCGATATCGTCATCCACAACGATGACAAACTTGGTGTAAACGAACTGACGCAGGTAAGACCAAACGCCTGTCATCACCCGTTTAGCGTGGCCCGCATAAGCTTTTTTGATACTGACAACAGCCACGCGGTAGCTACAGCCTTCTGGCGGTAGCCAGAAATCAACAATCTCTGGGAACTGCTGCTGCAGCAGGGGAATAAACACCTCATTAAGTGCTTCGCCTAAGATTGCAGGTTCATCAGGTGGGCGGCCAGTGTAAGTGCTCAGGTAGATCGGGTCTTTACGCATGGTGATAGCAGTGATGTGGAATTCTGGGAATTTCTCCACGCTGTTATAATAACCTGTGTGGTCCCCGTATGGTCCTTCATCACCGTAGTCATCAAGGCTTACGTACCCTTCGATCACGATCTCGGCGGTGGCAGGCACTTGCAGTGGCACAGTTTTACAGTCTACGAGTGGTACCTTCTTCCCGCGCAGCAGCCCAGCAAACTGGTACTCTGAAAGTGTGTCGGGCACTGGTGTTACGGCAGCGAGAATAGTACCTGGGTCCGCACCAATAACGGCGGCCGCTGGCACAGGTTCGCGCTTCTGTTCTTTCCAGCGGGCATATTGCTGTGCACCGCCACGGTGCTTTAACCAGCGCATCAGAGTTTTATCTTTGCCCAGGCGCTGCATGCGGTAGATGCCCAGATTATATTTATCTTCCGCTTTATCAGAAGGTCCTTTGGTTACAACCAGTGGCCAAGTGATAAGAGGTGCCGGTTCATCCGGCCAACAGGTTTGGATCGGTAGCTTGAACAGGTCAATATCATCCCCTGTTAGCACTACCTCCTGTACCGGGGCTTTTTTAACCTTCTTTGGCTTCATCGCGAGCACTTGCTTCGCAAGTGGTAAGAGCTCAAGCGCATCCTTCACACCGCGTGGTGGCTCTGGTTGCCTGAGGAAGGCCAAGGTTTCACCAACTTCACGCAATTCGTGTGGTTCACGGTTCATGCCCCATGCTACGCGCTCCACTGTTCCGAACAGGTTTACGAGTACGGGCATGTCTGATTTTTCGCCGTTCTCATTTACCACATTTTCAAACAGGATCGCGGGCCCACCAGCATGCAGGACACGAGTTTGAATTTCTGTCATTTCAAGGTGAGTGGATACTTGCTCAGTGACCCGAACAAGTCTGCCTTCGGCCTCTAGCCGATCGATAAAATCGCGAAGTGAATCATAAGCCATGACCACGCTTATAATAAAGCTTGCGTGAGGATGCTATGGGATAATTGCAATAAGTGTATTTCTGGCGTAATTCCCTTAATAGGTGCATGTATTAGAGGGGAAGTTACTGTGGGCACGCCAATTATAAGGGAAGGTGGCTATTTTATCCGGGCAGACCGTAAGGCTATAGGCTATCGTGTAGATGAAGAAACGTATCAGAAATTCGAAAAATTACGCCTCTGGGAAACACTTATTTGTGTCTCAATTATACTCGTGATTTTCATTGCAGGGCGATTTATCTCGCCAGCATTTTATGCTTTTTATACTTCATTGAATGTGGCCGCTCAGGCAGGTGTATTGGGTGCTATTTTACTTTCAACTGGTTATGCGCTGTTTAGTATTGCGTGGTATTTAGAGGGGCTTTTTGTCCGAAAGCTGAAAGCAGTAGATGAAGGCTTGCCATTTTTCCAGCGTCGACATGAGCGTTTTAACAGTAAGGCTTCTTACAAGGCATCTCTTTGGGTATTCGCGCTTGGGGGCGTTATAAATTTTTATGCGTTTTGGAGTGACCCTTCCCGAAGTATTAATCTTCTTGTTGGTGTTCTCAGTTTATTGTCTGTAATAGAAATTATCCACTATCACTTTTTCTACAAAAAGGGTAAAAAGCCTGCTGATAGTTAAAGCAATAAAAGCGGTATCAGTGATGCCTCGGCGAGAGAAGAAAAGCGAAAGCCTTGAAATAAGGCTCGAATACTCGAAGAAAACAAGCTTTATGGAAGCGTGTAAGGCACGCGGTCAAACCGCAAGTGATGTGTTGCGCGGTTCAATTGAGGAATATATCGCTAGCCCTGAGAACCGTTTTCCAGTTTCTACAAAATCTCTGAGTATTGCAGCGCTACTGGCTGCTGGGATTTCTTTAGCAGCGTTTTATGAACAGCCTGCAAGTGAACCAGCGCAGATGCTTCTTTCTGCACTTGATACCAATGCTGATGCGTATCTCACTGCAACAGATGCCAGAGATGAAAGCCGTAAAGCGCTCTTTATGCTTCTTGAAAATGCGGATCAGAACGTGAATGGGCGAGTAACCGCGCAAGAGCTTGATACACTCAATCTCAAGAGCATCCGTTTGGAAGATAGTTCTGGTGAGATGAAACCTGTATTCCTGAGTTTAGAGAGGAAGGACCTTTCTGAGGACAGGATTGCAAAAGAACTTGCCAAAGCTGGTATGCCTGAGAAAGCTCGTGAAACCCTGTCCCGAAAATTAGCGGCTATGGTTGCCGAGGATTAACTCGCGTAATAGCTTTTCATCCATGTGTGCCAGTCGGCTTCCAATTCGGTAATGCTTGTTGGAATGTTATGCTGTTTTCCATTTTTTGCTAGCCAGCTTTCCATAGAATGACCATCAGAAATATGGCTGGCAATCTCATGAAAAATTGCAGGATTGCCAGATTTATCCATAAGGTAATCCGCAAATCCTCTTGATTGTGCGTAAAAATCAGCTGGGTTTCTGACGTTTTCGCCTAAGTCAAAATCATCCAGGTTTTTAATCATAATGCTGGAACTTTCCTTTGATTTTGATGCTTGCTCCCGTATTTTGGTTACCTGTCTGAAAAGAGGGTGTTCCATCTGGAAGTATTCCTCAAGTGGCCAGAAGGCATCAAAGTTCCCCGATGCGGCAAGCTTCTTAAGAGCTTTTAAACGGCCTTTTGTAACAGCTTCATTTTCTGCGAGAACAGCTGAAAGCTCGTCAAGCCAGTCGGGAGCATCACTGCCATATTGTGGTTCACCATCTGGTTCCGAATCTGGGTAATAGGCATGATGAAACCACATATGGGCCAGTTCATGAGCGAGCACACCTTTTTCCAGATCACCAGACTGAACGGCACCTTGCTTTTGCAGCTTTTCAACTTGTTCTGCAACGATAGTATCCACTGTGGCATCAGGTAGTGAAGGTTGTTGGGCTTTTATTTGTTTCTTAATATTACTAGCTACCAATTTTGATTTTTGATCTGGTGTGAGCCAAGGCATAATGGTTGTGTAACCATTTTTTTTAAGTGCGTCTTTAAAGGTATCAGGCACAGAACCACCAAGTGTCAGGGCAGTTAAACCCGTTTTTTTTCCAAAGTGTTTCTCAAATATTTGCGCGGCATTTTGTATGATGGGCAGATAAGTTTCGGCGCCGTCTTCTTTGCTTGCCACCAAGCCTAAGCCTGAATATGAGCATTTGTATGTGTCGTCGCAGACTTTAGGCAGTTCATCGTAGGCCGAGGTTGTGAGTGCTAGAAGCGAGATAAATGTTGTTTTGAAAATCATGGTTTCCTCCTGTCATGTATGAAAGGAGGGAAATCAATTTTCCTTGTGAGAGCCAGTAATTAACTGTCCGGGCATGGCGTGGTTCTTTAAAAAGAATGCCCGGACAGATAGTCCCTTTGAAAACAATCGGTTGCAGATGCTATTCCGCAGCAGCATTCGATGTTTTTAGAGATTTTGCTGGAGTTATTTCCTCCGCAGGGGATGTTTCGTCCTGCAATATCGGCCAAAGAAGCTGCGCTTTGGCACTCATGGGCGCAAGGTTTTCAACACCATATTCCTTCGGATATGTTCGTGTGATTTTCGTGGTACCGAAAAGAATATCCCAGAAAAACAGCAGGTTCCCAAAATTACCTTTGTAATTAGTTGCGGGATCATCAGCATATTTACCGTGGTGAGCAGCATGCGTAGCGGGTGTGGATATAGTGCGTTCAAGAACCCAGTAAATTGGTGAAAGCCAAGCATGCTCAATGAAAGGCTTGTCCCAGCGCACATTTGAATGTGCACCGAAGATGACCGACATTTTCACCACAACATAATATATATAGATATCTGCAAGCCCCAGATAGATGAGTACGCCTGAAATCCACAAGGACGGCATTAGGCTGTAGTAAAGAATGTTGTTTCGGTAGACGATACGTATGCTCATATAGTTGCCATTGTGGTGCGCACGGTGCAGTCCGTAAAGAAACGGAAAAGTGTGGGAAGCGCGGTGCCACCAATATTGCATCATATCATCGCCGATCAGCAGAATGAGTATTTTGAACCCGATGGCGAGTTCAGCCAGCGAGCCAGCATAGGTTGGAGCAACTTGCCCTGACAGATACATAGCGGATACTAGAATGAAAGGCTGGGTTACACCTGTAAGCATCAAGGTGCTGATAATTTCCACCCATTTATCGCCTTTTTCTTCATCTGGTTGGCTGAAAAAGCGTGAAGAGATAATTTCTGCCAAGGCGAATCCCAAGAATATCAAAGGTATAATCAGTTTGTAGTCCATTCATCCCTCCCACGGTGAATGACAAGCTTATCAAAAGCTGGTAACTTGAAATGCAAATTAGTTATCATTTGGTGAAGAAGATGAGCTATATCCCTAGCCTGGGTGTTCCAAGCCTTTACAGTTCTCTACCGGATTTGTTGCGGCAGAAGCTGGATATGCTTGGAAGTATTACCCATTATGCGCCGGATCAACATATTCAGAGCAGGGGCGATGAAACCGAAGCTTTTTCCATTATTACAAAAGGCAGTGTTTGCTTTGGAAAAATGGATGTGGAAGGTAAGTTTCTTGTAAGTGCGGTCCTTAAAGCAGGGCAGTGCTATGGAGAGTTTCCTCTACTTGCAGGCCTGCCACGTACACATGATGGTATCACGGTTGGTGAAACATCTATTCGCCATATCTCTCGAACAGCTTTTGAAGGCCTTTTAAATGAAGAGCCTGAACTTTCGGTTCTGATGTTAAAATCGGTAACTGAACAGCTCCATAATGCCCTTGAATGGATTGATGATCTCAGGCGTTATCCCCTTAAGTACCGTCTCGGGAAAGCGCTTCTCCAAATGATGAAGCATCATGAAAACTCTTATCTCAACATCAACCAGCATGAGTTGGCTGATATGCTTGGGGTAAGCAGGGTCGCTATCGGGAAAGAATTGAAGGATTATAAAGCCCGGGGATTTATCGCTATTCACTATGGTGCTGTTGAAATCACAGTACCGGCAGCCTTTGCTAGATGGGTGGATAGTTTCCTTCAGCTAGATCCAGTGATGCCACGACAGACCTAGACACCATGTCACATGGTGTAATGTGATCAAATGTCCTAACCTTCGGCCAACTAGCTGAAAGGTGACGCTATGACAGTACTCTATAACGGCCCGGCTATTTTTGCGGGTTCATTCCGAGTTTTCTTTTTCTCTGCGGCGCTCTGGGCGATTGTATCACTTGGGTTGTGGATAATATATCTGGCCGCCGGGGTGGAGCTGGCTGGTGATGTAATCAGTTGGCATGCACATGAGCTTATCTATGGTTATGGTGGAGCGGTGGTTGCAGGGTTTGCTTTCACGGCTATACCTAATTGGATCGGGCGAACTCCTGTCCGTGGGGGAACTTTAGCACTGATGTTTGGTTTGTGGTTTATCGCTCGGTTGTCGGCGGCGGCACTTTTGTTTGATATTCAGGCTATGAATGTAGCGTCTGTTTCTGAGATCCTGTTTTTTGCTATGTTTGTCGGGCTTGCTGCGCGTGAAGTGATCGCTGGAGGCAATAAGCGGAATTTCAAAATCATCGCTGTGTTTGTTTTGTTTTTCCTATCTGCGTTGGTTGCCAATCTAAACAGACTGGAATTGCTGGAAGTACCTTTCCTGCCTTGGCAAACAGGGCTTGCAATTTTATTACTGCTTATCTGCATTATTGGCGGCCGGATTATTCCGGCCTTTACCGCTAATTGGCTTAAGAAAAAGCTGGTTGAGGATGGTATAACAAACATGGACGACCAGCTGCCAATTATGTTCAATAAGTTCGATGTGGTAGTGATCCTGTTTACGGTCCTTACCTTTGTTTTATTTATCGCTGGTTATAGTGGTTATACCTTATTTGTTTCTGTCGCCGCGATGGTGTTGCATGTGATTAGGCTTATGCGCTGGAAGGGTATGAAAACCTTCAGCAGTCCTATCGTGCTTGTCCTTCACATATCCTACCTTTGGGTGCCTATTGGTTTTGCGTTGCTGGCGCTTTCAGGGATGGATCTGATTGATGAAACAACGGCCCTTCATGCGTGGACCATTGGCGCAATGGGAAGTACTACCCTCGCGGTGATGACACGAGCAACACTTGGGCATGCAAACTTGCCGCTTACAGATAGCGCTGTTTTGACAGCTATTTACACAGCGGTCAATTTAGCGGCGGCCCTCCGTATTATGGCGGCTTTTATGTATGATCATTACGACATGCTGATCAGAGCATCTGGTGGTATGTGGCTTCTGGCATTTGGGTTGTTTGTGCTTAAGTTTGGGCCAATTCATTTCGCTAAATCAAAGTTATAAAGCGCTGATAATCTCAGATGGTATTTGGCCGCCAACCCAGTAGCAAAGCTCAGCCGGTGTTTCGATATCAAATAGAAGGATATCTGCCCGTTTGCCCGCTTCCAGCGTGCCTCGATCATCCTGCAGACCTAGTGCTTTAGCTGCATTTCTGGTAATGCCTGCAATTGCCTCTTCAGGCGTTAAGCCGAAGAGTGTACACCCCATATGAAGCATAAGTTGAAGCGATTGTACGGGGGAACTTCCGGGGTTGGCATCTGTTGCCAGTGCCATATCAACGCCTGCTTGCCGCATCATTTCAACTGGTGGGCGTTTGGTTTCAGAAAGTGTATAATACGCACCGGGCAGTAGAACTGCCACAGTTCCTGCTTCCGCCATCGCGGTAACACTTTCAGCACTTGCGTATTCCAGATGGTCAGCTGATAGCGCATTGAATTCTGCAGCCAGTTTACCACCGGATAGGTCGGAGAGTTGGTCAGCGTGAAGCTTCACGGGAATGCCGAACCGTTCAGCTGTTTCAAACACGCGCTTGGTTTGCTCATACGAAAAGCCAATGCCCTCGCAAAAAGCATCAACCGCATCGACGATACCCACCTTTGCAAGGGCGGGCAGCATCATTTCACAGATGTGATCAATATACCCTTCTTTATCACCAGCAAATTCTGGTGGCAGGGCGTGAGCGCCGAGGAAAGTGGTTTTTACATCTATGCCAGCTTCTTTGCCTGCGGCCTTAGCCGCTCGCAGCATTTTCTTTTCGTCATCATATGTAAGGCCGTAACCGGATTTAATCTCGGCTGTCGTAACACCTTCAGTTTTCAGTTGTAGCAGGCGTTTTGTGGCACTTTCAGTTAGTTCATCCAGGCTTGCTGCACGTGTTGCATTCACTGTGGACAGAATACCGCCACCTGCGCGTGCGATTTCTTCATAGGATGCGCCGTTCAGGCGTTTTTCAAACTCAATGGCGCGGTTGCCGCCAAAGACGATATGAGTGTGAGGATCAATAAAGCCGGGCAGGGCAAGCATATTGCCACAATCTTTGGTTTCGTCTGCGTCGGCGGAAGGTAATTCAGATTCCGATCCTACGTAGGCGAGTCGTCCATCTTTCACGCCGATAGCACCGTGTTCAATCATGCCGTAGGGCATGTCTTCCTTTACCATGGTTGCAATGCGAACATTCCGGTAAAGTGTTTCAAAACCAGCCATATTGCCTTCCTCCCCAGTTATTTCGCTTCTTATACCACAGCTTTTTGTTGACACATAATCTAACTTGTATGAACTTGTATATACAAGTGGAGATGAAGATGCAAAAACTCTATTTTAAAGAGGGCCTTTTAGGCGGTGATTGGGCGCTTAATATCTGCGTGGAGGTGGCAAGTGATGGAGTAATCGCTGCGGTACACTCCGGTGTGGATATCCCGTTAGAAGCCGACGTGCATGAAACAGTGCTACCATCTATGCCAAATCTGCACAGCCATGCTTTCCAGCGCGCGTTCGCAGGCCTTGCAGAATATAGAGAAGCTGGGCAATCAGATTTCTGGAGCTGGCGCAATGCCATGTATCATTTCGCTGCACAGATGAACCCTGATGCGCTTAAAGTTATCACCAGTGCTCTTTATGTTGAAATGCTGAAAGCTGGTTATACCGCTGTTGGAGAGTTTCATTATCTTCATAACAGCCATACTGATCAGGCGCTGGCGATGAGCGAAGCGGTATTGGCAGCTGCGAATGATAGTGGTATCGCGCTCACCCATCTTCCCGTTCTTTACCAGGCTTCTGATTTTGGTGGTAAGTCAGCGAGCGATGGACAGAAACCCTTCCTCCACTGCAACAAAGAATTTGAACGCCTCCTACAGGTGCTGAAGCCACGCATCAGCGGTAGGCATCAGCTTGGTATGGCTTTCCACAGCCTTCGTGCAGTGCCTGAGGAAAATTTTGCGGGTGCGGTAGATGCTATTGAAAACATTAACCTGAAGGCACCTATCCATATCCATATTGCTGAGCAAATGAAGGAAGTGGAAGCATCTGTCGCACATTCCGGTAAACGGCCAGTTGAGTGGCTTTTGGAAAACCAGAATGTAGATGAACGCTGGTGTCTTGTGCACGCTACTCACGTGCAGGAGCATGAGTGGAAGGCGATTGCCAAAAGCGGTGCGGTGGTAGGCTTGTGCCCTGCAACTGAAGCAAACCTTGGGGACGGATTATTCCCCGTGCCTGAATACACCCAAATGGGGGGCGGCTTTGGTATTGGGTCAGATAGTCATATCAGTGTAGATGCGCGAGAAGAACTACGTTTGCTTGAATATGGACAACGTCTCGCGCGGCAAAAACGTACTGTGCTGACCTATGAAGGGGGTGGTCATACAGGTGAATACCTGTGGCGTGAAGCGGCAAGAGGTGGCGCTCAGGCGCTGGCGCAGCCTATTGGTGAAATCGCTGTTGGCAAGCGCGCTGACCTATTGGTGATTAACCGGGATAATCCGATGATGGCAGGTTCTTTTTATGGACAGGTGATGGATAGCTTCATTTTCTCGGGCCAGCCAAATCCAATTTCTGATGTGATGGTGGCAGGAGAATGGGTCGTGCGTGGGGGCAAGCATAAATATGAAGAAGATATCTTTGGCGCTTACAAAGAAACTGTGCGCGAAATTGCTATGGCGATGGAGGCATAATCATGAATGCACCTCTTACCCGGTATGAAGTAGTAAAGCAGTACGTACTTTCTGCCATTGAAGGCGGTGATTATGAAGCTGGTGATAAACTACCAAGCGAAAATGAGCTGGTTCGGGAACTTAGCGTTTCACGGATGACAGTGAACCGTGCGCTTCGAGAGCTTACAGATGAAGGACATATAATCCGCAGAGCAGGTATGGGTAGTTTTGTGGCGGGCCGCCGTATGCGCGGACAGGCGGCGGATATTGAAAGCATCCGTGACGAACTTGCTTCTCGTGGTGAGGTTTGGTCTGCAACAGTTTTGAGCCAGAATAGTGTGAAAGCGTCTGAGGCATTTGCTGGAGAATTTGGCGCAGATAGTGGTACGGAATTGTTCCACCTGTTGATTATTCATAAGGGTGACGGGCAACCTATTGAACTTGAAGAACGCTGGGTGAACCCGGATATTGCACCTGACCTGCTTCTGGAAGATTTTTCTGAGACGACACCGACAGATTATCTCCTTTCAGTGGCACCGCTCCTGCGTGCCGAACATGTGGTGCGTGCTGTTGCGCCTACTGCAAGAGAAGCTGAACTCCTTGAAATTGAAGAAGGCACCCCGTGTCTTGAAATTAACCGCCGGACATGGACAGGAGAGCGTGTAGCGAGCTTTGCACGTCTTCTCTACCCCGGTGACCGATATGAATTAAGCGCGCGTTTTTCAAACGTTGGCGCGTCTGCAAATACATAAAAATAAAAGGGATATACAGATGAAAAATCGCCCTGATATTCATGCGCCAACGGGTGCTGAGCTCACATGTAAAAGTTGGGCAACAGAAGCTCCAATGCGGATGATGATGAACAACCTTGATCCTGCGGTTGCTGAAAACCCGGATGAGCTTGTTGTTTATGGTGGTATTGGTCGTGCGGCCCGTAACTGGGAGTGTTTTGATAGCATCGTTGAAACACTGAAGGGCATGGAAGAATATGAAACACTGCTTGTTCAGTCAGGTAAGCCGGTAGGTGTGTTCCGCACCCATGAAGATGCGCCGCGCGTCCTGATCGCCAACTCAAACCTTGTGCCGGCTTGGGCGAACTGGGAACATTTTAATGAGCTCGATAAACAAGGTCTGATGATGTACGGACAGATGACAGCGGGTTCATGGATTTACATTGGCTCACAAGGCATTGTTCAGGGCACTTATGAGACATTTGTTGAAATGGGTCGTCAGCACTTTGGTGGCGATCTTACAGGTAAGTGGATTCTCACTGCTGGCCTTGGTGGCATGGGCGGAGCACAAACACTTGCAGCTACTATGGCGGGCGCGTCATGTATGGCGATTGAGTGTCAGGAAAGTAGCATCGATTTCCGCTTGAATACTGGTTATCTGGATGCGCGAGCAGATACTGTTGAAGAAGCACTTGAGATGATTGAAAAATCTCATGCAGATGGTAAGGCAATTTCCGTTGGTGTGCTTGGAAATGCGGCTGAAATTCTGCCGCAGATGGTTGAAAAAGGTATCCGTCCTGATGCGGTAACAGACCAAACCTCAGCCCATGATCCGGTAAATGGTTATCTACCAATTGGTTGGACAGTGGATGAATGGATTTCAAAGCGCGAAACAGCCCCTGAGGAAGTATCTGCTGCTTCAAAACCGTCTATGGCCAAGCACGTTGAAGCAATGCTTGCATTCCACAATATGGGTATCCCAACAGTAGATTACGGTAATAATATCCGCCAGGTTGCCTTTGATGAAGGTGTTGAAAACGCGTTTGATTTCCCTGGTTTTGTGCCTGCATATATTCGTCCGCTTTTCTGCCAGGGCATTGGCCCATTCCGCTGGGCTGCACTTTCCGGAGACCCGGAAGATATTTATAAGACCGACCAGAAGGTGAAAGAACTTATCCCTGATAATCCACACCTTCATAACTGGCTTGATATGGCGCGTGAACGTATTCAGTTCCAAGGTTTGCCAGCGCGTATTTGTTGGGTTGGCCTCGGTGACAGGCACCGCCTCGCGCTTGCGTTCAATGAAATGGTGAAAAACGGGGAACTAAAGGCCCCTGTGGTGATTGGCCGTGACCATTTGGATAGTGGTTCTGTTGCAAGCCCGAACCGTGAAACTGAAGCAATGATGGATGGTTCTGACGCTGTATCAGATTGGCCGCTTCTTAATGCGCTTCTTAACACAGCATCAGGCGCAACATGGGTAAGTCTTCATCACGGTGGTGGTGTTGGTATGGGTTACAGTCAGCATTCGGGCGTTGTGATTCTGTGTGACGGTACAGAGCAAGCAGCTAAGCGTGTAGAGCGTGTGCTGTGGAATGACCCAGCAACGGGTGTGATGCGCCATGCAGATGCAGGCTATGATATCGCGAAAGATTGTGCACGCGATAAAGGCCTAAATCTGCCGATGCTTGATAAGTAAGGAGTTCTCCAAGTGTCTGACCATAAAATGATTAGAAAAGCGGGTAGCCTTAGCCTTAAAGATCTTAGGCATATCTATGAAAACCCGATTCAGTTTGAGCTGGACCGTAGTGATTTTGCGAATATTGATCGTGCCCGCCAAACGGTAACTGATCTAGTTGATCGCGGCGATACAGCATACGGTATCAACACAGGGTTTGGTTTGCTGGCAAATACCCGGATTGCTTCTGAGGATGTAGAACAGCTTCAGGAAAACCTTGTACTCTCGCACGCAACAGGTGTGGGTGAGCCGCTTGCTGATGGTGTTGTGCGCTTGATCCTGGCGATGAAAGCGACCAGCCTTGCACAGGGCTATTCTGGTATTCGGCAGAGCGTGATTGACGCGTTGATCGCCCTTCTGAATGCAGAACTTTACCCGGTTATTCCTGCAAAAGGTTCTGTTGGGGCATCCGGTGATTTGGCGCCGCTCGCGCATATGTCAGCGGTTCTACTGGGTGTTGGTGAGGTTCGTGCTGCTGGTGAAGTAATCTCCGCCAAGGAAGCATTATCTCGCATTGGGCTAAAGCCTATGTCACTTGCTGCCAAAGAGGGCTTGGCGCTTCTCAATGGTACACAGGTTTCAACAGCGCTCGCACTTTCGGGGCTGTTTGAGATTGAGAATGTGTTCGCGGCGGCCATGGTAGCTGGTGCAATGTCTGTAGATGCCATGAAAGGTTCCATGGTGCCATTTGATCCGCGTATTCACGCAGTACGCAGGCAACAGGGGCAGATTGATACGGCAGCTATGTATCGCAGCTTGATTTCAGGCAGTGAGATTAACCAATCCCACCACGATTGTGAAAAGGTGCAGGACCCATATAGCCTTCGCTGCCAGCCACAGGTTATGGGCGCAGCGTTAGGTGTAATGCGCCAGGCGGCTGATACTCTGTTTACCGAAGCAAATGCTGTAACGGATAACCCGCTTATTTTCCCTGATGAAGGTGATATTCTTTCTGGAGGTAATTTCCATGCGGAACCCGTGGCGATGGCAGCAGATATGCTTGCGCTCGCAGCGTGCGAAATCGCTTCTATTTCTGAACGCCGCACCAGCTTGCTTGTAGACCCGAACATGTCTGGCCTGCCAGCGTTCCTTGTGGAAGATGGTGGGTTGAACAGTGGTTTCATGATTGCCCAGGTAACGACAGCGGCGCTTGTGAGCGAGAATAAAACACTGGCACATCCCGCAAGTGTGGACAGTATCCCGACATCGGCGGGGCAGGAAGATCATGTTTCCATGGCTACATTTGCTGGTCGCAGATTGCATGATATTGCTTTCAACAGTGGTACGGTGATTGCTATTGAGCTTATCGGTGCTGCACAGGGTATTGATTTTCACAGGCCTCACACGTCAAGCGATGTACTTGAAGAGGTGCATGCAGATATCCGTAAATCTGTCGATGTTTATGAGCGTGATCGCTATTTCGCACCCGATATTGAAGCAATCCGCGAAATGGTTGCTGCAGGCTCTTTGAACTCCTATGTTGAAAGCTTACTGCCTTCAACGCATATGGGGAGCGAAGCTCTGTGAGCGACATCTTTAATCTTGTGAGGGGGAATAGCCCCCTCCTTGTTTCCATGCCACATAGTGGTGAAAGTCTTGGCCCATATATGGAGCGTATGACAGATGCTGCGCATAAGCTTACAGATACGGATTGGCATTTGCCGAAACTCTATGCATTCCTCGCTGACATGGATGTAACCGTTATTGCTGCTAACCATTCCCGTTATGTGATTGACTTGAACAGAGACCCATCTGGGAAAAGTCTGTATCCGGGCCAGAATGTCACTGAGCTTTGTCCGACAACCACATTTCCTGAAGAACAGATTTATCTGGATGGAGAAAAACCATCTGATGAAGAATGTGCTGAGCGGGTGAAGACATACTGGGAGCCCTATCATAACCGAATTGAGGAAGAACTGAATCGCTTGAAAGCCCAGCATGGGTATGCGCTTTTATGGGATGCGCATTCTATCGCTTCTGAGGTGCCTCGTTTCTTTGAAGGTAACCTGCCAGACTTTAATCTAGGGACCAACAGTGGTGCGAGCTGTGATAGCAGGCTTGGTGAAGAGCTTCTGAAGGTTGCGGAGCAGTTTGAAAAATATACTGCTGTCTTAAATGGCAGGTTTAAGGGCGGCTTTATCACGCGGAAGTATGGTCGGCCTGAAAAGGGAGTTCATGCAGTGCAGTTAGAGCTTTCACAGATTACATATATGGAAGAGCAGTTTCCGTTTGCATATGGGAATGAAAAGGCCGCAGCAGTGCAGCCCTGTATCAAAGCCTTGATTGAAACCATGCTTGAGTTTCAAGGTTAGTTAGCTGAAGATCATCTTTATGCGGTTTATGAAGCCTTGAAGAATATTGGGCCGTTCACGCAGTATTAAACCTTTATCCAGCATCAGGGTATGGAAGTCTTTTATTCGGCCGGTGAACGCAGTATTGACTGCTGGAATTAAGTAGCCTTGTGCTTTAATAGCTTTAACTGCTTCATGGCCTTCATTGGGCATCACATAGTGATAGATGTTTCGGTGTTTTGGAAACGCAGCGGTATGAATGCTATCTATACCTTTCGCACCATGGATGATGAAACATAGACCATTGTCGAAGTTTCCTTCATCTATAGTTTGTACCTCAAAAGACGGAATTCTACGTTGCCATTCTTTCCAGCGATTTTCTTCGGGAATAATGGATAGGTCCATTGAGTATTGAGGCGAGATCGCAAGTATTCGGTCTATCTTCATATAGCGTGTAGCAACAAGTGCTCCGAAGGCACCCATACTGTTGCCGATCGCAAAAGTCTTTTTGAATGAATGTTCAGCGCAATAATTTCTAATAAAATCAAATAAAACCTTGTTTTTCTCGTGACTATGAAACCAATGTCGTTTTTTATCGAAAATGAAAATAACAGAACGCTTACAGCCAGCGCTGGCAGTGCCAAAAAACTCTTCTTTCTGAAGTGAAATGCCGCCAATACCTTCACCAATACCTAGAAATGATAGACACACTTCATCACCTTCACCTTCATAGCAGGTGATACGGAAAAAAGAGTCTTCGTAAATATTCTTCAAACCATGTTGTTTTGCAGCTTCTTTAAATTCAGCTGATCTGAAGTTTTTGATCCCAAGCGACATAAAAATACTCAGTGTATAATGCTAAAATGAATGCAGTTTTATAATGGGTGAAGCCTTTTGGATATAGGATAAAAGTTTGTTATTGAATTATACCCAACGTCTTACCTGTGCTTTATATGCACGATATTCATTTCCGAAAAGTTGTTCTAAGATAGCTTCTTCTTTTTTAATAAAAAGTGTGTGAATGAGTATTGGGAACGCCGCCACTATAATGGCGGGACTATAGGCATCTGAGCCAATCCAAAAGCCACATAAAGCAAAAAGCATAGCCAAGTATATTGGATTTCGGCTGTAGGCAAATGGTCCCTTTGTAATAAGGGCGCGAGCCTCGCTGTTCGGGTGTATGGTTGTCTGGGCTTTTTTAAATTCCATTGCAGCCCAAAATATTATGAATACAGCAAACCCAACAAGATACCCTCCTATGTTGAAGGTGGCGGTTTTCCCTGTTTCTAAATAACCGAGAACTACAATGGATATAGCAGACCCCAAAAAAATATGTGGTGGTAGCAGGCGTGTATCTCGGTTCTCGGAGTTAGACATTGAATATAGCCCTCGTTTTCTTGAATGAAGAAATTTCAATAAGGGAATACTGGCCTTGAACACTAAGTTTATCCAGAATTTTATATATTCGAGTATATTTTGTTAACGTTCAGGTGGTATTATGCGTTAGATGTAAAGCGTTATCTGTAAGTTGCGATTGGGGTGACTAACTTGTTTAAACGCACACCAAAAAGTATGTTCCTGGAACGTATCTGGCGTGACCTTCCGCGAGACGGTGGGCGCGATATGCCGTTGCGGAATACCTTAAAGGCAAGCCGTATCCCGGATTTAATCCCGGATCTGTCTGTGGCGAAGCTACTCGATGACAGTGTTCGAGTTATCATGGCTGGAACAAATGTAACTGCGCGGTTAGAAGCGGAAACGGCTGGCAAAGATTATATGCAGTTTGTTTCTGCTTCACAGCGCCAGGATGTTTTAACAACATTGCAGTTGGTGTGTGGTATGCCTGTGGGTGCTTGCCTTCAGATACGTAGTTCCTATCACAGAGGGTATGATCAAACCGTAGAAGTAACCATTCTGCCGCTTGCTGGATTACAGTTTCCCGATGTTTATGTAATGGCCCTCTCCGTTCCTATTAACGGTAGCAGAGATATGCAGGGTGGTGTTAGGGGTGCTCCAGTAGCAGCCGATTGGAGCGGTCCTGTGCAATGGATAGACTTAGGGCTGGGAGTGCCACAATTGGATGGTGGCACCCAAGCCGATAGTGCTTACGCTTTAGATATCTCCAAAGTGTTTTAGAGCAGCGTTGGCGATTTCTCTCCCCCATTCTTGAACGAAGTGTCCGCCATCTGCGATTTCCATCGGTTTAGGGCAGTCGTTGATTTGTTCATTCAGCCACTGCATGGCAGGCGGCCCCAGGACCGGGTCTTGCATGCCGATAGCCATGAAACTCTGACCTTTCCATTTTTCCTGCCAGAACTTGAGTGCTTTTTTTGAAGTATTTACACCTTCCATAGCTGGGTCTGTCATTACCAGTTGCGGAAAGCGTCTCACACCTGCTTTGTAACTGTCATCAGGGAAAGGTGCATCATAGGCGGAAACTTCTTCATCTGTGAGGATAGGAGTGGAACGTTTCATAAGGCCGCCGACAGGGAAATCTGGGGTGTTGGCTACATAATCCCGCCACGCATTGAAACCATCACCAGCAGGCCTGCCGATAGCAATTGTTGTATTCATAACAATCAAACGATTAAAGCGGTCTGACATTTCAAAGGGAAGTGTAAGCCCAAGCAGGCCGCCCCAGTCTTGGCATACAAGAGTTATGTTTTTTAGGTCCAGTCTTTCAATGAATGCTAGCAGATAATTGCGGTGAAAATGAAAAGTGTAGTTTGCGTCATCAACAGGTTTATCTGATCGACCAAAACCGAAAAAATCTGGGGCAACTACCCGAGCACCACTATCCAGAAATTCAGGAATCATTTTCCGGTATAGATACGACCAACTTGGTTCACCGTGGAGGCAAAGGAAAGTATGCTTGGCATCTTCTGGGCCTTCATCCACATAGTGAGCGCGCAGAGTTTCATAACCTTTTAGATCATCAAGATAATTGGGGGAATAAGGCCAGTCTTTTAGATTCTCGAATCTGTCATCGTTTGTGCGAAGTGCCTTCATTTTATGCTCCCCTTGAAAGAAATTTTTCTCCGTATCCTTAGGGATATAGGGGGATTGCGAGATATGACGAATTTTTTTCAAACTGATCGTTGACAGAGAGAGCGCATTGCCATAGATACGGCGGCGGAGACGTGGCTGAGTGGTCGAAAGCGCTCCCCTGCTAAGGGAGTATACTGGCAACGGTATCGAGGGTTCGAATCCCTTCGTCTCCGCCATTCATTTCAAATGAATTCGACTAAGCACATCATTAAAATTTGGTGACAAAAAAAGAGCTGACACTAGGTACCAGCCCAAGAAGGTGCAATATACCGCGAGGTTTACTGCTGAGTGTTGAGCCATGTTTCTATCGTTTTTACATAGGCTTGCGGCAACACATGCCCGCTGTCGAAACTTTTATTGGTGATTGTTGAACCCGCTGCTATCAGCTCAGCGTTTTGTTTGTCGGTGGAATACTCGTCATTTTCTGCGGTAATAAGCAGCCAAGGTGCTTTCACATCAGCAGCAAAATTGATGGGGGATACTTCAGGCACGTTTCTTACCGCTGGCGGTACCATTGTGACCAAATGTGTGACTCTTTTATCCTGAGAGGCCAACAGTGTGCCCATTTGTGCGCCCATACTATAGCCCATAACCACGACCTTTTCTGTGCCTTTGAAGTTCTTCAGCATCTTATCCAGCAGATACTGGTAATCCTTCACCGTGTTGTTGATCATGTTTTGGTAAGCTTGACTGTTGCCTCGGCGTGCTGCTTTCACCAATGCCATTGGTTTGTCACCACTACGGCGAGCGCCGTGTCTGCGGGCATCAAGAGCAAGAACACGGTATCCACGGTCAATAAGCATTTCAGTGACATCGTCACCGAACATCATATTATCTTCAGCAAGCCAATAGAGGCTTGAACCCATCAAGCCGTGCATAAGCACTGCAAGCGGGGCATCTCTTTTGGTGTCTTTAGATTGGTAGATAAAGCCGGTAATGCGGTTTCCATCAGGCGCATCATACCCCAGTTGCTGCACATAGGTTTGTGCTGAAGCAGTTAAACTGCTGACCAGAATTGCGGTGGCTGCGGCGAAAGTTTTGAAAAGTGCTGTCGTCATATTTTGTCTCCTTATGGAGACTGTTTAACAAGCGCTATGTCAAACCACTGTCAAATGCCGTCAGCTTTTTCTTTCCACCTTAACGTGGCTGTGGTTCCGTCTGTTTCACCGGCTTGAATATTGAAATCAAGGTTGAAGTGATCGCTTAATCTTTTCACGAGACTAAGGCCAACACCGAACCCTTCCACACGTTTATCTACACGGCCAAAACCAATTCCTGTATCGATTATAGTCATTGAGTTATGGTTTACAGTAACTTGTACGCTACCTTTTTCTGTATAGGAAAGAGCGTTTCTAAGAAGATTTCCTACCATTACGAGCGCGACCGGCTCAGGTGCAGGGATTATGCTGTCTTTTTCACCTTCCAGGCTCAACGTAATAGGGCGATTTCCTGTTAGGTAAGAATAGCTGGCTATTAATGTTTCACATGCGGAATAAATATTACAGATTTCTTCTGTTGAAGCGTCTCTACCTAACCATAGAATACCTTCAGTGAGCATTTGCATATCCTGTACCGCGGCTTTCAAACGGGTAAAGGCCTTGGTCTTTTCAGAAGTTTCTTCGAGAATTTCAAGGGCGCCAAGTGCTACGGCAAGAGGTGTGCGTAGTTCGTGGCTGGCATCTCGATTAAACTGCTGTTCACGTTCAAGAAGTTCTTCAATTCTCGCATTTCTGTCAGTAATTGCATCTGCCAGTGTATGAAGTTCTTTGGGCGCTCTATTTGAAATATCAAATTGTGTGGAAAGACTTTCGCTGCCTGACAGTGCTTCTGCCATTGTTTCTAGTGGCTTGGATACCTTCTTTGTAACCCTAACCATAAAGAACAAGGATATAAGCAGAATAACTCCGCCCATGACCCCGATAACAACCAAATATAATTTTATATAGGGCGTGGAACGAACAAAAGGCCTTGCATTAAAAACCAGATAAAGCCTGTCACCATTTTCCAGAGTTCTTACGGCTGCATGAAAATGACCTCTTTCTTCACCGAAAATCTCAAGGTTTCGAGTTGTCCATTCCGGGTTTATCTGACTTTTAAGCCAAGGCGGCAGGTTTTCCCATCCACGGTAATAGTCCAGTTCATAGGCAGCTGTTTTGCCGCTCTTGGCATCAGCAGTATCAATGTTTTCAATAAGTGCATCAGCGGCATTGTTAAGCTGAACGTCAAAAATCTGGTCTTCAAGGTCAAAGCCAAACATCACAGCCATATAAGTGAAAACCGCAAAGCTAAAGAGGGCAGAGCTGATATAGCTTCTGAGCACTAAACTACGAACTTTTCGTTTGTTCTTCACCATATTATTTCTCTGCCTGAAGGGCATAGCCTTTGCCGCGGATCGTTTTTAAAAGCCCATCTTTGCCAATATCATTTAACGCTCTCCGGAGGTTATATATGTGAGTTCTTAAGGCGCCGGATTCTGGTGGTTCATCTTTCCATAGCGCATAACTTATATTTTCGGTGGAGACAATTTCAGGCGCAGCATTTAAAAGCAGCTTCATAATAGTGCGCTCTTTTTCAACGATAGAAACTGTACGGTTTTCTTCAATAAGAAAAAGCCCTTCTTGATTAAGACTTATGCCCGCGAAAGATAGATCATGCTTCGCACGTACTTTGGGGCGGCGACCAAGTGCTTCAAGCCGCATTTTAAGTTCTCTGAGCGAAAAAGGTTTTACCAGATAATCATCGGCACCCACCGTGAAGCCGGCTTCTTTGTCATCAAGAGTATCACGAGCAGTTAGCATTAATATAGGGGCCTGAACCTCGGCTTCATTTCGGTAGGTGGCACATACTTCAAGGCCATCACAGCCAGGCAACATTAAATCAAGGACGATCACATCATATTCATCACCAAGAGCAAGCTCTAATCCTTGTGGACCACTATAGGCGAAATCGAGGTCGAAGTCGTTTTCCAGATATTCGGCAATGTTGGCTTGAAGATCCAGATTGTCTTCAACAATCAATATACGCATGAACCACCCTTTCGTTACTTTGAACAAAGCAGCATAGCTGTTGGTATGTCAATTGGATGTCAACTGACACCCTGTTTTCATTTCACCTTTATTTGACATTCACCTTGTTAGTTTTCCTCTGACAGCAGAGGAGATAGCAGTGATGCGAGATACAATAGAACTGAACAACATCAGTCATTATTTTGATACGGCCGCGGAGCGTATTGAGTTATTCGATAATCTGTCCCAAACCATTGGTACAGGGGAAATTTTAGCCATTGTTGGGCCATCAGGAGCTGGAAAATCCAGCCTTCTTTCCATTGCCGCCGGGCTTGAAGACCCGGAAGAGGGTGAAGTCGTGTTCAATGTGGGTGGAACACCTATTGATAAAATGGCCATGCGTGCGAACTCGGGCTTTATTTTCCAGCAGTTTCATCTGATGCCCGAGCTGGATGCAATTGGAAACCTTGCACTGCCACTTCGCCTGAAAGGTAACAAGGATGCCTTTGATATCGCGGCTGATTGGCTTGGCAAAATTGGCCTTGAAAAACGAGCGGGCCATAAACCCCATCAGCTAAGTGGTGGAGAACAGCAGCGTATAGCAATGGCACGCGCTTTCGTTAGTCGCCCGCGTTTTATTTTTGCAGATGAACCAACCGGCAATCTTGATGCCCGTACATCAGAAACCGTGATTGATCTGATGTTCGGTTTCGCCCGGGAAACCGAGTGTGGCCTTGTGGTGGTAACACACAGCAATCGGCTAGCGAGCCTCGCGGATAAAAGCTTGAGGCTAGAGAATGGTGCGCTGGAGATAGCGGCATGAGCACGGTGAAATTGATATGGGATAACGCTCGGCATGACCTGAAGGCTGCGGACGGCAGGATTACGGTGCTGACGCAAACTGCGCTTTTGTTTTTCCTACTCACTCTTACGCTTGTGAGTGCCTCTATCCAAAATTATCTGAAAGCGAACTTGGATCAGATGCTGGGCTCTGATGTGGTTGTGGAAAGCCATGTGCCACTGGAAGATAGAGCACTTCAAACGTTGCGAAGTGAAACGCAGGGGCTTGCAAAGTCTGAGCTACTGAAAATCACGCTGAGTTTTGAAAAACGGTGGGAACGTGTTCAGTTGAAACTTGTGGATAATGCCTACCCAATTCAGGGGCAATTGATGATCGGTGCATCACCAGGAGCCGATCAGATGCCTGCAAAGCGTGGGCCTGACATTGGGGATATTTGGCTTGGATCACGTTTGGCAACAAAACTTGGTGCTGGCGTTGGTGATCAGATTAAGATTGGCGGAGAAAACCTTCAGGTAGCCCAGATACTTTTTCACGAGCCGGACCGTCTTATGGAAGGGCATAGCGTGGACCTTCGGGCTATGGTGCATATGGATAGTTTGGCATCGAGTGCACTCGCCAGTAGTGGTCAGCGGTTTCGCTATATGATGATGGCAGATGAGGCGCAGGCAGAAACTATTGAAACGTGGGCTAAGGATGCATTGCCGGGGGCAACTGTTTTAAAGAAGTATGGTGGCCAACACCCGCTCTCAGGGTTTTGGCGCCGCACGGAAAATTTCCTTGGGCTTGCTTCTGTTATTCTCTTTTTCATGGCCGCTGTCGCCATTGATATGACCAACCGCAGGTGGCTTGCAAACATGCGGTACCGTATTGCAATTTATACCAGCTTTGGTACGTCGCTTGGAAAAAGCATGGCTATGGCAGGCGGGCAGTGGCTTACAGGATTTGTTCTTTCTACTGTAGGCGCGTGTGTTTTCGCAGCTGTGGCTCAGGATTTGATTGTTGCCGAACTGCAAGCTTATTTCCCGGGATTGTCAGGTGGTCTTTACCTTGCGGCAATTATTAAAACAGTGGCGCTTGTCTTTATCCTGTTGCTGGCCCTTCAAATACCGACATTTAATCAGTTACGTGGTTCTTCTGTGCTTTCGCTGATCAGAAAAGCACCAGAAAACCGGTATCTGTTGCAGCGGCTTTTCTGGGGTTTGACGTCTGCCACACTTCTGGCCGCGGTATATTCAGATAATATGCTTTTAACTGCCATGACGCTGGGGGCGGTGGCTGTTGCGCTCATATTCATGACATTCCTAAGTTGGCTGGTTCTTCGCCTTGGTGATTATTGGGGAAGCCGACGGGCAGGTTTGTTGCCGTTTGCTTTCTTTATGATGAGGCAGCGTATTTTCTCCAAGTCTGCACAGATTTTAGGACTTGGCCTATGTGGTTTGCTGTTACTGTTTTCCTTAATGCTCATGCGTGATTTCAGTGCGATGATCGAAACCAATAGCCGTGTGGAAGAAGGTAATTTGATTATCTCAGAAGCCCAGGAAAAGCATGTGGGTGCTATTCACGATTGGTCTGAAAAAACAGGCAGTACGGTCAAACAACTTAGGCCGTTCTTGTCGGCTAAGCTTGTGCAGGTGAATGGTGTGCTTCTCAATGATTACATGAAGAAGCCAAGCGATTCACTGGCGACACTACAGGAACCTATTCGTCTGAGCTGGGCCGATGAAATCCCTGACAATAATCGCCTTGTTGATGGTAATCGCTGGGAAGTTGGCACAGAAGATTGGCAACAGATTTCAGCAGAACCTGAAGTGATGACCGATATGGGATTCAAATTTGGTGATAAACTGACGTACCAGATTGGTGGTGAAACATATACTTTCACTCTAGTGGCAAGCCATGCTTATAAACCGGGTGGTAGCTTCATCACCTTTTGGTTCCAGGTACCACTTTCGGCAAGAGAACAGATTAAAACTGATACCTATTATATGGGAAGTATGAACCTGCCGGAACAGGCATGGAGTGAACTTGCAAGCCTTTGGGAAGCGAACCCAACACTCGCCCTTCTTCCGCTTAAGGAAATGATGCAGCGACTTGAAAAAACATTGGGCATCGTGACCAAAGTAACATCCGGTTATGCAGCTATGGTGCTGGTGCTTTCCCTGTTTGTTGTTGCAGCTTCCGTGAGCGGTTTTAAGGCGGATGATCAGCAGAAAAATGGCCTTCTTATGAGTATGGGATTGAAGGAAAAAGATTGCCTGTGGCTGAATTTCTATGATTGGGGTGTAACCGCCCTTATCGCAGCGGCTGGTGCCATTGTTGGTACATGGATGGCTGGTATTCTGATTTATGAAGATCAGTTTGGGCTTTTCTATAACCCTGATCCGATTTGGGTAGTTGGCACTATTAGCCTGATGGTGGGCACCGTTTGCTTGATTGGTTATCTAGCCTGTCGGCAGAGCCTGAAAGTTTCTGTTCGAGACTTACTCGCCGGTTAATTATTAGACGATTAAGCCCAGTGCATCTGTACTGGGCTTTTTTATTTCAAGCGCAGAGAGACAAGGTTTGTTTGATAAGCTGTTTATCTGAAAAAGGTGCTTCAAGTACCGCGGTGATGCCGCAATCCTCCAGTTCGTGCCGAATGGTTTTTGATACAGGCGGACTGATAAGGATTATTGGGATATCGCAGTGTGGTTCACCAACAGCACGTACCTTAAGGATAAACTCCAGTTCGTTTTGCCCCACTTTATTGGTGATCAGGTAAACTGCTTTATAGTCGCGTTCCGTGCATAATCGGTAACAGAGTTCCCCTGAGCATGTGTGTAGATAAAAATAAGCGCTGTTTTTGATAACACTGATAGGTGTTGCGTGAGGTGTATTGTCTTCCAGAGAAAGCATCAAGAATTTCCATTCGGTAAATTCCGATAAATCCCAGGATGACAGCATAAATTGTAAATGATCAGGAATCATTTGATTAACCTAAAAACTGATAAAAGAATAATGTTGTAACAGGCTAAAGCTGAGGTATTGCTCGCAAGATTGCAGTTGCGGAAAGCTTGAGTAGCCGATCTTTTTCAATATCTTCTACAACAAGAGATAGCGGCAGTTGATCACGAGTTGGTCGATCGAGCATTGTTTCTGCGTAGGCTGTAAAGATTAGGCGAGGAAAACGTTTGTGTTCTTTCATGGCCTTCATGAGAACAGAACGTCTTAAACGCGTTATGTTATTGAATGTCAGCTTTAATCTGACGGGAAAGTCGTGACAGATAAGAGCGCCATTTTTTTCCGCTAAATTGTAAAAGCCATTGGCTTCCGCCCAAATTGCACATGCTTCCAGAAAACTGGTTTTTTGGTGCTCAATTGACAGGCTTTGTGGGCTGTATTTCTTCTGATAGGCATCGACGCTTTCATATAACATGTCGTAACTCGTGGGTTAGAAATGGGAAGAAGTAGCATCTACGGCCTGCCTGTTAGCCTTTGATGTACCAAACGAACGTGCGCATGAGCCAATAGCATCTTGAAACACGTTGATAACTTCTGATTTGCTGAGAGCATGCAGTTGCGGATCTCTGGCGATTAAACCATGTGCGAGAACCAGCGGATGATGCTTTGATTGATTTGCGTGAGCAATAATGGACCGTTGAAGCGTTTCACAGGATGTGAAGAGCTTTCTAATGTCATTTACTGTGCACTTGCAGATAGTTGAAGCCTGAGAAAAATCTATCTGATATGGACCGCGCCTTTCCTGTTGGCACCAGTCTGCGCATGTTTTGATAATGCGCTGTTTTGTGATCTTTAACATATTTATGTCCCCAACCTTCGATCAATGCAGGTAAGGGTAGAGTGCGAGTGCTTAGGTGTCGTGTTTCAATTTGTGTCAGAATGTATCAAGTTTATAGGGAAGCGAATATGATGACAGGGGAAAGAAACAAAGAAGCGGTGCTGATTCCTAACGCCAACCCCTTTAACCAATTTTCTCCTCGCAATATATTTTTACACTGACGCTTATAGCTCTTTTCTTTTAGTGGTGATGATGCTTCTGGCAGATACTTCAATAGTGGCATCGTAATCTTATATCGCAGCATTTTGAAAATGTCGTAAGTCACCCATGAAAGCGTAAGGACCGCTAACATGCCGCAGAGAGAAACAAGTTCGTGAGATATGCCGCAAAGAATACCGAGCAAAACTAATACGATTAGTTTGTTCCCTATTATAAAACCTTGCGAAGCCGTGGAGAGCAGTTTAGTGGATCTCCAGCAATCATTACAGCTGTATATTTCGCTCACAGCTTTAAGGCTTGCACTGAACCCCTTTCTTTCCATACAGCCGCCGCAGTAGGGACAGTGTCGTAATTTGATAGATTGTTGCCTCATAACCATACAAATAAATTGCTGCCATCAATTTTAATTCAGGAATATTGATTTGTTCATAGCTGTCTAATATTCCTTAATCAGGAGTGTCCAAAGGACCGACAAACTATAGGTAAAATATCAAATTAAGAATGTACTAAGATGTATCAAATTGTACTTCGCCCTGTGCAACCAAAGCGACTACACCTATAATTTGTTCTCAGGCAGGCATTTTGATTGGGCATATGAACTATTAAGTTCGAGAAAAATTATTAACTTAGTGTATTGAGTATAATACTGAATTTTGATGGAGCTTGAATGTCAAGTGTGTCGCATATTCTGATCGTTGATGACGAACCTGAGATCAGAGAATCCCTATCTCATTATTTAGGAAATAACGGTTTTAAAGTCTCATGTGCTGCTGATGAAAAGCAGGCTTTGGGGGTGATTGCAGAAGAGCATATTGATTTGGTCATTTTGGATATTGTTCTGGGGCAAGATGACGGCATTAGCATTTGCCGTACGCTCAGGCAAAGCCACTCTCTGCCGATTATGTTCTTGTCTGGCAAAGCTGAAGATACTGAAAAGGTTGTTGGTCTTGAGGTCGGTGCAGACGACTATATGATCAAGCCATTTAACCCTAGAGAGCTGCTTGCTAGAGTGAAGGCAATATTACGCCGTACTCAGCAAATATCTATTGAAACGCCAAAGCAGAATTCCAAGAAATATCGTTTTGGTGATTTTGTGCTGGATGCCATTGACCAGCAAATATCAACGGAGGCAGGTGATGCTATTCAGTTAAGCTCTGGAGAGACGAGACTGCTTCTTGTGTTTATGGAAAATCCACAAACAGTCTTGAGCAGGGATTTCCTTCTGGAGGCCACACAAGGACGTATGGCAAATATGTTTGAACGAAGCATCGATAACTATGTGGCACGGCTTCGAAAGAAGATTGAGGAAAACCCCAAAAAGCCTCAAATTTTGAAGACTTATTGGGGTGGTGGCTATTTGCTCAATTGTGCGGTTTCACCGCTTTAAGAGGCTTCCGCCTGCATAAAAGTATCCAACAGTTCTTTTACTTTCTTTGGTGAGAAAGGTTTGCTGAGTACAGGGCAGTTCGCGGTTGATAGAAAGCGCTGTGCAAATTGAGATAATTCATCACCGGTCATAAAGACTGTTTTGTCGCTAAGATGCGGATAATCAGAGCACACTTTTTCATAAAGTTGAGGGCCGTCCATTTCAGGCATTCTTAAATCACTGATGATCAAGTCGATATGTTCGTTTGCCAAGACTTCTAAAGCTTTTTGACCATTTGGTGCGGAGCTTACATCATGATTTTGGCTTTTGAGTATCTGTCCTAAAGCATCCAGAATCTCTTCTTCATCATCAACGATGAGAATTCGGCAATCAGCACAATCTACCTCGGTCTCCGTTTCCGCGGCATCAGCGTAGTTTTTGGTCCAGGCAGGGAGATAAAGCCTGAAGTGCGCCCCTTTTTGCGATGGCATAAGGTCAATCTTGCCATCATGTGCTTCCACAATACTGCGGACAATAAATAATCCAAGCCCCGTGCCTGTGCCAACTTCCTTTGTAGTAAAGAAGGGGTCAAACACTTTACTGCGTATGTTTGCAGGTACACCAGGGCCACTATCAACGATATCCACTTTGATAATATTGTTTACCTCATCATATGAGCAGGTGATGGATAGAAGCTTCTGCCGTACCTGAGAGGACATAGCGTGTAGCGCATTCAGGAGTAAGTTAAAGAATACCTGATAGAACTGGTTATAGTTCCCTTTGATAGCTGGTAAATCTGGCGCGATATGAAGAGATATATCAACGTCATTTTGCCGGAAACTATAGCCGGAAATATCAATTGCTTCCTTCATACATTTTTCAAGATCGAATGGTGCAGAATCGCCGTAATCTTTGCGTGCTACGTTCAAGAAAGATCGTACAATTTTAGAGCAGCGTTCCACTGCATCTTCAATCTTTTGCATACGCTCTGTAACAGCTGGGTCGTTTACTGCATCAGCCACGATGTGGGTGTTGGTCATAATGACTGTAAGAGGGTTATTAAGTTCATGGGCCACGCCCGCTACGAGTGTACCTAAAGCGTTGACTTTTTCACTTTGGAACAAAGCTTCACGCTGTTCTTTTAGCTGACTTTCCAGACGTTTCTGGTCCGATAAGTCGATGAAGCTCATTACAATGGCAGCTCTACCATCAAACACACTTTCCTGCGTGGAAAAGAGCACTGGGAATGTTTGATTGTCGGCATTCATAAATTCCGTTTCTTGCAGCACTTGTTTGGATGCTGCTTCTCTCGATAACAAATGATGCTTTTGTATGAAGTTGGAAAATGCCGAGCCGGTCCCTTTTATATTGCTGCCTAGAAGCTTTTCAGCAGCTTCACTGGCGAACAACACAGTTTCTTTCTTCTTATCAAACACTAGAACCGGGAAAGGTTGACCGTGAAGAATGCTTTTCAGTGTTTTAGTGGAACGATTAAGAGCTGTAACATCACGGGCCGTGAGAATGTGAACGCCTGAACGAAGGAGACCACAGTCCATTAGAAAGGCACGTCCATCATTCAATTCAAATTCAATAGTTGTCTTATTTTGTAAGCCTTCCCAAAGGGCTTTTATGATTTCTTTGCCTTCTTCAATCTTTTTGCCGTTCACACCGTAGACAAGCCGGGGCTGCAATTGGTCCATGATTTCCGCAATGCTTCGACCAACCAATTGGTTTTTAGGCATATCGAGTACATCTACAAAGGCCTGGTTACAGGTCATAAGCTGGAAATGGCCATTATCAATGGCAATTAAATCAGGAACGGCCTCAATTGCATCTTGAAGAACATGCCAGCCTTTTTCTGCCTCCGCCTGGAATGCATCCGCTTCTTTTTTAGCATGCCCTTTCACTTGCTTTGCCAGATCAGATGCAATGACGCCAACCATAAAGACGCCCATGCCTATGTATACAACGGGCAGGGTGGTAAAGAGGAGCGTTTGGAACAACGCAGAAAGCTTTGGGTCTGGCGTGCCGCCCTGAAGGGCG
>NZ_JAKQZA010000002.1 GCF_023008165.1 Kordiimonas laminariae | reverse complement strand
GTGCCGCCCTGAAGGGCGGCAACGACACCGAGAGACGCTTCGGTTATCATCATAATCAGCGAGAGAATGATAGCACCCCATTCAAGAGCTGTTTTGTTATCTGAGGAACGGCATAGGACGAATGCAGTAAGAAGTGCGGCGGCAGACGCATAGAAAGGAACGATGGCCTGGCTGACACCGATATGTGGGAAAACTGACCAACTCACATAGACGCCAAACTCAAGGGCTAGTGTTATGCCAATGAGATAAAATGGATTAATATTGAATTTACCGCGGAGAAAATATCCCCATAGCCCGCTACTGGTCATGGATAGGGTGAGAAAATTAACGATGAGCCAATAATAAGCTCCGGGGCTAAACCAGAGCATTGATGCAGCAAAAGTTATTACCCATTGGATAAAGCCGATCAAAAAAGTAACGGCCCAAACCAATGCATGAGGAGGTTTGTTGAAAGTACGCCAGGCAGCATAGAATAAAACAGAAAACAGAAGGCTTGTTATAATCAAAGTTGATATAAGTATCGTTATGCTGTCTGCCATTTAACTTATACTCCGCGCTAAACTCTTTCCCCCGTATGTACTCAATTATCAACGGTGTATTTTTGATAATCAGTTGCACCCTATCGCTACGAAACTGTCACCAAAACTCAAATATTGTATTAATTTGTATTACTAAAATCTGGAGCGTTGAAAAGTATCGGAAGCAAACTCACGGTTCTTGTGACGAACTTTAAAATTTTACGAAATTTGTAGAAAAACTGAGACATTTTAATACATTTAATCGCTTGAGATTTAAGCTCAAATCGCCGCAATTTAGCACCCGACAGTCACGATGATTATTCATGCCCCCATAGCATGGTTTTCTGAAAGACCGTTATGCATTCATCGAGGATACTCCGGTGAATGTATTATCAATGTAACTGAGTGATACCCCAAAAGCTCAGATCACATAGCTGGTGCTTTACGTGGAATGGGTACGCGTAAATTACAAACCGCGTATTGCACCAGCGCACTATTATTTACCGCAATTGTTTTAGAATACGTACAAATTGGTACAAATTCTGGTTGGTTAAACGTTATTTTCACGCGGTATAAATAGCCTGGCTGTTAAGGCTGTTTACCATTAGAAAGCCACTTGATACAGGGCTCCATGTCACAAGGAATGTGCGTTGGAGCCCTTTTTTTATGAAGTGCGAGTGGGCCTGATTATTATTCGGAAACAGTGTGTTGAGCTAATTTTATAGTATGATCTAATAATTTTCGACCGGAAGGGTCCCCATGACTTGGAACTATAAGGCGAGTATCTGGAAAGCGGTTTGCAACATTTTTAACTGAAGTCGCCCAGGCTTTGATATCGGCAGTTGCGGTGTTGCCGAGAGAGTGAGATTTCCCAGGCCTTATCAGACAGCCGCCAAAGAGTATATTAGCTGTTGGTAAGGCTACTACGATGTTATCACGGGTATGCCCTCCGCCAGGATAAAATATTTTAATGCCATCGAAGGCCGGGTGTGCTGCAACAGCATCACCATTTGAGAGAATTTGGAGATTATATTCTGCAGGCGTTAAATCTTCGTTCGGAGCGAACTGATTTGAAAGTGGGTGTGCAAAAGTTTTAGCACCTGCGTCAATAACGGCTTGTACACCTCCCATTTTGTCATCATGGGCATGAGTGAAAACGGCTGCGGTCACGGTAGTTTCAAGCTCTTCATGTACCCAATTTAGAATATGTTGGGTCTGAGTATTATTCCAGCCAGTATCAATAAGAAGAGCGCCTTCTTTAGTCAGAACTATCAGTCCGTTTGATCGAACTTTACCCCAATTTTTTGTCTTATGATATGTGGTATGCATCCATATATTTTCTGCCAATTTCGTATAAAGAATGCCTTTGTATTCTGTTGATTCTGCAGCGGCAGGTATATAAAAAAGCGACAGGATAAAAAATATAACCAGTTGTTTCATAAAACGAGCTTTCTGAGGTTCTTGTAGAAAGCATAAAATATAGGGAATGTGGTAAAGGTAGGGCGCAGCTATTTAGTTTGTTGAATTGATGTGCGGCAGGATATTAGAAAACCTATTTCTGAAATTATTGAGTGTTAACAACTTCAAGAAGGTGGCTTGGGCACTCACGGCAATCTGAACTACCAAACCCCTTAATTGGAACCCTGAAAGCTTCTGAAGTTAAGAGTGTTGAAGTAAGGCTGCATTCGCCGCCACCAGGAAGGCAAAGGCATTTAACAGTTTCTGCTTGAGTTGTCAGGTGATCAATATGCCAATGGATTTTTTTGTCTTTTGAAAGGTGGCGTTTCACACGTGCTTTTATACCGCCAGAACCATTTGCACTGCCAGCATATATATAACGGCCTTTTTCCAACAGGTGACTGCCAAGAGTTTTGTGATTGAGCTCAAATGATGTCTGTAAAGTAAGCAGAAGTATGTAACTCCCCTTTTCTTGAGGGGCTTCTTCTACAGTTTTCCAATCTAGCCAGCAGGAAGGCTTTGAAGGGATACTCAATATCTTTTCAATAAAGGCTTCCATGCTGAGATTTATAGCATGTTGAAAAGAGAAGGTAATAAAAAAGCGGCTGATTAAGCCGCTTTTCTCTAAATCTGTTATTCAAGTCTTTCTTGAACTTCCGGCCAGTTTTCATCACCGCGTTTGATAAGGCCCGGGATATCTTTCTCCCATTTTTTACCAATTGATTTATCGTAGTTTACATAAAGCTTGTTATCGACAATCTTCCAAACTTTTGGGCTTCCTGGTGCAGGGCTGCCGTGTGCTACGGCCCATGCGCAGTAACCACCATATTGAGGAGCATATTTTTCAGGGTCGGCTTTAAAAAGATCTCTGTTTTCAGCAGAAACGAAAAGCCATTTTGCGCCTTTATATTCTGCCACGAATTCTTTTTTACCTTTAGTAGCTTTGCCCACTGTAAAGTAAGCAACTGTATCATAACCGTTCAAGGCATGTTTCCATGAACCACCAAAAAGGCCTGGTTTAGATAGGTTGATTTCACCATCCGCATAAGCTGCAAGTGAAAAACTGAATAATACAGCCACTAATGTAAGAATTTTTTTCATATCTGATTTTCCCGCAAATTAGATCATGTTCGCTTAGTAAACTAATCTTTAGATGGATGACATAACAGAAACATTTGCGTGTGTGGCATGTTATTAAACGATTAATTGACAACGCTTTTTCGCTCAGGGCGAAGTATCGGCCATTGGAAAAAAGCCAATGCTGTACAAATTATGAGTGTCCCCAAAATTATTTCCTTTGCAACCAATTGTTTGATTGCAAAGGAGAAATCATTGGTTAGTTAATCTATTGTTTACGAAATAATGCGATACAGAGTGTAACGCGGGGGCGAGTAAACGGAGCTGTATTCAGTTTTGGTATTAACTCGTGTGGAGTCGGACTGTGTTCGATATTTTGAAAAAACGCTCAGGCGTAACAACTAATGAAGCTGAAGCCGTTCTCAAGGCGATTTCTCTTTCTCAGGCAATGATCGAATTTACGCCGGATGGCAGAATTCTCACTGCAAATGCGTTATTTGAAGAAGCTATGGGTTACAGCCTTGCTGAGATTAAAGGCCAGCATCACAGTATGTTTGTGGATGCGAATTATAAAGCTTCTCAGGAATATAAAGACTTCTGGAAACACCTCGCCTCGGGCAAAGATCATTCTGCTATTTTTAAGCGCTATGCAAAGGGTGGCAGAGAGATTTGGCTTCGCGCAATTTATGTTCCTGTATTCACAGCTACCGGGCGCGTGGAAAAGGTTGTGAAGTGCGCGACAGATGTTACTGAATACTATACCGGTAACATAGATTCCTCTGGGAAAATTGATGCTCTTAACAGAGCACAGGCTGTTATTGAGTTTACCCTTGATGGCACCATCATAACTGCCAATGACAACTTTCAGGCTGCAACTGGTTACAGCCTAGCCGAAATTCAAGGCCAGCATCACAGTATGTTTGTAGGCGAAGAATATAAACATACTGCTGAATATGCTGATTTCTGGCGTGCACTGGGTAGCGGTGAATTCAAAAATGGCGAATTCAAACGCTATGCAAAGGGTGGGAGAGAAATATGGTTGCAGGCAACATATAACCCCATTCTTGATGAGAGCGGCAAGCCGTTCAAAGTGGTGAAGTTTGCTTCTGATATTACTGCGCAGAAACTGAAAAATGCAGATTATGAAGGCAAGCTCGCAGCTCTTGATAAAGCCCAGGCAATTATTGAGTTTGAATTAGACGGCACCATCATTACGGCCAATGAAAATTTCACCAATGCTGTTGGGTATTCGCTTGATGAGATCATTGGTCAGCATCACCGTATTTTTGTTGAGGCGTCAGAACGAGAATCTGAGGCTTATAAGAATTTCTGGCAAGCTTTAGGTAGTGGCGAATATCAGGCTGGTGAATACCGACGGGTTACCAAAGCTGGGCAAGAGTTGTGGTTGCAGGCAATTTATAACCCGATTTTTGATCCAGACGGCAAGCCGTTCAAAGTGGTGAAGTTCGCCACTGATATTACTGATATGATAAAAACGCGAACAGAGCGTGAGCAAATCAGTGCTATGGTTGATGAAAACATGGAGCAAATTTTAGGATCTGTTTCTGATGCTAATACGCAAGCAGGTTCAGCGGTTGCAGCATCCCAGCAGACAGAAACGACTGTACAGACAGTGGCTTCAGCTGCTGAAGAATTGAGCTCTTCTTTCCAGGCTATCGCAGAAAGTGTTTCTTATGCTCGGGTTGCCGTTGATAAAACGTTTGGCGAGGCGGAATCTGTTGGTGCTTCCACCACGCAGCTTAGTGATGCAGCTGAAGCGATGAATAAGATTGTAACGCTCATTGAAGATATTGCCGCTCAGATTAACCTTCTTGCTTTGAATGCTACGATCGAGTCTGCTCGGGCCGGTGAAGCAGGTAAGGGCTTTGCTGTTGTGGCATCGGAAGTGAAAAATCTGGCAAATCAGGTTGGTGATGCGACAAATCAGATTTCTGATGAAATTGAACGTATGCAGACGGTTTCTTCTGATGTTGTGGGGCGCTTAACCGCCATTAAAGGTGCGGTAAGTGAAGTGCAGGAAAGTGTGACAGGTATTTCTGGTGCTGTTGATGAACAAAACAGCGTAACCCGGGAAATCTCCACAAGCATGCAAACAGCTGCTGGCGCCGTGGCTGAAATTAATCAGAGTTTGAATATTCTTTCTGACAATGTGGAAACCGCGAACCGCTATGCCAAGCAGGGCATTGATATGTACCGCAGTATGAATTAATCGCTGTTATATTGGATTTCGAAAGGGAGCTTTGGCTCCCTTTTTTATTGCTGTCTCATTAAAGGTGGGAAAACAGTGGTAAGCCCATCGTTTACAGCCTAAGTTTCCTGTAAGAGTAACAATCAAAGGCAGTGAACATTTGTTCCCGAAAGCTTGTGGTATCAATTTTTGAAATCCAGTCTGTAACAAAATCCTTCGGTGAATTTACCGCGATCAAAGATGTGTCGCTAGACCTGCCTGAGGGTAAGGTAACCAGCCTTATTGGGCCTTCGGGATGTGGGAAGTCAACGCTCTTAAAATTGATGTTGGGGCTTGAACAAGCGGACCAAGGCAGCGTGAGATTTCGCGACAGTGAGGTTTGTGATCTTGACCTTGAAAAGTTTCGACAAAAAATAGGGTATGTGATCCAGACTGGTGGTTTGTTCCCACATTATACTGCACGGGAAAACATTATCTTAATGGCTCAATATCTCGGTTGGCCGGCCAACGAGATTGATATGCGTCTCGAGGAATTAATCAACCTGACCAGTTTTCCTGTGGGCGGGTTGGATAAATTCTCCGGTGAGCTCTCTGGCGGACAGAGACAGCGAGTAGCGCTTATGAGAGCGCTTATGCTTAAGCCCGATGTTCTGTTCCTTGATGAGCCTCTCGGCGCTCTTGATACGATCATTCGGCATGATCTACAGACAGATTTGAAGCAGATATTTTCTAAACTGAACATGACCGTTGTGCTGGTAACCCATGATATGGCGGAGGCCGTATATCTTGCAGATCATCTTGTTCTTATGTCTGAAGGGGGTATCGTTCAGCAGGGAAAACTTGCTGATATGGTACACAAGCCCGCTGATCCATTTGTAACGCGGTTTTTGACGGCTCAACGTCATATCAACGATATGCTGGAGCAGGCGAAATGATTAGATTTTGGTTCAGTATAGTGCTGTTTCTTTCATCATTTAGTGCAGTGCACGGAAAAGATGAATTGGTAACTGCTTCAAAGACTTTTACCGAAAGTGTGATCCTCGGCGAAATGTTGGCGCAAGTTGCAGCAACGAGTGGACAGGAAACCAGACATTGGGCGGAGCTGGGCGGAACGCGCGTTATATGGGAAGCACTACTGGCTGGTGAGGTGGATGTATATGTTGATTATACAGGCACTCTTACTAAGGAAATATTGGCGCTGGAGGAGTCGGTTTCTTTCTCGGAATTGCAAACCATCCTTGCAGATAAATACGAAGTAGGGCTCTCGGCTCCGCTTGGTTTTTCTAATTCCTATGGTGTCGGCATCAGAAAGGCATATGCCCTGGAGCATAGCCTGTCGAAGATTTCTGATCTAAAAAAAGTGCCAGATATGAAAATGGGCTATAGCCCACCCTTCATGAAACGCAATGATGGATGGCCGGAGTTGCGTCGACGTTATGGTCTAAACCAGGAACCAACGGGCTTAGATCATGATCTAGCTCTTGCTGCACTAGATAGTGGTCAGATTGATGCAACAGACATCTATACCACTGATGCAGAGATCGCTTTTTATGGATTAACGGTACTGGAGGATGATTTGGAATTCTTTCCCGATTATTCTGCTGTTGTCCTTTACCGTAAAAGCCTTGAGCAAGAAGCCCCAAATGCGCTTCGTGCAATGTTAACCCTTGAAGGTAAAATTACTGCCGAACAGATGCAGGCACTCAATAAAGCTGCGAAAATCGATCAGATATCAACTGCAGAGGTTTCGGCAAGCTTTCTTCATGAAACTCTGAATGTTTCTGTGCAGGTGAGGCAAAAGACGATTTGGTCCGAGATCATGCGCCATACGGGCGATCATCTTATTTTAGTGGGGCTGTCTCTCCTGTCAGCTATTATAGTGGCTTTACCACTTGGGATATGGGCAACAAAATCCCCTAAGCTTGCGTATATTATCATGCCAGTGGTTTCTATTGTGCAAACAATACCATCCTTGGCACTTTTTGTTTTCCTGATTCCTCTACTGGGTATCGGCTTTGCCCCTGCGTTCTTCGCCTTGTTTATATATAGTCTGCTACCAATTGTAAGAAATACTCACGCGGGCCTTTCAGCTATTCCGAGGGATATAATTCAATCTGCTGATGCTCTAGGGTTGCCAGCTGGGGCAAGGCTTCGGTTAGTTGAGCTGCCTATTGCACTGCCTTCTATATTAGCAGGGATTAAAACATCTGCTGTTATTAATGTGGGTACGGCTACACTTGGCGCACTTATCGGTGCCGGAGGGTATGGGCAGCCCATTATTTCGGGGATTCGTTTGGCGGATACTGAGCTGATTTTAAGTGGCGCGGTACCAGCAGCGCTTATGGCGCTCATTATTCAATATGGTTTTGATGTGCTGGAAAGCAGGTATGCTTCAAGAGGATTAAAGCTTTAAGCTGCGAATTCTTTAGTGAGCAGGTCCAAAACCTGTTGGCGTGCACGCTTGTAAATCAATTTACCCTGTGTATCCACATCATGAGAAATTGCAGTTTGTAGCTCGACCATCTTCGCAAAGAAGGGTGAGCTTTCACGTTCTGTCAGGATGCTGCTAAGTTCTGTGCCTTCAAAATAATTAAGGTACACAGTAGCGAGCATTTCCGTCCATTCAGCTTTATTTGAAAGCTGAGCGCGTTTGATAGCTGTAACAACTTTTTCTTTTACAGCCTCAAATCCGATGCGATTGATAGCGTCCGTCACTTGTGCAGATGTTTTCACATCATTTAGAAGCAAGAGCGAGAGGTTTTTATCAATACCGGCATATTGGATAAAACGAATTGCAGTTTCTTGTTGAGACCGTTCAAGACCGAATGAGTATGGTGACACGGTTTCAACAGGGCGTTTAATACTTTTGGGTGCAGCCGCAAACAAAGCACCACTTGCAGGTGCTGCAAAGGCAGAAACCGATACTGCAGAAATAGCCAGCAAGCTTATCGCAATGCGTTTAATTCCAACTGTAAAATCAAGTGTCATATTACGGTCTACAAAATAAGTAATTTAATGCTCTGAGCACTAGCTAGACCGAAAAATTATGTATTTCAGCTTTTTTTTGCTACTGTCATAAAAAATTCACATGGGAATATCCGAATCAGTTCAATTTTGATTAAGTTATTGATTTTATTAACTTCGGTTTGTAACAAAAACTGAAAAAAAATTTATCCTTTCCTTTCAATCCCTTAAATATTGCATGGCACATATAAATCTTTTCTGTTACATATAACTGTAACAAAAGTGTTGATAATAGTAAGATTGCCGAAAGGGAATATAATGAAAATGAAAACGATCGGTACCATCCTAAGTGTTACAATTCTGTCAGCTACTGCAATGGCTTCTGACGCAGGATTCGCACAAGATAATAAAGCAGACACAAATAATTATGCTGCCAAAGAACTGAAAGCGCAGGACTGGTCTAGCGCTGAAACAGCTCTCCTTGGTAAAAGCTTTGCTAAAGAAGATGATGTCTTCGCAAAACTTAACCTAGCTTTCGTATACAGCACAACTGGCCGTCAGACGGAAGCAGTAGCAATGTACAAGGAAATCCTTAACGGAAAGGAAAACCCTTATGCGCTTCTTCGCAGCGGCAAAACAAACCGTGTGAAAACAATTGCGAAAAGAGCTCTTCGTCGCCTCGGTGAGCAAGGCTAGTATTAAAACCAGTTTCCTTATCTCGAGGAAGTTTGCTAAAGAGGGTGCGCATAGGTTGCGCGCCTTTTTTATTGCGTGCCGACATGGGAATAAATGGTGCTGGCGTGACATTTCCTTACAAACATATCTCTAGCTATTTATTGTTACTGCCTGGATTGGCACTTTTATTTGTAACAAAACCAACCCTTGTTGGGCTTGTGCTGTTTCTGCATCTCTATGTGCTAACTCTTTTTGATCTTCATACAATGCGACTGCCGAATCTGTTGAACGGTATGCTTTTTCTATCAGGCCTGTTGTTTATCTGGTTTCTTGAGCCTTGGCTGATTGAACCTCACTTAATTGGGGCGCTGGTAGGTTTAATGTTTCCAGTGCTTCTTAATCTTGCTTACGAAGCTATAAGGGGAAAGAGCGGTATTGGCATGGGGGATGCGAAGCTTTTGGCTGCTGCTGGCATGTGGCTTGGCTGGTATAATCTCCCATTTGTTCTGTTGATTGCGTCTGTGGTTGCGCTTCTTTTCGCAGTGATCCAAATTATGCTTAAAACGGATGTAACATTACAGAGTCGGATTCCATTTGGCCCCTTCATTTGTGGGGGAATCTGGAGCGTGTGGTTGATATTTTAATTTAGAAATTGTATTCTTTGATATGAGCCATAATAAAATATTTATATAAATCAATTACTTAAATAATTGTTACAGATTGTAACACTATAGAAAATTCACTGAAACCAAACTGAAACATTTCTAATCTAGGTCCTTCCTCGGGAGCCGGTACGTGTTGTGTCGGTAATTTCGCTTGTTTCTTAAAAATACCGAGCCGATGAGCTTCGTACGGGGAAAACGATGAAGAACCATAAGATCATTAGGAATACGCTGCTGGCAGCTGTTGCATCAGTAGCTCTTGTTGCATGCGGCGACGATAGCACGGAGCTTCAGTCTCCGGGCACGGTTGCGCCAAACCCAGGTACTGGCGGTAACGGTGGAAATGGCGGTAACGGTGGCAATGGTGGTGGTAACACTGGCAGTTCTGTGACTGATCGTGCGGGCCGAGAGGTTTCATCCGCAGGTAATTGTCCTACTGGCACAGAATCTGTTTCTGTTGGGGACGCAACACATTGTCGCCTTTCTGGAACAATTACTGATGATGTTACGCTGACATCAGATAATATTTATCAGATTTCAGGTCGTGTTGCGATTGGTGTTGATGTAGGTGCTGACGGTAATGCTGCAGCTGGTGATGACGCAACATTGACGATTGAGGCTGGTACAACTCTATATGGGCCGACAAACACGGATGTGCTGATTATCTCCCGTGGTTCTGAAATCCAGGCGAATGGTACAGCGAATAACCCAATCGTTTTCACATCCGGTCTTGATCTTGGTTTGGCTTCTGAGCTTGGCTTGAATGCTCCTGCGGCTTTCAGCGGCGCACTTCTTGATGAGCCATTCACTTCAGAGTGGGGTGGCTTGATCCTGAACGGCCAGGCAACAATCAACACATGTAATGGTGTTGGTCTTCCTTGTGAAGCTGAAGGCGAAGGCGATAGTGGTCTTTACGGCGGTTCAGATGATACGGACAGCAGCGGTAGAATTCGCTATGCACAGATTAAATACGCAGGTAACCCAATCACTGGTGATGACGAGCTTAACAGCTTGGCACTTCAGGGTGTTGGTTCCGGTACAGAGCTAGAATTTATCCACATTCATAACGGTGCGGATGATGGTATTGAGTTCTTCGGTGGTACAGCGCAGGTTAAATACCTTGTTCTAACTGGCTCTGATGATGATAGCCTTGATTGGACACAAGGCTGGCGCGGTAAAGCACAGCACGTTGTTATCATTCAGAACCCAGCTCAGGCAGCTTCTGACCAAGGTATCGAAGCTGATAACCTTGGTAACAACAACGATTTCACACCACGTGCGCAGCCACAGCTTTCCAATATGACAATTGTTGGTTCAGCTAGCCGCGGTGGTGAAAGCGATATCGGTATGCTTCTTCGTGAAGGTACTGGTGCGAATATCTTTAACACTGTTGTTTCCGATTTTGGCGACGCTTGTATGGATATTGACGATTCAGCAACATTTGCAGCTGCTGGTTCAAGCGCGACTAACCTAACTGGTACACTTACAATTCAGTCAACACTTCTAAGCACGAACTGTAATGAAGTGTTCAATACAGATAGTGATAACGCATTTGATCTAGAAGCGTATTTCACGAACCAATCAAACAACGAAGTTGGAGCAACAACACTTTCCAACTTGTTTGTGAATGGTTCTGCTGAAAATGCTGTAACAGCGACAAATGTTGCGGCAACAGATGCTTTCTTTGATACAGCAAACTTCGCTGGCGCAGTTCGTTCAACAGATGCTGCTGATAACTGGACATTGAACTGGACTTACGGTTTGAACCCGGCTCCTGAGTGTCCTACTGGCACGACAGATAACGGTGATAATACCTGTACAATTCCAGAAGGCACATACACAGAAGATATGCGCCTTGTATCTGGTCTAGACTACATTCTTGGCGGTCGTGTACAGTTTGGTGTTGATATGGGTCCAGATCCAGCAAGCCCTGCCGCTGACGGTGACGCTGCAACACTGACAATTGAGCCTGGTGTAACAATCATGGGTCAGAACCTGACTTCAGTATTGATTATCTCCCGCGGTTCACAGTTAAACTCAAACGGTACAGTTGATGCGCCTGTTACATTTACAGCGCTAGACCCTGATACACGTAACCTTGACAGCGATACATCTCTTTGGAGCGGCATCGTGATTAACGGCCGTGCAACAATCAACACATGTAACGGTGTTGGTCTTCCTTGTGAGGCTGAAGGCGAGGGCGATAGTGGTTTGTACGGTGGTACAGATGATAACGATAGCTCAGGACAGATGTTCTACACACGTGTAGTTTACGCAGGTAACCCAATCACAGGTGATGATGAGTTCAACAGCATCGCATTCCAAGGTGTAGGTTCAGGAACAACTGTTGATTATGTTCAAACACACAATGGTGCGGATGATGGTATCGAATTCTTCGGCGGTACAGTAAACGCTAAGCACCTTGTAATCACTGGTTCAGATGATGACAGCCTAGACTGGACACAGGGCTGGCGCGGTAAGGTTCAGCATGTTGTGATCATTCAGAACCCTAACCAGGCTGCTACTGATCAGGGCTTCGAAGCTGATAACCTTGGTAACAACAACGACTTCCTACCACGTGCACAGCCAATGATTGCTAACTCAACAATTATCGGTGCTGGTGAAGCTGGTGGTGAAAGTGATATCGGTATCCTTCTCCGCGAAGGTACAGGTGCAAACCTTTACAACACTGTAGTAGCTGATTTTGGTGATGCATGTCTTGATATCGATGATGCTGCAACATTCACAAACGCTGGTTCAAGTGCAACTAATCTGACTGGTAACCTGACTATGGTTTCCTCTCTGCTAAGCACAACTTGTTCGGAAGTGTTCAACACGGATAGCGACAACGCATTCGATCTTGAAGCTTGGTACACTAACCAATCAAACAACATTGTTGTGGCTGACACTCTCGTAATTGCGGCTGGTGGTGATGCTTTCAAAACATATATCAACGGTGCAACAGAGAACGGTGCAACAGCAACAAATGTTGCGACAGTTAACAACTTCTTCGATGCAGTAAGCCATATCGGTGCTGTACAGAATGCTGCAAATAACTGGGCCGCTGGTTGGACAGTTTGGATCAACGAATAAGCCTTTAGACAATAACCGCAGCAAGGTGCTCCCTTGCTGCGGTTTTGCGCACATAATGGAAACCTGACGGTGGCTAAAATGAATTTCACCCACTCTAAATTAAAAAGCGCTCTACTCGCCTCGACAGTACTTCTTGTACCTGCCGAGGCTTTCGCTCAGGAAATCGATCTTGCTCAGGATGTAGAGGAAATTACAGTTCTGGGGCAGTATGTACCTGATGAAAAGCGCGCGACCTCTGAAATCGCTAACGTGCTTGATGCGGAGGCTTTTTCGCAAGCAGGTGATGGCGATATTGCTATTGCTTTGCAGCGTTTGCCTGGTCTTTCGCTGGTTGGCGGTAAATATGTATATGTTCGTGGTCTTGGTGATCGCTATTCGGCGTCGCTTTTGAATGGTTCATCTATTCCAAGCCTTGAACCACTTAGAAAAGTTGTGCCGCTTGATATTTTCCCAACAAGTATTGTGGAATCTGTTCTGGTACAAAAAACATATTCTCCTGAATACCCACTGGAATTCGCTGGGGGTGTGGTTGATATCCGTACGAAAACAATTCCGGATGAGTTCATCCTGGAAGTTGGTATCTCAGGTAAGTATAACTCTGAATCTACTGGTAAAGACGTTCTTAGCTACGATGGTCCGGGTATTGAAATTCTCGGCTTTGGTGGTTCTCAGCGCAATATTCCAGATGAACTTCTTCAGGACATCACTCTTGCAAGCCTGTCAGAAGAAGAGCTAGCGGCTGCTGGCCGTGCCATTCCAAACATCTGGTCAATTGATGATGAAAATGGCCTCCCTGGTGCAGGGCTGAACTTTGCGCTTGGTAACCGCTATGAAGTTGGTTCTGAAAGTGCATTCGGTTTCTTCACTGCGGTGAACTATGATGTGGAAACGGTGCACCGTGAAGGTGTTCGCCGTAACTTCACGGTCAACAACCAGGGGCTTGAAACTCGTTTCAGCTATGGTTCTGAGGTTTGTGATCAGACAGAGTTTCAGGACGCTGATACAGAGTGTGGCCTTCGTCAGACAAATATCAATGTTAGCTTGAATGGTATTCTATCGCTTGGATATGAAATCAACGCGAACCACTCACTGAACTACACAGGTACGGTACTTCGCCAGTCTCGCAAGCGCTCGCTTATCGAAACTGGTCAGTTTACTGCTGAGCCTGATGAACTGCGTACATCTTCAACTATTGACTGGATTGAAAGTCAGGTTTGGACGAACCAGATCACAGGTGATCACAATTTCACTCTATTTGACGATAGTGATGTGTTCCTTGATACTCAGCTAACATGGCGTGCTAACTATTCTCGTTCAGACCGTGATGTACCACTTCGTCGTAGTACTATTTATCGTTTTGAAGATGATAGCGATCGTTTCCAGCTTGTAGCGAATACAACAGGTAACACGACTGAATATAACGCGCTTGATGAAGAAACTAAGGAATTTGGTTTTGATATCGTTCAGCCGTTGAATATTGGTAATATTGCTGTTGATGTTAAGACAGGTTTTACTTACCTGGAGAAAGACAGAAGCTTCGGGCTTGTGCGCTATAATTTCCAGATCCCGTCATCAGCTGGTTCTGATCTTCGTTTCCTTGTGCCAGAAATTATCTTCGGCCCTGCAAATATTCGCCCAGGTGGTGTAAGGCTTGTTGAGCAGTTTGATGCATCTGATGCATACACAGCATCTCTTAAAAACTATCAGGGTTACCTTGGTTTTGATGCACAGGTAACCGACCGTGTTCGTATCGCACTAGGTGCACGCTACGAAGATAGCCTGCAAACAGTGAATACAGTTGACCGGGTACTTCTATCACCTGTGAATGTTAATCAGGATCTTGAGCGTTTGCTTCCATCTGCAACCATCACATATGAGTTTGTAGATAACATGCAGCTTCGCCTTGGTTATAGTGAGACAATCACTCGTCCGGATTTGCGCGAACTTTCAAGTGCACCATTCCTGGATGATAACCGCGGCATTCTTGTTGTTGGTAATCCAAACCTTTCGACAACAGAGATCAAAAACTATGATGCACGTTTCGAGTGGTATTTTGGTGCCGGTGACAGCCTGACAATCGGTGCTTTCTATAAAGACTTCACGAACCCGATTGAGGTTTCGGTATTCCTTACAGGTGAAAGTGTTACTTACACTTACATCAATGGTGAAAGCGCTGATAACGCGGGTATTGAGGTTGAACTTGAAAAGTTCTTATTCCTTCAAGAGTGGTTTGGTTGGGATTGGCTCGGCCTCAATAAGGAATTTTTCCTTAAAGCTAACGCTTCTTATGTTGATGGTGAAACTACAACCGCAGCTGCGAACCAAGGTAATGTGACAAACTTGGTACGTCCGTTCCAGGGGCTCTCAAACTGGCTTGCGAACGTGCAGGTTGGTTGGAACAATCACGATAAGGGCGAATCTCTCGCACTTGTATTCAACTATACAAGTGAGCGTCTTAGCCTTGTTGGTACATTCGGTGCTCCGGATGAATTTGAACAGCCACCTGTAACTCTTGATTTTGTATACAGCCGTGAGTTTGAAGTGGGTTCTAACATTCTTGAATTCAGCTTTGAGGCTTCGAACCTTCTTGATGATGGTATCCAATTCTCTCAATCTCTTGGTGATGATCGCCGTATTACAGAGGCATATGATCTTGGACGTTCAGTTTCTCTGGGCTTTAAATACAAGTTCTAATGTGCAAAAGTTTCGGCCTGCTGCTTTGGCAGCAGGCCCTTTGAATTTAGATTAAGTACCGAATGCCTAAGATTATTGAAAACGTATCATCTTCTGGTATGGCAGAAGAAACTAACATAGCGGCACTTTCTGCAGCTACTCCCAAGTGGCTGCGTGTCACAGCTACTTTCGTTGAAGTTTTGTTGGTTATCTTCCTTGGGTATTTTGCTTCACAGCTTTTTACAAAATTGCTTTCTGATACGAACACGAATGTTGGATCGGCTTTGCCGCCGGTGATTACTCAGCCAGCCAATCGGGCGACAGATTACAGTTCCCTTACGAGATTTGATCCTTTCTTTCGACAGTTGACGTCAGCGCCGACAGCACAAGCTGCCGCTGTTCGTGAAAGTAGTTTGAAAATCAAACTTTATGGCCTCCGTGCCGAGGGCGAAGGTGAAGGTAATGCGATCGTGCAGATGGAAGGGGCCCAGCAAAAACTGGTACGTACTGGCGAGAGCATTTCAAATGGCATCCAATTAGTTGGTGTTTACTCGGACCGCATCGAAATTGCACGTAGAGGTGCTAGAGAAGCGGTTTATATGTTTAAAACCAACAAAACGCGCTCAGTAACCACTGCTCCGCAAAAACAGATTACCGAACCAAACACTGCTTCTTCAAATTCTCATATTATAACAGCCCTGACCGCCATGAACTGGGAGCCGGTGCGCGAAAATAACCGCATCATTGGTTTCAGGTTAACGTCTGATGTTAGTGGGCTGTCTGTTGGGCTTGAAAAGGGTGACATAATACAATCCGTTAACGGATTTAAGCTTAATTCCTTTGAGAACTTGAAGGAACTACCAGATGAACTTTCTGGTGCATCGAAATTTACGATTGAGTTGTTAAGGCGTGGTGAGCGCCGCACGGAAACAATAGGCTAAAGTGGGATAGCCTTTGGGGAAGAATGCAAAGATTATGCTTCAGGGAACTTTGAAAAAACTAGCTCTTGCAACCTTGCTGGGAGCTTCGGCGCTAACTCTGCCGCTGTTTGCGCAAGATCAGGTGCTAAATTACCGCGATGCAGATATCCGCGAGTTTATTAACGATATTGCTGGTATCACCGGGCACACTTTCATTGTTGATCCTCGTGTGAACGGTCGTGTGAATGTGGTTTCCAGCAAGCCAGTTTCAGAAGAAGGAGCTTTCCAAACCTTTCTTTCTGCATTGCGCGTAAATGGTTTTACCATCGTACCGACAGCAAGTGGCGCCTACAAAATTGTACCTGATGAAGTGGCAGTGCAGGATAGTGTTCCTGTATCTGGCGATCTGGCAGGTGATCAGCTGGTAACCCGCGTTTACACACTTTCCTATGTAGATAGTTTGTCCGTACAGGCCGCTGCCAAGCCGTTTATTCACAAGAATGGCCGCGCATTTGCCCGCCGTGGTTCGCCATATGTAATTGTCACAGATTATGCTGAAAACCTGAAGCGTATTACCCAGCTAGTTGAAAGTATGGATGTTGATACGTCGGTTATCAAAACCATCGCCCTGCAAAATACATCAGCTTTTGAAATGGCGGATGTTGCCTTGAGATTAGCTTCACGTCAGGCTGGCGATGAGAGTAATTCAACTATCTCTGTTATCCCGCTTGAGAGCAGTAATACACTTATTCTTAAAGGGCCTGAAAAGGTAGTTTCCACGTTTGAACCAGTGCTGCTTGAACTGGATAAAAACAATGCCTCGCGCGGTGATTTGCTGGTTGTAAACCTTAAGCATGCAAATGCAGAAGCTATGCTGCCGATGTTGGAAAGCGTTGTGAAATCTGTAACGCAAAAGGATTCCAGCGGTAAGGTTGTTAACCCCGATAGTAATGTTGCACTTTCTGTTTATGCGGGAGCAAATGCGCTCGTAATTAACGCAACTCCTGAAATGCAACAGCGAATTGTTAGTTTGGTCCGAAGCCTTGATGTGCCGCGCCCACAGGTGCTTGTGGAAGCAATTGTTGTTGAGGTTTCAGAGGGGGCGGCGAAAGAGCTTGGTCTTCAGTATATTCTTTCTGGCAGTGAAGGTAGTGGCATTCCTTTCACCATGACCAACTATGCGCAAACTGCGCCAAATGTTTTGGCGGCAACAGGTGCGCTGCTTCTTGATAATGATGATCTGAGCGAAGATGTTTCCAACACGCTTCAGGAAACAGCTGTGAATTCACTCGTTGGTTTAAACGGTTTTTCTGTAGGTGCTGCGGGTAGAACAAGTGGTGGTACAGTATTTGGTGTCATCCTTAACGCACTCGCGCAGGACACAGGCAGCAATATCCTTTCTACACCGTCAATTGTAACGCTTGATAATGAGCCTGCAAAGTTCCAGAGCGGACAGGAAATCCCGATTACGACTGGTGAAGCGCTCGGTAGTGCCAACGTAAATCCATTCCGTACAGTTGAGCGGAAGAATGTTGGTATCATTCTGGAAGTAACGCCGCAAATTAATGAGGGCGAAGATATTCGTCTTGCTATCCGTCAGGAAATTTCATCTGTGGCTGGCCCTATTGCGACTGGTTCAACAGAGTTGATCACTAACCTTCGTGAAATCACCACTACAGTGCGGGTGAGTGATGGAGAAATTGTGGTGCTTGGTGGGCTTATCCAGCAGAATGAAACAACTCGCGTTGATAAAGTTCCGCTTCTTGGTGATATCCCGCTTTTGGGCCGTGCTTTCCGTTCTGATAGTAAAAGTGTTCAGAAAACAAATCTAATGATCTTCCTGCGTCCTACGATTATGCGCAGTGCTGAAGATGCCCGCGCCGTAACAGATCAAAAGTTCAATTACATTAAAGGTAAGCAGGCAGCGATTGAATCGCAGACACCGCTAGACCAATTGGTGAAAGAAGTGCTGGGCACGTCACCTTCAGGGGCTTCCGATACCTCAGGACAGGAGTGATCTGTCTATGACTGAGAGATTAGACCCTGTACTCAAGTATGGCTTTGCTCGCGAATATGGCTTCGCCCTGATTGAACAAGATGATGCACAGGCTGTTATAGCAATGAGAGAAGGTAGTGATGCCTTAATGCTCCGTGAGGTACGGCGTAGTTTTGGTATACCGATTGCTGTAGAGGAAAGATCCGCGAAGGATTTTGATGCGCTGCTTTCAAATCTCTATGCATCGAGCGGATTGGCTGAATCCGTTGAAGAAGAACTGCCAGACGATAGTCTTGATAGTGTGCTTGAGGGGATGCCCAAAGCCGCCGATTTGTTGGCGAATGACGATGATGCGCCAGTGATCCGGTTGATCAATAGCCTTATGGCTGAAGCGGTGAAAGCTAAAGCTTCAGATGTGCATCTTGAACCCTTTGAAAATGCGCTTTCTGTTCGCCTCCGTGTAGACGGTGTACTTACTGAAATAGCTAGCCTGTCTGCACGCATAGCGCCTTATATCGTGTCGCGTATTAAAGTGATGTCTCGCCTTGATATTGCCGAAAAACGTATCCCGCAGGACGGACGCTTATCGCTCACGCTCGGAGACAGAGTGTTTGATGTGCGGGTTTCAACATTACCGTCTCGACACGGTGAGCGCGTGGTGCTTAGGCTTCTTGATACCAGTCAGGCGCAGTTGAGCTTGGAAGATCTTGGTATGCAGGCAAGTGTGCATGGGGGTATTCTGTCAGCTCTTGAAGAACCGAATGGTATTATCCTAGTAACTGGGCCAACAGGCTCCGGTAAAACCACGACACTGTATGCAGGGCTATCACTTCTTAATGATCAATCTCGGAATATCATGACCGTGGAAGACCCAGTGGAATATGCGCTTGAGGGTATTAGTCAGACACAGGTGAACTCGAAGGTAGGAATGACATTCGCTAACGGTCTTCGTGCTATCCTGAGGCAAGATCCTGATGTGGTTATGGTTGGTGAAATCCGTGATACTGAAACCGCAGAAATGGCAATTCAGGCAAGCTTAACTGGCCACCTTGTGCTTTCTACCGTACATACAAATAGCGCGATTGCTGCTGTTACCCGCCTTCGGGATATGGGGGTTGAAGCATTCCTTCTTTCATCAACCGTTAAAGCAATTCTAGCGCAGCGTCTTGTGCGCAGGCTTTGTGGTTCCTGTAAGATTGAAGTTGAGGATGATGGTTCTATCCGTGAACAGCTGCAGCTTGAACATAATCATGATGCGAGTTTCTATAAGCCGGGATCATGTGCTGCCTGTAGTAACACAGGATACATGGGCCGTGTTGGTATCTATGAACTGGTGAAAGTAGATGAAACACTGCGCCGGATGATACAGGAAGGTGCGTCAGAGCAGGAAATGGAAGCGCATGCGTTCCAGTATGGTGATACACTGGCTTCAAGCGGTGCACGCTTGGTGGCAAACGGTGAAACAACCATTGAAGAAATTATGAGGGTTTCCAAGTTGCGGGATAATGGCTGATGCAAGCCTATGAATATGATGCGCTTGATGCAGCAGGGAAGGCAAAGAGCGGTATAATTTCTGCTGAAAGTGAGCGCGACGCCCGTAAGCGCTTACAAGCCAGTTCGCTTTTTGCCACATCTATCACTCTAGCTTCAGAAAAGAAGCGAGTAGAACGGAAATGGTTTTCTAAATCAGATGCTATTGCGCCTAAAGACCTGGCTCAGATTACCCGGCAGTTAGCAACTATGCTGATGGCAGCAACGAATGTAGAAGAAGCGTTAGGGGCGATCGCAGCACAATCTGAAAAAGATAATATCCGCCGTGTGATGACCCGTCTCCGCAGTAATGTGATGGAAGGTAAACGTCTCAGCCAAGCAATGGAACAGGAACGAGCAAGCTTTGATGCGCTCTATATAGCGATGGTGGCAGCTGGCGAGGCATCAGGTGATTTGGCGCGAGTACTTTCTAATATTGCAGATCACAGAGAAAAGGCGCTTGAGACACAGCAGAAAATCCAGTCTGCTCTTATTTATCCTATTGTGCTTCTGGTGGTGGCAATTGGTGTAATTACGGCCTTGATGGTGTTTGTTGTGCCAAAGGTTGTGAAGCAGTTTGAAAGCTTTGGTGCTGATTTGCCGGCTCTTACACAGGTGGTAGTGGGCACTTCTAATTTCCTTGTGAATTATGGGCTTGTGTTTGCTCTTGTTATTGCAGCTGCTATTGGGGCTTTTATGTTCACGATGCGCCGTGATACTTTTCGGTTTGCAGTACACGGTATGATCTTGAAATTACCGCTCATTGGAAGATTGGTACGTACCGTAAATGCCGCACGCTTTGCGCGTTCCTTGGGTACACTAATTGATGGCGGCAGCCCGGTACTTGAGGGACTTATTGCTGCCAAGGAAACAATCCAGAATGCAACGATGAAAAAAGCGGTGGAAGCAGCTGTTTCACAGGTTAAAGAAGGTACAGCAACGTCTTCAGCACTGCGGCAGTGTGGCGCTTTTCCTGCGATGCTTGCTTATATGGTAGCCGCAGGTGAGAAGAGCGGAAACCTGCCGGAAATGCTTACAAGCGTGGCCAGCTATCTGGAACGGGAATTTGATGGTTTCACCAAAACGGCTCTGGGGCTTCTGGAGCCAATGATTGTTATTTTTATGGGCGGAATTGTGGGTTCAATTGTTCTGTCCATCATGCTGCCGATCCTGAGGCTCAACAGCCTTGTATTGGCATAGCGGAGAAGAGTGATGAAAAATAAAATGATGACGATGCTGAAAGCGTTGAAGAAAAACAGCCATAAGGACGATGGCTTTTCTCTCATCGAACTAATGGTGGTGATTGTGATCATCGGCCTGCTTACAACAGTTATTGTTGTGAATGTGTTGCCAGCACAAGACCGTGGTTTGGTTACCAAGGCACAGGTTGATATTACAGAGCTTGAAAAAGCGTTGGAAATGTACCGGCTTGAAACACTTAGATATCCAAGCCTTGAGGACGGACTTGAAGCACTTACAAAGGCACCGGGGGGGAATTCTCTTCGTCAGGAACCTTTTATCAAGAACCTGAAAAAAGACCCATGGGGTAACGATTATGTTTATCTGATCCCAGGCGAAAATGGCGCGTTTGATATCATGTCTTATGGGGCAGATGGTCGTCCTGGTGGTGAAGGTTTAAATGCTGATATCAGTAACCGGGCACAGCCGGAATAAACTTCAGACATGAAACAGTTTGGCAAGAATGACGACGGCTTTTCCCTAGTGGAAATGATGGTGGTGCTTGTGATCATTGGTTTGATGACGAGCGTTGTTGTTCTTGTATTGCCTTCTGCTTCAAGTGAGAAAGTTGCACGACTTACTGAATTGCGGAATGCTTTAACGGCGGTTGCCAGAGATAGCATAATCAGCGGGCAGGTACGTGGTATTCGGTTTAATCCTCGTGGGTATAGTGTGCTCACCGTGCGTGAGGGAAAATGGGAGCAGCTTGTTGATCAGCGTTTAGGTAGCTGGCATTCCGGTGAGCTGATAGCGGTGTCTGTTGAAGGCGCTGATATCGATTTAACGTCGGATACTGGTGAAGCACTGAGGCCCCATATCTGGTTTTTACCAACGGGTGAGCGTGCGGGCTTTCAAATCCGCTTTAATTTTGACGGAACACAGGCATCTATCGTAACCAACCCATATGGGATTGAGGTTCAGCATGAAAGCTAAGCACCTTATAATGGCAGAAGATGGTTTTTCCCTGATTGAGCTTCTTGTCGCTGTTGCGCTCTTATCGCTTGTTGCTGTTACCTTGCTGCAAAGCCAATCGGGGGCAACTAAAAATACAGCCATTTTGCAGGAAAAAGCATTGGCTTTGATGGTGGCCGAGAACCAGATCGCGAGATTAACTGGTGGTGCTCTTATTCCAAATATAGGTAACCGATCAGGTGAAGAAGATCAGTTTGGTGTGAAGTTTCAGTGGCAAGAAAACGTACGGCTGGCGCCGGGCGGTAAACTGCTTGCTCTGGAAGTTAGTGTATTCCGTGAAGACGGTGTAAAGCTTGCGGGGCTCGTTGGTTTTCGGAGGGCTGAATAATGCAGCCTCTAAGAAATGAAGCGGGTTTTACACTTCTTGAAACACTGATTGCGGTGAGCCTTTTTGCCCTTGTGGGCGTAATGGGGGTTACGCTGCTTACCAGCTATTCAGCATCCCAAACCCAGCTCGATCAGTCTGAAAAATTTCTTTCAAATGTCCAGCAAGCCAGAGCGCTTATGCAGGCCGACCTTGAGAGCGCGGTAAAACGCCCAGTACGGGATTTGTTTGGCTCTAATTCAACCGCAGTGTTTCAGGGATACCCGCCAAGTCGCCCTGGCGTGGTTTTCACGTTTGTACGTGGTGGCCACATGGGAGCATTTCTTTCCGATGAGCAACCGGCCATTCAACGCATTGATTATGTGTTCGGTGATGGAAAGTTGATCCGGAAAAGTTACCGATTGCCTGATGCGACCGAGGAAACGCCGGTTTCTGAGCAAATATTATTTAATGATGTAGAGGCTTTTACAGCTCGTTTCCATGCCGGAGATCGCTGGGTGGAAGATTGGGGTACACTTGCGGGTGGTGCCGCACGGTTCCCTTACCTTGTCGAATTAAGTATTGAACTGCGGGGGCGCGGCACCATGAAAAACATCTTCTCCGTTGGAGGTGGTGTGTGATGAGTGCGTGGCTTAAAGATGACCGAGGCGCCGCGCTGGTGACAGTGCTGTTGATCATTATGGTGATGAGTGCAGGGGTAATGCTAACTCTCGATACACTTACCTATACCATCAGGCGGTCCGTTGCAGTTCAGATATATAGCCAAGCCAAGCTATACGCTCGGGGTGGTGAACAAATGGCGCAGGAAGCAGCCGAACAACTTTATAATACTGATCAGGCTATCAAAGCCGTACTTGGTACTGGTGATGAAGCCGCTGTATCCTTTCCGCTTGATCAAGGGGGGTATATCAAAGGGTACCTCCGCGATGCCAGTAACTGTTTTAATATAAATAGCCTCGTTACAACGCCGGAACGAGGTCTGTATATTAGCAATGAAGAGAATATTCTTTATTTCCAGCGGCTGCTTTTGAACCTTGGCATGTCTGCTGGGCAAGGAGCATCGCTTTCAAGTGCGTTGGTTGATTGGCTAGATAGTGATAGCCGCCCATCGCGCGGTGGTGCCGAAGACTATGATTATAGCGGCCTGAAGATACCTTACCGCGCAGCAAACAGCTTGATGGCAGATATTACCGAGCTGCGCCTCGTACAAGGATTTACACCAGAAGTGCTTGGTGTTTTAGAACCATATGTTTGCGCTGTGCCAGAAGCCGCCGAAAACCGTTTGAATGTGAATACGCTTACTGTGGATCACGCACCTATTCTTGCGGCACTCGTCGGTGAAGGCCTTGCCGTGAATGATGCTGCCCGGCTAATAGCGGAACGACCGGGGCGCGGATACAGTGATATTGGTAGTTTCTGGGCGGAAACCGCATTTGAAGGCATAACTATTCCTCAAGCTATCAGATCAAAGGCAGATGTGTGGCCACGGTTGTTTTTTGCTGAAATTTCGGTGAAATATATAGATGCAGATGTAAAACTCACATCGCTTATGCAAATGGAAAACGATGGCTCCAGTAAAATTATTAGCCGCCGTTATGGAGCATTATTTTGATTGAGCATTTAGTTATAAAATTAGCCCCGAGAGGCACAGATGTTGATGCTGCCTTTATAGCTTCTGCGGATGGTAAGTGGCTCCGATCAGCTGATATTAAATCACTGGATGATAGTAGTTATGCAGGCGTATGGGCTGTTGCAAATGGCGTAGACGTATCGCTGTTCAGACAAGAATTACCTGCGCTGCCAGAAGGGAAAATTCGCAAAATTATTCCTAGCGTAATGGCGGACCAGTTAGGGCAAGGAGCAAGTGAACAGCATTTTGCATTCTGGAGTGGCGCTGAAACCGAAAAGCTCGTTGCTGTTGCGTCTGATGAATATATGTGCACCGTGCAAACAACATTGGCCGGTGTTGGAGTTACCGTTACCGCGCTTGTTCCTGACTATTGCCTTCTAAGGGCAGGTGAAAATATTCAGGCAGTACTTTGTAACGATGGTTATTGCCGCGTCAAAACGCTCGACGGTACAGGGTTTACCGTGGAAGCTGATATTGCTCCAACCATGCTTGGTGATCTGAAGGTGCGCGAGCTTTCCATTGAGGAAGAACAGGAGATGTATGCATCCGCCGTTCATTCTCAGGAAAACCTGCTTCAAGGTTCATATGCTGCTAGTGCCGGCCTTTCAGCAATGTTTTTGTTGTTCAAGCGAGCGATGTTTTTGTTCATTGCGATGTGTGCAGTTTGGGGAGGTGCGCTCTATAGCGAAATCTCCAATAAGGAAGCAACGGCTGATCAGCTGTATGCAGAAGCCGAGAACTTATTCCGTCAGGCATTTCCTGAGGTGCGCCGTGTCGTGAACGTAGAAGTGCAGGCAAGGCAGCAGATTAGTCGTCTGCAAACGGGCTCGGCCTCGGAATTTCTTCAGCTTTCCAGCGTATTGTTCAAGGCGGTAGAACAATCTGAAACTACTCTCCTGGAAGCTATTCGATTTGATGCTGATCGTGGTGAATTAGTTGCGACGCTATCGTTTCCTTCGTTTGCGGAAGGAGAGAAACTGAAAACTGCTCTTACACAGGAAAATGTACGTTTGAATGAAGGCAGCAGCAGGCAGGAAAATAACCGTATTTATACGGACATCACCTTAAGGAGCGGCCAGTGAGGGAATATCTAAATAACCTGACCGATCGCGAGCGGAACTCGTTGGTCTTCATGGCCGCTGTCATCGTGCTGTTTCTTCTTTATTTCGCGCTCTACCGACCGCTTCAGGCGGGGAACGCTTCTGCTGAACGTTCTATTGCAGCAGCAGAGCGGGTATTTGAAACTGTACAGAAAGCAGCCCAGCTAGCGAAAGCTGCAGGAAGTAGTGCTCAAGGGCAGAATAGGGGAAAAGACGATCGCCCGGTACGCGTGATTGTGGCGGTTACAGCTCGCGCAAACGGTGTGAATATTACTCGTATCCAACCTGCAGAAAGCGGATCGGTGACATTGTGGATTGATAGTGTTAGCCCACAGCATTTTTATGCTTGGACGGCACAACTGGGTAATGATCACGGCATTAATCCGATAAAGGTTTCGATGCAGAAAACAGGAAATACAGGCAGTGTGCGTGTTCAGGTTCAGTTTGAAGGGCCTTCTCAATGATGCTTTCCTGGAAAAAACTAACAGCGGTTTTTACGGTAGCTTTCATAAGTTTTTTCTTTCTTTGCTTGCCAGCATCGGTGGTGCTTTCTTGGGCCGGTGTTGGTAATATTTTCAAGTATCGTGTAGCAGAAGGGAACCTGTGGCATATGCAAATCACAGGCGCTTCGGTACGCGGATTTTATCTTGGCGATATTGATTATAAGCCAAGCTTTAGTGTTGCGTCTGGTGAGCTGGCTGGAGCTATTTCTTATCAGGGAGCCGGCCGTACGGCAGCATTCGATTTTGAACTTGAGCAGAATAAGGTTATCCATCTAAGGAACGCGTCTATTGGCGTTCCTGTTAAGGTGGTAGATGTTCCCCTTCCCATCAAGGGTATTTTGAGTGCTCAGGCTTCTGATTTTGCTTATGATTTAAGCAGTGGTTGCGTGGACGGAGAGCTTTATCTTCGAAGTAATATGCTCAACCCGGTTTTTGAAAATACTCCTTGGAATGCACCTCTTCTCAAAGGAACAGCGGTTTGTGATGCTGGTGTGTTGAAAGCTAACCTCGTTGGTGAAAATGAAGTGGCACAAATTAGTGTCCATGTTTTCTGGCAGGGCGGACCTTTGGTGAATGCCACGATGCAGGTTGTACCGACGTTAGGTGTTGAAGCACAGCTTGAGGCTATGATGCAACTTGCAGGGCTTGTGAAACGCGGAAATGCGTGGCAAAAACAGCTGAAGATACGGTTCTGAAGAACGGGGAATGCATGTGAAGAAGCTGGGTTCAATTATTGCTGTGACGGTAGCTTTAAGTGCCTGCAATGGCCAAACTACGACATCTGAAGTACCTCAAGCTCAGATATCCAGCAGGTCACTTGGTTCTGATGAAATTCTTTCTCGCATCTATGAGCTGGCACCTAAAAAGCTTAACTCGCAGGAGTGCGGGTTGTTTTTATGGTTGAAGCGTTCAGATACACCTCTTGTATATTTCCAGCGGGCAAGCAGGTCTGATCTTGATGCACATGCTGAAATGGTGATTGACGGTATACCCAAGCAGCTTACTCGTACAGCACGCAGCAATCTTATTGCGCTGTCTTATTACGAGCAGCAACAGTTCACTGTCGGCGATGTTACTCTAGAATTAAAGATGATGACTGATAGAAGCCAGAGTTTGAGGCAGGGGATGAAAATCCCGGCTGCAACAATTTCATTGAAAGATTCAAAGGGGTGGTCAGCCGTGTTACCTGTGGCAGGCGCGATTGCCTGCCAATAAAGCGTTATTCCGATGCTGTTATAGAAAAGCCTTCTTTTTCCCAGTCAAACGGTTCATAGGTTGGATAGGAAAGAGTTATATTTTCTTCACCAGCAGCTACGCGTTCTGCCGCTTCTGTTTTCAGGGCATCAAGATCTTTGGTGATCTGGTAGCGAAAATCGCGTAGTTGACCCCAGTAGCTATAAAAGCCTTTCGGTCGTTCTGATTTGCCAAGTTCCATCATTGGGCCAATAAGATTGAAGCCCCTGTAAACACGCAGGGACTGTTCTTTTTCAAAGGTGTTAATTTCTACCAAAAGTGCTTTCAGTTTAGGATTTGATACTTCGGCTGCTTCGCCTGTTATTGGTAGTTTGGCAAAATAACTAACTGTATCTGATACACTGATGCTGTCTGCATCACGCCAACGGTGTGTGTTTTGATTATTCAGAAGTTTATTATTCTCTGGATTGATGATGAGAACAGTAGGTGTGCCGTAAATAACGGGTTTGCCAAAGCGCTGAATGATTTTACTGCCGTTTTCGAGATATCCCACATCAACAATGGCGTATTCATATCGGTTGGCAACAAGCTCCTGCATTTCAGGGCTTTCTAGCCTGCGAAGAAAAGCCATGCTGTCATGGCACCAATTGGCACCCATAATCACCATCGCCAGTTTGCCGTTTTCTTTGGCCTTGGCAAGTGTCGCTTCCACGTCAGCCATCGCATTTTGGGATGGTTTATAGGAAAGCTTGGATGCGTGTTCTTCACCGCTATCCACAGTAGCATATACATTGTGTGTTGCTGTGAAACTGAAAAGAGCGAGCGCAATAGCGCCTGATTTAATAATATTAAAAGCCACGACAGATCCCCTCAAAACAGCCGTAAAATTAGAGATGATTTTAGGGGGAAACGATAAGGAGTCTAGCTTTAATAATTTATACCACCCTATATACAGCGAGTTTTGTTAGTTTTTAATACTATGCGCCTCGTGTCTTTGAGGGATGATTGTTTAAATAATAAAAAAGCCGTGCAGTATGCACGGCTTTTCCAATACTCGAATATGTTCGTTAATTAACCAACGAAAGCTTTTTCGATCACAAACTCAGCTGGTTTAGCGTTTGAGCCTTCAGTAAGGCCTGCTTTTTCCAAAATCTCTTTTGTGTCGTTGATCATTTCAGTTGAACCACAGATCATGCCGCGATCAACTTCTGGATCAAAAGTTTTGTCGCCAACGAATTCAGCTAAGTCACCATTTTCAATTAGCGTGGTGATGCGGCCAGTGCGGTGGTAATCTTCACGAGTTACGCTGTCATAGTAGAAAAGCTTGCCTTCTACCAATTCACCAAGGAATTCGTGGTTTAGTGTTTCGTCCACAATCTGTTTGCTGTAACCAAGTTCAGCAACGTCGCGACATGTGTGAGTTACAACAACGCGTTCGAACTTCTCGTATGTTTCAGGATCACGGATGATGCTTGCGAATGGTGCAAAGCCAGTACCTGTTGAGAATAGGTATAGGTTACGGCCAGGTGTTAAGGCATCATGAACCAGGGTACCAACTGATTTGCGGTTCAACATAACTTCATCGCCAGGCTGAATTTTCTGCAGGCGGCTTGTTAGTGGGCCATCAGGAACCTTAATTGAGAAGAACTCCAGCTCTTCATCCCAGTTAGGGCTCGCAATTGAATAAGCGCGCATAAGCGGCTTCTTTTCGCCCTGAAGACCGATCATTACAAATTCACCAGAACGGAAACGGAAGCCTGATGGGCGCGTAATACGGAAAGAGAAAAGACGGTCTGTCCAGTGATGAACAGAAAGTACTTTTTCTGATGTTGGACCAGTCGCAGAAGCTTTTTTAGCTTTAGGGTCGAAATTCAAATTCATTGGAGATCACTCCGTACCTATAAATCGGCAAATTTTTCTATTAAAAGCCGATATATGAAAAAAAATCCTATTCGCCGAAAACTCAAGGTTATTGAGAATTATTATCAGAGGCGACTCTACTTGTTGGCTATGTAAGTGAGAATCTGAAAAATTTCAAGAGAGTTTTGCTTGGCGAACACATTAAAAAAGGCAGCAGAGCGAGGTTTTCTGCTGCCTTTAGCCTAAACCTGCGGCTGAATGTCATAGGGGTTTCATTCTGCCGCTACTGTGAGCTTAGGTTCAGGTATCTCTCTATCCTCATGTTTTTCCTGCTTGTTGTGGTGTGCAGCCAGCAGTGAATAGACTGCTGGAAGGATGAACAGGGTGAAAAAGGTTCCAACCAGCATGCCCACCACAATCACAATGCCGAGAGCAAAGCGGCTGGCAGCGCCTGCGCCAGTGGAGGTCGCCAGCGGGATAAGACCAACAACCATGGCTGCGGTCGTCATCAAAATAGGTCGCAAACGAATTGCAGAGGCTTTCAGTATTGCTTGTCTGCGGTTCAGACCGTCTGACTGCTGCAGTTGGTTGGCAAATTCCACCATCAGGATGCCGTGTTTACTGATAAGGCCAATCAACGTTACAAGACCAATTTGGGTGTAGATATTGATTGTGGTGTATCCGAGATAAATCGGTAGCAAAGCACCAAACAGGCTAAGCGGTACGCTCACCAGAATGATAAACGGATCGCGGAAGCTGTTGAACTGGGCAACAAGCGCCAGATAAATCACTAGCATTGCAAGCGCAAAGGCTGTGGCTAGCTGATTGCCTTCATAAACAAACTGGCGCACATCACCCTGCCAATCATAGCTGAAGCCTGACGGGAAACTTGTTGCAGCATAATTCTCCAAGAATTCCACAACAGCATCCATCGTTACACCCGGGGCCGGAATACCTTGGAATGTAGCTGAGTTAAGCTGATTGAACTGGAACAGCTTGTTCGGTTCAACATCTTCTTCAAGCGTGATTACTGAAGAAAGTGGAACCTGTGTGCCTGAACCTGTGCGTACGTAATATTGGTTGATAGTGTCAGGTGTTAAGCGGAATTCCGGGGAAACCTGCGGGATCACTTCATAAGCCCGGCCATCAACATTAATGCGGTTTACGTAGTTCTCGTTCACAAAGATCGCCAGTGTATCACTGATATCTGCCATGCGAATACCGAGCGCGTTGGCGCGGTTTCTATCAATCTTCACACGGGTAACAGGGGTGTTCAGATTGATGTTACTATCTGTCACCATAAACAGCCCACTTTGGTTGGCGGCCATTTTCAGGTTTTCAACCGTATCAAACACCTCTTTTGGTGATTTGGATGAACTGATTATCATCTGAACTGGCATGCCGCCTGTGGAACCCGGTAGAGCAGGCTCAGGGAAAGCGAAAACTGCAAGGCCTTCAACATCCATCACACGGCCCTGTACCTCCTGCTGAACTTCCTGCTGGCTGCGTTCACGGTTTTCCCAGCGTTTCAGAACCACACCACCGAAGCCTTCGTTGGTTGTTGGGCCATTTACGATAAAGGTCTGGTCATACTCTGGCGTTGAACGAAGAATTTCTTCCAGCTTGAGTGCAAACTTGTTTGTATAATCGATGTTTGCGTTCTGAGGGCCACGCATGAAGAGGAATACGTTACCTTGATCTTCTTCAGGTGCTAGTTCTTGTGCGGACGACATATACATATATGCCGTGCCGCTCATTACAACGAGGGCGAAAAGCACAGTGAAATAGCGGAACTTCAATGTCCAGCCAAGTAAGCCTTGGTAAAGGTTTGTAAGCTTGCCAAAGAAACGCTCAATCGCTTTGGTGAATTTGCCTTCAGTCGTTTTTGCGTCAATTGTGTAGGCCGCCATCATTGGGGACAGAGTTAGCGCCACCACGCCAGAGATGACAACCGCCGCGGCAAGAGCAAAGGCGAACTCACGGAATAAGCTGCCTGTAAGACCGCCCACAAAGCCGATTGGGGCATATACGATGGCCAGTGTAGCTGTCATAGCGATAACGGGGCGTACAATCTCTCGTGCTCCCTTAAGGGATGCTTGAAGAGGGCTTTCGCCTTTTTCCATATGGCGGAATACATTTTCCACCACCACGATGGCATCATCCACCACGAGACCAATGGCTAGTACCATCGCCAGCAGGGTAAGCAGGTTAATACTGAACCCAAACATGGTCATGATCGCAGCAGCACCAACAAGCGATAGTGGAATGGTAACAATTGGCACCAGAATGGTTCGGAAGGAACCAAGGAACAAATACATTACGATGATTACGATACCCACAGCTTCTATAAGAGTGGATGTTACCTGATCAATGGAAGCATTGATAAAACGGGTTACATCGTAGCTTACGTTTGAAGTAAGCCCCGGAGGGAAATCTTGCTTCATGTCTTCGAACAGGGCTTTGGTATCTTCCACGATAGTAAGCGGGTTGCCCGTCGGCGATGCGTTCACGCCAACAAATACAACAGGTACACCGTTTTCATAACCTGTCTGGTCATCAGATTTTGCACCGAATTCAACGGTTGCTACATCGCGCACGCGAATGAGATTGTTACCGTCGTTCCGCAGTACCATATTTTCAAAATCTGAAATGCTGACAATATCTGTGTCTGCTTTCAGGTTGGTGGTGATATAGCTGCCTTCGATGTTACCCGGTGCCGCTTGTACGTTGTTTTCGCGTAAGGCGCTTGATACATCGCTTGCTGTAAGATCAAGGGCGGCCATCTTGCGCGGATCAAGCCACAGGCGGATTGATAGCTCTTGCGCACCGATCAGCTCAGTACTGCCCACACCCTCAATTGAAGCGAGACGCGGAAGAATAGCCCGGTTCAGATAATCTGTAACTTGCGGGATTGTGAGCGTTTTAGAAGAGAAACCCACATACATAATCGCAGTGCCTTGGCCTGCGGTTTTACGAATGACGGGATCTGTCGCCTCAGACGGGATACGGAAACGCACCTCATTAATCTTGGCCATGATCTCCGTCATGGCTTGATTACTATCAGCATTCAACTTCAGGCGAGCGCTAATAGTGCTCATGCCTTGAACTGTTTCACTGCTTAGGTACTCAACGCCAGTTGCGGTAGCGATAGACTGCGCAATAGGTGTTGTCACAAACCCTTGCATCAGCTCTGGCGTTGCACCTGGATACGCTGTTGTTACAGAAATAGTGGCTGCTTCAATTTCAGGATACTGCCTGATGGGAAGCTTCATTACTGCGATGATGCCTGCCATCAAAATCATGATGTTCACGACAATGGCGAGCGCAGGCTTTTTTATGAATAAATCAGTAAAGGGCATGATGTGCTCCTCTAGTTCGCGCTTGGCACAACAGAAGTGGAAGCACTTGCTGCTTTAATCGTTACAGGGGACCCTTCAAACACGCGGTTGGTACCTGATACGATAACGGTATCGCCTTCCTTCAGGCCTTCCTGGATCACCACATAACCGTCGCGGCGCTGGCCTAATTTCACTGAGCGGCGCTGGGCTATGCCGTTCGCTGTATCAACTATAAAAAGAGTGTCTCCGTATGTAGAACGCTCAACAGCTGTTTCTGGTACCATTAGAACCTGTTCGGTGCTTGGCAGGGTAACGCGTGCTTCAGCAAAAAGGCCTGAACGAAGCTTGTTACTGTCCTCAGGGATATAAGCTTGAACACTGATGGTATGGTTGTTTCGGTCTACTTGCGGTTCAATAGCGATCAATTTGCCCTTGAAAACCTCATTAGGGAAAGCTGCTATTTTGATATCAGCATCCTGGCCGGTCGTGATATTACCAAGGGCTTGTTCTGGTAGTTGAATGATAGCCGTAAATTTTGATGTATCGGTTAGTGTTACAAGCACTGTACCGGGATCAAGGTATTGGCCCAGATTTACTTGACGAATACCAAGAATGCCGGAGAAGGGTGCAACAACGCGCTTCTTGCGAATTTCAGCCTGTACTTCAGCAATGCGGCCTTTAACCTCATCAAGTGTAGCTTGGGCCTCATCAACCCGTGCTTCAGAAGAAGCTAAGCCTTTAAGGTCTTTCGCACGTTCAAGCTGCTTTTCTGCCAGTGTTTTTCTTGCTTTCAGTTGTGAGAGTTGGGCTCTATCTACGGTGTCATCAATCTGCAGGATAACTTGACCGGCTTCCACAGTTTGGCCAGAGACAAAATGCAGTTCTGAGATCCGGCCGGTTGTTTCAGAAGCTAGATTCACTTGGTTCACAGCTTCAAGACGCCCAATGCCTGAAAGATATTGCGGAAGAGCTTGTGGTGCGACCTCTGTGGTAGCTACAGGCATAGGCGGTAATTGAAAGCCGCCTTCATCATCCTGACCGAAACTGACAGTTGATAGCGCTATGATTGACGAACCAACCAAAGCAGTTAATACGATATTTTTTGCTATTTTTTTCATTACAGACCCCGCTGCCGTTACTCAGGCTATCTACTTAAGATTTTAATTCGTAATAAAATCGAATTAAATTCATTTTGGGCATAAATAACTATTATTTTGTTAATTTCAAGGAAAAAATGAATCTTATTCGGAAGTTGTTTGACTGTTTTGAATAGTGTCGAAAATTTCAGTCACTTTTTCAATAGGGTTAGGCTCAGTCCAGCCCCAACCAGTGAGATGCTTTGCTAAATTTTCAATGAAGATTGCACCCCAATCTTCTCTGGCAAAATTGGTTTGAGTGACATTTGCTGTTTCAGATTCGATAATGGAAGAAAAGGTAAGAGCATCGATGCCTACGGCTAAAGACCAGCAACCCAAGTTAAGTGACCTGTTCTCTTTTTCCGTAAAAGCGTCTCTGCCAAATTCGGGGGCAGCTTCAGCTACGAGATTTGAAAATAGCTGCCACGCCTCGTTAAAAAAACTGTGCAGGCGGTCTGTCAAAAGAGGGGAGGCGCGTTTCCAGATTGAAGGAGCCATGGATAGATGCGCAAGCTCACTCATGGCAACCTGATCAGCGGTCTCTACCATATCATTCAGGCAGGCAGCTATCAGCTTTTCAGCTGGCGTATTCCCAAATTTTTGAGAATTTTTAAACCATTCTAGGTGCTGTTCGGAAAACTTGATAGCGAGCGCAATCAATAAATCTTCCTTACAGGGATAATGACTGTATAGTGTGCCCACCGAAAGCTTGGCGCGTTTCGCCAGATCAGACATTTTCATGCTGAAGAAGCCTGCTTCTTCAATAAGTGAAATAGCATGGTCCAATATCAATTGTTCGCGCTGCTGGCGTTTTTCCTGAATACTCATAAATGGCCCTGATGTATAAATTTGAATTCGAATTTAGTTCATTTTTAAAAATGTGTCAAACACCTGATCATTCTTACTGACTTGATTTTAGAATGTGTCGATCTGCTTTGACTGCAAACTGCCATGTTTCAACATTTCCTGCTGGAAGAAGTGCTGGATTTCTGACATTTTGTGCGCAGTTCACTATTTAATCGTGATTTAATTGGCCTATATGGCTTTTAAAGTTCTGCACCACGTTTTCAATATTCGGAGTTAGAAATGAAATCATTTATACCGCCAAAACGCACTTTGATGGGCCCGGGACCATCGGATGTTTCGGACCGTATTCTGGAAGCGATGGCGCGTCCTACACTTGGTCATCTTGATCCCGATTTTCAGCGAATGATGGAAGAAGTGAAAGAGGGTTTGAAAGCGCTGTTTAGAACAGAGAATAAACTCACTTTCCCGGTATCGGCACCAGGTTCCGCAGGTATGGAAACTTGTTTTGCCAACCTTGTTGATGAAGGTGATACGGTTGTAGTTATTCGCAATGGCGTGTTTGGTGAACGCATGCGTGAAAATGTTGTTCGTGCAGGTGGTAACGCCGTTATGGTCGATGCAGAATGGGGTACTGCGCCAAAGCTTGAAGATGTGGAAGCTGCTCTTGAAGCAAATCCGGATGCTAAAATTCTGGCCTTTGTGCACGCGGAAACATCAACTGGTGTTTGGGCTGATGCTGAATCGCTTGCTGAGCTTGCACGCAAATATGATTGTCTAACCATTATGGATGCGGTGACAAGCCTTGGCGGTATTCCTGTGGAAATAGATGGTTGGCAGATTGATGCGGTATATTCTGGTTCTCAGAAATGCCTTTCCTGTACGCCAGGGCTTTCACCCGTTTCATTTTCCGATAAAGCCATAGAAAAGGTTAAAGCTAGAAAAACACCGGTTCGTAGCTGGTTCCTCGATTTATCATTGGTGATGAGTTACTGGGATGGTGAAGGTGGTCGTAGTTATCATCATACGGCCCCTGTGAATGCACTTTACGGACTTCATGAAGCTCTGGTTATGGTTTCAGAGGAAGGTCTTGAAAATGTATGGGTACGCCATGCGGTAATGCATGAAGCGTTGGCTGCGGGTCTTGAGAAGCTTGGCCTTAAATTCCTTGTGGATGAGGAAATCCGTTTACCTCAATTGAATGCAATGGTTGTACCTGACGGAGTGGATGAAGCGTCCGTTCGTGCCTACCTGCTTGAAAAGCATAATCTTGAAATTGGCGCCGGACTTGGGCCTATGGCTGGTAAGGTTTGGCGCATTGGTTTGATGGGTTCAAGCGCATCTGAAGAGAATGTGGAGCTATGTATCACTGCAATCGCAGATGCACTTAAAGCGCATCAGTATCCGGTTGACGGTATCGCAGCACTTGAAGCTGCTAGAGTTGTGCTTGATGAATAAGCAGTCATAGCTGAATTCAGGAGGCGGGAACCTATGATATGGTCCCCGCCTTTTTTATAGGTTAAAACCCACCTTCGAGGATTGGCCCGTGGCTACCATCACAGCCACCTGCCGCGACACAGATAACTTCCTGTGTTGTAGGGTTGAAAAAGAATTGTGATCTTTGGCCATTGAGGCATTGGAAAGCGCCCGTAGCAATAAAACCAGAAGGCGCGGTGCTGTATAGCGGATTATCGGCTGAGGTGCCATCACCGCCAAATACCAGATCAGTTTGTTCGAACGATAGTGTTTCAATAGACATAGCGTGTCCCCTTGATTGTGGTTGAAGAATAGTTGACCCTATTTTCGTGATGAAACGCAGGAAACTGTATTGGTTTTCCCCGTTTAATTATTAGAGGCCTATGTGCGGGCCGCCGGAGCAACCGGTGCCTTCAAAAACACAAACCGTCTCAAAAGTGTCTAGATTGATGTAAATCTGAAAACGGGTACTACCGTTACAGTCGAATAAACCAGTTGCTACAAAACCGGCCGGAGGGCTGCTGAATAGTGGGTCCTCAGCAGTGCGGCCGCTACCGCCAAATACCTGAGTGGTTTGCTCGAATGATAATGCTTCAATAGACATGATATGTCTCCCCAAGTTGTATTTTTCGTGCAAAAATAATCATGCATCTTTTATTTAGTGTATCAATACAACTTATTAGTTTTTGTTCGATTTAGTACATAATGAAGTGTTGATGTTGTATTTTTGATACTATTTGTGGAGTTACCATGTGCTCTGACAGATTCTTTATTTAATGCCTCTTTTCTCTAATGTTACGGTGTAGCAGTCTGAATATATAAATTTGGAATTGGGAAATTGGGCGAGGGGGCAACTATGTCACGCACTTCGAAGAAGGCGCTGTCTGCAGCGCTGTTTGCAACAAGTTTATTTTATGCACCAGCAGTTTTATCTGCGGATGCAACACCACCATCAATTCATGAAAAATGGACAGAGCCACCTGTTCATATGCGAATGACAAGTGTGGTAACTGAAAAGCCAGGTGAAGGCGGAGACAAGAAAAAAGGCCTGCCACTTGAACCGTCACGTACTGTTGAGTTTGAAACTGATGAAGCAACATGGATTGCGCTTGATGTATCGCCTGATGGCAGCACCATCATGTTCGAAATTCTTGGTGATATCTACACCGTGCCAATGGCAGGAGGTGAAGCGACAGCTGTTTTAACTGGCATGGGTTTCCAGTCTCAGCCATCCTATTCACCTGATGGGACACAGATTGCTTTCATTTCCGATCAGGATGGTTCGGAAAATCTCTATATTGCAAATGCTGATGGCTCTAGGACAAAGAAGCTTTCATCACTGGCATCCGGCGAACTTATGAGCCCCGCATGGTCAGCTGACGGTAACTACGTATATGTATCTCAACTGCCGAACGGTATCGGTGCTAATGAAATCTGGATGTACCATAAGCATGGCGGCAAAGGTATTCAGGTAACTAACTCTCGTCCGCAAGGTGCGAATACACCTAGGAACCGTCAGCCAAATGCACAGGGCGTTTCCGTTTCAAAAGATGGTCAGTATCTGTATTACAGCACCAAGCAAGGTGGCTTTTCTTACAATATGTCTAACTTCCCTTGGCGGGTGGTACGCCGTGACCTTCAGGAAGGCACGACAGATACTATTGTAACTGCTTATGGTGGCGCGATGCGCCCAGCTATTTCGCCAGATGGTACGATGCTTGTTTATGGTACGCGCCATGAAACAGACACTGGTTTCCGTGTGCGCAATCTCGCGACAGGCGAAGACCGTTGGCTAGCCTATCCTGTAACACGGGATGATCAGGAATCCCGCGCGACACGTGATCTTATGCCTGCTTATAGCTTCACACCTGATGGCAGTGCGATCATCACAACAAGTGGCGGTAAGATCGAACGTATTGATATTGCAGACGGCAAGCGCACAGTTATTCCGTTTACCGCCAAAGTGAAGCTGGATATTGGCGCTGATCTTGTTCATCAGGAAAAAGACCCAGAAGGCCCAGTGGTGGCGCGCATGGCGCAAACACCAGCGATGTCGCCAAGCGGTGATACAGTTGTGTTCTCGGCACTTGGTGAGCTTTATTCCATGCAATTGGCAGAGGGTAGTGCACCAAAGAAAATTGGCCGGGCAGGTACCAATGTACACCAGCCGTCATGGTCAAAAGATGGGCGCTATATCACTTATATTAGCTGGGATACAGATGGTGGGCAGATTTACCGTATGCGCGCGAATGGTAGGAGCAAGCCTGAGCAGATAACAAAAGTCTCTGGTTATTATAGTGAGCCACATTTCACACCAGCAGGTGATGAAATTGTTGCGATCCGTTCCTCTAACCACCAGTTCAATCTCGGCAACGCTGGTGCTCAGCGTGATTTGATTGCGGTGAATGTGAAAACCGGTGCAACGCGGGTGATTATGCCGGGTTCAGGTTTTGGCAGCATTCATTTTGGTGATCAGGCTGACCGCGTGAATCTTTATGATGGCGATAAGCTTTTCTCTGTACGTCTTGATGGTACGGATCGCCGAGATCACTTGAAGGTAACGGGTAAGGGTCTCTATTTCGCGGCAAAACCAGTGCCTGCACGTGATATGCGCCTTAGCCCGAACGGCAGATTTGCACTAGCACGTTCACAGGAACAATTGCAGCTCATTAACGTGCCGCCAACTGGCCGAAAAGCTGTAACTGTGAATGTTGCAGGCCCAAGCGTACCGCTTAAAACACTCTCTGATATTGGTGTTGATTATTTCGAATGGTCTGACGACGGTGAAACTATCCTGTGGTCTGTGGGGAGTACACTCTATACCCAGAAACTTTCTGACGTTGAGTGGGTGAAACCAGAGAAAGAAGAAAGTAAAGAAGAGGAAAAGACGGAAGAGACAGCTTCTGAAACAGCAGAAAAAACGGATGCTGAAAAGAAAGAAGAAAAAGCCGAAGAACCTAAGAAATATCATACCTATGTAGCCCGTGTAGAAGTGCCGCGTGATAACCCCGAAGGTACAATTGTTCTGCGCGGAGCAACTGTCCTTACGATGGGAGAGCAAGGCACCATTGAAAATGCAGATGTTGTGGTAACAAACGGCAAGTTCGCGGCTGTTGGCCCTCAAGGTTCTGTGGATATCCCACGCGGCGCTGAAGTTCGTGATGTGAGCGGTAAATTCATCACACCAGGCTTTGTGGATAGCCATGGTCACTGGCGTAACTGGAGCCGGAACGGTGTTGTGGAAGAAAACTTCTGGCCGTTCCTTGCGAACGTTGCTTACGGCGTAACCAGCGGCCTCGATGTGCAGACAAGCACGACAGATATATTTGTGGCTCAGGATATGGTGGAAGCAGGCCGGATGATTGGCCTGCGTGCATGGTCAACCGGGCCGGGCGTGTTCTCCGATACCAATATTAAATCTAAAGAGCATGCGGTGGATGTGCTGACCCGCTATAAAGATCATTACCGTACCAAGAACATCAAAGCTTACATTACCGGCAACCGGAAACAGCGCCAGTATATTGTGGATGCCTCCAAGGAAGTAGGTATCATGCCAACAACTGAGGGCGGCCTTGATGCGAAGCTTGATCTTACGCACATGATCGATGGTTTTGCGGGTAATGAGCATAATATCCCGATTGTGCCGCTCTATAAGGATGTGGTGCAGTTAGCCGCGCAAACTGGCATTGGTTATACGCCAACCCTTCTCGTGACATACGGTGGCCCGTGGGGTGAAAACTATTATTTCACCAACCAGAACCCGCACGATGATGAGAAGGTAAATCGTTTTATGCCGCATAATATTGTGGATGGCCGCACCAAGCGTGCCCCTTGGTTCCGTGATGAAGAATATGCCTTCACGCGGGTGGCGGACAGTGCCATAGATATCCAGCGCGCAGGTGGTAAGGTTGGTGTTGGTAGCCACGGTCAGTTCCAGGGGCTTGGTTATCACTGGGAGCTTTGGTCCCTTGGTTCAGGTAAAGCTACACCGATGGAAGCGCTCAAAGCAGCGACTATTGATGGTGCACATATCATTGGTCATGCCGATGAAGTGGGTTCCATCGAACCGGGTAAGTTCGCGGACCTTGTTGTTCTGAATAAAGACCCACGTGCTGATCTGAAAAACACCGTGGATATCCATCGGGTGATGATGAATGGTCGTCTTTATGACGATGATACCATGAACGAGGAATGGCCGCGTAAGCGCGTGTTGCCGAAACTATGGTTCCATGATCAAGGCCCAAAGTAACAGGCTGAGTTAGATAAAAGAAAAAGGGGCTTTTAGGCCCCTTTTTTAGTGTGAAGAGCATAAAGCTCTTCAGTTACAGAGACTGAAGGTAGGCGCTCAAATCTCTGTTGAAGTGATCGCTAAACTCCTGAAACATCATGTGACCGCCAAAGCTGGATATGCTTGCGTCAGGTAACGTTCTCATCAGGTATGCTTCTGCTTCAGCGCTCCAATGTTCAGCGAGGTAAAAGCGAGTAGGGACGACGCCATTAATGGCTTTCGCTTCTTCTTCCCTGTTACTGAAAAGACCGGATGCAAAAAGCTGTGATGCAACCACGTATGGTGTTTGTTGGGATATCTCCACGATACGGCTTAATTCTCTATCGCTTAAGGTGCCACTAAACATCACATGTTCAGCATATTCCCGTATCATCACTGCATGCCCTTCCTTTGAAGTTAGGGCATGATAGGCACCGCCAAGGTCGCTTATTTTGCCCTCTGTCCAGATATCAGGATCTTCAGACATACCAATAGGCGGCATATCAATACAGATATGCGAATAGAGGTTTCTTGGGTATTTGGCTGCATATTGCCATGTGGCAAGTGCACCGAATGACCAACCTATGAGTGCGATATTTGTTAGCCCTTTTGCACCGATGAAAAGCTCCAGATCATGGGCAATTGTTGTATAACCGTTCCCCTCACTGGTGATTGTAGAAGCGCCGTGGCTCCTAGGGTCCAGCGCGATCACGCGGTGGGTTTTGGAAAATTCTTCCAGTTGATGATGAAACACTTCCGCGGAAAACGTGAAGCCCGGTACAAACAGTAAAGTGGGGGCATCAGCGAGCACTGGTGTTGGTTTGCGTTCAACATAAGCAAGGGAGATACCTGATGCTATTTCAAGCATCTCCTTTTTAAGATTAGGCAAAAACATATAGCCAGCCCTTAAAAGTTTGCCCGGAAATCAATTCCTATAGTACGGGGACGATTGCGTACGATACGCGGACGTCCACCAGCTTCCGCCGCTAATGTGCGGTTATCTGAATAAGCGGCATCTTCATTAAACAGGTTATCCACAAAGAGTGTGATTGCATACTGATCGTTCCTCAGGCCAAAGCGCGTATTAACCTGCGCGTAAGACGGGCGAATACGTGGAGAATTACTATCCACTACAGTACTGATACTACTATCCACATAAGCGAAATCTGACCTGCTGAACCACTGGAAATCACCGAAAGATGCCGGAGTTTCATAATCAACTGTCGCGGAGAAAGTCCACTCAGGTACTTGTTGAAGCGGGTCACCATCTGTTGCAATGCCCGGTACAGTTTCAGTGAAGCGAGCGTTGGTGTACCCGGCGCCAGCCTGAAGGAACCAATGTTCATTTGGTCGGCCCGCAATTTCAAACTCGAACCCAGTGCTTTTCGCTGCACCAATGTTTCCAACAAAATCAAAGCCACACCCAAGCAGAATGCGCTGCTGAATATTATCAAAGTTCACGTGGAAAGCAGCCGCGTTCACCGTGAGCTTACCTCCGTTCCACGTGGTTTTAGTACCTAGTTCATAGCTGACAAGGCTATCAGAGCCGAAGGTTCGTGTGTCGTCGCCAGAACCAAATCCAAGCGCTTCCGCCTGAGCAGGGCAACCAAGTGTAGCGGGTAGTTCACCATTGGTGCCACCAATACGGAAACCTTCAGCAACAGATGCATAAACAAACACATTTTCGTTGGCTTCATATTCGATAAGGCCTTTGAAATTGAAGCCATCTTCTGATTGTACTGTTTCTGGTGACACTATATTAAGACCGCCAGCAGCAAATCCGCCAATCACATCGTCTGTTGTTACTTCAGTATCAAAATAACGAACGCCAAGGGTGGCACTTAGTTTGTCCGTGAAATTATAGGTGAATTCCCCAAACAGGCCGAGTTCTTCAATTTGCATATGCGTGTCAGATGTGAAGATTAAATCACCAGTACCTGTTAATCCGCCGGGCGCCCCTAGGAAGCCTGAAAAGACAGCATCAAACCCGGGTGCGATGTTTGGCGGGTCAAAGGCTTCATTGTCGTCAGTGTTTTGGTAGAAGGCACCAACTGTCACCTGGAAATCGCCAGCAAAATCAGAAACAAATCTGATTTCCTCTGCAAATGTCTTAAATTCAAGTGACTGGAAAATTGGTGAAGATACTGCGGCTGGCTGGGTTGGTAACCCTGCGCCTTGCAGGATCGGGCCAAGAAGAGTGAAAGAAATAAATTCGCTCGAATCCTCAAATTCATTGGTGGTGCGATCAAAGTATCCTGTGGCGGAGGTGAAGGTACCAAAATCAGTTTCATAATTTATGTTAAGGCTAACTTGCACCCATTCGTCTGTACCGCCTTCATCCACATTAAAGAGGCGCTCTTGCGTGAAATCATCCCCAACAAGGGTAAGTTCCCCTGTTGTTTGATTGGTGACAAAATCAGCAAGTGGAAAACCTGAAAGCTCAGTGCGTTGGTACATCACGCGCCCGTTAAAGGTAAGTGCGTCTGTAGCATCAAGCCTGAGTGCCAGTTGCCCTCCGTATATTTCACGGTCGTCAATGTCTTCTTGGGTGGATGGCGTATCGCCCACCAGTGCACCAACAGTGCCCGCCGGTACAACAACACCGGGTGCTGTGGATGGCCCTACGATTTTATCAAAGATACCTTCCTCATATTGATAGTAAGCCGTTGCGCGTGCTGCGAAACGGTCAGATAGAGGAATGTTGGCAGCAGCATCAAACAGGTAGTTCAGGCCACCTTCTTTGGTATTCGACAGGCCGCCATGGAAACGGATGGTTGCTTCATCAAATTCCGGTTTTTTGGTGATCACCCGAATAGTACCGCCAAGGCCCCGTGCGCCAAACAGTGTCCCCTGCGGGCCGCGCAGTACCTCTACACGCTCAACGTCTAACACGAGAGGATCAATAGATTCATCGAGCGGAATATCATCAATATAAAAACTGGTGGTGTTCAGGCCCTCAATACCACGAATGGAAATCGTACGGTTTGCCAGAACACCATCATCGGTTGCTCCGAACGACAGGTTTGGGATTGAAATTGCATAATCAGCAAATTCACTGACGCCGCGAGCTTGCAGGTCTTCACCTTGAAGGGCGGTAACGCTCAGGCCAACAGTTTGAATGGATTCAGCTCGTTTCGTAGCTGTAATGATAATTTCTTCGAGCGCGTTTTCTTTTTCGCCTTCTTGTGCGGCCGCCGGAGTTCCTGCCACCAGCGCGACAATGGAAGCTGATGCTGAAGCTTTTATAAGTGTTTTTGATAATGTCTGTATGGTTGATCTTCTGGTCATGTTTTCCTCCCAACACTCTCCATAATTTGATGGTTGGAAGTATTTTAAATTTCAGTGTTCGTCATGGAAATCGGGGATACCCCCTATAAATCAGGGGCGCAGTGCCGACAGAAGCCCGGTTTTGTTGTGGCAGGCAGTTTTCCTGTAAATAGCGGTTAGGTGGCTTTCCAGTGTTTTCGGGCTAACACCCATTTTATTCGCGATTTGTGTGTTAGTAAGCCCTTCACTGATCAGATGAATTACATCTTGCTGCCTGCGTGTGAGGTTGAAGTGCTTTAATTTACCTTGTGAGATATTATTTCGCGCACCTTCATTAAGGAAAAAGACTGTGAGCTTTCCCGTTTCAGGCACAGATATAAAGAGAGCGGGTAATTGTTTTTCGGCACATGATGGCACCTCAATACTATCCGTTACCTGTAGAGTATGACCCTTCAGGGCATTGATGCAGAATTGACGTATTTCCGGTGTAAAACTATCTAGAAGCATAGGCCAAAGTTGATGATCTGGAATAGCTACTAAACCCTGAATTTTATTGGTGAGGTCTGCTGATTTAGCCGTAATGATACCTTGTGTATTTACAGTGATGAACCCCAGCATAGAAGAACGTACCATCATAGCAGTGAGAGCCAACTGTTCATCGTTGCGGGCCATACTAGCCTGCAGTGCCTTCAGGCTAGTGGAAAAGTGTGATGCTAGTAACTTTGCCTTTAAGTGATCGCTTTGTTCATATGCATCTTTATGTAAAGGGCGATGCAATCCAAAGAGACCATAATAGTTTTTCCGGTCCGCAATAGTGAAAATCAGGCTTTGATGGATGTTCTGAGGTTGCAGAAAATCTTCATAGTAAGCGCTGTTAATATAATGATGTTCGCGATCTATTGCTTGATCGGTAGAGACAGACACGCACTTACTTTCGTGAGAACTTTGCCCCAGCAATGCGTAACAAGGGTCCTGTTGGTGATAGTTGCTTTGGTATATATCACAGTAAAGAGTATCCAGGTTATTGGCGAAGCAATCCTGCAGAGATAGTCCCGGCGTCTGGTTTGAATTCGTGTAAAACAGGCTGGAATTCGATTTGAAAAGATCAGTCATTGGCACAAGTACAGCGTCGACAAATTCGGTGATGGACTGGCATTCACCAGACATGCCGGAAATCGATGATATAAGCTCAATATCCCGTGCCTCTAGCAAGGCAGATATCCTTTCAAAGCTGACCCTTAAAAACGCTATCATGACTGTGCAATATGAGTCAAATTGGTGAAAACTATGCAGTTTGTCCCAAGTTTTTGATAAATAATCCCAGAGTGTGGCAAGGTGAACTGTCGCTTGTTAAATTGCCTTTGTCTTAGGGAGAGTTTTGTGCAGGCTTTAGAAACATTAGTGGAGCAGGTTAAAGGGTGCCGTCTATGTGCATCTTGTTTTGAACATGAGCCACGGCCCGTCCTGCAGGTGCACCCTAAAGCTTCCATTCTGATTGCTGGGCAAGCTCCTGGCAGAAAAGTGCACGAAACCGGTGTACCGTTTGATGACGCGAGCGGCGATAGGCTCAGATTATGGCTCGGCCTTAGCAAGGAAGAGTTTTATAATCCTGAACTAGTGGCCATCCTGCCTATGGGCTTTTGCTTTCCCGGTACAGGTAAATCGGGTGATCTGCCGCCAAGGCCTGAATGCGCCAAAGCATGGCGAAGTGATTTGATGGCGTTCCTACCGAATTTGAAGGTTAAACTGCTGGTGGGGCAATATGCACTTAACTGGCATATGAAAGGGCAAGTCAGAAAGAATCTGACTGAAACTGTGAAGGCTTGGAGAGATTTTCAAGCCGACGGTTATTTCCCGATGCCGCACCCAAGTCCGCGCAATAATATCTGGCTTAGTAAAAACCAGTGGTTCGAGGCTGAAGTGGTGCCAGAACTTCAAGCTCAGGTGCGCGACTGCATCAATTAATTTTCTTGCCTGATTCTTAGCTGTACTACGGTGTACTAGTGAAATATAGTACACCGTGTGAATGACATGTGGTTTTTTGCTAAGATAATAAGTCATTTAAAATCAATAATTTATTATACTTTTACTGTGTTTTGTAAAAGTATGCGCAAAATATTACTGTTGACAAAAGTTATAACCGTACCCACTGTACTACTACACGCAGTACAGTGGGTTTGATACTGAAATGAGCGCTATGAGTTCGGTAAATATTCAAATTGTAACAGGTGATGCCCGGCCAATATTTCGGCAAATTGTCGATGGTATTCGAATGGAGATAGCTTGCGGTAATTTGATACCGGGCGCCAAGTTACCAAGCGTTCGGGGGCTAGCCCTCCAATTGATGATCAACGCCAATACTGTGGCCAAGGCTTATGCGGAACTAACATCGCAAGGCTTGGTAGAAGCAAGGCAAGGACTGGGCTTATTTGTGTCCGAGCCACGACAGCTTTTAAGCAAAGAAGAGCAGGAAAAACAGTTGAAAGAGGCCGTTGAAACATTTGTTGGTGATGTTGCTTATCTGGATTTCAGTGAAGCGGAAATCATTGGTCATGTAGCCGCGAGCCTTAGCAAACTGTCTGCAAAAAAGAAAACTCATGAGGTCTAGCGAGGATAGCATGACAGACTATTGCATAGAAACAGATGCACTGACCAAATGCTATGGCAAGAAGACCGCCCTGAACGACTTTTCTCTGAAAGTCCAAAAGGGCGGCATTCATGCCATTGTTGGCAGTAATGGCGCGGGTAAATCCACTTTGTTCCGTTTGCTTTTGGGGATGATTGCTCCCACGAGTGGTTCGGCGAAGGTTCTAGGTGTGGATAGCCAAAACCTAACAACCGATGTACGGGGTAAGGTTGGGTATGTGAACGAAGAGCATACCTTACCAGTATGGATGACAGCGAAGGCTGCAACCCATATGCAGAGGAGCTTTTATCCTCTATGGGATCAAAAAATTTATGACCATGTGATTGGTTATTTTGATGTTGATCCAAATCAGAAGATTTCGGGCCTTTCGCGCGGTGAACGCGCGGGGCTGAATTTGTCCATGGCGCTGGCGCAAAGTCCGGAAATACTTATTCTGGATGAGCCAACCTTGGGCCTTGATGTTGTCGCTAAACAGTCATTCCTGGAAGCACTGATGTTCACAGAAACAGAACGTGCAGCGACAATCATTTATTGTTCCCACCAGATGGAAGAAATTGAGCGGGTCGCTGATCAGCTCATTATTATGGAAAAAGGGCATTTGAAGAATAACAGTGCCCCGCATGAATTTGTCGAGCGGGTTTCTGTTTGGGCAGCTGAAGTAAACGGTAAACCTATTGATCGTTCACAAATACCAGGGCTGCTCAATATCAAACGCATTGACGATCAACACCATATCATGGTGACAGATCAAGGGGATGATTTTCCGGAAAAGGTTAAGCATCTGGGGCTGACAGATTTACAGTCTATGCCAGTGAACCTTGAACGGGCGGTAAACGCATTCCTCTCCAAAAACCATAATTCTCCAGATAGCAAAATCGGATAGGGCGCGAACATGTTTGAATTATATAAAGCTGAATTTGCCCGTTATAGAGTTTGGGCACTGTGTGCTGTAGTTGCTGTGTTGGCTTTCTACGGTTTTTTGGCAAAGTTAAAACCGTTTTTCGAGGCTGAAGCATTGCAGATAGCTGCAATGAATATTGGCCTTGTGGGCGGTAGTTTTGGCTTTGGTATTGTGCAAATGATTTTGCATAAGCGCATTAACCATTGGACTTATCTGATCCACCGCCCGCTTGAAGTTCATAAGATATTTATTGCTTTGGCTGGTGCAGCGCTGACCATTATTTCCATTGTAGTGGTTGTGCCGCTTTTGATTATGACGGTTGGATTTGACGCCTTTACCGCAGAAACAGTGGATATGCGTCACTATGCTTATATCCTTCAGCTTCTGCTTACATGTTTTGCGGCTTATGCTGTTGGTACCTTCTCTGTACTTAATGCCAGTAAGGGGGCATTTCTGATCATTCTGATGATTGCAGCTTATTTGATGCCGAATCCCGAAACTGATTTTAAGCAATTTTTTCCAGCGATCATCATTCTTGCCGGCTTGTTTTTGTTGAATTTCAACAGCTTTAAGGCGGACCTGACAGCACATACAAAAGAGCCGTGGGCGATTTTCCTGCAGGTTAGCGGTATGGCACTTGGTATTGTAATGGCAATAATGGCGTCATCGACAGTCTTTTACCATCTACCGCTTTTCATTACAGGCCAACATCCTGACGATAACCCATATGATGGTAGCTTCAGCTATATGTATGAATATGAAATGGGTGAACGTCCGGCATATGTATTACGCAACAGCACACACCCGTCGGCTGATATTTATGCGAAGCAGGCCGAACTTGCTGACCAGGAATTCTTTAGCCTTAATCAGTGGACTTTCCCTCGTCAGGGGCAAATGTATGTGAAGGATAAGCAGTATGCGCTTCAACCTCGCGGATTGAACCAGATATGGCAATTCTCTCATGATGCAATGTTACTGATTGGGCGAAACAATAAAACTGATGAAATCATTGGTGTTATTGGGCAGAACGGGTTTCTGGATAACCTGGATGCTGTGACTGAAGCTGACCGCTTCAGGGAAGTACCATTCATGATCGGTGAGAGCTTCCTTGAAACCACTTCCCATCTTTATCAGGTGAATTTTGCTGACCGTGATATGTTGGTGAAACACGAGCCTGATGCGGGTGAAGAATATATCGGCCGCCTCCAGATCAACGAAGATTACATTGTGATCGTTTCTGATAAAAAGAGTTACCTGTTTGATAAAGTGGCTTTTATTGATGAGTTTGAAGCGACTGAAGCTGAATATGTTGTTGAACATCCAACAAGACCAGAAGCGATGGCATGGGTAGCGACATACCGTTTAGCTGATGGGTATATGATGCTTTTCTCGGGCAATGATTACTTCGCGAATAACAAGCCGGGTGCATCGATTGTACATGCGAAACTTGGCGGTTCATCAGAACTTATCCACGAAGAGCAGTATGCTTACAAGAGGCATCCGTTTTGGATCCAGCATCTAGAGTTCATTGCGTCACCAGCAAATTACATCCTGAAGAATGTATATTTGCACTATATCGAGCCAAGCGAGACCAGAAATATCCCATTCAAGGATATTACAGGTAATCGGTATGATACCCATGTCTGGATTTTTGCAGGGTTCTTACAGGTACTTACAGCGTTGCTTGCCTTCTTCTGGAGCCGGAGACGCAACCTAGGGAAAGCCCAAACCATTACTTGGGCTGCGATGGGCGCGATCTATGGCCTTCCTGGTTTTATCGCTCTGGTTTTGATGAGCCCATGGAAGCGTGATGTAAAAGCGTAAAGCTCAGTAAAAGTGTGGCTGTTCACAGCCACACTTCAAGAAGACTCAATAAATATACGACAGAGGATAAAACAATGAAGCACTTTGCTTACAAGGTGCGGCAACAGGTGAGCTATGCCCTATTTGCCGCTGCTGGAGCCTTAGTTCTAACATCCACTGCAACTAAAGCCGATGATCTAGATGAGGCGATTGAACAAATGAAAGCTTCTGCTGAAGCTCCGATTATTGACCGGTCGATAATAATAAAACGGCAGCCAGTGCGTGGGGTAAAGCTTTCTCCAGATGGTTCAATGATCGCCTATCAAGTTCTGAAGGGCCGCCATGATGAGGTGTGGTTGCATGATGTTAAAACGTCGGAACGCAGGAAGCTGCTAACTTCAAAAGAAGTGAACAGGATTTCCTGGTCTGGCGATGGACAACATCTTTTCGTAAGGACGCGACAAAATGTAAATGTAATAAAGCTTGAGGAAGGCACGCTGCCGCAGATTGTCATCAACTTGGATTCTGAGAAAGAAGAATTCTATTATGGGGTTGATGACAAGCTTCCCCATGCTTTCTTTGTCTCGCTTAAGCGTGATGCAGATAATACTTATGGTCTGTACCGTGTTTTTCCTGATGGCAGGAAAGAAGAGTTTTTCCGGTCTGAGAAACAAGTAGCGGATTTTCTCTTTATTCCCAATATGGGGATATCGCTTATTAAGAGAAATTCGGCAGGCTTAACAAGCCGGATTTTAAAGGTTGTGGATGGTGAAGAAATACCCTTCCATACGTGTGAGTTCAGAGATCCATGCCAATTTATAAGCGCACCTGATGGCGAAAATGCTTTCTATATACAAGCACGTTTGGGAGGTGATTTTGCCTCTCTTTATAAGTGGAACTTGGACGCTGGAACTACTGAGTTGGTGCATGCAGATCCTAAAGGAACCTACGATATAGATGAAACAATATTAGATGGCAGGAATGCTGAGCCATTTCTGGTTTCATACAAGGATAGCTATTCTACGACATATGGTTTGAATGATGAAGCACAGAGTGTAGTTGATGATTTGACAGCGCGAATTGATGAGAATTTTTACGAGATTATTACTGATCATGCGCAGCGCAAATGGATGCTTATGGGAATAAGTGCTACGCATTCTGCACCTAAGTTTTACCTTTATGATAAAGAAACTAAGTCAATCACTCGTCCGCTCAAGCCTCATCTTGATGAAATTTATGCAGAAGACCCAAGGCTGGAAGACGCCGATATTGGAGCGCGCGTAGCTATTAGCTACAAAGTGAGTGATGGCATGACCCAGCATGGCTATGTAACCTTGCCTCGTGGTGTTGATCCAGCTTCTGTGCCGCTTGTTGTGTTTCCTCATGGTGGTCCATGGGCAAGAGATTACGGAGCTTACAAAGGGCAGGCAGCCTTTTTGGCAAACCGGGGGTATGCCGTTTTTGAGCCAGCTTTTCGAGCTTCTCGTGGATACGGGTATAAGTATTTAATTTCTGCTAACAGAGATTTTGGAAAAGGGCGTGTACATCAAGATATCATGGATGGCATGGAATATGTGCTCTCTCGAGGTATTGGTGATAGAAATCGATTAGCGATTGCTGGCCATTCCTTTGGTGGCTTTTCAACAGTAGGTGCTTTGGCTTATGAGCCTGAGACGTTCAAAGTTGGATTTGCAGGTGCGCCGCCTGTTGATCTGGTTGCAGCCGTCCGTTTTTTAACTAAACGCGCTAAATCGGATCGTGAATTAAGGCGCCTTGCAAGGCTGGAATATCTTTCTGCTGATCCCGATATTGAAGGACAAACAGAGGAGCTCTACGCTAAATCACCGGCTGCTCATGCTGGTAAAGTAATTAAGCCGCTATACCTTTGGGCTGGTGAAAAAGATGATCGAGTGAATATTCTGAATGTTCGAGATTATGCCCTTAAACAGCAGGAAGCTGGTAAGCCGATTAGTTTAATGGTGGAGCCGCGTGCAGGCCATTCCCCAAGAAAACAACTTCATCGAGAGGCGTATTTTTATATGTTAGAGAAAGCGCTCCATGATCATGTTGGTGGGCGTTTTCAACAAGAAACCAGCGTGCGCTTACAGAAATACCTGCAAAAGGCGTTGGTGATTGACGTCAACAATGTACTGTCAAAATAAGAAAAAATGCGCAATTAAATTCCTGAAGCCAAAGGTGTGGTGAAAAGGTAAATAATTGCGCATATAAACTTTTGATAATTTAATTTTTTCCAACAAATCGACATTAATTAGTGTATTTATGCTAAAAAAGTTGGAATAAATATTAAATTAAAACTGACTTTTCTTACGATTTTGAGCCATAATACCCTCATAGGGAAGTAACTGCTAGTAATCTATGAGGAAGAGGCTGTGTTGAAAAAATTATTCACTGAACATCCAGAGACAGTTGGCGAAAGCTATTTTGAACATATGGGGCAGGCGTTCTCTTTTGGTTCAAGCATGCTTTTGAACGGTATCGCTTGTTTACTTCATGGTTTTTTTCCGTTTTTGTTTGTGAAGACTGGCAGTGAAGCGATTACGAAGTTGCATGATCGTATGGTTTTAAACCGTGATCGTCGTAAGCCAAGAGTTTCAAATACTGAAGAATTAGCGTAGCTACAGGCTGGTTTTTCATGTCGTTTTTATCAAACGCCTTACCCGGCCGGGCCGACCTGCCCACATTGAACTGGGAAACAGCAAAAAATAATATACCGGGAGTTTTCCTGACCCTCACCCTCGCTATGGCGGCGACCTTTGTTGCCAGAAGCTATGGGGGGCCAACGATGCTGTTTGCGCTTCTGTTTGGTATTGCTTTTAACCATTTAGGTAAAGATACCAAATATGCGCCGGGTATTCAGTTTGCATCAAAAACGATTTTAAGAATTGGTGTGGCGCTCCTTGGGGTACAGCTTACCGTCGGAGAATTAAGCGCGCTCGGGGCGCCAATCGTTGTACTGGTTACTATGGGGGTTGCCGTTACAATTATTGGGGGGGCTGCTATTGCCAGAGCACTTGGGTTGTCTTCCAGGTTTGCTGTTTTGACGGCTGGGGCCGTGGCAATATGCGGTGCATCTGCTGCGCTGGCTATCTCCGCTGTATTACCCAAGTATGAAAACAAAGAGCGCCACACCATCCTTGTTGTGGCGGGTGTTACCGCTCTTAGCACCATTGCAATGATTCTGTATCCGGTTCTCACTCAATCTTTGGGGATGGATGATAAAGCTGCAGGCATGTTCCTTGGCGCTACAATCCATGATGTAGCTCAGGTCATTGGTGCTGGTTATGCTATCTCCGATACCGCAGGGGAGACTGGTGCGGTGGTAAAACTGATGCGCGTGGCGTGTCTTGTACCAGCCGTTTTCATGATTGGCCTTGTTTACCGGGAAAAAGGTAGCGAGTGTGATGGCAAGACCACAACTGGTCCTTTATTGCCACTTTTCCTGATTGGCTTTTTGCTTCTCGTTGGTATTAACAGCGCAGGTCTTATTCCAGAATTTGCTGCGGCTGAGATCAGTAGTTTTTCTCGTTGGTGTTTGGTAACTGCGGTGGCTGCACTTGGTGTGAAAACCAATGTGAAAGAAATTTTAGGGGTTGGCCCAAGGCCGCTTATGGCGCTTAGCCTGCAAACAATTGGGTTAGCGCTTTTCGCGTTGTGTGGGCTTTCAATTATTTTAATGTAATTTGCTCTTAATCTCTTAAAATAAAGAAAATTATTTATATATTACGTAAGGCACTCCATAATCGGTGTGCCTTTAATTTTTTAAACAGGATTTTCTTATGGCTTCACAGACGGGGCAGAATGCTAGTGAGGGTGCTAAAACAGTGTCACACTGGACAACAGCGAAAAGTTTACTGCCATATCTGTGGGTGAAAGGCCGCTGGGATTTACGTTGGCGCGTTATCCTTGCACTTTCTTTTCTTGTAGCTGCGAAATTTATCGGGGTTTATGTGCCGTTCCTGTTCAAGGATACGGTTGATGCCCTCAGTCCAAAAGCTACAGCTGAGGCTATCGCAATCGCGATACCAACCGGCCTGATTATTGGCTACGGCATTGCCCGTGTGCTTAGCCTTCTCTTTGGTGAGTTGCGGGATGCTGTATTTGTAAAAGTAGGTCAACATGCACTGAGGCAGGTGGCTCTTAAAACCTTCCGTCATTTGCATAACTTGTCGCTCTCTTTTCATTTAGAACGTAAAACAGGTGGTTTGAGCCGTATTATTGAACGCGGTACCAAGGGGATTGATTTTCTACTGCGTTTTATGTTGTTCAATATCTTGCCGACCCTGCTTGAGATCGTTTTGATTAGCAGTATCTTCTGGGTGAAGTTTGGTTTCCTTTATGCTGCTGTAACTTTTGCGGCACTTGCGAGTTATATCTATTTCACCATCGCAGTAACCGAATGGCGCCTTAAGTTCCGTCGGGAAATGAATGATCAGGATACCAAGGCTAATACCAAAGCGATTGATAGCTTGATCAACTTTGAAACAGTGAAATATTTCACAAACGAAGAGCATGAAAGCCGCCGTTATGACAAGGCGCTTGAACGTTTTGAAAGCGCGGCTGTTCGCAGCCAGTTTTCGCTTACATTACTGAATGTAGGGCAGGGCTTGATCATCTCTTTGGGTTTGGTGTTTGTTTTGTGGATGGGGGCACAGGGTGTGGTGCAAGGCAAGTACACTATTGGTGAATATGTGCTGATCAACTCTCTTCTTATCCAGATTTATATGCCGCTGAATTTCCTCGGATTTGTGTACCGCGAAATCAAACAGTCCCTTACCGATATGGAAAAAATGTTTGAAGTTATCAGTACTCATTCTGATGTGACCGATAATGTCGATGCCAAAGATCTTGAAATAAACGGTGGTGGTGTACTGTTCCGTGATGTGAAATTCCATTACGCGAAAAACCGCCCGATCCTTAAAGGTATTAATTTTATAGTGCCTGCGGGCACGACGACGGCAATCGTTGGGGCTAGTGGTGCTGGCAAGTCCACCATCTCTCGTATCCTCTTCCGGTTTTATGATATCGCGGAAGGTGGTGTTTCTGTAGACGGACAGGATATACGAACCATTACCCAGAAAAGCCTTCGCGAACAGATTGGCGTAGTGCCTCAGGATACGGTGCTCTTCAATGATACAATCCTCTATAACATTCGTTATGGGCGCCCTGATGCTACAGATGAAGAAGTTATTGAGGCAGCAAGGTTAGCTCAAATCCATAGTTTCATTGAAGCCCTTCCTGAGGGTTATGACACCGAAGTTGGTGAACGAGGTTTGAAGCTTTCAGGCGGCGAGAAGCAGCGTGTGGCTATTGCACGAACGATCCTGAAAAACCCAGCTATTCTGCTGCTCGACGAGGCGACATCAGCGCTAGACAGCCAGACTGAACGAGATATTCAGGCATCTCTTGAGCAAATCTCCAAAGATCGGACAACCATTGTTATTGCTCACAGGCTTTCAACCATCGTGGATTCAGACGAAATTCTTGTTATGGATGCCGGTGAGATTGTTGAACGGGGTACCCACAGCGAATTGCTTGATATGCAAGGTATGTATGCAGATATGTGGCAGCGCCAACTTGAGGTGAAAGAAGCTAAAGAAAAGCTAGTGAAGCTTGAGGCATAAAAAAGGCCGGCCTCTTGAGGCCAGCCAGTCTGGGAAACTTTGTAATTCTTAGAAAGCGTAGGTTGCTCGCGCGTACCAGTAGCCACCATTGAAACCGAATGGCGCCGAACGACGTGAGAATTGGAATACACCCGGGGAATCGACGATACCTGCAATGGTGCCACCACGAGACTGACCAATAAGGTTACGGTCTGGTGTTACATCAAACAGGTTATTTGCGCCGACTGTCAGTTTCAGGCCGCTATCACCGAAGGTGTAGCTTACCTGAAGGTCTGTCAGCCATTTTGAACCGAAGTCCTGAACGTTTTGGCCAGCACCTGTTGGTGTATCACACGCGCCTTCACAAACTGTGTAAGAACCAAACTGGTTAAGGCGAGCAATGATTGCCCAAGGGCCTGTCTGATAGTTGGCAGATAGGTTTATACGTGTTTTAGGCTGCCATTCTTCCACAATGGAGATATCCTGTGGGGTGAACAGTGGGCCAACATTAACACCGCCGATTGAGTTCACGATGGAACCATCTTTTACAGAGGTGTTCGTGTAGTTGCCGGATGCTGAAAGCCTGAGGCTTTGATCACCTGGAAGCTCCACATCATAAGTTAAAACAACATCTACACCATCTGTTGTGGTATCTGCGATGTTAAGCAGGAATTGGCCTGAAGAGGCTGCCCCTGCAACGGCTTCAAAGCCTGGTTGGGTTAGATCAATACCTGCTGAAATACCGATGCGATCATCAATTTCAATATGGTAATAGTCACTCGTAATCGTGAGGGCACCCATAGTAGCCACAAAACCACCGCTGAAACTGATAGATGTTTCTTCCTGAAGTTCAGGCACGCCAGCCAGGCGGGCAATTTCGCTATCATTTCTGAATGTACCGCGTTCTTGCGCCACCGTTTGACCATCAACAGTTACAAACTGTGTAGAAACACTGTTTGAGAATTTCTGTTGCAGGGATGGTGCACGGAAACCCGTTGAAATAGAACCGCGTAGGGCAAAGTTTTCAGTAACTTCAAGACGAGTAGAGAACTTACCATTCAGGGTGCTGCCGAAGTCGCTGTAATCTTCATAGCGACCAGCAACAGCGATCATCCATGAATCTGTGATTTGCGCTTCCACATCGGCGTAAAGCGAGAAGTTGTTTCTGCCTTCATCTACTTCATTTGCTGGTGAGAAACCTCTGAATACCTGAAAGCCGCTTGAATACGGAACAGGATTTACATCACAGCCTGGGCAGTTGGTGTTAAGAGCGCCACCATCCTGATAGGAAACTGGTTCTCCAGCTTCGATTGTGAAGCTTTCATCTCTGTATTCAGCACCGAAGGCGATGGTTGTTTCCACGCCATTGAAATCAAATGTTTTCACAGCATCAGCATTAAAGGTGGTTTGGCTGATGCCAAGTGTACCAGCCTCGGCTGATGTTGGGCTGTTTACACCGAAAGAAGCGTTCAGCGAGTTTGAGATCAGGTAAGAGAATGAATTCGAGCCGTGGTTGATGCTGAAATCTAAATCCCAACCACTATCAAGTGACCACTCGATACCACCAGATAAGGAGTAATCTTCAATCGTTGTATTGATTAGTGGCAGGAAGCCATCCGGGTAAAGCTCAATTACTGTGCGGTTAAACTGGTTCGCACGACGATAGAAACCAGCGGTCTGGTTTTCACGGTCAGAATAGGTACCGAATACATAAAAACGCTTGTTGTCATCAATAGGTAGTTCAGCGTTTAGAACCAGCGCTTTTTGTTCACTATCGCCATCACCAATACGGAAATTCTGGCGATCAAAGTCAAATTCACGAGGATCACAGCCGCTGTTATCTGAAGCGTTACAAGCACCGCCGTTATCAAGGAGCGGGTATTGAACTGCGCCAGAAAGACCAGCTCGATTTGTATTACCGCGATCACGGTATTCAGCTGTCAGGTTAATGAAGCCATCGTCACCAAGGCCGAAGCCTGCATTTGCGTTTGCTACAAATGTTTCGCCGTCGCCTTCATAAGTTTGGCCATAAGAAACATTCACTTCGCCGCCTTCAGAACCTTGCTTGAGTACCAGGTTAATTACACCGGCAATCGCATCCGAACCATACTGCGCGGCAGCACCATCACGAAGAACTTCAATACGGCCTAGTGCTGCACCCGGGATTGCGTTCATATCAACACCAGATGCACCGCGACCAACGGAAGTATTTACATGTAGAAGTGCACTTGTATGGCGACGTTTGCCGTTAACGAGCACTAGGGTTTGATCGGGACCAAGGCCGCGAAGTGTAGCAGGGCGTAATGCGTCTGTACCATCAGAGATAGATGAGCTTGAGAAATTGAAGCTAGGTGCAAGGGTTTGCAGCATGCGGCCTACTTCTGTTTGGCCTGTGTCTGCGAGTGCTTGAGCGTTTACAACATCCACAGGTACTGGAGTTGCGATTGCTGTTCTACCTTTTGCGCGCGTACCTACAGAAATAATCTCCTCAATCGCGCCTGTAGATTCGCTATCGCTATTCTGGCTTTGGCTGCTTGGCTGCGCTACGGCTATGCTCGGCTGAGGTTCTGGCTTTTTTCTAACAGTAACTGTATTGGCGCTGGTAAATGTATATTCTAAGTCAGTGCCTTTAATGAGCATATCAAGTGCTTCACGTGATTCCATTTTACCAGTCAAGCCTCTGCTTGAAGGCAGGTCACGTGTATTTGCTGCTAGAATAAGCTGAACGCCTGCTTGCTCTGAAAATGCCAGCAAGGCGGACTGCATTTTTTGCGGTTTAATTTTAAAATTAATGTCACGAGCTGCATCATCAGAGAGAGCAGCAGTGCTCATGGAAAGTGCAAGTGCAGTGGCGCCGAGCATAGAGCCGACAATCCGCTTAACACTTTTCTTTTTTGTAGTCTTCACCGTTTATTCCTCCACTATGTACTGGCATGTATATTTTGAGCCAGTTATTTCCTAAGACGCTGAAGTACGGATAAATTGGAATTTTTTTTAAAATAAATCTGATTTCACGCAATATTCTGTCAACAATGGCAATTATTGCTGCTCGTCAGCCTTCATCAAAACAATGCTGGAGCCAACACGAACGACCTTAAGCGGATAGCCTTGTTGAAGCCCTTCCAGCCAGTTATCTACCTGATCAGGGTATACAGTGCCAGTGAAGCTGTAGTCACCGATTTCCTTGTCACCGATACGGATTTCCTTTTCCACATAGCGGTTCAATTCTTCGATTACTTCATCAAGAGGTTTCTCTAACATCCTGAGGACCCCAACACGCCATTCGAGGCCTTCGTGTACATCGACTGTGCGTACTTCGGTCAGGCCCTCTGTTTTGGAATAGGATGTTTCATTACCAGCAGTTACGAGTGCCACTGGTGACGAAGTTGTTTCTGTGTTTTCTTCTTCAGAACGAACAGCGACTGTACCTTCAAGGACTTTAACAACAACACCTTCTGGTGCTTTTATAACATTAAAGACAGTTCCAATGGCAGTTACAGTGCCGTCGCCTGCTTCAACAATGAAAGGGCGATGGGGATTTTTGGCGACTGTGAAAACGGCTTGTCCTTCCAGAAGGCGTACGGTTCTTGAACTGTTACTGTATTGAACCTCAATTTTACTGTCAGGACCGAGTTCTACAATGGAACTGTCAGAAAGTTTAACAAGTTGCTGATCTTCAGTGACAGTCGCGTAGGCTTGGATGGCTGGGGGGCCAGGTAAATCAGTAGACGGGGAGTAGAACAGGTACCCCGCCATAAACAGAGAAACAAAACAAGCCGCAATGGCAGCATATTTACTGTGCCAAGTGTTTTGAGGGGGCTGCTCTGTATTATTTTCCGTTATAAGACTGAGTACGGAACCGCCAGCAAAGTTTACGGGGCGTTCTGCGGTGGTTTCTATGGAATCGGTCGGGCCGCGAGCTTCCAAATCGCTTATATCTAGTTGATCAAGTTTGCCCCACAGAGTTTCAAGCCTTCTGAAGGCAACGCGGTGTTCTCTCGAATTCAGGAACCAGTTTTGCCAGGCACGAAGTTCAGCGTTAGAGATCGTTCCGTCTTGCAGGGTCAGATAATAATCTGCTGCTTCTTCCAGGATTTTTTTATCCGGCTTATTTTCAACAGTATCGTTACTCATACAGAACTGTCCCGCTAGCTTTGCCAGGCATCAAGTTCATCACCCAAAACATCGGTGCAGTGAACCATCGCTCTGACAACATATTTACGTACCATGCTTGATGAAATGCCCATGTCGAGTGCGATTTCATCATAATCACGGTGTTTAAATTTATATTCAACGAAAGCGTATTTGCATTTCTCGGGCAGGCTTTCAATACAGCAAATAACCTGTTCCAAAGCTTGCTTGCCAGCAACTTCACGTTCGGGCGTGAAATCAAAAACCTGAGCGGAGGAAGTTGCAGTTTCCTCTTCTGTGTAGGCCTGTGATCTGCCTTTGCGGCGAATGCGATCTATGGCAATGTTGGTAGCTGTCCTAAAGAGAAAAGCCCTCAAAAAACCAATAGTGTTCGCATCATCCAGCCGCAATAGCCGTACATACGCTTCCTGCGCTACTTCAATGGCCTCGTCATGGTTTTTAAGACGGCCGGTGAGATAGCGCACTAACTCTTCATTATGGCTTTGGAAAAGTTGTTGAATCTCTTCCTTTGCCAATGCTTTGTCACCAGCAGCTTGTTCTTTTATGCTGCTGGTTTCCTCCCTTTTTCGGAGGTATTTTGGAAACTTCATACCTCACTCCTCGACCTATATGACGAAGAGCGTGCCAGATTTTGGAATAAAAATATAGAAAAAGACAAAAAAGAAGGGGCCGAAGCCCCTTATTGCACTAGAAATAGCGAGTTAACCGGAACATGACATGGCTATCGTCTTTGAAGGCAAAAGCTACATTATCCGGGTCAACATTCATAAAGAAGCGGCCTTCGATTTCTGCGACCCAGTTGTCTCCAAAACGTTTAGTAGCTTCAATAACCCCTGACATGGAAGCATCGTCAACATCCGTTACAATACCTGCAAGGATAGAGGTGTCATCCGCATCATTAAGGGCATACCGAGCACCCACGAATACATCGTTATCGGCGACGGTGAAAGGGGCGATAGCCGGATCATCTGACCGACCATCATACTGGAATTCTAGAAGAAGACCCAAGTCTGCACCTGCTTCTGAAACACCATAAAAAGTATATTCAAAGCCACCAACAGCAGCTGCATATGTTTCGAAAGCGCTGTCTCTGACAAGGGCTTCAAATTTCCACAGCCATGCATCTTTGGTATACTGAATATCTACACCAAACTGAGTGATGTCATCATAATGCGGTATTAGCGCTGTTGCTTCTGAATTCGGGATAAAGCGGGCTTCACGGTTCGCGCCGTGGAAGAAAGATAAACCAACATCCCAGTCGCCAAAATAGTGACTGTAGCGGAGAGCAAAATCAACGTCATTGTCATCGTCGGTTCCTTCATCAAACAAAGCTAAATCATTATCTACCAACAGGGCAGGCCTCAGGCGACCATCAGCCCCTGGAAAGGTGCGCTTCCTGAACCCGGGCATAACATATGCCGTGATTTGACCCCAATCCCGCTGGGTGGAAACCTCAAGCATTGGCTGGCCAAGTTTGTCCTCATTATCAATGTCCTCAACACTATCTGATTGGTTGATGATATCGACTAGATGAACACTTTCAGCTACACCCCAGAAAACTTTTCCAAGCCCCGCGCGAACGGTCCATTCATCTCCTGTCCAGCGCACATAAGCTTCACGCAAATCAAAATGAGTTCTTTCCCCATCTTTTGCGTCCAGCCGGGTGTAAGGAATAACAACAACATCCCATGCCCGATCGCTGCTTTGCCAGCGAAGATCTGCTTCAAGCTCAAGCGAGGGCTGGTAAGTTGATATTTGGCCGGGAAGCGCGCCCTTTTCGAAGAACAAACGGTTCTCTAATCCGACAGAGCCTGTCAGTTCAAAATCACCCGCTGCTACAGGCATTGTAGCAGCGAGCAGAGCTATACTGGATACCAGTTTTTTCATAAGGTTTTCTTAACGCACGCGCTTGAGGACACCTTTGACAAAATCTTTGTCAGCGAGGCCAGTTTTGAACTTGTATTCACCATAGCTAAGTGTAGTGGATTTGTTTGTTTGGTGATTTGTCATCGCAAGAGTGTGTGCACGCCATACACCACCATCATACTCTTTGTAATCAGAGAAGTTCAGGGTTTTAAGAAGCGCGTTTTTACGGTCGTAAAAATCAATTTTGCGTACCTGATAAACATCCTGATCGATATAGGATACTTGGCGTGTGTAGCCGGAATTTTTATAGCGTGGGAAGCGCTCAACGACATCTACTTTCATACCGTCCAGTGTTTCTTCACCAACATACTTATATTCGTATTTGTTAAGTTCTGTGGAGGTGAAATCCTCAAACGCAAACTCAGAACCTACAAACGGGCCGGATTTATTAGCAGAGGAAATACGCTTCACCCGCTTTAGCGCTGGCAGGTATAGCCACTGGTTATCAGGCTCAAGAATTTTGGCATGAGAAAGAAGGGCTGTACCTTTCACATCACGTGGTGTGGAAAAGACCGTAAGGCCTTTATCACCTACATCTTCATTTTCTCTTTCAAGAGTTTTGAAAGAAAGTTCACGTGTTGTCTCGCGGCCAGCAGCGTTCACAAGTGTCATAATCGCTTCAACTTCAGAGCTTGTGAAACCATTATCTGAACGGTCTGACCGTGCGGCTATATCAAAGCCTTTTTGCTTGTCGGCTGCTTCATCAGCTTGTAAGGGCGCAAAAGCAACGCTTGTGGCAAGAACCGCTCCCAGAATGGAAGCGGAAATTGTTTTATTCAGGAGGTTAAGCTGCATTTTTTTTCTCCACATTACTGTCGTTAGTTTCAGCAGGCTTTGCTGCAATTAGTTTGCCTGAACCGCGCATCAAAAGAGCTGGCAGGAACAGGAAGTCAAAGATAAGGGCGAAGGCAATTGCCAGTGCTGTCAGCAGGCCCATATCCGCATTGATTTTAAAGTTTGATGTTGCAAGATACGCAAAACCAATCACCAGAATAACTGTGTTGATGACAAGGGCATTACCAACCATTTCGAACGCATATTTAATGGCGCCAGCGCGGTCATATCCTTTTTCGCGAATACCGCGGATATATTTGGAAAGGAAATGCACCGTATCATCCACCACAATACCAAGGGATACACTGGCAACAGAAGCTACAGAGAAACCTACTGTGCCTACAAGCAAAGCCCATGTACCGAATGCGACAAGAATTGGTAGACCGTTCGGAATGATCGAGAGCGTACCAATCTTGAAGGATTTCAATGCGAAGATCATAACAACAGCAATTGCAAGGATTGCAATAACGTTACCCGCAATCATGCTTTCCACATTACGCTCTGCAACATAGGTAAACATCACCTGCGCACTTGTTGGTACTGTTGCTTTCATGGTGCCTTCAGCATTTTCAGTAATCCATGCACGTGCATTATCAAGGAACTCTTTTGTTTCAGTGGTTGAAACATTGCTTAGAGTTACTGTCATCCGTGAGGCAGATTTATCAATATTGATGCGGTCATTGAGATCAAGCCCGTATGGTAGCGAGATTTCATATAATAGCAGATATTGGCTAGCTAGTTCACGATTTTCAGGCAGTTTATACCAACTTGCATCGTCACTATGCATATTCTTGTTCAGGCGTTTCATAATGTCTGAAATGGAATATACGTGCGTTACGTTTGGTTGCTTTTTAGCCCACTGGTTAAAGGCATCGAGTTTTGCCAAGTATGCTGGATCATTCACACCTTGCTCGCCTTCAGCCAGCACTGAGAATTCGATTGGGTAGAAACCGAAAAACTCATTTGCGTAATCAGCGTCGCGGCGGAATTCGATGCGCTGATCGAAATATTCAGTCCACTGATCATTAAACTCAATCTGCGGGATCATTGCGATCATCGCGATAGCGAAAGCGCCGATGCCGTAAAACAGCTTTTTGTTATGTGCCACAACAAATTCTGCGAGGTTACCCATAAAGTTACTGTCAGATGTTCCCTTCTTGGCAGCAACTTTTACAGGTAGGAAGCTCATCATTGCTGGGAGGAATGTTACTGACATCAACCATGCTGCAACAACACCAACAGCTGAAATATTACCCAAGTGCCAGAACGGAGGCGCATCTGAGAAATTAAGAGCCAGGAAGCCAATTGCGGTAGTAAGCGAAGTAACCATCACAGGCATGAAGTTTACACGAAGTGCTTCAACAAGAGCGTCGTGTTTGCTTTCGCCTTCACGCATATGTTGGCGCATTGTAAGCAGAATATGCACTGCATCTGCGATCGCGAGCGTTAGGATAATGGTCGGCGCTGATAGGGAAATAGGGGTTAGCGCAACACCGCCAAAGCCTGCAACGCCCATCCCGATCAGGGAGGCGAAAAGGATCATGGCAACGGTTACAACTGTGCCAGAAATGCTTCTCACTGTAACAGCCATTAGAACAATCAGAATAAGATACATGATTGGAATAATGGTTGATACATCACCAAAACCGGCTTCCTGGAAGGAAGTGTTGAGCATTGAAACACCTGTGATGGCGATTTTATGCTCAGGATATTTTGCCATGATTTCACTGCGAAGCTGACGTACATGTGCAACGGCTTCTGGGACTTCATTCATGGATTTTTCAGGGTATTGAACAACAACGTTAATCGCGATAGCACGGCTATCTTCTGTAACCAACTGGTCCCGTAGAAGAGGTTCGGCAATAGCAATTGCACGTTTTTTCTCAAGATCTTCTTGCGACAGATCAACAGCGCCTTCGACAAGATTTTCAACGATCAGATCGTCTTCTTCTGACCAAGTATGCTGGAAGTTGCTGATAGAATCTACGCGTAGTGAATAAGGGATTTGCCACGCTTTTTCTGTCATTTCTTCAACAAGGGCGAGGGTTTCATTATTAAATACATCGCCAGAGTTGGGAACAATGGTAAAAAAGAAATTATCGTTCTTGGTATAAGTGCCTTGAAACTCTTCAAACGCTTGAAGTTCAGGGTTAGCTTCAGAAAAGAAATCGCGATAATTATTTGAGAACCCCAGATACTGCATGCCCGATGCAATACCAAAGGTAAGAAGAATAGTGGCGAGAATTACCAGCCACCGTTTTTTTATAACACCGTTTGCAAGTCTAACTGCAAACTCGTCCATTGCGGTCATGGTTTTCGGCATAGCCTGCTCCATCAAATGCCATGCCCGCTCTGCTGGCCTTTCTAGGGGGGAAGAGGCGAAAAACCAGCAGAACGGACAAACTCAGAATTATTTTCACTAAACTATTGGTGTTTTTGAAATAGGATAATACGCCGCAGCCTATTTTCCTTTTCTCTTGCCTCTATATGGACATCCAATGTACATAATTGAAATTGATATTCGTAACATTGGAAATTCACATCATGAATTTGGCTGGTATTGATCTGAACTTACTTCTTGTTTTTGACGCTGTGATGAAAGAACGCAATGCAACGCGTGCAGGGATGGCAATTGGTATGTCGCAACCAGCTGTTTCTAATGCCTTAAATCGCCTTCGCCATATTATGAAAGATGATCTTTTTGTTCGTGGGCCTGACGGTATGCGTCCTACATCAAGAGCGCAGGAACTTGCGAACCCTATCCGACATGCCTTGGCTGAAATCGAGGAAGCACTTAACCCAGCGTCATTTGATCCGGCCAATGCAGAGCGCACTTTTGTGATTGCCACAACAGATTATGCCTCCATGACCCTTATGCCTTATCTTGCTTCCTATATTTCCGATGAAGCACCGAAAGTGAATATTCACACGATACCCATTCAGGGAAGGCTTTACGAAAAACTGGACTCACAGGAAGCGGACTTTGGTATCACAGCGCTCAGTGAAACACCTGAGCGGTTCGGCCGAATGGATATGCACTCAGATGAGTTTGTTGTGATGATGCGGCCTGATCACCCACTCGCGAGGCATAAAAATTCTATCCCGCTCGAAGAATATTCTGCGGCAAGGCATCTATTGGTTACACCTCGTGGTGATGCACGCGGCTTTATGGATGAGCAGCTCGAAAAACGTGGTTTGAAACGCCAGATATCAATGACCATAAACAGCTTTGGTCCAGGCCCAATGATTGTTATGTCGAGTGATCTGATCCTTACTATCCCGAGCCGTATGGCAGGGAAGTGTGCTCAGTTCTTCGATCTTCATATTATGCCTAGCCCAATTCAGCCACCGAAGGAGTTAACAGGTGGTGTTATGATTTGGCATAATAGATTAACGAACCATCCGGCTCATACGTGGTTCAGGCAGCTTATCAAGCGTGCTTCAGATGATTTTATTCAACACGGATTCGAGCATTATATGAATGTAAGCCTTGATCCCAACAAAGATTTGTTGGCTAGTCAGTAACCATAATACGAATGCCGAGATCCCTTGCGGTTGGTTTTAACTGATCTTCAATGTCTGCTGAAACCACGCCCACCTGAAGGCTGCTCCAGGTGTTTACTAACTGCGTTAACAGGTCATTACCTTCGGGGTGATCTGAAAGCCGTCGGATTAACGCAGTGGGAACTTCTACAAAACCGTAACGCAAACATCCAAGCGCATCTTGTGCCATTACCGCGTCACTGAAGCGGTCAATCCAGATTGGGTGGCCAAGGTTTCTAAGATGCCGTAAAGCGTCCCAGTGAGGGCCGCCCATTTTAACTGGAGGAATACCCTTCACCCGGAAACCGATACTGTTGGTTGGTTCTTCATACTTTTCCATGATGAAGGCGAGTTCAAGATGGAACCGTTCCTGGATAAGGGTGGAGCGACAAAGTTCATAAAATTCTGGCGTACGCTTATCGTTTTCTAGTTTCTTTGAACGCATTCGTATTAAGTCTTCGAGTTGGGCTAAATCATGTTGAAGGGATATATCTGGATGATCAGCCATCACTAGAATTTCTTCAGGCAACCTGATCTGACCTTCAAGATTGACTTTGCCCTGTTGCAAAAGCCCAACCATTGATGAAGCGTTTGTATCCATCATGTCTCGTGGAGTAAGCTGGTATTTGTAGCGGTTAAGAGCATTCAGGATCAGGTTTCTGTTATGCTCAATGCCGTCAACAACGCCTGAAAGTTTTTCTGAAGCCTCAGATGGTTCAATTTCTCCCAGAAAGACACTGCGCGAGTGGTTCAGAGCCTTATGAAGTTTGTCAGCAGGGATATCCCGATCATCAAGCTCAATGTTTGATGTTTTGGGCACAAAGGTATCAGGTGGCAGGTTTAATTTTTCTGCGACCGTTAGCATTTCCTTATGGAAGGCCGTTTCGCTCCAATCACCCGAAGTGATTAAGCCATAACTAGCTTCGTCGAGCTTACCAACTTTACCGCCGATCGCTTTGGTTTGCAGTTCCTGTTCAATTTGTTCACGGGCTGCTTTTTTATCCGTTTGTGTGAGTTTGGACGTATCTTTAAGGGCATCAACGCTCACCATCGTGAGCTCCATATCGCCTTCGTAAGGGGATGCTAGTAGTTCTTCTACAAAATTGAAGAAGCTATGCATATCAGCCGCTGGTTGCTTTGGCTCATCGGTGTGTTTGATATTGCTTGGCTTATAGAAATCCAGCCGGCGCTCTTCCGGCCCTGTTTGTTCCATTTTCATATCGAAGTTAATGTAGCCACCCGTTTTTACCCTGAGCGGTACTCGCGGAAACAAAACATCAGAAAGCGTACTGCTATCTTTTTCAAGAAGCTTGCCTAAGCGGTCAGAAGCATCAGCCGGGAAAAGGAAACTTAAAGGGCGGCGAAACAGGTCGGTATCCGACCAGCGCATGATGGTTTTGAAGCGGTCATCAGCCTCGCTAATAAGGCTGTTTTTTACAAGGAATAAACTGAACTCAACTGCGCCCACGGTTGCCTCGAATGATAAGTTGCCTGAGGGTATTGTGGTATCACAGCTGCTTTTAAGGCTTGGTAAAGTAACAATTCAAATTGAATTCAAATTGATTGAAAAAGGCCCCGCTGATGCGAGGCCTTCTTGGTGTGTAGGTTATTTTTGAGCTTTCAGGTCAGCTCTAATCTTAGAAGCGATTTTCTCTACATCCGCTTTGATTTTTGTTTCATCTAGCGTAAGGATCGTACGGTCTTTCATCAGAACTTTACCTTCGACGATAGATGTCACTACATCACTTGAATTAGCCGCGTAAACCAGCTGAGACATGATGTCATAAAGCGGTGTTAGGCGTGGGCTATCCAGTGAAATCTGGATCATGTCAGCCTTCAGGCCGGGGATAAGTGCACCTGTTTCTTCCATGCCTGCAGCAATAGCGCCGCCGCGTGTTGCCATCTTAAGTGCTTCATATGCAGGAACAACAGTTGGGTTGGTTGCGACACCTTTGTGAATAAGGGCTGCAAGACGCATTTCTTCCCACATATCCAGATCATTATTGGAAGCGGCACCATCTGTGCCGAGGCCAACATGTACGCCAGCTTCCAGAAGGGCAGGCACGGGAGCCACGCCAGCACCCGTTTTCATATTGGATGTTGGGTTATGGATAGCGCCAAAGCTTTTGCCAGCTACGGTCTTAATATCTTCTTCTGTTGGCCATACTACATGAGCTGCAATTGTATGTTGATCAAGCATGCCAATTTCTGAAAGAAGCTGGATGGATGATTTACCGTATTTGTCGCCAATGGTTTTGGTTTCGGCCTGATCTTCAGCCACATGGATGGATACCGGAACATCAAGTTCTTGAGCTGTTTTGAAAGCAACTTCTAAATGTTCTTTTGAAACTGTATAGGGTGCGTGAGGGGCAAGAGCAGGTTTGATGCGTGGGTGTGCTTTTTCTTTCCAGCGCTTCACATATTCAACACCAGCCGCATAACTGTCATCCCAGCCTTTAAAGCCAGGGCTTGGGAAATCAATCATCGGGGCAGAAATGATCGCTCGCATGCCGCACCGATCTACAACATCTGCAATCACATCTGGATAAAAATACATATCCACAAAACTTGTGGTACCGCTCTGGATCATCTCGTAACAAGCAAGAGAGGTGCCTGCTTCAATCAGCTCAGGGTCAACATAGCGACCTTCCATGGGGAAGATGTATTTTTGAAGCCATGTCATCAGCTCAAGATCATCTGCCATGCCGCGGAATAGCACCATGGATGAATGAGTGTGACCATTTACAAAGCCCGGCATCAAGGCTTTGCCTTCACCGTCAATCATCTCAGCAGCGGTGTATTTCGCAAATACATCATCTTTGCTGCCCACATAGATGATTTCACCGTTTTTCACAGCAACAGCGCCATTTTCAATAAGCGGCTGTTTTTCATCCATGGTTACAACATAGCTGCCAGCCACAATCATATCTGCGGAGAGCTTATCCATTTTCTTTTTTTCTCCAGCTTCTGCTGCCGATAATGCAAACAACGAAAAGACTGCACAGGCAACATATTTAAACATCTTCATGGTCACTTCCTTTAACCCAGACCAAATAATATTAAGCATTGTGATACGTGAGGAAACAAGATCTCTGCAATGCATTTTTACGATGCAGAGCGAAATTGAGCTGGTGATAAGCCCTTATGCTTCTTAAAAGAACGTACAAACGGTGCAGGTTCCGAGTAGCCGAGGCGTGTTGCTATTTCGGAGACCGAAAGCTTGGTCTCTTCCAGCAAAGAATGGGCTTTTTGCATACGGCATGCTAGCAGTTCAGAGCGGAAAGTTGTATTTTCGTCCTCAAGTTTTCTCTGGAGAGACCGCGTCGACAAACCAAGCTCTTTGGCAGCAGTTTGAACGGATAGGTCACTTGGTAGGCGGGCGGCAAACCAGTTTTCCAGCAGTTCCTTCAATTGTGCTTTGATGGTGAAAGGGTTTTCCAGCTCCTTCCTAACATGCTTAAGCAGTGTTTGGTGGAGGGCAGGATTTGCCTCAATCATGTGAAGCTTCAGGCTTTTTTGTCGCCAGAAGATGCTGTTGCTCGGGGCACTAAATTGAACGGGGGCATTAAACATACGAGCGTAGTCATCTGCATTTTCAGGTTTCTCGCGTTTGAGCCAGACTTCAGAGGGAATAGCGGTTTGTGCAGCAAGACGTCCAAGTTGGCTGAAGGGCAGGAGGGATGCTTCAATACGGCATGTTTGGGCAGGGATTTTTTCCTGATAAGGGAAATAGGTAACTTGTAACTGTTCAGAAGTTTCTTCTACCTGAAAGCTGCCCGATCCAACATAAGCTGTGTTCTCGCAGGATGCCTTGATAGCGTCACCAACTGTTTTACTGGTGATCAGCATATGACCGAGGCTAGCAAAGGATGTATAGCGAACCCGCTTGCCCACATGCATGCCCAGCATATGATCGGACAGCTTGAAAGCTGCTTCCCACAACTGATCTGAGTAGCTCATTGGTACACGGTCAGAGAGCTTATATCCAGAAAGAGGCTTTACGCCCGCTTCTTCATAAAGGCGCGCGGTATCGATACCATAATCGAGGAGTAAAACCTCCTCTATGGTTGACAAATACCGAACCAGCACTCCTTCATTCATGTGGGCCCATTCCTGACATAAATTAGTATTGGCGTAAAATATCAATTATTCGGCGCTCACTGTCATTCTTTTTGTGTAGTTCGTCAAGTACAAACAAAGTGGGAAGTGGAGGACTATGTTAGAAAATGCGGATGCTATTCAGGATGCGGTCATAAAGATGGACCCTTCTGTTCAAAAGCTCTTATCTGTATCGCTTGCTTTTACGATGCTGACAGTGGCGCTTGGACTGAAACCTGAAGATTTTAGATTTATCAAAAAACACCCACAATCGGTGGTGATTGGTTCGTTGGCACAGTTGCTGGCGCTGCCGGTCGTGACGCTTGGGTTGATTTATTTGATAACGCCAGAAGCTGGAATTGCCTTGGGAATGCTCATTGCGGCAGCCTGTCCGGGGGGAACTATTTCCAACCTGCTAACACGAATAGCGGGTGGAGATGCGGCATATTCTGTTTCGCTTACTATGGTTTCCAGTATTTTCTCAACTGCTGCACTTCCCTTCGCCATTTTGTTCTGGACGGGCCTATATGGCCCAACCTCTACCCTTCTCGATACAATCAACATAGACCGAGTGGACTTTATCATCGGGACCAGCGTAACATTGCTTATCCCACTCGCCCTTGGGCTCACGATCTCGCATCACAAACCTACTTTAGCAGCAAAGATGAACCGTTATTTCCTGCCGGTCGCGATTGGTATTTTGGTGTTTTTGATTGTGTCTGGATTGATCAACAATTCGGATCTGATCTTGAAATATGGAAGCACCATATACCCGATCGTGATTGGGCATAATGCGCTGGCTTTCCTAGTTGGTTTTTCGATTGGTAAATTCACACTTAAATCCGTTCGCAAGGTAAGGGCGCTTACGTTTGAAGTAGGTATTCAAAACACGGGTTTGGGTTTGCTCATTGTACTTACCCAGATGGGCGGTGTGGGCAGTACTGCGCTAATCGTTGGTACGTGGAGCATATGGCATCTCTTCGTGGGCTTTCTGCTCGCCAGTAGTTTCAGACTTTCAGACAGAATTAATGCGGCAAAGCATCAAGCTGCGGAATAACATCAGGAGAGCGACATGGCATTCGATCTACTTATCAAAAACGGTACTATTTATGACGGTAACGGTGGTGAAGCCTATAAAGCAGATATTGCCGTTAAAGACGGTATTATTGCCGAAATTGGTGATGTTTCCGGGAATGCAGCGAAAGAGATTGATGCTTCTGGCCATATTGTAACACCTGGGTTCATTGATATTCACACCCACTATGATGGGCAGGTTTCCTGGGACGCGAACTTTGAGCCCAGCGTGAACCACGGTGTGACGACTGCAGTGATGGGGAGTTGCGGCGTTGGTTTCGCCCCAGTTCTGGAAACGGATCATGAAAAGCTGGTACGTTTGATGGAGGGGGTGGAAGATATTCCTGGTACAGCGCTTTTTGAAGGGCTCACTTGGGAATGGGAGAGCTTCCCTGAATATATGAATGCGATTGATTTCCCGCATACCATCGATTTTGCTGCCCAAGTGGTGCATGACCCGCTCCGTGTTTACGTAATGGGCGACCGCGCTGTGTTTGATCAAAACGCAACAGATGAAGATATCTCTCGGATGCGTGATTTAACTCGTGAAGCGCTTGAAGCAGGCGCAGTTGGTTTTTCAACAGGGCGTTCAGATGTACACCGCAGTGCAGATGGGCAGTGGACACCAGCATCAGAGGCCAGTGCAAAAGAGCTTATGGGTATTGCTTCAGCCTTTGATGGCCTTGATCACGGTGTGCTACAGGCGGTGAATGACTTTGATCTGGAACGTGAAGATGCGGGCGCGTTTGACCGGGAATTCGATTTGTTGGAAGAATTCGTAGACGCCTCTGGTGGCCGGCCATTTTCAATTTCATTAATGCAGCGGGATTTCGCACCACAACAGTGGCACCAAATCATCGACCGCGTGGAAAAAGCCAATGATAAAGGCATGAATATGCGCATGCAGGTGGCACCGCGCGGTATTGGCGTAATCCTTGGTTTGCAGTGTACTTTCCACCCTTTTATTGGGTTTCCAAGCTACAAGAAAATCAGTCATCTCTCCCTAGAGGAACGTGTGACGATTATGCGCGACCCCGAGTTTAAAGCGCAACTCCTTACCGAAAAATCAGAAAAGATGGCAGGTGACGGCACTCCAATTCCGCCACTTACTGATACACTCCTCGCGCAGATTGAACTCATTGCCTGTAAGATGTTTCTTCTTGGTGAAAACCCCGATTATGAGCAGTCTATTGAAAATTCTATCTACAAGATGGCTCATAATGATGGCGTGCCAGTTCTCAGCAAAATCTATGACTTGCTGCTGCAGAATGACGGCAGGGAATTCATCTATTTCCCTATCTATAACTATACGGATTTGAACTATAAGGCGGTTCACCAGATGATGAGCCACCCAAAGGCATTGCTTGGCCTTACTGATGGTGGAGCACATGTGGGTACCGTATGTGATGCGAGCTTCCCAACTTATCTCCTGTGTCACTGGACGCGTGACCGCCAGCAAGGGCCTCAGATCGAGCTGCCACGTGCCATACAAATGCTTACAGCAGATGTGGCGGACTACGCAGGGTTTAATGACAGGGGCCGTTTAGAGGTAGGCAGGAAAGCAAATATCAATGTGATTGATCATGCAAATATTCGTCTATATCCGCCCAAAATGGTGCAGGACCTTCCTGCTGGCGGTCAACGCCTTTTGCAAGATGCGGAGGGTTATAAAGCTACCATTGTTGCAGGTGAAGTTGTGGTAGAGAATGACCAATTGACAGGAGCGTTGCCGGGGCGTTTAGTACGGCTTGGTAATAAAGGAAAACAGGCTGCATAATTTTATGCTTGATGTATTTTCAGAGCTTGGCTGGCTTCAGATTTTAGGGATGGCAGGCGCAATATTTGCGGCTGCCGTTTTGCGTGCGTTCACAGGGTTCGGATTTGCACTCGCGGCTCTTCCTGTGCTCAGTTTATTTTTAGCGCCGGGAACAGCTGCTAGCATCGTTGTGCTGTTAACACTGGGCGTTTCGCTTCAGACTTTTCGGTCTTACGCCAAGGATGTTGAAGTAAAGCCAATGGCTTTGGTTGTTATGCTTTCTGCAATTGGGACCATACTCGGGACACAGATACTGCTATTCATTGATCCTGAAATGTTCACCATCACTATCGGTGTGACAGTAATGGTTGCGTGCTTCTTGCTAACGCGCTTTAAACCTGAGCATACAGAAATAGGTGGTGTGAAAGCCTGGGTTGCTGGGGTGACTTCGGGGCTGATGAATGGTGCCGTAGCAATCCCTGGGCCGCCGATTATCGTTTATGCAATGGCAGTATTTGCGGAAGCGAAAGATAGCAGGGCATTCTTGATGATGTTTTTCCTGTTTTCGGCTGTTTTTGCAGCAATTACATATAGCTTGAATGGTATTATGACCCTGAAGGAGCTTGTTTTGTTTGCTACTGCATACCCCGCAATGATGATTGGTGACAGAGTGGGGTTTTGGTTATTTGAAAATTACGGCACGGCGGCATACCGTAATATCGCAATTGGGGCGCTTTTTGTTGTGGGGGCAGGAATAACTTTAGATGCTATTCTTTAAACGGCTCTGCGTTTGATACCCAACCGAGAATTTGTCCTTCGCTGATAAGGCCAACACGGGCTGAATCTAAACTCCCGGGATGGCCCAGAACTAGATACCCTTTTAGCGGGCCTTCAGTTTCCATTTTTTTTAAGCGAGTTTTGTAGGCGCCAAGAAGCTTGTATGTGCGTTTGAAGGGGGTAACAGCTTTTTCGCCGTTCACGGAAAAACTGCCATCTTTATGCACAGTTACTTTGTCGCCAGGGAAACCCCATAATTGTTTAATGATGGCGTTTGGGGTTTCTTCATGCGTAAAAACCAGGTGGTCATAGCGCTTAAAGCCTTCACAACCCATACTTCTGATGCTGATGGCTTGCTTATCCCATAGGATGCCCTGCATGGAATTTCCGGTAACGGATGACGTTGTGATTTCACAAGACGTGTCGCTTAGAAGGAGTGCGGCAGAAAAGAGAACAGCAATCATGTAATACCTGATCTTTATACGTCGTTAGTTTTCAAAATTGAACTCTGCGGAGTTTATGGTAAAAAATACACCATTCAAGCATTGATTAGGATGGGGAAACTTTATGCGGTTTTTAGTAGTAGGGCTACTGTTGGGGATGTCGGTAGCGGCGAGTGCGCAAGATAGAGCAGCACCAAGCCCTTTTGATGATAGGGGCGGGTTGCCTGTGCCTGAAACGGTGGAGGATTTGAAAAATCTTACTCTGGATTTTTGGCTGAAGTTTAGAAGAACCAATCAGGCGGCTTATAATTATATTAATGAAGCTGCGGACTTTCGGGCATATCAATATGTGTGCAAACGTCATCAGTTGAATATTGATATTGAGCCTTTAACCCTGCTTTCTAAACAATATGTAAAACAGGTTATTCCTGCACATTTTACTGAACCTGAAATTGATATCGTTAACAGCCTGCAAGGTGATGCTCAGGCGGCATTTCTAGAGGATATGGCAGGTGATATTATGTCTTTTGAATACGGTAACCGTATCGCTCAGCAAGATACAAAAATCCGTGATAGTGGTGAGAGTAAGATGACATTCTGCCAAGATGTTGAGACAACTTATAAAGAAAAATATGTCGCACTTCTTGCAACGGCGCAGCGCAGGTTAAAGTAATTATTAGGAAATAGCCTCCATATTGCCGTAGTTTTTGTGCAAAGCTGCGGCAATGTTATTTTGGGTATATATTGAAGGCTGATTTTCTTATGCGTAAGTTTGTTTTTATAGCGTTACTGTTTTTTGTTTCCTTCCAGCAAGCTTACGCCGCAGGTACTGTTCAGTGGCCTCATACAACCAGTAACCTGAAACCAGATCCGAAAATCAAATACGGTCAACTTGCAAACGGCATGCGTTATGCCGTGATGGCAAATGAAGGTCCAGCTGAACAGGCGGCTATCAGATTTTTGATAGGTGTTGGTTCGCGCTATGAATATGATAATGAACGCGGTATCGCACATTTTGTTGAACACATGGCTTTCAATGGTTCAAAGAATGTTCCTGAAGGTGAAATGGTAAAAATCCTTCAGCGTCACGGTCTGGCGTTTGGTGCTGATGTGAATGCATCTACTTCTTACGATCAAACGATTTACCAGCTTGATCTGCCCAATGTAAAACAGGAGACGCTGGATGCATCTTTTATGCTCATGCGTGAGGTGGCAGGAAATATAACCTTTGATGCTGATGCAATTGAACGTGAACGTGGTGTTGTGCTTGCCGAGAAGCGCGGTATTAACCCACATGCTCTTGCAACATATGAAGCGCGTATTGATTTCCTTTTAGCTGACTCTCGTCTTATGAAGCGCCGCCCGATTGGTACTGAAGAGGTAATCTCAACTGTGCCAAGAGAAACTATGGTGGATTTCTATAATGCTTTTTACCGCCCGGATAACGCGTTTTTCGTGATCGTTGGCGATATTGATGAAGCGGCTATAGAGGAAAAAATCAATGCAGTGTTCGGTGATTGGCAGCCAGTAGGTGATGCGCGCAATCTCGAGTATGCAAAGGATACTGCGAACCTAAAGAATGATGCCCCAAAGGCTAAATTTCATTACGGTGAAAAAGATACGCCAAGTATCAGTATGTCTCTTTATTCCCCTTATGAAAAAACGGAAGATACTGTCGAAACTCGGGTCGAGAACCTCGTGAAGCGCGCAGCACACTCGATTGTTGCAAACCGGATGACAGATTTAGTGCGAGAAGGAAAGGCTACCTTCCTGGGGGCTGGTGCAAACTTTGGCAGTGTTTATGAAGTTGCACAGAGCGCTACATTGTCGGCCTCTTCTGAACCTGAAAAATGGGAACAATCTTTTGTTGAAGCCATCGTGGAGCTTCGCCGTGCACTGGAATTTGGTTTTACGCAGGCTGAAATTAAAGAGCTGCATGCCAACTGGCGTACAAGTTATGAATACGGTGTAAATGCAGCAGACAAGCGCCCTAATGGTGGTTTGGCGAATTACATTCTCGGTAGTTTTCACAGTAATAGCGTTGCCACTGCGCCGGATACAAACATGGAAGTGTTCGAACGGTATCTGCAACAGGTTACGGCAGATGCAATGCTGAATGCGATGCGTGAGATTTGGTCAAAAGCCCATCCAAAATTCTTCTTTGTAAGCAATGAACAGGTGGAAAACGCAGAAGCCAGAATAATGGCTGCGGTAGCAGCGGCCGGGCAGGTTGCAGTGACACCGCATGAGGATGGTGAGGTTAAAGCTTTCGCTTATACGGAGTTTGGCCCAGCAGGAAAAATTGTTTCTCGTACGCCTATTGCAGGTACTGACGGTGAAGCAGTTCTTTTTGAAAATAATGTCATGCTGAATATTATGAAAACCGATTATCAGGATGATACGGTTCAAATGCGAGCAAGGTTTGGTGGAGGTGTTATTGCCACACCGCAAGATAAGCCAGGCATTAATATCCTGATGGGAACAGTATTCACGGGTGGTGGCCTTGGCGCACATAGTGCGACAGATCTGAGAAAGGTCCTGGCAGGCAGAACGGCTTCCGCGAATATTGCGGCCGGGCTTGATAACTACAGCTTCCGTTCGGCAGTTACACCAAAAGACGTGCTTCTACAGTTGCAGCTTTGGGGCGCATACTTGCTTGATCCTGCCTACCGTAAAGAACCCTTAGTGCAGTTCCGGAAGTCTGTAGAAACAATATATCAATCCCTTGATAGCTCGCCGGGAGCTGTAGCGGGTAATCAGGTCGGCCGTTTGATTTATAGTGGCGACAACCGCTTCTTCCTGCCTGAGAAAAATGAACTGCTGGCGATTGATGAACAAAATGTTCGCACCCTTTTGAAGGAACCTCTTACTGCCAGTGCTTTGGAGGTAACAATCGTGGGTGATATTGATGTGGAAGAAACTATAGACGCTTTCGCACAAACACTTGGTGCTTTACCGCTCCGTGAAGCGATGCCTCGCCCCTATGACACGGGACGCGAAGTTCATTTCCCATCGGCAGGCACGGAAGTACTTACTCACCAAGGTGGTAAAGAGCAGGCCATTCTTCAGATGTACTGGCCAACTGTAGATTATTCCGACATTACGCGCAGTGCGAAACTGGATATTCTGACGTCCGCTTTAAACCAGAAGGTGCGTGACGCGGTACGTGAACGTGTTGGTGCTGCTTATGCACCGAGCGTGAGTAACCTTGAATCAAATGTATTCCCTGATTTCGGCTATATTGCTGTTGGAGCAGATCTTGATCCAAAAGATATCAGCCAGATTATTGATGTGGTGAATGCTGAAATTTCTGAGGCGGTAGCAAATGGCTTCACGGACGATGAGATTGAGCGTGCACGCAAGCCGCTTCTGGAAGGTGTTCAAGCCAGTATGAAATCTAACAATCATTGGCTTAGCCGCATCAGTCGGGCGCAAAGCGAACCTGAGAGCGTTCAGCGTATCAAGATTGTGGAAGCGGGTTGGAAGGAAACTACCAGCGAGGATATGCAGGAATTGGCCGCTAAATATCTTCAACCAGAGAAAGCCTTTATCATTAAGATTGTGCCAACGGAATAGGGTAGGGCTTGTTTGCCATAATTTAATCCTTATTTCATGGCTGATAGAGGCACAGAGGTTTAGTGCGTCAATTTTGACCACGGTCAAACCCAAAGCTTTTGATGTAAGCTAGTGAAAACTATGATATCAGAGCGCCCAACCTCGATGGTGAGGTGCACATTAGTTGAGTTCGGAGAAAGAAATGTCTACGGATGTAACTCAGATGGAATTTCCTCTGAGAGAAGCACGAAAAATTGTTAAAGAGCTGCAAACGCCTAATCCTACAATCTACTGGGTAGATTTTATGGTGAGCAATATTATTGGCTGGGCGGCCATCTGGATGGCCACGATCAGTCCATTTATGTCAGGTATGCAGGTTGCCGGCGTACTTGTTGCTGCTGTTGCGCTTTACCGTGCCGTTATTTTCATTCACGAGCTTTCTCACCTGAAACGCAATACCTTTAAGCTTTTCCGTTTTGTGTGGAATGCTACATGTGGCGTGCCGCTTATGGTGCCTTCTTTCACCTATGCTGGTGTGCACATTGATCATCATAAGCCGCAGATTTACGGCACCAAAGAAGATGGTGAATATCTGCCAATTGGTATTGAGACGCCTTGGAAACTGCCGCTTTATATTATTGTGGCGGGTGTGGTACCTATTGTATTTGCGTTCCGCTTTATCGTACTTACGCCGATTTCATATTTGCATCCGAAATTCCGTGAACTTCTATGGCGTCATGTATCTTCGCTTACCGTTGATCTGATGTACGAGCGTCCTGAAAGCACTAAGCAGAATGACCGTACATGGGCACTACAGGAATGGGGTGCGTGTTTGTTCGGGCTTGCAGCAATCGCTGGATTTTATACAGGTGTATTACCACTTGAACTTTTAGGTGTTTGGTATGCGGTGGAAGTGGTGATTTTCATCCTGAATACTGTTCGCACGTTTGTTGCTCACGCATATAAAAACCCAGGTGATGAACGTATGTCTCGTACAGAAGAGTTTTACGATTCTATCGATGTGCCTGGTAACCCGCTTATTACCCCGCTTTGGGCGCCTGTTGGGCTGCGGTTCCACGCTACACACCATTTGTTCCCAAGTATGCCTTACCACCATCTTGGTGAAGCACGTAGGCGTTTGATTGCGGAACTTGAGGATAATCGTCCGTATCTGTATGCGACCCGTAAGAACCTGTTCGTTGCTCTTGCCCGATTATGGAAAGAAGCTAAAGAAGCGCAGCGTGAAGTGAAGGTAAAGCCTGCGGAATAGGCTATCTTATATAAAGTTTTGAGGCTCGCATTATTGCGGGCCTTTTTTATGCCTCACAGGAAGGTGTTTGCTCCTCTTGTTGACTGAGTTGAATATTTTTGTTCAGCTTTGCTCGGAAAAGGGGAGAGTTTCATGAAAAAATTGATACTTGCTTGCGCGCTTGCCACCAGCATGCTTACAGGCGATTTGTTAGCTGGCGATAAAAAAGCGCTGGTTGGCGGGCGGCTTATTGATGGTTTTGGTCACAGACCAATCGCCAATAGTGTTATTTTAATTGATGGCGACCGTATCGAGAAGGTCGGTACAGTTAAGACACTCCAGGTGCCTGATGGTTATGAAGTGATTTCAACGGAAGGCATGGATGTGTTGCCGGGGCTTTGGGAAAGCCATGCCCATCTTATGCTCAGCGGGCACAGTGATTATCCTTATTGGGATAAAGCATATATCCATAAATTATCTAGTGAGATTATGCCGGCTACCGCTCAGCATCTGTTGCTTGCGGGTGTTACCTCTACGCGCGATCTTGGTGCACCGCTTGAAGATACAGTATCTCTGAAAAAGCGACTGGATGATGGCACAATTTCGGGGCCGCGTGTTTTTGCGTCTGGCCCTTTCCTTCAATATGAGGTACCCGCTGGCACCGAGGCTTTCCGTTGGTCTGTTAAAACAGTGAAGGAAGCAAAATCTCGCGTTAATCAGCTGGCTGATAGCGGGATGGAGATCATCAAGCTGATTGATCAGGATAAGATGGACCTGAAGGTAGCGCAGACCATTGTTGATGAAGCGCATAAGCGCGGTATGAAGGTTGTTGCTCATTCCCACAGACCAGATGAAATCAGACGCGGTTTGGAGATCGGTGTAGATAATTTTGAACACACAGGGTTAACCACAGCGCCTGAGTATCCCGCCGATATTATGGAAAAGCTCAAGGAACGCACCGCAAAAGGCCGAGTTGCTGGTGGCCCGCTTTACTGGACACCAACCGTTGAGGGACTTTTTAACTATGACCTGACAGTTGATAACCCAGAGAAACTGGATAGTACATGTTGGCACCGTGGGTTAGAGCCAGAAACGATTGCAGATATCAAAGCATCAATTTCAAACCCGGGGCAGCTTGGGTATTCCGCTCTAACGCCGCTTAGAAAACCAACGCTGAAGAAAAAAATAAGCCAACTAAGAGAAGCAGGCCTTGTGTTTCTTGTGGGAACAGACAGCGGTATTCCAATGAAATTCCACTGCCAAAGCACATGGAATGAAATGGCGGCATGGGTTTATGAATTTGATATCCCGGTGATGGATACCATCCGTTCCGCTACATATTGGCCGGCGGTGATGATGGGTGTTGATAAAGACCTTGGTACTATATCAGCTGGTAAGTACGCTGATATTATCGCTGTTGAAGGTGATGTGCTCCGTTATATCAACCTGCTTTCAAAGGTGGATTTTGTTATGAAGGGCGGTACCGTTTATAAGACGAACGGCCAGCCTGTTGAAGATAACCTGAAGTAAGAAAAAAGCCCCGTGATAAGCGGGGCTTTTCATTTAAGGGCTATGCAACACCGTCGAGCTTAGGCCCCAAGGCTTGTGCAAGTGCCATCAGGCCGTTCATTGGGCGGATGAGAACTTCAATCTCAGCGAGCTGACCATCATCATTGAGCGTAATACGGTCGATACCCTTTAAGTTTTTACCCTCAACTTCAGTATTGAATTCAAGGATAACTTCGTTCCCGCTGATCCATTCTTTTGTATAGGTCAGTCCCTCAAAGGTTTCGGTTACCGCTTTGAGTACAGCGACCACCTTTGCTTTACCTTCTCTGGGCCGCCAGAAGGCTGGAGATAGTAGGGAGGCATCATCTGCGATGATAGAGGATAGTAACTCAAGGTCTTGATCATGAACGGCCTTGTGCCATTTTTCTAAAAATACAGCTGTGTCTGCCATAAAAAAACTCCCTCAATAATCATCTTGAAGATGATGTAGGCCGAGCTGCTTTATTGGCAATCATTCTGGCACGATGGCGGCGAAAGTACCTGTGTAATCCAGCGCTAGTTCATCATCCTGATAGATGTGGGCTGTAAGCTGAATACGGGCCTTACCTCGGCGTTCAAATGTGCGAATAAACTGCTGCCAGCGGCGCTCGTCTGGCAAACTGGCATAGGCTGTGAAATCTGCGGTTACGGGTTTAATGTAATCAATATTACTGTTGGTGATAACGATCTCACCAGTATTGGTCATCCCTCGCAGGTTTATGTGCAGTAAGCTCCAGCATGATAGGGTGGCGATGGCTTGCAGGCTGCCGCCAAAGGCCGTGCTTTTGTGATTGATGTTAATGTTAAGGGGGGCTTTTACAGCTACCGTTTCATTTGATGCCTCTATAACTTCAGCGCCCATTGCTTTTGAAATTGGGATATGGCTGAAAAGATAATCCTGAAGTTCTTTTTGCATAATGAAATCCGCTTAATCAGTAATTAGTCAGGGAAGCGAAATTATTAGCAGTTTCCGTAGCGTCATCAATGGTAAATATGAAAAAGGCAGAGACAAAGCTCTGCCTTTTGTTTTGGCTTGTACGCTTAACTAGTTAGCTCCTCGGAAGGCAACAATCACTGGCAAGCGAGCAGCTCTCGCAGCTGGGAAAATGCCGCCAATGAGACCAATACCTAAAGCAAGGAAAGCACCGTTGATAAATAGGTCTGTAGTTAGTTCAAACTTAAACACCACTTGCGTAAAGCTTGCGCCAAGAGTGGACGCAGATAAACCGTCCATAAACAGGTAGGATGCCATTGCGCCAACAAAGCCGCCTATTACCGACAGCACTATAGATTCTGCCAGCGTGCCAAAGAAAGCAGAGGTGTTACTAAAACCAATGGCTCTTAGTGTGGCAATCTCTCCTGCACGGTTGGCAACGGATGTGTACATGGTATTAAGAGCGCCGGCGAGAGCGCCAACAGACATGAAAATACTAATTATCCAACCAAAGATAACAATGCCGTTCAGTGCCTCTCCTTGCTGCGCAAAATAATCGGCCTCTGTTACTACATCAAGGAAGAGGCGAGGGTCATTTTCAACCATCTCAGCCATGCCGGAGACGTCGTCTGGTGTCTCAAGTAGTACCCGTATGGTTTGGAAGGAACTGCCTCTTTGGAATTGGCTTTGAAGTGTTGGTGCATCAGCCCAAAGTTCACTTTCGAACGCGTTACCTCCTGTTGAGAAGGTTCCAACTACTTCCCATTCGGTTTTACCAAAACGTACAGTGGTGCCAAGTTCAAATCCGGCGAACTCACGGAGTACACCTTCACCAACAATAATCTCATTTTTACCGGTTTCAAACATGCGACCAGAGGTAATAGAAACCTGATCCCTTAATTCAAAACCAACTGATGAAATACCGCGCATTGGCAGGTTAACTTCAGTACCGCTTGTTTTTTTGATCCCGTCCACGATTACATAAAGTTCCGGAGAATATATCGGGTCACCGTTTGCATCTTTTGCAATGCCGGGAGCGGTTGTTACGATATTGATCGTTTCGCGGCTTAATACGCTGTTTAGCTCAGACTGAGAACCACTGCGGGTTACAATAGCCACAGTGTTTGAGCCTGAACCTTCAAGTGTTTTTGAAAAGCCTTCTGTCATCGCAAGGAAGGACAGTAGTACAGCAACCACAACAGCTACAGCAAAGATAGCTGCGAGTGACATCCAGATACGCTGGCCGATACTGGTGATATTCATCACGATAACGACCCAGATTTGTGAAAGGATTTTCGTCATGTCTCGTTCCTTTCTAGTTACGGCTGAGCGCAGTGATAATGTTGAGACGGAGGGCATTCACCGCGGGAATAATGCCTGTGATGAAGCCGAGTAGCGCCATGTAAGTAAATGCTTCAATAGCCAGGTCAGGTGTCATGATAAGCGTTGGTAGTTGGATTGGTGCATTGTTTACCACGCCTATCATTCCCATGGCTGCAAGCATACCCAGGCTGCCACTCATGATAGACAGCAGGAAGCTTTCTCCTAGAACCATTCGGAAGATCCGGGGGGATGTAAAGCCCAGTGTTTTAAGCACGCCGATCTCGCTGGTGCGTTCTCGTACAGCCAGTACCATTGAGTTCCCAACGATAACTAGAATGATGAAGAATGCCGCCAAGACAACTGAAGAAAGGATCAGACGGATATTGCCAATTTGCTCAATGAAACCTTTATTGAATACCTTTTCAGGTACCGTTTCAGTTTCAAATGGTGAATTGGCGAACAAGTCATCCACCTGTTTGATAACGGCTTCATTTAGATCTGGGTCTTCGGTTTTAATCGCCATGAAGCCAATGAAATTACCGCCAAACGACTGTGTTTCATTAAAATACTTATAGTGGAAGTATATTGAATTTGTATCAATCTGGGGATCAGACCCGGTATAAATACCGACGATGTCAAAGTCCCAGTCAGAAGAACCATCCTGCTGTGAGAATATGTTTGAATTTAAAGGAATACGCTGTCCTACTTCCCAGCCGTTTAGGCGAGCTATAGATTCTCCAACGATTAGTCCTTGGCGATTGCCAAGCCATGCGGCTTTTGCTTCCTCACTCATGACAAGGTCTTCACCGTAGACATCGAAAAAGCTGCCTTCATCAACAGCAAATGTAACGATGACATTCTGCGGGTCTTGATAGTAACCGCCAAACCAATTGAGATGGGTAACGCTGGCTACACCTTCCATTGGGCGTACGCGGTTTACGTAGCTGATTGGTAGAGGCTGCGTGAAGTTGATCTTGTTCACGGACACCAGACGATCATCAGCAGATAGTTCAACACCAGCATCAAATGCGTTCTGGAAGGCTGTAAGCGTACCGTAAATGGTAAAGGCTACAAAAATAGCCAGCATAGTAAGGGATAACCTTAGCGGTTTTCTTGTCAGGTTTTTATAGACGACATAAAAGCCTGTAGACATTGCAATGGCTTCAATAACAGCATTTAAACCTGTTACTTCCCCAAGTTTCCAAAGTATCCAAAAAGGTACCCAGACGGGTGCCGTTATTATCCTGAATACCCATTTTAGTAATGTAAGGACGCCGTTCATGCCACCAAGTCCTTCTCGACGAATTCACCTTTATCCAGGTGAAGGGTACGTTTGGCATATTTGGCGGCGGCTGGATCGTGCGTTACCATAACAATGGTTTTGCCAAACTCCCGGTTCAGAAGTTGAAGCATTTCAAGAATTTCATCTGCGGTTGCGCGGTCCAGATCACCTGTTGGTTCGTCACAGAGAAGTAGTTTCGGATCAGAAACAATAGCCCGGGCAATAGCGACACGTTGTTGCTGCCCCCCAGACATTTCATTGGTCATATGTTTAGCGCGGTCAGACAGGCCAACAAGTTCCAAAGCAGCTTCAACGCTTTTTTTGCGCTGTTTACTATTTAGGTTTGTAAGTAAGAGAGGGAGTTCAACATTCTTGGCTGCATTAAGCATTGGCATCAAGTTATAGAACTGGAAAATGAAACCGATATTATTAGCGCGCCATTTGGCAAGATTGCCCTCAGAAAGTTTATCAACGCGGCTACCATCAAACCAAACTTCACCACCTGTTGGCTGATCAACGCCTCCAAGCATATTGAGAAGTGTGGTTTTACCAGAGCCTGAAGGGCCCATGATAGCAAGAAAATCGCCTTTTTCTATGCTCATATCCAGGCCATCAAAGATGGTGATTTTTTCTTTACCTTTAACAAAGCCCTTTGACACTTTTTGAAGGCTGTAAAGTGTTTCGTCTGTCATGTTGGTCCCCTCTGATCAACGTCAGTTATGCTTTTAGAAAGGCTACTTTCACGCCCATATCTGGCAGGATGCGCGGATCACTTGATTCTAGCCTTATGCGTACGCGTACTGTGGCTTTTGCCCTGTCAGCTGTTGGAATAATGGCAATTACGGAAGCTGGAATTGTCCAATCAGGATAGGCATCAAGTTTTGCTTCTACTCGTTGGTTTGGCTTTACCCGACCAATGAAAGATTCTTGCACATCTACTTCAATTTCAAGCGAAGCCATATCAACGATGGTGCAGATACCTGTTCGAGTGAAACCTCCGCCAGCAGAACTCGGTGCAACGATCTCGCCGGTTTGTGCGTTCTTCACAGTTACTACACCAGCAAATGGCGCGCGGATTGTGTGATCATCAAGCAGTTCTTGTTGGCGCTGTGCTTCAACACGTGAAACTTCAATATCAGCTATGGCGGTGGCAAGATTTGCTTCCAGGCTGGCAACGCTCGCTTGCGCGCTGGTTACTTGAGCGACACTGGAGAATTCATTTTTTACCAGGTCTTCTCTACGTGCGAGAACACGTTTTGCTTCCTCAAGGTTAGCTCGAATACTGGCGACGCGTGTTTCTGAAGCCCTGACTTGCGCTTGAGCAAACCTGAGGTTGGCTTGCGGGATCGCACTATCCAGTTCTGCCAGAACTTGACCCTTTTCTACCATCATACCTTCTTCAACATATACTTCGGTGATAAGGCCAAGTGTTTGGGCAGAAACAGTTGCAATACGGCGGGCTGTAATATAGCCAGCGGCATCCAATACTTTATTATTTCTTGCTGTTACAGAAGGTGCTGGCTTGTTTGGAGCAGCTTCAGTAATCTTACCACTGTCTTCGGTTGTTTGTGCTTCAGTATGTAATAAAGTTTGTGGTGGGGCTGCTGCTTCTGTGTTGATTGTTTGATTGCCCAATAGAGCATAGGCACCAAGCCCACCTCCGCCGAGCGATAGAAGCGCAACGATAATAACGGTTACAATTGATACGCCGCCGGAGGGTGTTTCCTCTTCCCGTTCAATCTTGAGCTGGTTTAACAGCTCGCTTTTGTCTGACATTGTTAACTCCCCAAACAAAGTGCCTCACTGCTGGCCCATGTGAATATGGTATCATATTAGATCAGCAGAGGATAACTATATAAATATGTATATAGTAACTCAAAACTCAGGTGCAACATCCATACTGTTTCAGATGTCTTTTTAAGAGTCACTCTTAATTTTAAAAAAAGTGGTCATGAGTTTTACGGGAGTTAGTTTTATTGGATCGGTATGTCAGTAAATGGCAGTAGGGGTAGGATTTTCACCCACCCCTTTAGGATTGGCGTGTTATGTGAGCGTGTGTTTACCAGCTTTTGAAACTAGCTTTTTGCCGGTTTCAACAGAGCATTCTTTTTCGAGAACCGAGGAAACATAGAACCACTCAGCAGAGATTTCCTCTGGCCTAATAGTAAGTTCTAGCCAGCCACGGTCTTTACCGTTCATGTGCACCAGTTCCGGGCTGGCATCCATGAGTGCCTTTTCAACAATATTGGTTGGGGCAGGGAGATAAGATTCTAAGCCGGGTGAGCTGACACTTGGTGTGCCGAGCTCAACTGCAACATTATCTCCCGCTTGATCCGTGAGGTTGAAGGCCCAAGCATTGTGAGTATCGCCCGCGAGGAATACAGCATTGTTCGCATGTTCTTTAATGGCTTTAAAGGCGCGTTCTCTGGCAGCTGGATAACCGTCCCATGCATCAAGATTGAGGGGCATACCCATTTGGCCCAACATACGCATAAACGCGATGACCTCTTTGGAAACATATTTGGATTTACCAATATCAATATGCTCATCGGCGATAGATGGCATCCCCAGCTTACCAGCGAGAACCTGTTGTCCAAGGATTTGCCATGGTTTGCCAGCAGCTTTTGATTTTTGAAGCTCTTCCGATAACCAATTTTCTTGAGTGCTGCCTAAAAGTGTGCGTTCTTCGTAGCGCAGCATTTCTTTGTTGAATTTTTCCACATCTGGCAGGTAACTGAAACCCTTTGGAAGTTTCTTAGGGTCCAGCTTTTGAATTTCCGCAAGGTTTGTCATTGGAACAGGTTGTTTTCCGCGAAGATCAAAAGGTACTGGAATAAATTTAATCGCAGCTGCAGGAATATTCTTCAGTGCTGCAGGGTCTAGTACCGCTACTGGGTTTGCCTGATCTGAGAAATTAAACGGAATAGAGCGGTAAGGTAGGTCTTTCTGATAGTCGTAACCCCGGTCACGCCCGATATTTCTTGTATCCAGCATGATGAGTGATGCGAGATCACCGAATTCAAAAGTACGGTATATGGCATCACCGTTCATTGCGGTTGTTTCGCGAATTGGCATCCATTCATAGTAGGCTTTCATGGCGGCTTTTCGGCGTGCGGCAAACGGGCCTTCCCCTTCATTGTGGTTTTGTGCACCATCTTTCCAGGTATCATTTGCTACTTCATGATCATCCCAAACACAGATGAAAGGATGAGCAGCATGAACTGCCTGCAGATCATCATCGCTGCGGTAAAGGGCGTAACGTGTACGGTAATCATCCAGCGAGATGATTTCAGTTTTAGGCTTTACTGTGCGCCCTTTTTCCTTAGCTTCCGGGTTATCATATGTGCCGTCACCATATTCGTAGATGTAGTCGCCGAGGTGAAGTACAGCATCAAAAGGTCGGGCAGCTACCTTACGGTAAACATTGAAATACCCTTGTGGGTAATTAGAGCATGATACCACTGCCAATTTTGCTTCCTTTGCGTCGGCCGGCAATGTTTTGGTAGAACCTGTTGGGCTAACAGCATTCCCAACTGAGAAGCGGTAATAATATTGGGTACCAGATTTTAGGCCTTTAACATCTACCTTGACGGTGAAATCTCTGGATGGTCCCGTTTTGAAACTACCTTCTTTAATTACACTCTCAAACGAAGGGGTTTCAGATATTTGCCATGTGCCAGAAATATTTTTGTTAGCAATATCTTCGCTGTAATAGCGGGTCCAGATGATAACAGCATCCTGAAGAGGGTCGCCGCTCGCAACCCCATGATGAAAGCCCGCTTTTGTAGCAGCTCTTGCTGCGGTGCCTGCTGTTGCCAACAGAGCTGTGGTTGCACCGATACCTGTAAGAATATGCCGCCTGTTCGGCCCTGAAACTGGCTTGTTAAACATAAATATATCTCTCTTAATGACAGTGATTAGAGGAGACAATGGCGTGCCCAAAACTGGAAATCAACACTTATGATTTTACATTTTGGTTAACGTTACACACTAGAGTTTAGTTATTCGTGCTCTCGTTTTGACTGTTTGGTTAGGAAGTTTACCTTTTCCTAACTGAATCTGTGCCAAATAGGTTTAGGAGACATGATGAATATGGGCATTAGAGTTCATTTGTTTTTTTGTGGGGGTATTCTTTTCGGTGGCTAATATTGCAGGCAAAGTCCCAGGAAGGTTTTTGGGCTACGCGTTTTGCGTAGGCGATTTGCTGTTGGAACTGGATAAAGATTATAAGGTTCTGAATGCAGATGGGGCTGTGAAAAGCACATTGGGTATCACGCCCGACCAGTCTTTTTGTTTTCTTGATCTACTTACGGAAAAAGGCGCGGGGATTATTACCTCTGCCGCTAAAACCTTAACGGGTGCCAACCGGCTTGGTCCTTTTATGGTTTCAGTTGGCGGTGAAGGAACGGTTCGAGAACGCTATTCCATTTTCATGTCTAAACTGCCACATACGCCGGATGAACTCTATATTGTATTATCCAAGCCTTATCGCTTGGGCCAAAAAGAAAGTAGCAATGTTTCATCCACGGTTTCTCCAGCTCAACTAGAAGAGAATAAAGCTGAGTTCTTTGAACGACTGGAAGATTTGTTTGAAGGCAATCCCGAAGCTGAAGACAATATGCAGGTAACTGTTATTGAAGCTGGGGATGGCGAAAGGCTGGATACTGGCCAGCAGCGTGACCTGGAAAATTATCTGAAAAGCTTTTCTGTGGGCGGCAGCCATGCAGCCATGCTGGCTAACGACAAGTTTGCTTTTGTTCATGAACGTAAAGAGGGCAGTGAAAAGGTTGATTATGTTGAGACCATCAAGAAAGCAACGGGTGTTGCTCTTGAAGCTGCAACAATTAACGCTGCTGATGCGAACTTAAGCGAAAAAGATAGCATGCGGGCGCTTGCTTTCAGTTTGCAGCAGTTTGCAGATGGTTCGGATGGTTTTGATGTTTCGGAAATTGCGGCGAAAAGCGATGAATTAATTGGTGGCACTGCTGAACGTGTGAAGGCTTTTCGTAAGGTTCTTGATGAAGGTGCTTTTTCGCTTGTATATCAGCCAATTGTGAATTTGAAATCTAACGATGTTCATCACTATGAAGCGCTCGCTCGTTTTGACTTGCCAGAGATGATCGGTAGTCAATGGGAAATGATCCGCTTCGCTGAAGACGTTGGATTGATCCTCGAGTTTGATAAAGCAGTTCTTTACCGTACCATCCGGAAAATTAGAGAGCTTGGTAATGTTGGTGAAACGCCTTCAATCGCCGTCAATATCTCTGGACGGTCTTTATCTGATACAGAATTTAAGCTGGATTTAGTCGCTACTCTTAAAGGTAATAAAGACCTGAAGCGTTATCTATCAATTGAGATCACAGAGTCTGCAAAAATTTCAGATTTGGATTCTCTTGGTGAGGTTCTAAGTGAAATTCGCAATGAAGGCTTCCGGGTATACTTGGATGATTTTGGCGCAGGAGCTTCAGGTTTTCAGTATCTCAAGAAACTACAGATTGATGCGCTGAAAATTGATGGAGATTATGTGCGAAATGCCACGGAAAGTAAGGAAGACAGAGCTTTCTTAAGATCAATGGTTACTTTATGCCGAGATTTAGGAATTGTAACTGTAGGTGAGTGGGTTGAGACAAAAGAGCATGCTGAGTTGTTGCGCAGCATGGGTGTGGATTTTGGCCAAGGATACTATTTTGGTAAACCTAATGCCGGGCTGGTAATGCCAAAGGCAAAAGCAAGTTAAAGAAAAAGGGGCTTGTAGCCCCTTATTTTATAAATCCTTTATAGAGCAACCTTTTAAGTCTTTTAACAGTTCCACTCCAAAAGCTCTGGATGGTGTTTGAAAGCCCGGTTTTTCGTTGGTTGCGAGTATCTTTTCTGCACAAGTTACGGCTGAGTCTGCGGTGAGTGAATATCCGTTAGGGCAGCTAAGCATGGAACGGTAAATGGTGCCATCTTTATCAGTTACTTCCGCTAGAATTTGTGTACCAGCTTGGGCGCGCTGCTCCGCTGTTGGGCCAGCTGGCATTTCATCAATTTTCTTTTTGAGGAAGTTTTGCACAAACTTGCGCCGCATTAACCAACCGAAGTTCTTACTCATCTTTGCCATGCTCTTAATAGGGCCGGCATTTGGGAAATATACGTCGATATTATCAATACCTGTGCTGTGGTATGCCGTTGATACATCCCCCCATGATACGCCGATGAATTCATGGTTCTCGCCGTCAAATTCAAAACTACGGAACATTGGTTTTGATGTTTTACTGATTTGGCCGCCTCGGCGAATACTTGTGCCAGTGCCAAGCGATTCCACACCCGTTTTTGCGGTGCCGCGAGAAGCGCCACCCAGACCAAAGATCGCAAGAGTAAGGTCTGTAGGGTTAGCGGCTCTCTTTGCTGTATGAGCTGCAATACAGTCACTGGGAACCACATCAAAACCTACACCAGGAAGAAGGGTGACACCTGCTTTCTCTGCTTTGTCAGACTTACTTGCAGCAAGTTCAAAAACAGCGATTTCTCCAGTTACATCAAGGTAATGCGTGCCTGTTGCAATGCAGGCATCTGTCATCTGATCTGCTGTTGCAGAGAAGGGGCCTGCCACGGAAAGCACCAGTGCTTTATCCTGTAACGCGGCCTCAACTGCATGCTTGTCGCCCACAGAGAAAGCTGCCCACGGTAGACCAAATTCTTCAGCAATAGCTTTCACCTTCTCAGCATTTCTACCGGCCAATGTGGGTTTTAAGCCTCTGGCTTTGGCTTCTTCTGCGATAAGACGGCCTGTGTAGCCTGTAGCTCCATAGATCATCCAGTTATCTGACATGGGTAGTTCCTCTTCAGTGGACTTTAACGATATTGCCTAGAGACCTTCGGCAGGATCTAGTTCAATCTTCTTCATTTCTGCAAAGTATGTGGCAGCCCGCATGTGAAGCCCTGCAAAGCTTTCTTTCTGGCCAACACGGCGCATGAAGGCAGCAAGGTTAGGCCAGCGTTCAGCGGATGGTGCGTATCCAGTGAATGCAAGGTTGCCGTACTGAACAGCAACTGAAATATCAGCGATGGAGAACATGTCTCCAGCTAACCACTCTTTGCCTTCAAGTTCGCCCTCAATATAATCATGGATGGTGGGTAGAGTGTTACGGATTACTTCGATAGCGCCTTCAAGGTCAGGTGCTTGTTTAGCCATTTGAGGAAAAACAACTTTGCGGAATACACCAAGGCCTATTTTACTGGCCATTTCGCTATCAGCATATTCTTCGAACCACATGGCACGGCCGTATTCAACTGGATCAGATGGCATCAAAGAGTTTTTAGAGTATTTGCGTTCGATGTAATGAACGATAGCGCTGGAATCAGGCAGTACAAAATCATCGCCGACATCAGAATCCTTCAAAACCGGAATTCTGCGGGCAGGGTTCATTTTTGTGAATTCATCCCCAGCACCAAACGGGCTTAGATTTTCAATATCGTAAGCAACGCCTTTTTCATTAAGTACCGTGCAGACTTTTCTAAAGAATGGTGATCCTGCCAGACCACATACTGTCAACCCCATGTGAACTCCCCTTGAGCTGAATTTTGATAGTAGTTTCAAAGTAAGCTAGCGCGAAAAGTCTACCTGACTAATCACGCTTCTGTAATTTCGTGGGAGGCTTCTATCAGCCTTCAACCACAGCAATGGTACTGTTGATGACAAACTCAATCATATCTTCAAGTGACCGTTTGTTTTCATCGTCTGAAAGGCACCAGCGGGTGAGGGACAATATTGTAAGGTCATAACCTACAGCTTGGCGTAGCTTGCGTTCCTCATTGCTTAGGTGTGCGAGTTTTTTATCATAAAACTGATACGCTAGATCGAGGCCCTTAATATCATATTCTTTGATGATGGCACGCAAGTCCCAGCTTGGTTGAGTGATAGCTTGCGCGAGAAAGATAAGATAGTTCTTACCGGCTGCATCATTTTCAATAAGCTCACAAAGCGGCAGAACCATTACTTCCAGGATTTCACGCATGCTGGGGTCATCGCTCAGTTTTTCAATCATTTCCTGACGGCGTTTATCCATCTGGCCAGTACGTTCATTGATGGTAGCGCTGATCAATCCTTCCTTTGAACCAAAATGATATTGAAGAGCGGATTGATTTCTTTGCCCTGCTTCTTGTAGGATTTCGCGCGTTGAAACATCAGCGAGACCATTTTGAGCAATCAATCTTTCTGCGGCTTCAATAAGAGCGGTTCGTGTAGCGTCTGCGCGTCTGGTCTTGCCATCAGATTGATTGGTCACGTGTGTCCCCTTATGGATTGTTTTTGTGCGTGGCTGACTATTTTAATGGTGACCATTAATGAACGCAAGCGTGTATTTAAAAAGGTGATAACAGAATGAAAAACAAAGAAGTTTTACTGTTTTTGGGGGCAGTGGCTGGTATTGCCTTGGCCGCAGTAGGGTCCGTTAATAGCGAAAATGATGTGTTCCCGCAAGATACGCTTGCTGTTGTGAATGGTGTTGGGATTTCTGAAAATCAATTGAAGGCTAAGATTGATCAAATCGAAAAAGCGCGTGAAGCGGCGCTAAGTGAAAACGAAAAATCTGCACTTCTTACTAGTTTAGTGAATGAGCAATTGCTTTTGGAGCGTGCGGCAGAACTTGGTTTAGCTGAAAGCGACGCTACGGTGAAGGCCACCATCATTGATGCCTTTAAAGAATTTATTATCAGTGAAAAAGAAGGCGCAGAAGTTGGAGAAGGTGAATTACGCGCTTTCTATGATGAGAATATCGGGCGGTATACACCTTCGCCCAAATATCTGATTTCGGCCTATCTGGCGAAGGCTGACTTTGGGGGTGACGTTACTGTTGATACTTTAAAAGCGAATGCTGAGGCGATTGAAATGCCTGACCGCCCTTTGCCTGCTGGTTTACTGAGGCGCTATCTGGGGAAAGATGCTTCTGCTCAAATAACACAAGTACAGGTTGGTGAGGTATCGGGCCCGTATAAGCGGTTAGGTGATTATCTTTATATGATTGTTGATGAGATTGAACAGCAATCGCCACGTAGTTTTGATGATGTGAAAGCGCTGGTTCAGGCGGATTATACTCGCATTGAAGGTGAAAAACTGTTCGCAGAGTATGTCGAGAAGCTCAGAGCGGAAGCTGATATCCAATTGAATGAGGCGCTGAGATAATGCGTCATATATTTTTATTATGTTTGATGCTGTTTGCCAGCGTTGCGGTAAAGGCTCATTCAATTGGTCGGTCCTCATCTTATTGGCATGTATCTGATGGCGGTGTGAAGGTTGATTGGAACTTGTCTGGAGCTGAGGCGGAAGCCTTAGTTGCGGATAAACTTGCAGATGGCATGAGCTTAAATGCTGCACTTTCTCAGTATGCCTCCAAGGTGATGAATATCACCGGTGAGAGGCAGTGTTCGGTGGAAGTGGAACAAGTGCGCGTAAAAGCTAATGGCGATTATGTTGTTTCACTGGTTGCTCATAACTGTACTGCTAGTTCTGCTTCACTTTCGCATTTGTTTGAAAGTGCGCCAAGCCACGTGCATTTGGCTCATATGGAAAATGGTGAGAACTTACTTTCTGTTGGAAAGCCAGTTCTTGAATTCGGTGAAGGTACTATAAGCGCCTCTCCTGTTGAATATGGAGGTTTAGGTGTTTTCCATATCCTTGAAGGTTTTGATCACTTAGCATTTCTTTTGGCGCTTCTTATTGCCGTTCGTACGGTGAAGGCACTGTTTTGGTGTGTGACAGGTTTTACACTTGGGCACAGCCTTACTCTTATCCTTGGGTCCCTGGGGGTACTTGACCCGATCCCTGAAGTGGTGGAACCGCTTATTGCCTTCACCATTGCTTTCACAGTGATTGAGCGAGCACTTCATGTAGCGGAGAAGCCGGGTAAAGTGTTTGTTGGGGCGCTTATGTTTGTTGGCGCTCTTGCTGTCGCTGATTATCTGCTCCTTCAAACTTTGCCGTTGCTCGTATGGGCTGGGATTGGGCTTTTGTCATACTGTGTTTGGGGTGCCGCAATGGAAGCCGAAGAAAAACAGCCGCGCTATATGCTTCCTATCGTAACCCTCGGTTTTGGCCTGCTGCATGGTTTTGGTTTCTATGGAGTGCTTTCTGAAATTGGTTTGCCGCAAACAGATACCATTTGGGCGCTTCTAGGGTTTAATGTGGGTGTTGAAATCGGGCAGCTGATCTTCCTTAGTGCTGCGCTCACGGTGGTGTGGATGCTGGACAAACTGGTTAAAGAAGCAAGACCTGTTTTGGAATTAGCGACAAGCGTGGGCCTTGTGATGGTTGGAATGTTCTGGTTCGCAGAACGTGTTTATCTGGGATGATGCCGCGTTGAAACTCATTACTCCAAGGCACGGAATGGCGCAGATGATTTCTGATTATTATCAGAATAACGAAGCACATCTTGCGCCTTGGGAACCGCTTAGGCCTGAAGGCTTTCATTCCGTGGATGCATGGGAAATACGTATTCAGAATAAGCTTGATGATATCGCTGAAGGTAAAGGTGTTTTCTTCTGCGTCATGGATGATGCGGAAGAAGAAATGCTTGGTATGTGTGAGCTTTCGAACATTGTGTTGGGGCCTTTCAATGCGTGTAATCTTGGCTTTTCCATCGCTCAGGCACATGAAGGTAATGGCATTATGTTCAATGCGGTGAGTGAAGTCGTAACGTTCGCCTTTGAAAAGCTTCATTTGCACCGGGTAATGGCAAACCATATGCCCGCAAACAGGCGCTCGGCAGCACTGCTCGAAAAGCTTGGGTTTGAAGAAGAAGGTCTAGCGAAAGCCTATCTGAAAATTGCGGGTAAGTGGGAAGATCATGTCCTGAGGGCAAAGATCAACCCGAGCACTTCAGAATAAGAAAGATGTATTAAGTTATGAATAGTGAAATCAGATATCAGACGTTTACGGAACTGACGAACGAGGAGCTTTACCGTATACTCCAGCTAAGGTCTGAAGTCTTTGTGGTTGAGCAGGACTGCGCTTATCAGGATATTGATGGCCTTGATCAAATATCAGTTCACTGTTCGATTGTTGAAGGTGAGGATTTAGCCGCTTATCTCCGGTATTTTATGAGCCCTGATGATAGTTCTGTAATGAAGCTTGGTCGTGTGATTGTGGCTGAGCAATATCGCGGTAAGAAACTGGGCGCCGTTTTAATCGCTGATGCAATTGATGTGATCAGGCAAACTGATGCCTCAGAGATATTCATCGCTGCACAAGCACACCTTCAGAAGTTTTACGGTGATCTTGGTTTTGTAACTTGTTCAGAGGTTTATGATCTCGATAACATTGACCATGTGGACATGGTGTTGAAGTTCTAAAAAAAGGGCGCTGTGGGCGCCCTTTTAGTTTTATTGGGTTTTGCCCCAAACCTCTTTGAAGGTATCGCGCTCAATTCTGCGTTTCGTTTTTAGATCAAGTATTTCCTCAAGACCAGTTTCTGATAGGTAGGAGCGAACTTCTTCAGCATCAGTGCTCGAAAGCGTAGCAAATGCATCTTGCACACGTTGTAGCATCCAAATGCTGTAATGGCGCGCCACAAGACTGAATTCCGTATCTCTGATGGTTGCTTTAAAGAAACCAAGCGAACGAGCATTGGCATCTTTGATAATAGCATCGCCTTCGTCAATTTCTGGATTATCAATAAGGTGCTGGTTGATAAAACCAACAAGCCCCTTCAGTTCAGGCAGATAATCCTTCGCGATTACTTTCAGGATAGGGGCAATTGTCTCCGGGATTTGATCATCATCATAGAATGCTGGTGCGAGATTAGGGAATTCGGGCATATCGGCATCAGATGCTGTCATGCGTTCCACCCAGCGCCAAACTCTGTTGGCTTTTTTCTTCATGATCATGCTAGGGGCAGGGTCTCTGCCCAGGTGCGCATAAAGTGGTGCATAAAGACCAAAGTCACCGATGGATGGAGTGCCGCCAAACAGATAAGGGTGTTTCAAGAAATGGGCGTTCAGTGCGTCGAGTAGATCATGATAACTGGCTTCAATAGCCCCTTTGGTTTCGTCAGTAATGCCAAGGGCCGGTAACAGGCCGCTCATTTTGGCTTTTGGCATGGCGGCTAACTGCTTTGCATCACCGTCTTCCGCCACCGGGTTCATGAAACGCCCGAACTCTAGCGAAATGAAATCATCATTGTCGTCATCAAAGTTCCAGCGGTAATGCATGGCAGGTTTGAGAAGGCCTTCATCACCGAATAGTTCAAAAATAAGGGACAGGATTTTCTGTCTGGGACCAGTGGGATAGGCGCTACCGCTATCGTGCTTGCTTTCAAGATAATCAATGATTTCTGTGGTGTCCTGAACCGTATCCCCGTTTTCTGCTTCAATAACCGGGATAACAATGCGGCCAACCTTCGGAACGATTTTTCCAAAATAGTCAGGATGGCTCTGGAGCCGTTCTGTATAGGATATGCCTTTCTTGCGCATATAGCTGCGGGCTTTGCCGGTATAAAGCGAAACAGGGCAGCCATACATAATGTAGGCAGATGAATTGGTCATATGTAGCTCCGGTCATTGACTATGTAATGATTGTCATTAATATGGCTCGCTGTGAAGGTGTCAAGGCACCTGAAGAAGTTGTGATTTGGAAGGGGAGCCATATGTCACTTCGTGCATGGTTAGTAAGACGCCAGATTAGGAAGGCTTTCAGGCCGAAGGAGCATAAAGATGCTTCACCTGAGATGCTTGGTAATCATTTTATTGAAGTTCTTGGCGGGATGGAAAAGCTCCTGCCACCGCCGCCTAAAGATGTTAAAATCGAAAAGGTGGATGAAAATGGTGTTAAAGGTGAATGGCTAAGCGCACCCGGTGCTCGAGAGGATCGCATCTTCTTTTATAATCATGGTGGTGGTTATGCGTGGGGTAGCCCCAAGGCATACCGTGAGTTGGCTTACCGTTTTTCGGCTGCTTCTAAATCAGTCGTATTCCTTCTTGATTATGGCCTTTCGCCTGAAGCGAAGTGCCCACAACAGTTAGAAGAAGGCCTTGCGGCATATGATTATGTTGTAGCGAAAAAGCCTGAGGCTTCTATCACCATGGGCGGCGATTCTGCGGGAGGCGGATTAACGCTTTCCATGGCGCACGCCATTAGGGATAGCGAACGCAAGCAGCTTGTAGCTCTTGCAATGATTGCACCTTGGACAGACCTGACAGGTTCCGGGAAAAGCACAACAGAGAATGCTGAAAAAGACAGCATGCTTGATCCGCGTGGGATCAGTTTTGCGGCAGACCAGTTCCGTGGCGACTGTGCCGTCGATGACCCGCGCTGTTCGCCGCATTTTGGTAGTCAGGCTGGGTTGCCGCCTATGATCCTTCAGGTGGGGCAAGATGAAATCCTCAGGGATGATGCCGTGCGGCTTGCTGAAATGGTGGAAAAGGAAGGTGGCACGGTACAACTGGACGTGTGGCCGAAGGTGCATCATGTCTGGCATTTCAGCGCGAGGATTATTCCGGAAGGCAAGCGCGCTATTAAAGATATTGGCAATTTTTTTGAACCATATTGGGGTTAATTAAGGGGGATTTATGAAAAACGCTTTCATTACAGGCGCAGGTTCAGGGATTGGGCGTGCACTCGCACATGCTTTGGCGGATCGGGGTTACGGTGTTTTCATCACTGATATCAATGAAGATAACCTCAAGAAGGTTGAGGAAGAGCTGAAACAGAAACAAGTGAACGTGCAGGCTCGCAAGCTTGATGTGGCCGATAAAGATGCTGTTTTTGCCGCGGCTGATGAAGCCGAGAAAACCCTAGGCCCTATTGATGCTACTTTCAATAATGCAGGTGTTTCGCTCTCAGATACAGTTGAGAAAATGAGCTATGATGATTTTGAATGGCTGATGGATATTGTGTTCTGGGGCGTTGTGCACGGAACCAAGGCTTTTTTGCCGAAAATGCTGGAGCGTAATAGCGGGCATATTGTGAACGTATCCAGTATCTTCGGGCATGTCGGTATCCCAAGCCAGTCTGCATATTGTGCGGCAAAGCACGCGGTGAAGGGTTTTAACGAGTCCCTCATGTACGAGCTGAAGGATACAAATGTGCAGGTACATTCTGTGCACCCGGGTGGTGTTGATACGGGGATCGTCTCCGGCGGCAGGCACCGCCACAATGTAGACGGTGAAGTGGATGCGGATGCTCTTCAAAAGAATTTTAAAACACTGGCGATTACCACACCTGATCAAGCCGCGGAGATTATCCTGAAAGGTATGGACCGAGGTGATTACCGTATTCTGGTGGGTAAAGATGCGCGCTTTATTGACCGTTTCCAGCGCTGGTTCCCGAACTTGTGGATTAACCGTTTCAAAAAGGAAATGGATAAAAAGAGCACAGCTTTTTAAAGCCCTTGCCTCTGGGGCGTGTTTGCCCCACTTAAAGGAAAAGGTTTTGTTTCAAGGAGAGAGCAATGCGGCAGCTGCATAAGCATTATATCGGTGGTGAATGGGTATCAGTTGATGGCGCGAATATGCGTGATATCATTAACCCGGCGACCGAAAAAAAATCAGGCGAGATGATTTTGGGTACCTCCGTTGAGGTAGATATGGCAGTGGCTGCTGCCCAAAAAGCTTTTGAAACATTTGCTTTCTCTACCCGCGAAGAACGCCTCGAGTTGCTTGGTAATATCATTGCTGAGTATAAAAAGCGCCTACCGGAAATGGCAGCTGTTATTACTGAGGAAATGGGTGCGCCTGTGAAGCTTGCAAACACAGCGCAGGCACCGTCCGGCCTTGGGCATTTGATGACGGCTGTTGAAGTGCTGAAAAACTTTTCTTTCCATGAAGATCGCGGCCCAACACGTATTCTTAAGGAACCAATCGGTGTGGTGGGAATGATTACACCGTGGAACTGGCCGATTAATCAAATCACCTGTAAAGTTGCGCCAGCGATTGCGACAGGCTGCACGATGGTATTGAAGCCTAGTGAAGTAGCGCCATACAGCTGCGAACTGTTCAATGAAATTATGCATGCGGCTGGTGTGCCAGCTGGTGTTTATAATGTGGTGTACGGTGAAGGCCCAACCGTAGGTGAAGCTATCTCGGGTCATCCTGATATTGATATGGTTTCGGTGACTGGTTCAACCCGTATGGGCGCGGCCGTACAGGCAAATGCAGCAAAAACTATTAAGCGTGTAACGCAGGAATTGGGCGGTAAATCAGCTAACATTCTGCTTGATGACGCAGATTTTGAAGCTGCCATTACTCGTGAAACCTTGGCCGCAATGCGTAACACGGGGCAAACCTGTACGCTTTTGAGCCGTATGCTTGTGCCTGCTGACCGCATGGATGAAGCAGCAGAAATCGCAAAGAAAGCAGCTGAAACAGTGACAGTTGGTGATCCGAACGATGAGGGTACCTATATGGGCCCGATCGCTCACGGCGATCAATTCCGCAAGGTTGGTGAACTGATGGATGTGGCGGCTAAAGAAGGTGCGCGTGTTGTAACAGGTGGTAGCGGCCGCCCGGAAGGTTTGTCTGAAGGGTACTTCGTGAAACCGACAGTATTTGCGGATGTAACACCGGATATGACAATCGCCCGTGAAGAAGTGTTTGGCCCGGTTCTGTCTATCATTGGGTATGATAGTGAAGAAGAAGCCATTCGTATCGCGAACGATAGCCCATACGGCCTGTCAGGTGCTGTGCAGTCCGCTGATGCTGACCGTGCCCGCCGTGTTGCCAGTAAATTGCGCACGGGTATGGTTTATATCAATGGTGCGCCGGGGGATATCTCAGCGCCGTTTGGTGGGTATAAACAATCAGGCAATGGCCGTGAATGGGGAGATCATGCATTCCATGATTTCCTGGAGGTGAAATCAGTGCTTGGCTATAATGCCTAACCAAATTTAACAGATTGAGCGAAACCCGTTTCTAGATTAGAAGCGGGTTTTCTTATGGGGACAGTGCAAAGGGTATATTATGGCCAGTAGCAAACATGTTTTAATCAGTAAAATCCACAAATGGGTTGGCCTGCTTATTGTGATACAGATGTTGTTCTGGACAGTTGGTGGTGTGGTAATGAGCTGGATTCCCATCGAAACTGTGCGCGGCGAACATAATCGCTGGTCCCATTCTTCCCAGTATTTAATTACAGAAAAAGCTGTTGAATTACTTAATAGGTATCCTGGCTTGGAACTCGCATCGCTTAGAACCCGTACCGTTGCTGATAAACCCGTTGTGGACGTGAAATTTAAAGGGAAACCCACCGAGGTTTTATGGTTGAGTGATTTCTCGTCGGTCTCTGTGGATGAGAAGATGGCGGTGGAAATTGCTAAGGCAGATTTTACTGCTGAAACAGGTAATATAGTCGCCGCTTTGCTAACAGTAGAGCCGGGAGATTACCGCAGAGGGCTTCCGGTTTGGCAAGTCATGATGGATGATGCGGACGATACCCGTATCTATGTTAATCCAAAAAGTGGGCGTGTAATGTCACACAGGAACGCTTATTGGCGTTTCTATGATTTCTTCTGGATGTTGCATATTATGGATTATGATGAGCGGGACGATTTTAATAACCCACTTTTGATGGTTTTTGCGTTAACTGCTGCGCTTTTCAGTGTGACCGGTTTGTTTATGATCTATTACCGTTTTCACAGGCGTGATTTTGGCCTGAAACGCAAGAAAGTAAACTAGGTGAAAGCGGGGTATTAAACCCCGCTTGCTTTCAGCTTTTCATTGAAGTGTTTGCGACACAAAGCGATGTAACGGTCATTTCCGCCAATTTCGATAGAGTCGCCTTCATTCACCGCGTTGCCTTTGGCATCAATCCGAAGGTTCATAGTAGCTTTAGCGCCGCAAGTGCAGATGGTTTTTAACTCATTAAGTTCATCAGCAAGTGCGAGAAGCCATTTACTGCCCTCGAATAAATTGGCCTGAAAGTCTGTTCTTAGGCCATAACAAAGCACAGGAATTTTTAAGGAATCTGCCACAGCGCCCAATTGCTCTACATGTTCTCTGGTAAGGAACTGTGCCTCATCAATCAGAATACAGTGAACAGGCCTGTTCTTCAGTTCGTCAGCAATCTTGACAAATAGGTCAAGATCAGCGTCAAATATGTGCGCATCAGCTTTCAAGCCAATTCTGGATGAAATTACTGCCTTCTCATAGCGGTCATCAATTGCAGCAGTGAACAACATTGTGTTCATCCCGCGTTCTTGATAGTTGAAACTTGATTGAAGAAGGGTTGTGGTTTTACCCGCGTTCATCGCGGAATAATAAAAGTAAAGTTTAGCCATATACCCCAAGCCTTATACTTGTCGCTGATTATCAGCCTGTTATTGTGGTGTGGGCAGAGATTAGGCGCTTGTCGCTGTTGGGGCAAGCTTTGGAGGAAGAAAACATGCGTAATCTAAAATCGCTTACACTGGCAGCCTTTATGTTGGCGCCGTTTAGCGCCGCTGAAGCGCAGGATAATAACCTGAAAGCGCGGATGGCAGGGGAGGCTCTCGCATGGTCTGACAGCCACGGTAGGTTACGTCAGTTTATGGAGGCTTTTCCAAAGGGCGCTGATCTTCATAGCCATCTTCGCGGCGCGGTTTATGCCGAATCGTGGATTGATTGGGCAGCGGAAGATGGGCTTTGTGCCGATATGAGTGACGAATTTTATGGTCCATCACTAAAGTTTAAAGAAAAAGAAACATGTGAAGCCAGTGGTTGGATTACCGCTGAAGCAGCACGCGGTAATGAAAAAAGCCGCCGTGAACTTATTAATGCTATGAGCACGCGCAGCTATGTGCCGACGCATAATTGGTCTGGCCATAATGATTTCTTCCAAACTTTCGCCAATATAGCCGCAGCACCGCACAGGCTTGGCGACCAAATCGCTGAAGTGGCCGAACGGGCGGGCAGCCAGAATATTCTCTATCTGGAGCTTATGGAAACAATCGTATTTCCTGAATTGTTCCCACTCGTTGCCGGGCTTGAGCTTTCTGGTGATGTTGAACAGGATTATAAAACCTTGATGGACAGCCCGTTTGGGGCAAAAATTCCTGAGCTGGTTCAATCTGTTCAAACTCAGCTTGATGAGGCTTATGCTAGGAAAGACAAATTGCTTGGTTGCGGTGAAAACCCTGAGAGCGTTGGCTGTGATGTTGAGGTCCAGTTTATTCACCAGGTAATCCGCGAGTTTGAGCCCAGCATGGTGTTCGCGCAGATTATTCTGGGTTGGGAAGTCATGAAGGCTGTTCCTCAGGTTGTGGGTATCAATCTTGTTGCACCGGAAGATGGTTATCTGGCCCTTCGCGACTATAGCTATCATATGAAAATGATTGATCACCAATACCGTACTAAAGGCGCGCAGAATGTAACACTGCATGCAGGGGAGCTCACGCTCGGGCTTGTACGTCCACATCAGCTTAAATTCCATATTCGTGAGGCAATCGAAATTGGCCATGCCAAGCGAATTGGCCACGGTATTGATATTGCGTTTGAAGATGGCAGCGATGAACTGCTTAAACGCATGAAAGATGAAGGCATCATGGTTGAGATTAACCTCACCAGTAATGATGTAATCCTTGGTGTAAAAGGAAATGACCATCCGATTGTGCTGTACCGCGACCTTGAAGTACCATATGCGCTAAGTACCGATGATGAAGGCGTATCCCGTATCGATCTGACACACGAGTATATGCGCTATTTCAGGGATTATGATGTGCCGTATTTTGAACTGCGTCATGCATCCAGAAATTCACTAACATACAGCTTCCTGCCTGGCGAAAGCTTGTGGGAAAATGAGGCGTGTCGTGAAAATGTGCTTTCAGGAAGTGCCCTCAATGATGTATGTGCAGCATTCATAGAAAAAAATAAGAAAGCAAAACTGCAGTGGGAGCTGGAGATGCGGTTTAGAGAGTATGAAAAAACTCTTCGCATTCCAAAACGCAGAAAAACGAGCTTTCAATAAAAATTATAATATCCCCCGAATGGGTGAGACATAGGATTTAGTATGGCTGAAGAAAATACGAATGTGCTCGGGGGAAGTGCAGCATCTACCTCGCAGTTTGCATGTGATATGAATGCCGGTGTTGCATTCTTTCTAGATGTATCTGTGAATATTTTTGTGCTCGCGGGTGTGTTGATGGGGGTCTTTGGTTTTCCTGCTGAACATATGTTTGGTAAAATTATCCCGGGCACGATCACAGGTATTTTGCTTGGTAATCTGGCGTTTATCTGGCTTGCAAAGAAAACAACCAAAGAAACCGGCAATGAAAAGCTGACCAGTATTCCGCTTGGTATGGATCTGCCGACCGTATTTGGTATGTGCTTCTTCATTGTAGGGCCAACATATGCTGGAAGCGTAGAAGCGCTTGGTGTGGATGCGGCAGCCGATAAAGCCTGGGTCGTTGGTATGGCCAGCACAATCTGGATGGCTGTTATCAAGTTTGTCCTTTCTTTCTTCAGTCGTGCAATGCAAACGCAGATGCCGCAAATGGCGCTTATTGGTGCGATGGCTGGTATTGCAACAGTGTGGCTAGGTGCAGAAGCTATCTACGGTATCTTCGAGTTGCCGGAAGTTGGCATTGTTGCCTTTTCCATCATGATTTTCTCACTTATCGCGGGGCACCGTATGCCGTTCGGTATGCCGGGGGCTATTCTGGCGATTGTTGCTGGTACCTTCCTTTATTATGTTCTGGCGGTTGTGGGTGCTGGGGACGATTACGTTATCAAGCAAGCACCTGATCTCGCTGTAACGCTGCCTTCAATTACATTCGCAGGTTTTGGCGGTGTGTTTGGTGATGTTACCAATTATATTGGTATCATCTTCCCGTTTGCTCTTTTGATCGCAGCGAGCTCTGTGAATGTTGTAACAGGTGCGAAGGTGGTCGGCGATGATTATGATCCGGCTAAAGTTATCCGTATGGATAGTGCCGCGACAGCGATTTCTGCGTTGTTTGGAGGCATAGTGCAAACAACACCGTATTTCGGGCACACTACATACAAACGTATGGGCGCACGCACCAATTATGCGCTGGGTGCTTCAATTGCTCTTACTGTTATCGGCTTTGTTGGCTTGATTGCACTGGCTTCACAGATGATCCCATCTGCGGTTTTGAAGCCAATTCTTGTAGTTGTTGCCAGTGATATTTTGCGCCTTGCCTTCGCAGGTGGTTCAGTAGCTCATGCGCCGGGGCTATTGTTTGCGATTGTTCCGGCAATCCTGAACTATGCGCATACGAAGGTTAATGATTTATACGGACGTATTGGGGAAGCAGCCCAACAAGCTTTGATGACCGATTGGTATCCTGGCTTTGTGCTGCTTGGCGTGATGGCACGTGGGTATATTCTCACGAGCTTGATTTGGGGGGCATTACTGGTTTGGGTCGTTGACCGTAAACTGGTACGTGCTGCAGGTGCTGCATTTGCTGCGGCTCTGTTTACTGAATTTGGAATCATCCACTCGGTTTTACCATCCGCGGGCATGTATTTGCCTTGGGCTATCCCAGAAATGGGTGGTTTTGAGGTTTTGCCGCATAGGCTAGCGACAGGGTATCTTATTGCTGGTATTATGCTTTTACTGTTTAGCCGAGTGAAAAGTAACGACGATAAAGCAAACATTTCTTGACCAACGGGTCAAGATTTGGCTTTTTACGCGCAATCCGTTTTGCGCGGATGTATAAATTTGGCCACCAAACATGGGACGTAACATGTCATCTGAGAGCCTTGTAAATAGAGGAACAGCCTTCCACGCTGAGTGGCTGGAAGGTATCCGTGTGAACAAAAGCGCTGTTGAGCGCCGCACGAGCACAATCGGTACCCGCCGGTCTGTGAAGAAAGATTCTCAAATTGCATATATGCTGAAAGCAATCAGCTGTATTGATTTGACCACACTAGCCGGTGATGACACACCGGGCCGTGTGAAACGTTTGGCACAAAAGGCAGCAAGCCCAGTGCGCCATGATATTATGGAAGCACTTGGTGTTGGCGATATGCGTATCACAACTGGCGCTGTGTGTGTGTACCATGAAATGGTGCCAGAAGCCGTTGCAGGCCTTAAAGGTTCCGGTGTTCCGGTGGCTGCTGTATCTACAGGCTTTCCGGCTGGTCTTGCGCCAATGGAAACAAGGCTAGAGGAAATCCGCCGTTCTGTTGAAGCAGGTGCTGGCGAGATTGATATCGTAGTAACACGTGCACACGTTCTTACAGGGAACTGGCAGGCTCTTTATGATGAAGTGAAAGCGTTTAAAGAAGCATGTGGCCCGGCGCTGATGAAAACTATTCTGGCGACAGGCGAGCACGGCAACCTTACACAGGTTGGTAAAGCTTCTATGGTTGCGATGATGGCTGGTTCTGATTTCATCAAAACATCCACTGGTATGGAAGGTGTGAATGCAACGCTTCCGGTATCCCTCGTGATGATCCGCCAGATCCGTGATTTTTATGAGCGTACAGGCCAGAAAGTTGGCTACAAGCCAGCGGGTGGTATCAAAACAGCGAAAGATGCTGTGACATACCTTACACTGATTAAAGAAGAACTTGGCCGTGACTGGCTGGAGCCAGAATTGTTCCGCTTTGGTGCATCAAGCCTTCTTGGTGATCTTGAACGTCAATTAGAGTATCATGCAACAGGTGGTTACTCTGCTTCTTATCGTCACCCAATGGGTTAAGGGAAAGTCATCATGAACGTTAAAGAAAAGTTTGAAAGCATGGATTACGCTCCAGCACTTGAAAGCCGTTCTGCCGCGGATAGCTGGCTTGCGGAAAATGAGAAATCCTTTGGCATGTTTATTGGTGGCGAATGGGTGAAGCCTGAGGGCGCTAAAACATTTGCGACATACGCACCATCCACTGGTGAAAAGCTTGCTGATATTACAGCGGCTCGCCAGGAAGATGTTGATGCAGCGGTTCTTGCAGCCCGTACAGCACAAGGCAAGTGGGCAGCACTTGGGGGCCACGGCCGTGCGCGCTATATGTATGCCCTTGCACGCCTTGTTCAGAAACACTCCCGTGTTTTAGCGGTCCTTGAGAGCCTTGATAACGGTAAGCCAATCCGTGAAAGCCGTGACATTGATGTGCCGCTTGTTGCGCGCCATTTCTATCACCATGCTGGCTGGGCTCAGCTTATGGATGAAGAGTTTCCAGAATATGAAGCTGTTGGTGTTGCAGGGCAGGTTATTCCGTGGAACTTCCCGTTCCTGATGCTGGCATGGAAGGTAGCTCCAGCGCTTGCAGCTGGTAACACAGTTGTTCTGAAGCCTGCTGAGTTTACATCTCTTACGGCACTTAAGTTTGCTGAACTTTGTGAAGAAGCTGGTCTTCCAAAAGGTGTTGTAAACATCGTAACCGGTGAAGGTGATGTTGGCGCTATGATTGTGGACGCTGACGTTGACAAAGTGGCGTTCACTGGTTCGACAGATGTTGGTAAGATTATTCGCCGTGCAATTGCTGGGACTGGCAAGAAACTAACACTTGAGCTTGGTGGTAAATCCCCATTCATCGTGTTTGAAGATGCTGATATCGACGGCGCTGTCGAAGGTGTTGTTGATGCCATCTGGTTCAATCAGGGGCAGGTATGTTGTGCTGGTTCTCGCCTTCTTGTGCAAGAAGGTATTGCAGACCGATTCTTTGCAAAGCTGAAAACACGTATGGGCAACCTTCGTGTTGGTAACAGCCTTGATAAATGTATCGATATGGGTGCTGTTGTTGATAGCGTTCAGAAAGACCGTATCGAAGCGCTCATTAAAAAAGGTGAAGAAGAAGGTGCAGAAGTTTATCAGGCACCGTGTGTTATGCCAACTGAAGGTGTGTTCTTCCCACCAACACTCGTAACAGGCGTTGGTACAGATAACACGCTTTACCGCGAAGAAGTATTTGGACCGGTTCTAACAGCCGTGACTTTCCGTACGCAATCAGAAGCTGTTGGCCTTGCTAACAACTCACGATACGGGCTTGCAGCGACAGTTTGGTCTGAAAGCATTAGCCGTGCTCTTGAGGTGGCTCCAGTGCTGAAATCAGGTATCGTATGGATTAACGGCACGAACATGATGGACGCAGCTGTTGGCTTTGGTGGTTACCGCGAAAGTGGCTTCGGACGTGAAGGTGGCCGCGAAGGTATGCTCGCATATATGAAGCACCGCTTTGAGAAAAACCTCAAAGAGTGGAAGCCGATTGCGAAGCCAGAAACTGTTGCGAAGCCGAAAGCTGGTTCTGGGCTGAGCGGTATCGACCAAACAGCGAAAATGTATATTGGCGGTAAACAAGCGCGTCCTGATGGCGGTGACAGTGTTGCTGTTGCGACGTCCAAAGGTGCTTATGCTGGCCTTGTAAGTGCGGGTAACTACAAAGATATCCGTAATGCTGTTGAAGCGGCAACTAAAGCTTCCGGTTGGGCTGGTAAGACAAGCCACCTGCGTGCGCAGATACTTTTCTATATCGCTGAGAACCTAAGCTCTCGTGCCACTGAGTTTGAAGAGCGCCTCGTGTCTCTAACAGGTGTTACACAGAAAGCTGCTGAGAAAGAGGTTGAGCTATCAATCCAGCGTCTTTTCACTGCTGCTGCTTATGCTGATAAGCACGAAGGTCGTGTACATGAGCCTCCAATGCGCGGTGTTGCACTAGCAATGAACGAAGCAGTTGGTACACTTGGTATTGTATGCCCAGACGAAAGTCCGCTTCTAGCATTTGTAACGCTGATGGCATTTGCAATGGCAACAGGCAATACAAGCGTGATTATTCCGTCTGAGCGCTATCCGCTCCTTGCGACTGATTTCTACCAAATTCTGGAAACATCAGATGTTCCAGCTGGCGTTGTGAACATTGTAACAGGCCCGCGTGATGCGATGGCTGCGCCGCTTGCCAAGCACTTTGGTATCGACGGTATTTGGTACTTTGGTAGCCGTGAAGGTTGTGCAGATGTTGAGGCGCTTGCAGCCGACAACATGAAGCGCACATGGCTTAATTACGGTAAAGCGTATGACTGGACAAACACCGATCATATGAACCCGAAAGCGTTGATGGAACGTGGTACTGAAGTGAAGAATATTTGGGTGCCTTACGGTGATGCTAACGAAGGCGGTAAATCTTACTAAGATTTATCTGAATTAATTTTAGGAAGGGCTGAGTTTTCTCAGCCTTTTTTTTGGAAAATTGCCTCAGGTAGACAGATCTGTTTCACATGTGCGTGAACGTGTACCGATCAGTAAGGTTTTTACTTTGAAATCCTGAAATCTCGCTTATATGGTAGGTGTCTAACCAAGGAACATTCCCGCTTCTGATCTCTTGGTTAGACAGCCGTGTGTGCCTCTTCAATCGCACTCTACCCGTAAGAGGTGCACACGGTAGCTCTACTATCTCTATAAACCTCTATAAAGCCAAGGCTTCAGTAGTTTGCTCAGATAGGGCATCACTGGCCATGTTAAAATGCTCGAGAGGATAATAACTCCGATAAGCATAGCAATTGGCTTTGGTAGGCTGGTGATTTCCGGTGGTAGCAGTGTTTGAATAAGGTAGAGTAGCGGGAAAACTGCGGATACACTGAGTATTAGACGTTTCCAGTACGGAGGAACACGGTTGCCAACAGTATTGGCACTATCAAACCATTGCTCAAGGCCTATTGCTTCTTTTCTAAGTGATTTGCGAATAACAAGCGGTTTAAGTACTTCCAATTGCTGCTCAAGCGCTGGTGAGGTATTCCAGGCTTCCAGAGCTTCAGCTGTACGGAATTTTATCAGTGATATATATTCGGGCTTTTCCTGCTGTAGGTGCCTGATGATATCGACGGATATAAAATCAGGTTGACCGCGCATCAATTGATGTAACTCTTTAAGCCATTGCTCAAAGGCTGGAATTTTATCCGGCTGTACGAGATTGCTTACCATAAGTGTCGCAGGTTCTGTGGTCATCTAACCCTCCATCGACTGATTTATTTTAGTATACAGAGTGATAGATTTTTTTAAATAAAGAAAAAACTTGAAAAAATAACAATCAAAGAACACATTGTGAGAAAGATAGTTTGGTAGTGGGGAAGAGCCATGGATAGGCGTAGTAGAATAGTAGTGTTTTTTGTGTATTTCCTCGCATTCTTGGGAATTGCACTGCCGTATCCTGTTTTTACTCCTTTATTTTTGGATGGTCATATTGAAAGTGGGCTTTCTCCTGAGGTTGCACTCGGAATTGCTCTTGCCGTATACCCATTGGGGCTTTTCTTTGGTGGCGGTACACTCGGTTCACTCTCGGATAAATATGGTCGGCGTCCGGTTTTACTTGGGTCACTCTTTTTAACCACGCTTGGAACTGTTTGGTCCGGCTTCGCTATTATTCAGGAAGATTTCTGGCAGTTAGTGATAAGCCGCATGGTAACAGGATACTTTGAAGCCAACAGTAGTATTGCTCGTGCCATGCTTATTGATCGAGAAAAAGATGGTGCTAAAGCCTCATCTTTCGCCTTTTTGAGTATCGGTGGCTATGGCGGTTATTTGTTTGGTCCCGTGCTAGGCGGATTGCTTGCTACATACTCAAACGATATGCCATTTCTTGTGGCTGGTATCGCCAGTGGTATTGCCTTTGTTATGGCTGTTCTGTGGTTGCCTGAAACTAATGAGCAGGTATTGCAGTTTGGCGTAAATAAAACAGCTAAACGCCCCGGTGTGATCAAAATGCTGGCCTCTCATGCAATGTTCAGGCAGTTACTGTTTGCACAGTTCATGCTTACTATGTGTATCAATACTTTTTACCAGTTCTATCCACTGCTTCTGAACACCCGCTGGGGTGCAGGGCCTGAAGAAATTGCGTTTATCAATGCCTTCTTCACTGGAACGATGATTTTATTTGCGTTCGTGGGCGTGCCGAAGATTGAGAAAATGATGACCCTTGGTCATAACCTCATCATTGCTGGCACTGTATTGGCGATCTTTATGATGGTGATCTTGTTGTCGGAGAACTATGTGATGGCAATTGTAATCGCCACGGTAATTGGTGTGGCTGTAAGCATCTTGAATGCAGCTATTCCTGCTTTTATGAGCCGGGAGACGCAAGACCTGGAGCAGGGGGCTGTGATGGGTAGCCTGACATCCAGTTTCTGTATGTCTCAGGCTGTAATCAGTGTACTGGGTGGGTATGTCGCAACATATAGCCTGAGTATCACATACGGCTTGGGCGCAATTGCTGCCATCATAGGTGTTGTGCAAGTACAGCGGATTAGAAGAATAGGGCGCAAGGTAGCTGTTTAACTATTTCTCGGCTCTGGCTTTTAGTCTCTCTAGAGATGTTTCGCACCATTCAATGTACGCTTTGTTTACCCTTAGTCCAGCATCGAGGGTGAGCTGGGTGAAGAAGTCATCATCATTTAGTTGATTGGGATAACCACCGTCCTCGTCTTTCCATCCATCTTCAATAGCTTGAAGTGTTTGGCAGGTTCCTTTAATGCGAGTAAGCAAATCTTCCATGAACTTGATAGCTTGTTCATGGCTTTGATGTTCATTCAGAAAAAAGACCTGAGCAAGATATGGGTGGCGTAGAGGAGCTGTACCAGGGCCAGTTGATAACCACTTCAAAAGCTCTTCCCGGCCTGCTGCGGTTCGGAGATAAAGCTTTTTGTCCGGCCCTTTCTCAGAAGGCATTGTTTCTACTTCCGCCAAGCCTTCTTTTACGAGTTTTTTTAGCGCAGGATATAGTTGCGAAAGCTCCGCAAACCAGAAGTGCCTAAGGGTGGTGTCGAATTTTTGTTTTAGTTCGTAGCCACTGGTTGGTGTTGCGGTTAGTCCAAGTAAAATATGCGGCAGGCTCATAAAGTTGCTTCAGTTTTAGGCTTCCTTGGGGGAAGTGGGTCGTTAAATTTCTTTCGGTAGTGTCGCTCCCAGATAGCGATCGCTGGAACGCCGATGAAGGTTGGAGCAAGCCAAGGCACAATAGCAAGCATGCCAGATAAACCCAAATCAATAAATCGAGCTGACCCGAAAACCAGAAAGGCTGTATGGAAAGCAATGCCTGCGATAAGCATGGCTGATAGATGTTCATACCACCACTGTTGTTTGGACCTTTTTTTTCCTGAGATATAAGCGTTGATTTGCAGATAGGTTGCAATGCCAACTGGTGACATTGCATAAAGTAGAATGGAGCTATCAGGTTGGGCAGCTAACCCAAACAGTACCAACACTGCGCTTGCTATCAGACAACCATAGCTGAATATATAATTGAGAAGAGTACCGTGTATCGTTTGTTCTTTTTTATGTGATAGCACAAGCATGCCGTGCCTGAGGATGGCTGCGGTGGTTAGGCATAGATAGCCAAGAAACATAACAAGGGCGATTGAGTTTTTGTTTTCCTGAAAACTGTTGCCGTTTCCGTAAAGTGCGGTGAGTTTAAGAAGCAGAACCAGCGATCCCGCGATCACCACCACATATCCTGCATTTACGAATATCTTACCTATCTTTTTATGGTTGATAGAACCCTTCTTTAGGAAGACTGGTATCCAGAATGCGATAAGCCCGACACCACCAGCAAGGATATGTATCCACCTTAAGCTTTCAATCATTAGTGGTGTCATTTTTTTGCTCCCATTAAATATCTATATAAATATTTATATAGTAAAAAATATAGAAATTCAATGGCGATGAATTTCATTGAAGTTTTAGGTGGTTTAATCGGCAGAACGCCATGGTTTTACCAATGAAAACAAATGGTTGATATCTTCATTGGATAAGGCGGAAGCATGAAAGTGTTCAATATATATGTGATGTGGCTAATCACAACTTAAAGAAATCAAGGTTTTCTTCTTGAAATATGGCGAAATGATCGCTTAGTCTCCGCGGTGAAAAATATAGTAATGCACAGTATAAATGTGACAAAAATGGTAATAAATAAAATAAAAACCCGCTCGAATAGTGAATATTTCAGGTTTTAGATAAATTCTATATATAAGGTTTAAGTAAAACCCTGAACTTACACCATAATGATACCTGTCATCATTTGTATGCATTACTCTCTTTATGGGGATAATGGGGCAAAGAGATGCGTTTTGAAACCAAGCGGGATGGAGACGTCGTGAATATGATCGTTTCCGGTTCACTTTCCTTTGAAGATTGCAGGGAGTGGCGCAAGTTAGTGGAAGCAGTACTCAAGATTGATGTCGCGGGGTATGTTTTAGACCTTACGGCTCTGGAATCTATAGATTCTGCAGGTCTTGGCATGATGTTGAATATGCGGGACTGGGCAGAGGGGAAGCAGAAAACAGTAGGTATTAAACTGGCGGATGAAAGTGTGTCTGGGAATATGATACGCTTGGCAAAGTTTGAAGATTGGATCATTGCGTAGCCGTTATGAAGTGGTATTTTTATATCTTAGATGGCCTTTCTGTCAGTAAAAAGAGTTCGTAAATTATATATCTTTAACATTTCGAAACCATTTTAGATTTTAATCGTATCTAGACCGAGACTTGGTGATTTTCTTTCGCTATTAGGTGGGTGCATTTTGAAATCTATACTAGATATTTCTCTATATGTAGGATTCGTTTTTCTTACTTTGATCGCCATTCTAATGGTGCCAGGGTCATCTGATAAATTGATGATTATTACGCCGTCAAAATCCACAGGCACAAATATTTATGGGATTTTAGATGGCACAGATGCCCGCCTTATCTCCAAGGTCTCTGATCATAGATATATTATCGAAAATACAGGCAACAGATTGGTTAGCAAGCTATACCAGAATGGCGCGTTTCTGGTGTTAAATGCTGCTCCCATTTATGGGTGCGGAGCAAAGGAGCAACCACGTTCCAAAGCTGATATGGCATTTGCGGCAACGCTTTCCAAAAAATAGGGGAAATTCATGAACCATCTCGAAAATATTCAGCTATCTGTTACCAGATATCTCTCTATGGCTTTGTGGGTGCATATCCCTGTAGTGCTGATTGCAGTACTGATGATTGGGCAGGAAAGCCTTGTTACCACAACTATCTTAACTGTGGTTGTTGCAGCCGTTCCTACGGTAGCAATGCGCATGGGAGTGGCGGTAGAAATGCAACGATCGCTTGTTGCTGTCTCTCTTGTTTTGATGGCGGCTATTCTCGTCTTTGTCTTCAGGGGGCACCCTTGGCAAATTGATATTCACATGTACTTTTTTGCAGTACTAGCGATGTTGGCTGCGCTTTGTGATGCAAGGGCTATCCTCGTTTCGGCCGCTGTCATTGCGGTACATCATTTGCTCTTTAACACGGTTATCCCAAGCTGGGTTTTCCCAGAAGGTGGTGATTTCGGGCGAGTAGTTCTCCATGCTGTTATTGTGGTCTTTGAAACTGCTGTTTTAACATGGCTTGCAGTTCAGATCGCTGCAGCTTTCGAGGGGGCTGAACAAGCTGAAAAAAGAGCTTCTGAGGAAGCGGAGGTTGCGAAAGAAAAGGCTGTAGCAGCTGAGGAAGCAACTGAAACAGCTGAGGCGAATATGGCTGTCGCGAAAGAAGCGCAGGCAGAGATTGAAAAGATGGCAGAAGAAAATGCTCATCAACGTGAGCAAATGGAAAGGCAGGCTGCCGAAGCGCGAATACAACTGGCGGAAGAATTTGATCAAAGCCTTTCTGGTATGCTGCAAGAATTGTCTGTGGTTATGACCCAACTTGAAAGTGAGGCTGAAAGCCTTAACCAAATATCATCTGAAACAGGCGAGTCGATGAGTGCAGCATCGCGTGCCACAGAAAATGTTTCAGGTAATGTGAACTCAGTAGCATCCAGTTCGGAAGAAATGTCAGCATCTGTGAATGAAATTGCCCGTCAGGTTAGTGGTAGTTCAACAGTGGCTGATCAGGCCCTTACCTACGCTAACCAGAGTGAGAAAACCATCTCTACACTTTCTGAGCGAGCAAACCGTATCAACGAAGCATTGAAGATGATCGGCGATATCGCGGAGCAAACCAACTTGCTGGCTCTGAACGCTACGATTGAGGCGGCGCGTGCTGGTGATGCGGGTAAGGGTTTTGCTGTTGTGGCAAGTGAAGTGAAATCACTTGCAAATCAATCAGCTAATGCCACAGAGGAAATTGGAAATCTACTTGCTGGTATTCGTGATGCCACTGAGGAAGCGGTATCGGTAAATCAGAAAATCGTATCTGTTGTTGGTGAGATAAGCGAAAACTCTGCAGGTATCGCAGCTGCTGTCGAAGAACAATCAGCCGCGACGGAAGAAATCGCTCGTGCAGCTCAAGCGGCGGCAGGTGAAACAAGTGAGGCTAACCATAGCGTGAAACGCCTTAGTGAGGTTGGTGGACGGATTTCTGTGGTAGCTGAAACCACGGTGAATGCTGTTCATACTCTTTCTGAAAAAACCGAACAATTATCGCAAAAAGCGGATGAATTTATCGCCACCATTCGTGCGTAGAATTTGTCCTTAGAGTATTCGAAAGAAGGAGATGCCTTGTGGTATCTCCTTCTTTTTTTGATTCGATTGACCTTCACCAAACTCGAAGTTTACCTGGCCGTCGAATAATGCAGTGTTATGCGAGTATATATAATACCCGCGTGAGCGCGCGCATGCCTGCATGTGCACCCGTTCAATATTATGCTTGAAATAAAAGTTTTCTTTGTAACTAAAAAACTTTATGAAAGTTTCATGAAGGGTGTTGACAGCTGGATCAGCTTCAGCCTATACAGCAATCATTCGGCAAAGGAACTCGCATGGTGCGGGCTAAAGATGCCGTAAACGGATTTGAATTAATGACCCATACTTGGACATATAAACCACAACTGACAAAGTGCGCGCAGGCCTTTATGCGCTCAGCACTAGTCATTACGTGTGTCCGAGGAGGGAACAGCTAAAACTTGGTGAAAAGTTAAAATAGCTGAAATGAATTGAAACCCTCTCGGACCAGATAAGTCCCAGAGGGTTTTTTGTTACCTGAGCCCAGAAATTAACCTCTAACGCAACCAGAATTAATGACCGCAGGAATAGGAACCCTGCAAAAGAAGCGAGAAGCAAAATGAACGCGCAAGTTTTTGAAAATCAGTTTTCCCCTAGGCACCCATTTTTTGGCGAGAATGGTGTGCGCTCCCCCAAGCTGGCTGCAGATTTTGGCGGTATGGTCGCTGATATCTCAGCCCGCTACCGGGCGGCCATGGGAACTGGTGGCCTGATGGCCGGGCTTGCGGCGCTCTCTGAAAAACAGCAGCCCGAGTATACAAGAGGATAGGCGGAGCTACAGGCTCCAGTGTGGTGAGCAGAATGATATTGACGTCGGAATCATGCTCAATCTGCTCACCACTTTAACCGCCCTAAAAGGGGCACATACTGAACAAAATTTTACCATGCCTACGGGCGATATAAAATGTGAATACAAAATTATGTTCACGATCATTGCAAAGCAGAGTTTCTCATTTGCCGAAGGAATAGGAGGAAAAAATGGCAATCTTTTTCAATACGCGTTTAGACAGTTACGAAGGTTTTAGAACAACTTCAGAGCATGCTGTTGAATTGGATGGTACACATTGGCGCAGCGTTGAACATTATGTTCAGGCACAGCGATTTAAATGTGAAACAACGCGTGAAAAAATCAGAACAGCTGACTATGCGTTCGAAGCAAAATCCCTAGCGCGTACACGCCCTGACGCCTTAAGGCATGATTGGGAAGATGTGCGCGATGAGATCATGGAGATCGCAAATCGTGCAAAGTTTTCAAAGCACAAGCAGTTGGCTGAAAAGCTGAAAGAAACCGAAGATGAGGAACTGATCGAAGCCTCCCCTATGAGCCGTTATTGGGGTGCTGGTGCCGATGGTTTGGGCCGTAATAGGCTTGGTGAAATATTGATGAAAATCCGTGATGAGCTTAGGGAACCGTTACCCTCGCTCGGTGGATAGTCGAAGAGATTTAGTGTAGGATATAGCCATGAGTGCGATCCATTACTTACCTACTCCAGCCCGAGCGCTGGACCGTTATGAGGCCTTTAAAGCTGTACTGCCGCAAAAGGTAGCACAAGCTCGCAGAGGCGTTGGTGGTTTTATTACTCTTGATCTTGGAAACGTTCGAGGTAAGGACGCGATTACTGAGCAAGCCCAATTCGATTGGCACTTCTGGATATATATGTGTGATTGGGACTTGCACAAAAATGGATCACGTATTCTGTGGCGCCGGGAAAGTGATAACGCATTGGCCGGCGCAGTTCTCAGCCAGCTTGAAGGTGAGTATTTAACGGCCTTTGAGTATGATGAACACGATGACTGTTTTGAACTGCACTTCACAAGTGGTTTTCACCTAAATATTGATCCAGATTTCTATGGTTTTGAACCGACTGATGATCTGTTCATGCTGTTTGAGTTTGGTAAAAATGACTGCTTGTCCTATAGCCCTGAAAGGCGATTTTATCAGGCGGCTTGATAATAAGCGGCTTTGGCCGCTTATTCCTTCCCGAGTTTAAACACCATTAAATCTTCCCCCCATGTCAGGTCACCACCATAGGTTTGCCGTATCTGATTTATCACAGCATCTTTGCTGCCACTCCAAACCAACTGGTGATGAAGCACTAAATGCTTAACGTTGGCGTTGCTCGCGAGTTTTCCCACGTCTGGGCCAGAGGTATGAGCGGCTTTGTGGTATGCTTGCCAATCCTCGGTGCGTTTGGCGAGCGCCTCAGCATCATATACTTCATGAATCAACAGGTCTGCATCTTTTGCTGCTTCTTCAAGAGCAGGGCAATAAGTAGTGTCGCCAGAAATAACGACTGATTTTCCTTCATGAGTAAATTTGAAGCCGTACGCTTCCTTCCAATCACCGTGGCAAACAGGGATAGCCTCTATCGTAAGAGCATCGTCTTTATATATAATACCAAGTGTGGCATCTGAAGCATCTACTTGCCACCCAGTCGTGTTTGCTGGTTCAGTTCCCTCAATACGAATGTTAACATCTTCACTGTATGCCTTTTGGATAAAATCTACCATTTGGACTGTGCCCTTGGGGCCATAAATTTTAAGCGGTTCTGTACGCTCTAACGTCCATGGTGAATAGATAAGATCGGGCAAACCGAGTGTATGATCAGAGTGCAAGTGAGTGAGCAGGGCTCGGGATAAATTCGGCTGCGCCAGCGCTTTTATACCGTTTCGCTCTGCGGCGGATATGCGCCTTACAACACCAGGCCCTGCATCAATGATCCAGGGTTTTCCGCCAACAATCACAGCGGTTGCAGCACCAGCGCGTTCAGGAACAGGGTTTGGGGTGCCAGTGCCTAGTAAAACAACTGTCATATCTGCATGTGCCGATGCAGATAGCGCAGTACTCAATAAAAACATTGAGCTAATTGCGATTGATTTCATAAAGCCCTCCCAAACCAGTCTGAGGCATAGTTATGGAACAAGGCATAAAAAAAGGGAAGCCCGATTGAGCTTCCCTTCTAAAACAGTTTGAATACGATGTTACGCTACTTTTTCAGCAAATGCCTTCAGTAGTTTGCCTAAGTTTACAGCAGCAATTGCGCCGAATTCCATTGTTTCATCGTGTGTCAGTTCATTACCTGTCATGCCAGCAGCATAGTTGGTGATAGAGCTTACACCGCACACACGCATACCACAGTGGCGTGCAACGAGACATTCAGGAACAGTAGACATGCCAACAGCATTTGCACCCCAAACACGGAAGGCCTTGATTTCTGCCGGTGTTTCAAAGTTAGGGCCTTTTGCCATCAGGTATGTACCTTCATGAAGCTTTATGCTCAGTTGTTCTGCACATTTGCGCAGATCATCTGTAAGTTCCTTGTCCCATGCAGCAGTCATGTCGCTGAAACGAGGGCCGAAGCGTTCATCATTGATACCAACAAGTGGGTTAACGCCTGAGAAGTTGATGTGATCAGTAATCGCCATCAAGCTACCTGGGCCTGCTTCTTCATCTAGGCTACCAGCAGCGTTTGTAAGAACAAGGATTTCCACTCCAAGCGCCCATAGAACACGCGTTGAAAACGCAAGCTTATAATTATCGTGGCCTTCGTAGGCATGAGCACGCCCCTGCATGCAGATCACACCTTTTCCGCCTAGCTTGCCAATAAGCATGCGACCAGCGTGGCCTTCCACTGTTGGCTTCGGGAAACCGGGAAGGTCTGCATACGAAAGGATAGTTGGGTTTTCGATGCTGTCTGCCAGATCATTTAGGCCGCTACCTAGAACCATGGCAACTGTTGGCACAGCGCCATCCAGTTTTTCACGGATAAAGGAAGCACAGGTTTGTACGTCTTCGTAGCTCATGGGGGATTCTCGCTATATCTCAGACACAAATGGTCAATGGGTTAAACGTCAATCTCAGGAAGATCGATGCCTTTATGTTCACGGATTTCGTCTTTTGACATGTCAGACAGTTCGTGTGGGAACACGAGCCAATCATCTGTTTCATGGCAGTAGAAATCAGGTGTCAGCTCAGTCACATTACGTGCTGGCTTATAGAACACAGTGGCAATCTTGATTGTCTCTGGTGTGTTGCGGCGACATTTTTCGTGCAGGTGCTTGATAATAGCATCAATAGAGCGACCACTATCAAATACATCGTCAACGATTAGAAGGCTGTCATCATGATTGATGTTGGCAATGATATATTCAAGGCCGTGTACCTTTACTTCTTTTTGTTGCTGCATGCCAATGTAGCTGGAAGTACGGATGGCGATATGATCTGTATCCACACCGTAGTAATCTAGGATCTCTTGAACAGCGATCCCTGTTGGGGTTCCGCCACGCCAAACACCAACGATAAATTTTGGACGGAAATCACTCTTCAGAATTTGCAGACCTAGCTGGAACGAATCGTCCAACAGTTCCTGCGCAGTTACATATTTTTTTACAACACTCATTTGGCTTAGGCCCCTTTAGTTCCAAATAGTCTGTCGCCAGCGTCGCCAAGACCCGGCACAATGTACGCATTTTCGTCCAGACGCTCATCAATGCTTGCAGTAATTACAGGCACGTCAGGATGCGCTTCAACAAAAGTTTTAATGCCTTCTGGAGCAGCCAGCAAGCAAACAAAACGAATGTCTTTCGCGCCAATGTCTTTCATCTCTTGCACGGCACGCACTGCTGAGTGGCCAGTCGCAAGCATTGGATCAAGCACCACATTTACGCGAGAGCTTGTGTCCTTTGGGACTTTGAAGAAATATTTGGTTGGCTGAAGAGTTTCTTCATCACGGGCCAAGCCAATTTGGCCAACACGCGCAGAAGGAACTAGGTCCAGCATAGGGCCAAGCAGGCCATCACCGGCGCGAAGCACAGAGATGAAGGTAAGTTTCTTACCTGCAAGAACTGGTGCTTCTGTTGGGCAAACTGGCGTTTCAATCTGGATTTTACCAAGTGGCAGGTCGCGCAGGGCTTCATAGCCAAGGAACAGGCCAATCTCACGCAGGAGTTTGCGGAATTCGGATGTGCTGGCCTCTTTACGGCGCAACAATGTTAGCTTGTGCTGAACAAGCGGATGGTCAACTACTGTTACTTGTTCGGTCATAGTGTGAACCTCGTTGGAACTGAAATTGCACCGTTCATAAGACTTTCGCCTCCAATTGTCGACTGAATCTTGACAGTTGTGTCAAAAATGGTTGACCAAGCGGTCTTGCTCTGGTTCCCTTGCGCCTTCGATCGATTTCGGGGCATATATAACCATATACAATATTGTGCCTCCGCGGAGTTAAAAGTCATGAAAAAAATTTTGAAGCAGATGGGTGTTGCCCTCGCCCTTACTGTAACAGCGACGGCTGTAGCTGCAGCACAGGATTTTAAGCCAGTTCTTCTTTACGATATTGGCGGTAAATTCGATAAGTCATTCAATGAAGCTGCGCATAACGGCGCTGAGCAATTCAAAAACGAATTTGGCGATGCGTACCGCGACTTTGAGCCAAATAGCGAAACCCAGTATGAGCAAGCGTTGAAGCGTTTTGCGCGCCGTAAAGCGGACGTAATCGTAGCGGTAGGCGTTGGCTATTCTGTAGCTGTGAAAAATGTAGCTAAAAGATATCCGAATGTGAAGTTCACGGTGATTGATGCCATCATTGATTTGCCGAATGTTCAGTCGATTACATTCAAGGAAAACGAAGGTTCGTTTCTGGTAGGCATGATTGCCGCAATGAAGACCGAATCAAAGAATATTGGTTTCATTGGCGGTATGGATATTCCACTGATTCGTCGTTTCGAACAGGGATATGTAGAAGGCGCGAAATATATTCGCGATGATTTGAACTTCGTTGAAAACTATGTGGGTACAACACCAGCTGCATGGAATGACCCAATTAAAGCCTCTGAAATGGCGCGCTCGCAATATTCACGTGGTGTAGATGTTATCTTCTCAGCTGCTGGCCCATCAGGCCTTGGTGTTATTCAGGCCGCGAAAGATAACGGTAAGCTGGCGATTGGTGTGGACAGTAATCAGAACCATGTTGCTCCGGGCAGTGTACTTACAAGCATGATGAAACGCGTTGATTTAGCCGTTTATCAAGCGATGAAAGAAGCAAAAGAAGGTAACTGGAAATCTGGGCACCGTGTAATGGGGCTTAAAGAAGGCGGCGTTGATTTTGCTCTTGATGAGCATAATGACGGCCTTATTACGGCTGACATGAAAACGAAGCTTGAAGACGCTAAAAGCAAAATCATCAGCGGTGAAATCGTTGTAGGTGATGTTGCTGGCAGCAACTCTGGTCACTAAGAAGAAGTGAAAGCGGGATACTGAAAACAGTATGTCTGAAGTTTTAGCAATTGAAACGCGCGAGCTTTCCAAGCGTTTTGGAGCAGTTCGCGCGAATGATGGTATTAGCTTGCAGGTTGGTAAAGGCACTGTCCACGGTATTGTGGGGGAAAACGGCGCTGGTAAATCGACACTGCTTAAAATGCTGTTTGGATTTTACACACCAGACTCTGGTGATGTTTTGGTGCAAGGGGAGCACGTAAGTTTCGTAAACCCGGCTGATGCCATGGCACGGGGCGTAGGTATGGTACATCAGCATTTTATGTTGGTTGAACCATTTACGGTGCTAGAGAATATTATTCTGGGTGCTGAGACTTCCAGCAAGCTTGATGAAGCGAAGGAAGATGCCCGTAAAGCTCTTATAGAACTGGAAGAAAAATTCGGCTTTGACCTGCCGCTGGATGAACCTGTTGAGAATTTGGCTGTGGGTGTGCGCCAGCGCGCTGAGATTTTGAAGGCTCTTTATAAAGGCGCGGAAATCCTCATTCTAGATGAGCCAACAGCAGTACTTACTCCTCAAGAATGTGAGCAATTGTTTGAGCTTGTGAAACTTCTCAGAGAGCAGGGTAAAACCGTTCTTTTCGTAACTCATAAGCTACACGAAATTATGGCAACAACTGATGATGTAACCGTTATTCGGGCCGGTAAGGTTGTCGCGCGTCGTAAAACATCAGAAACATCCTGTGAAGAACTGGCGGAATTGATGGTTGGCGCGAAAGTGGTGCGGGAAGTGGCTCGAGAAAGCCACGGCGCAACTGCTGCTCGCCTTTCGCTCCATCAGGTTAATGCTTGTAATGACCAAGGGCATGCCGCGCTAAAGAATGTTTCTCTTGATGTACATGATGGTGAAGTACTGGGAATTGCTGGTGTAGCAGGAAACGGCCAGACTGAGCTTCTTGAAGTGGTAACCGGGCTTCGCGGTATCGCCTCAGGTAGCATTAGTTTTTCCGGTGATGTTGTAGCGACGGACAGTATCACTACTGATCCAATCACACTGCGCCGCATGGGTATGGCACATGTAGCTGAAGACCGCCTGAAAACAGGTGTAGTTGAAAGCATGTCAGCCAAGGAAAACATTATCCTTGGTTATCAGCGTGAACCTGATTTTGTTTCTCGTGGTGTTTTAAAGCTAAAGCATATTGCACAAAAAGCAGCTGACTATTTTGAAAGTCAGGATGTGCGCCCGCGTAATCCTAACTTGGAAATTGGTTCCTTCTCTGGTGGTAACCAGCAGAAAGTCGTGATCGCGCGTGAAATTGCACGTGATCCGCAGTTGATGGTTATTGGCCAGCCTACACGTGGTGTTGATATCGGTGCCGTAACGAAGATTCATGATCAGATCACCGAGCTTAGAAATGCTGGAAAAGCGATGCTTGTAGTGTCTGCTGATCTCGATGAACTTCTAGCGATTTCTGACCGTATTGCAGTGATGTGCGAAGGTGAAATTACGGGTGTGCTTCCGGTGGAAGACGCTGACGAGAAAACTCTCGGCCTCCTGATGGCGGGTGGTTCTCTGGATAATGTGACTGCAAAGGAAGAAGAATAATGGCTGCAGGCGCAAAGAAATTACCATTTTGGGCAGATGCTATTTTGCTTCCGGCACTGAATCTGCTGGCGGCGTTTTTGGTTTCTGGAATTGTTATTTGGGCGCTGGGTGAAGATCCCTTCCTTGCGCTATCGCTGTTGATTGATGGTGCTTTTGGCTTTGAAGAAGCCATTAGTTATACCTTCTATTATGCAACCAACTTTATCTTCACGGGTCTTGCCGTATCGATTGCGTTCCACGCTGGCCATTTTAATATTGGCGGTGAAGGGCAGGCAATGCTTGGCGGGCTTGGGCTTACGCTTGCGGTGTTCCTGTTCTCTGGTTTGTCACCGTTCCTTGCTGTGATTATGGCAATTATAGGTGCAGCACTGTTTGGTGCCGCATGGGCTTATGTCCCTGCTTATCTTCAAGCGAAGCGTGGTAGCCACATTGTGATTACGACGATCATGTTCAATTTTATCGCATCTTCGCTGCTAGCATATCTGCTTGTTGGGCCGCTTCAGCGCCCAGGTGGCCAGATGCCAGAAAGTGCGGATTTTCCTGAAGGTGCGAGCTTAATGCCGCTTCACGAAATCTTCGGCATGTTTGGTAAGACATTTGAAGATGGACCAATGAACGTATCGCTTATCATCGCACTTCTATGTGCTGTTGGAGTTTGGTTCCTTCTGTGGCGTACGCGCTTTGGCTATGAACTTCGAGTGGTTGGCCAAAACCCAAACGCGGCAGCGTTTGCGGGTGTTTCAGTGTCGAAGATGACAATCATTGCCATGATGATTTCAGGCGCGCTTGCTGGCATGATGGGGCTTAATGAACTTCTAGGTCAGCAGCACCGTCTTCTTGGTGGCTTCACGCTTGGGTACGGCTTTGTTGGTATTGCCGTCGCCTTTATGGGGCGGAACCATCCTGTAGGTATTATCCTTGCGGCGCTTCTATTTGGTGCTCTTTATCAAGGTGGTGCAGAACTGGCGTTTGAGATGCCAACGATTACACGTGACCTTATCATCATGATCCAGGGCTTGGTAATTTTGTTCGCTGGCGCGCTCGAGCATCTGTTCCGTGATCCGGTGACCAAGATTTTCACTAAAATTCAAACTACAAAAGAGGGAGCAGCCTAATGGAATTTTTCGCTGATTTAGTGCTGCTCACGGATTCTACGTTCCGTATTGCAACCCCTCTTGTTTTGACAGCTCTTGCTGGCCTTGTTTGTGAACGCGGTGGTGTGGTTGATATTGGTCTTGAAGGCAAGATGCTTGCATCTGCATTCGCGGCGGCAGCTTCCGCGGCAGTAACTGGGTCACCTTGGGCTGGTATGGCTGCGGGCATTGGTGCTTCCATTCTTCTCGCACTGCTCCACGGTTATGTTTCCATCAGCCAGCGCGGTAATCAGATTGTATCTGGTATGGCGATAAATATTGCTGTGGCTGGTCTTGCGCCAACTCTTGCAAATTTCTGGTTTCAAAAAGGTGGGCAGACGCCACTTTTAGGAGATGAAGCGCGTTTCAGTACTATTACTTTCCCATTTGCTGAAAGTTTGGCTGATGTGCCTGTAATTGGTGCGCTCTATAGCGAGATTCTCTCTGGTCACAATATCATTACATATATGACGATAGTGATCGTGCCGCTCGTGGCGTGGATGCTTTATAAAACGCGCTTTGGCCTTCGTCTTCGTGCGGTGGGTGAAAACCCAGAGGCAGTTGATACGGCTGGTATATCAGTAACTCTTCTTCGCTATCAGGCGATGGTGATTGCTGGTGTATTATGTGGCCTTGCTGGTACGGTGCTTTCAACGGGACTTGGTGCTGGTTTTATTCGTGATATGTCAGCGGGTAAGGGCTATTTAGCACTCGCGGCAATGATCTTCGGAAAATGGAAACCTGTTCCAACACTTCTTGCCTGCTTACTCTTTGGTTTTGTTGATGCCCTTCAGGGCCGCCTACAGGGTGTTGCTTTACCGCTCATTGGTGAGATCCCTGTTCAATTTACAATTATGCTACCTTATGTGCTGACTGTTATTATCCTTGCGGGTTTTGTAGGGAAAATTCAGGCGCCAAGAGCAAGCGGTATTCCTTATGAGAAGGATCACTAGGATGTCTGACGTAAAAGCAGACCTTATTGAAGCAGCCGTTGGTGCGCTTCAAAAAGCTTATGCTCCATATTCAAACCATCCGGTAGGAGCTGCGCTTCTAACTGGTGATGGTAAAATTTATGCGGGCTGTAATGTTGAAAATGCAGCATACCCATTAGGACAATGTGCTGAAGCAACAGCAATTGGCAACATGGTACTTGGGGGTGGTAGCAATACCATCAAACATGTTGTGGTGGTTGGCCCGGGCGTGCACGAGTGCACGCCGTGTGGTGGGTGCCGCCAGAAAATTCGTGAGTTTGCAGGCCAAACGGGGGCGCCTGTAACCATATGCGATAATCGGGGGAACATCTTGTTGGAAACACACAGTGCGGATTTGTTGCCGCATTCGTTTGGTCCAGAAAATATTGATAAAGTAAAAGGCTAACAGATGACTGAAAGCGTGTTCCTGCCCCAGGAAGCAATCCGCGTTAAGCGTGATGGTGGTGAAATTTCTGAAAATGATATCAAAGCATTTGTAGCTGGTATTACAAGTGGTGCTGTAACAGAGGGCCAGATCGCAGCACTTGGCATGGCTGTTTTCTTTAACGGTATGACACCAAAAGAAGGTGCAGCTCTTACTCTTGCTATGCGTGATAGCGGTGATGTGATTGATTGGCAGAAGTTCGGTTTTGATGCGGATGCTCCAATCACTGATAAGCACTCTACGGGCGGTGTTGGCGATAAGGTAAGTTTGATGCTTGCGCCAATAGTGGCTGCGTGTGGTGGTTTGGTGCCGATGATTTCCGGCCGTGGTCTTGGCCACACCGGCGGTACGCTTGATAAGTTTGAAGCTATCCCGGGTTATGATCCGTACCCAAGTATTGACCGTTTTGCTGAGATTGTGAAAACAGTTGGTTGTTCCATCATTGGTCAAACGGGTGATTTAGCGCCTGCTGATAAACGTTTTTACGGTATCCGGGATGTAACATCGACTGTTGAATCTGTACCGCTCATCACCGCGTCTATTTTATCGAAGAAATTATCAGCTGGCCTTGGTTCGCTCGTGATGGATGTGAAGTTTGGTTCTGGCGCTTTCATGGATAGCTTTGATAAAGCGAAAGTTCTGGCTGAGAACATCGTGCGCGTAGCGGGAGCGGCTGATACACCAACAACAGCGCTGCTTACAGATATGAACCAGGTTCTTGGCCGCACAGCTGGTAATGCAGTTGAGGTGTTGGAAACAATCGAGTTTTTGACAGATCCTGCGAATGCAGACCAGCGCCTTCTTGATGTGACACTTGATTTGGCAGCTCATATGCTTGCGATTTCAGGTGCGCAACCAGATGTAGCGACAGCACGTACGAAATCTGAAGAAGCGCTGAATAACGGCAAAGCAGCTGAGATATTTGGTAAAATGGCAGCTGCACATGGCGGCCCGGCTGATATCGTGGAAAACCACGGAAAATATCTTTCATATGCACCAGTTGTAAAACCTGTGCCGACAACAGCATCTGGTTTTGTATCTAAAATGGATGCTCGTGAAGTTGGTATGGCTGTTGTTGCCCTTGGTGGGGGACGTACAGACCCTGCCGCAAAGGTAGATCATTCAGTCGGCCTCACTGAAATTTGTCAACTTGGCGACCGTATTGAGAAAGACCAACCGCTTGCGATGGTGTATGCTCAAACAGAAGCAGCGGCAGATGCTGCAATTGCACAGGTTCAGGCTTCTATTGAAATTGCAGATAATGCGCCTGCAATCACACCTGTGACAGCTGAAATCATTCAGGGGTAGAGACATGGCACGTGCGTTTATTCTTGTTCTAGATAGTTTTGGTATTGGCGCTGCACCAGATGCTGATAAATTTGGGGATGTAGGCTCAGACACTCTGGGCCATATCGCTGATTGGTGTGCGGCTGGTAATACATCTGATGACCGCCCGGCTGCGGGTAAACTGAATCTTCCAAATATGGCGCAGCTTGGCCTTGGCAAAGCTGCGGAATTGGCTACAGGTAAAGAACCAGCCGGGCTAGAATTTAGCGGTGATATCACTGGCATGTATGCCGCGTGTGAAGAACTTTCATTTGGTAAAGATACGCCGTCGGGCCACTGGGAAATGGCTGGTGTACCGGTGATGTTTGATTGGGGGTATTTTCCACAAGAATTCCCAAGCTTCCCGGAAGAGCTAATTAATGAGCTTTGTGAGCGCTGTAATCTTCCAGGTGTGCTGGGTAATAAAGCGGCATCTGGCACTGTAGTGCTTGATGAACTTGGGAAAGAGCACATGCAGAGCGGTAAGCCGATTGTTTACACATCAGCTGACAGCGTGTTCCAGGTGGCTGCTCATGAAGAGACTTTCGGTCTCGAGCGTCTTTACGAGGTGTGTGAAGTGGCCCGTGAGCTTGTGGATAAATATGAAATTGGCCGGGTAATTGCGCGTCCATTTCTTGGTGATGAGGGTAGCTTTGAGCGTACAGGGAACCGACGCGATTATGCAACGCCACCACACAAGCCTACACTTCTTGAAAAACTGGAAGCAGAAGGCCGCGAAGTGATTAGTGTTGGCAAAATCGCTGATATCTTTGCTCATAAAGGATTGACTAAAAAGGTGAAAGCAAACGGCCTTGAAGGCTTGTTTGACCTTTCCATGAAGATGCAAGATGAAGCCGAAGACGGTTCGCTCACATTTGTGAACTTTGTGGACTTTGACCAGACATACGGGCACCGCCGTAATGTGGGTGGTTATGCGGCCGCGCTTGAGTATTTCGACCAACGCTTGCCAGAGTTCACTGGCCGCATGCAAGAGGATGATATTGTTATCCTGACAGCGGACCACGGCTGTGACCCAACATGGCCGGGGACAGATCATACACGTGAGCATGTGCCGTTTGTCGCTTATGGGCCGAAGTTAAAAGCTGGTAGTGCAGGAGTGCGCCGTTCATTTGCCGATATCGGGCAAACGATTGCAACACACCTTGGCATAGCGGCACTTGAGGATGGTGAAAGCGCGATTTAGTTCGCGCTTTTTTACTAAGGTAATCAGAGAGGGGATTATGCGTCTATTTACCGGAATTTTCGCAGCGCTAATGTTGATAACATCTGCGGCGACTGCCTATGGCCCAACAGGGCACAGAGTGATTGCTGAACTTGCATTTCGCCATTTGTCACCTGAAGCAAGAGCTGCAGTTGAAGCTATTCTTGGTGATGAATTGATGGCAGAGGCGTCAACATGGCCAGATGAAATGCGTTCAAGCCCGGAGGAGTTTTTCCGCCGTACCGCAAATGTATATCACTATATCAATTTGCCTGATGGCGTGACTTACGAAGAAAGCGAAAAGAATCCAGGCGGTGATGCCCTTACAGCTCTTGAAAATTTTACCAAGGTAGTGAAAGACGAGAATGCTTCGAAGGAAGATAAAGCGCTCGCTCTTAGGTTCATTATCCACATCGTTGGTGATCTACATCAGCCGCTGCATGCTGGACGTTCAGAAGACCGTGGCGGAAACCGTATTGATGTAGCTTGGTTTGGTGAGATGTCTAATCTTCACAAAGTATGGGATGAGGATTTGATCGATCACAAAGATTTATCGTTCACTGAATGGACGAATTTCCTGGATCCTAAAATTAAAGCTAACCACATCGCAGAATGGCAACAGTCTCAACCGATTGACTGGGTGCGTGAGCTGATCTCTTATCGTAGCGATATTTATAAAAGTGCCGAAAATGGTATTCTTTCTTGGGACTATGTTTACAAATATACACCGCTTGTAAAAAGCCAACTTTCCAAGGGGGGGATTCGTTTGGCTGGTTATTTGAACGAAATGTTCAAAAAATAGTCGTTAAGACAGCTTTTAGAGGAGGGATTCGTTCGAAAGAGCGAATCCCTTTTTTCTTATTTCCTAACTGTGTGTTTTTTGTAACACGGCAGTTTTCAGCCCTTTGTGAAGAGGGCGTGTTGCTCTTTTTGAGAGCTGTAAGGCTTGTAAATCAACGGCTTTAGGCTGTTTTCAGGACTTGTGTTGTAAAAGAGGCACTATCGGAAAAATAAGTTATCCACTGATATTTTATCTTCTAATCATGATTGTTGACACTTTCGTCAAAAAACTGAAAGAAACGGCGCATAAAAGAGCCTCACGCATGAGGTAGGTGTTTCTTTTACCAATTTGACTAAATGGTCAATTTTTGGTTTTCTTACGCCTAGTTTTGTGTGGGAAACTTTTTGTACGAATGGACGGAAGTCCAAGAGGACACCCTTGGGTATTGTAAAATGGGTGTTCGTACTTAATGGAGCTTAGGGAATGAATCGCCTATTTAAGACTGCTCTTTGTAGCAGCGTTGCACTTGCCGCATTGGCCGCAAGTGTTCCTGCGGTATCGCAGGAAATTACTGCGGGTATCCGCGGTACTGTTTACTCACCAGCTGGTGACACACTATCTGGTATTACTGTTACCATTACTGACACACGTACGGGCAATGTAAGCACGACTACTACCAATGCAAGCGGTGCGTTCAACGTTCGCTCACTGCAAATTGGTGGACCTTACACCATTCGTGTTTCAGGTGGTCAGTATCAAGATGCGGTTATCACAGATGTGATCACGAAGCTTGGTACTTCATCTAACTTCCCCATCCAGCTTCAAGAAGACCAAGCTGGTGTTGAAGAAATCGTAATTACAGCTTCAGCAATTGTAAGCTCTGCAGTAGCAGTTGGCCCAAGCTCTTCTTTCACACTGACTGATATTGAAACAGCACCTTCAATCAGCCGTCAGGTTCGTGACATCATCCGTGTTGACCCACGTGTAAACATTGGTCGTTCAAACAACGGTGGTGGTTTTGGTATTTCTTGTAACGGTGGTTCTCCACGTGTGAACTCCTTTACAATTGACGGTGTACGCGCAGCTGATGCATTTGGCCTGAACTCTTCAGGTAACCTTGCTCGTAGCACGTTCCCAATTCCATTCGATACAATTGCAGCTGCTTCTGTAGAATTCTCTCCGGTAGACGTTGAATATGGTCAGTTCACTGGCTGTAACATTAACGTTGTTACAAAATCTGGTTCTAACGAATTCCACGGCTCTGCATTCTTCCTATATAACGGTGATTCAATCACTGGTTCAAACATCGACGGCGAAAACGCCGACGGTAATGCTCAGTTTGACCGTTACAACTGGGGTGCTGAACTAGGTGGCCCAATCATCGAAGATAAGCTTTTCTTCTACGGCTCTTATGAAGAAACAGACGAAGGCGATATCCCTAACTACGGTGGTGTTAGCGGTCAGTTCATCGACGGCGACACAATCAACGATCTGAACACAGCAAGCATTGACCGTGTTCGTGGTATCCTTGAAGGTCAGTACGGCCGCACACTAGGTGACGTTGTTTCAACACTACCAAATACAAGCCGTCGTTTCTTCGGTCGTATTGACTGGAACATCAATGATGATCACCGTCTAGAAGCTACATACGGTCGTCTGGAAGAAAACCGTCTTTCTGGTGATGACTTCGGTTCAGGCCGTGGTGAGTTCACTTTCCAGGATAACTTCCATAACCGTGGTTCCAAGTCTGATACATACGCTCTACGCGTATTCTCTGACTGGTCCGATAACCTATCTACTGAATTCCGTATGTCTCGTAACGAGATCAACGATATTCAGGATCCAGTATTCGGTGGTGAAGCACAAGCTGAAAATACTCCACGTATTGCAATTGGTGGCTTCGGTAACGAATTCTTCGGTCAAGACTTTGCTTCTGGCCCTGGCGTATTCCGTTCAGCTAACCAGCTTGACGTACGTATTGATCAGATCAAATTTAAAGCTGACTATGTAGCTGGTGATCACCTGATTACCGCTGGGTACGAGCTTGATAATCTAGACATTTTTAACCTCTTCATTATCAATGCGACTGGTACAGTATTCTTTGAAGATATCGATGCGCTAGAAGCTGGTCAGGCTCGCCTGATCCGTTCGGCTTCTTCATTCACTGGTAACCCAACAGATGCGGCCGCTGAATTTACACGTAATATTCACACTTTCTATCTTCAAGATAAGTGGCAGGTAAACAGCAACTTTGAACTTGTAGCGGGTCTACGTTACGACTTCTACAAATCAGATGACGCGCCTAACCTGAACCCTGAATTCCAAGACCGTTTCGGTTTTGCAAATACCCAGGCGTTTGGTGGTCTTGATGTACTACAGCCACGTATTGGCTTCACATGGACACCTGAGGGCTTTGGCAACACAACAATTACTGGTGGCTTTGCTAAATTCTCTGGTGGTGATCCAACCGTATGGTTTGCTAACTCATTCCAGAACTTTGGTGGTGCAATCGGTATTGGTGAAGCAGAGCTTGATGATCTAGGAAGCTGTACAGCTGCTGATCTGAACGTTCTTTCTGGTGGTTCTTTCTCAGGTATTCCACAGTGTGTGCTTAATGATGCGCAGGCTCAAGCACAGCAGAACCTAGGTGCTGTTGCAGCAGTGGACCCAGACTTCAAACTACCTACTCAGAACCGTTTTAGTGTTGGTGTTACTCACGTTACAGAAAACACTGGTTCAGATTTCTTTGATGACTGGACAATCCAACTTGATGCGATCTACAGCGATATCGTAAACGGTGTTGACTTCGTTGACCTATCTCTTGTGGAAACAGGTACAGCTCCAGACGGTCGTCCGATCTTCTCTCAGCTTGATCTAAGCGGCGCTGGTCTACCTGATGGCTGTAACGCGACATTCGCTGGTATCCGCGAAGGTTTCACAAACACTAGCGATGCATGTTTCGTTGGTCGTCCTTCAAGTGACTTCCAGAACATTCTTCTGACAAATGCAGTGAACGGTGGCGGTCATAGCTTCTCTATCTCTGCTCAGTTCGGTAAGACATTCGACCTTACAGACCGTTCTACTCTAGATTTCCGCTTTGGTTACGCATACAACGACTCTGTTGTTGGTAACGCTGGTGGTTCATCTACTGCAGGTTCAAACTTTGAGGAAGTTGCTACTTCTAACTTCAACAACGTTGGCCTGGGTACATCTGTGAACAACAACAAGCATAACTTCGTGATCCGCGCGACATACGCAAACGAGTTCTTCGAAGATCTGCAGACTAAAGTTGGCGCATTCTTCCGCGTACGTTCTGGTCGTCCACTATCTTACGTGTTCGATGCAAATACTTCTCGCGGTACATTCGGTGACTCTGATGCTGAAGCACGTAGCCTGCTTTACATCCCAACTGGCGCTGATGATCCACTAGTAACATTCGCTGATACAGCTACACAAACTGCATTCTTGAACTTCATCGAAGCTGAAGGTCTTACAGAGTTTGGTGGTTCAATCATCGATCGTAGTGCGTTCTCACAGCCGTGGGCTGCAGACCTTGATCTACGTATCTCTCAGGAACTTCCAGGTTTCTTCGGTTCAGACAAGTTTGAACTGTTTGCTAACTTCGAAAACTTCCTGAACTTCATTGGTAGCGGTACTGGCGTTCAGCGCTTCGTACGCACAGGTGACGTTGGTGAGGCAACACCACTTGTTGCTGCTGAAATCAATGATCAGGGCCAGTATGTATACAGTGACTTCACAGCTCCAGGCGAGTTTGCTGATGTGAACGATACACTATGGCGCATCCAGCTAGGCATTAAATACAAGTTCTAAGTTGAACTTGTAGCCAGTAAAAAAAACGTGCGCCCGAGATTACGGTCTCGGGCGCGCTTGTTTTGGGGAAACATCAGTTACCGAATGCCGAAGGGATACGGCGAGAGGACGATATGAGTGTTAAAAAAGGCCAAGGGACAGGCCATAAAGCGAATATTCGCAGAGAAAACGAAGCAAAAATTTTAGCCGCTGCAGAAACGGTGTTTGCTGAAAAGGGATTTAAGGGTGCAAGTGTTGGCTTGATTGCGGAGCGGGCCGGGGTACCAAAACCAAACATCTACTACTATTTTGGCGCAAAAGAAGATCTTTACCGGCGGGTTATTGAAGAAGTGTGCTCTATATGGCTTCATGCTGCTGATTTATTTGATGAAGAAGTAGAACCTTTGGTAGCTTTTGAAAAATATATTTCATCTAAAATGGATCTGGCCAGAAAACGACCTCATGGGTCTCGGTTGTTTGCTATTGAAATGGCAAGTGGAGCGCCTTTCTTGCAGGATTATTTGACCAATACGGTGAAACCTTGGTTGGATAGCCGGGAAAGCATTATCCAAAACTGGATAGCAGAAGGTAAAATGGCGTCCATTAATGCAAGATATTTATTCTTTATGATTTGGGGAAGTACCCAGCATTATGCAGATTTCGAAGCGCAAATTAATGCAATGAATGATGGAGAGCCTCTTGCAGATGATATGTTCGAAGACGCTAAAAAAACAGTTATCTCTATTGTGGCCAACAGCTTAAAAGTTGTTAGCTAGCTTTTTGAGTTTTTAATTATTCCAAGCAACAGATTGGCATCTTCAATCTGTTGCTTTTTTGTTGTTTCAGTGTTTCTTTCCTGCATCGGGCTAAGGTACCCGTGGTCATACAGGAAATCATTGCGGCTATTTTTACGTAATACCGCGAAAGCGCTTGGGAAATCATAATCACAGTTGGTGAGTATGATTGGGCTGTTGTTCACTGTGGCGCCTCTACCTTCCATGAAAGCTAAAATAATAGAGGGAAGGTCAATGTGACTCCTGATATTTTGAAAGTAGATTTGAGGTAAGCCAAAGAGCCAAAATGGTACATAAACCTGTTCGTCCGACAGACGTCCGGAATGCCCCATAATACCACCTTCCTGTAACTCTTCCCCATGGTCAGAAGTAACAATAACTATAGTGTCATCTGCGAGCCCGCTGGTGTTTATATATGAGAGTATCTCAGCTATCTGAGTATCAAATGTCCGGATGCTGGCGAGGTAACGTTCCTTGAGCGTTAAATCTGTAGTGTCTGTTTCACTAAGATAAGGAAAATGATTGCCGTAGTAATAGGCGAGATGAAAGAAGGGTGTATTGTCTTTCGCATATTCCTTCAGCGTTTTTATCGTGTTCTTGGTAACCTGAGTGTCGTTACGTAGATGATCAGTATCTTCACCCCAAGTTACCCTGCTGGTATTCTTCGCGAATATAATGGAAGAAACATCATACCAATCAAGCGAAGTGGCTTCACTAGATGAGGTTTTATAACCGTTGTTTGCGAAAGTTTTGATGAGGCTGTTTGATCCACCACTCCGTCTGGCGTTGCCAAAGCTGGTAGCAAGTTTCCCAGATAGCATACTGTAGAAACTGAAATGGGTGCAGTTTGCAGTTGCTAGATGGTCATAGGAAGTGAAGCCATTTTCAAAGAAGTGGTTAAGGTTTGGTGTTAGGGTCGGGTCTTGCTTAATGTCTTTAGCACGAAGGCTATCAGTCACTATTAAGAGGATGTTCTTATGGCGTTTGAATGTGACTGATGTGTTAGTCGAATTATCTTGTCTCGCGAAATTCTGCGGCTTGTAACCGAACGGGGTTTCGGGTGTTTGTGCCCAAAACAAACTAAAGAATTTCTTAGTGTAATAAGAAGGGCTGACCGCGAAAAAAGGGAGTTCCCGTTTAACCTCCATAGCGTCGGATTGTCCATGGAAAAACAAAATGCCAAAAGTAAACTGAGCGGACGTCAGAGAAATTACAGCAGATATTGCTAGTAATCGGCCTTTCAGAATAAATGCTGGTGTAAGTAGTTTTCGACTGAGCCAAAGGCATATCAGGAAAACGACGGAAATTCCTAAAAAGAGTAAGTTTCCTGAAATGCCGGTTTGATTGCTGGCATCGGGTTGAAACAAGAGTGACAGAACAAACCTGTTTAGATGCAAACCTGTGAACTGATAGATTGATATCTCAGTGATGAGAAGCAATACAGAGACAGCAAAAATACTTGAGCCTATAACGGGATGAAGACGGCCTAATACAAGCCGCACGAGCAGGTAGCTTGATAATAAAAACACGGCGTGGAGAATAGGTATTATTCCCGCAAGTGACCATTCAAAGGCTTGCATTGAGGCAATGAAAATCAACAAGCTAATGATGATAAATTCAAAGTAGCTGTGTTGTCTTTTCTCACGCGGCATAATAATCCTAAACCAGAGGCTAACTGCTAATTTATTGTTCTATAAAAGCTTTGCCCCTAGTTGAAGAATACGTCAACCTGTATTTCCGAAGCTATCTTTAAGTTCCACCTTCTATGCGTTGTAGGTCATGTTTGAGATTTCTGCCGGCAATCCAGAATAATAATCCTTTGATGAGAGCGATGCAGGCACCGATGGTCATTGCCCAGTGAAGGCTTTCATAACCGTTAATCTTCGTAAGAAAATCAGACATCATACCGATGAACAGCGGCCCAAGGCCTAAGCCGATAAGATTTAGAATGAAGAAGAGTATAGCAGAACTTAGGGCGCGCATTCTTGGTGTAACCAACCGGTGGGTAACAGCAATAGCAGGTGGTAGGTAGAGAGTACCCAGAACGTTTACAATGAAGATTAGGATTAGAACGAGTTCTACACTGCTTGTGTGAAATGCATAGATGGCAAATGGGATAGCGCATACAGCCGTTAATCCTGGAAGCCACATATACCAGCGTGCATCATTTTGCCCGATTTTATCGGTGAGGTATCCACCAAGGAAAGTACCAATAATGCCAGCGCCACCACCCACGAGGCCAAGGGTAATACCTATCATGGAATAGGCTACCTCGTACTCTGAGCTACCACTGAAACCAAGGGAAGAACCCATAGCAGCTAGGTCGGATAGGTGGTAACGGAATAAAAAGCTTGGCATAAAGTTGCTTACACCGTAGCTGACAAAAGCAGATAGCGCGCTTCCTACTGCTAAATATGGAAAAGCTTTTAGTTTCAATACAAAACGGAGAGTATTGATAAAGGAAGGCGGGGCTTCTGCGCCTATTTTGTCATATTGTCCTCTAGGAGGTTCTTTAACTGTTATCCAAAGAATAAGTGCCAAGAGAATACCAGGCAGGCCAACAATCATGAAAGTTGTGCGCCAGCCGTACGTTACACCTAAAACACCTCCGAACGAGTAACCAATTACTACGCCGAGGTAGAGCCCCGCAGAATATATTGCGAGCGCTGTTGCGCGCTTCTTGGGGCTGAACATATCGCTGATCATGGAATGTGCTGGTGGGCTGCCACCTGCTTCACCAATACCAACGCCAAGGCGCGCTAGCAGAAGCTGCATATAATTCTGTGCAAGACCCGAAATAGCGGTCATCCCGCTCCAGATAGTTAAGGAAATCGCGATGATATTTCGGCGGTTTTTCTTGTCGGCCAGTCGAGCAATAGGGATGCCCATAAATGTGTAAAAAGCGGCAAATGCGATGCCTGAAAGAAGACCAAGTTGTGTATCGGACAGATCAAGATCTGCTTTAATAAGAGGTTGTAAGATGACGAGAATTTGTCGGTCAATAAAGTTGAAAGCATAGACAATCGTAAGAATGGCCAGTGTATAATATTTCATCCGGCTCGACAGCATCTTCGGCTGTGAGCTTGCAGTCGTGTCCGACATAAATCCTCCCATCATAGCTGCACAAATGCAGTTCTATGCCTCCCCAGGCTTTAAGTGACGATAGGGCCTTTCTTCATGCAGGCAAGAAATAAGCAGCCGTAGCGGCAATAAAAAAGGCGCCAGCATGAGCGGACGCCTTTGTTGTTACCTTGATTGATACCTATTTGGCATCCAGTTGCTTCAACATAACTTCTACAGCTTTTTCAATCTGCAGGTCTTTACCGTTTGCTGAAGAAACGGGGTCATTCTTCACTTTATGATCAGGCTCAAGCTGCTGGTTCTCAAGGTAATTACCGTTGAGGTCAAGCTGACCAACCTGAGGGATACCAAAGGTGATATCGCCAGAATGCAGTGTTTCCCACCATACCGCTGTCATGGTGCCTGGTACTGGCATACCAACAGTTTCACCAATATCCAGAGCTTTGTATGTATATGGGAATGCGTGAGCATCAGAATAGTTACCTTCGCCCATAACAACAATGGATGGCTTGAACCACTGATCAAGTGGGTCACCTTCCCAAACTTTGTTGCCGCGTGGTTTCATCTTCAGATACTGCTTGCCAGACAGGAATTTAGCCAGATCATTATGGAGCCAGCCGCCACCATTCCAGCGGGTATCAACGATGATTGCTTCTTTGTCGAAATTTTTGCCAAGTACATTGGAATATACTTCACGGAAGCTAGGATCATTCATGCCACGGACATGCACGTAGCCAAGACGGCCGCCGGATAATTCTTCAACAAGAGCAGCGCGCTTTTTAGTCCAGCGTTGATACATCAGTTCGTTTTCTTGCCAGCGTTGAATTGGTTTAACGACCTCATCAAAGCTTGAACCGTCAGCCTTGGTAAATGTTAGGCGTACGCGCTCACCAGATTTATGGTTGAGTAGTTCATGAAGGTTTTCACCATTACCTAGGGCTACACCATTAATCGCAGAAAGGCTCATGCCTGTTTCTACATCGCTCGATGCTTTTGCAAATGGACCTTTTTCAAGCACTTCAGTGATCTTCAATGCACCAGATGTATCTGTCATATCAAAGAGTAGACCGAGTGTAGCTGAATTATCTGCATTGTCGGTACGACCACGATAATAAGCACCTGTGTGAGAAGCGTTTAGCTCACCGAGCAATTCTTCCATCATGCGAGCGAAGTCTTTGTTGTTGCCAATGCTCGATAGCTTGGCAGCATACTCTTCCTTCATTGTATCCCAATCAACGCCGTGCATGTTCGGGTTATAGAATTTACCCTTAACCTGACGCCAGATATGCTCGAAGAAATATTCGCGCTCTTTATCGCCTTTCAGTTCCATGGTTGCGTTCAGGCTGATGCCTTTGCGTTTTGTGCCGCCACCATTCAGGCTGAACTTAGCGAGGCTACCATTTGCTAGAACGAAGAGAGATTTTTCATCTTTCGATAGCTCAATAGAAGCGTTCCCCGCACCAAGTTTGGTTATTAGCTTTGTTGAACGTTCACGGAAATCATGAAGCCAAAGATCAAAGCCTTTTTCAAAGCGAGAGAGATAATAAAGCTTGCTGCCGTCTTTTGTAAGAACAGCATCTGCCAGATCGCTTGAATGTACTGTCAGGCGTAGTGTGCGATCTTCGATGCCATCCCAATCGATTTCAATTGGTTTAACATCGTCTTTTTTATCTTTTTTCTTCTCGTCTTTTTTATCTGCAGCTTTGGCTTTATCGCCATCTTTCGCTTCAGATTTAGCTTTTTCTTTTTCCTCTTTCTTCTTTTTATCTTCTTTTTTCTTCTTATCCTTATCGAGCTCTTTCATTAGCTCATATTCTTCTTTGGACATGGTGAATTTGTCGTAAGCATCCTGGTTCAGGAAAGCTGCCATAATGTCAAATTCACGGCCCCAGCTACCATGGTCGCGCTGACCGTAGCGTGCTGAATACCAAAGAACAGCATTACCGCCTGAGTGCCAGCTAGGGCTGCCGTCTTGATAACCTGAAAGACTGATATCACGCGGTGCTGCAGAGCCATCGGCTGGAACCACGGCGATGTTGGTTACGAAGATGCGGTTGCGGGCTGCGAAATCAACTGTTAGCCATTTACTGTCTGGTGACCATGCGAATGTGATATCACCGTCAGCGTAGCTATAGTTATGCTCTGCGCTAAGCACAGTAACAGCTTCACCAGATTCTATATCCAGCACTTTCACAGCATCACGGTCTGAAATGAAAGCAACCTTTTTACCATCAGGTGAATACTGCGGTTGGAAGGCTTCATTATCGCTATCGAATAATACTTTTTCGTCAATAGTTGTGCTGGCGAAGAAGTATTTCTCATCTTCAGAAGCAATTGAAGCTTCAACAAGTTTCCACTTGCCGTCACGCTCAGCCGCATACACAAGCTTCTTGCCATCCGGGTGGAAATCAACCGAACGTTCTTGCGCCGGTGTGTTGGTAATGCGTTTGGTGGTGCGGAAGTCTGTCGATGTTACAAAGACTTCGCCGCGAGCAACAAACGCTACTTCTTTACTGTTCGGTGATGGAGAAAAGCCGTTGATACGATTTGAAACTGTGATTGTTTCTGTATCTCGGCCATGGCCATCAGTTGCGATATTAATTTTTACTCGCTTAGGGCTTTTGCCATCTTTTACTGTGTACACAGAACCATGGTGCACAAAGGCCATTGTACCATCTTTAGCGATGCTTAGGCTGCGAACGGGGTGCTGTTTGAAATTTGTAACAGCTTTTTTGTTAGAGCCATCTTCATTCATGCTCCAGATATTGAAAGTGCTGTCATTAGCTTCAGAGGTGAAATAAACCTTACCACCTTTACCCCAAACTGGGTTGTGATCACCGCCAACGAAATCAGTCAGCTGCGTATGCGCGCCAGATTTGGCGTCGTACACCCAAATATCACGTGCGAATGCAGATACATCATGTTTACGAAGATCGCTCTCAAGTGATTTTTCTTCACGGTACAAGAGTTTAGAACCGTCTTTGTTCCACTGCGCTTCAGAAGCAGGAGTTGTCAGTACCATCTCAGGTGTGCCACCATTTACTGAAACAGTATAAACTTCACTGAGTGAACCGCGCGGGAACAAGCTGCTGCTTGCAGCATCTGTACGTGTTGAGCGGAATGTGATGGATTCATCATCAGGTGCAAAATCCATTGGTACATCACCTGAACTATGGAACGTCAGGCGCTTTGCTGTACCGCCAGAAGCTGGCATTGTATAAATATCATAGCCGCCATTGCGGGTAGAAGCGAAAGCAATTGTTTTGCCGTCGTTTGACCAGATTGGATAGCCTTCCCAAGCTTCGTTCACCGTAAGAGGAACGGCAGTGCCGCCTTTTACCGATGTTTTGTAGATATCCCCCTGATACGTAAACAGAATGGTTTTTCCGTCTGGCGAAATTGACGCTTGCGGAAACCAATCGTTATTTGGTGCCGCTGTCGCGCTGAGGCTTGTACATCCAAGAAGCCCGGCAACTAGCAGTGCCTTTGAAATATGCGTTTTCATAGCATCCCCTTACCTTATTTTAGGGGAGTACCTTATCAATTCTATGGTGAGATGCTAGATACTATGTACCTAAACTATGGCTTAGTAATTTAGAAGCTGCCAGGCGCTACTTGAAAGCAAGGTAGGCCTTCCTCGCGCCACATACTTACCACTTTATTGCGATCGTCAAAAATAGCGGCTGGCTTTTCATGTTCTGCTAAAAGCCAGTTTCGCTTGAGAATATCATCTGGGGTGTAATCTTTATCCTCGCGCATGTGTTTGAGGAAGGACGCTTTGATGCCGTGTTTCTCCAACCATGCTTCAGTTTCGGTGCGGACTATATCCGATCTACCGGACCATATTTCTACGCGGTGGCCAGCAGTAACCAAGGCTTTAAAGGTAGCAATAACCGGATCGTTGGGCGCATCGTGGATGCAGGCGCGAAAGAAGGCGGGCCAGTTTTTCTTTTTACCTTCTACATAATGCCTGCGGTGTTCAATAAGGGCGAGGGTGCCATCTAAGTCAAAGATAAAAAACAATTACTCGCCCTTACTTAATATGTTTTAGTTAGCTGCAGCGTATGCTTCTACAGTGCGCCAAACACGAAGAAGGTTACCAGACAGGATTTTCTTGATGTTTTCTTCTGTGTAGCCGCGCTTTAGTAGGCCTTCGACCAAGTTTGGATAGGTAGAAACATCTTTGAGACCTTCTGGCAGGCTATCACCTACACCGTCATAATCAGAGCCAATACCTACATAATCAATGCCTGCGATTTCAACTACATGATCGATATGATCAAGTACATCATCAAGTGTGGCGAACGGATACGGATTGTCCTCGGCATACTTTTTATTGAATTCGGCCTGAAGGTCAGATGAAGCAGTCATACCGTTCTCTGATAGATATTTTGTGTATGCCTCAGTGCGCTTAGGGCCGTATTGATTGGCTTCCTCGGTGATGAAGGCGGATCCATAATTGATCATGATAACACTGCCGTTTGTAGTTAGCGCTTTGATCATCTCATCGTTCATGTTGCGCTCGAAGCCAGGCGTGAATTTCCGTGCTGAAGAATGTGAAGCAATTACAGGAGTTTTCGTAATCTCCATTACATCCCAAAATGCTTTGTCAGATACATGACTTATATCCACCATAATACCTAATTCATTCATGCGGTTTACTGCATCTTTACCAAAATCTGAAAGACCATCGTTTGGGCGGTTTACGTCATAAGAGCTATCCGAGATATGATTAGCTTTCGAATGAGCCAGTGTGATGTAACGAATGCCAAGTTCATAGAAATAATCTAGGTTATTCAGGTCTCCTGACACTGGAGAGCCGTTTTCCATACCGAGTGGCAGAGCAATTTTACCATCTTTGAAGGCCTGCTCTACATCGGCAACGGTTTTGGCAACAATATATTTTTCAGGGGCTTCTGACACCATGCGGTTCACGATTGCGATCATCTCAAGAGCATGTTCTTTGGCTTTTGGAGTACCGTCATGGGCTGCGGGTGTATAGATTGACATGAAAGGTGCGTTTAAGCCGCCTTCTACCGCCCGATTGTAGTCGAAATCTCCACCATGGGTGCTATAGGATACGTCTTCCCATTTTCTATCAAGGCGATAGGGCACATCAATATGTGTATCAATAACGATAGTTTCCAATGCGATCCGTTTGGCTTCTGTTTTTTGATTTTGTCCTGATGTCTCGCTTCCGCCACATGCGGCAAGTGCAAGCATTGAAACGCCTGCTACTAAGGCTTTCATAGTAAGCTCCCCCTAGAACTGAATTTGATTGCCTTTATCGCTACCTGATAAATGTGGCGCTCGCAAGACTTAGCAAAGAAAAAGCCGCCTTGGGGAGAGGCGGCTTAGGGCTAGGGAGTTAGGGAGGGGAATTAGTTTAGGCGACCATTGCGTTCAGCATCCACTGAGCTTTTTCATGTACTGTCAGGCGGTCTGTTAAGAGGCCAGCAGATACTTCATCACCAGCTTCAGCAGCTTGACCAATGATTGGGCGAATACGTTCTGCAAGTTGGTGGTGCGCCGCTGAAAGTGTTTTTACCATTGCTTCCGCTGCGGCATTTTCGTCGCCATCCGCGATATCACCAAGGCTTTGGAAAGCAGCAAGGCCCGCTGGTGCTTTTGAGCCAAGAGTTCTGATACGTTCTGCGATTTCATCAATGGCTGGCGCTAACTCAAGATACTGTTCTTCTGTTAGGGCATGAACCGGTTGGAATAGTGGGCCTACAACGTTCCAGTGCACATTCTGGGTTAAAACATAAAGCTGTACAGATTCTGCGAGAACTGGCTTTAGTGCATCTGCGATAATGTTGGTAGCGTTTGTCATATCAATTTCCTCGGCGTTGTTTCCTTGAAAATAAATATAGCCACTACCAACATATCTGTAAAATTACATATTTTTGTGAAATTAATCGTCTTACTCGATTAATTCATTTTGCTCTTGTTTCCAGATGTACCAGCTATAACCAAGTGGGAAGAAGGCCGCTGGCATGAGTACGGCGATAAGTACATAACTTAGATCCTTGGCAGATACTAAGAAGGATAGAGCGATAATGATAAGCCCGATAACTACATAGAGCTTACCTGCAAGGCGGTGGGTTTTCTTCCACACCGTTTCACTGGACAGGGTCCAAGGTGTTCTGATCCCGACAAAGAAGGTTGATTTCAATTTGCCCAGATAATTGCCCATTACAGCAAACATCAGGCCGATACCGCCTACCAGTGTATTGATGGTGATCGTCGCGTATCCAAAGGCTGCACTGATAATCATACCTTGAGCAATAAGAATAACGATTGAAACGCCAATAGTAATGGCCTGAAAGGCTTTGCCAGATTGTTCCAGATGCTCTCTTCTGGGCTCAAGCTGTTTCAGGAAGGAAAGAATTAGCAAAACAATGATGAAGGTGCCCGGTACACCGAGAAGAGCGCCAAGGGGGCTTGCTGTACGGTCAACTTCTCCATTGATGTTCCAGTGGACCGGAATTTCAATTGATGGATCTAGTTGGAAATAGCTATAGAGGCCTACAGCCAGTGTGATGATAGCAATTGCCCATGGCCATTTAAGTAATTTAAGCATTTTCTTTCCCCTCTTTGTTCTTTGAAAGCAGGCCAACGATAGATGTGAGTAAATCCTCCACCACGCTTGTGTTGAGGCTGTAGGTGATGGTGGTCCCGCTACGAGATGTGGAAACCAAGTCTGCGGCTTTCAGCACATTGAAATGGCCGGATAAGGTTGATTTTCCAACATCCAATTGGTCTGCAATTTCGCCCGCTGTCATGTCTTGGGCCTTTAGCATTTCCAGTATTTCCCTGCGAACAGGAGAGGAAAGTGCATTGAATACGTCTGACATATTGTATGCCTATAATTTGTTATTTCGCTAATAAACGAAATAATGAGCGTGGATCAAAATGTCAAGGATACGCTATTAATTAATTTTCAGAATGATGGCACCAAAGGCAATAATTATTGCAGCGAGGGTACGTCTTTTTGAAAAGGATTCTTTAAGGACAATCAATCCGATCAGGGTCGCAAATATGATGCTTGTTTCTCTAAGGGCGGCAACTTCGGCAATAGAGCCATGTCTATATGCAAGAAGGGCTAGTGCATAACCTGTATAAGCGATAATCATGACAGGCACCCCTATATGCCAGTTGGTAAGTGTGTCTTGGAATATTCTTATGCCTCTCGATTTAAGACCTGCGGCAATGAAGACAGGGGCAAAAATAACATTCGACCAAATAATGAAACTAAATGGGTTGTCGGCAGTTTTAACACCTATTGCATCAATTACTGAATAGCCTGCGATAAAAATTCCGGTGATTAGTGCAAGCATGGTGGCTTTGCGAGTTTCCGGGGTAAAGCGAAAACTGCCGGTTAGAAATATTCCTCCAACAATGATGGTGATGGCTAAATATTCTGGCAGCGTCAGTTTTTCGGCAAGCAGGAAGAAACTTATAAAAGCTACAAAAAGTGGTCCCGTACCGCGGGCAATTGGGTAAACATGCGTTAGGTCCCCTGCCTCAAGCGTTTTAAGGAGTGCTGCTTGATATCCTCCATGAAGGATGAGCGAGATGATTAACCAAAACCACAGTTCAGAAGTTGGGAAAGGTACAAAAAACGTTAGTGGGAGGCAGAGAATACCGCCTCCGGCGCACATCATAAAGGTGATGGAGAATTTGTCGGGTGTTGATTTAACCGCAGCACTCCACCCTGCATGAAACAGGGCAGAGATCAGGATTAATATAGTTGAAAAATGATCAGCCCAGAAATCTGAAGCCGCCATTTAATTTGAGACCGAACAGGTTGTTTGTACAAGAGTATCGGGAATGTTCTCCCAATTTTCTATCTGTTTAGCCTCTTCATGATATTTACTTAAAAAATCACAAGGGCCGGAAGTTATTAGTGAGCGTAGAACCTCTACGCCCAGTTTCTGTTTTAGGCGGTAGGTAATTACGGCGCCGGTAACTGCTCCCCATTTATCCCAAAAACGCCCTCCGGCTGTAGATGTCCACAGAAGCTCATCTTTCGTTTCTGTATCTTCGGCGTTTACCAGTTGATCGAATTTGTCGTGAAACTTAGTGAATAAAGCTTTTGTGCGTTCAGGCCAGTTATCATAAACGATTTTGGGCTCCAACCTGCGGCGTAGGGAGTAATAATGCCCAACCCCCTCATTAAGCATAATATAGCTTAGGTTTTTAAGGGAACTGGACGAACCTTCATAAACTTTTGCTGTTTCTTCATTTTGATTACGGTATCCCACATGCCAGAGTTCGTGGCGTAATAGATGCGGAAAGAAGTCAGCGGAAATCACGGGAAGGTTCATAAACAAATATTGTTTACCGTCGCTCGCAAAGCCAAACCCATCATAACGTGCGCCGCATACAATGCGGATGCTGAAATTTTCTGGTATGGCGTTAGGGCCTAGAAATTCAGTTGCTTCGGCAGATAGTGTTGCCAACTGCTTTTTCAGAGCGGGCAGTATATCAGAATAGTTCTGCAAGCGTTCGCGCTGTTGGCTGATTTGTTCATATGATATTTGGAAACGATCAGGCAGGCCTTCTTTCATCAGCACGTTGTTTGGATGTACCTCAAACTTTTCTCGAAGTTCTGCATTCGTTGGGTCATTTGCGAGCGCCAGACACTGCGAAAGCATTGAGGCGTCAAAATCGACGCCTCTTGCATTACCGGTTACTGCGATAATTGAGAACAATACCCCCAAAATATGTCTCATTATTTTTCCTTTAATTTAACTTTGAACAGGCAGTTTGAATTCGTGTGCATGCCTCAATAAGGGCTTCATTGGATGTTGCGTATGAAACTCGGAAGTGTGGGCTCAGGCCGAAGGCTTCACCGTGTACGGCAGCTACGCCGTAATCTTCGAGAATATAGGTTACGAAATCTTCGTCGGTTTCAATGGTCTTGCCGGATGGAGTTTTTTTGCCAATACAGCCAGCGATGGATGGATATACGTAGAAGGCACCTTCTGGTGTTGGGCATTCAATACCTTCCGCCTCATTGAGCATTTTAACAACCAGATCTCGACGTTCCTGGAAAACAGCAGCTCTATCTTTCAGGTAATCTTGTGGGCCCATAAGGGCTTCAACTGTTGCAGCCTGGCTGATTGAGCATGGGTTTGAAGTACTTTGTGATTGAACTTTTGCCATAGCCTTGATGAGAGCAGGGTCGCCAGCTGCGTATCCGATACGCCAGCCTGTCATCGCATATGCTTTTGCAACACCGTTCATTGTTAGTGTGCGGTGGGCCACTTCTGGTACAGCTGCAGCAAAGGTTGTGAACTCAAAGCCTTCATAAACAATATGTTCGTAGATATCATCGGCGAATACCCAAACATGTTCGTGGCGTTTAATAACTTCCCCAAGGGCTTTAATCTCTTCGGCTGTGTAAGCAGCGCCAGATGGGTTGGATGGTGAGTTAAAGATTAACCATTTGGTTTTTGGTGTAATGGCAGCTTCAAGGGCTTCTGGCGTCATCTTGAAGTTTGTATCAATCGATGTTTCCACAAACACCGGAGTGCCGCCTGCAAGAAGCGTCATGTCCGGGTAGCTTACCCAGTATGGTGTTGGAATAACAACTTCATCACCTGGGTTCAATGTTGCCATAAGGGTATTGTAAATTGTGTGTTTACCGCCGCTATTTACAGTGATCTGATTTGGTTCGAATGAAAGGCCATTTTCGCGCTTGAACTTCTCAATAATCGCAGCCTTAACAGCTGGTGTGCCGTCTACCTTCGTGTATTTCGTATCACCGGCCTTGATCGCCTCGATTGCAGCATCTTTGATGTTGTCTGGCGTATCGAAATCAGGTTCACCAGCGCCAAGGCCAATAACATCCTTGCCTGCAGCACGAAGTTCTGCAGCTTTCGCTGTTACAGCCATGGTTGGTGAAGGTTTAATGCGGTCTAGAGATTTAGACAAAAAAGACATTTTCAAGCGTCCCAAAAAAAGAATGGATATTGTGCCGCCACCATAGGCCCGTTGGTTCCTTCAGGCAATGCTTAGTTGGTAAGAAAAATGTATTTTATCTTGTGGGTTTGAAATATTATTTCGTTCGTTTAGGTGGGATTGGCACTCCGGTTGCTGTGGCCAGTGCAACCGGAATACCTGGAAGGAAGGTGGATAGGCTTCGGGAGGGTGAAGTCTACCCTTTGTATATCAGCAAAACCGGGGAGGGTTGGTTGCTGATATGATATTACCCAGGAAGGTAAAACCTGAATTTATCAGGTAGCCACTAAGAGTTTATGTGCCCATATATTCTCCTTAAAATGATGCTGACAGGCTCGCGATCACTCCCGCATCGCCCAAGTTCGAGCCCGAATTTGCTGTGTCGATATAACTTACGGATAGTGAGTATTTGCTGAAACTGTAAGAAAGGCCTAAAGACCAATCCCATTTTTCGTTACCAAATGCCCCATCTTCAAAGCCAAGGCTGGCTGAAGCGGAGAGTGAATTGGTGAGCGGGTAACTGGCATTGCCGTATATGTAGATATTATCGGTGCCGCCAATATTATCCTGATCAAACGCGTAAGCGGTCCCTAATGTCCAGCTGAGCTTGTCAGCGGACCCGCTTATGGAAGCGTATGTTTCGTAGTAATCAGTACCACCGGACGAGCCGGGATAGAGATAGGCGATGAAGCCAACGTTGTAGGATAAATTGCTGTTAATGTTACCCGCATACCCGCCATACAGGTCTAGCTCAAGTTCAGAACCATTGAAGCTTTCAATTGAGGAACCCCATGTACTCAAATAAAAGCCGCTTTCGTGGTTGAGGTTAAAGCCACCTTGAATGGCGAAATCTTTGTCGGAAAGGGAAAGGCCTCGGAAACGGTAATCACTTGTCAAAGTAGCGCTGCCTGAAAAGCTAAAAGGGGAAGAGGTATCTTGTGCGCCGGCTTCTACTGAGAATAGTGCGGTAGTAATAAATAAACTGGCGCTAAAAAAAGCGGCGCCTTTAAGTGAACGTTTCCTGATGGACATTTAGTTTCTCCGTTATTATTGCCTCTTTCTTTGCATGGGGTGTGCCAGTTTTTTTAAACAAATAAGCAATTGATATTAAAAGATAATTTTTAAATAGAGTAATTTCAGTGATTTAAAAGTGCATAAATAATAATCATTGATTAAATTACGAGCATTTAAGGTAATAAAGTTTTAAATGACACTTTCTGTCAGTAAGTGTGTCTGATATGCAGGCGCCTTTCTTGAAAACAAAAAGCGAACAAGGCACATTGTGGAAACGATTCTCTCTGTACCTGTTTGGAAAGCTTTATGTCGCAGCCTGTGAACCAGAATATTTTTGTTCCGCACCGTCCTGAACGCCCCGAAAAAACCGAAGGTGGCAGGCGGTTTGAGGTGGTTTCTGAGTTCACGCCTGCGGGTGATCAGCCCACAGCAATCGGTGAATTGGTAGATGGTATTAAAGAAGGGGAGCAGGATCAGGTGCTGCTTGGTGTAACTGGGTCAGGTAAAACCTTTACAGTTGCAAAGATTATTGAAGAAACTCAGCGCCCAGCACTTATTTTGGCCCCCAATAAAACACTGGCTGCACAGCTTTATGGGGAGTTTAAAAGCTTCTTCCCAAACAATGCTGTGGAATATTTCGTTTCTTACTATGATTATTATCAGCCAGAGGCCTATGTGCCGCGCACCGATACATTCGTAGAAAAAGAAGCTACGATTAATGAGCAGATTGACCGGATGCGCCACTCAGCGACGCGGGCAATCCTCGAGCGAGATGACGTGATCATCGTGGCATCAGTTTCCTGCATTTACGGTATTGGTTCGGTTGAAACCTATACCGCGATGACCTTTGGTATCAAAGCTGGTGATGAGATTGATAACCGTGATTTGCTGCGCCGTCTTGTAGCCATGCAGTATACCCGCAATGATGCGGCGTTCCAGCGGGGTACGTTCCGTGTACGTGGCGACACTATAGATATCTTCCCAAGTCACTATGAAGACAGAGCATGGCGCCTCATGATGTTTGGAGATGAGGTGGAGGAGATTGTTGAGTTTGACCCGCTCACTGGCGAGAAGATGCAGTCGCTAGAAGCAATTAAGATATACGCGAACAGCCACTATGTAACCCCGCGCCCAACCCTTGATCAGGCTATTAAGGGAATTAAGTCAGAGCTTAAAGAGCGATTGAAATATTATCAGGACCACGACCGTTTCCTTGAGGCCCAGCGGATTGATCAGCGAACCACCTTTGATCTGGAGATGATGGAAGCAACAGGCGCCTGTGCGGGTATTGAGAACTATAGCCGTTATTTAACAGGTCGTAATCCAGGTGATCCGCCACCAACGCTGTTTGAATATATCCCTGAAAATGCACTGCTGTTTGTGGATGAAAGCCATGTAGCTGTAGGACAGATCAATGGTATGAGCCGCGGAGATGCTAAACGAAAAGGCACACTTGCAGAATTTGGTTTCCGCTTACCGAGCTGTGTGGATAACCGACCGCTTAAGTTTGATGAGTGGGACGCGATGCGCCCGCAAACGGTTTATGTATCTGCGACACCGGGTGATTGGGAGCTTGAACGCACAGATGGCGTGTTCGCGGAGCAAGTTATTCGGCCTACTGGTCTGACCGACCCTGAAATTGACGTGCGTCCGGTGGAAAGTCAGGTGGATGACCTGATGCATGAAGCCCGCAAGATGGCGGAGAAAGGCCTGCGGGTACTGGCAACGACACTAACCAAACGCATGGCGGAAGATCTTACGGAATATCTCCATGAAAACGGTATCAAGGTGCGTTATATGCACTCTGATATTGATACGCTTGAGCGGATTGAAATTATTCGTGATCTTCGCCTTGGTGCTTTTGATGTACTCGTGGGGATTAATCTTCTGCGTGAGGGGCTGGATATTCCAGAATGTGGGCTTGTGGCTATCTTAGATGCAGACAAAGAAGGGTTCCTCCGTTCTGAACGATCGCTTGTTCAAACCATTGGTCGCGCGGCGCGGAACGCAGAGGGCCGTGTTATTCTGTATGCTGATAAGATCACAGGCTCGCTTGAAAAGGCGATTGCAGAGACCGAACGCAGGCGTAAGAAACAAACTGAATATAATATTGAGCACGGCATTACACCAACCACGGTGAAGAAGAATGTAGGCGATATTCTCGAACATGTTTCATCGGGCGATTACGTGACCGTGGATATTGGCGATGATGCCGAGCATTTGGTTGGCTCTAACCTTAAGAAGCATATCGAAACGCTTATGGCGAAAATGAAAGAGGCTGCTGAGAACCTTGAGTTTGAAGAAGCTGCACGTCTGCGGGATGAAGTGAAAAAACTTGAGGCTGGCGAGCTGGGCATTGGAACGTCTCACGGTAAGCCAAAAGGGCGCTCCTTGGGCGGCAAACCGGGAACACGTACCAAGAAAGCTAAAAGCCACCGGAAAATGTATTAGGGGGAATGCATGACACGCGATGAATTCGATGTTTTTTGCGCATCACTGAAAGCAACCACTAATGTAATCCAGTGGGGCGATAGTTCTGTCTGGAAAGTGGGCGGCAAGATATTTGCCATTGCTGGTATTTGGGGCGAGGGTGCGCATACCAAGGTAAGCTTCAAATGTAGTGAGCTCAGTTACCAGATACTCTGTGAATTGGAGGGCGTTGTACCAGCGCCGTATCTGGCCCGCGCTAAATGGGTGCAGGTGCAAGAAGAGGGCGCTCTGTCTGATGATGATATAAAAAGTTACATCGAAGATGCCCATGAGATTATTGCGGGTAAGCTTACTAAAAAGTTGCGGACAGAATTAGGGTTTTAGACATCCCTTTTGTTTCGGGTATCTGTGCGCCTTAAGAAGCGTCTTAAAAAAGCGGGAAGATGAGGTTCTGCTTTACGTAGTTTTTCATTGGTTTCGGGAAAGTTTTTACGTTTGCGTTTTACCCAGCGCAAAACAAGCGGATTTATACAGGCGATCGCAATGCCTACCACCATTAAGATCAGCCCCGTTGGTAGTGGTAGTGGGAATGTAATTGCGCCGACGATAAAAACCAAGCCACCCACGGGCAACGCAGCCCACCGAAGTAATTTCTTTATTGGTTGCCGTGTCACAAAAAGATCTTAGCCTTATATTCTTGAGTTAAGCACATACATATAAAAACCAATTGCCACAATTTTGTGAAACTATTGGGGCATTCTTATGCTTATATGGTTAGTATAGCCTGAGACTTCTTATCAATTTGCTGTTAATGAAAGTGAACGTTTAGATGGCCGATTTTTTTGATCATATTCTCGATAAACATGCGGATTTCATCGCACAGCAACCGATGTTTTTTACTGCTACTGCCTGTTCAGAGGGGCGCATTAATCTGAGCCCTAAGGGTATGGATAGTTTCCGTGTACTTACCCCTAATCTGGTGGGGTATCTGGATGTAACTGGTAGCGGTAATGAAACCAGTACCCATCTAAAACATGATGGGCGTATCACAATTATGTTCAATAGCTTTACTCGTAATCCCTTGATCTACCGCATATATGGGCGAGGTCGGGTCGCGCGGGTTGGTAGTGCTGAATATCAGACATACGCTTCCGAATTCCCGGAAATCCCTGGTGTACGGCAGATTGTTTTAATTGAAGTAGAAAGCGTTCAAACCAGTTGCGGTTACGGTGTGCCTGAAATGGAAGTGAAGGCTGAACGTCCGACAATGGTTCGGTGGGCTGAAAGCAAGGGTGAAGAAGGTGTCCTCGCCTATCAGCAGGAAAAGAATGTTGTATCCATAGATGGTTTGGATACTGGACTGAATGATTAGAATGAAGGTTTATTGTGCAGCAGCAGAGCAACATTGACCAGTTGGTAATGCTTAGATCAGGCCTTGATCCTAGTGATGCAGATTTACTGAAATCTGTGTTGGAAGGTGAGAGTATCCAGGCTTTTGTATCAGATAATGGTATGCGTGCAGCGGGGTACCGCTCGGTCGTAGATGTGATGGTTAAATCGACTGATCATGCTGAAGCTTCTAAGCTTCTTGAAAAGATCGTCACTATGCCCCGTTGTGCTATTCCTATAAGGCGTGATGATGACGGCGAAGAATATGCATGTAAACACTGTGGTTCTGTGCGCGTTCACCCTTTTGAAGGGGAAGTGCCAACCTTTATTCCCGGAATTAGGATAGCAGCAAAAAAAACGGACAAATGGTTTCACTGCTTACAGTGTGATAGCCATTACAGGGAAGAGCGTTCTCGTTTTTCTGGTATGCCGATTGCGTTTGCATGGGGTGGTGCACTCGGTGGCTTTTCCATTGCGCTCTATATGGTTATTGATTGGCTACGGTGGCTTTAGCTTATTCTTTAAGTAGCTTTACAAACACCTGTAGGTCATCCGGGATGTTGGTGATGTGTAATTCGCTTCCAACCTTGCGGGCTTGATCTTGCGCAAGTTTGAGCATGCCGACACCTGTTGAGTCCATCGACTGTAAATCTTTCAGAGAGATTGTGGTGTGGGGTGTATTGGGAGTAATGGCTTCCAGAACTTTTCGAAAACCAAGATGGTAATCGAATGTAAGGTCCCCCTCCAGATGGATGTGGGTTTCCTTGTCGATAGTCTCGACTTTAAAATCCATGATATTCCCCCGCTTCATGCTCAAATAGCGCTACTATTTGCGCGAAGAGTTGAACAGAAGCGGGGATAAGAATCAATCTTTAGGTTTGTAAATAATCGTAAAAGATTAATAACTCAATTCTGTGAAGAGCTTAGCCGTGTTGCCCTGCCAATCACCTTCCAACATATCTTTGATGTTGTCGGCAGGTGTTTTGCCAGAATCGGCGCTATCCCAGAGTGATTTGAGGAAACCTTGCTCGGTTTCACCGCTGGTGGAGAAGCGAGCACGGTTCTTAAGACCAAGGTCTGAAATTTTCAAAACTTCCTTAGCTAGATCTTGGAACGTGCGTCCATTTACTTCAGTTTGCAGGCCATGCTGTGGTGCATTATCGCGCATAGCCGCCATTTCTTCGATAGACCAATTTTTAACAAGATCCCATGCAGCCGATTGTGCTTCTCTATCATACAGAAGGCCAACCCAGAATGCAGGGAGAGCACACAGGCGAGACCATGGACCGCCATCAGCGCCGCGCATCTCAAGGAATGTCTTAAGGCGTACTTCTGGGAACAGGGTAGTCATGTGATCTTCAAAATCTTCCATAGTTGGAAGCTCACCGGGCAGAGCAGGAAGCTCACCTTTCATGAAATCACGGAAAGATTGGCCTGCTGCATTAATATATTTATCGCCGCGGCGTACGAAATACATAGGCGTATCAAGTAGGTGATCTGCCCAGCGCTCAAAGCCCATGCCGTCTTCAAAAACAAATGGCAGCATGCCGCAGCGGTCAGGGTCGGTGTCTGTCCACACGTGGCTGCGAAGGCTCTTGAAGCCGTTCAGTTTGCCTTCTTTCATAGGGGAGTTGGCAAACAGCGCTGTTGCAAGCGGCTGTAAAGCCAGGCTGATACGGAACTTTTCGATCATGTCTGCTTCGCTAGCGAAATCAAGGTTCACCTGTACCGTGCATGTGCGTAGCATCATATCCAAGCCCATGGTACCAACCGTTGGCATATAAGCACGCATAATGTCATACCGTGCTTTTGGCATTACCGGGATTTCTTCACGCTTCAGGGTGGGGTGAAAACCCAGTCCGAGGAAGCCAATGTTTAGTTTTTCGCCAATCTCTTGTGTGCACTTCAAATGAGAAGATGTTTCGTTGCAGGTTTGGTGAATAGTTTCAAGCGGAGCGCCTGACAGCTCAAATTGTCCGCCGGGTTCCAATGTGATTGATGCGCCATCTTTCTTGGCAGCAATTAGGTAACCATTTTCTTCGTAGGGTGCCCAGCCATGGTCAATAAAGGCCTGAATAACATCTTTGATGCCCGGTTTATCGCCTTGTGCTTCATAAGCAAGGGGGCTGTTATCCGGGCGATAAAAGATAAACTTCTCATGTTCTGAACCAATCCGCCATGTGGACCGATCAGGCTTTGAACCTGTTTCCAGATACTCAACAAGATCAGCTTTCGCCGTGATAACTTTCTGTGAAGAAGACATAAATAAATGGTTCCCTAAAACCTTAAGCAAGTCCAGAATTTAGGTGCTGGATAGCGTTGTTTCAAGAAAAGTAAATTAGCTTCACGCGTAAGTGAGCATTTTTCCTACTAAAGTTGGCAGAATTACCAAACCTTAACTGTGGTTTTATGGGTATGGGAAATCACACCATATACAAAATACAATTTGTGAAAAACTATGAATTTAGATAGTACTACTTATGGTAAATATGCTCCAATGATTGGGCGGCAAGTGATCAGCATGTTAGGAATTAATCATGATGGAATATCTCGAAAGCGTCGATGTTAATGCTCTGATAAGTAGCAGCATAGCGTGGGGGACAAATATTTTACTCGCCATCCTTATATTGATCATTGGATATTGGTTTGCAGGTAGAATATCTTCTTTCATTGGTGGGCTTGGTGAGAAGCATGAAAAATTAGATATCTCACTATTTCGATTTTTTGGAAGCATAGCAAAGTATGTAATACTTGCGATGGTTTTTATTGCAGTATTGAACCAATTCGGCATTGAAACTGCCTCTGTTGTTGCCTTGTTAGGTGCGGCTGGATTGGCTGTTGGTTTAGCGCTTCAGGGGGCTTTGTCTAATCTTTCGGCAGGCGTTTTGTTGATGATTTTCCGCCCATACAAGGTCGGGGACTTTATCGATGCAGCGGGGAAGTTTGGTAACGTAACTGAGATTGATCTATTCACAACCATCCTGCAAACCTTTGATAATCAACAGATTATTATCCCAAATAGTCAGATTTGGGGGCAGCAGATCATTAATCATAGCCACTATGAGGTGCGTGGTGTGGATATGAATTTTGGTATTGCTTATGATGAGGATATCGACAAAGCGCGCGGTGTTATTGAAAAAGTGCTTGAGGAGCACCCGCACGTGTTGAAAGACCCTGCATGGTTTCTTGAGGTGGAGACGCTTAATGATTCCTCAGTCGATTTTATTGTGAGGCCGTTTTGTAAAGGTGAGCATTATTTTGATGTGCGCTATTCCGTGCCTGAACAAGTAAAAAAGGCCCTTGATGCAGCTGAAATTGAGATTCCGTTCCCGCACCGTAAAGTGATATTATTTAAAGGCGACGAATAGAATATCGGGCCCCATACACAAAGATGTTTGGGGCTCTACCTTGCCTACCAATCGCCAAGTGCAGATTGCCAAAGTGTCAGGGCAGCCATTGCAGCTGTATCTGCTCTAAGCACTCGGGGGCCGAGAGAGACGACTGTTGTTTGGGGCATTGATTTGATGCGGTTACGCTCGTTTTCATCGAAGCCACCTTCTGGCCCAATAATAATTGCCCATGGTTCATTTGTAGTATTGCTTTGTGCTGCGAGAGCTTGGTGTGCTGATCTGCCGCTCAAGTCTTCATCACAGAACATGATGCGGCGGTCTTCCGGCCAATTATCGAGTAGTTTGTCCAGTTTTTCCGGTTCAGCAACCGTTGGTACAGTTAGGCGTTCACACTGTTCTGCTGCTTCCACGGCATTAGCGTGCAGGCGTTCAGTTTTTACACGGTCTACAATCGTGCGGCGTGTATAGACTGGATGTAGATGTCCTGCACCTAGTTCGGTTGCTTTTTGGGCGATAAAATCGATACGCGCTTTTTTAATAGGTGCGAATACCAGCCATACATCAGGCTCTTCTATTTGTTCTTTCACCCTCTCAGTAATGCGGACAGTAACGGCACGTTTTTTAACGTCGGATATTTCTGCAGCCCATTCACCGTCTTTCCCGTTGAATAGCGCGAGACCCGCACCTGCCTTTAAGCGCATAACATTAGCAAGATAATGGCTTTGATCTTGCTCAAGCGTGATAAAACCATCACCAGGAAGGCTTGTTTCAATAAACAATCTGATATCAATTTTGTTGCGCATTCTGCATCTCCGATTGTGGTGAAAATCGCGACAAGTAGAACTTCTGTCAAGCATTCCTTGACACTATGGCAGGACCATCGTAGCGACAGGACATGACACAGAAACCAAATACACCAGATGTTGTTGTAACCGCAGATGCCATAGAAGGTAGTTGGGTTTACAGAAACGCACCAAATTGGATGCGGCCATACCTTAAGCTTGCTCGTATGGATCGGCCTGTTGGTACATGGCTTCTATTATGGCCTTGCTGGTGGTCAGTGGCTTTAGCACTTGGTGGTGAACTGCGTGTAAAACCTTTTTATTATATGGTGCTTTTTGCTATCGGTGCGCTCGCTATGCGTGGGGCTGGGTGTACATATAATGATATGGTGGATCGTGATTTTGATGCTCAGGTCGACCGAACTAAAAGCCGTCCAATTCCAGCGGGTGAAGTAAGTATGAAGCAGGCGGCGGCCTTTCTGGGGTTCCAGTGCGTACTTGGTTTGCTTGTACTGCTGCAGTTAAACAGCTTCGCAATTGTTGTTGGTGTTTCATCTCTTCTTCTTGTGGCAGGGTATCCATTCATGAAACGGATTACCTATTGGCCGCAAGCTTGGCTCGGGCTCACTTTTAATTGGGGAGCGCTTGTTGGTTGGGCCGCTATGCAGGGAAACCTGACCGCCGCACCAATAGTTATGTATGCAGGTACCATTTTCTGGACACTGGGTTACGATACCATTTATGCGCATCAGGACAGGGAGGATGATGCTCTTGTAGGTGTGAAATCTACAGCTCTGGCGCTTGGCGAGAAAACTGGCTCTGCCCTTAAGGTTTTTTACAGTATTTTTATTTTTGCGTTAATAGCTGCGGGATACCTTGCAAACCTTGGAGAATTCTATTACATCGGCATCACCTTTGCTGCTGTGCAGCTTTGGAGGCAGATTGTTCGCGTGGATATAAATGCCCCGGATGTTTGTCTTGAAGTTTTTCGTTCGAATATTTCTTTTGGCTGGATCGTGTTTGTCAGCCTGCTTGCGGGACAGTTTCTACCGCGCTTTCAGGAAATTCTCGGGTGATTGGTGTAATTAATTTTTCTTAGGATTTTCCTTATGGATATCAGCAAGATTTCTATTGGCGAAAACGCTCCGTGGGACGTTAACGTAATTATCGAAGTACCTGCTGGCACAGAGCCAGTGAAATATGAGCTGGATAAAGATTCCGGTGCGCTGTTTGTAGACCGTATTATGCACACATCCATGCGTTACCCGTGTAACTATGGCTTTATTCCTCACACACTTGCTGATGATGGTGACCCTGCAGATGTAATCCTTGCGAACCACACACCAATTATGCCTGGCGCTGTTGTACGTTGTCGCCCACTTGGCGTGCTGATTATGGAAGATGAAGCTGGTATGGATGAAAAGCTTCTTATGGTTCCTGTTGATAAGCTGCACCCATTCCACAGCGATGTTCAAAGCTATGAAGAACTTCCAAAGATCTTCCTGGACCAGATTGGCCACTTCTTTGAGCACTATAAAGACCTTGAAAAAGGCAAATGGGTAAAGATTGTTGGTTGGGATGGCCCGGAAAAAGCGGCTGAGCTAATCACAAAATCTATTGAAGCTGCGAAGAAGTAAGTTTCTTTCGCCATTAAGAATACGGAAAGGGCCTCAGATCGAGGCCCTTTTTTGTTTAGTGGTATTTGCCGGGGTACCAGTGCTCGTTGCACCGCTTTACATATTCCAGAAGTGATGGATATTCCTTGATCGTATCGGCTAACTTGGCTGGCAGTGCTGTGGTTTGAGCTAAATTTACCAGTACACCATAGGCAGAAGCGTCAGCTGTTGAAGGTTTATCCCCAAACAAGAAAGGTTTGTCACCAAGCTGTGCTGCTATCGCATCAAGATCGGATTTTGCGAGTGCATGAATTTCGTCATGGGTATGGCGGCCAATCCCATGGCCGTTTAAGTTCTGCTTTACGGATTTAAGGGCAACGCCTGGTACAATATGTTTAAGTGGGAACGGCATGCTTCCGAACCAGAATTCTTTGGTGTGGGGCCAATTATTTTCATCGATCCAGCGATCATATACCAGCGCCCAGTAAAGTCGTTCATCAATTAGCTTGGTGAAGGCATGGCACTGAGCCTTTTCTTCGGCGCTTAGGTGCGCGTCAAAAGTAAAGCCTTTAGCTGTTTCTATATGACCTTTAATGAATTCGGAATCAGCAATCAGTTCGTTTCCATCTCGTACCACAGGAGCTTTGCCTTTTGGCATGCCGCGCGGATCATCAATATCTTCAATATTGTATGATATTCCTGCCATTTTTAGCAGTACTTCCGCTTTTACGCAGAATGGACTGAAGTTTGGTACCTCTTCGGTGGTTCGAAATTGCAGTAATGTTAGTTTGTCAGTCATTGTCGTCTCCTCGCCTTGATGCACTATGTCATAAAACGTGAAGATGACAAAAAATGTCAGTATAGGCATGGTTTATGCCCTTAAACGATAGGTATATATTGCGGTGAAACGTGCGTTTATTCATTTTGCCGCAGATTAATTGCGGTACTCAGGAGGATATCATAGGTTCCTTCCCATTCTTTAGGGGGAGAAACCGATGAAATTCTGTCTTAAAAGCGCAGTGTGTGCGGTGGCGTTCATGACGTGTGGAGCACAAGCGCAGGAGACTGCTGGTGTAACAGCACAGGATATTGTGATTGGGCAGCAATATATGTTTCAGTCACCGCATCTTGAAAAAGAGCAGGCTTTGCAAATTGCCCTACCAGCTAGTTATAAGCAGGAAGAAGAAAGAAGCTATCCTGTACTCTATGTGCTTGATGGGCAGTGGCAGTTCCAGCACGCCGTAAGTTTTGTAAACAGGCTTTCTTCAAAGGGGTTTATTCCTGAGCTTATTATTGTAGGTGTGCCGCATTCAGATCAGCAAAACAGCCGTTATTATGCAGGCTCAGAAACTTCAGAAAACGTTCTGGCTTTTTTGAAAGAAACGGCGGTTCCCTATGTGGAAAGTAATTACCGAACACGAGGCGGTAACACGCTCGCAGGATGGGCTTATACAGGTGGCTTTGCCATTCATGCCCTCCTTAAGGCACCTGATACCTTTGAGGCAGCGATTACCTCAAGCCCGTTCCCTGTGGCAAATTACGAATCTTATACAGGTAAAACTTCGGCTCAATTACTTGCTGAACTTGAAGCATTTGAGCAAAAGAAATTCCTTTCGTTTGGTGCGGATACGACTGAAAGCCCTGTGATTGAAGGCACTCAAGCTCTTGCTGGAGTTTTGGAAGAGAGTGCACCTTCAAATCTTGAATGGCACTTTACCGAAACGACAGGAGAAGAGCACATCACAACGCCGCATGTGCTTTTATATTCTGGCCTTAGAAAGCGCTTTGCTGATTATGGCGACCCTATTTTTAAAACCATGGAAGAGTTTAAGGCATTCGGTGGCCTTGAGGGAGTGAAACGTTTCTACCGAGCTCGTGGCGACAAATACGGCGTTTCAAAAGACGTGTCAGAGGATGGAATTTTCTGGATGGCACGTATTGCTATGCAGAATGATGATGTAGCTTTGATGGACCGCCTGCGTGCGAACTTTGATCGGTATTTTGCGCGCCAACGAGCGTATTGGATCAATGCCTATGCACAATTTTATCTGAAACACGGCAAAGCTAGAGCTGCTGTGAAAATGTATGAAAGGCTTGTTGCACGCTTCCCATCTTCAGTTGGCGCTTATGCTGGTTTAGGGGAGGCCTATGCCGCAGCTGAGCGCACAGGACAGGCAAAGAAAATGTATGAGCGTGCAGTTGATCTGGCTAAAGATAAAAAAGACGAACGTTTAAACGAACTGCAAGAAAAGCTGGCAGCTCTTAAGTAAATTCTGGTAGTCCGGAATTGGGCTACCAATCGTAGCTATTGATTTCTGTTTGGCGAAGAACCCGGCGATACGGCATAGGCGCTCGATTAGTGATCGCAGTCATCGCGCGGTCAAAGATGCCCACTTTTGTGCGTGCCCAGCGAACACCGCGTGCAGCAGAGGGGGTGCTCGGGATCAGGAACATCAGACCGATAACAAATAAAATCAAACCAAACGGGATTGGTGTTAACATACCAATCACACCGAAAAAGCAGAGCGCTCCACCGATTATTCGGCATATAATGCGCATCATGAGGTTTCTCCTGTCGCAGTCATTTTATTATAGATATCTTCTATATATAGTATGCACATATTGTGGCTTCAACAGGGCAACATAAAAGGTAATCTATATCGAACACAGAAATATTAGTTGCATATGTAACTATTAATCGATATTTCAACCTTCAGCGCGTGTGAGCGTGTGTTTTCGGCTCATTTGATTGGGAGACACCAATGCGGAAGATTTACGATAGTGCAGAAAGTGCACTTGAAGGTCTGCTTTTTGATGACATGACTATAATGGCAGGTGGTTTTGGCCTGTGCGGTATTCCGGAAAACCTGATAACGGCAATTCATAATGATGGTGCCAAAGATCTTACAGTTATTTCAAACAACTGTGGTGTGGATGGTTTTGGTCTTGGCGTGTTGCTTGATGCCAAGCAGATCAAAAAAATGATCAGTTCGTATGTGGGCGAAAACAAAGAGTTTGAACGCCAGTATCTGGAAGGTGAACTTGAGCTTGAGTTTAACCCGCAAGGTACGCTTGCAGAACGTATTCGTGCTGGCGGTGCAGGCATCCCTGGTTTTTATACAAAAACGGGTGTCGGTACTGTGATTGCTGAAGGCAAAGATCACCGGGATTTTGATGGCGAAACATTCATCATGGAAACAGGCCTTGTTGCCGATGTTTCTATTGTGAAGGCCTGGAAAGCAGATACTGAAGGTAACCTTGTTTACCGTAAAACGGCGCGTAACTTTAACCCGATGATGGCAACAGCTGGTAAAATCACGGTGGTGGAAGTGGAAGAGATTGTGGAAGCTGGTGAACTTGACCCGGATCATATCCACACGCCGGGTATTTACGTGCAGCGTCTTATCAAGGGGAACCACGAAAAGCGTATTGAACAGCGTACCGTTCGCGAGAGGGAGACAGCATAATGGCTTGGGATCGTAACCAAATGGCTGCTCGGGCTGCACTGGAACTGCAGGACGGCTATTATGTGAACCTCGGTATTGGTATTCCAACGCTCGTAGCGAACTATATTCCCGAAGGTGTGAATGTAACGCTTCAGTCGGAAAACGGTATGCTGGGTATGGGGCCATTCCCATATGAAGATGAAGTGGATGCCGACCTGATTAACGCAGGGAAGCAAACAATTACCGAGCTTGATACGTCCAGTTATTTTTCATCTGCGGATAGTTTTGCAATGATCCGCGGTGGCCATATCGACCTTTCTATCCTTGGTGCGATGGAAGTTGCTGAAAATGGCGATCTCGCAAATTGGATGATCCCTGGCAAAATGGTGAAGGGCATGGGTGGTGCCATGGATCTTGTTGCCGGTGTGAAGCGTGTTGTTGTGATTATGGATCACACCAACAAAAAAGGTGAAACCAAACTGCTGAAGGCATGTTCACTGCCGCTCACAGGTACAGGTGTTGTAGACCGTATTATTACAAACTTTGGTGTCTTTGATGTGGTTGAAGGTGGCCTTAAAGTTGTTGAGCTTGCTCCAGAAGTAACGCTGGATGAAGTTAAAGCCGCGACCGAAGCGACTATCATTTAACTTTGTAATATGTTTCTGAATGAAGAAAGCAGCCTTCGGGCTGCTTTTTTATTAACAAAGTTTGCAAAATTCCTTTGATGCCTTACTTAGCTTTTTGTACGGTTTAAGACGTTGCGTCAGGGGGAGTGCAGGCAATGGGGTTTCAGGCAGACCTACCAGCATTTGCAGATAGAGATGAAATCAGAGAATTGCTCGCTATTTGGTATAAGTGGGCAGACGGAAAAACTGTTCCCAACCGGGAGCAGATGAACCTCAGGGATATTAGTAAGTATCTTGATTGTGTCATGTTGTTTGACGTGATTTCCCATGCCGAGATTAATATTCGGTATTTTGCCAGCTTATATATGGATTATTTCGGTGCCGATTATACGGGCAGAAATTATCTGGAAGTAACCGAACCAGCTCTAAGGGAAATGCGTGCAGCGCGTATGATGAATGTTGTGTCACACCCATGTGCTGCTGTGTGGACTACTCTTGGTAAGCACGAAGGAAAGATGCAGGAATATACGGTAGGCCTATCGGTTCCAATCATTGCTTGTGAAAAGGGATTGAAGCCTATGCAAATGTTGCAGGTTTGCTTTCCTCTTGCTGGTCGTGAACGACCATCTTTTTCTGATCAGCCGATTGCAAATGTTACGGTAGCAAATAATCATATGTATGTAGATATTGGCGCTGGTGTGCCCCAGACAGTATCTTGAGTGATGAAAGATAAGGCACGCTTAAAAGAGATTTGATTTTTACACTTTAAAGACAAAAGCGGTGAGCGTATTGCAATGGAACTTCAGATAGGATTACCTGCGTTCGCAGAAAGTACAGAACTTCGCTATATCTTGTCTACTTGGAGAAAGTGGGCAGGTAATGAGTTGCTGCCGCTGAGAAAAAACGTGAACTTAAGAGATATCAGCCGGTATCTTGATTGTCTTCTATTGCTTGATGTTATTTCTTATGAAGAAGTTCGTATTAGATATTTCCCCAGTTTATACATGGATTTTCTTGGCGCTGATTATACAGGGCAAAATTACCTTGATGTAACAGAAGGCAAGCTAAGAGAATTGCGTGCTAAACGTTTCATGAATATCGCTAATAAGCCTTGTGCTGCAGTTTGGACTACTCAAGATGTGCAGCTGTGGACTAACCGCAAGCAAAATACAGTTCAGGACTATGCTATTGGTATCTCACTTCCCATCATGGCAAGTGAAGACGGATCGAAGCCAATGCAGGTGATGACAATATGCGTTACCCCCGCTATGGGGCAGAGGCCTGCCTTTTTCGAACAGCCCAAGCACACCGTTGCGCTTGCGAACTTACATGAATATGTGGATATCGGTGCAGGGGTGCCGCAACCGGATTGAAATAGTTGGCGGGAGGGGCCTGATGTACGGGAGAAGCACATCAGGCTTAGTTTTTGTTAACCTGCAGTGCCGCCTACAGTCAGGCCGTCAATTTTCAGTGTAGGTTGCCCCACACCAGCCGGAACTGTTTGTCCGCCCTTGCCGCAAGTACCAACGCCATTATCCAGTTTCAGGTCATTACCGATCATGGAAACATGTTTTAGTACCTCAGGGCCACTGCCAATAAGCGTGGCACCTTTTACAGGTTCGGCAATTTTGCCGCCGCGTACGCGGTATGCTTCTGTACAACTGAATACAAACTTACCTGATGTGATATCAACTTGGCCGCCACCAAAATTCACGGCGTAAAGACCGTCATCCACACTAGCCAAAATTTCAGCTGGGTCTTTATCGCCTGCCATCATGAAGGTGTTCGTCATACGAGGCATTGGCGCATGGGCGAAACTCTGCCTGCGACCATTACCAGTTGGCGTCATACCCATAAGGCGTGCATTCAGGCGGTCTTGCATGTAGCCTTTTAGAATGCCGTCTTCGATTAGAACAGTACGTTCCGTTGGTGTGCCTTCATCGTCAACTGACAGTGAACCTCTGCGGCTATCAATAGTACCGTCATCCACAACTGTGATGCCGGGGGCTGCAACACGTTCACCCATAAGCCCAGCGAATGCGGATGTCTTCTTTCTATTGAAATCACCTTCAAGACCGTGGCCTACAGCTTCATGAAGAAGCACGCCGGGCCAACCTGGGCCAAGAACAACGGTCATTTCGCCCGCAGGTGCATCAACGCTTTCAAGGTTTACATTAGCTTGGCGAATAGCTTCATTCACTTGTGCCTGCCAGTGTGCTTCATCAAAAAGGAAATCGTAGGATTGCCTGCCGCCAGCACCTTCATTGCCCGCTTCTTGCCTATCGCCTTCACCAAGCACTACAGAAACGTTCAGCCGTACCAGTGGACGGATGTCTCTGACGCGATGACCATCAGCGCGGATGATTTCTACAGCTTGCCAGCTACCAAGAATAGAGGCGCTTACTTGTCTGATCCGGTCATCTTGCGCGCGAGCATATTCATCAATTTCTTCAAGAAGTTTTACTTTACGGTCAAACGAAATGCCGCCAAGCGGGTTTTCGTCCGTGTAAAGTTGTTTGTTGGTTCGTGCTGGCGCGAGGCTCATGCTACCGTCATGGCCACTTTTTACTGCACGAACAGTATCTGCCGCACGTTTGATGGCAGCTTCAGAAAGTTCATTTGAATGCGCATAGCCAGTTGATTCGTCTGCTACAGCCCTAAGCCCAAATCCTTGACTCGAATCAAAAGAAGCTGCCTTCAGGCGCCCATCATCGTATGAAAATGATTCTGATTGAGTGGATTCGAGATAAATTTCCCCGTCATCCATACCGGATAAAGCTTCAGAAACCAGAGATTCTGTACGTTTTTCATCAAGTTCTGATTGCTCAAAAAAGAAATTAAGCGATGCAGGGGCATCGGTCATGGCTGTACTCCGTGATCTTTTTACAAGCCTTTGTGCGACAAAAAGACGCAAACCAAGCTGTTATCTATACGTAAGCATGGTACTCTTGCGCATACAAAACAAGCGTTTGAATAGAAATTTTAACATTTTTGGCAGAAAAATGTCCGTAACAGTGCTCTCAGGCTTGAGCCTGCGACAACGTGTCGTTATAACGACGGTTCATTATGCCAGCTGTTAGGACCTTTAGGGGTTTTGTCAGAGCGGCTGGTCCCCGGTAGACTTCAGGGTAGGTTGTCTGCAGGGTGCCCGTGTTAGGGGTAGGAAATAAAAGGAAAGCAGAACTATGAGCGTTAAAAGGCTTACCGCCGGTTTGATGGCTGCATTCACAGCTATGATCGGTTTTACGGTTAGCGCCTTGGCTGAGGGGCCACTTGGTCAACCTCACGAGAAGGGGCTGTGGCTTCAGGAAGCTGCAAACGAGCAGGCCGCTAAGGTTGGTGCGTTTAACATGGAACTTCTTTGGATCATCACTGTAATCACAATCTTTGTGTTTGCGCTGATGTTCTATGTAATGTTCCGTTACCGCGCGAAAGCGAACCCAAATCCATCTAAAGTAAGTCACAACACAGTGATTGAAATTATTTGGACTGGTGTTCCAATCATTATCCTTGCGGTGATCGGTGCAACTTCACTACCGCTTCTTTATTATCAGGACGTTGTTCCTGAGACAGAGTTTGCGATCAAGGTGACAGGTAACCAGTGGAACTGGACTTATTCTTACCCGGATCATGGCGATATTGAGTTCACATCTCTGCTTGTGCCTGACAGTGCATTTAAAAATGCTGATGAGCGCGCAACATACGAAAGAGATCTTTCTGCATTCCTAGGTCGTCCAGCAAAACTGAACGCGCGTCTTCTTGATACAGATAACCGTTTGGTTGTTCCTGTTAATACGAAGATCAAAGTTCAGCTTACTGGTTCTGATGTGATCCACGCTTGGACTGTTCCAGCGTTTGGTGTGAAGCTTGATGCTGTACCAGGCCGTTTGAATGAAACTTGGTTCGAAGTAGACCATGTTGGTACATACTACGGTCAGTGTTCAGAGCTATGTGGTAAAGACCACGCTTATATGCCGATCGCAGTAGAAGTTGTTTCAAAAGAAGATTTTGCCAAGTGGGTAGAGCTAGCGAAGCTAAATTATGCTGACGCTGCTACTACACAGCTTGGTCGCTAAGGAGAGAAAGTAATGGCACACGCAGACCCAACTGGGTGGAAGCGGTGGGTACTTTCCACCAACCACAAAGACATCGGTGTGATGTATCTATGGTTCGCATTTTTTGCGGGCGTGATCGGCTTTGCTATGTCCGGTCTGATGCGTATGGAGCTTATGGAGCCGGGCGTTCAATTCCTTCCTAGCGTTCTAGGCATCTCCGAAGAAGAAGCGCGTCACATGTTTAACGTGCTGACAACTGGTCACGGCCTTATCATGGTGTTCTTCATGGTTATGCCTGCTCTGATCGGTGGCTTTGGTAACTACTTCGTACCGCTAATGATTGGTGCGCCAGATATGGCGTTCCCTCGCATGAATAACATTTCTTTCTGGCTAATGCCTCCAGCGTTTATTCTGCTGCTTCTTTCTACTGTTGTAGAAGGTGCGCCGGGTGCTGCTGGTTTCGGTGGCGGCTGGACAGCATATGCACCACTATCAACAACTGGTCACCCTGGTCCTTCAATGGACCTGGCGATCTTCTCGCTTCACGTGGCTGGTGCTTCTTCGATTATGGGTGCGATTAACTACATCACAACTATTTTCAACATGCGTGCTCCGGGCATGACAATTCACAAGATGCCACTGTTTGCTTGGTCAGTACTGATCACTGCATTCCTGCTTCTTCTGTCTCTGCCTGTACTAGCTGGCGCGATCACAATGCTGCTGACTGACCGTAACTTCGGCACAACATTCTTTGATCCTGCTGGTGGTGGTGATCCAATTCTGTTCCAGCACCTGTTCTGGTTCTTTGGTCACCCTGAAGTATACATCATGATCCTGCCTGCATTTGGTATCGTAAGCCACATCATCTCTACATTCTCTCGCAAGCCGATTTTCGGTTACCTAGGAATGGCGTATGCGATGGCAGCGATCGGTTTCATCGGCTTCGTAGTGTGGGCGCACCACATGTACACAGTTGGCCTTGATGTAGATACAAAAGCTTACTTCGTAGCTGCGACAATGGTTATTGCGGTTCCAACAGGTGTGAAAATCTTCTCTTGGATTGCAACAATGTGGGGTGGCTCTATCACCTTTGAAGTACCAATGATGTACGCTATCGCCTTCATCCTTCTGTTTACAGTTGGTGGTGTAACAGGCGTTGTACTTTCAAACGCTGGTGCTGATATTGTTCTTCACGATACTTACTATGTGGTTGCTCACTTCCACTATGTACTATCACTTGGAGCAGTGTTTGCGATCTTCGCTGGCCTCTATTACTGGGTTGGTAAAATGTCCGGTCGTGAATACCCGAACTTCCTTGCGAAGCTTCAGTTCTGGGTAACATTCGTGGGTGTGAACCTGATCTTCTTCCCGCAGCACTTCCTAGGCTTGCAGGGTATGCCACGCCGTTATGTTGATTACCCAGATGCGTATGCATACTGGAACGCATGGTCGTCATGGGGTTACCTGGTAACGCTTGTTGGCGTTGTATTGTTCATGGTTGTTATGGGTATCACACTGTCTCGTAAGAAGACTGTGGCGGATAACCAGTGGGGCGAAGGTGCTACTACTCTTGAGTGGACACTATCTTCACCTCCTCCATTCCACCAGTTCAACGAACTACCAAAAATCAAGTAAGTTGAGTAGGAATTGGAACGTTGGCTGATAGTCTGACATCCACGATTAAAAGTGATCTTCCTGCCTCAGGGCAGGAAGCGGAAGCAGGGGACTTCATCGCACTGTTGAAGCCTCGTGTTATGTCACTTGTGATCTTCACTGCATTTGTAGGATTGATTGCGGCTCCAGGTTCTATGAACCCGGTTATCGCAATCGCTGCTATTGTGCTGATTGCCATTGGTGCGGGAGCCTCTGGCGCCCTTAATATGTGGTATGATGCCGATATCGATGCGGTAATGGATAGGACAGCTAAGCGTCCGATCCCTGCTGGAAGAGTAACCCCAGGCGATGCCCTTGGGTTTGGTCTTACGCTTTCGGTGGCTTCAGTAATTCTTCTGGGGCTGCTTGTTAATGTAACATCTGCTATTCTTCTTGCTCTTACGATTTTCTTTTATGCTGTTATTTACACAATGTGGCTGAAGCGCCGTACCCCACAGAATATTGTGATTGGTGGTGCTGCAGGTGCATTCCCTCCGATGATTGGTTGGGCTGCTGTAACTGATAGTGTAACAATCGAAAGTATTGTGCTTTTCGGTATTATTTTCCTCTGGACACCGCCTCACTTCTGGGCGCTCTCTCTCTTTATCCATAAGGATTATGAGAAGGTGGGTGTACCTATGTTGCCGGTTGTGGCTGGAGAAAAGGAAACCAGAAAGCAAATTCTTCTATACAGTCTTTTGATGGTGCCTTGTGCTATCGCGCCTTACTTTATGGGCTTTGCTGGCCCTGTATACGGTGTGGTTACATCGGCACTTAGCGCTTGGTTCCTTGTGCTCGCCTTCTATGTATGGCGCGGCAATGAAAAAGCGTACAAAAAGCTGTTCCTGTTTTCGATTTTATATTTGTTTACTGCTTTTGCAGTACTTGCTGCAGAACGTGTTGTTATGGGGCTGATCTAATGTCAGGCGATGATAAATATTCAGAACTTCACACCAAGATGAAAAAGCGTAACCGCGTTCTCGGTGCAAGCCTGTTTATCTTTGTTATCTCTTTGGCTGTGATCAGCTATTTCCGTATTAAGGGCCTGACACCATAATGAGCGCTGAGAGCAAAAATAAAAAAGTAGCTCTGATGGCTGGTGGTGTTGTGGTTGCAATGCTGGGTATGGCTTATGCCGCTGTGCCGCTTTATGATCTGTTCTGTAAAGTAACAGGTTATGGCGGTACGACGCAAAGGTCTGAAGAACTGGCATCTGTAAATACCATTAATCGGGATATGCGTGTTCGTTTTATCGCAAACACTCACAGAGATATGCCTTGGGATTTTGCCCCAATGCAGATTTCGCAAACACTGAAGGTAGGCGAGCAGGGGCTTGCTTATTATGAAGCTTATAACCCAACTGATAAAACACTAGTTGGGCGTGCTACATATAATGTGGCACCACATAAAGCTGGCAGTTATTTTGCGAAAGTAGATTGTTTCTGCTTTACCGAGCAGATTTTGAAACCAGGCGAACGGGTACAGATGCCTGTAGTCTATTATATTGATCCTTCGATTGATGAGGATCTGAATTTGGATGAAGTTACCGAAGTAACACTTTCATATACATTCTTCGTACTGGATGACGAAGAAATGGCGGAAGTGCTTGCTGGTCGCTGATTGATTTAGGGAACTAGGAATGCCGGATTTTCCGGTATTTTGTCAGGAGAAATTTTATGGCGGGCGAAGTTAAACACGACTACCATCTGGTAAACCCAAGCCCATGGCCTGCATTTGTATCATTCTTTGTATTGATCATGATGGTGGGTGCTGTGTTCGCAATGAAGCCAGAAGCTGAGCTTTTTGGTGCAAGCGGTTGGGGTAGTTATGCTCTAATTATCGGCTTTCTAGGTACGGTTTACGGTTCTATCGCTTGGTGGAAAGACGTAATTCACGAAGGTGAAACAGGTGATCATACACCTGTAGTTCAAATTGGTCTGCGCTACGGCATGATCCTCTTCATTGCTTCTGAGGTAATGTTCTTCGTTGCATGGTTTTGGGCGTTCTTTAATGCGTCTCTATACCCGGCACTGCCTGTTGATCCGGCTGATCTATTCTCATCCCTTGGTCAGGAAGCTGTATGGCCTCCAAAAGGTATTGAGACATTTGATCCATTCCACCTGCCTTTGATCAACACACTCATTCTTCTATTATCTGGTACAACAGTAACATGGGCGCACCATGCTATTGTTGAAGGTAACCGTGAAGCGGCGAAACAAGCGCTTTGGCTGACAGTTGCTCTTGGCCTGATCTTCTCTGTAGTTCAGGGTTATGAATATAGCCACGCTGCGTTTGGTTTCTCTGGCAACATTTACGGCGCTACATTCTATATGGCGACAGGTTTCCACGGCTTCCACGTATTCGTTGGTACAATCTTCCTAGCAGTATGCTTGGGCCGTCTATACAAAGGTCACTTCAAGACTGATCACCACTTCGGTTTTGAAGCAGCTGCTTGGTACTGGCACTTTGTAGACGTTGTATGGCTGTTCCTGTTCATCTGCGTATACATCTGGGGCGGCCAATAATCCGTGGCTGACCAACAATCAGATCAAGTTGAAGAAACCGATCGAGAGCAATCTCGGTCGGTTTCTCCGTATAAGGCCGGACTTTCCTGCAAATGCCCGAACTGTGGTGACGCACCTATCTATAACGGCCTGTTGGAACTTCGAGGTGTCTGCGAGAATTGCGGATTTGATCTAAGTAAAGCAGATGCGGGTGATGGGGCCCAGATATTCGTGATCATGATCCTTGGGGCGCTCTGTGCTATTATCGGTGCATATCTCTATGCAGCAATCGGGTTACCCATGTGGGCTATTATGATCTTTCTGATTGCTATGATCATTGGTGGTACCATCTGGCTTCTTCGAGTTATCAAAGCAACTTTAGTAGCGCTGCAATTCCATCATGATGCTCATGAAGGCCAGTTAACAGACGAAGGTTAAGAGTTATGGCAGAGAAGAAACGTTTTCAGCCGGGTACAGGTCTTACTATTGCAACCGTTATCTCGCTTGTTATCCTAAGCAGTCTTGGTACATGGCAGGCGCGTAAAGTTGGCCCGAAAACAGCTATGCTTGCACAGATTGAAGAAGGGTTAACTGCTGAACCAATCAAGCTGCCCGTGCATGTGGATGACCCAGCCCAACTAAATTACCGCAAAGTTTACTTCTCTGGTACACATGGTACCTCAGAACCGCTTAAGCTATTCGGCACCAATGTTGATGGAAAGCCGGGTTACTACCTATATAGCCCGGTCAAAACTACGTTCGGAATGGCAGTGCTGGTTAACTGGGGGTGGATACCCATGACCGAAGATACGCTACCAGAGTTGCCTGCAGGAGATGTGAGTATCACAGGTGTGCTGCGGACAAGTGCCGAAGCTTCAAGTTTTACTCCTGCAAATGATCCAACTGGTAATACATGGTATGTAGCCAACGTACACGAAATGGCAGAGGCTTTTGGTTTGCGTACCAAAGAGTATTATCACTTCCGGGTGTTTTCAGATCAGGTAGGTGGTAAGGGAAGCCTGCCTCTTGGCGGACAGGTGCGTGTAGATATCCCTAACAATCATCTTCAATATACGATCACCTGGTTTGGTCTAGCTGCTACACTTCTTGCTATTTACATACTTTTTGGCCTGAAAAGAGGTCGCGAGAATAGTTGAGGCTTGCGCTTTGACGCATCACAAATTATGACTAGCTCTGCGCAATAATTGTAAAGCTGAGAGTATTGATCGTGAAATATATTTCCACGCGTGGCAAGGCCGATGTTTTAGATTTTGAAGGTGTAACACTCACAGGTCTTGCCCGTGATGGCGGTCTCTATGTGCCTGAGGAAATTCCCAGCTTTACCGCAGAAGATATTCGATCGATGCGAGGCCTTTCTTATGCTGATGTCGCTTTCAAGGTAATTCAGCCGTTTGTTGCGGGTTCCGTTTCTGATGTTGACCTGAAAAAAATGCTTGATGCAACATACGGCGATGCATTTCAGCATAATGCTGTTGCCCCGATGGTGCAGCTTTCCCCCAATGATTGGCTTTTAGAGCTGTTCCATGGGCCGACGTTGGCGTTCAAGGATTTCGCGCTACAGCTTCTAGGGCGTTTTTTCGACCACTTTACGGAAAAGCGTAAAGAGAAGCTCACAATTCTCGGTGCAACATCTGGGGATACGGGCTCTGCAGCGATTGAAGGCTGTCGTGGGCGTGACAACGTGCGCATATATATGCTTCATCCCAAAGATCGCGTTTCTGATGTGCAGCGCAAGCAAATGACAACAGTGCTTGAACCGAATGTGGTGAATATTGCTGTTGAGGGTACCTTTGATGACTGTCAGGCACTTGTGAAAGCGTGTTTTAATGATCTTGCATTCCGTGATAAGGTTGGCCTGACGGCAGTGAATTCGATTAACTGGGCCCGGGTGATGGCCCAGATCGTATATTATTTTACATCCGCTGTGGCGTTAGGTGCGCCAGATAGAAAAGTTTCTTACAGTGTTCCTACCGGGAACTTTGGGGATATTTTCGCGGGTTACATAGCAAAGAGCATGGGCCTGCCGATTGAAACATTGGCGATTGCTACAAACAGCAATGATATTCTCGCTCGTACGCTTAATACCGGTACATATGCTTCTGGTGAAACGCACGCTACGCTTTCTCCGAGCATGGATATTCAGGTTTCAAGCAACTTTGAACGCCTGATTTTTGATCTTACCGGACGTGATGGCGATATGGTGCAGAGTTATATGGATAGCTTTGCGACGGATAAATTCTTCAGTTTGTCACCTGACCATCATGCGATTCTTAAAGATAACTTTGTTGCAGACCGGGTAGACGACGCTACGACAAAAGCGGTTATGAAGCGTATTTTTGAAGAAAATGGTTATATTTCAGACCCTCACACCGCTGTAGGCATTGAAGTGGCGCGTACAAGCCTTGATTCTTCTGCAGTTCCGAATATAACACTCTCCACTGCGCACCCTGTTAAGTTCGGTGCTGCGGTAGAGGAGGCGTGTGGAGTAATTCCAAATCTTCCTCAGCATATGGCCGATCTTTATGAGCGTGAAGAACGCTTCGAAGTGCTGCCAAATGATAAAAAGATGTTGCAGCGAAGAATCTTGGAAGGAAACGGCTCTTGACCGTTCAGGTTACCACCTTATCAAACGGCCTTCGGGTTATTACAGAACACCGTGCAAGTTTGGAAACCGTATCTATTGGTATCTGGACAGATGTTGGAGCAAGGCATGAGCCTGAGGCTCTGAATGGTATTACGCATTGTCTCGAACATATGCTGTTTAAAGGCACGAAGACCCGGTCTGCTAAAGATATTGTATTGGGGATCGAAAGTTTGGGTGGTCATATTAATGCATATACCACTCGCGATAATACCACCTACTACGCCCGTGTTTTGAAAGACGACCTTTCTATGGCACTTGATGTGCTATCCGACATTGTTATGAACAGTGTGTGTGACCAGAAAGAGCTGGATAGAGAAAAAGAAGTAATCTTGCAGGAAGTAGGGCAATCCCTTGATACTCCAGATGATGTAATCTTTGATCATCTCCAAGGTATTTCATACGGTAATCAGGCAATCGGGCGTCCGATACTGGGCACAGAACAAACAATTCGCTCTTTCACGCAAAATGATTTGTTAAGCTATCTTTCAACAAATTATGTTGGCGCCAACACTGTTGTTTCAGCTGTTGGATATTTGGACCATGATGCGGTTGTTAAAGCAGTTGAAGAGAAAATGGGCCGTATGCCATCTGGCGTAAAGCAACGCGCAGAGCAGGCGGTTTATACTGGTGGTCGGAAAATAGAAAAACGTGACCTTGAACAAGTTCACATTGCTGCCGCTTGGCCTGGTACCTCGTTCCATGACGAAAATTATTATGCTGCACAGGTTTATTCCACAATCCTAGGTGGGGGCATGTCCTCTCGTTTGTTCCAGGAAGTGCGAGAGCGAAGAGGCCTGGCCTATTCAGTTTACAGTTTTACAAGCAGTCATCAGGATACAGGGTTGTTTGGCCTTTATGCAGGTACAGGCCCTGATATGGTTGATGAAATGATCCCTGTAATTCAGGCTGAAATGGCGGCGCTAGCTGATGGGCCTGAAGAGCAGGAATTTAATGTCGCAATCGCGCAATTGAAGGCAAGTTTGATGATGGCGCTCGAATCGACAACATCAAGAATGGAACAACTTGGGCGGCAATTACTTGTTTTTGATCGCGTAATCCCTGTTGAAGAAATGATTGCAAACGTAGAATCTGTGTCTGTAGAGCAAGTAAGAAATATTGGCACAACAATCATTGATCAGAACCAAACTTCTATTGCAGTGGTAGGTAACGGAAACTTTGATACAATTAGTTTTTAATTGTTTCTTTTACATTTGCTTTTTCTGAACATTTAATCAGTTGAATTAATAACTGTACGAGGTTTCCCTGATTGCTCAGGGTTGGCGCAAGTGGTAGTATCCCCACAACGTTTGGGGAGAAAATTAATTGTTGTGTCCTGAGATATGCCTGTTTTTAGGCTATTGGTATTCCTTGTGTAAAGGTAACAGCGTTCCGCAAAGAGGACAATTAGACCTGCGGGAACTTACAAGTATCTTACCTTGGATGTTTATTTTAGAAATGGCACCAGATGGTGCACTTAGATACCGCCTTGCAGGTTCGGCTCTGGAAAGTGCTATGGGGCGCGGTATGGCGGGTAGAACCTACAGTAGTGTTTTCTCTGAAACAGAACAGGGTTCTGTTATGGAAGAGATGTACGCAACAGCGCTTGTCCAAGGGTGCGGTATTCTCAGAACTGGTACCTTCCAAATTGAAGCTGACTCCAATTTTGATTTGGAAGTTCTATCACTCCCTTTTATTGAAGAACGAGCGATGGGCGGTGTTATTATGGTTGGTGTAGTTCGCCCATTTGAGGTGAATAATCAGGGCTTTATTGATAAATGGGGCGGGTTCGAACAGAGCTTGCAACAGCTACTTGTGGTGCCGTCACCTAGAGCGCTTATGGAAGAGCATTTATCTAAACGTGTAAAAGATTTGCTGGATAGCCTGAAGGTAACTTTAAGGGCAATAGATTTGCCTAAAGTGATTGAGATTGACCGTAAAGGCCAGCATCAGCTTTACACTGCAATCCCATCACTAAGTTTAGCTAATATTGATACAAGTTTTCAGCATCATTAATCAGGCATGTCCTGCATCTGTGGAAAGCATAGATATATTCACGCCTAATTTTGCCATGGCCCGAGGCCATTTTTGTTCAAAGTCGGTATTGAAAATAATCTCTTCATCAGCTTCTGCCGTAAGCCAGCTGTTAGCAATGATTTCGTCTTCCAACTGGCCGGGTCCCCAACCTGCATAGCCAAGAGCTAACAGATTATGTATTGGTCCCTTGCCTTCGGCCATAGCACTCAAGATATCGACGGTTGCAGTAAGCGCCAATGTTTCACTAACAACAAGCGTGCTGTCCTGTACGAAATCTGCGGAATGTAGAACAAACCCTCTACCTGGTTCCACAGGGCCCCCACGATGAACTGGAATGTCCGGTGTATTAGGGTGGGTTTCAATGTTTAACTGTGTGAGTAGTTCTTCGAAGTTAAGGTTTTCTGCCTGCTGGTTAATAACCAGTCCCATAGCGCCAGATTCGTCATGAGTGCATAAATAAATGACTGTTCTGTCGAACCTTTCATCGGTCATGCTTGGCATTGCAAGAAGAAGTTTACTGTCTAAAAAATTCGCTGACGTCAAGGTCGTGTCCTTTTGTTATTTATGTATAGTTTACTCTCTCAAGGTAGGTGAAGCAATGAAGCAAATGAGGTGTTTATTCTGTTTAGTTCCTGCAATCTGACGAGTTTGTGATAAAAGGCGATTGGAGAATGTAAGGGTGCTCGCTTATATAAAAGGAAAATTTGCCGGAGAATAAATGTGCGATTGTTTGTAGTATTATTGGTAAGTGCAATTCTATCAGTGAAGAGTTATGCCTCGGAAACCAAATGGCATGATCATGACGGAATGCTTCAAACACGCGTCGTGGTGACAAGTATGTCTGATGATGCGGGTAAGAAGTTGCTGGCATGGGAAGCGAAGTTAGCCCCGGGCTGGAAAACTTATTGGCGTTCTCCGGGTGAAGCAGGCTTACCTGTGAAGATATCTTCGGGTGGTGAACAGATTGAAGTATTATATCCATTCCCAGAACGCTTCGAACTTTTTGGACTTGAGACATATGGATACGGCAAACAAGTTATTATGCCGTTCTATGTTGATGCACAATCTGCTGAGGTACCTGTGAAGGTAGACTTTATGGTCTGCAAGGATATCTGTGTGCCGTTTAATATAGACTATATGGTTGATACATCCGGTGCGGACGACTCTATTCATGATATTCGTGTATCCAGTTGGATGGATAAAGTACCAGCGCGCGCAGGTGATGATGGTGCAGGCCTAGAAGTTTTATCTGCTAAATTGGTCGGTAAAATGGGGCATCAAAAAGTTATCGTCGATGCGACAGGTTCCGGTAACCTAACAAACGCAGATGTGCTTGCGGAAATAGGCACAGTTGCTCACTTTGGGAAGCCGAAGAAACGTATGCTGCCTGATGGAAAGACGGTTCGTTTTGTTCTCTCAGCTCAAACGGGAAATAAGAAGATTGATCTCAAAGGTAAGCAAGTTCGTTTGAGTTTTACTAACGGTCGTGGTGCATCCATCGAACGGTTTATTGATCTGTAACATCTTAATTATGTTCATCAGGGGAATAATCTTTTACTCTGTCCCCTGAAATTTTAATCCTGAAACGGTAAGGGGTGATTATGACTATTCAAGTTGGCGATAAAATTCCTGCAGCAATGCTAACAACAATGACAGCAGATGGACCAGCGCCAATCGCGACAGAAGAATATTTTGCAGGCAAGAAGGTTGTGATCTTTTCTGTGCCGGGCGCGTTTACACCAACATGTTCTGCTAAGCACCTACCCGGTTTTATTGAACAAGCAGATGCGATCAAGGCAAAAGGTGTTGATGAAATTGCCTGTTATGCTGTGAATGACGTATTTGTAATGCATGCATGGGGCGAAAACACAGGCGCTGGTGATAAAGTGACAATGCTCGCAGACGGGAATGGCGATTTTACTAAAGCTATCGGTCTTGAGATGGATGCTTCTGGTTTCGGTATGGGACTTCGGTCGGTTCGTTTCTCCATGATTGTTGAAAACGGTACCGTGACGGAGTTGAATGTGGAAGAACCTGGCGCATTCCAAGTATCTAGTGCGGAGCATGCGCTTGGGCAGCTGTAAGTTGTTATAAAATAATTGTTTTTTAAGGGGTGGCTTTGGCTGCCCCTTTTTATTTGCCTTGAAAATACATATATAGGTTTTAGGGATAACCTTCCAATTAGGGGGAATTATATGTTTGAGATGTCGGAAATCGTTGTCGGGCTAGTAGGTTTGCTGGCGGTTATTTTTGTCTTTTCCGCGGTTGTGACAGTGGGGCAGGGCTTTGAATATACTGTTGAAAGACTAGGGAAATACACCAAAACCTTAAGGCCGGGCCTTCATATCATTGTACCGTTTATTGAACGTATCGGTAGCAAGATGAATATGATGGAACAGGTGCTTGATATTCCTACACAGGAAGTGATTACCAAAGATAATGCGATGGTAGCTGCTGATGGCGTAGTGTTCTTTCAAGTTCTGGACGCTGCACGCTCAAGCTATGAAGTAAACAATCTGACACTAGCCATTTTGAACCTTACGATGACCAATCTTCGTACAGTGATGGGGTCGATGGATCTTGATGAATTGCTTTCCAAGCGTGATGATATTAATGCACGCCTGATGAATGTGGTGGATGAAGCAACGCAGCCTTGGGGCGTGAAAATCACACGTATCGAAATCAAGGATATCGCACCACCAAGAGATATTGTTGATGCGATGGCGCGCCAGATGAAGGCAGAGCGTGATAAACGTGCGTCTATTCTTGAAGCTCAGGGCTTAAGAGAGGCAGAAATCCTTCGCGCAGAAGGTGAAAAGAAAGCTGCCGTGCTAGAGGCAGAAGGGCGTAAAGAAGCAGCCTTTAGAGACGCTGAAGCCCGTGAGCGTGAAGCGGAAGCTGAGGCGAAAGCTACGGAAATGGTATCTAATGCGATTGCGGCTGGTGATAAACAGGCGATCAACTATTTTGTGGCGCAAAAATATGTTGAAGCGCTTGGTAGTTTTGCAAATTCACCAAATGAAAAGCTAGTCTTTATGCCAATGGAAGCTTCAAGTGTGATTGGCTCAATCGGTGGTATTTCTGAACTTTTCAGTGAAGTGAAGAAAACCAAACCAACGAGCGCGAGCGGTATCCCTAACGTGGAGTAAGCTATGTTTGATTTTGCATGGATGAATGAAAATGCCTATTGGCTGTGGTTATCTGCGGGGGTACTACTGCTGGTAGGCGAGATGTTAATCCCAGGTGTTTATTTGCTCTGGATAGGTCTTGCAGGATTGGCTACTGGCATGGTTGCATGGCTGATGCCTGATTTAGGTTTTGAAGGACATGGACTGTTCTTTGCAGCTGTTGGTGCCATTTCTATATATGTTGGGAATAAGTATTTTTATTCCGCAGGTGAACAGCAGCCTGATCAGGAAGTAAATACGGCAGGTAAAGACCATGTTGGTAATATTTACACTGTCGCTAAGGCGATTGAGAACGGCCGTGGCCAGGTTTCTGTTCGGGATAGCTTATGGCTTGCGGAAGGATCAGATGCGGCAATTGGTGATAAAGTTCGTGTAATTTCTGTGGAAGGAACGGTTTTAATGGTTGAACCTGCTGCCGAATAGCAGCAAAGATAGCCATATGAACTTTAAAGCGATATTGAGATCACGTGTTGCTGCGTGGTTAACAAGTGAAGCCAGATTAAATGGAAAAAGACGTCGTGCAGAGTTTGCGCGGCGTTTGGTTCGACGACCTCATGAAATTCTATACTTCCACCGGGCAGATGATCCATATTGTCAGTTGATGGTTCAGGTTTTGCCTGAAATTGCATATCGGTTTGATGTGCAAATCACACCGCTCGTTGTGGAAAAGCTTCCAGCTAATATGTACCCAGATCCAGCACGCTTTGAAGGGTATAGCATTATTGATGCTGCTCGTCTCGCCAAGCTATACGGGTTGGGGTTTCCAGCATCCGCTAGTGTGCCGGATCGCCTTAGCGTGGGGATGGCTAACCGTTATCTTGCCAGCATACAGGATGACCCAAAGTTTTTCTCAATCGCACAGGAAGTTGGCGCTGCTTTATGGCGGGAAGATCTCCTAACAGTCAGGAAGCTCTGTGTCGTTGCTGACATTGATGAGCAGATGCTGGCCAATAATGAAACGCGGCTACGTGAACTCGGTCAATATTCCAGTGCATCCCTATATTATGAGGGGGAGTTTTATGTGGGTGTGGACCGTATAGATCACCTTGAACGTCGCTTGAACAGGCTGGGGTTAGGTGATGGTGAATGCCATTTCGATCTGACGCGTATCTGGCGGCACAGATTGGAAACGTTGGACAAGTCCGTTGCAGGAAGAACAGTAGAGTTTTTCTTTTCTGTTCGAAGCCCATACAGCCATTTGTCTTTGCAACAAGTTGGTGAATTTGCCGAGCTTTCGGGTGTTAAGCTGAAACTCAAGCCTGTCATGCCTATGTTGATGCGCGGAATGAAGGTACCTCCCATCAAGGGGCGTTACATTCTTGCTGATGCTGCAAGAGAAGCTCGGCTTGAAGATATTCCGTTTGGTAAGATTGTTGACCCACTTGGTCTTGCAGTGAAGCGAGCAATGGCTATTGGCTTTTCATTGCCTGATGACGAAAGCATGTTGAGATTTTTCAGCGCTTTCACCCGTGGTGTATGGGCAGAAGGTATTGATGGGGCTACAGACGAAGGCCTGTTGAAAATCATTGCAAACGCGGGGCTACCTGCCGATACATTAGGGCAAGCCTTGCCCGAAGAAGAATGGTTTGAAAAGGCAGAAAAAAATATGAACGAGATGTTGGTTTATGGCAGTTGGGGTGTGCCAACATTCAGGGTGGCAAATGAAACCCTGTGGGGACAAGATCGTTTGTGGGCTATCGCAGAAATCCTAAAAAATGAATGATAGTTTGGCGGTCTTAAGCTTTTGAACTGATCTATATCTTTGGTTTATCTTAGCTTTACGAAAGATGTAAAGTTGGCTAGATCACTGAGTGTGCACTGTAACAAAGATAAACATAACCTGAGGACATCATGGGGAAAACATCTGTAATTTCTACCAAGTTTATGAAGCTTGGTATTTCAGCTGCAGCGATGCTGGCTGTTTCTGCATGTGCGACCGTTTCAACAAACGACCGTGCTGGTTCAACAAATAAGGCTCCTGAATTTAGTGCTGAGCGCATCAAGGCGGATATTGCTTTTCTGTCGGATGACCTTTTAAAGGGTCGCGATACAGGTAGTGAAGGGCACCGTGTCGCTGCGAAATATGTAGCTGCGGAGTTTGCTCGCCTGGGTGTGAAACCAATGGGGGATAACGGAACTTACTTCCAGGAAGTTCCTTTCCAGAACGCTCGCATCAATAAAGATGTGTCAAAGGTTGCTGTTACAGTTAATGGCGAAACCAAAGAATTGGCGTTCGGTGATGAATATTTGATGTCTGGTAGTGTGCGTGACAGTAAAGGCAATGCTGCTGGCGATCTTGTTTTTGTGGGTTATGGTATCCACGCCCCAGAAGCTGGTCATGACGACTATGCTGGTCTTGATGTGAAGGGTAAAGTCGTTGTTCTTGTAAGCGGTGCTCCTTCAGATATGAATACAGAAGTGCGAGCGCATTACCGTTCAACTGCAACTAAATCACGTGCCGCCGCGGAGCTTGGTGCTACTGGTGTGATTAGCGTATTTGCAAGTGAAGAACAGCGTCCATTTACTTTCTATAAGCGCTTTATTGACCGTGATCGTATGGATTGGCAAACCCCCGACGGTAAAGAAGTGGGCGGTAAAACCGTAGGAGCGAGTGCTGCTGTCAGTCACGCTGTTGCTAAGGAACTTTTTGCAGGCGCGGCTACTTCTTTTGAAGATGCTCTAAAAGCAACACTTGAAGGTAATGCAAAGCCTGTGGAGTTGAAAGCTTCTGCATCTCTTGTGAAAGATAGTGTTCTTTCCGGCGAATTCACAAGCCCTAACGTTGTTGGTGTTATCGAAGGGTCTGACCCGAAACTAAAGAACGAATATGTAGTGATTTCTGCACACCTTGATCATATTGGGGTTTCTGAAAATGCTGAAGGCGAAGATAAGATCAATAACGGTGCGCTAGATAATGCTGCAGGTGTTTCCACTATGCTTGAAGTAGCTCGTGCCTATGCGAATGGTGAAAAGCCACGTCGTTCTATTCTGTTCACAGCTGTAACGGCGGAAGAAAAAGGCCTACTTGGAGCGGGCTATTTTGCAAACTTTCCAACAGTGGATAAGCCAACAATGGTTGCGAATGTAAACCTTGATATGCCGCTTATTCTTTATGATTTTCAAGATGTGATTGCGTTTGGTGCAGAACGTTCAACACTTGGTCCAATTACTGAAAAAGCTGTAGCTGAAATTGGCCTGAAATTAAGTCCTGACCCGATGCCTGAACAAGGTCTGTTTACGCGTAGTGACCACTACCGTTTTGTTCAGCAAGGTATTCCTTCTGTATTTCTTGTGACAGGTTTTGAAACGGATCCATCTGGTAAAGTTGGTGGTGAGATCTTCAGGAATTTCTTAGGTCATGAGTATCATTCTCCAGCAGATCAGATCACGCTTGATATCGATTATGATGCAGGTGCTAAGTTTGCACATGTAAATTATCTAATCATTAAAGCGATTGCGAATGAAAATGAGCGCCCTAAATGGAATGAAGGCGACTTCTTCGGTGAAACATTCGGTAAGTAATATCTAGACTATAAAGTAATAAAGGGATGCAGTTTTGCATCCCTTTTTTTATGTTCAAAGATATCTGAAATATAAAATCAAAGATTGCTTTGATAAGTAATTGTTTTAATATAATCCACGTTCCTTTTGTGTGGTTGAAGAGTACATGATTTTGAAATTTAAACATTCTGTTTGTTTCTTTTTGTTGTGTGTTCTTTTTTTGTCGAACGCTATCAGCGGATTGGAAACAGAAAAGAGTCTCACGGTCTCTTACGCAACCAACAAACCTCTTATTTATCCAGAAAACCAGCGAGCCCAAGGGGTTTATGCAGAGGTTTTGCGTGCAGTGTTTGAGGACGAGCTGGGAATACAGCTTAAGTTTGAAAACCGCCCGTGGAAGCGAGCCCAAATCGATGTAAAAATGGGTAGGGCCGATATCATTGTGACTGTACCAACAACTGAACGGCTACGTTATGTCGTGCCTAGTGTTTTGCCAGTTTATCAGTTACAACGACGTCTATATACTTATCCTGGTCATCCTCGCCTTGATGAAATACTCACAATGAGAAGTGTTCAGGATGTTATAGATGCGCGCCTGAAAATGGCAGCAGTCATTGGTGATGGATGGTTCAAAGAGAAACTACTCTCTAGAGGGGTCGACGCAAATCTGGTACCTGATCCTCGGAATTCTTTCAGGTTATTATCAGACCGCAGGACCGACTTGGTGATTACTGCACCGTCAGTTTATAAAAATGTTATGGATACGGAAGCTATTGAAAAAGATATTTTCGATACGGGCGTCAACCTCGAAAGTATTAGCGCCCATATTTTAATGGGAAAAAGGTCTCCATATATTTCCTTAATGCCCGAAGTTGATCGCATTATCTCTGAAATGAGAAGAAGTGGTCAACTAGAGGCTATTTATAAGAAATATAATTAATCACCTTTATAAAGAGCCATTCCTTGATTAGCTAAGGCATCTGCCCGTTCGTTTTCTGGATGACCTGCATGACCTTTAACCCATTTCCAAACAATATCATGCTGATTACTGGTTTCATCCAAGGCACGCCATAGGTCTTCATTCTTTACAGGTTTTTTTGCAGCCGTTTTCCAACCCTTGGCCTTCCAGCCGTCAATCCATTTGGTAATGCCGTCGCGCACGTAAGTACTATCAGTGTAGAGTTCTACCTTGCAGCGACGTTTCAGTAACCTCAGGGCCTCAATCGCGGCCGTTAGCTCCATGCGGTTGTTAGTTGTATTGAATTCACCACCGGTGATTTCTTTTTCATTTTCGCCGTAGATTAACAGTGCGCCCCAACCACCTGGACCAGGATTCCCTGAACAAGCACCATCAGTATAAATTAAAACAATTTGATCGTTAGACGACATAGGAAGCGGTATCTTTCACTGAACGATGGAATTCGATGCGTTTTTTATAATCGAGCGGGTTTTTGGGATTCACAACAGCCCCTTCAACCGGGTTTAGCCAGTCATAGAGGCGCGTGAGTAGAAACCTTAGTGCGGCGCCTCGGCATAGAATTGGGAATACTTCAAGCTCAGTTGGGCTGAGACTACGGTGTGTATCGTACATCTCTATAAGACGCTTCGCTCGGCTTGGCACAAATTCATGGTTTCCATCAAAACACCAAGCGTTGATGCATATAGCCAGATCGTATGCGAGTGCATCAGTGCAGCCAAAATAAAAGTCAATAATCCCGGTTACTTTGTGTCCGGTAAAAAGAACATTGTCCGGGAACAGGTCGGCATGAATAGTGCCGCTTGGTAGATTTGTTGGCCAATGGGCTTTGAGAAATTCAAACTCTTCTGTGATGAAAGAAGATAATCCGCTGCTTATGCTATCTGCGTTATCTGCGTTATCTGCTGTATCAGCGATTAGTTTTTCCCAGCCATCAAGAGACAAGTCGTTAGGCCGATTTTCTTTGAAGTCTGCCAAAGCATTATGCATCAACGCAAGAGCTTCTCCAACAGCAGCACAGTGAGCATCACTTGTTTCATCAACGCTTACCCCTGAAAGGAAGCTGATAAGGCAGGCTGGCTTTCCTGAAAGGGTTTGAAGCGCCTTACCTTCATTATCCCTGATTGGCCTAGGGGAAGGAAGGCCGTTATCAGCAATATGTTCCATCATATTCAGGAAGTACGGCAGGTCTTCCGGGTTTGCGCGTTTTTCATAAAGTGTAAGAATATATTGGGCTTTGGTTGTCGAAAGCAGGTAGTTGGAATTTTCCACACCTTCAGCAATGCCTTTGAAACTTGTCGCTTTCCCGGCATCATACCTATCCAGAAACTGATTTAGTGTCTGGTCATCAACCTTAGTGTAGACAGCCATTAAGCAATATCTTTCAGGATAGGAGGAACTTTGAAGGTTACATCTTCTTCTGCCGTGGTGAAAATTTCGAGATAACCTTCATACCGTGCAAAGATAGCGCTGATAACCTCTTCCACCAAAATTTCTGGAGCACTGGCGCCTGCTGAAATACCAATGGTTTTTGCGCCTTTCAGCCATTCAAAATCTAGATCAGTGGCCCGCTGTACCAGAACGGCCGGGCAACCAGATTTTTCGCTTACTTCAACAAGTCTTCGGCTATTGGAAGAATTGGGGGCGCCAATCACAACAACGCGGTCACTTTCCTTTGCAATTGCTTTAACAGCAATTTGTCTGTTGGTCGTCGCGTAGCAGATATCTTCTTTCTTTGGGCTTTTAAGTTCTGGGAAGCGCTCTTCCAGACGTTCCACAATGTCTGAGGTGTCATCTACTGAAAGAGTGGTTTGTGTAACGTAGGAAAGCTTAGCCGGATTTTCAGGGGATAGATTATCCACGTCCTCAACAGTTTCGATCAACGTCATGGAGCCTTCATTGACTTGGCCCATCGTGCCAATCACCTCGGGGTGGCCTTCATGTCCAATCATAAGAATGTGATTGCCGCGATCCTTATGGCGTTCCACCTGCCGGTGAACTTTGGATACAAGTGGACATGTAGCATCTACATAGATCATTTCCCGGCGTTCCGCCTCAGCAGGTACGGATTTAGGTACACCGTGTGCAGAAAATACGACAGGCACGCCTTCAGGAACTTCATCAAGTTCGTCTACAAATACAGCGCCTTTGGCTTCCAGTCCTTCAACAACATAGCGGTTGTGAACGATCTCATGGCGTACATATACTGGCGCGCCAAATTTTTTGATCGCAAGTTCAACAATCTTGATAGCTCTATCAACGCCTGCGCAGAAACCTCGAGGGTTCGCGAGTAAGATACGTAATTGAGGTGTATCAGAAGATGCCATGGGGGTGCCTCCAAAGAATATATAAGCCCTTTGCTACCCCTAGACTGGCGGCGGGTCAAGGCGAACAAGAAAGGTGCCATACTTTTGTCATGGTCCACTAATAAAGCCTAATGAAAATATTGCTGCAACTTGGGTTGCGCTTTTATGGTGTTCTTTTTATGATCGCCGCCAAATCAGCGTTGCTGATATGTTGAATGGTGAAAGGGTACTTATGTCCGTCCGTCTTGTGTTAGCTTCGGCTTTGATGCTTTTTGTAGCAGCCTGTAATAGAAACCCGCTTGAGGTAACTATTTCCCGCTGTTTGGCTGTTGCTGTAGTTGGCGATGTTGGAACGCTGACAAAGTTTAGCGGTTCTGGGCGCACAACAGATGATGTGGAATTTACCGCTTCTATCCGCGACGTTCAGTCTAGCTGTGAAGAAGGGAACAGCGTAGAATCAGAAGTGACGTTCACTATTGGTGCTCAAGGCGGGCCGGCGTTGGCTGATTCTGTTGTTACAGTACCGTACTTTGCAGCCGTGCTGAAAGATAACAGTCAGATTGTAACTAAGCGAATTTATGACGTAACTCTTCGTTTCGATTCTGAAGGGAATGCAGTATCGAATGAAGTTCTTACTCAGCTTGTTCCTACAATTGAGCAGGCGCGCCGTTATAACTATGAACTTCTGCTTGGCTTCCAGCTAGACCCAAAAGACGCTGTATTCAATATAGTGCGTTAAACGTTGCGCTAACTTAGGTACCATTTTGAGTGTATTTAAATCGCTCTTTCCTGTTCAGGGAAGGGCGATTTTTGATTCTCGACTTGCAAAGGTTTCATATAACGCATATCTATTATTTTGGTATTTTCCGAAATAACGAAATAATAGATATGGATAGTGATGATGCGACTGAATACTTTTTTTAAAGTGGGGATGTTGGGAATAGGCCTGATGCTGACAAATGGTTTAATAGCTGCAGATGATAAAGTGTTTGTATCCCAAGAGGTTGAATTCGATAGTGTAAGCCCGGGAGTGAAGCTTGCAGCTACACTGCTGAAGCCGGTGAATGTTACTAAGCCACCACTCTATGTACTGGTTACAGGTTCTGGGCCACAAGATCGGGATGAGCAGCTTCTCGGTAAAAAACCCTTCAAAGCCTTAGCGGAATATCTGGGAAGGCGCGGCATTGCCACACTGAGGTATGATGATCGTGGTGTCGCTTCCTCTACAGGTGATTTTTCTGCTGCCTCCACATTTGATTTCTCCAAGGATGCATTGGGAGCTGTGAAATATGCACGTACGCTAAACGGGTTTTCGTCTGTTGGAATGATTGGCCATAGTGAAGGCGGGATTGTAACGTCTATTGTCGCTAATGAGTGTCAATGTATTGATCACGCTATTCTGCTGGGTAGCCCGGCGATAAGGTATGGTGAGCTGGTTCTGGACCAAATTACTTCCATCATGCAGGCACAAGGAGCTGCGCCTGCACAAATTGAAACTGCTCTTACCATCCAAAAACAGCTTGTTGCCAAAGCGGTAGAGCACGATGACCCTTTAGTAGCTCAAAAGGAGGCAGCTAAAATCCTGGAAGGTGTGGGAATACCAGCATCAGCGGCGATGGCAAAGGCGGGAGAGTTGACATCAAATTGGATGCATACTTTTCTTCGAATTGATCCTGCTGAATATCTGAAGAATATAAACATCCCTTTTTTGATGCTTTATGGAGAGTTAGATATGCAGGTTTCCGATGAGCTAAACTTCGATGTGGCTCAGAAAGTTACAGATGCTGTAAATAATGATCAAGTTGCCGTTAGGGTGTTACCTAAAATGAATCATCTATTTCAGACAGCTGTTACTGGCCAAATATCCGAATATGCTACGTTGCCTGAGGATATGTCTGAGGATGCAATGGCCGTGATGGCTGAATGGATAATAAAGCAAAAACAATAAAATACGTGTAATAATCTTGTTTTTGAAATTTACTGGGCGGGCTATGAATATCTCGCCCATACAAGTTCTCAGAAAATAAGCAAAAATTCGATATATTTTGCGCAATAATATTACCTGCTTGGAAACGTGTTTCTTTAATTGACTCTTAGGCGTTTCTGCCTATGATCCTGCCCACGATCACGTCAGGTAAAAGGTAACTTTTACAATGTTCGTGCGGGAGAGCTCAGCCAACATGCTGACGCCGAAGGAGCAACCGCCTCGGAAACTCTCAGGCAAAAGGACCGCGCGAATAGTGACACTCTGGAAAGCAGGAGCATTTGTTCCTCACCGACGGGGTAAGCCTTGATATCGAGGTCAAATCTCTCAGGTTCCGTGACAGAGGAGGCATTCATCCGGTTATACCGGGAAATTGCTTTGCGCGCGGAGAGTGTCAGATGGCCGACGAAAATCTTCTAAAAACCCCTTTGTATGACTTGCACGTTGAAGCGGGCGGTAAAATGGTACCGTTTGCTGGGTATTCCATGCCTGTTCAGTATCCACTGGGTATTATGAAGGAACACCTTCATACTCGTGATAAAGCTGGTCTGTTTGATGTGTCGCACATGGGGCAGGCTTATGTGCGTTCTGTGGATGGTAGTGACCCAGCGAAAGTACTTGAAGAAATTATGCCTTCTGCACTGGCTGTGTTGAAGCCGGGCAAGATGCGTTACACACTTCTTCTAAATGATAACGGCGGTATTGAAGATGACCTTATGGTTACTCGCACGTTTGACCCGGAAGGATCACTTTACATTGTTGTAAACGCTGCATGTAAAGAAAAAGACTACGGCATTTTGGAAGAACGCTTCGCAGGTCGCCTAGCGCTAGAGCCGCTTGAAGATCACGCACTACTTGCCCTTCAAGGACCAAAGGCTGAAGATGTTCTTGCGGAACTTGATCCTAGAGTACGCGATATGGTGTTCATGGAAGGCACAATGGTAACGCTTGAAGGCGTTGTGTGCTGGGTAGCCCGCTGTGGCTACACAGGTGAAGATGGTTTTGAAATTTCTGTTCCGAAAGAGGAAGCGCCAGCGTTGGCAGCACGCCTGTTGAAGAGCGATGATGTGGAATGGATTGGCCTTGGTGCACGTGATAGCCTGCGTCTTGAAAGTGGTCTCTGCCTTTCAGGTCATGATTTTAATGATGAAACTAGCCCGGTTGAAGCGAGCCTTAATTTCGCACTGGGTAAAAAACGCCGTGAAGAAGGTGATTTCATTGGCGGCGAACGCATTCTTAAAGAACTTGCTGAAGGTACGTCGAAGCGCTTGGTAGGTATTTTGCCATCAGGCCGTGCACCAGCGCGTGAGGGCGTGGAAATCGCTGATATGGACGGTAACGTAATTGGTCAAGTTACCTCTGGCGGTTTTGGCCCAACAGTGGGTGGCCCGGTTGCGATGGGCTACGTTCCTGCTGAACTTGCCGAGGCAGGTACAGATATTCAGTTAATCGTTCGCGGCAAGATGCTTGCGGCGAAAGTTGCACAAACACCATTTATCGAACAGCGCTATAAGCGCAAAAAAGTTTCCTAAGTCAGGTAGGGGAGAAATCAGATGCTTAAATTTACTGAAGACCACGAATGGATGCTCGTTGAGGGCGATACAGTAACTGTTGGTATTACAGACCACGCTCAGGAAGCGCTTGGCGATATCGTATTTGTTGAGCTGCCAGAAGTAGGCGCAACCTTTGAAAAAGGCGATGATGCGGCTGTTGTTGAATCTGTGAAAGCAGCGAGTGAAGTATATGCGCCAATCGCTGGCGAGATCGTTGCAGTGAACGAAGATCTAGAAGGCGAGCCGGGCACAGTGAACAGCGCACCAATGGATGGTGGCTGGTTCTTCAAAATGAAACCTGCTGATATGTCTGAAGTTGAAGCTGCAATGGATGAAGCGGCTTACAAAGAATTTCTTGCTGGCCTAGAATAAAACGATTGAGCGCTGGCCTTTGGCTGGCGCTTTTCATTTAGGCCTGAGTTTTAAGCTTTTGCTTTTTGTTGAGGAGTAAGCGCATGCGCTACTTGCCATTAACCAGTGATGATCGCCAAGCAATGCTTGGGAAAATTGGTGTTCGTCATGTTGATGATCTTTTCAAAGATATTCCTGGTGAATTTCTAAACCCTGAAATCGACCTGCCGCGCCATAAAACAGAGCTTGAGGTGGAACGCCATCTCTCTCGTATGGCATCAAAAAACACGGCTGCCGGTAGTGTTCCATTTTTCGTTGGCGCAGGTGCTTATAAACACCATGTACCAGCTACAGTGGATCATATTATCCAGCGCGGTGAATTCTTAACGGCTTATACACCGTATCAGCCGGAAATCGCGCAAGGCACGCTTCAGTATATCTTTGAGTTTCAGACACAGATTGCCCAGTTGACTGGCATGGATGTGGCAAACGCCAGCATGTATGATGGTTCAACGGCAACAGCGGAAGCTGTGATGATGGCACGCCGTGTAACACGTAAGAAACGCGCTGTTATCGCTGGCTGTGTGCACCCACATTATCGTGCGGTGGTAGAAACAACCACACAGTATACGGATGATGAGGTTGTGGCTCTGGATGCTCAACCAGCTGATGCACAGGCAGAACTGCAGGCAGCTATTGATGCGATTGACGAAACAACAAGTTGTGTTGTTTTCCAAAACCCAGGTGTTTGCGGCAACGTGCTTGACTTGACGCCGCTTGCTGAAAAGGCACATGCGAATAAAGCGCTTCTCATTGTTGTTGTAACTGAGGTTATGTCACTTGGTCTTATCACAAGTCCTGGTGAAATGGGCGCTGATATCGTTGTTGGTGAAGCGCAGTCTATTGGTAATGGTCTGAATTTTGGTGGCCCATACCTTGGTATGTTTGCAACCAATCAGAAGTATGTTCGCCAGATGCCGGGCCGTTTGTGTGGGGAAACGGTTGATAGTGATGGTACTCGTGGTTTTGTGCTTACGCTTTCTACACGTGAACAGCATATCCGCCGCGAAAAAGCGACATCGAACATTTGTACCAACTCTGGCCTTTGCTCACTTGCGTTTACAATTCACATGTCATTGCTTGGTGAAAAAGGCCTTCGTAAGCTTTCGAAGCTTAATCACAAGAAAGCAGTGGATGTGAAAAATGCAGTTGCTGCGGTTGATGGCGTGGAAGTGCTTAGCTCGTCTTTCTTTAACGAGTTTGCCGTGAAGCTTCCGAAGAATGCTGCCGACGTTGTTGAAAAGCTTGCGTCTGATGGTGTTCTAGCAGGCGTTCCTTTCAGTCGTCTTGATCCAAATGCTGGGCATGATGATGTGCTGCTTATTGCAGCCACTGAAACAGTGACTGATGGTGATATCGAAGAACTGGTTTCTGCACTTAAAGGAGCAGTAGCATGAGCATGAATAACCAAGGACGTCCAACTGCTGCAACTGACGTGAAAACGCCAGTAGAAATGTTTGAAAGCTTCTCAGGCCATAAGGGTCTTCGTCTTGCTGAGCCTTTGATTTATGAGTTAGGCAATACTCAGACGACAGGAGTTGATATTGAAGATTTCGATGATTTCGATATGGAAATCGCAGGGCTTGAACGCACTGCGGAAATCGGTTGTGCAGGTCTGGCAGAGCCAGATGTTGTTCGTCACTATACACGCCTTAGCCGCTTGAATTACGGTATCGATATGGGTGTGTTCCCGCTTGGTTCATGCACAATGAAGCATAACCCGCGTCTGAATGAAAAAATGGCACGTTTGCCGGGTATTGGTGATATTCATCCACTTCAGCCTCAATCCACAGTGCAAGGTGCGTTAGAGTTGATGGAAGAGCTATCACATTGGCTTATGACTATCACAAACATGCCTGCGGTGGCGCTTTCTCCGAAGGCTGGTGCGCATGGTGAGCTTTGTGGTGTGATGGCTATTCGCGCGGCACTTGAAGCACGCGGCGATGCACGTGAGGTCATTCTGTGCCCTGAAAGTGCGCACGGTACAAACCCTGCAACCGCTGCTTTCTGTGGTTACAAAGTGAAATCCATCCCGGGTAAAAATAATGGCCGAGTTGATGTTGAGGCGCTTAAGGAAGCGCTAGACGATACAGTTGCTGCTGTAATGATCACAAACCCGAACACATGTGGTCTGTTCGAGCAGGAAGTGCGTGAAATTGCTGATGCCGTTCATGCAGCTGGTGCTTTCTTCTACTGTGATGGTGCGAACTTCAACGCCATTATGGGTAAAGCGTGTCCTGGTGATCTTGGTGTAGATGCTATGCACTTTAACCTGCATAAAACATTCTCCACGCCACACGGCGGTGGTGGCCCAGGTTCTGGCCCTGTTGTTCTTTCCGATGCACTTAAAGATTTCGCCCCACTTCCATATGTCGTGAAAGAAGCTGATGGCAACTTGAAACTGCACGAATGGAAAGATGGTGAAGGTGATAAGTCTCTTGGTCGTCTAACTGCTTTCCATGGTCAGATGGGCATGTATGTACGGGCGCTATCTTATATGCTCAGCCACGGCGGTGATGGTCTTAAACAGGCGTCAGAAGATGCAGTGCTGAATGCGAACTATATTCTGGCATCGCTTGAGGATGTAATGAGTGCTTCTTATGAAGGACCATGCATGCATGAAGCGCTGTTTGATGACCGTTTCCTTAAGGATACAGGTGTAACCACCCTTGATTTTGCAAAAGCAATGATCGATGAGGGCTATCATCCAATGACGATGTATTTCCCGCTGGTAGTGCACGGCGCGATGCTTGTTGAACCAACAGAAACTGAATCCAAGTTCAATCTTGATCAGTTCATTCGCTCTATGCGCGGCCTTGCAGAAGCAGCGAAAGCAGGTGAAACGAAACGCTTTGAAGGTGCACCTTATTATGCACCACGTAAACGCTTGGATGAAACGCAGGCAGCGCGTAAGCCTGTACTTCGTTACACCCCACCTTCCGCTTAAGGAAGTAACAAAAATTATACAGGCGTAAAGAGGACTTTAACCTTTACGCCTGTAGTGCTAGTTTGGCCAGACCAAGCTAGAGGAGGGGTTGTGAGCAAACGTATATTGGTCGTTGATGATTCTGCTACAATGCGGGACATGCTTTCCCAATATTTGCAGGCGGGTGACTATCTGGTCGCCTGTGCAACAAGCGGCGCACAAGCTCTTGATATCCTTAAAACTGAACGATTTGATGTGATCGTAACCGATCTTGAAATGCCGGAACTTGATGGTTTTGCACTTATTCGCTCAATTTCGGAACTAGATTGGGACCCTGCGGTTATTCTCTTTACACAGCATGATCAGCGAACGCTTCATAGTGCGCGTGAACTTGCAATGGCTTATAGCGTGAACCTTCTGGGTACGCTCACGAAACCAATTGATAAAGAGCAGCTCCTTCTTACCTTAAATGATGTAGCAAAGACTCGTTCCTCCGCGCGGCAGGGAACAGAGACAGTACTTGCTGAAACAGAGTTTATGCGCGGTTTGATGACTGATGGTCTTGCACCTGTTTTCCAGCCGAAAGTTAATCTTGCCACTGGTGAGGTTGAAGGTGCTGAAGTGTTTGCTCGCTGGCGTGCCCCAGGCGGAGGTCTGTTAGGAGCGAATGCTGTTGTACGTGTTGCTCGTGAAAAGGGGTATATGGATGTGCTTACATACCGTATGCTAGAGCTTGCAATGGAGCAGCAAGGCAAGTGGGCCAGAGAGGGGCAGGACATCCAATTGTCCATCAATGTTTCCAGTGAAAACCTCCGTAAAGAGGATTTTGCTGATGTAGTTTCAGGCCTTGCGGACCAGTTTGGCGTTGATCCTAAGAAGGTACGCCTTGAACTTGCTGAGTCAGAGTTTCAGGTAGATGAACGTGTGCCGCTTGAAGTGCTTTCTCGGCTTCACCTTAGAGGTTTTGGCCTAACACTTGATGATTTCGGTACAGGCTTTGCCTCTCTTATCAGGCTACACTCAATCCCCTTTGATGAACTTGTTGTGGACCGGGAGTTCATTGGCCGTGCCGCTGAAGATAAAATCGCTCGCACCATTCTCGAATCTGCGATTGACCTCTCTCATAAGCTGGAACTTCGTTGTTCTTGCGAAGGTATTGAAGACTTGGCCCAGCTTGAGATGGTGAAAAGTCTTAAGGCTGATGTGGGGCAGGGATACCATATTGCCAAGCCGATGGCTCCAGATGAATTCCTTATCTGGATTGAAGATTATAAAGATGGTGTCGAGAAGATTGAAGGCCTGAATTAAGGAGCTAGTCGGCTCCAGACCGCTTTTGCAATTGCGATATCCTGGGCAGCGATTCCTGTTAAATCCGCAATAGTTATGTCACTTTTTTTCCTGGTGAAAATATCCGGTTCTTTGAAAACTGTTCCTAGTTCGGCAGAGTTTCGTTTCTTAAACTCTACCGGGCTGTGAGATGCTTCTCCATGATGTAAGCATTGTTCTTTTGAATCAAAAGCAACAAAGGTAGCCTTCTGAAACAAATTAGCTTCCAGTTCTTGTTTACCCGGAGCATCTGCCCCCACAGCTGTGATATGTGTGCCTGCCTTAATCCACTCAGCTTTGATGATAGGTGAGGTGCTGGGAGTTGTTGAAATGATGATGTTTGCACTTCGACATAAATCTTCCGGTGAAGACATTATTTCAACATACAATCCGGCTTTTGCCATATCAGCGATATAAGTAGCTGTTTTATCTTTATCTCTGCCCCAAACACTGTAAGTGGCTTCGGGCAGCAGTTTGGAAAGATACTGAACTTGCAGGCGCGCCTGAATACCTGTGCCGATGACACCAACTCTTGGGGAGGAGTTAGGTTTTAGTAAATCTGAGGCAAGGGCACCAGCGACCGCAGTACGAATATCTGTAAGCATGCCGCCGTCTTCTAAGAGCGCGAGTGGTTCTCCTGTGATTGCCGATAGGATCATCATCAAACCGTTACTGCTAGGTAGACCTTTCGAGAGGTTGTCGTAGAAACCTGTGGACAGTTTTATAACAAATACTTCGTCCCCTTTGGTATGACCGAACTTGATGTGCAAATCGCCATTTGCTTCCGGGAAGGATAGGTACCCTACAGGTGGTGTAGTAACGTCTCCGACTGAAAACTGAATGAAGGCGTTTTTGATTGCACTAAACACATCTGCTGATTTCAGGGCTTCTTCGATTTCGGCTTTTTTAACAATACGCATTACTCACCACGTTGTTGTTTGAGGTAGTTATAAAGAGTAGCGCGGGCAACACCTAGAATGCGGCATACATAGGCCGCCGCCTGCTTGCCTTCAAAGCCGCCGCTTTCTGCTAGGTCGAAGATTAGTGCTTTTTTTTGCTTCTGGGAAAGTTGAGCAACTGGGGTGCCGTGCTTGTTGGTCCAGTCAGTCACAAACTGATTGATCTTCTCGTGCCAATCCTCTTTGAACAGTGCCTCAGGCTTTTCCGTTTCTTGCGGTATAGAGAGCAGGGCGGATAAAGCCTGTTGCGCCATATGGAAGTGGGACATGTCGGCGTTAATACACAGAATTCCAATGGCTTTTTCACTATCATCGCGGATCACGCTGCTGATGGATTTTATGCGCTTACCATCCCAGTTTGTTTTTTCGTAGGGGCCGATGAGGCGGTCACTGGGTTTGAAATCAATCTCATGCAAAAGCGAAGGCTCGCCTATTTCTCGTTGTGAGAAGTTATTAGCAATGTAGGCAACCTGCTCCGTTGCCAGATCATGGATAACAACTTCTACATACGGATGAAACAGGAGGGCGATACCATCTGCAATGTCATGATATTTGTTCAGCATAAACTCGTTACCTAGAAATTGGTTCGTGCGTAATCAGCCAGGTGTTTGAGGCCTTCTTCTATATGGTGTTTTGGTGCTCCAATCCCTAAGCGGATATATTGGTCCATGCCGTACACATCGCCAGGTAGAAGCATAATGCTGCGTTCTTCTCGGAGCTTATGAACAAGTTTAGTGGAGTTTATATCCATATTATAGCGCACAAATGCCATGCCGCCTGCTTGCGGTAGAATACTTGAGAAAATATTGGCATTGTTATCAAGCCAGCCTGAGAGAAGCGCTACGTTTTCACGGAGAATGCGGCGACTTCGTTCAAGGATTTCAGCGCGCTTGGTTGGCTGAACCACGATGTCGGCGACATATTCGCTCACAGCACTTGTGGTGATGGATGTATAATCTTTGCGCTGCCAAGCTTTGTAAATATCTGCTTCCGGTCCAATGAGCCAACCGATACGGAGGCCTGGAAGCGCCATTGCTTTCGAGAGACCAGATGTGATGATTGCCTTTTCGTATAGATCGGCGAAGCTTGGGCTTTCTTCGCCGTTAAGCTCTGATCCTTTGTAAACCTCATCAGCATGCAGATATAAGCCGCGTTCACGTGCGAATTCTACAAGCTGGTTCATACTATCGAGCGGAAGTGTGCTGCCTGTCGGGTTATTCGGGTGGCAGATAGTGATCATCTTGGTCTTGTCAGATACTAGTGATTTAAGATCATCCAGATCAGGCTGCCAGCCTAACTCTTCCTTAAGAGCGACTTCTTTTACCTTGATGCCAAGTGCGCGTGCCCATCCCCAGATTTGCAGATAGTTGGGTACAAAGACAATCAGCTCATCACCGGGATTAAGCAATGACATCACCATCAGGAAATTTGCTTCCGCTGAGCCATTAGTGATGATCACTTCGTCCGGTGTACGGTTTTTGTAAAGGTTTGCTACAGATTGCCTGAGTTCGGTAGCGCCGTTAGTCCAGCCGTAGCCGATTTCCAGTTCAAGTAGCTTGGCGTTTTGCTCAGGTGTAAGGAGTTCTTTTAGGGTGTATGGATGTACACCACTGTCAGACAGATTAAAGTCTACTGTGTTTTCATAAAGAGACTGAATACGTTCCAGTGTGAATTCTTCGATTTGCATCTGCCTACTCCTTATACAAAGAATCTATATGTGGATTATTAGTCTAATTTTGGAATTTTGTCTAATATTTCTTTTGTTCACTATTTGTTCTATTTTTGTTATGATAGATCTATGAATGAGCATGGAGTGAAATCAGCGACCTTGAAAGGTGCATTAAATGTCCGCGGTCGCGCGGCTACTTCAAACGGTTCGGGCCGCTTTGAACAGTATGGCTATGAACGCCATGATGACGGCTGGGATATTGCTGAGGATGAAACACCACTGAAAACAGAGGTGTTTGAGGAAAATGCCCGTCATATCATCACGAAAAATACTTCGCCCGATGTACCTTTCGACCGGTCAATTAATGCTTACAGGGGGTGCGAGCACGGCTGCATTTACTGTTTTGCGCGGCCAACTCATACTTATATGGGGTTATCAGCCGGGTTAGATTTTGAAAGTAAGCTATTTGCGAAACCAAATGCTGCCGAATTATTGGAAAAAGAGATTGCTCGGGAAGGTTATGAACCGAAACCCATAGCCATGGGCACGAATACTGATCCGTACCAACCAATTGAGCGCGAGAGAGAAATTACCCGAAGCATTCTTGAGGTGCTCAACAAATATAACCATCCATGTACCATCCTTACTAAATCGAGACTTATTGTGAGGGATTTGGATATTCTCGCTCCTATGGCAGAAAAAGGCCTTGTGAAGGCTGGCTTATCGGTCACCACGCTCGACCGGAAACTCTCTCGCACAATGGAACCACGTGCTTCGATGCCGCAGCGCCGGCTTGATGCGATAAGGCTACTTTCAGATGCGGGTGTGCCAACTATTGCTATGTTTGCGCCTGTTATCCCGGCCCTTAATGATCATGAGATGGAACAAGTGATTGCGGCTGTCGCGCATGCAGGAACTAAGGATGTGGGTTATATATTAATGCGGCTACCACTTGAATTAACTAGCTTGTTTGAAGAATGGCTGGACGCCAATTTTCCGAACAGGAAAGAACGGGTAATGAACCGTTTGAAAGCAATGCGGGGTGGTAAAACCAATGATCCACGTTTTAAACACCGTATGACGGGGAAGGGAGCGGAAGCTGATCTGATGCGTGTGAGATTTGCGGCTCTTTGCAGAAAGCATAAACTCAATAAGCGAGAAGATACTTTCAGGTTGGTAACAGAAGCTTTCCAGCGGCCTATTCTCAAAGGAAGCCAGTATAGCTTACTGGATGCGCTCAAATAAAAATGGCGACCGTATGGGCCGCCATTTCTTTGTCTTGTAAACCACCTGTTAGCTGCGGTCGTTGTTCATCACTTTCACCCATGCTTTGATGAAATCGTTGACAAACTTTTCTTTGTTTTCATCAAACGCATATACTTCAGCGATAGCACGTAGTTCAGAATTGGAACCGAAGATCAGGTCAACTGGTGTAGCTGTCCATTTCATCTGGCCGCTGGCACGGTCATAACCATTGAAAATGCCGTCTTTGCCTTTGGCTTTTTTCCACTCTGTATCCATGCTGAGAAGATTTACGAAGAAATCATTATTCAGCGTACCTGGCTGATCTGTAAACACACCGTGCTTAGCACCGTTTGTGTTTGCATCAAGAGCACGCATACCGCCCACAAGAACTGTCATCTCTGGAACAGAGAGGTTCAGTACCGCTGATTTTTCTACAAGCATTTCTGCAGGTGAACGTTTGTTGCCTTCTGCGAAGTAGTTGCGGAAACCGTCTGCTTTAGGCTTAAGGAAACTGAAAGAGTGAACATCAGTTTTTGCCTGTGTTGCATCAGCACGGCCCGGTGTGAACGGTACAGAAACTTCAACACCAGCATCTGCCGCAGCTTTCTCTAGCGCCGCCGCACCGCCAAGTACCACAAGGTCAGCAAGAGAAACTTGCTTTTTGCGGTTCTTGGAGTTGAATGATGTTTGAATGGCTTCAAGCTTGGTGATCACCTTATCAAGTTCAACAGGTGTGTTTGCTGCCCAGTCTTTTTGCGGGGCAAGACGAATACGTGCACCATTTGCACCACCACGCATATCCGTGTTGCGGAATGATGAAGCTGATGACCATGCAGTACGCACAAGTTCGGAAACAGAAAGACCAGAATCTAGAATCTGCTTCTTCAGTTTCGCGGCGTCTCTTGCACTGATCATATCGTAATCAACCGCAGGAATTGGGTCCTGCCAGATCATTTCATCTTTCGGGGCAAAGGCGCCAAGGTAACGAGAACGCGGACCAAGATCGCGGTGAGTTAGCTTAAACCAGGCGCGAGCGAATGCTTGCTCGAACTCTTCTGGATTTTCAAGCCAGCGTGTTGTGATCTTTTGGTATTCAGGGTCAAAACGAAGTGCCAAATCAGTTGTGAACATGATTGGTGCGTGGAATTTTCCTTCGATGTGAGCATCAGGAACTGTTTCAGAAGCGCTTTCGTCTGTTGGTGTCCACTGTGTGGCACCTGCAGGACTTTTAGTTTTTTTCCAATCATACTGATACAGGTTTTGAAGGAAAAGGGTTGTCCACTGGGTTGGAGCGGCGGTCCAGGCGCCTTCAAGGCCACTTGTGATCGTATCCGCGCCTTTACCTGTACCGCATTTGTTTTTCCAGCCAAGGCCTTGGTTTTCAATTGGGGCGGCTTCAGCGTCCGGGCCTACGCATTTTTCAGGACTGCGAGCACCGTGTGCTTTACCAAATGTGTGACCACCAGCAATAAGAGCTGCTGTTTCTTCATCATTCATTGCCATGCGTGCAAAAGTTTCACGGATTTCTTTTGCGGCAAGAAGTGGCTCCGGAACACCGTTCGGACCTTCAGGGTTTACGTAGATAAGTCCCATACGAACCGCTGCAAGTGGGTTTTCAAGACCATTTGGTGTGTCGCGGTCACGACCAAGCCATTCACCTTCAGAGCCCCAGTAAACTTCTTCTGGTTGCCAACCATCGATACGACCACCGGCAAAACCAAGAGTTTTAAAGCCCATGTCTTCCATGGCGATTGTACCAGCGAATACCATGAGATCGCCCCATGAGATTTTTTTACCGTACTTTTGTTTGATTGGCCAAAGAAGACGGCGTGCTTTATCGAGGTTTACGTTATCAGGCCAGCTGTTTAGTGGTGCGAAACGCTGCATGCCGCCATCAGAACCACCGCGGCCATCCGTTGTGCGGTATGTACCAGCGCTGTGCCATGCCATACGGATGAAAAATGGACCATAGTGCCCGTAATCTGCTGGCCACCAGTCTTGGGACGTTGTCATGGCTTCAACAACATCTTTTCTAAGTTCTTCAAGGTCCAGTTTGGCGAATTCGGCAGCATAGTTGAAACCCGCGTCCATTGGGTCTGATTTAGCTGCGTTAAGGCGGAGGGCAGATAGATCAAGGCGGTTTGGCCACCAATAATCATTGTTGATCTCTACCTTTTGCTCTTTGTTATATTTTGCGTGTGGTTTGCCGTGGCCCTCTGCAAATGCAGTGGTATTTGGGACAAGGCTTAAAACAGCGGCGAGGGCTACTGCAGAAACTGTATTACGAAACATACCCTATTCTCCTAAGTGTTGATCAGACAGCAATCAAAACGTTACTGAGAAAATGATATGGCAGAGTTGTAATCGATCTAAATTGATAATAGCTTATTTAGTAATCGATTTAATAGATTATTATTCAGGTACGTATAAAAAAGGCCGGGAATAAATCCCAGCCTTCTGAGTTTCTATCGGATAAGTTTCTAAGCGCCTTCATCCATGCTGAAAAGCTCAGCATTACCGCCGACAGCAGCGGTATTAATTGTAAGCGTACGCTCAGCTGCAAAACGGATCAGATAGTTCGGGCCGCCTGCTTTAGGGCCGGTACCTGATAGACCTTCGCCACCAAATGGCTGCACGCCAACAACAGCACCAGTCATGTTGCGGTTGATGTAGGTGTTGCCAACACGAGTTTTGGCGAACAGTTCCTGCCAGCGGCCTTCAAGGCGTGAATGTACACCGAATGTAAGGCCATATCCTGTATCAAGAATTTGTTTCAGCACATCCTCCATCTCTGATGACTTGAAACGAATGATATGCAGAACTGGGCCAAACACTTCACGCTCCAGCTGGTCAAGGCCAGAAAGCTCGAAGATATGCGGCGCGAAGAATGTGCCACCCTTAGTGCCATCTGCCATCTCTGCTTTCGCAACAAGTGTGGCTTCTTTTTCCATCTTGGCGCAATGTTTAGCGAGATTAGCTCGGGCTTCTTCATCAATGATTGGGCCGATATCAGTATCCAGATTAGCAGGATTACCAATCACGCGCTCTTTGAGCGCGCCTTTGATCATATCAATCACCTTGTCCGCGACACTATCCTGAACAAAGAGAACACGAAGAGCTGAGCAGCGCTGGCCTGCAGAACCAAATGCGGAGAGGATTACATCATCCGCAACCTGTTCAGGCAGGGCTGTCGAATCAACAATCATTGCGTTCTGGCCGCCAGTTTCTGCGATCAGCGGTACAATGGCGCCGTCACGGTCAGCTAGTGTGCGGTTGATGATTTTCGCAGTTTCAGTGGAGCCCGTGAAGGCAACACCAGCGATGCGTTCATCAGCAACAAGTTTCGCACCAACGGTTGCGCCATCACCCAGAAGAAGGTGCAGCACATCAGCAGGCACACCAGCTTTGTGCATCAGTTTCACAGCATGCCACGCAATAATTGGTGTTTGCTCAGCTGGTTTAGCGATAACAGAGTTACCAGCCGCAAGAGCAGCTGCAATCTGGCCAACGAAAATTGCAAGTGGGAAGTTCCACGGAGCAATACACAGGAATGTACCGCGGCCACCCATGTGAAGTTCATTTTGCTCACCGGTTGGACCAGGTAGTCGAATAGGTTCACCAAACTGTTTTTCGGCTTGCACAGCATAATAGCGGAAGAAATCAACAGCTTCACGCACTTCAGCGATGATATCCCCCAGTGTTTTGCCAGCTTCACGGACAAGCATATCTGCAACGATATCACGATCTTCTTCAAGAAGATCAGCAGCTTTGCGGAGGATATCTGCGCGAGCCTTGCCGCCAAGTGCGTCCCAATCATGCTGAGCTTCTGCTGCGCGGTGAGCAGCTGTTTCGATATCTTCAATACGTGCTTCTGCGAACGTTCCAACAATTTCATTAGTGTTTACAGGGCTTCGTACGTCAGTTGTTTTGCCGCCAACTTCCATACCGCCAACGATATTCATCGCGGCGTATGTGTGGCTTTTGCGCTCATCCAGTGCTTTGAGAAGCGGTTCAAAATGATTGCGGTCCATAAGGTTACATCCTTTGGAATTTAAACGCTCTTCGCCGTAAATGCCGAGCGGTGTAGGAATAAGTGTATGGCGAAGTGCAGGTGCTTCCTTCAGTGATTCAATTGGGTCACCAGCAACTTCTTCAACTGGTACTTCAGCATCCATGAAACGATTTACGAAGCTTGAGTTGGCGCCATTTTCAAGAAGGCGACGTACCAGATAGGGCAACAGGTCTTCATGAAGGCCTACTGGCGCGTATGTGCGTGTACGGATGGTGCGGCCAACTACCTTGCCTGCTGCTGTATAGAGGAGTTCACCCATGCCGTGGAGGCGCTGGAACTCATAATATTTGCTTTCAGCCATCGCTGCAATCGCTGCAATAGTGTGCGCGTTATGCGTTGCAAACTGCGGATAAATAGCATCCTGCGCATCAAGCATACGTGCAGCTGTATAGAGATAGCAGCAATCTGTTGAAGGCTTACGCGTGAATACAGGATAATCATCAAGCCCAAGTTCCTGCGCGTGTTTGATTTCCGTATCCCAGTATGCGCCCTTAACAAGGCGTACGGCAAACTTACGGCCATTCTCGCGGGCAAGGTGGATTAACCAGTCAATCACATATGGCGCGCGCTTCTGGTAAGCTTGAACGGCAAGACCAAGGCCTTCCCAACCGGCGAGGTCAGGGTCTTGGGCAAGTTTTTCGAACAGGCGCAAGGAGATATCCAGACGATCTGCTTCTTCGGCATCAATTGTCATCTGAATGTCGTAGGATTTTGCTTTTACTGCCAGGTCTTTCACCATTGGCAGCATTTCAGCCATTACACGACCTTCGTTAGCTTCGTTATAACAAGGATGAAGTGCTGAAAGCTTGATGGAAACGCTAGAGCGGTCATGCGGATTGTTGCCATCAGCTTTTGTTGCTGAACCAACAGCATCAATTGATGCTTTATATAGTTCATAATAACGTTGGGCTGTTTCCATGGTACGGGCACCTTCACCCAGCATGTCAAAGCTCATCATTTTATGTTCGGGCGCTTGTTTGCCCTGACGTGTCAGGCCTTCGCCGATGGTGCGGCCAAACACAAACTGTTTGCCCATGATTTTCATGGCTTGGTTAACAGCGGCGCGGATTACCGGCTCACCTGTACGGCCGATAAGGGATTTTACCCATGAACCCGGGTTCTTCGTGATGGATTTATCAAGATCAATCACACCGCCTGTCAGCATAAGCGCCCAGGTGGAGGCATTCACAAAGGTGCTGTCAGATTGCCCTTTGTGGGAAGACCAGTCACCAGATTGGATCTTTTCCGCAATCAATTTATCTTGTGTTGCAGTGTCTGGCACACGGAGGAGGGCCTCCGCCAAACACATCAGCGCTACACCTTCCTGATTTGAAAGGCCGAATTCAGCAAGGAAAGCATCTAAGCTGCCTTGTTGTTCTTTCATAGCGCGTGACTGTGCGACAATTGCAGCAGCACTTACGGCAATATCTTTACGGCTTGAATCATCAAGCGGGAAATTTTCCAAAATGCGCTGAACGGCTTTTGTTTCGTCCAACTCATATGCTTCGCGCATGGCAGCTAAAGCCGAGGCTTTATTCGGGGCAGCTGCTGGCGAAATCCGAAGGTTTGTCATTATTGTCCCTTCCCCTTCAGGTTACCCATTTCCCTGCGTTATTTTATGCAGAGTTAAATCCCCCTTAAACTTAATTATAGCGGCTGAAAAGACAGATTCGTATTTCGGATGAATAAGTTTGGCTTACTTTGAAATTAAAAGCTTTTTTACAGCAGTTTTTCACAAGATTATGCCAAATACCGTTAGGGGAACGGTAGATTTGAGGTGGGATTTTTTGTGAGTCGGGAACTAGAGAGAATGGGGTGACATAACGCCACCCCTTTTGAAATTGCTTATGCCAGTTTCATCAGCATCTCTTTTGTGTATGGGGACAAATCCCCCATAGCGTCACTGCGTACTTTTTCCACCCAATCTGGATTGGCGATAAGAGCCCGGCCAACTGCCGCCAGATCAAACTCATCGCGTTCCATACGTTCAGTGAGTTTATCAAGGTTTACAATGTTACCTTCTGAGAATGTTTTCTGACCTTCTTCGGTGAAGGCGCTATCAAGGCCAACGCTGCCAACGGTGATTGTTGGCTTGCCCGTGATTTTACGAGTCCAACCAGCTAGATTGAGGTCACTTCCTTCAAACTCTGGTTCCCAGAAACGACGGGTAGAACAGTGGAAGATATCCACACCAGCATCAGTAAGTGGCGCGAGGAACTGCTCCATCTCAGACGAGTTATCTACCAATTTTACGCTGTAATCTTGCTGCTTCCACTGTGACCAGCGAAGGATCACTGGGTAATCTGGGCCAACTTCAGCGCGGATAGCTTTGATAATCTCGGCAGCAAAACGTGTGCGTTTTACAAGATCACCGCCCCACTGGTCATCACGAACATTTACGCCGCCCCAGAAGAATTGGTCAACGAGATAACCATGAGCACCGTGGACTTCTACGCCATCGAAGCCGATTGCTTTTGCATCTGCTGCTGCTTTAGCAAAGGCAGTGATCACATCTGCGATGTCTTCTTCTGTCATTACATGGCATTTTTGTTTGCCTGGCATCACCATGCCTGAAGGGCCGTAGCCTGGCACAGTTTCATCTGGCTCCGTGCCCGGACGGCGTACAGAGCCAACATGCCAAAGCTGAGGCATGATTTTGCCGCCTTCAGCGTGCACCGCATCAACCACTTTTTTCCAGCCTGCAAGCGCTTCGTCGCCGTGAATGAAAGGAATGTTCGGATAGCCGTTCGCGGCTTTATGTCCAACACATGTACCTTCTGTGATAATCAAGCCAACACCGCCCGCTGCGCGTTTGCGGTAATATTCCACGTTCAGATCATTTGGCACATTGCCCGGGGAGAAGGACCGTGTCATAGGCGCCATTACGATACGGTTATCGAGAGAAAGATTTTCACTTTCAAAAGGTTTGAACAAAATGCTGTTGCTCATCATGTATCCTTACTTTTGCGCCGAAACTGCGCCTTTTATCATCCAAATGATTGGTTAGTGAGTAGAAGTAGTGCAGGCGTAACGGAAATCAAGCTGCTTGGTAATTATCAAGTTTTTGTAAGGCGGGTTGCTAGACCGATAAGGCGAGCGTAGTTTGTGATCACTGAATTAAGGAGCTTGGGCATGTTTCAGAAATTTTTTGCAGTAGCATTGTTGTTTATCTCTGCTGGTGCGTTTGCGGGTGAAAAAGAATCCCTGCATGATTTTACAGTGAAATCTATCGATTATACGGAAATGCCGCTTAGCCAATATAAAGGTAAGGCGGTTCTTCTGGTAAACACAGCATCTTTCTGCGGCTACACACCACAATATGAAGGCCTGCAGAAGTTGTGGTCAGACTATAAAGATAAAGGCCTTGTTGTTCTTGGTGTTCCGGCCAATGATTTTGGTGATCAGGAGCCTGGCGACGAAGGCAATATTAAGAAATTCTGTCAGGTGAATTTCCAGGTTGATTTCCCGATGACCAAAAAAATGGTTGTTAAAGGTGGGGAAAAGAATTCTGAACTATACAACTGGCTTGCGGCAAAAATGGGTGATGAAAGCCGCCCGAAATGGAATTTCCATAAGTATTTGATTTCACCAGAAGGTCAGCCGGTTGCTTACTTTAAAAGTGACGTAACACCAGACTCTGACACGCTTATCGATGCGGTTGAGAAAACACTGTCTGAGTAAATCTAAGATAGTTTACAGGAAAAGGCGGTGCCATTTGCGCCGCCTTTTTTATTCATATGTTACGCGAGCAGTTCTGCGGCGATCTCTTTAAAAGGTTTGCTGTCATCTTCCAGCACTGCACGGTCTACTGAGATGCCAGCAGGTATCAGTTTTTTTGATTGCATGAACTCAGCGATACGCCCAACACAATCTACCGCGATGATTTTACCTTCTTTCATGTAGAAGAAAGCCGCTGAGCGCTCGGAAGGGGCACCGCGAACTACAAGTTTATCATACCCTTCAGAGAGCCCTGCGATCTGTAGTTTTAGGCCATATTGATCCGACCAGAACCAAGGTAGTTCCGCATATGGTTTTTCTTCGCCGAGGATATGAAGGATAGCAGTTTTCGCCTGATCAACTGCGTTTTGAACTGATTCAATCCTCATATTACGCTGATATAAGGAGTGTTCAAACCAGGCTACATCGCCGACCGCATAAATATCCTCATCAGATGTTTGGCAGAATTCATTAATGCAGATGCCTGCTGGATGTGTTTCAAGTCCTGCCTCCTCCGCAATTTCGGAATTTGCGATGAGGCCGATGCCCGCGATAATCAGGTCACACTCAAAACGGCTACCATCTTTTGTATGGACCGCAGAAACGCGATCTGTACCTTCAATAGAAGTAACCATTTGGTTAGTTAGAATTTGCGCGCCTTCTTCTGTGTGTATCTGGGTATAGAAAGCTGAAACTTCAGGAGCAACCACGCGCTGAAGAATACGGTCTTCAGCTTCCAGCACTGTTACTGTCTTGCCAAATTTACGGGCAACTGCAGCTGCTTCAAGGCCGATATATCCGCCCCCGATCACTAGTATGTTCTGGGCTGCTTCAAATTCAGGTTTGAGTTTATCTGTATCCGCAATGGTGCGTACATAATGAATGCCGGCTAGATCAGAGCCCTCGCATGTCAGCTTTCGTGCACGCCCGCCAGTTGCCAAAACCAATTTGTCATAAGGCACTGTTTCCCCGTTATTGAGGGAAACAGTTTTAGCTTTTTTGTCCACTTGTGTTGCTCTTGTATTGAGCTTCACATCAACACCCATGCCTTCATATGCGCTATCCCGGAGAATAGGCAGGCGGTCAGCTGTTATCTCACCAGATAGATACATTTTTGAGAGCGGTGGGCGCTGATAAGGGATCATACCCTCATCCGTTATCAAGGTGACCTCGCCGTCAAACTTCTTCTGCCTAAGCGAGGTAACGGCTTGTGCAGCCGCATGGCCGCCACCAATGATAACGATACGGGTCATATTAAAATCCTTTAAGTGGTAGGTGGTCTGGACGTCTGAGCCAGTTATCCGCCGGATAGTGTGCAGCACCGTCAATTACATGTAGTGTGAAGGCGTGTCGGGATTTGTTCGAACGGTTGGCGCATGACATATGCGGGAACAAACCACCGAACACCAACACAGTGCCTTTAGGTGCTGCAAGCGGTACCTTTTTCTCTTCTTCGAATGGTGTGTCATCGAGTGTCTCTGTTACCGTGCCGTCACCATCAAGGTCGCGGCGCATCACCATTTTTAGACCACTTGTTTTATGACCGCCTGGAATGCCGAACAGACAGCCATTTTCTTCTGTTGCATCTTCAAGCGCAACCCAAATGCCCATACAGGTTTCTGGTTCGGTGCGCAGGTATGTTGCATCCTGGTGGCAGATAACTTCGCCACCAATATGGGGTTGCTTGAAGATATACATAGTCTGCAGGAGGAGTGGGTTTTTATGCCCTAGACCTTTGGTGATTTGCTCAAAAGCTTTTCTTCTGGAGAACGTATCAAACGTATCATCCAGATCATGCATTGCATGCCCAACCTTATTAATAGCGAGAGGTAATGGTTTTGTTAGCTTACCACCTTCACTGAATGCTTCTTCTTCAAAAAAGAAACGCGTTTCATGGCCAGATTCGATAAAATAATCATCTTGGTCATGGGTTTTATTTTTAGAAGAAAAAACAGATGTATGGGCTTCAACATCGAAGCCATCGATCATTTCTTCCATACGCTTTTTAAGAAGGTCGCAGTCTTCACTGCTGATAAGGTTATCAAGTACCAGAACGCCGTCGCGTTCATAAGCTTCCTGCATTTGTGGTGTAATACCGGAAAACTCACGTGCCTCAAAGCGAGGTATCATTTTAAGCTCCTATGTGGCTTTGGCCCGCCGATTAGACACCTGTCTCACGGAGGTTAATTTAGGCCATCACCGCAGGCGAGAGACAATCATATGCAACTATATGCCGTCAAGCCTTGCGTGGGTGTTTTTCCTCCTGTAGGGCTAATGGTGAACTTGCTCTCGGAGGAAAAGCCTGTGGACCTTATTGGTTTGATTGCCCTTGGCGGCATAGCACTTCTTATTTTGCTGGTCATATTTCTTTTCAAACAGATTGGTGATTTGAAAAGCCAAGTAGCCGCTGATGATGAACAAGCGCTACTGCACCAGATTGGCGCGCGGGTGACAGATGTGGCCCAGCAGGCGTTGCAGCGCGAGACTGCAATGCGGGATGAGTTCAGAGCAAACCGGGAAGAAACAGCAAAATCTGTGGGTGCACTAGGGGAAACAGTGCGTAAGATTGGAGTTGATCAAACCGCCGAGCAGAACAAGTTTAGAGATGAAATTGGTGAAGCGCTCAAATACCTGAATGAAACAGTACGCAAGCTTGGAGCCGACCAATCTAATCAACAGCAGCAGTTCCGCGATAAGCTTGATGAAAAAATGAAAGAGCTTCGGGACGAAAACAGCCAAAAACTGGACGAAATGCGGAAGACCGTGGATGAAAAACTACAGTCCACATTGGAAAAGCGTTTGTCTGAAAGTTTTAAAACTGTGTCTGAGCGTTTGGAGGCTGTGCAAAAGGGCCTTGGTGAAATGCAAAACCTTGCATCTGGAGTAGGGGACCTGAAGCGGGTTCTTACTAACGTGAAATCTCGCGGTACCTTTGGTGAAGTGCAGCTTGAGCTGTTGATCGATGATTTTCTTACAGCTGATCAGTATATAGCAAACTATGATTGTGGGCATAAGGCAGGCACGAAACGTGTGGAGTTTGGTATCCGTATGCCGGGTGGTGAAGAACGCTATTTGCCAGTTGATGCAAAGTTCCCGACAGAAGATTATGAACGCCTTCTGCTTGCGGTAGAGGCTGGCGATAAAGAAGCGATGAGTACAGCGAGCGATGCACTTGTGCGCCGGATCAAAAGTTTTGCCAAAGATATCTCACAGAAATATATCAATCCGCCTCATACAACATCAGAGGCGCTTCTTTTTGTGCCAACAGAGGGGCTTTATGCCGAGGTGCTACGTACGCCAGGGCTGATTGAAAGTTTGCAGCGCGATTTTTCAGTTACAGTAACTGGGCCTACGAATTTTCAAGTTCTCCTGAGTACTTTCCGTATGGGATACCAGCAGGCGGTAATGCAAGAGCAGGCCGCGGAGGTTTGGAAAGTGCTTGGTGCAGTGAAGAAAGAATTTACCCGTTATGGTGAACAGATCACTGCAATGAGCAAGAATGTTGGCGCTATGGAAAAGCATATCGAAAAGCTTGAGACACGTAAGAACATGATGATGCGTGCACTTAAAACTGTGGAAGAGATTGATGAAGAAGCAGCGGATAAATTGATAGAAGGCTAGGGGTAAGCCCCTAAAGTAGTTTGATCAATGTCAATGCGGGCATTCTTCAGGAGGGTATGTTTATAGATGCACGAATTGGAGGTAGTTATGAGTCATATACCATCGGATCTTGTAGAAGAGTGTTTTGGAGCACAGCATAAGCTGGAGGAGCTTGCTTCTACGAACCATGAAATTACACGTTTGCTTAAAGCATATGAAACTATCGGCGAAACGCTGGAGCATCCTGAATGTTTGTTTTCTAGTATCGATCTGAAACGGGAACGCGTTTGGTTACGTAATCGAATTTGTCAGATAGTAGAAGTTGCATAGTAGTGAGGGAAGTTTAGGCTTCCCTTTTTTGTATAGAACATACAATTTTTTGATGATTATCAATTGCTGCCTCTGTTTGCTGTGAAAAGCTGATTTCAGCAAGCAAGGAGAGCAGTATATGAGCCATACACCACACGAGTTGAGAGAAGAGTTCCCGGAGTTTGTTGATCGTATTCATGAGCTGAAAGTGTCGGATGCACATTTTCACCGTATCTCAGAGGAATATCACACCATTAACCGCCAAATCCACCGAGCCGAGATTGGGGAGGACCATCTTTCAAGCCTTGATGAGGAGGATTTAAGAAAACGCAGGATGTTGCTCAAGGATGAGATATACGGTCTGCTTAAAGACGATTGAAGATTGGGGCTCACAGCGATGTGGGTCCTTTCTTTTTCAGAATTATTTCATCGTTTGCGGTAAAGCGTGCAGAAAATGAGATGGGTGCTATTGAACCTTTTGACAAACTTACCTAAATTAAGGGTGTAGCGAGAACGATAGTTCACTGAAAAAAATAGAACTACGCAAGCTACATGACAGCAAAGCAATAAAGTTAAGAATGCCCATAAGGGCGCTAACGAGGATAGAAAAATGTTTACAAGCATCTTGCAAAAAACTGGCCAGCGCCAGGCTCCCCTAAATAGCGATGTTTTCAGGCCAATTGCATCTACACGTGTAGGCCGCCGTATGCGTCGCGCTCAGCGTGCTAACGGGGGTAATCTCCTGGCGGCATAAAGAATTTGGCCGTTGGATTACTTGCTCCTTTGTTCCCTGAAAGAACTTAATCCTTCGGCAAGGCCGGCCCGGTGATGTTTAAATAATACCCCTGAACATTAGCCCTAAGACAGCACGCGGTCCGGCCAAATACTCTTTTAGTATAGAGTTGTAGAGCTTTTCCCAGAAGCTCTGTTTTTCCCAAACTAACTACCCTAACCCTGGCGTCTCGTTCTCCCAAGCGAGGCGCTTTTTTATTGCGCTGACCGCTCTTCCAGCTAAGAAGGATGGGGTAAAAAGAGGTTGGTATGGATATTTTTAAGGTGGCAGGCGTTGATTTGAAAAAAGGCCCTGATTGGTCTTCGGAAGAAACCATGCTGAAAGAACATTCCGGGTATGTGTGCGGTGTTGACGAGGTAGGGCGAGGCCCACTCGCGGGCCCGGTTGTTGCTGCGGCGGTGATACTGGATGCCGAAAATATCCCTGAGGGTTTGAATGATAGTAAAAAACTTTCAGAGAAAAAAAGAGAAGCGCTGTTTGATTCGATCTACGAGCGGGCTATCGCCGTGTCTGTTGCGGAAGCCACAGTAGAAGAAGTAGACGAGATTAACATCCTTCAGGCCAGCCTTCTTGCGATGCGTAGAGCGGTAGAAGGGCTTGAAGTTAGTGCAGGGTCAGCTCTGGTCGACGGCAATAAAGATCCGGGGCTTCACATGCCGACCAATACACTCGTTAAAGGAGATGGTCGCTCACTGTCGATTGCAGCAGCTAGTATTATCGCGAAAGTTTTTCGTGATCGTATGATGAAAAAACTGGCGGAAAAATATCCTGACTATGGTTGGGAGCAAAACGCAGGATATGGTGTGCCCAAACATATGGCGGCACTAAAGCTTGTGGGTGTTACACCATTTCACCGTAAATCTTTTGCACCGATTCGAGCGATCCTGGAACAAAAAAACTCTCCAAATCATTGAATCCATTAAAAGAATCGCTTGACCTTGAGTCGTTTTCGACTCATGATTACCGTCACATTTGTCGGAATTTTCGGATAATTGACCCAAAAAATTGGGCGCCATTTCCGACGGAATGGGACGGAGAAAAAGAAATGGTTAAAGAAAAGAACGCCACACGTGTGTGTGGTGGCCTTGATACCTTGCCGCTTAACAAAATCGTGCAAGGTGATTGTATCGACGCAATGAATGCGTTGCCTGAAAAATCTGTAGACGTAATTTTTGCAGATCCCCCATACAATATGCAGCTTAAAGACACGCTATCTCGCCCTGATAACAGCAAGGTAGATGGTGTTCATGATGCTTGGGATAAGTTCTCAAGTTTTCAGGCATATGATGATTTTACAAATCGCTGGATGAAAGCGGCGCGCCGTGTGCTTAAAGATACGGGTACGATCTGGGTGATCGGCAGTTATCATAATATCTTCCGCGTAGGTAGCGCACTCCAGAATCTTGATTTCTGGGTACTTAACGATGTGATTTGGCGTAAATCTAACCCTATGCCAAACTTCCGTGGTACACGCTTCACTAATGCGCATGAAACGCTTATCTGGGCTGCAAAGTCAGCGGATAAAGGTGGTTATACATTTAACTATAACGCCATGAAAGCTATGAACGACGATACGCAAATGCGGTCTGATTGGACTATTCCGATTTGTTCAGGCAAAGAGCGTTTGAAATCAGGCGACAAGAAAGCTCATGCGACCCAGAAGCCGGAAGCACTGCTTTACCGTGTTCTTATGTCATCTACCAAGAAAGGCGACGTGGTTCTTGATCCATTCTTTGGTACAGGAACAACGGGCGCTGTAGCGAAAAAGCTTGGCCGTAACTTTATTGGTATCGAGCGCGAAACTGATTATATCAAAGTTGCTCAGAAGCGTATCAATGCTGTGGCAGAACTTGATGATGAAAGCCTTGGTTACACTGAAAGCAAGCGCGCCGCGCCGCGCGTTGCATTTGGCTCTATTGTTGAACGCGGCCTTATTGAACCAGGTACTGTTCTTTATGATAGTAAGCGTAAATTCAAAGCAAAGGTGCGTACAGACGGCACGTTGGTTTCTGATGCGGACAAGGGATCTATCCATCAGATTGGCGCTCGAGTGCAAGGCGCACCAGCTTGTAACGGCTGGACATTCTGGCATGTGGAAAATAAGGGGGAGCTAACATCCATTGATGTGTTCCGCCAGCAGGTTCGTGCTGAAATGCATTAGAATTTCAATACATTGAATACCTTAAGCGCTCCTTGTAGGGGCGCTTTTTTTATGCCTGAGATATACCCGTGATGGGCATCACAAATAAACTATAGGAATAGTGATATATTACCTATGCGATAATATTGTCGTATTAGGAAAAGGGGTTGATATCATGGCGAAATTTCTGTCGAGCGTTCTGAGCGCAGGCGCCATAAGCGCGCTGTTGATAGCGTGTGTGCCAACGGATGATGGTGTGCAAGCTGTTGAAGGGGAAACATATTTCCCACAAAATGTGGATAAATCACAATGTTCTGTAGATCAGCAGACATTTAATGGTTGGTTTGGCGGGAAACAGCCTACAACGCCTGGTGCGCCTGCGAACGCGGCGGATAGCGTGGATTTTCCGATAGATAATAGTATCTGTGATTTTTATAAATGGTCTGCACAGATGTTCCTTTGGCTCACCTCCCCAGAGGGAGAAAACTATGTTTTCGATTCTATTGAGTTCTTTGATGTGTCGCCCGAGATGCAACAGGGTGGTCAAACCGTTCGTAAACTTATTCCAAATACGCCAGGTACTGAAGGTGGCGCCTATGCCGTTCGTTCTACAAAAATGGATGAAGTGATTGGCGAAACTGGCCAAGCTGGTGGCGGCGGTGTGCTAATTTCGCAGAACGGGTCCATCGTATATTATGGTATTCATGTGAATGATGTTTATGCCTATTATTTAACGGGCGTTAAATCGGGCAGTATTACATTCCATGATTTCCCGAATACGCCTGATCAGCTGAAAGCGGTGGTAGATTTTGCGAAAAGTCAGGGTACAACTCTTTCTGATGCTGATGCGCTTACGATGGAATTGAAAACATCGTGGGTTGACGTCACTACCGTCTCTAATCCTAAGGATTATCTTGTAATCAATGCTGAGGTACCAAGATATGAGCGCCGAGGTAATAAGGTTTGGCCTGTGACGGGAACAGAGCCAAAGCAGCTTGCCCTTGTCGGCATGCATATTGTTGGTACGGTACAAGATCACCCTGAAATGGTTTGGGCTACTTACGAACATATCAGCAATGCCCCTGATGCGGCGTTTTCCTATAACAATAACACTGGGGGAACGACTAATCTGCCGACACAGAACTCTACTGGTTGGGAATTTTCTGGCAAAACAGATAGAGGCATTCAGTGGAATGCTGAAACTGCGAGAGTGTATTCAGGACCAAGTGATAAATTACCAGTATGTAAACAGCAAACTTGTAATCCAGGTGATATAGTTGCCTACATGGATGGTGTTATTTCCCCGAGCCTTACGGTGCGTATGAACCCTTGGGGAAGTGCAACAAGTGATGCTGGTAAAAAGTATATTCAGGATCCAGACAATAATGCACAGATCATTTCGGTAAATAACGATGTGATGAGCATGTTGCCTTCAGGTGATACCCGGAAAAATTATTTCCTCGTTGGCGCCGTTTGGACACAGCACGGTAATATTCCTACATACGATTCTGGGGATAATGGTAAATTTACACAGAAGGGTTCGCTCGGTTTGGCGAATGCGACAATGGAAACTTATCATCAGGTATTTGCATCAAGCCCACAACAGGCCGATGCGGGATGTTTTATGTGTCATAGTATCAGTGTGAAACAGGCTGCTGCAAAGCAGGGAGTTGAGGTTAGTCATATCTTTGATGATATATTGCCTCTGCCAGTTAAGTAGCTGCTAAGTCTGCTATTTTTTTAAAAACGGTTGGCAGGCCTATGTCTGCCAACTGGTCTATCGGATGCCAAAATCCATCTTCCATGTTATATTTTTCATGGGCTTTGGCCTTTAGCAGCTTTGTTTCCAAGTGGAAGTGCGTAAACGTGTGTTTGGCAATCTCTTCAAAGGGCTTCCAGTAATCTTCGGACGGCCTGTGCTGTAGCCATTCTTCTTTCCTTGGGAAGTCTGAGCGTTCTTCCCATGTTGTAGAATAAAAACCAGGCATGCCGCCTAAAAGGCCACTGTCCGGCCTGCGCTGCAATAGTACGTGGCCATCATGCTCCAGCCAAAAAGAATAGGCTCGTCTCGTTGGTTTTACCTTCTTTGGTGCCTTGCGTGGATACGTTTCCATGTCACCGTGTTTTTGAGCTGCACATAGCGATGAGATAGGACAAAGAAGGCAGCTTGGTTTTTTTGGGCTACAGTGGCTAGCCCCCAAATCCATCATCGCCTGAGCAAAATCACCCGGGCGTTTTGCGGGAGTTACTTCTGCTACATGTTCTTTGATTATCTTCCGTGCTTTAGGGATTTGTCCCTGAATACGGAATACGCGAGTGATGATACGCTCTATGTTACCGTCAACTACGGCCGCGGGTTCACCAAATGCGATAGAGGCTACTGCAGCGGCAGTGTAATCGCCCACACCTGGAAGTGCTCTGAGGGCGGCTTCTGTTTTGGGGAAAATACCACCAAACTCTTTTGTAACCACAGTTGCACATTTATGGAGATTACGTGCTCGTGCATAATAGCCAAGGCCGGCCCATTCTTTCAGAATTTCTTCTTGTGGGGCCGCGGCCATATCTTGCACGGTAGGCCACCGATCGAGAAATTTTTCAAAATATGCCTTTACCGTTGCAACGGTTGTTTGTTGCAACATAATTTCAGACATCCAGACATGATATGGGGTTGGCGTAATACCTGGTGCTGCTCTCCAAGGGAGGTCGCGGCGGTTACGGTCATACCATTCGAGCATGTTATCGGAAAAACTGGTCATCACATCGCTTTGAAATAGAGCTAATAATACTTGTGCCTATACGGTGCATCAGGTAGCACAGACCATAGTGAGAATGCCGCAAGGGGCAAGTTAAATGGCAATGCCGCCACATAAAAAAACTGCGAAATCAGTAGAAGCTAAGAAAAAGCCATTCAGGCGCTTTAAGGCCTCAAAGGCTTCAAGCTTGGCTTCAGCGTTGGTTACGCCTGCTATTCGCCGTAAGGGTTTTGCTCAGGCGGAGGTGATAACCAAGTGGTCGCAGATTGTTGGCCATGAGCTTGCAGTGGCTACTGTACCGGTAAAGCTTATGTTCCCGCGCGGTGAAAAAATGGGGGCAAAGCTTATCATTCGGTGCGAATCTGCCTTTGCGCCACTGGTGGTTCATAAAAGCGAGCGTATTATCCAGATGGTGAATAGCTTCTTTGGGTATGGTGCGGTGGCTAAGGTGGAGGTGAAACAAGGTCCTTTGCCTAAAGTAAAGCGCACAATTCCGCTTGATAAAAAGCCGCTCACTGCTAAACAGAAAGAAAAGCTGGATAACCTTGTTGGCAAAAAAGAACTATCACCGCTTCAGGAAGCTATCAAAAGCCTTGGCGAAACAGTTCTTTCAAACAAGAAGTAAGATTGGGAAACGGTATGGTTAGAAATTTTATTGTTGGTACATCTATAGCGATTGCTGCAGTGGCATCAGCGGGAGTATTTGCGCAGGATAAATCAACACCCATTCCGGTAGCTGAAAATCGTATCGCTGGCGATATCGTTTACGGAAATGCTGATGCCCCAATTGAAGTGATAGAATATGGATCTTTCACTTGCCCGCATTGTGCATCCTTTGAAGCAGAAGTATTGCCATTTCTGAGGGAAGAGTTGATTTCCACAGGGAAAGTAAAGTTTGTTTTCCGCAACTTTGTTCGGGATAGGCTGGATATGGCAGTCGCTCTCGCCACGCGCTGTACGAGTGATTTAGAGCAAGCTAAGCGCCTCAAAACAGCTTTTTTTACGCGTCAACGTGAATGGGTGACAGCTCAAAACCCTCCGATTGCTATTACATCAATCGCGTTAACTGGCGGTGTGCCAACAAGTGAATTAAATGAATGTCAGGCCGATAAAGTAATGATGCAACGCATTATTGATGACATGAAGGCCGGGCACGAAAAGTATGAAATTAAATCTATTCCTACAATCGTAGTGAATGGGGCAAAAGTTCAATATGCTAACTATGAAGAGCTAAAAGATAAGCTCAAGCTTATGGCAGCTGCTCAATAAGCGTTTTAGCGACTAGGGAAAAATGACTCGTATTTCTGCGAGATTCAGGTTACACACAACATGTAGTGGGTGAGGACGTTATGAATAACAAAACATTGCAATCTTGGTTTCGTTCAGCAAGTGTCGCTGTAGGTGTATTAGCTCTAGCTGCGTGCGGCGATGGTGGCGATACAACGTCAGCAAACTCTTCGGCTTCGAGCGCAGAAATCGAAGTTGTAAATTATGGTGAGGGACAAGAAGGTACATGGGGCGATATTGTCTATGGTAACCCCGATGCTCCAATCACCGTTGTGGAATATGCCTCACTTGTATGTGGTTACTGTGCAAATTATGCAAATAACGTGTTTCCTGAGTTCTCTAAAGAATATATTGAAACAGGTCAGATCAAGTTCGTATTTCGTAACTATTTGCTTGGCCGTCTTGACATGGTTGCTTCGGCGATTGCCCGTTGTGGTACTGAAGATGAAGCTAAAAAATTAACTAAACTGTTTTTTAACCGTCAAGGGGAATGGCTCCGCTCAGAAAGCCCGGAAAGCGCTTTGGCATCTCTGGCTCGCCGCGCTGTCAATATGAGCCGAGTGAAATTTGACAAGTGTCTTGCTAATTCTGATATGCAGAAAAATTTGGTGCAGATGACTAAAATTGGCAATGAATCTTATGACGTCACGGGTACGCCAAGCTTTATTGTTAACGGTAAAAAGCTAGATTTCAGAACGTTTGAAGAGCTTGATGCGGCTATGGAAGAAGCTATTAAATCTGCTTCTTAATCAGTCGATTAGTTGGTTCCGAGTTTTATAAGTTTTATCAAAGCGGTTGGCGCGTAGGGGCGCTTTACCGCTTTGTCCAATAGAGGGGGAAATGCGCAGGTATGCGTTTTTCACGGTTACGACTATCTGGTTTTAAATCCTTTGTTGATCCAACAGAGCTGCATATCGAACGTGGCCTCACTGGTGTTGTTGGGCCTAACGGATGTGGTAAATCCAATTTACTTGAAGCTATCCGTTGGGTAATGGGTGAAAACCGGGCGAAATCACTTCGTGGTTCAGGTATGGACGATGTGATTTTTGCGGGTACTGACCGCAGGCCGGCACGTAACATGGCCGAAGTGACACTGGTCATTGATAACATCGACCGTAACGCCCCAGCAGAATATAACGATGAAGATACCATTGAGGTAACACGGCGTATTGAGCGTGACAGTGGTTCTGCCTACCGTATTAACGGCAAGGACGTTCGGCAAAAGGACGTACAGCTTCTTTTTGCTGATGCAGCAACCGGTGCGCACTCTCCGGCACTTGTAAGTCAGGGCCGTATCGGCGCAATGATTAACGCTAAACCGCAGGACCGCAGACAGATACTTGAAGAAGCTGCTGGTATCTCTGGCCTTCATACTCGTAGGAAAGAAGCTGAAAGCCGTCTTCGTAGTGCGGAAAGTAACCTCGTTCGTGTGCAAGACGTAGTGCAGGCGATGGAAGGCCAGATCGGTAGCTTAAAACGGCAGGCAAAACAGGCTGTTAGATATCGCTCTGTTTCTGGTGAAATTCGGCAAGCGGAAGCAAGTCTTCTGTTCATAAAGTGGAAGACGGCAGCCGAGGAAGTGATTGAACTCGAGCGGAAGCAGCGGGAGATCGAGCGCGAGGTTACCGAAATAACGGCAAAAGCAACCAAGTTCGCTGGAGAGCAAACCGAGACAGAAGAGTTATTACCACCACTTCGAGAAAGGGATGCCGAGGCCGCAGCGAAATTACAGCGTCTAACCATTGAAAAAGAAAATCTGGAAGCGGAAACAGAGCGCCGTAAGCAGACTGCACTTTCGCTACGTGCTCAGCTAGAGCAGATAGCGTCTGATAGAGAGCGTGAAGCAGAAATTGCTAAAGATGCCAAGTCTGCTCTGGATCGATTGCTTACTGAAAAAGAACGTCTTGTGACGGCTCAGCAAAAAGAAAAGTCTGCTGAAGTGGAAGCTCGTGAAACGCTGGATGCCGCAGCAAAAGCTGCAACGGTTGCGGAAACGGAGTTTGATAAACTAAGTGAGACAGCGGCACAGGCTCGTGCTCAGCGTTCGAGTTTAGAGAGCGATAAGCTTGCTATCAATCGCAGGAAAGATCAGCTTGGGATTGAGGAAAACAGAATTTCTCAGGAAATTACATCAGTAACTGCGAAAGATGAGATTGCGAAGGCACTGAAAGAAGCTGAGCGAGCAATCAAGGAAGCTGAAGAAAGCCTATCAGGCTCAACAAAGGCTCTGCAAGAAGCAGAAGCGGCAACGGTTGCTGCACGAACTGTACGCAATGAGGCTGACACTGCTAAATCTGAATGGCAAGGGCAGGCAAAAGCTTTATCTGGTGAAATTTCCAGCCTTGAGCGTTTGTTGAATGCTGACGATAATCAGAATAATCCTGTTGCAGATCAACTTAGTGCTCAAAAAGGATATGAAGTTGCGGTGGGGGCAGCTCTCGGTGACGCTGTTGAAGCTGGAGTTAGTGAGGATGCCAGCCGATATTGGCAAGAACTTCCTGCAAGTGAGGCCCCGGGGTGGCCTAAAGGTGTTGAAGGACTGAACAATTACGTTACGGTGCCGAAAGTACTTCAAAAGCGACTTGCTTATACAGGGCTTGTATCTAGCGGAGTTGATATCAATACGGTTATTGCTGATCTAAAGCCCGGGCAAATTGTTGTGGACCAAACTGGTAACTTCTGGAGATGGGATGGTTTTGTCCAAAAAGCAGGAGCCCCAACACGGGCTGCTATTAGGCTCGAACAAAAGAACAGACTGGCTGATTTGGGAAGTAGGCTATTGGAAGTTTCTGTAAACGCTGAAAAAGCTGAAGCAGCAGCTACTGCTGCGTTTGAAAGTCACCAAAAAGCTAGAGAGACCGAGCAGGCCAAACGTAATGAACGTCAGCAAGCGGAACGAGCTGTTGCCGATGCTCGCCGTGTACATATGGCCGCAGAACAGGAAGCTAATAAGCGTGCAAGCCGAGTTCGTGTTCTTGAAGATACTCTTGAACGTGTGAAGCGTGAATTTGGTGAAGTAGTAGAGCGCATCAAAGATATTGAAGCGCGTATCAGAGAACTTCCAGAAAATCAGAAACTAGAAGCCGAGCTCTCGGAAAAGCGGGTTCAGGTAGAGCAGGTGCGTACAGCACTAAGCGCTGCCAGAGCAACGCACGACAGTTTGCGCCGTGAAGCTCAGACACGTCAGGACCGACTGAATGCTATTGAAACCGAATCGAGCGCATGGCAACTGCGTGTATCTAGTGCTGATAAACAGGTTCAATCTCTGAATGAAAGAGAAACATCCGCTAAAGCTCAGTTGGAAGCTGCAGAAGCGAGCCCTGAAGATTTGGAAAATAGGAAGTTGGCACTTCTGGCTAAGCTTGAAGAGGCTGGAGAAGAGCGAAAGAAAACAAGCGACACATTGGCTGTTGCTGAAGCCAAGCTTGCTGAGAAAGTAAAGGCTCTTAAAGAGGTTGAAGGTGATCTGAACCAGCGTAGAGAAAAGCTTATTCGAGCGGAGGCCGCCGTTGAAAACGCTGCTGACCGCCGGAAGGCAATTGCTACTCAAATTGGTGAACGTTTCGAATGTGCTCCTACACATCTTCTTGAAAAAGTAGAAGTCGAATCTAGTGAAAACCTACCAGAAGCAATGGTTCTGGAGAGCAAGCTAGAGCAGTTAAAACGTGAACGAGACCGTCTAGGGGCAGTCAATCTACGGGCGGATGAAGAACTCAACGATATAGTCGAACAGATGGACCATCTGGTAAAAGAGCGTAGTGACCTTGAAGAAGCTATCTCAAGATTAAGGCATGCAATCGCCAATCTGAACCGGGAGGGACGCGAGCGCCTACTGGCTGCTTTTGATGTTGTGAATAACCATTTTGGTGAATTGTTTAAAACACTATTCGGTGGTGGTGAAGCGCATTTGGAACTTACTGAATCCGATGATCCGCTTAATGCCGGGCTTGAGATTTACGCCAGCCCACCGGGTAAGAAGCTACAGGCACTTTCTTTACTGTCAGGTGGTGAACAGGCTCTTACAGCCCTCTCGCTAATCTTTGCCGTATTCATTACCAACCCAGCGCCTATTTGTGTGCTTGATGAGGTGGATGCGCCTCTTGATGATGCGAATGTCGAGCGCTTCTGTAATCTTCTGGATAGCATGATCAAACGTACGGATACTCGCTTCTTGATCGTAACTCACAACGCAGTGTCTATGTCACGTATGAACAGGCTCTTTGGTGTAACGATGGCGGAAAGAGGAATCTCTACTCTCGTTTCCGTAGACCTTGAAGATGCAGAACAGCTTAAGGAAGCTGTTTAGTTTAAAGTATTTTTGAAAATCGTTATTTTTCAATGACTTATCTGGTATTTATTGGACCTTGACATAGGTGGGGCTAATCCCTATGTTGCAACCGCCTTTGGCATAGCTCTGATTCAGTTTAGAGCAACCCTGGTGTAGACGCACAAAAAGAGGTGATTTGTGGTGGGTAGTGACCAAAAAAACCCAAAGCAAAAATCCTTTGAAGAGCGTTTGAACCAAGCCCAAATGAAGGTGAAGGAAGATGAAGGGCCTGATCGCCCCGAAGTTTCTCCTCTAGGAAAAGCCTTTCAGATGGGTACAGAACTGGTTGTTGCGGTCGCTGTTGGTGGCTTTATGGGATACTGGTTCGATAAATGGTTTGGTACTGCACCGCTGTTTTTTATTGGGTTGCTAATCTTGGGCTTTGTAACCGGTATTCGGAATGTGATCCGTACCGCGATGCAGATGCAGCAGGAAGCTGAAGAAGAGGAAGGCCAAGGCCGCTAAAAAGCGATATGGAATTTGATCGCTGCGTTTGATTACGCGGCATAAAAAAGAGATTATTGACGTGGCCCATAGTCCTATTGAGCAATTTGACGTTAAACCCATCGCTCATTTCGAGATCGCAGGAATCGATGTTTCCTTTACAAACAGTTCTTTGTGGATGGTGCTGGTAGTAGCTTTCATGAGCTTCTTCCTGATCTGGGGCACACGCAAAAACGCTACCGTACCTGGCCGCATGCAGGTGATGGTAGAACTAATGTACAGCTTCATCGCAGGCATGATTAAGGATAACGTTGGTAAAGAAGGGAAACAGTATTTCCCATTCATCTTTACACTATTCGTATTCATCCTTGGTCTGAACCTTGCTGGTATGTTGCCATACAGCTTCACAGTTACAAGCCACATCGCAGTAAACTTCGCGATGGCTATCTTCATTTTCCTTGGTGTAACCCTGATTGGTTTCATTAAAAACGGCGCTGGTTACCTTAAGCTTTTTGCACCATCTGGTGTTCCAGGCTGGCTGTTGCCGCTTATCGTTGCGATTGAGGTAATCTCATACTGCACACGCCCAATCAGTCTTTCAGTACGTTTGTTCGCAAACATGCTGGCAGGTCACATCATGATGAAAGTATTCGCGGGCTTCATCGTATCAATGGCTGCAGCGGGTGCTGCGGGCATGCTGGGTGCGATTGCTCCTTTCGCGATTAATGTGTTGCTGACAGGCCTCGAAATTCTCGTAGCTTGCTTGCAGGCATACGTATTCACTATTTTGACTTGCATCTACCTGAATGATGCGATGCATCCTTCACACTAAGAACAAGTCAGCCCTGAATTAAAACTTATTTACCTTATACATGAGAAAAGGAAATTAACATGGAACTCGAAGCTGCAAAAATGATTGGCGCTGGTATCGCTACTCTTGCTCTTGCTGGTATCGGTATTGGTCTGGGTAACATCTTCGGTAGCTACCTTTCAGGTGCTCTTCGCAACCCATCTGCTGCTCCTAAGCAGTTCACAAACCTACTTATCGGCTTCGCTCTTACAGAGGCGACTGGTCTGTTCGCACTTGTGATCGCATTCCTGATCCTCTTCACTTAAGAAGATCTTGACTGCTAAAGCATAGCGCGGCCGTTCTTATTGGTCGCGTTCTATGCTGTTTAACTGCTATATGACTAGCAGTGGAGCCATGCTCCAAAGTTCGAACATTCAGCCATAGAGGCATGTGATGGCCAACGCCAATACAGAAGTAGCTCAGGACCAAGGTGGTTTGCCGCAGCTTAACGTGATTGCGGATGGTACTTATACCAACCAGATCGCTTGGTTGCTTCTTACTTTCCTCTTCTTGTTCTTTGTTGTTTCACGCATCGTTCTTCCGCGTGTAACCAAAGTTCTCGGAGAGCGTGAAGAAAACGTAGCAAACAATCTTGATACTGCTGAGCGTCTTAAAAATGAAGCGGAAGAAGTAAAAGCAGCTTATGAAGCAGCTGTTGCTGATGCCCGTAAAAAAGCTCAGGAAATTGTTCTGGGTGCAAAAGACACAATTCAAGCTGATATTGCGAAAGCACAGTCAGAGTTGGATGCAACTCTTGGCGCTAAAGCAGAAGAAGCTGAAGCACGCATTATGAAAGCACGTGATGAAGCACTTGCAGGCATCGATACTGTTGCCGCTGAAGTAGCTTCTGAAATGGTTGCTAAGCTTGCTGGTGTTGAAGCAAAAGAGAAAACTGTTGCTGATGCGGTGAAAGCTGCACTCGATACAGCGAAGGGGGCGTAACATGGACTTTTCAGATCCAACCTTCTGGGTAGCAGGCTCCTTCCTCGTATTCGTTGGCATTTTGCTTTGGAAAGGTGTTCCTAAACTCCTTGGCGAAATGCTGGATGCGCGTGCAGAGGAAATCCGTTCGCAAATCGAAGAAGCAAAGAACCTTCGTGATGAAGCAGAGCAAATGCTTCATGACTATCAGCGCAAACAGCGTGATGCAGAAAAAGAAGCTGCTGAAATCCTGGCCCGCGCTGAAGAAGATGCGAAGATCATGACTGAAGCTGCTAAAGGCGATATCGCTAACATGGTTGAGCGCCGCACTAAAGCTGCTGAAGAGAAGATCGCGCAGGCTGAAGCTTCTGCTGTTAAGGAAGTACAGGCTACAGCTGTAGATGTAGCGGTAAATGCTGCAACAGCTGTTCTTGCTGATACGCTTAAAGGCAAAGCTGGCAAAGAGCTTGCTAACGCTGCAATCGAAGATGTGGAAACAAAACTCCACTAAACTTCTATAGGCATCGTGTAATGATTTAAAAACGCTCTACCAAAATGGTAGGGCGTTTTTTATTATGTAGAAAAGGATGCAGTATATGGACAGAGAGAATACAGGCCAGCTAATGCGCTATGCCACATGGGCCGCTGTATCAGTTGCTTTGGTGCTGGTAATTACCAAAGCAATCGCATGGTGGATGTCAGGCTCTGTCGCAATGCTTGGGTCATTGTCTGACTCTTTTCTAGATATGGCATCTTCAGTTGTTACGCTCTTTGCTGTGAAAGCAGCTCTTATCCCCGCCGACGATGATCACCGTTTTGGCCACGGCAAAGCAGAGGCTCTAGCGGGGCTATTTCAGGCGGCGGTGATGGTGGTTCTATCAGTTTTATTGGCGGTAGAGGCAGTCGAGCATTTCCTGAATCCCAAAGCATATCAAGCACCTGATTATGTTATTGGCGTTTCGTTATTGGCGGTAGTGCTATCATTTGGCTTGGTAATATTTCAATCCTATGTAGTGAAGAAATCGGGTTCCATCGCTATTGCTGGTGACCAACTTCATTATACGGGTGATCTTCTACTCAATATTGGTGTTATCGCTTCTGCTATCGCGGCTGGATACGGTTATATATATGCGGATGCCATCTTTGCCGCTTTGATTACTTTTTATATTCTTCATGGTGCATGGGATGTAGCAATTCCAGCCATCGATATGTTGATGGATAAAGAGATGGGAATGGCGGATGAAGAACGTATCATTGCTATTGTTGCAGCGGTGCCGAATGTCTTAGGTATGCATCATCTTAAAACGCGTGCATCTGGCCGAGATCTATTTATTCAAATGCATATAGAGGTTGATGGTAATATTACGGTGAGGGAAGGGCACTCTATAGCTGAGCAGGTTGAACTCGCATTAAGTTCTCAATATCCTCAGGCTGAAATTCTTATTCATATTGACCCGCCTTCAAGCGCGGAAAATTAAGGGGTATTTATGCTTACTATTTATGGCATTAAAAACTGCGACACAGTTAAGAAAGCACTTAAGTGGCTTAAAGAAGAAGGTGTGGAACATACGTTTCACGATTTCCGCAAAGATGGTTTAACTGCGGATATGGTAGAGAACTTTGAGGCTAGCCTTGGTTGGGAAGCGCTCCTTAACACCCGTGGCACGACATGGCGGAAACTGAATGACGCAGATAAAGCTGATGTGGATGCCGATACAGCAAAAGCGCTCATGGTTGCCCATGATGCTATTATCAAACGCCCAGTATGGGAAAAAGCTGGTGAATATCAGCTTGGCTTCGCTCCGAAAGATCAAGATATGATCAAGGCCTGGGCTAAGGCTTAAAAAAAATCGAAGATATTTTCGAACCTTTTCTTTTGTGCGTGCGTCTTTAAGGTAAAGCAAGAGGAGCTTACCTGTGACAGGTACACGCACAAAAGAAGAATTATTGGTATTGAAGGCGCAAGCCGGATCAAAGGAAGCATTCGAGCTTCTTTATAAATTATACCAACCTTCTCTCCTCAGATTTGCTTTTAAGATACTCGGTGATGCTGATCTTGCACAGGATGCTATGCAGGATGCATGGATAATGTTGGCAAGGACTTTGTCTGAACTAAAGCATACTTCCATGTTTCGTGCCCGCGCTTTTCGTGCAGTTCGCTGGCGGGCTTTTGATTTGCTCAGGAAGCGAGATAATTCTCATGAGGAGCTTTCTGATGAAGCAGCAGTTGATAATGAAAATGAAAGCAAAGCTGCCACATCTGGGCAGATTAATGCACTGATCAGTGGATTACCACCCGTGGAAAAGCACACCGTGTATCTCTTCTATCTTGAAGAACTCAGTATCGCTGAAATTGCGGTAGTGATGGAAACAAAACCGGGAACTGTAAAATCCCGCTTGCACGCGGCTCGCGCCCGATTACGACAGCAAACAGAAGGAGAAGAATAATGACCAGTATTGATGACCGTATTAAAACGGCACTTGAACAGGATACAAAGGAAATAGATGCCTTGCTTGCCAGTGAAGGCGGGTTGCCTGATATGATCTCAGCCTCTTTTAAAGGGGGCTTGCGTCGCTGGATGTTCCTTGTGTGGCCGCTTACACTTATCGTTACCGGTTTTATGGTCTGGAGTATCTATAATTTTTTTACGGCTGGAGAATCTTATATTTATTGGGGTTTCTGTTCAGTGGGGCTGATGATGATGCAAATCGCCCTCAAGCAGTGGTCTTGGATGGAAATGAACCGGGCTTTTACCGCGCGGGAAATTAAGCGTCTGGAGCTTGTCATTGCCGGTTTAAGCGCTAAGTTGGATAAAAACAGCTAAACCGCTTTGGGAGCAGAGACCATGACAAGTGTTCATGATTTTAAAATGGATCGCCTTACAGGCAAGGAACAAGACCTGTCTGAATTTAAAGGCAAAGTAATGTTGATTGTGAACACAGCTTCAAAATGTGGCCTTACACCGCAGTTTGAAGGTCTTGAGAAACTGTACAAAGACCTGAAAGACAAAGGGCTGGTTATACTGGGGTTCCCGTGTAACCAGTTCGCTAATCAGGACCCAGGTTCCGCTGATGAAATTGGTGAGTTTTGCCAGATCAATTATGGTGTAAGTTTCCCGATGTTTGCTAAAATTGATGTGAATGGCCCTGATGCTGCGCCGCTTTATGAGCACTTGAAGGCTGAGAAAAAAGGCTTCCTAGGTACGCAGAAAATCAAATGGAATTTCACGAAGTTTCTTGTGAACAAGGATGGCGAAGTGGTGAAGCGTTTTGCGCCAACCGCAAAACCAGAAGCCATTCGCGGAGCTATTGAAGCACTGCTTTAACTTAAAGCTCGACCCTAAAAAAAGAGGCTGAAACTAGCCTCTTTTTTTTATGCTTAATTGTTAGCCGCTTCTGCTGTGATGGCTTCAATGGCCTTTGTCATGCCACCAATTTGTGGTGGTGTGGGATCAAGTTCCCATGCTTCGCTGACAAATGACGGCTCTCGGTATGTAAGCACGGTTTCGCCATCAGCGTTTTCCCACACAACAACACGGAGCGGTAGATCCAGCCCAACACGTTGGTCCTGCTGCATAAGTGGGGTACCAGCTTTGGGATGACCAAATAGAACAAGCACAGTAGGACGAAGTTCAAGGCCTGCAGCTGCGGCACCTTTGCTGTGTTCAACCTTAGCTATGATCTTCAGATCGCGAGAGGTAATTGCATTCTCCAGCCTTTCAACAGTATCGCTGAAGGAGTGTGAGCTTTTGATATCCATAATATTATCCTGTGCAGAAGAAGCGTTTAGTGCGCTTCCAAAAAACATTCCTACACAGATAGATAGAGTGAGTATTAAAATTCTTGTCATGACATTCACTAACTTCTTTGTGACAGGTTATTGGAGAGCCTGATTTTCTTCGTTTTCTTTTGCGGCTTTTACCATATCTCGTACTTCTTTCCGAAGCTGCTTGGAGTCATAGATAATGCCGTCTTTAATGGTCCAGCGAACACCGCCTACTTGTTCCACTTTGCCAGTATTATCATTCAGGCGCATATGGCCCGTGCCGTATAGCACCTTAAAGTTTTGGATAGGGTTTTCCTCGACAATCACAAGGTCTGCCAGTTTGCTCACTTCGATACTGCCGATGTCCTTCTCGCGTCCAATAAGTTCAGCACCGTTTAGGGTCGCAGACTTAATAACTTCCAGTGGATGAAAACCCGCTTCCTGCAGTAGTTCAAATTCACGGATATAATCAAAGCCAAAAAGCTTATATATAAAACCGCTATCTGAGCCCGTGGTTACGCGGCCCCCACGATTTTTATAGTCGTTCACAAACTGCATCCACAGGCGGAAATTTTCTTTCCAGTTAATCTCATCTTGTGTGGTCCAGTCAAAATGATAGCTGCCGTGCAGTATACGGTTTGGTGTGAAAAAGCGCGTGACTGAGGGAAGGGTATAATCAGGGTGCCAATCAGCATTTTTGGCACGCATCACATCCCTGTTGGCTTCATAGATAGTGAAGGTAGGGCTGAGAGTAAAATCGAGCTCTAAAAGCTCTTCCATCACTTCATTCCATTTCTTGCTACCCGGTTTTGCCGCTTGCTGCCATAACTTTCCGGCTTCTCCAAAACGGTGTTGTTCGTTCTGGTAGTTATAATCAAGCGGGTAATCCTGCACCACACGGTCAGTAAACAAGGCCTCTGGAAGGCCATACCAGTGTTCCATGCTATCAAGACCCCAACGGGCGCTATCAAGTACATTCACGCGTGTTACAGAAACCTGTGCGTGGTGGAAAGCTGTGCCAAGGTTTTGTTTCTTCGCTTCTTTGATCGCTGTTTCAAGAACAGCAGGGTTACCACCAAAGAATTTAATGCCGTCACCGCCGCGCTTTTTAAAACCTTTCACCCAGTCAATCGCCTGCTTCGGCTGTGAGAACTGGGTTGGGAATGAACAGTATGCAAGCAAACGCGGTGCAACAATTTCATTCGCATCTGACCATTTTTTATGACGAAGTGTATAATCAGCACCTAGGCCACAGGCGACTGTTCGGCTTGTTGTAATACCGTGGGCCATCCATAGTTTGAATACATAATCCATTGAAGGCATGGGGCCGGTTAGCCCCCAAAGTGCATTCCCCACATGGCTGTGGCTATCTACAAAACCGGGCAACACATAAGCACCGTGGGCATCAATTTCGTAATCCCCTTTTTCCGGGCGGTATGCTTCATTGATAGGAACGCCGGGGTTGCCGACAGTGTGTACACCAGTGATGCGGTTGTCTTCGATTACAATATCCACAGGACCAATCGGTGGTGCGCCAGTGCCGTCCACCATGGTTGCCCCCCGAATAACTAATCGTTTGTAGGGGCCGTGGCTGTTTTCTTTTGTGCGGGCGGTAGCTTCAAGTGGAAACTCAAGCCCCGCTTTTTTAACACGTAGCTCGTTCTCATCACCTGGTAATGTTTTATCTTGTGCCTGAAGCGTTATGGCACCAAATGCAAATGCACTGATAGTTGCTAACAATTTGAGTTTGTTAAGTTTCATGACGGGCCTCCCCTAGGCATCGTGAACACAAGGTGGTTGTGCTCCCTATTTTCCCCAACTATGGTTTCTTCCAAAGCTTTTACACAGCATGAAAAAATAAAGTATTGGGCGCAAGTAAAAGCATTGTGTGGGATTAAGGGGAGGCATGTATGAGCAAGCGGGAGCATCCGTCTTTCTCAAGCAGAATTGGTTTTATTCTGGTTACAGCTGGTGCGGCTGTTGGGCTTGGGAACGTTTGGAGTTTTACCTATGTTGCCGGAAAAAATGGCGGCGGCGGATTTGTTCTTATCTACCTGCTTACTCTTGCTTTTATTGCTACCCCGGTTTTCATGGCGGAAATGCTTCTTGGGCGACTAGGTAAAGCAAGTACCCCAACATCTCTAAAAAAACTTCAAACTAGTGCAGGCTCAAAACTGCCTTGGGCGCTGCCCGCGTGGATAGGGCTTGTAGCAACTATATTGGTGCTTAGTTTCTATGCGGTGATATCAGGGCAGGTGATGGCTTATGGCTGGGAAGCACTGCAGGGTGGCTTTGCAGGCTGGGAAAAAGACCAAATCATCGCGCTTGATAAAGCTTTCAAGGCGGACCCAAGTGTACCGATTTTCTGGTCCATCCTGTTTCTGGTAGCAACGGCGGCTATTGTATCTCTTGATATCCGTAAAGGCCTTGAACGTGCCAGCAGGCTGATGATGCCAGTTTTGTTTGTAATGCTTATCGGTTTGGTGATCTTCGCTGTATTGCGGGCTGGTTTTGGCGCGGCATTTAATTTCCTGTTTGGCTTTAACGAGATGCAGCTATCACCGAAAATCCTGATGGAAGCAGTTGGACAAGCGTTCTTCACCCTCTCCGTCGGAGTAGGCGGTATTATGCTGTACGGTTCATATATGGGAGATGATGTAAACCTACCGAAAGCATCGCTCTGGATTGTGTTGATGGACCTCTCGGTTGCGCTGCTGGCGGGTCTGGCAATTTTTCCAATTCTTTTCTCTGCGAATATTGACCCTGCGGCGGGGCCGGGGCTTGTGTTTATCACGCTGCCACTTGCTTTCTCCGGTATCCCGGGCGGTGCGATACTAGCATTTGTGTTTTTTCTGTTGCTGACATTTGCAGCTATTACATCCGCAATTAGCCTATTATCGCCACCTACTGCGCGCCTAGAAGAAGCTGGTTGGAGTAGAGCTAAATCGGCCTGGGTGATGGGGGCATGCGCTTTTGTTCTGAGCCTTGCAACAACACTATCCTTTAGTTCGTGGGCAGAATTTCATCCCCTCGCATTCCTGGGGTTTGAGGGTATGACACCGTTTGACCTGATCCGTGAAGGTGTAAACAATGTAGTGTTGCCGCTGGGCGGCCTCGCATTTGCTCTTATGGTGGGATGGGGCTTGAAGCGCGAAGATGTGCGTGTTGCCTTGCCCATGGAAAATGGCGCGCTATTTAGCATTTGGTATGGGGCGCTCAAATATCTGGTGCCGATTGCGATCATTGCCTTGTTCCTGACAGCGATCTTTGGAGGCGGGCACTAAGAAAAGGAAGCTAACGTGGTTGATTTCACTAATCCGGAGTTTGTGGAAACAAATGGTGTAACACTGCCAGTGTACCGCGCTGGCCCTGATTTTAGTGAAACTGATAAACCAGCTATCGTGTTTCTCCACGGTTTTCCAGAAATCGCATATAGTTGGCGAGCACAGTTAGAGTATTTTTCTGAAGTTGGATATCCTGTTATCGCGCCTGATCAGCGTGGTTACGGAAGGTCATCAAAGCCGCAGGGCAAAGAAAACTACACCATGAAACACTTGAGTGGTGATCTGGCTGGTTTACTGGATCACTATGGTATTGAAAAAGCTATCTTTGTTGGCCACGACTGGGGTGCCATAGTTTTATGGCAATTGCCGTTTTATATCGGCGAGCGTGTTATGGGGTGTGCAGGGTTAAATGTGCCTCTTATGCGCCATTTCCCTATCGATCCGATCACTATTTTCAGAGAACGTCTTGGCGAGCAAATGTATATTGTTCGGTTCCAGGAAGAGGGGGCTTGTGAGCCGATCCTCGAAAAAGACCTTCGTGAAACGTTCAAGTTTTTCCTTCGTAAGCCAGGGGGCGGCAATGGCGGCGGCAAAACAAGTTTTGCTTTTGAGGTGGAAAGTCTTGATCTCATTAGTCTCCTACAAGCGGGTGAAGATGCTTGGGGCGGTGAGCTTTTGATGCCTGAGAAAGAGCTTGAGTATTATATAGAGGCATACACAGAAAGTGGCTTCACTGGGCCTCTCCATTGGTACCGTAATATGGCTGAGAATTGGGAAGCGCAGAAACAGTTCCTTGTGGGCAGACAGCTTCCAAAGGTGGAAAAGCCATGCCTGATGATCACGGCAGAGATGGACCGCGCGTGCCCGCCTAATTTGGCGGATGGTATGGAAGACCTCTGTGAGCCCTATACCAGACATGATCTGAAGGGATGTGGGCACTGGAGCCAACAGGAACGTTCAGAAGAGGTAAATGAAGCTATTCATAGCTGGATACGTGAATATTTCTAAGCCAAGCTACAGCGTTATGTTTTGAATATACAAAAGCCTCATCAAATGAATGAGGCTTTGCTGTGTTTGTTGCTTGCAGGTTCGTTAAATACTTTTGCCCAGCATCCGTTTCAAAGTGCCGTCTTTATCCATCACGTGGTGTTTAAGGGCCCCTGCAACATGAAGCAGGATCGCAATGATCATGACATCACCAAGTATGCCGTGAACCTCTTTGCCAAGGCTTGCTATGGTTTTGTTGTGAGCAAGGAATTCCTCAGCATTATTTGGGTCTAGATTTTCTGCTACAAGCTGAAGGCCAAATACATCAATGCCGTAACCACCGAAACCGGAATAGATCATCCCGGAAATAGGGAAAAGCAGGGTGCCAATTATGAGCACATAATGGATCACTTTTGCTGATAGATGTTCGATTTTACTGTAGTCACCAGTTGGTGTTGGCCAACCGTTTTTAATACGCCAGAAAACCCTGTAGAGAATGAAGGCAAAGATCGATACCCCAAATGCTTTGTGGATATCATAAAGTGCATAAACTTCATTTTCTTCCATATAGATACCAACAGCAATTAGCCCAATAATAGATAAACCGACAAGCCAGTGTAGCACCACGGTTATGCTACTAAATTTCTCAAAAGTATCTTTCATATTCTCTCTCCTGTTGGCTATTTTTCCTATTAACGTTCCTAAGGGCTATAGACCTCCAATCACTTGAGTACGAACCCGACTATAGCAGAAAATATGCGATTAAGTTTTTCAGTAAGGTACTTAAGTTCTTTTCATCTTTGCATCAGGAGCTTGATCTATTGAATGTGAACACAGTGTGATAATGCAGAAGAAAGTTCTGAAATAAGGATACTGCGGTGATGACAATGCCGATATTTATAGAAGGCTTTATGATTTCATTTGGGTTGATTGTCGCTATCGGCCCGCAGAATGCCTATTTGCTTAGGCAAGGTTTGAGGCAGCGCCATGTACTACCAGTGGCAACCGTATGCTTTTTGTCTGATATCTTATTAATTGGTCTGGGTGTTTTCGGGACGGGAAAAATCATCGCAGAAAATGAAACACTTTCCACTTGGATAGGGTGGGGAGGAGCTGTTTTCCTGCTTTGGTTTGCTTTAAAAAGCGCTAAGTCTGCCTTAAAGCCAGAAGCTATTACTCAGGATGATATTGATGCATCTGCTGGTGATGCGGCCGGACAGGGTGTGAAAATCGCTATCCTGCACACACTTGCTTTCACATTTTTGAATCCATGGGTTTACGTGGATACAATGGTGTTGATTGGTGGCGTAAGCATTAAATATGAAACTGATGCGCTTCGGAATGCCTTTATGATTGGTGCCTGGACGGCGTCGGCCATCTGGTTTTATGGTTTGGCATACGGTGCAAAGAAGGCTGCCCCTTTGTTCCGAAAGAAAATAACGTGGCGTATTCTAGATTCCCTTATTGCCATTATCATGTTGGCAGTGTGCGCTACCCTTATTCAGCATCAGCTTTCCTGATCGTTTTATTATGCTGTTGAAATAGTTTTGCCTTTTCCCCATATTTTCTATCAAGATATGGGGATTATTATGACGTGTGAACCACTCTATACTGGTAAATGTCTTTGCGGGGCTGTGCATGTTGAGGTGTACGGTAAGGAACGCTGGGTGGGGCATTGCCATTGCCCGAGTTGCCAAAAAGCGACGAGCGCCGGCTTTGCAACATATGCGGGGTTTGCGGCAGAGCATGTGCGTTTCAGCGGAGACACTCCAAAAATCTTTAAATCCAGTGCGAGTGTGAAGCGAAGTTTCTGTGGTACTTGCGGCAGTAGTATTGCTTTTGAAGGTGAAGCTTGGCCGGATGAAATTCATCTGCATGTAGCACTTTTTGAAAACGCTTCGGAATTCAAACCTGAAGGGCACGCTTATGTACGTACTCGTATGCCGTGGGTGCATCTGGATGATGGCTTGATCACGTTTGAGACTTTCCCTCGGAATGCACGTTAAAGCGTGCGTTCGCGCTTGTTCTTTGGCGCTAACTAAGGTAACAGCAAGCTAATTTAATTTTTCAGATATCAAGGACCAGAAAAGAATGGCTTCTTATCAATATGTGTATCAGATGCACCGCCTGTCGAAAACATATCCGGGTGGTAAGCAGGTTCTGAACAATATCTCTCTTAACTTCCTGCCTGATGCAAAGATTTCCATCATTGGTCAGAACGGCGCCGGTAAATCCACGCTCATGAAAATCATGGCTGGTATGGATACGGAATTCCAAGGGGAAGCTTGGGCGGCTGACGGTATCAAGGTTGGTTACCTTCCGCAGGAACCACAGCTTGATGAAAACCTTGATGTTCTTGGTAATGTGATGCTTGGCCTAGCTGAAACTCAGGCACTTGTTGATGAGTTTAATCAGGTGGCTGGTGATTACGGTATGGATCCTGAGAATATGGATCTTCTGAACCGTATGGGTGAACTTCAGGAGCAAATTGATGCGGCTGATGCGTGGGACCTACAGTCTCAGGCGGAAGTGGCGATGGATGCACTTTGCTGCCCACCAAATGATTGGTCTGTTGATAAACTTTCTGGTGGTGAGAAACGCCGTGTAGCTCTTTGTAAGTTGCTTCTTGAAAAGCCAAATATCCTGCTTCTCGATGAGCCGACAAACCACCTTGACGCTGAATCTGTAGCGTGGCTTGAGCAGTATCTACAGCAGTATAAAGGCTGTGTAATTCTCGTGACGCACGACCGTTACTTCCTTGATAATGTTGTTGAGTGGGTTCTTGAGCTTGACCGTGGGCGCGGTATCCCGTTCGAAGGTAACTACAGCGCTTGGCTTGAAATGAAGACCAAGCGTATGGCGCAGGAAGAACGTGCAGACAAATCACGCGAAAAAGCAATGAATGCTGAGCTTGAGTGGATCAGACAGAGCCCGAAAGCACGTCAGGCGAAATCAAAAGCCCGTATTAAAGCTTATGATGAAATGCTCCAGCAGCAGCAAGAGCGTGTATCGGGCCCTGCTCAGATTAAAATTCAGCCACCCGCACGCCTTGGTGGCAAGGTAATTGAAGCTGAAGGTCTTACAAAGGCATTTGGTGATAAGCTTCTGTTTGAAAACCTATCATTCAGCCTGCCACCGGGTGGTATCGTTGGTGTAATTGGTGCAAACGGTGCTGGTAAATCAACACTTTTCAAACTTATCACTGGTCAGGAACAGCCAGATGCCGGCTCAATTGAGGTTGGTGATACTGTTGAACTTGGTTATGTGGATCAGAGCCGAGATTCGCTAGATGACAATAAGAACGTTTGGGAAGAAATTTCTGACGGTCATGACATCTTCTACTTTGGTAAAACAGAGATCAGCACACGTGCTTACTGTGGCGCCTTTAACTTCAAAGGTGGTGATCAGCAGAAGAAACTAGGTCTGCTTTCTGGTGGTGAGCGTAACCGTGTTCACATGGCAAAAATGCTGAAAGAAGGCGGCAACGTACTGCTGTTCGATGAACCGACAAACGACCTTGATACAGAAACACTAGCAGCGCTTGAGGAAGCGATTGAAAACTTCGCTGGTTGTGCTGTGGTTATCAGCCACGACCGTTTCTTCCTTGACCGTATCGCAACACACATTCTTGCTTTTGAAGGTAACAGCCATGTTGAATGGTTTGAAGGTAACTTCGAAGCGTATGAAGAAGATAAGAAGCGCCGCTTGGGTGCAGAGGCTACACAGCCTCACCGTATTAAATACCGGAAGTTTGAACGGTAATTGTTTCAGAAGATTTAAGAGAAGGCGGGGGCTATCCTCGCCTTTTCTTGTATATAGTTAACCAGCACGTCAGAAGCGATATGCGAAACCAGCTGTCGTTTGGAATTCATCAAATTCATATGTTGTGGCTTTAAGACGAATGCTGAAACCATTGTCTAAAGCATATTCATAACCCAAATCACTTTTAAAAGCGCCGTTGTAGCCGAAATCTGTTTTTGTTAAAGCGTAACCAGCTCCAAGATAAAATAGTTGATTCTTCTTAGAACCGAAGGCCTGTCCAATGGTAAGAGTTGTTGAAGCTAAGAAATCTATGCCGTTAACATCTGTCCCAGAAAATGTGCCTTCTACACCGAAAACAATATCGGTTTCAGATTGGTTTCTATAACCTATATTTCCTCCATAGATGAAAACATCGGATGATCCCGAGAAAACATAACCAGTTTCAACCCCCGTAAAAAAGCCATCAAATTTTTTACTGTCATCGGCTATAGCGGCTGTTGAGACAAGTGCTGTAGTGGCTAATGTTAGAATAACGTTTTTCATCTTTTATACCCCATATTTATGTGATGATATAACATCTATATAATGTTCATTTAATAAGCAAGAGGCTGAAGGTAACGTTTTTGTAAGGTGAGCATTCGCAGGCCTGTTTCAGGTGTAGGCACGTGGATTTGCTCTCGTTAGAGCGTAAAAAAAGGCGGCTATATAGCCGCCTTTTCGTAAGTAATTTGATATGCCAATTAGAAACGGTAAGAAATACCAGCAGTCGTTTGGAAGTCGTCGAAATCGTATGTAGTTGCTTTAACGCGAACGCTAAAACCGTTTTCTAACGCGTATTCATAACCGAGATCTGTTTTGAATGCTTCGCTTGAACCAAAATCTGTGTTGATTTGAGCAAGGCCAGCACCAAGGAAAAGAAGATGGTCATTGTTTGTGCCAAATGTGCGACCAGCTGTCAGTGTTGTTGACCAAAGGAAGTCAACGCCATTTAAATCAACACCAGTAAATGTACCTTCAACACCAACTACAACGTTGTTGTTGAACTGTTTGCGGTAACCGGCTTCTGCACCGTAGATAAATGCGTCTGCAGCACCAAAATCTGCATAACCAGCTTCGACACCAGCGAACGCACCATCAAACTTCTTGGCATCATCAGCAGTAGCTATTGAAGAAAGAAGGGCCGCGGAAGCGATAGCAATAATTGTATTTTTCATAATTTAACTCCCAACAAAAAGTTTTTAATAGGAGCCAGTATGTATGTATTGACGTGGTAAATCACAAGAACTGTGCTGAGCGTATTTTAGAGTGGTGAAGCAACGAAAATATAAATGTTGTATATTTGCAACATTTAGAATGTGGCTTAATTGTGACTATTCAGAAAAGGTAAAAAACTTGGTTTATGAAACACGATGTAAAGAGAAAAGTATTTCATGAAGTTCTGAAATATGGATAGCCTGGAACTATTAATAAACTATAGTTCCAGGCACAGTCTTTTTACCTATTGATGTGCAGATGCGAACACGCGCACACTGGATGTAGACCGAGCAATTGCACGATCCTGAATTTGGAATACTACAGGTACGATCACGGACATTTCTTTGTGATTGTCAGGAAGAGAAGGAAGAGATTTTACTGCAATCACGGACTGAAGTGCTTCTTTATCAAGTACTTTATGACCTGAAGATTGAAAAACTTCGGCTCCTTTTACTGAACCATCTTTGTCAAACTTAACTCGGATTTTAACAGTGCCTTCAATATTGCGGTTTAACGCATTGTTTGGATATTGATTGGCATTGGCAAGTTTGCTGCGAAACGCATCTTGCCAATTCTTTGTTGTTTCAGATGAGATTGCAGGAAGAGCAGCAGACATTGTAACTACTGCGGCGATTACAGTGTTTTTAATAATAGACATTGTGGGCTCCAGACTGTCCTGTGGGGTTGTTGTCTGGAAACTTTTATAAGGTGTGATCGTTGCGAAATGATCACACCTTTATGAAACAAAAATGGATGGCGTTAAGCTGGGTTGCAGTTAGCGCATAGCATGCTGTTTTAATGTACTTACATCCAAGAGGAGTTATTGCTTTCCACTTCGTACAAAATGCGATCTCGCCATGACTTGGCATCCAGCAGCGGCATGAAAGGTATTTGAAGTGATGTACCAGCCATTTTAATGACCAGATTAGCCAACCCTTTTTTCCGCTGTGCAGGGGACTGAGTAAGCTGTACCGTTTGTACCTTGAAGAAAGGGAATACCGTCAGTTTTTGACCAAGGAAGCCGGAGCGTATAATGCCATGGGTGCCGTCCGAGGCGTAACCAAACTTGGAACGCCGCAGCATAACGAGGGGCATCACCAATAGGGGAAACAGCAGGATAAGCATAAACCATGGGCTAAAGACTATAGAAAGGCTTGTAGCAGGTAGAATTGCTATAGGAGCAAAAACCCACGCCAGCATCTTTCTGGTATACATTCGGTCAATCGGTTTCAGCGTAGCCTTTTCCCAGTGGAAGTCGGGATAAAGAAGCTTGGAAAAATCTACCGCAAAGCTATTCGTAACACTAGGAATCAGAAAACGCGGGGCTCCCGTCATGTCATTCTCGCCGCCTTCCTGACCTAGTTTGGCGAAGCCAACCTGTTTAGGGTAAAGGTGAAAGCGAGATAAAAGCCGAGCTGCCCATGGTTGATCAATCTGCAGGCATTGAATTTTGCTCTCCAACAGGCTTTTCTCTTGTCGTTCGAATAAACCTTTCGTGCGGTGAAAACGCCCATGATGGCGAGTAAGGTGATAGTTATAGTTTGAAACCACGGCGCCAATTGCTGAGAGCATCAATAAGATAAAAACAATGAAAAATAGAACGCTGATGAAAAAAGCGGTGAGAGCAGCGCCGCTCGTGCCGATAAGAGAGACGATTAAATTTTCTGTTTCTTGTGCGAAAGTGTATTCGTCCCAATCTACCTGCGCCAATGAACCACCAATGATACCCGCGAATACCCAAATATTATTGTTAGAAAGACCATAACGCACCAGCTCTGAAGCTGGTTGTTTAATAATGGTCTGTGCATCATCAGAGTCTGGTGCCGCGGTTAAAGTATCTTCAGCTACGGTACCCGTTTCTGAATTAACTTTGCTTTTTACCTTTAAAACGTTTTTGCGTATTTCCTCGGCCAATGAACGAGGGATGCCGCCTAATCCTACCTCTTCGGAAGATGATCCTGCGCTTTCAATGGAAAGCACCACTAAACCAAAAGGTCTAAAATAGATGGGTTCTTTGAACGCCACATTTTGAATACGATCAAATGTGAGGGTTAGTCGTTTACGTTTAAACACTCCCCGCTGAATAAGGAAGGTGTCATTTGCAATACGAAAACGGAACTTCAAATAGCTGAGTACGGCGCCTGCTAACAGAAAGACAACGGCGCCTGCAGCGATAAAACCAATAATTAGCCAGCGATTTTCACCAGCGGTAAAAATAACGGCAGCTAAAGGCGCTAAACTCTGCACCCCTTGCTTCACAAAAGCAGAAATGAATTTTACAATATAATAAATAACGGCGTAAGGCGACAGACGCTGCCATTTGCCGGCATCAAGTTTTGTGGTTACCACAGTATCAGTTGGCATCTTTAGCCTCTGCCTCACTTACACCAGCTTTTTCCATTACAAAGGCACGTAGCTTACTCGACCGTTCAAATTCAAGTGCAGGGATTTTCATGTCGGACATGGCGCCGCCTGCCGTGAAAAACTTCAGTGTGGTTAATTTGAATATACGTTCGAGCGGACCACTTTCAATTTCCACATGTTGGATGCGGTTATAGGGGAGAGATACAGTTTTTTTCCAGATTAAACCGGAACGATAATGGATATCTTTTTCCCGCATGCTGAAGCCCCGAGATTTAGCCACCATTGGTGCCCAAATAAAAGGGGATAGTGCCAGCAATAACCAGAGCACATAGAACCACCACTGAGTTAGCAACCAGCCATCGGCGACGAACCAATTTATCACTGCTGGTATAATCGCCAGAATGGTGAAGAAGATAGAAGATTCGATAATTAACGTGCGGGCATAGGTTGATGCCAGTGGTGCAAAATTAAGTTCTTCTACGGGCGGTACGGAGTTTTCAAGTACCACATTATTTTCAAAAACAGTATCTGACATATGTATTCCCCCTACATATGGTTGGCTAGAAGGCGCCTGTTGGCTGCGCGGTTAATTTTCTAACCATATTTTCCTCGCTTGTCTCAAGTAATGTTAAATGGGTATAAGGCTCGGGTTATACAAGTATGTGAAGGAAGTATGCCTCATGGCACCACCGATTTTGAGTTTGCGTAATATTGATCTCCATTGGGGGGCTGATCCTGTGCTGGATAAGCTAGAAATGCATATCGGTGAAACTGACAGGCTGTGCCTTGTTGGTCGAAATGGTGCAGGTAAATCAACGCTGATGAAGTTGATCGCAGGTATTATTCAGGCGGACGATGGTGAACGTTGGGTGCAGCCAGGCAGCCGTATCGCTTATCTGCCGCAGGAACCTGATGCCAGTGGTTATGATAGCCTTTATGCTTATATCGCTGGTGGGCTTGATCCTGAGCAGGATCACGAAACATACCGGGTGGATGTTTTGGTGGAGGATCTGAATATCAAAGCCGATGCAAGCCCATCAAGCGCTTCTGGTGGTGAACTGCGCCGTGCAGCACTTGCCCGTACACTAGTAAGTGAACCTGATCTTCTATTGCTTGATGAGCCCACCAACCATATGGATGTGGGCACGATTGAGTGGCTTGAAGGATACCTTAAGGCATGGCGTGGGGCGATTATGCTTATTAGCCACGACCGAGCATTCCTGAATAACCTGACGAGCGCAACTCTATGGCTTGATCGCGGTAAAATCCGCCGTATGGATGATAAGTTTGAAAAGTTTGAAGGGTGGCAAGAAAAGGTTTTCGAGGAAGAGGCAGAGAACCTTAAAAAACTGAGCAAGCTTATTAAAGAGGAAACCCGCTGGTCTGTAGAAGGCATCAGCGCACGCCGGACTCGCAATCAGGGGCGCCTAAGGCGGCTTTATGATCTCCGTGATCAGCGCAAGAATATGATTAAGGCCGAAGGCAGTGTTACCATCACCATGGCTGGTGGCGAGCAGTCTGGCAAGCGTGTGATCGAAGCCAAAGGCATCTCCAAAAAGTTTGGTGACCGTTCCCTGTTTGAAGACTTTACTGTGCGTATAAACCGTGGTGACCGGGTGGGAATTATTGGGCCGAACGGTGCGGGTAAATCTACACTCCTGAAAATACTTATGGGTGAAGTGGCGCCCGATACGGGAACGGTTAAACTGGGGACTAATCTGGAAACTCGAATTATCGACCAGAGACGTGCTGATCTTGAAGAAGATATGACCATTATGGATGTGCTCACAGGTGGCCGTGGTGAGTGGATCAAAATTGGCGAGGAAGATCGCCATGTGATGACCTATCTGAAAGAGTTTTTGTTTGATCCGAGTGTTGCCAAAATGCCGGTATCTGCTCTTTCTGGCGGAGAACGAAACCGACTGTTAATTGCGCTTAATTTCGCGAAGCAATCAAACCTGTTGGTGCTTGATGAGCCGACCAATGACTTGGATATGGATACGCTTGATCTGCTGCAGGAAGTGCTGGCAGACTACAAAGGGACCATCATCTTAGTATCTCACGATCGGGATTTCTTGGACCGTGTGGTAACCAGCTCCATTGTGCTGGAGGGTGACGGCAGTATTACAGAGTATGCGGGTGGGTATACAGACTATAAATCCCAGAAGGCGCTAAATGAAAAGCCAAGGGAAGAACCTCAAAAACCGAAGTCCAATGTGGTTTCTATTAAGGCAGCCCCAAAGAAAAAAGCCACCAAACTGTCTTATAAAGATCAAAGAGAGCTTGATAATCTGCCTGCAGAGGTTGAAAGCATGTCCTTCCAAATTGCTGAAATGGAAGCACAGCTCGCAGATCCTAACTTATATGCGAAAGACCCAGCTAAATTCAGCCAGATCAGCAAGGAGCTAGAAGCGAAACGAGAACTGCTTGATGAAAAAGAAATGCGCTGGCTTGAACTTGAGGAATTGAAGGATAGCCTGAATAGCTAAAGACAGGATTATATGGCAAAACTGTTTGTTGATTTATGGTGGTTTGGTCTCAAGCAGGCATGGGCATGTATGTTTGGTGGGCTCTTGCTGCTTGGTATATTACTAAGTCATTTCTTTTGGCTAGATGATGCTTTGCTTCCACGCTATGATTTTCTCTTTATTTATGCAGTCGTTATTCAGGCCAGTTTCCTGTTCTTGAAGCTGGAAACATGGGAAGAGGCCAAGGTTATCCTTATTTTCCACATCGTTGGTACGGTGATGGAACTGTTCAAAACTCATGTTGGTTCATGGAGCTATCCGGAAGAAAATTATATCCGGCTCTATGGCGTGCCGCTTTTTTCAGGCTTTATGTATTCAGCGGTAGGAAGTTTTTTGGCCCGCGTCTGGCGCGAGTTTGATTTTCGCTATAAGAATTACCCTCCTTTCTGGCAGACGCTGGCGGTAGGCATGGGGGTATATGTCAATTTTTTCAGTCATCATTATGTCTGGGATTTTAGGTATATATTGATGCTGTCAGTAGTGCTGATGTTTCGCAGTACGTGGATTTATTTTTCTGTACGGGCAACACGGTATCGGATGCCAGTACTACTCGCTATTTTCCTTGGGGCATTTTTTATCTGGTTTGCTGAAAATATTGCGACCTATAGCAATATATGGCTTTACCCAAACCAGATAGATGGGTGGCAAATGGTGCCAGTTAGTAAATTTGGTTCCTGGTTTTTATTGATGATTATCAGTGGCGTCTTGCTAACTACTATTCAAAAGCCTATGGAAGAAAATTGTAAAGGTTAGTTTTGAGTATGTTTAATTCGGTCTTAAGGGGGAATTATGACTGAAAAATATACGTTTGAGCAAAATGTTATTGTCGAATTATTTTCGAGTTTTGGAATTATGGTTCTCGCGCTGGCAGCCTTGATTGGTGCTTCGATCATGCTTGATTTTGGCGTTCTGCTATACGTGTTAATCCCTGTGAGTGTTATCGCATTTCTGATGTGCCTGGTTTTTCCAATGTATCATGCTGTGAATCTTACGGGCAGCCTTCCCGGTGTTGATAAACACAGCAAAAAAGATGAGCTGATAAAGCGACATAAAATTCGCCATCCAAAGCTGCACCTTGTTGTATTCGCGAATATGGCAGCTCTTGCAGTTGGTGGATATTTTCTCGTTCAGGGGTATTCCATCTATTATGTATCAACCATGTTTGTGCCTCTAGTTGCAGCTTACTGGTTGGCTAACAGTACGGTAGCGCTTGATGTGCCTCATGAACTGATAGAAATTATTCAAAAAGCGGAAGCTGCTGGCGATTAATTTGGTGCCAGCTTTCTGACTGGCTGGCCTTTTGGATGCACTCGAAAAACAATAAGTTCAGCGGCCTCTTGTTTAGTTACCGCCGTGTGAACCGATTTGGCAGGTATGCGGGCATGCATGCCAGCTTTCAGTAATACATCTTCTTCACCATCAATTCTAAGAATGGTGCTGCCGGAAAGTACGTATAGATATTCTTCTGTAGGATGATAATGACGTGCCGCTTCTGAGTTTGCAGCAACTGTTACTCTCGCCATTAAAACTTCATGGCTGTCAATACCTGTAATCGCTGACTTTAAGAGAGGTTCGGCAGAAATTGCTGGCTTTTTTTCCTCTGCGAAAGAGTGAATACTTGCGCAGAGCGCGAGTGAGGAGAGTAAAATTTTTCTCATAACAGTGTTCCGCTCGAATAATTTACTTGCTGAAGTGAAACCATAACACCCTATCGCAAGTTTAACCTAAAATATTGTTTTTAGACGTGCTTATTTGTTTTTGGCCTCTCTGTTGCTTGATGTTTGATGCCGGGCAATTGATTGGGGACGAATATGCCTATTGAACAGATATCATCTACTTCATCCTATTTGTTGGCAAATGGCGAGAGGAAGGAAACTTCAGGTAAAGAAGGGTTTCTTTCCATGTTACGCCAGTTTAATGCCGAAAATGCCCAAGGCTATGCGGAAGGAAAAGGTAGAACCTCAGGTTCGCCAAATCTCTCGGTTAATTGGTGGCCAGAAAGATTTGAAACGGGAACTGAGTATTCAGCAAAAAAACTTGGATTAAGTGTGGACGATATGAAGGCGAAATTCGCCAATATCATTGAACGTGCGGAAGCAGAAGGAGGGTTCTCTGACCCTAAAACATTCCTGAAGTCACTCTCATCTGAAGACAGAGATTTCCTGCGTATCGTTCAAGGGCACGCTGATCCTGTAAGTGATAAAGCCCTTGAGGCGTTTACAGAAGAAGCTGCCTTAAATTTCATACTTCCTCCAGGAGCTCAAGGAGATTGGGATGGTGATGGTCTATATCAAATTGGTCGGGCTGATACTTTTAGGTTTCCCAGTAACCACACGCCTCAGCATGTAAAGGATGCTTGGGAAGATTTGACAAAAGATATGTCAAATGGCGAAAAGATGCTCGCTGAAGGGCGTTTTCTCATCAGTGTTCTTTCTGTGAATATTGATAGCGGGAAAACTCAGGTTAATTGGCCAGGTGATGAAGGGTGGAGTAATCCGTATAGTAACCCAGCTTACGATTACCGAGAGCATGCGCTTGGTCGGCTTGAATGGAACGAGCATATTAAGGGGCAGTTACCAGAGGGCCAATATCAGCGAGATAAAGAGTTCTGGACGAATTTTATAGAAGCCCTTGACCGGCATCAGCCATCAGAACAGCTCGCTTAGTTATTCTTTTCTGGAAAGATCAAAACTTTGAAATTAAGGTTACTTTCCAAAAGGTGACCTTAATTTTTGGAAGGATAGTTCCCATTATTGATCTAGATATCCGTGCAGTAAATAGCCCTGAGCCATACTGGGATTTGCTTCTGCTCGCCGATCCATCACGTTCTATGATTGAAGAGTATTTAGCAGACGGGAAACTCTTCGCTGCTGCTTGGGAAGAAACCGTTGTAGGTGTCTTTGTTATTGTACCGCTCGGTGAGAATGACTGGGAACTTAAAAACATTGCTGTTTCGGAAGAATGGCAGGGTAAAGGTGTAGGGAAAGCATTGGTTGAAGGTGCAATTGATGCTGTGCAATCAGAAGGCGGTACATATCTTGAGGTGGGAACAGGGAACTCAAGCATTGATCAGATCGCTTTTTATCAGAAAGCTGGTTTTCGTATGCAGCGCATAGCCAAAAATTTCTTCACACTGAATTACTCAGGCATCATTATCGAAAACGGGATTGAGTGCAGAGACATGATCGTATTTGGTATGGATTTATAGGAGAGCAGTAATGCTTGCATTGATGACAGGAATGGCGATGTTAACTGTTGCCGAAGTAGATCAGGCAGAGCAAAAGTGTTTACCGCCGATGCCAGTGCCACATGCGAATAATGCGATTGCAGGCGGCGTTATGCACGACAAAATGCATCTGTTTTCTTTCGCTGGCCTCAAAGCAGGTAAAACTTGGCAGGATACATCCAAAGAAGCTTATATGTTTGTAGAAGGCCGTGAAGGTTGGGAGCGACTGCCTGATTTACCTGTTGAAGAGGGGCGTCTCGCTGCTACTGCTGAGCTTGTGAATGAGCGTATCTACTATTTTGGCGGTTATACGGTCGCTGAAGATGGCAGCGAAAAGTCCACGCCTGAGAATTTTGAATATAATCCCTATGACCGTACATATGTCCGCATTCCAGATATGCCGGTGCCAACAGATGATGCGGTAAGCTTTGTTTATCAGAACCGTTATATATACTTAGTTTCTGGTTGGCACGACGTAGGCAATATTCGTGATGTGCAAGTGTATGACATAAAGGATAAGCGCTGGTTCAAAGCGACAGATTATCCAGGTACGCCAGTGTTCGGGCATGCGGGCGGTATTGTTGGAAACCGGTTTGTGATTGCGGACGGTGTCGCTGTTGTTGGCAGGGATGAAAAGGGTCGCCGCAAATTTGATACTGTGAATGAAGGTTGGATGGGAACCATTGATCCTGCTAATCCAACAAAAATTACATATAGACGCCTACCGCAACTTCCAGGCCGAGGGCATTACCGCATGGCGGGAGAGGGTGATAGAGAAGGCAACCGCATCTTGTTCGCGGGGGGCACTCCTACGGCCTATAATTATTCAGGCATCGGATATGACGGTACGCCAGCTACACCGAAAGCACATGTGTTTGCATGGGACTTTAACCGAGATAATTGGGTAGCTCTTGAAGATAAAGTTACACCCACTATGGATCACCGTGGTCTACTTCGCTGGCAAGATGACTGGCTTACCATTGGCGGCCTTTATAAGGATCAGCGTGTTTCTGGTGCTGTTAATTTTATGACAGGTGTTTGCGAATAATGCTTAAGCGATATTTTGAACGGAGAGCGGCTAAAAAGGTAGCTTCTCTATACAAAAAACTAACCCAAGCTGGAGATGTCGGTCCGACCTATAGTTTGTGTGTTGTAGATGATGTATTGAAGAAAATTAAGTTGTCATCAAAGTATCACTACCTAGCTTATGCGCGTTATTTAAACGAGGACGACTTTAATAGGCTTAACTCAGAGCAACGAAATGATTTATCTTACAAGGGCGCTCGTGGGGCGTTGTTAAATTTGCTGTTTGAGCGAATAAATGGGAATACTTCGAACAAAGGCGAAGTTAAGAAGTCCGAGTTTTATGAATCAGGTGCCGGATTTGATGGCGTATTCGTTGACTAATGAGTACTTGAGAAGATTTAGCGTGTTTCTGGTGCTGTTTCCATGATGTCAGGCTGTAAGTAATCTTCCTGATTTTTCTCGAATACCTGAGGCGAAATACCTTTAAGGAAGCCGATAAGTCTTGTTCGGTCTTCTTCTTTGGTTAAAGCCCTGAAGGCGGCATGGCTGCCTTGGCGCAGCCCTTTAAACTCTACGAAGAAAGCGTTGAGAGTGTCGTCATTCCATACACCTTCCCATGCGAGAAGCTGTTCGCTGTATTGGAAGTTCGGGAAGGAGGCGATTTTCCTTCCGTATATGCCATATAGATTGGGGGCAATCTTGGCGGGTGCGTTGGGTTGATAGCTATGGCAAACTTTACACGGCCTGAAGAGTTCTGCTTCAGATAAAGTTTCTGAGTTTTCCAGATCAGAAATCTCTTCTCCTGCGAGCCATGCGATAAGAACCTCTCGGTCACGAGGGTTTCTGAAACCACGAAAATGCATTTTCGTACCAGGCTGTGCTTTACCAGGGCGAGTGAGGAATGTATTCAGTTTCTCCGCTGTCCATACACCTTCTTCGGATAACAGGCGCTTGCTATAGTCAAACCCCTTAATACTTGCGATATCTCGGCCGATTATACCTTCCAGAGAGGGGGCAGTTGCGTATTGTCGAGGGTCATTTGATTTATGACAGTTCAGGCACTGTCTGTATAGTTTTTCAGCTTTATCGGAACTATTCACCGCGCCTGATAACAGGCTAAGTGCAATTAGAAACACTACCCAACGTGATTTCACCGGCATACCTCACTATGCTAGCTCGACCCCTCATGACTTTATAAGAAGATATTTACAGTGTTTCTTTGACTTATCTCAATTTTAGATAGGATTAAAGACCGACATCCCAGCAATCTTTTACAGTCACATTCTGTATCCAGCGGCCTTCCCAGCGGGCTTTCTTTTCTTCTGGTGGCAGGTTCTTGGGGCTAACAGGTTCTGTGGCGGGAAATTTCTTTAAATCGAGCATGGCGCGTTTATTTAGTGCACCAATTCTGTGATCACCCATGTCGCAGGTAACAGCGGGCACAACCCCGCATCGCTGACATAGCCAGAAGCGTGCGTTTTCACTTCCTTGGGAGAACAGGTTAATAGCAGCTTCGTTTTGTACTTCAATTTCAAGGTTAGCTTCTGGTGTTGAAATCCACTCAGCACCGTGGATCGTGCAAAAATCACAATCACACGCCCGTGGGGTCATTTCAGATGCCGGTGTTTCTGTTTCCAGCTTTACGGTAATGTTACCGCAGTAACAGCCACCAATCATCGTTGCCATAAGCTACTTCCTAACCTGTTTTTTGTGGAAATAAGCTTAATCAGGCTTTCATGAATGCTCAAGGCTAATATTTGCCCTGTTCAAGCGCGGAAAAAATGGTAATAAAGGGCCAACTGCCGCCGCCTTCTGCTGTGCGGCGCAAGAAATTCTACAGAATTTAGGTACAGAGGATAACCATGGCTGGCCATTCCAAATTTAAAAACATCATGCACCGCAAGGGCGCTCAGGATAAAAAGCGTTCAAAAGTTTTCTCCAAGCTGAGCCGTGAAATCACCGTTGCTGCCAAAATGGGCGGTCCTGAAATGGATAGTAACCCACGCCTTCGTCTTGCTGTTGCAACAGCACGCGGACAGTCTATGCCAAAAGATAACATCGAGCGTGCTATTCAAAAAGCTGCTGGTGGTGATGCCGAGAACTACGAGGAAATGCGCTATGAAGGCTACGGCCCGGGCGGTGTTGGTGTTATCGTTGAAACACTAACAGATAACCGTAACCGTACAGCGTCAGATGTTCGTACAATTTTTGGTAAAGCTGGTGGTAATCTTGGTGAAAGTGGCTCTGTTGGTTTTATGTTCGACCGTGTTGGGGAAATTAACTTCCCGGCAGATGCCGCTGAAGCGGATGACATGTTTGAAGCGGCACTTGAAGCAGGTGCAGACGAAGTTGAATCTGATGATGATGGTCACGCGATCTACACAGAAGCATCAGATCTTCATGCCGTTGTAGCTGCACTTACCGAAGCTCTTGGCAAGGAGCCAGAAGGTGCGAAGCTTATCTGGAAGCCAAAAGAGCCAATGACACTGGATAAAGATGGTGCTGAGAAACTGATGCGCCTAATCGATAACCTCGAAGATAACGATGATGTTCAGGTTGTGTTCGGTAACTATGATATTCCGGCTGAGGTTCTTGAAGAACTCGCTGGTTAATCACTTGAAATAAGCTCTGGGGAGGAGCGCTAAATTCATGCGTCTTTTAGGGCTTGATCCAGGCTTGCAAAAAACAGGGTGGGGTATTGTGGAAAGCCGCGGTACCCGCCTCACGCACATCGCTAACGGTGTGGTGAAATCTTCTCCGAAAAAATCCCTCGCAGAACGACTTGTGGAACTTCATGACGGCATAACTGAAGTGATTGCCGAATGGCAACCAGCAAGCTGCGCGGTGGAAGAAACCTTTGTTAATAAAAATCCGACCAGTACGCTGAAGCTGGGCCAAGCTCGTGGTATAGCGCTCCTTGTGCCTTCCATGGCTGGTATTAGCGTGGCCGAATATACACCAAACCACGTAAAAAAGTCTGTTGTGGGTGTTGGGCATGCCGCTAAAGAGCAGGTGGATGCCATGGTACAGGTTCTTTTGCCCGGGATAACCATTAATGGCCCTGATGCGGCCGATGCTTTGGCAGTTGCAATCTGTCATGCGCATCATATGGTAAGTATGCAGAATATGGGAGTATTGGGTCGGTGATCGCGAAATTAAAAGGCTTTGTTGATAGCGCTGGTGAAGATTGGGCCATCATTGATGTGAATGGTGTTGGTTATTTGGTGCATGCAAGTATGCGAACACTGAACGAAATGCCGCGCGCTGGTGAAGCTTGTGGCTTGCATATTGAAACAGTGGTGAGGGAAGATGCCATTACGCTCTTTGGTTTCGTTGATGTTGCCGAGCGTGATATGTTCCGACTTCTCACAAGTGTGCAAGGTGTAGGTGCTAAGGTAGGGCTAGCTATACTTTCTGCACTTCAACCAAATGAACTTCAGAATGCGATTGCCGCACAGGATAAAACTGCTGTTGCACGTGCGAAGGGTGTCGGCCCCAAGGTGGCAACACGTATTGTAACCGAGCTGAAAGATAAAGTTACCGGCCTTGTGTTCCAGAAGCCCGGTGTGCAAATGCCTGCGGGCGGTGCGCCAGCAGCACCAGCAAATGCTGGTGCCCTTGAAGATGCTGTATCAGCGCTTGTTAATCTTGGCTACAAACCAACGGATGCACACGGTGCCGTTGCGCGTGTGATAAATGAACTTGGGGAAGATGCTGATGTTGGAACGCTTGTACCTGCGGCCCTTAAAGAATTGAGTAGCATTCTATGACCGACGAGCAGGACAGAATTGTAAGCGGCACTGAAAGCGGTGGAGACGTTATTGATGCTGGTCTTCGCCCACAAGCGCTTGATGATTTTATTGGTCAGAAAGAAGCGCGAGAAAATCTTTCTGTATTTATTGAGGCAGCCCGTGCACGTGGTGAAGCCATGGATCATGTGCTGTTCTTTGGCCCTCCTGGTCTTGGTAAAACCACCTTGGCGCAGATTGTTGCTCGTGAACTCGGTGTAAATTTCCGTGCCACGTCAGGGCCAGTGATTTCAAAAGCAGGTGACTTGGCGGCGCTTCTTACCAATATGCAGGAGCGTGATGTTCTATTTATTGATGAGATCCACCGATTAAACCCGGCTGTTGAAGAAGTGCTCTATCCCGCGATGGAGGATTTCCAACTTGATCTGATTATTGGTGAAGGTCCGGCTGCTCGTTCTGTGAAGATTGACCTGCCGCGTTTCACTCTTGTGGGTGCTACAACGCGTTCCGGCCTTATAACCAAACCACTCCGGGACCGTTTCGGTATCCCAACAAGGCTTGAATTCTATAAAGTTGAAGAGCTGACTGAAGTGGTAACACGTGGTGCGAGGCTGCTTGATTTAAAGATGACAGAAGATGGTGCACGTGAGGTAGCTGCACGCTCCCGTGGTACGCCGCGTATTGCAGGTCGTTTGTTGCGCCGAGTGCGCGATTTCGCTCTTGTTGCCGAAAGAGAAGAAGTGGATGCAGTAGCAGCAGATGCGGCACTTACCCGTCTTCAAGTGGATAATATCGGCCTTGATACCATGGACCGAAGATATCTTTCCTGCATCGGTGAGACATATATGGGCGGACCGGTTGGTGTTGAAACTCTGGCAGCAGCGCTCTCGGAACCTCGAGATGCGATTGAAGATATTATTGAACCTTATTTGATGCAGATTGGCCTCGTGCAGCGTACGCCGCGTGGTCGTATGCTCTCGCCTGATGGCTGGCGTCATATGGGGTTAACACCGCCTCCGACAAAAGAAGGCGGCAGCCAGTTTGATCTGCTTGGAGGAAAGTGATGAGTGATGCGGTAGTGCCAGCAGAAGGCATGTGGAAAGAAGGTATTTTTCACTTTCCAATCAGAGTTTATTATGAAGATACTGATGTTGGCGGCATGGCTTATCACGGTCGTTACGTGAGTTTTTTTGAGCGGGTTCGTTCAGAAAGTATTCGCGGTACGAAGGCTGATGTTGATTTCCTTTTTGATATTCCTGATGAAGAAGGTGGTCCGCTTACATATGTGGTAAGCAACCTCAATATTAGCTACAAATCTCAATCAAAATTAAATGATCTGCTTATTGGTCATAGTATGGTCACAAAAGTACGCGCTGCTGCTATTGAAGTGAAGCAGTGGATCAAACGCGGTGACGAAGTGATTGCGGAAGCAGAAGTACTTGTTGCTGTTATTGGAGAAGATGGGCGTCCCAAACGCTGGCACCCAGAAGCACGTGCTTGCTGGAAAGATTGGTATGATGCAGCAAAAGCTGCTGGACATGTTTAAAGAGATTAGTTTGCACCAACCTGGTGTAGGGAGAGTATGATGCAGAATGAAGCCGTCGAAGCGGTTCAACTGGGTGGTAATGCACCAGATTTTTCCATTATCGGTATGTTTCTTCAAGCCGATTTTATCGTTCAGACTGTTATGATCCTGCTTGTTACATCAAGTATTTGGGGATGGTCGATCATTTTCAATACTTGGAAGCGTGTAAAAGAAGCTCGTGCGAAAGCAGATAGTTTTGAAGAAACTTTCTGGTCGGGCAGTAGTCTTGATGAGCTCTATGCCCGTATGAAGGCGGCGCCAACACATCCGCTTGCAGCTGTGTTTGTAGCAGCTATGCGCGAATGGCAGCGCAGCTTAAGTGCGCCTCATAGTGGTGTGGATAAAATTACGGTACAGGATCGAATTTCAAAGGTTATGCACGTTACCACTGGCCGCGAGATGGACCGCCTTGAAGGTCAGGTTGGCTATCTGGCAACCATTGGCTCTGCGGCGCCGTTCGTAGGCCTTTTCGGTACGGTTTGGGGTATTATGAACAGCTTTACAGCGATTGCGCAGGCTTCTGATACCTCGCTCGCAACGGTGGCCCCAGGTATTGCGGAAGCGCTTCTTGCAACGGCTCTTGGTCTTGTGGCAGCTATTCCGTCCGTAATTGCATATAACAAGCTTTCCACAGACCTTGGCCGTTATGCAAGCCGTGTTGAGGGTTTCTCGGATGAGTTTGCTGCAATCCTTTCACGCCAGCTAGACGAAAGAGGGCACTAGAATGGGCGCGACTGTTACAGGTGGTGGTGGCCGCAATGGTGGTAGGAGAGGGCGTTACCGTCCTCTTGCTGAGATTAACGTAACCCCGTTTGTGGATGTTATGCTTGTTCTGCTGATTGTTTTCATGGTGGCGGCACCGCTCCTTACAGCAGGTGTTCAAGTTGATCTACCGAAGGCACAAGCCAAGCCATTGCCGCAAGATAATAAACCTCTTGAAATTACCATCAATCATGAAGGTGCCATATTTCTTGTTGAGACTGAAATCGGCCTGAATGAGCTGGTTCCTCGCCTTACTGCGATTGCTGGTAATAATAAGGAAACGCGCATTTATGTGCGTGGTGATACCAAGCTTGATTATGGGCAGGTAATGCAGGTTATTGGTGCTATTAATGCTGGTGGGTTTACCCGAGTGGCATTGGTGGCAGAACAGAACTAGGGTTTCGAGGCAGAAAGCGTGAAATCAAACACTTCAACAGGATTGGCTTTTGGCTGGGTTATCTCGGTTCTGCTGCATGTAGGTGTTGTGGCTTTTGCCTTTGTGGGTTTGCCGTATCTTACCCGGCCTACACCTGCGCCCCCCCCGCCTGTTGCAATCGAATTTGTGAAAATTGCTGCCAAAACACAGCAGGTGATCCCTGAACAGGAAAAGCAGCAGGAACAAGAACAAGAGCAGGAACGTAGCAAGTTTGCGGCGTCCGCAGTGCAAGAAGCTGAGGCGGCAGATGCTGTTCCACTGCCAGAAAAGCTGCCCCCTAAAGTTGCTCCAAAACCCAAGCCAAAACCAAAGCCACAGCTTTCTGAGGCAAGAAAGCTTGCTAGTGCTATTCGTCCTCGGTCTAAGCCTAAACCACCTTCAAGGCTTAAGGTTTCTAAGATTCAGCGCGCACTTCTTGATAAAGCTGCCAAGGAACAGAATGAAGTAACGAAAAAAGCTGATAAGCCGAAGGAAGAAAAAAAGAAAGCGGACGAGCCGAAGAAAAAGCCTAGCGCTCTTGTGGGGCTTGCAGGGCGTTTGGCGACCGCTTCTATTCGTGATGCGCTTAGCCAAAAGCTTGCAGGTTGTTGGAATTTCCCGACAGGTGCTAAAAATGCCGAAACGTTCCAAGTAAAAGTTCGGATTTCACTTCGCGAAGATGGAAGTCTGCGTCGTCAACCCGAGATTGTTCAATCGGGCGATATGAACCAAGGTTTTTACCGAGTGTTTGTTGAAAGCGCACGTCGTGCTGTGCTTAACTGTGCACCATATTCGGATGTTGCCAAGTCACTGTTCGATTTGGGCGAAAACACAATTGATTTTAATTTTGATGGCGCTGAGTTCGCCGGGGGATAACAAGTATCATGTCACTTGCTGCCGTTCGTAAGATTATCGGTTTATTCGTGATTGCCGTGCTCGGTACTGTCGCGGCACATGCCCAGTTGCAAGTTGATGTAACCGGCGCCACTCGCGATCCTGTGCCGATTGCAGTACCCGACTTCGCTCCGGTAACTGATGTTGAAACGCCAGCTGGTCGTTTATCAGAAATTGGTGCAAGTATTAGCGAGGTTATTACGAACAATCTTGTATCTACTGGCCTATTCAGGGCTGTACCTGAAAGTGCTTTCATTGAAAGAATTACTGCGGCGCGAGAGCTTCCCAGTTTTGCATCTTGGCGCCCGCTTGCAGTTCAAGGTTTGGTAACTGGGCGTATCGAAATTCTTCCAAATGGTAATCTTCGTGTCGAATTCCGTCTTTGGGATGTTGTAGCCGAGCTTCAAATGGAGGGTGTTGGTTATAATACACCTGTCTCTAATTGGCGCCGGATTGCACATGTGATTTCTGACCGTATATATACGCGCCTTACTGGTGAAGATGGTTATTTTGATACGCGCATTGTTTATATCGCGGAACAGGGTGGTGCTACTGAGCGTAAAAAGCGTTTGGCTATCATGGACCAAGATGGTGCAAACCAACAGCTTCTTACTGATGGTAGTTATCTGGTTCTTACACCGCGTTTCAGCCCGAACCGCCAGGAAATTACGTTCCTGAGTTACTATAATGATAACCCACGGGTTTATCTGTTTAATATTCTATCGAACCGTTTTGAAGTGCTGGGTGATTTCCCTGGAATGACATTTGCTCCTCGCTTTTCACCGGATGGCAATAAGGTGATTATGACCCTTGCGCGGAACGGTAATTCAGACATTTATGTGATGGATTTACGTACTCGCAAAGTAACGCGTCTTACAGATAACCCTGGTATTGATACATCGCCTTCGTATTCGCCGGATGGCCGCAAAATCGTGTTTAACTCTGACCGTGGCGGTAGCCAGCAGCTTTATGTAATGGACGCAGATGGTTCTAATGTTCACCGTATCTCGTTCGGTAACGGTCGTTATTCTACACCTGTGTGGTCCCCGCGTGGTGATTTGATCGCGTTCACAAAAATTGGCCAGCGTAAGTTTCGTATTGGCGTGATGCGCCCGGACGGTAATGCCGAACGGTTGTTGACAGATGCATACCAGGATGAAGGGCCGACTTGGTCGCCAAATGGCCGTGTGTTGATGTTCTTCCGTACAACACCGTTTGACGGTACTCCAGAAGGCGGTAAGCCGAGCTTGTGGTCAGTAGACCTTACCGGGCATAATGAGCGCAGGGTAAACACACCTTACGATTCCAGTGATCCTGCTTGGTCTCCGCCACTGCCAGTAACACAGCGTGGTAGATAAAAGAAACGGCGCCTTGTGCGCCGTTTTTTATTGCAGATGTTTTTGAAGAATATTGAAGCGCTCTGTTGCTATCTTGGTGTTTTCATCATTTAACCGTTTGATGATTGTTTTATCTGTTCCTTTGGCACACGCAAGAGCCAGATGTGATTTACGCCAAAGGTAGCTTAATTGAGGCTCTTCATAGCCCAGAGACTTAGTGGTGGGTTTGATTTCGATAACACCCGTTAATAGGAAATCGGCTCTGCCGTGGTAAAGCATGGCAATAGCGCCTTCATCTGAATTTGAGGTGATGATCTTAGCATCACTATTGTTACGGAGCATTTCTATACTGGCTGTGCCGTCTGTCCCTGTTACTGTATAATTCTTTAAATCTTGAAGCGACTTAATGTTGTATGTGCTTCCGGGTTTTGAAAAGAACCCCCAGCCACCTTCAACGAGCGGGCCTACCCATTCAAAGCGGTTTAATCGGGCTGGTGTTTTATTTACCGAAAACATGCAAACATTCGGGTTTTCTTCCGCAAGTCTTAAGGCGCGTTTTCTTGGAAGAACCATAAGGCTGTAACTAACATCTGCATTTTTCATGAGAAGCTGAATCATTTCGACAGATGCGCCAATTAACTCGCCGGTTTCTTTATCTGTATAACTATATGGATGATTTTCTTCTGTTACTAACTGAAGAGTAGGATGAGTGTTGTCGGTTAATAACATCAGTCCAGCTGAGATTAAGGAAACAAAAGACATACTCACCCCTATATAATAAGCCTTTGGTAAAGAGTGACGTTAGATGTGTACTTGGTCAACAGGAAACTAGTCTCTAGGCTGATAATCTATTCTTTGAGAGTTGAGTGTATTCAGCCGTTCAATGGTTGTGGGATCAGTTTCTCTTCCGCAGCCCATGCTCAATATAGCTTTACGCCAGTAGTAGATCATTTTCGGCTCAGGGAGTTCCTGTTTTCTCACTGTACTGGTTACATCAATCACACCGCCAGACATAATATCAACGCGTCCCTTAACAAGCATGTTCAGCGCTACATCGTCTGTAGGTGTAAGTACCATATCGAAACCGCCTAACTTCTTTAGTGTAGATGTGTTGGCGGTACCATCTGTAGCAGCGATTTTATATTGTCGAAGGTCGTCAAGAGACTTTGCCGTGATCAAATTTTCTGATCTGGTGTAAAAAGCCCAGCCGCCAATAAGAATTGGGCCAACCCAAGTGTAATGCGGTAACCGTTCTGAGGTTTCGTTAAAAGCAAAGATGCAGTGGTTTTTCTTTAAGGCCTCTCTTTTACCTCGTTTATGAGGCATCACCGCGAGGGTGTATTGGATATCAGCCTTCTTCATAAGAGAGAAAATGATTTCAGACACAGTACCGGTTACTTTGCCTGTTGTTTGATCCGTATATGTGAAGGGATAATTTTCTTCAGTAATTAAATGAAGTTGCTCATCCATCGATATAGGTGTTGCCTGCAAAAGAGCAGCACCGGCGAATGATAACAGGAAACTCATCTTCGAACCCAAACGTGAAAATATTCATAAATATTATTCTACAGAATGGTTAACAAAGTTTCCTGTTTCTTTTAGCTATCGTTATTTGAGTTTGGGAACTGGAAATTTAATATCGCCACGACACAAAAACCAAGGATTAAGGAAGGTTTTGAGGTCTTTCGCGTACGTAAGGGGTGACCCGTCTGAAATTTCAACGTGTCCGCCTGCTGCCAATAGTACGGCATGAGCCGCTGCCGTATCCCATTCGCATGTTGGCCCAAGGCGCGGATATAAATCGGCTTCACCTGTCGCCAGGAGGCATAATTTCAAGCTCGACCCAATAGAAACGTTTTCTGCACCGGGGAAATGTTCCAGATATGCTTCTAATTCTGGAGACCTATGGGATTTACTGGCAACAATAACGAGGTTGTCTTTATCTGCGGTGCGGGTCGAAATTGCTTGTTTATTAACAAGTTTGCCATCTAAGGCATCTGCGATCCATGCACCTTCACCTACAAGGCCCCAGTAACATTTGTTCATAGCAGGCGCCAATACAAAGCCCATGATGGGGGTGCCGTCTTTAATTAATCCGATATTAACAGTAAAATCTGATCCCTTTTTAATGAACTCTTTTGTACCGTCCAAAGGGTCTACCAACCAGAAGGTGCCGTTTGAAATGTCAGGGCATTGCCCTTCAGATTTTGCTTCTTCACCAACAATAGGGATATCAGGAGCTATCGTCTGCAGAGCCGTGGTTATTATTTCCTCACCTTTGCGGTCCGCCTCAGTAACGGGAGATTGATCGGCCTTGCCGTAAACCTCGAAGTCCGAGTGATATACATCCATCACCACATCGCCAGCTTGAAGAATAGTGGTTAGAATAGGTTCAATTAAGGCGTTCATTTCCATGTAGGATGACCTTCAAATATTTCTTATGTGACATATTCCCTTGGCCCTGTAATAATCCTTCTATAGAGTTATTAGATAAGGCCATTTGTGGATTTAGTGGCACAATTTTTAAAACGCTACAAGTAATGCATACTATTCGACTGCAGGAGATAATTTATGCCTAAAATGGATTTCGCAGCCTTGTTATGCTCGCGGCTTTGCCATGATCTGGTAAGTCCAGTGGGGGCAATTAATAATGGGCTTGAAATTCTTGAGGAAGAGCAGGATGCAAGTATGCGGGATGCTGTTCTTGATTTGATTTCCAAATCCACTCAACAAACAGCAAATAAGCTGCAGTTTTTTAGGCTCGCTTTTGGGGCCGCGGGCGGTTTTTCTGAGCACTTGGATGTATCTGAGGCTGAAAAAGCTATGCGTGCATTGCTCAGCGGTAGCCGTGTCGAATTGGAATGGCATTCTTCTGTGCGTAGCTTGTCGAAAAACGTCGTAAAGTTGCTGTTAAATTTAGGCCTTACTACGTTTGAAACATTAATCCGCGGCGGAAGCTTGCGTGTTGAAGTGTCCGAGGATAGTAATCAATACACGCTGAAGATGACGGGGGTGGGGAACCGGATCATTCTACAGGAAGGTGTTAAGGCAGCTTTATTAGGGGAAGTTTCTGAAGAAGAAGTAGAACCTAGAACAGCTCCGGCTTTTCTGGCGGCAACAATAATAGGGGAATGTGATGGGCAAATTACAATCAATGATATTGATGGTGAGACGTTAGAAGTGAAAGCCGTAATAATTTCAGATAATTAATTCTGAAATAATGTGTAATATTTTACACGTTCTTAACCTTTTTCGTCAAATTTGGGGCAATGGTGAATTGTTTGGTAACCAGCCTCATAATTCCTGACTTTAGTATTTTTCCATGCAGGGGCGACCGAGATGGATGATCTGTTAAATGAATTCCTAACCGAAACAGCGGAAAGCATTGATGTTGTTGATATTGAGCTCGTGAAGCTCGAACAAGATCCTAACAACAAGGAAGTATTGGATAATATCTTCCGCCTAGTGCACACAATTAAAGGTACATGTGGCTTCCTTGGGCTACCAAGGCTTGAATCAGTGGCGCATGCATCTGAAAACGTACTAGGCAAATTCCGAGATGGTGAACTTGAAGTTTCCGAGCATTCGGTAACGGTGATTCTCGAGAGTTTGGACCGTATTAAAGAAATTCTAGCTGGCCTTGAGGCAACGGAAGAAGAGCCTGATGGTGATGATAGTGATCTGATCAACCGTCTGGACGCAATTGCTGAAGGTGCAGATGCAGAGCCTGTAGAAGATGAACCGGACACCGTTGATGGCGAGATTGTTGATACAACACTTGGGCGTGCACTGAAGCCTGGTGAAGTATCTCTAGAAGAGCTTGAAGCTGCATTTGCAAATGCACCGGGCCCTGAAGATACGGCGGATGACACGGCGCCAGAACCTGAAGCAGCAGCCCCGGCTTCATCTGGTGGTTCTCTTTACGATCGTGTTGGTGGTGAAGATAGTGTGGCGGTGGCCGCGCATTTGGTTGCGACACGTATCGCAAATGATGATCAGCTTAAGAAGTTTTTTGAAGCTGTCGCGATTGATCTTCGTAAATCGAAGTTCCTTGGCCTGATGATGGCTCTCTTTAAGGATGATATTGATGCGGCGGACACCATTGGGCGTCAACTGGTAACGGTTACAGGCTTTGGTGATGGTCACTTTGATAAGATGCTTAAACTTGTCAAAGAAGCTCTCGTTGAATGTCAGGTATCAAGTGATGATGCCGATGAAGCGGTGATGACGTTTGAGCTTATTCGTGAAGCTGTTGTGAATGCTTCGAAGGAAGTTGCAAAATCCACCCCAAATAAAGCAGGTACCGAGCAGAAAACAGGCCCGGCCGCTGGTGCTGCAGGCCCTGCAAAAGAGACGAAGAAGGTATCGCAGTCTATTCGTGTGAATGTGGAACTGCTTGAAGATTTGATGAATATGGTTTCAGAACTTGTTCTGACCCGTAACCAGCTTCTGCAGATTACACGTAATTTGGATAATACAGAGCTTGCAGTACCGCTTCAGCGCCTCAGCCAGTGTACGACTGAGCTGCAGGAAAACGTGATGAAAACGCGTATGCAGCCAATCGGTAACGCTTGGGCAAAATTGCCGCGTATTGTACGTGACCTGACAGTTGAACTTGATAAGAAAATTGAACTTGAGATGATCGGTGCTGATACAGAACTGGATCGTCAGGTTCTAGAACTTATCAAAGACCCGCTTACTCACATGGTTCGTAACTCTGCCGATCACGGTATTGAGACACCTGCAGTACGGATGGCAAATGGTAAGCCTGAGCAAGGTACGATTACCTTGAACGCGTTCCATGAAGGCGGTCACATCATCATTGAAATTAAAGATGATGGTGCAGGTATTCCGGTTGCTAAGCTTGCGAAGAAAATTCTGGAAAAAGGTCTGGCGACGGAAGCAGAACTTGCTGAAATGTCAGATAATCAGATCCAGAAATTCATTTTCCACCCAGGTTTCTCTACAGCGGAGCAGGTAACAAGTGTTTCCGGCCGTGGTGTAGGGATGGATGTGGTACGCTCTAATATTGAGAAAATCGGTGGTACCATCGATATGACCTCGGTTGAGGGTAAAGGTACAACGTTTGATATCAAAATCCCACTGACCCTAGCAATTGTTGCTGGCCTTATCGTTAAGGCGCAGGAAGAGCGTTATGCAATTCCTCAAATCAGTGTACTTGAGCTTGTGCGTGCTTCGGCGAATTCAAGCAATAATTCAGAACATAAGATCGAGACCATTAACAACGCACCTGTTCTTCGTTTGAGAAACCGTTTGTTGCCGCTTGTGTATCTGAATGAAGTTCTTGGCTTTATGACACGGGAAGAAATTGATGCACGTGAAGAAGCTGATGATTTCATTGTTGTAACACAGGTGGGCCCATTCACTTTTGGTATCGTTGTGGATCAGGTGTTTGATACCGAAGAGATTGTTGTGAAACCTGTTGCGCCTATCCTGAAGGATTTGGATATTTACTCAGGAAATACCATTCTCGGTGATGGTAGTGTGATTATGATCCTTGATCCGAACGGTGTTGCATCTCTTGCGAATAATGGTGTTCAAGATCAGCAGCAAGATGCTGATGGTGAGCAAGAAGCCGTACAACGAGCTAAATACGACGAAACAGAGAGCATGCTTGTGTTCACTGCTGGTGGCGGTAACCCTAAAGCTGTGCCGTTAGCTCTTATTGCTCGACTAGAGGAAATCGATACTGCTGATGTTGAGATTTCAGACGGTCGCCATATGGTTCAGTATCGCGGCAACCTTATGCCTCTTATTAAAGCAAATCCAGATATGGAGTTGCTTGAAGAAGGCAGACAGCCAGTTCTTGTGTTCACTGACCGTGAATACACAATGGGCCTCGCGGTTGATGAGATTAAAGATATTGTAGAAGAGAAGCTTGATGTAAAACTGGCTTCTAATCAGGCTGGTGTTGTTGGTTCTGCAGTAATTGCAGGAAAAGCTTCTGAAGTTATTGATGTATCTTATTATTTGAACTTAGCATTCTCGGACTGGATGCGTTCTGGCGAGATGGTTGAAGAAGGTTTGGATAATCGTGGCCTGCAACTGCTTCTTGTCGATGATAGTGATTTCTTCCGTAATATGGTGAAACCTGTTCTTACAGTAGCGGGTTATAGTGTTGCTACTGTTTCGAGCGCTGCTGGTGCACTTCAAATGATGGAAGATGGTCAGATGTTTGATTTGATTATCTCTGATATCGAAATGCCGGATATGAATGGATATGAATTCGTTGCGGCAGCTAAGGCTGATGATCGCTGGGCGAATACTCCAATCGTTGCTTTGTCGTCTCTTGCGAAAGAGAAAGATATCAACAGGGGCTATGAAGCCGGTTTTGATGATTATGTAGCGAAATTCGACAAGGATACGCTGCTGAGAAGTTTAGCACAGCAACTTAAAATCAAAGGAGATGCAGCATGAATGATCTCGTAGTGCGTGATGATTTAAGTGTTGTAGCTGTTGGCACTGGTAGTCAGGATTTTGTAACTATCAAACTTGCTGGCCAGACATTGGGTATCCCGGTTCTTGCTGTGCATGATGTGCTAAATGCCCAGAAAATTACCAAGATCCCACTGGCCCCTAAATGGGTTTCTGGTGTGTTGAACCTGCGTGGTAGAATTGTAACCGCCATTGACTTGCGTAACCGCTTGGGGCTTGATCCGCTTGAAGGCGATAAGCAAAGCATGTCAGTTGTGGTAGAGCATAACGAAGAACCATATAGTTTGCAGATTGATTCTGTGGGAGAAGTATTATCTCTCGATGATCAACTTTTCGAACGTAATCCGGTGACGCTTGACCCTCGTTGGAGAGAAGTGAGCCGCGGTATTTACCGTTTGGAGGGGGAATTGTTGCCGATTCTGGATGTAGACAAACTTCTTGCCTTTGAAACTCAAGGAAAAGCTGCTTAAACTAAGGTGAAGCGGTTTCCCCTTTTCAAAGGATATTTTGGGAGATACTGAATATGAAACTCTGTCTTGTTGTCGATGATTCCAGAGTGATTAGAAAAGTCGCAAGGCGCATTCTGGAAGAACTGAACTTCGAGATTGAAGAAGCTGTTGATGGACAGGACGCGCTTGATGCGTGTGATCGTAACCTGCCTGATGTGGTTCTTCTTGATTGGAATATGCCGGTTATGGACGGTTTGCAGTTTTTAAAAACGCTGCGTGCCAAAGATGGTATTGAACAGCCAGTTGTTGTTTTCTGTACAACAGAGAACGATATGTCACACATTCGCACAGCAATTGAGGCGGGTGCCAACGAGTATATTATGAAGCCGTTTGATCGTGAAATCATCGAGGCTAAATTCTCGCAAGTTGGTTTGATTTAATCAGGATAATTGAGTGCACTCTATTGTGAGCAAGGCATCTGAAAGCTTAAAAGAGCCGGGTCCATACCGTGTTATGGTGGTGGACGATAGTGCCATTATTCGTGGATTTCTTTGTAGGTATTTATCAGAAGACCCAGATATCGAAGTGGTAACAACAGCTAATAATGGCGCTGTTGCACTACGGCAGATTGAAAAGCACGATCTCGAAGCGGTTGTGCTTGATATTGAAATGCCTGAGATGGATGGGATGACGGCGCTTCCAAAATTAATTGAGAAGGTGCCGGATATTAAAGTTGTTATGGCATCTACGCTTACGCGTAAGAATGCCGAGATTAGTTTGCGTGCTCTACAGATGGGCGCGGTGGATTATGTTCCGAAGCCGGAAACAGCACGTTCAGTGAATGCTAATATCGATTTCCGCCGTGAGTTAGTGGATAAAGTTAAAGCATGGGCGGGGCGTAGACGTTCCAAGCGTGGTGAGGCATTGCCTGTATCTGCAAAAGCAGCGACAGGGCCTGCAACAGCTCGTGAAAACGTAGCTTTCGCGAAACCTGAAGTAAAAGCAAAACCTACAGGCTTTGTAGCAGCGCCAACTAGACCAAAGCCTACTCCTGTGGTGACACGCGCTGTAAAGCCTGAAGCAGCCGCTGCGCCGCAAACTGGTGGCACAGCGTTTACACTGCGTAAGCAGATGGGTATTCCGAAGAAACCACAAGCTCTTCTTGTTGGATCTTCAACGGGTGGACCACAGGCGCTGATGAAGTTTTTTGGGCAATTTAAGGATAAGCAACCAAATGTACCTATCCTGATTACCCAGCATATGCCGGCAACTTTTACGGCTATTCTTGCAGATCACCTCGGGCAGACAACTGGATGGCCTTCGCAGGAAGCAGTTGATGGTTTAGAGTTGATAGGCGGTAATATTTATGTCGCTCCCGGCGGTAAGCACATGGAAGTGGCAGAAGAAAATGGTAAAAAAATTGTTCGGTTAACGGATGATCCACCAGAAAATTTCTGCAAGCCAGCGGTTGATCCGCTCTTTAGAAGTGCGAGTAAACTATATGGTGGTGCTACACTTGCCGTTATTTTAACCGGCATGGGGCACGATGGTCTAAAAGGGGCCAGAGATTTGGTGAGAGCGGGGGGTACGCTCTTGGCACAAGATGAAGCGTCCAGCGTGGTGTGGGGTATGCCAGGCGCCGTAGCGACAGCAGGGCTTTGTACTGAGGTGCTGTCTATTGATGATTTGGGCGACGCGACTGTGAAGCGGTTGCAAGGAGGACACTAGTGAATACAGCTGATTTTGACTTTCTCGCAGGGACTCTGAAAGAGCGGTCAGGCCTGATGCTGACACCGGATAAGGTGTATCTCCTTGAAAGTAGGCTTACACCGCTTGCGCGGAAACGAGGCCTAGATACACTTGATGCACTGGTGCAGAAATTACGGATGAAGACAGATCAGACGCTGTTGAAAGATGTGACGGAAGCGATGACCACAAATGAATCGTTCTTCTTCCGTGACAACACACCGTTTGATCTTTTCAAAAACCATGTGTTGCCAGCAATGGAAAAGGCACGTGGTACACAGAAACGTTTACGCATTTGGTGTGCTGCTGCTTCAACAGGGCAGGAGCCGTATTCGCTTGCGATCTTGTTAAAAGAGGCAGGTATTAAGTATAGCAATTGGAATATCGAAATTGTTGGTACAGATATTTGTACGCAGGTTCTTGAAAAGGCTAAGGCCGGCAAATATAGCCAATTTGAAGTTCAGCGTGGTTTACCAATTCAGCTGCTTATCAAATATTTCACGCAGGAAGGCGATGTTTGGCAACTGAGCGATGATATTCGCAATATGGTGAAATTCCGCCCATTTAACTTGCTTGATAACTTTGCAGCACTGGGTACGTTTGATGTGATTTATTGTCGTAACGTATTGATTTACTTTGATCAGAAAACCAAAGGCCAAGTGCTTGACCGTATGCGTAAAGTTTTGGCGAGCGATGGAACCTTGTTCCTTGGTGCTGCAGAAACCGTTCTGGGTATTACAGACTCTTTCAAACCTGTTAAAGGCCAGCGAGGAATGTATGTTCCGTCAGATGGTACAGCAGAACAGCTGATGGGATTGGGTTAGAAAATCCAACCTTTTCAGGAATAGATACAAAAAAAGCGGCTTAAATGCCGCTTTTCTTTTACCTGTATGTGCCAGCCTTATCCTGCGGCTGCATCTACTTCATTTTCAGGGTTACGAAGAACATATCCACGTCCCCAAACAGTTTCGATATAGTTGTCGCCTTCAGAAGCTGCTGCTAGCTTTTTACGGAGCTTACAGATGAATACATCAATAATTTTCAGCTCAGGCTCGTCAATGCCGCCGTAAAGATGGTTTAAGAACATCTCTTTGGTTAACGTACTGCCCTTTCTCAAGGAGAGAAGCTCAAGCATCGCGTATTCTTTACCAGTAAGATGGACGCGCTGAGAGCCGATTTCCACTGTCTTGGTATCAAGGTTAACAGCTAGCTTACCTGTCTTGATAATAGACTGTGAATGACCTTTAGAGCGGCGTACAATCGCATGGATACGTGCAACTAATTCCTCTTTATGGAAAGGCTTAGTCATATAGTCATCGGCACCAAAGCCAAGACCTTTCACCTTATTTTCCATTTCTGTCAGGCCTGACAAAATGAGAATAGGAGTATTCACCTTCGCTGTGCGAAGTTTTTTAAGAACATCATACCCGTGCATATCTGGAAGGTTTAAATCCAGTAAAATAATATCGTAATCGTATAACTTGCCCAGATCGAGGCCTTCTTCCCCGAGATCAGTGCTGTATACGTTAAAACCTTCTGAGTTCAGCATCAATTCAATGCTGCGGGTCATCGTAGGATCGTCTTCAATCAATAGAACACGCATATTATTTCCCCTAAAGGTTTGCGACAAAGATAGACAAAACGTTCCTCAAGCTGTCTATTCTTTATCTTCCCTATGCTTTTATTTGGCCAGCAGTAACGCGTGCTTGCTTTATTATTGTTAACGAAGGTTAACGATATGTCCAATAAAAATTAAATTGCTGAGATTGATTTGATTATTAACCTTACTGTTTTTACTATTATTTAAACCGTTTGTAAGATTATATGAGCTCTGGGTATCAATAATTTTACGTTGTCTTGCGTTTTTTGGGGTGTGGTAATTGCACAGTCTTATTCAGGAAGTTGAGCGAATAAGAACTGAACGTCGCTACGGTCGTGTAGCTGGTGTTCGTGGTTTGCTTGTTGAAGTGTCTGGCATTGGCCAGCATGTTTCTATTGGGTCTCGTCTCGAGGTGGAAACACGTGATTTTCGCCGTGTACCTATTGAGATTATTGGCTTTCGCCATGATACCGCTCTCGCAATGCCTTATGATCAGCTTGAAGGTGTTGGGGTTGGCTGTAAGGCCGTTCTTACTCAATCAGACCCTGTTGTCTTTCCTTCAAACGGTTGGCTTGGACGGGTGGTTAATGCCTTTGGCGAACCTGTGGATGGTAAAGGACCGATAGTGCACGGTACGAAGCCTCGCCTTTTGCGTGCGGGACCGCCACCAGCTCATAACCGCCAGAGAGTAGGACAAAAAATTGATCTCGGTGTTCGGGCACTTAACACATTTGTGAGCTGCTGCCAGGGACAGCGGATGGGTATTTTTGCTGGATCAGGTGTTGGTAAGTCAGTTCTCCTTTCCATGATTGCACGTCATTCTGATGCCAATATCAGTGTTATTGGTCTCATCGGTGAGCGGGGCAGAGAGGTTCAGGAGTTTATTGAAGACGATCTCGGACCTGATGGGCTTGCTAAATCTGTCGTAGTTGTTGCGACTTCTGATGAAAGCGCTCTGATGCGCCGACAAGCAGCATATATGACCCTTACGCTTGCAGAACATTTCCGCGACGAAGGTGCTGATGTTATGTGTTTGATGGATAGCGTAACACGTTTTGCTATGGCACAGCGCGAAATCGGGCTTGCAGGCGGTGAACCACCAACCAGCAAAGGCTATACGCCGACTGTATTTACTGAGTTACCAAGGTTGCTGGAGCGTGCTGGGCCTGGGCCACGTGGTGCTGGTAACATAACGGGCCTTTTCACCGTTCTTGTGGAGGGTGATGACCATAACGAGCCCGTTGCGGATGCCGTACGCGGTATTCTAGATGGCCACATTGTGATGGAACGCGCTATTGCCGAGCGTGGCAGATACCCTGCCATTAACGTGCTAAAATCAGTATCTAGAACCATGCCGCGCTGTAATACGGATGATGAAAATATTCTGGTGCGGGAGGCTAAGCGTTATATGTCCACCTACACAGATATGGAGGAGATGATAAGGCTTGGTGCTTATCGGCAGGGCAGCAACCCCGATGTAGATGCGGCTATTGGATATAATCCTCATATTGAAGAGTTCCTTGGCCAGTGGAAAGATGATCAAACATCGCTGTTGGATGGATATGCGAGATTACGTCAGATTATGGAAATGGGCCCTGCTGCTGCAGTGCTTACCGGGCAACAATAGGGTATATTTTCTGAGATGATTGAAAGCCTTCAAAATCTTATACGTTTAAGGAAGTGGGAGCTTGATGAAGCCAGACGTGTTCTTGCTGAAATGCTTGAAGAACGCGATGAGATGGTGCGCCGTATTGAAGCGATTGATGCCGAGATGGCAGACCAATCTAAAAACTCTGCATTGGAAGTATTTGCGACATCCCTAGGGGCATATATGGAAGGTTCTCGGAAGCAGCAAAAACTCATCTATGATCAGATCGTACAGAAAGATGCTGTTATAGAAGAACAGCAGGATAAAGTTGCTGAAAGCTTTCGAGAATTAAAAACATATGAAATTGCGCTTGAACAGCAGCAAAAGAAGAAAGCACAAAAACTTGCTAAGTTTGAGCAGGATATGCTCGATGAGCAAGGGCTGCAGCGATATTTCCAGAAAGATGATATGTTTGATAGCGCTCAGTAAGGCGTTTGACAGAAGTTAATTCACCTCTCTCTTAGTTTCTGCTACAGAAAGAGTATACAGGGCAGGGAGTTAGCTGAATGAGCATTGATACAAAAGCTGGTGCGACCAGAGAAACACTTCAGGAATATGATCGGGCGCACCATATGCATCCTTTCACCGCGCCCGCATCTTTAAAACAAGCACCACCGTTTCTAATTGAAAATGCTAAAGGTTGCCTGATTGGTGGTCAGGGAATTCAGCTTTTAGATATGATGGCTGGTCTGGGCGGGGTAAATGTGGGGTACGGCCGCAAGGAGCTCTCTGAAACATGTGCTAAAGCCATGGATCAACTTAGCTACTATCATAGCTTTTCAGCGGTCTCTAATCCAACTGCAGCTGCTCTGGCAGGTAGAATTGCAGAGATCACACCAGCAGGTATGAACAAGGTTTTCTTCGCGAACTCTGGTTCGGAAGCGAATGAGACTATTCTTAAGATTATTGCCATGTATTGGCGTAAGAAAAACCAGCCACAGAAGAAGATTATCATTACTCGTGATTATGCCTATCACGGTAGCACAATGGCGACAACGGCCCTCAATGGTAATGAAGCCATGCATGAAGTGTTTGGGCTGGAGCCGGGTGAAAATGTCTGTAAGGTGCCAGCGCCATATTGGTACCGTACAGGTGGTGATAAAACACCAGAAGAACATGGTCAGGAAATGATCGAAGCTCTTGAAGCTGCCATTCAGGAAAAAGGCGCCGAAAATATAGCCGCCATGTTTGTTGAACCAATTCAGGGAACTATGGGCGCTGTCGTGCCGCCGGAAGGATACCTGCCAGCAGTAGAAGCTGTATGCCGGAAAAATGATATCCTTCTGGTAGCTGATGAAGTTGTTACTGGCTTTGGCCGTACCGGTAATTGGTTCGCACAGGAAACCTTTGGCTTCAAAGCAGATATCATGACACTTGCGAAAGGTATGGCTTCTTCTTACGTACCAATTTCTGCTGCTGTTATTCATGACAGCATTTCTGAAGTTCTTGAAAGCGGTGATGATATCTTCCAGCACGGTTTTACAACATCTTCGCACCCGGTGATGTGTGCAGTTGCTCTTCGTAATATTGATATTCTAAAAGAAGAAGGCTTGATTGAAAGAACCCATAGCGATACCGGCCCTTATTTCGCCAAACGCTTGAAAGAACTTGAAGCTCATCCACTTGTAGGGGAGGTGCGTTGTAGCGGCTTGATGGCAGGTATTGAGCTTACCAAGAATAAAGAAACAAGAGAACAATACCCACTTGAAGGAAATGTATGTGATGCGGTTTCTCAGGCATGTTTGATGCGCGGGGTCGTGCTCCGGCCAACAGGTAATGTGTTGGTGATGTGTCCGCCACTTGTCATTAACCATCAGGAAATTGATTTTGCTATAGCAATTCTTCAGGAAGCTCTTACTGAAATTTATGGCAAGCTACAGGCAATGTAATAGACCGTAATAAAACTAATATTCGAAGCGCCAGCAAACTATTCAGGTTTTGCTGGCGTTTTACTTTTGATCATAAGGATATTGCCGAGGACAACCAGAGAAAGCCCCGCTGCCGCATATAAGGTCCATGTAAAGCCTTCAAGGAAGGTGGAAATAAAGAGTGCAACAAGCGGCATCATCACCGACATATAGGCTGCCTTTGCCACGCCAATTTCATCAATAAGCCAGAGGTATAGAGAGAAGGCAACCACGGTTCCCATCACGGAGAGATAAAGTAGAGCGCCATAATATTCAGGCCTTGGGTCAAGAGTAGGAGCGCCAGCAGTAATGAGTGCAGCTAGCAGATTAAAGGCAGTGCCATATGCCATGCCCCAGGCATTGAAGGGGAGAAGTGGTATGGATTTTACCTTTTTTGTACCAACAATGGTGTTGCCGAATGAAGCTAGTAGCGTTCCAAAAACGCAGGCCGCAAGTCCGTAGGTGGTCATATCCCCTAGGTCAAAGCTCTGTATTTCTGGTTTAAAGATTAAAACCAACCCAAAAACACCCAGCATTGCGGCTGCAAAAGTTGAAAATTGCACATCAGTTTTAAGGAATAGCTTCCCATTCACGATATTCAAAAAGGATAGCAGTGAGAAAGCAACGGCTACCAGTCCTGACGTAAGATGAATAGTACCAAGGTACATCATGTTATAGTTAGCGGAGAACAAGAAAAAACCCGTTCCCAGCATATAAAGATGCGCTGATTTTGAGAAAGAAAGCGGTAGTTTCTTATAGTAGCACCAAGCAAATAATAATGCTGAAGCCAAACCAAAGCGGTAGGTAAGCGACCATTCTTTGGCCACATAACCGAGTTGCCACTCGATACCATACCAGGTGGAGCCCCAAATAAGAACACAGGCTGCAAAAGCTAGAACAACACGCATACACTTCTTCCCTTCTAAGAAGAGAGGGGTATCACGCTATGAAGAACTGTCAAGAAAAGAGGATTTAGCTTTCGGACAAGGCAATCTTTATGATTTATTTGCCAGCAGTGCAGCCGCACTAACGGGAAATTCTTCACCCGCAATGAAGCTCAGACTACCGCTGAAGTTATTGGCAAGCAAAGCATCAGAAAAGATTGTTCGGGTATCATGTTCAAGCGTCAGAGGTAACGCCCTTTCTGTACGGACAGTGAGGTCAAATTTCCGTTCGCGGATATAGCCATCAAGCTGGACAGTACCCAATACCGAAAACAGTACCTCCAGAATGAAGCGTTCTGCGTTGTTACCGTCGTGCTCGTCTGGTCCTGAATTACGTCGATGGTCGTCGGGATTAACATGAACTGGTTGTCCAAATAACAGTGCGATAAGTGGCATGTCTCCCCGCGGATCGGTAGGGATTACAAATGTTCGCCAATCACCGATAGTTTCACCGGCGCTGTTGAGTAGGCGAACTACATCCGATTTTAGTGCTTCAAGTAGGTTTGTGTTTGCTTGATGTAGAGCACTTTCCACTTTGTTACCAAGCCATGTATCTGGCCCTCCACCCTTTAATGCTGACATGAGGAAAAGCAGGCTATTGGTTACCTTGCCGCCTGTTGATGCTGTCTTTGCAGCGAGCGTATTTGCCGCATCAGGATTAGACTGGGCGAGTACGGAAAAAGCTTCTTGTAAACTAGGCCATGTGCCTGTCGTGCTGGCAACAAGCGGCGCAAGTTGCTGCGTTACCTCGGCTGGTATGGTTGCCGTTGCTGGCTGCTGTGGAATAATTGTTATGGGATCGCCTGCATTTGGTCTGATAGTATTATCCAGCGTGATTTTTACATCGCCTAGAGGAGTTTCTAACCTAATGTCGCTTCTGGGGCCTGAGGGGGCAAGAAAAGCCCGTAATGTGTGCACGGCCTGTACCTCAGTAGTTAACTGAGAAACATTGTTGGATCCTGCTTCCGGGAACTGCACGGTAACTGTTCGTGTATGGGCATTTTCAGGTGCTGTTAGTTTTGCTTCATAGGTTGGAAGGTTGTTTTGGGGCGTTTGAGCTTGCAGAGTTTGTGCAGCTTCAGAAACTCTGACGAGCTCGCCTTTGAAGTTTGCTGTTTCTTTCGCAGGGACAATAAAATCACCTTTATCGGTTTCCAGTTTCACAAGTTCGCTTGTTGCGGACGCGGTTAACAGTGAAACTGGCAGAGACTTTACATCATTTGCGGTAACGGGAGTTTGGGACAATACCTGTGCTACTTCCCTTGGTGATACTTCGCTAATGGCAGGGTCAAGTATCTGCAGATTTACAGAAGCTCCTGAGAACGTTGTTGCTGTAATAATAGGCCCTAAACCATCTGGTGACGCAGAAACAGGCGATGTAGCCTTCTGGGTTTGTGCTGCTATTTGGTCAGATAATTTCTGCGTGTCTGCTATGGTTTTTTCCTGCTGGGCAGAGAGGAGCGTCGCTAAATCTTGGCTGCTTGCTCTGATAATAGCTTGATCCGGATTATCAGCAGGTGGTTTGAAGGATGTATGGTCGGTTATCTCTGGTCGAATTTGGTTTTGGGATTGTCCCTGAGTAAGCAGGCTCGTGGTATCAGGTAAGGGAGCGTTTTTGACAACAGCTGTAGGTCTGTAAGGAACGCTATTAACTCTCACATCAACAGGTGGTTGTTGAGTTTGGTGCTGTTGTGTTTCAACTGCTTCAGTGCCTCCCGTATTATGCACGGAAATTACAATAAGCTGCACATTAATGGGTGGATTAACTGGGATGTTGTTACGGGTTAATAGGTCCGCTGTAACTTGCTTTCCAGTTTCGGTGATTTTTAGAACTGCGTCGTCCCCTGGTTTCAAACCAGCACTTGGTTTGAGAGCAAAGGTGGCTGTAGGCGTTTCGATGATAGGGCGACCTTCAGGGTCCTGTTGAAGTACAGGGGCTTTTAGTTCATCACCCACTCTGATGTGGGCTGCCGTAGCCGCGATAGAAACGGCTGGATCGCGGGCCTCTAAGGCATGACGGTTATCTTGATGGGCACGCTGTTCGCCTTTTTCATCTGCTGTTGGGTTGCCAGTGTGTTTAGGGTCTTTAGAAGTAGCGGCAGCCTTCTCGGCTCCGTGAGTAACGGATTGAATAGGCTTTGGGGCCGGAGGGCCGCTGATGTCGCTCATAAACGTCCCCCACGCTTAAGATTGCACCGTGTAGTATCAGCCTCTGGTAAGAGCTACAGCAAGGGCCTTTACATCAGATGCCGCGTCTGATTGCGGGTGTCTGACAAGGATAGGAACCTGCGAGCGAATAGCATCCACTACTTTATCGTCTTTTCTGATAATACCGATAAGTGGGGGAGAAATCTTCAAAAATCCTTCACAGGCTTTTTTGATGGCTCCAAAGGCTCGTTCGCCTTCTTTCTTTGATCCTACGTTGTTTACAACAACAGCGATATCGGCTTTCGGGTTGCGCATTGCTGTAACCTTAATAAAAGCATATGCATCCGTGAGCGACGTAGGATCGGCGGTCATCACAACAATAATCTTGCCCGCATGATTTGAAAGAGTCGTTACAGAAGGATCGATACCAGCGGCTAGATCTAGCAAGATATGATCATAATTAACTGTAAGTTTTGTCAAGCCCATCCGGATGTTAGTCAGCGCTTGCTGAGAAAGAGAGCCGAGTGACCCTGAACCAGACTTTCCTGGCAGAACGTCAAAACTGCTGCCATCTTTATCACGGTAAGGCTGAGCAATACCTGCAAAATTGGACTGGCCTGAAATAACATGGCCTAAATCCATCTCTGGTACGATGCCGAGTTGAATATCTACATTTGCCAGCCCAAGATCTCCATCAAAAAGAGCGACCTTTTTGTTGAGATGCGAAAGGGCATGGGCAAGGGTAACTGATAGCCATGTTTTACCAACGCCACCTTTACCAGATGCAACGGTAATAAAGCGTTTCTCGAGTGCTTTGATATCTGGGGTTTGTGTTTCGTTGGTCATGTTACTGATCCGTACTGAAAGAATTATTATTGGCTTTTGGTAGTGCAGATAAAACGCGTGCAAACTCACGAGGGTTTGCAGTTTCCAAACCATCTGCAACAAAAGGACTTCTACTGATTGCTGCAAGAGATAGGTATCCTGGGCGAGCTGCCATCACGACACTTGCATACCTTCGTGCAGCATCCAGTCTCGTCGCAATGAAACGCTGGCACCCCATTCGAGCGAATACACCTGCAATCTCTTGCGCATCCAGTGGGTCAAGTCCTGCAGGCATTACCAGTACTGGTTCCGCGTCTACTGCTTTGATGAATTTAAGAAGGGCTTCTAGTTCCTGCATATCAAAAGCGTTGGTGCCGGGCGTGTCAATGAGCGTTAGCCCGTTGAAATTTGGTTTTTGTTTGATAACGGCAGCTAGCTCATCTGGCGTATCTGCTGTGGAAACAGTTTGTTTCATAAGCTGAGCAAAATGATCAAGCTGCTGAATGCCCGCTGCTTTCACCGTATCTGTAGAAATAAGGTGAACCGCACGTTCATGTAATAAAGCATCCGCGAGCAACTTGGCTGTGCAGATGGTTTTACCAGCCCCGGGCGGGCCCACAAGCATGATCGGGCGTGCGTGCGAATCTGTGAGGGGGCTGAAACGGATTGTTGCTTCAAGTGCGTTACCAATTGCTTCAGATAAAGAAATCGCATTGAAGGAAAGCGCTGCTTGATTAATGTTTTCAGCTGTTTCAAACGGTAGACCGTGATGATTAAGGACAGCACGAATATCGGCTTGATCAAATTCCGGTTCTGATGGAAACGGATGAGATGCTTCAAAGGCAAGCGGTGTTTGAACCGGCTCAGGTGCTTCCTGCGGTGCAGGAGGTGTCATACCCGCTTCAACGGCTGCAGTGATACGAACACCGGAAGCGGATTCTTCTGTTTGGATGATGATCGCATCAGCGCCCAAGCTATTGCGCACTTGCTCCATCGCTTCAAACATGGATTTTGCGTGAAAGGTTTTTAAACGCATCGGTTAGTCTATTCCCCAATCAGGCCTTAACAGCCCGGTGCCCCTTATTAAATCTGCCCGAGTGTACGGATTTTTGCCTGTGGATGTATTTCATTCTGGCTCATTACCACAGTCGCCGGACGGAACCGTTCGATAATGGAGCGTACATACGGTCTAACGAGCGGACTCGTCAATAGTACAGGTTGCTCGCCCCGATCTGCCTGCTGGTCATATACCATTCGAACAGCGTTGATAAACTCTTGTAGACGGGTAGGGGCCATCGCTAGCTGTTTTTCTTCGCCTTGGCCTACCAAGCTTTCCGCAAATGCTTGTTCCCACTCCGGCGAGAGCGTAATCAGTGGCACAAGGCCATCCGGTGTTGCGTAGGCGGCGCAAAGTTGCCTGCCAAGGCGTGTACGAACGTGTTCGGTGATTGATACGATATTCTGAGTAAAACCTGTTGCCTCAGCGATACCTTCCAAAATAGTCGATAGATCCCGAATAGAGACACGCTCGATAAGCAGAGTTTGCAATACGCGCTGAATACCAGAGTTGGTGATTTGGTTTGGAACAATGTCAGTAACCAATTTCTGATGTTCCGTCGAGAGGTCTTCCATCAGTTTCTGTGTTTCAGCATAAGAAAGAAGATCAGCCATGTTATCTTTAATCACCTCGGTAAGGTGCGTAGTAATAACGGTGGCCGCATCAACAACGGTGTAGCCACGGAAGTTTGCTTCTTCTCGCGCTGACATATCTACCCATGTTGCAGGCAAGCCAAACGCAGGTTCAGTTGTAGCTTCACCCGGTATTTGAACAGGCTGGCCTTCAGGGTCCATCACGAGAAGCATACCCGGTCGAATGTCGCCTCTGCCGACTTCAGTTTCTTTAACACGCAGTACATAACTGTTAGCAGGTAACTGCATGTTATCAAGAATACGTACAGAAGGCATTACAAAGCCCATTTCGCTCGCGATTTGGCGGCGCAGAGCTTTGATCTGATCCGTTAGGCGGAAGCCACTATCATCATTGATAAGTGCTAGAAGACCATAACCAAGCTCAAGACGCAGTTGATCAATAGCGAGTGCCGACGAAATAGGTTCTTCGGCAGGTGGTGCAGCCTGTTCTTCTTGAATAGCCGCAGCTTCCTCTTCAGCTACTCTTTCATTTCGCTGCCCAAGGGCATACGCCAAATAGGCTAAAGTACCACCAAACAGAGCAAATGGAAGGAATGGGATGCCAGGCATGATGCCCATGCCGAAAAGCAGGGTACTTGCAACACCAAGAGCACGAGGGCGCGCAGCCATCTGACCAAAGAGGGCTTTATCCGTTTGCCCTTGCATACCGGCTTTGGATACAAGCATACCGGCGGCCGTTGATACGATTAAAGCCGGAATCTGGGAAACCAGACCATCACCGATTGTCAAAATAGTATAGCGGCTGCTGGCATCAGCAAAACTGAGGTCATTGATAACTACACCAATGATAATCCCGCCTACGATATTGATCACCGTGATCAACAGGCCTGCAATAGCATCGCCTCGTACGAATTTCGCAGCACCATCCATCGAGCCAAAAAAGGTGCTCTCCATTTCCAGTTCTTTACGGCGGGTTATGGCTTCTTTTTCGTCAATTAGACCAGAGGATAGATCGGCATCAATGGCCATCTGTTTACCGGGCATCGCATCCAAACTGAAGCGGGCTGCAACTTCGGCAATACGGCCAGAACCTTTGGTAATTACGATAAAGTTTACAATGACCAAAATGGCAAAAACGATGATGCCGATGACCACCTGACCGCCCATAAGGAACTCACCAAAGGCTTCAATAACACTACCAGCGGCGTCGGTCCCGGTGTGACCTTCAGACAAAATAAGCCTAGTTGAAGCCAGATTGAGCGATAGCCGGAGCATGGTCGCTACCAGTAGTACAGTTGGAAAACTGTTAAACTGGAGCGGTTTTTCAAGGAACAATACTGTCATAAGCACCATGACGGAAAAAGTCATGGAAGCTGCAAGCGCAATATCAAGAAGCCAACTTGGCATTGGCATAATGAGCATGAGCAGAATAGCAACCACACCGCCTGCGAAAGCGATATCGGAACTTTTCATCCCATTCAGTAGACTGCCCAGAAGCGGGTTGCCGCCACTTGGTTCCGGGCTATTACTTGGTGCTGCATCACTCATTTAAATCTACCAACTTTTCATCTACTCAACGCTGTTGCTTAAACTGGCGACCGGGCACCAGAATCTCCAGGTTGAGGAACTGAAACGCCTTCTGAATTATACTGGTTAAGCTTGTTTCTGAGTGTCCGAATAGAAATCCCCAGAATATTAGCTGCGTGTGTGCGGTTCCCTAAGCAGTGCTTAAGGGTGTCAATAATTAGATCACGCTCCACCTCTGCAACGGTACGTCCTACAAGGCCTGCAACCATTGCATTTTCATCGGCAGTATCTGTTTGGCCAATTGGTGTTGATGAAGCAGCGGCAGGTGCCGATGCAACAGCACCGTCTGTTGCGTTGCCTCCTAACGTTAGGTTACCGCTTGCATCTGGTAGCATAATAGCTTCTGGACCGATCTCCGTGCCTGTAGCAAGAAGTATCGCACGGTGCATGGTGTTTTCCAGTTCACGTACGTTTCCTGGCCAGTTGTGCGCTGTTAGAACTTTAATCGCAGAATCAGATAGCTCCCTATCTTCAACGTGGTTTACTTCGGCATATTTATGCGCAAAATGCTTCGCGAGTACCTGAATATCCGCAGGGCGTTCACGCAGTGGTGGCACGCGAAGGTTCACAACATTCAGGCGGAAGAATAAATCCTCACGGAAGTTTCCTTCTTTTACTTCATCCTGAAGGTTGCGGTTGGATGTTGCGATAATACGGATATCCACATTCACTGGTTTTGCACCACCAACGCGGTCGATTTGACGTTCCTGAATAGCACGTAAGAGTTTGGCTTGCAGACGTACGTCCATCTCCGAAATCTCGTCCAGAAGCAAAGTGCCGCCATCAGCCTCTTCAAACTTACCAATCCTGCGGGCAACAGCGCCTGTGAAAGCCCCTTTTTCGTGCCCGAACAATTCTGACTCAAGGAGGTTTTCAGGGATAGCAGCACAGTTTACAGCAACGAATGGTTTATTAGCACGACGGCTTTTTTCGTGTACGAAACGCGCCATTACTTCTTTACCAGTACCGCTTTCGCCAGTTACCATAATACTGGCTTCCGACGGCGCTACTTGTTCCGCGAGATTTGCAACGTTTTTCATAACCGGATCGCGGTAAATAAAAGATTGGCTATCTTCAGACACAGCTTGCAGGACAGCAGCGATAAGCTCAGCGTCTGGAGGTAGCGGGATATATTCTTTTGCTCCACCACGAATAGCCGCAGCCGCTACTTTCGGATCTGTTCCGATCCCGCAAGCAATTACTGGTATTGAAAAATGCTCAGCTCTTAACTGAGGAATTAACCCGGGGATATCGTGGCTTACTTCTACCATGAGAAGATCAGCACCTTTACTACGCAACAAAGCCATAGCTGTTTCAATATCAGGCGCGTGTGTTACGTGTGCACCTCGGTCCATTGCAATTTTGCTGGCAGCTCCTAGCTGGCCTTCCAATGTCCCAATAATCAGCAATCGCATTTTTAGTCTCCGTTTTACCTCTCCGCGCTCCTGCGGATTGGTTTCTAATTCTGTGCCTTGTTACTTGTAATAAGTGATGCGTTGTGCCGGCGGTAAAATGGTATTAAGCAGCATTTCCAACCGTCGAGGGTTTTCGTTCCGCCGGATAGACGTTGCTCCCATCGCATACAAATTATTTACAAGGGCTTCTTCTTCTGTGCAGTGTTCTGTTTTGGCAGCAAGTGGGATAAAAATCAGATGCGCCATAACAGCACCATAAAACGTTGTGAGTAGTGCTACGGCCATTGCTGGGCCTAGCGATGATGGATCTTCCAGATTACCAAGCATACGAACGAGACCAATCAGTGTGCCGATAAGGCCCATTGCAGGGGCAACGTCACCGGCACGCCTTAGAAAATCTACCGAGCGCATATGCCTAGCAGATGCAGTACTGGCTTCACGTCTCATCATTTGTTCAATTTCATCTGGTTGTGAGCCATCCACAACCAACTGAATTGCTTGTGCAAGGAATGGTGTGTCTTTGAGGCGAGGGATTAACCGTTCAAGCATAAGAACATCATGATGTTTTCTTGCTTCAACAGCGATTTTCATAATTTTGATTGCTTCCTCGCTAGGCTCCCGTTGGCTATGCCTCAGCAAAACCCAGATATTTCTTGGCAACGCCATCATTTCATTCAGGCGAAAGCTGATGGCGGTCACCGCAAAAGTTCCAATCACAACAATCAGGATACCCTGAAGGTTGATAAAGGCATTCGCAGAACCACCTAGCAATATGGCACCAATGACCAGCAAGAATGCCGTTAACATTCCAAAAAGGGTGCTCATAAATGTTTATCTCCCCGCCTGTGCGTTTCCTTAAGCTGTGGCGTTGCCATCCAGCTTAATGATCTCAGTCATTGTGACACCCAGATGATCTTCAACCAGTACAACTTCACCACGGGCTACAAGTCTGTTATTCACGTAAATATCAATGGCTTCACCAACTTTACGGTCCAGCTCTATGACTGCACCAGGGCCAAGCTTTAACAGCTGATTTACTTCAAGTGATGATCGACCAAGTACAGCTTGCACCTGCACAGGAACATCAAACACAGGTTCAAGTTCCTGTGCAGAACGAACCTGCCCATCTTCTTTTTGTGCTAGATCAGGGGCTTTACCTTCACCAGAAGATAGCTCCTGAAGGCCAACATTATTTTCGTCTTCTCCGGCCATGTGACTCCCTTAATCCTATATCGGTTGCGCTGGAGGCGCAGTTTGTTCTTCGGTATTTGTTGCAACAGCTTCAGCTATATTGGAATCTGACATTACGAAGCGTTGAACTGCATCTTCAATTTCTCTTTGAATATCAACGAACCTACGTTCGGTACCACCGTCAGGCCATTCTACTCGGCAATCTTGCGGGCCAAATGACTGCTCTCCAATTAAAACAATATCGCCTGGGAAATTGGTTTTGGTTTTCATATCTTCTAAACGCTCACCAATTGCCTCCGATAGTGTTTCAGAAACTCTTACAATCAGCCTTGGCTCCTTATTCGCGGTGGCCAAACAGTCCTCAATCAGCGCTTCAATTTCTGCAAGCGGTTGGTTGCGGATGAGAGCAGGTGAGAGCTTTGATGCTATAGCATAAGCAAGTTGTACCATTTGTTGCTTCAGGCTCGCTTCTAGTTGAACCTGTTGAGAAAATAAAGCGTGCGCTGCTTGAGCAACTTGTGACATTGCTTCCTGTGTAGCTGCTTCAATCTCTGTAAGTGCTTGTTGACGACCTTGCTCCTGACCTTGGGTGAGAGCTGCTGCCTGTGCTGCCTGATTTTCGTTCTCTAGCCGTTCAATCTCGATATCATAGCGGCTTTTTGCGCCGCCATCGAATGCTTGATCAAAGGTGAATTTAATAGGGTCTGCCATGATTGTATATCGCCGGATCTAATAGATCAGCTCATCCTCACCTTTATTATCAGACAGAAGAATTTCACCAGCTTCGGCAAGTTCTTTTGCTTTATTTACCATTTCCATCTGCGCTTCATCTACATCCCTGAGACGTACAGGTCCCATCGCCTCCATATCTTCTCGCAGAATTTTCGCTGCCCGCTCAGACATGTTAGAGAAGAAGAGATCCCGCAGCGTGTCAGATGCACCTTTCATCGCAAGCGCAAGTTTGTCTTTGTCTACATTTCTCAGCAGAGTCTGAACACCGCTTGGATCGAGATTTGAAAGATCTTCAAATGTGAACATCAAAGCTCTAATGCGCTCTGCGCTATCACGGTTTCTATCTTCAAGGGAAGCAAGGAAACGCGCCTCGGCACTACGATCTAGATAGTTGAAAATCTCAGCGATAGTCTCATGACTATCTTTGCGGCTTGTGCGCGCAAGGTTATTCATGAACTCAACACGAAGTGTTTGTTCCACCTTATCTAGAATATCTTTTTGTACTGACTCCATACGGAGCATTCGCATGATAACTTCCATAGAAAAATCTTCAGGAAGCACAGCAAGCACGCGAGCGGCATGCTCGGCCTTAATCTTCTGTAGTACTACCGCTACTGTTTGTGGGTATTCATTTTTCAGATAACTGGCGAGAACCATTTCGTTCACGTTGCCAAGTTTATCCCACATAGTACGTCCCGCAGGGCCGCGGATTTCATCCATAATCTGCTGAACACGGTCAGATGGCAGCATTTTACCGAGAAGACGTTCGGTACTATCAAAGGAACCATTCAAACTGCCAACCGTTGATACCTTTGAAGCAAACTCGACAAACAGCGCTTCAACGGCAGATGCCTCAACCTGTCCAAGCAAAGACATATGTTGAGAAAGTTCTTTCACTTCATCTTCTGAAAGGTTGTTCCAGATGTCCTTGCCGTGCTCCTCCCCAATAGCCAGCATAAAGGCAGCTGCTTTCTGGGACCCGGTCATCTTTTCAAGCGCAATAGCGTTTTCGTCCATAAGACTAACTCATCCTACTCTGCATATAGCCAGCCACGGATAATCGCGACTGACTCTGCTGGATTTGCTTTAATGATATCGGAAACCTTTTGAATAGCTGTTTCCTGAATACGGTTTTCAATTTGAGCCATGTCAATTTGGCTATCTGTACGCATTTCATCCAGTGCTAGCTGGCCTGTCTGTCGGGCTGCCATGACTGCAGCGGCGGCATTTTCATCACCAGCAGCAGCTGCTGCTACTAAATCAGCTGAAATTGGGCCAGAGACACCACCTGGACCTGCAATTGCAGGTGTTTCTGAGGCCATATCTTCCAACTGTTGCTGCTGAGCTAGTTCTTCTGGTGAGGGTGGATCAGGGATGGAATCCGCTATTTTCAATACTAGTGGGCGTACGATGAGAAGTAGGAATACCAAGGCAACCAAGACAATCCCACCGTATGTTAGCAGTTCAAATAGATCTGCTTTATTGAGGCCCAGAATATTAAGCGGTTGTTCGGTTGCTTCAAATGGTTCTGGGTCTACAAAACGCATCGCTGCAACGGTTACATTATCATCATGCGGAATAATGTCACCGGTATCTGAATCGCGAATGGCAGGGATGGCTGTAAGAACAAGATTTCTAATTTGATCAATTTCAGTTTGATCACGTGGTGTTGGGTCACCAACTGTATTCCCTAGCTCATCTAATTGGCGATTATAATCAACAAGTACAGATACTTGAATGCCAGTTATTTCGCCGGGTTCTCTAACGGTTACCGTTTCCGTTTTAGAATTTTCAAAGTTAGTAGCTTCTTCGGTTTTGTTGGTATCAGCGCTATTGTTGTTCTGGGAACCGTTGGCAGCGTTGGGCTGGTTGTTGCCTACTGTAACCTGACCACCAGGCAGTGGTTCTGAAGAACTTTCTTCTCTCACGTTAGAAGAGATTACAACCTGACCTTCTGGATCAAATGATGTTTCGCTGGTTGTTGTACGGCTCATATTCATCTGAATAGCCACTTCCGCTCTCACGCGGCCTACACCAACAACGCTGCCAATCAGTTCTTCAATTTTGCTACGATATTCTCTTTCTTTTGCTCTACGGCTTTCATCCAGATTGGAAAAGCTTGCGAGATCATCAGAACCACCGCCATCAACAAGAAGACGGCCACTTGTGTCGGTAATCGTTACGTAGTCAGGTGAAAGGCTTGGAACCGCAGAAGCGACAAGTGCTTGTATTGCTTGCGCCTGAGATTGGCTAACCGAACCGGCGGTTTTGAGCATAATAGATGCTGATGGTTGGCTCTCTTCACGCTGGAAAGGGCGTCTTTCAGGAATAACAACATGGACACGCGCTTCACGGACGGACGGGAAATATTTTATGGTTCTAGCAAGTTCGCCTTCGATTGCGCGAACATAATTAACGTTGAGTTCAAAACTGGTGCGACCAAAACCGCTGTCAGCATCGAAAATTTCTTTTCCAACAACGCCGCCAGTCAAGCCTTCCCCTGCGAATCTCAGACGTAGTCTATCAACATGGGCTCTTGGTACTTTGATAGTCCGGCCAGTAGGGTCAGAAGAGATAGGAATGTTTTCGGCTTCAAGCTGTGCGGCGATAGAAGATGCTGAAGCTGGGTCAAGATCAGCGTATAAAATGACCATTGGTGAACTGGATACACCACTCATAACTGCCCAAAAAAAGGCGACTGTTAAAGTGCCTGCTACACCGATCATGGCCAATCTGGTCATGCCCATGTTTTTGAGTGTTTGAATTAAACCGTCCACGCCTACCTCGACTATCGGCTGCTATTGCTGCCTTACCCATACCTCTTAGCAGAGGATATACTTATAAAAATTTACCCCAAATTACGATCTGATAGTAAACAGATAGTTAAATCTAGGCAATTTTTGCCTATAAATGTAAAGCAAAATCTTCGTTAACTGGAAAAAAAAGTTTTTGAAGCTACAAAATGTCAATCTTTGCAAGGGTTTAGCGATTATCAACTTCTTGGCCGCGGTATTTTTGAATACGGGTAGTTCTCAGGCCTGGGAGGCCATTTTGATTGATTGCCTGTTGCCAGGATAAGAATTCTTCGACAGACAATGAATAACGTTTACAAGCGTCTTCGAGCGTGAGCAAACCACCTTGGACAGCAGCAACTACTTCTGCTTTGCGTCTGATAACCCATCTTTTGGTGTTGGTGTTTGGCAAATCATCTAGGGTTAACGGGCGCCCTAGTGGTCCAATAACCTGATTTTGCTTTTGCTGATTATCAGATTGCATTGCCGAAAACCTCGTTGCCACTCGCAAGAAGAAATCTAACAATCTGATTTTAATAAAGACCTAACAGGTAAGGTTAATAGGACATTAACTATTTGATCTAAATTTAAATGCTTGTAGCCGGGTAACCGTATGGCTACCCGGCATAAGCAAAAGAGAGAAGTCAGAACCGACGTTAGATTCGTGTCAATTCTTCAAGAATTTCATCAGATGTCGTAATAATCCGAGTGGAAGCAGAGAATGCTCGTTGAACTTTAATCAGCTCAGAGAATTCATTGGCCAGGTCAACGGTAGACTGTTCAAGAGAGTTGGGGGCAATCTTACCTGCGCCACCTTGGCCAGCCTGCTGGAATGTTGCGATACCTGATAGATCGGAAAGGCCAAACGCATTACCTTGGCGGCGTGTAAGACCATCTGCGTTAGAGAATGTTGCAACAGGTAGCTGGAAGATTGTCAGTTCAAGTCCGTTATCAAATAGGGCTGTTACAGTACCGTCCTGACCAATTGATACACCGTTCACGTTCTGGAAGTTCGCGCCGTCTACTGCAGAACTAATAAGCGTAGATTCGTTATCAAAGTGCGAGAAACCATCGGTGCTGCCGTCGGAACCAAAATCAAAGTTAATAGTACCTTGTTGTACGATTACGTTATCGGTACCACCAGCTGGATCATAGTCAAATGTGAGGGATTCTCCAGCAGCTAGATCGACTGCAGTACCAGATGCATCAATTTGAGTGGAACTGGCAAGATCAATGGAACCATTATCGTTGAATACCAACTGGCCAGTTGCAATCAAACCATCGGTATGAGTGGCCGGATCCAAAAGGTTCTCATCATCAAAATAGATCTCATAGTTCCACTGGTTCGGAGTAGTGTCATCCTTCACAGCGGCTACGATAACTGTATGTTCACGGCCTAAGCTATCAAAAATTTGAATGTTAGTTTCAAACGAGGCTTCAATTGCACCACTTGCAAGATCGCCTTCATTTGTACCAACTGCATAAGCAGGTGTGGATGGTGTTGTATTTTGCAGGTTCGCACGGAAAGAAACATTCTGCGTTGGAGAACCAAAGCTGTTTAGCGCGCTCAGGTTAATTGGCTGAAGTTCGGCTGGATCCTGCTGGTTGTTTGTAATGCCGCCTTGGGTATCTACTGGCCAACCGAGAAGATAAAGGCCAGCAGTGTTTTGTAGGAAGCCCTCAGAATCCTGTGTGAATGCACCAGCACGTGTAAAGAGAACTTCACCGTCTGTATCCTGTGCGCCTGTACCATCACGAACCACGAAGAACCCTGCGCCGTCAACTGACAAATCAGTTGCAGATGCGGAAGGCTGTAAAAGGCCCTGACGAGAAACAAGTGTTTCTGAGAATGCACGTACACCACCTGGTGAATATGAGGATAGTGATGCTGTTTCAGTTACAAGTGTAGAAAAACGTGAACGTGTTTCTTTATAACCAATTGTATTAACGTTTGTGATGTTATCCGCGATAACACCAACACCTTCGGTGAAGGCTTGCAGGCCAGAAACGCCTGCGGCCAAAGCTGTGAATGCCATTGTTACTTCTCCTAAACTCTTTTGCTTTTCACTTTGCTTGGGCTTTCTGCTCAAAACGCTTTTGTTACCAAAAGCTTAGCCTGATTTTTATCAAGCTAGATAACTTTCCGAAACTTATGTTCCGAAAAGCCTTAGAATTTGTGTTTGTGGTACAAAGTTTGGACCAACCTGGAAGACAGGCTCTAGGCCTGTAGTATCAACGCCTGTGATTTGATCTCTCACAGCGATACCAACTACAGTTTCGTTACCATCATCATTTGCAGCTGTAACCCGAAGACCATAATTGCCAGGTTCCACGAGGTTACCTTCGTTGTCTCTTCCATCCCAACGGAAGTCATGAACACCTTGGCCTGTTTCTGCAGGAGCCTCGAAAATGACATTACCATCTTCATCTTCGACAGTAAGATTGGCTGTCTCCACTTCAACCCGGTGACTGTACTGCCACTGGATGCCATCAGTGCTGTGGTCACCAAATGGTGCTTCAATGAGGGCTTCATTATTCAAATAAGAAGCAACGCTACCGATGTTACCTAAGAGCGTAACCTGAGTGAGGTTTTCTACATTCTGGTTCAAACGGATTTGCTGTTCTACGCCAGTGAACTGCACCAACTGATTGGTAAATTCTGAACTATCCAATGGATCGGTAGGATCCTGATTCTGCAACTGAGTTGTTAGCAGAGAAAGGAAATCATCAAAATCACCTGCCAGAGTAGCACTATCACGTGACGCAGTTCCTAGTTGAGAAGCAACCGTCTGTGTTACACCTGCCGTGTTAGATAGAAATGCCATAATATTATCCTTCTCTCTGGCTCTTAAATTCTGACATCAAGGCCAGTTTCAGGGGTTACTCGGGATAAAATTTCTTCGAGGGCGACCAGGTCAGTTTCCAGAAGATGATCATCATCTTCTTGAGAGCTAGCTTCTGTTGCGCTTCCACTGCTCTTGATTTGATCGTCTAGGCGTTCTTTTTGAACTGCCTCAGCAAACGATTTGCCAGCACTTTGCCCATCGCCTGTATCAAGGTTGAAGCTAATGCCATCAGTTGAGGCTTTATGCCCCCCTGTTTCCATTGCTCGTTCAAGTCCGCGGACTTCACGTTGCATTAACTCAAGCGTTTCAGGCCGTTCGGCGATAATTTTTGTAGTAACTTTACCATCAGCAAAGCTCATCTTTACCTGTACACGTCCAAGTTCCGCTGGGTCGAGGCGGACGGTAAATTCATTCTGTCCAGACCGGACAGCTCTGGACACCTGAAGGTTTACTTGTTTCGCGACATGGGCTCCCAGTGCAGGGGAGGGTTTGCCGCCTAAAATGCTGAACGTTGACGCGAAGCTACCTTCACCCTTTAAACCGCTAAGGCCAGCCGCGAACGATTCTGCGGCTGTTCCGCCATTAAAGCCTGCAATCCGCTCTGGCGTAAGAGGTGGCTGGTTAGGTTGAGTGTTTGTTGGCTGGGCTTGTGCAACAGGTGCTGTTCTAGCGGTTGGAGTTTCAGTCTGTTTCTGGGGAACTGTATCGCCAGCATCGGATGTTGCTTTGTTTTGAGCTGTTTCACCTGTTAGTGACGGCTTGTTTTGAATGCCACTATTAGCTTTACCATTGGTATTAGCTTGTTTGTTAGTTGTAGCTTGAGCAGCTGCACCTGCAGTTTGTTGCGCTTGCTGGGATTGTATGCTGTGTCCTTCAGCCGCTTTTTCATCTGCTCTTACTTGTGTAGATTCCGCTTTAATCGTTTTTTGCGCCGCATCTTTTGCTGCCGCGATAATAGCTGCATCTTCTATAGTTTCACCATCGTTACCAGCTTGATTAATGGGAGTTGAAGGAGCCGGCGCAGCGTTGGTTTTTTGTTTGATAGCAGCTGCTACTTCTTCAGTGTCAGCATCAGTTTGTGTGCTACCGTCTATTACACTTTGTTGAATTACAGCGGCAGTTTCTTCTGCTACGGTTTCTGCAGTCGTACTTGTTTGGCTGCCTGAGATTTCTTCTGGTGCGTTCTCTACTGGTGCTGGGCTTGATAGTAAGCTTTCAAGTTCCGAAAGTGATAGAAAATGGAAAGGCGTTTCTTCTATGCCATTTTGTGTGCCAGTGAATACAAATAGCCCTGCTTCATTATCAGCCGTGTCAACTGGCCCCTCTAGAGCCTGATTAGTTTCTATAATTTTTGTAAGTTGATCTGTTGAGAGCTTTGTTAGCTGGAGACCAGGAATGCCTTCCAAAAACTCTTTTGATCGACCTTCTGCAACGATAAGGGCAGGTTTGTTACCTGCGGTTGGTTGAGAAGGATCAAGACTATCCACTGTGGAGATATCTGCTTGATACTGGGCAATAATCTCTTCAACAGAGCTTACCCCGTCAGTGGCCGTAACAGAGTAGATAGTACTGTTTTCAGTAGCTGTATCAGAAACCTGTGCGGTAAAGTTACTTGGTTTGATTGCTTGCAGAGCTGCTGCAAATTCGCCAGTACTTTCAGTGCCTTCTGCAGGATTAGTACCTAACAATGAGCCAAGCGCCTGAGCAGGCGATGAGCCGAAAGATTGTAGTAACTGGTCAATAGCAGTCATATCGTTTGCCAAAGTTTTGCACCGATAACAAAGGCGGTGCTGGTTAATGTTCGCTCAGATATAAGCAAGGGACGGGCCAGTTTTTACGGCTATGTGAAAAAGGGTGGTTTTGCAGTGAGTCGCAAATTGTATCTAGTTGTATTGAGGAAAGCTGAGCGCTCTATTTCCCTTTTTTGCCCGGCAAAATTGGATGAAAGCTCAAAAAAGCTCGGAATCCCTTGCCTCTTTCCGCTATAATTCCTATATGCAGCGCCTAACTTGAATGCTGACCAAACTGGTATTGATAAAGAGTAACACGATGACGAGCGCACAGATTAATAGTATGGGCTTTGAAAAAGCTCCGGCAGACACTCGGGTAGTAGTGGCAATGTCAGGCGGCGTGGATAGCAGTGTAACAGCGGCGCTTCTTAAAGAAGAAGGCTATGATGTGGTTGGTATAACACTGCAGCTCTATGATCACGGTGTAGCGGTTCAGAAAAAAGGAAGTTGTTGCGCCGGTCAGGATATCCATGATGCCCGGAGAGTTTCTGAAATGCTGGGTATCCCGCATTATGTATTAGATTATGAAAGCCGCTTTAAAGAACAGGTGATGGAAGATTTCGCCGATAGCTATATTAAAGGTGAAACGCCAATCCCGTGTGTGAAGTGTAATCAGACCGTAAAGTTCAAGGATTTGTTGGATACTGCCCGTGATCTCGGAGCAGACTGTATGGCAACTGGCCATTATGTTCAGCGCTTACTGGGTGAAGACGGAAAAGCACAGCTTGTGCGCGGTGTAGATAGCGGCAAAGATCAAAGTTACTTCTTGTTTGCAACGACGCAAGAGCAGATTGATTTCCTTCGTTTCCCTCTCGGGCATATGGACAAGGATGAAACACGAAAACAGGCCGAACGTTTTGGACTTATTGTTGCGGATAAACCGGATAGCCAAGATATCTGCTTCGTACCTGAAGGGAAATACGTGAGTGTTATTGAGCGTTTGCGTCCGGGCGCTATGGAACCAGGTGATATTGTAGATCTGGATGGGAACGTGCTTGGCCAGCATGATGGTATTGTTAAATATACCATTGGACAGCGTCGAGGTATTGGTATTGGTGGAGTAAGTGAGCCGCTCTATGTAGTGAAACTTAATCCGTTAGATAAACAAGTAATCGTTGGCCCCAAAGAAGCTCTTCTTACCAGGGAAATTGGTGTTAAAGAAGTCAGCTGGATTGGGGAAAGCGTTCCGGATGAGGGCTTGGAAGTCATCGCTAAGATCAGATCTACTCGGCCTGGTGTTCCTGCGCGGTTGTTCCTTGAACAAGATGGTAAAGCCCGTATTCAACTCAATGAAACAGAGGCAGGGGTTTCGCCAGGGCAGGCCGCTGTATTCTACCATGGTGACCGTGTGTTAGGTGGTGGTTGGATAGAAAAAACTGTAAGCGCTGATCCTCGTTTGGCGGCATAGTTTAGTTCTCAGGCCTGTCATGTGTGACAGGCCCAAAAATGCATCATCCCAGAAAAACAATCAGGGTTTTGTTTTTCAAATTCTTCCCAATTGTTGAGGTTTTTCATTGCCGTGTCATCTGGGTACTGCGCAAGATATTGGTTGCTGACACCAGATTTCTCACCGTCAATGCCGAGAAGCTTTAGATTTGCTGCATCTAGGAAAGACTTTAGTTCAAGTGGGGTATAGGTAACTTCATGTACGTTAAAAATATAATCATGAAGCCCGCTAACGGAATAAAACTCCCTTGTTTCCTGAAGTGATTTAAGTTTGTGATCTTCAGGTAAGTTTTTAATCATTTCCCGAATGGCACGAATGCCAGCATGATTCCCGGGAATATTATGTTCGTTAATATACTCTCGGATTTCTTTCACATTCTCACGAGCTCTGGTGCTGTATAGGGCTAGATGAAAGACGGAATGTGGTTTGCTGGCGGATTTAAGTGCTTCAAGGCCAGCAAGTGGGTCTTTCATATGATGAAGCACACCAGTGCAGACGATTAAATCAAAGGAAACATCCCAAGAACGGGTGTTTAAAATATCTCCACATGCGAAATGTACATTCGTTAGCTTATGATCGCCTATTACACGTTGAGCGTACGCTAGGCTTGCCTTGCTCAGGTCTACGGCTAACGCTTTTTCAGAAGTTATCATGCTCTCGGTTTTAAGTACCTGTTCACCTGTGCCGCAGCCTGCATAAAGGGTACTTAGGTCTGCAGCAGGAAAATCTGAAGGCACCTCTTTACCGTAGAGTTCTGTCATCAAAGCTTTAAGGCTTACCGGTGTTACGGTTTTTGTTGTTTGCCAGCGCGGGTATGGGAAGCTGTTATATTGATCAGAAATTTCAATGGAATGTTTATCAGTTACTTCATCGAGCACAGGTATCGATTGGATGGAAACCTGTTCTTTTACAGGTTCGGAATATATAGTTTGCCAGAGTAGTAAGGTCCAATTGGAAATAGATTTAGCTTCCGCTATTAATTTTTCAATATGGGAACTATTCCAGGATAAAAGAGTACTGAGAACTGGGGAATAGCACGCAAGAAGAATAATCTCTATGTTTCCAGCTTGTTCATGGAGGGTGGTGCAATCTTCAAGAAGCCTTGAGATTAAAGCGAGTTCAGTGTCCCCGAATGAAAATACATATTCAGTATTGAAGCATTGGCATGCCACGATAGAAAGATGGCCCTGCAATCTTTCCAGAATGCTCTGCTTTTGCGAGTTTTCACTATAATATAAGGCAAGTGCATGTTTTCTTAGACCAGTAATCAGGTCTTCGAGCGTTTCTGATATACATGTTGTTTTTGCGGTTACTAACTGCAGCAGATAATCAGAGAAAACTTCGTCTACCAGGTTTAAATTTTCCTCAGTGAAAAAGTCGGCAGATGGCGTTGCAGCTAACCGTGAAGCAAGTTCTTTAGCATTATGATCCTGTGCAAGTTGATTGCGGAGAACCATGGCCAGAGCCTGAATATTCTGTTTGTTCTGGAGAGCAATGTAGGCGAGTTTGTCAGTTGTAGATTTGGGTAAAACATAACCTTGGGTACAGGAAAGTAGATCAAACAAAACTGTCTGTACAACTTCATCGTCTGGTTTTACCTCAAAGGCCGTTAACAGGCTAGCAAGGCCTCTTTGTAAATCCCCTGTAGCCAGCGCCGTGCGACTTTCCTTGATAAGATCTAGTACCTGCTGTTTTTGTTCCTGCTTGCTGGTGCCTGTCCCTGTAAGCATACAATCTCCCACCCCTTAGGCTTTATCTTGTTAAGCTACTATAAGGGAATAGGATGGGATGGAAACAGCTAAAGCACTTAAGATTGGAGTACTTTAGCGTTGTTTGATTTTATTCAGCAGCTTGGAGAGGGCTTTCCGGGTTATGATATTTGGAAAATATCTTCTCCCGCTTTGACGGTTTAATATAGGCCTTGGTCATGTCACCTTCCATTTGTTTGGCCACCAGAGGGTCCATGATTTTGAACCAGATTGGTGGGTTCCAAGCAGCCATAAACATAGTAAAGTATCCTGCTGGTAGTTGAGGGGATGTATCAAAGTGCCTTAAACACTGATACGGGCGTTCCGCATGAGCATGATGATCAGAATGCCGTTGTAGATGGAACATCATGATGTTTGATACAATGTGGTTGGCGTTCCAACTATGATGGGGTTGTACACGCTCATAACGACCATCTTCGCGTTTTGAACGCATTAAGCCATAATGTTCTACATAGTTGGCGCTAGATAGCATCAGGTTGGAAAGTAGTGCTCCACCAAGTAGATAGGGGAGAATAACCCATCCAAAGTAAGCTGTGAGTGCTGTATAGAAAAAGATAGTGATAAGGGTATTCTGAAGAACTTCGTTTTCTACCGAAAATGCCGCTTTTCCTTTTTTGGCGAGGCGTTTCTTTTCAATACCCCATGCACGTTTGTAACCGCCTGGTAGTTCATGCAGAACAAATGCATAGAATGTTTCTCCCATCATGGCTGTAGCGCTATCCTCAGGTGTTGCAACCTGCACATGGTGGCCAAGATTATGTTCAATCCTGAAGTGCCCCATACCACACAGGCAAAGAAGATAACGTGCAACAAAAAGGGACATTTTATCCCGGCGGTGGCCAACTTCATGTGCTGTATTGAGCGCACCAGCGCCCATCAGACCATTGGCAACAAGGATGGCAATATAACCGTTAAGACTAAGGTCCTGTGTAGCGATAAACCACGCTCCAACAATCCAGTTAAGATAGGAGACAGGAAGGGCTGAAAAAGCCGCCCACCGGTAAAATGGATCATCCCTTAGGGCAGGAATAGCTTCTCGCGGAGGATTGTTTTCATCTTCACCAAAGAAGGTCTCAATAATTGGTACCAGAACATAGAAGAAAACAGGAGATGACCAGAGCCAAGCCTCGCTCCCTGTTTGCAAATAAACCCACATGGAGGCCACGGGCAAAAAACCAAGAATGGTAGCGAGTGGCCAAAACCATTTTTTGCCGTCCACATAATCTGTCGCCGCAGTATCTGCCATGTTCCTCTCCCCAAAGGTATTGATTAAGGCGTTCTGTGATTATTAATGATAATTTTATCAATAACAAGAAAAACTATATATTCCGTAGAGTAGAGGCGGGAATAACTTGAGTTAAGAGGTGGAATAGGGCTAAAAAATAGCTGTGAAGCCAATAGGATAGAATGTGTCTCAATCAACTACTCGTAAGCGCCTAAGCCCTGAAAAAAGAAAACAGCAGCTTCTTGAAGCAGCCATTGATTTGTTTGCGGAAAAGGGAATCGGAGAGGCAAAGCATGCTGACATTGCCCGACGTGTGGGAATTTCGACAGCCGCGACCTTTGTATATTTCCCAACTCGTGAAGCGCTTTTAGAAGAGGTAGTGGATGAAGTAGGCCGGTATTTTCTTACCTTGTTTAATGATTTAGAGCCACACACCGTGGGTGCACCTGCCATACTAAAGGCCTTGTCTGCTCGTGCGTTACTCGTTTTGGATGAACGACCCAGTTATATGAAAGTGTGGTTGGGGTGGAGCACACGGTTTGATCTGGAGCTCAGATCCCGGTTTATGGTGGTGCAGGAACAAATACTCAGTAAGGTAAGCGAAATTCTGTGGGCATGCGAAGATAGCATCAGCAAAGAAAACCGGGATGATGCGCGTATTTTGCTTTCAGCAAGCCATACACTTGCTTTGATGAAGTTGGACGGTGAACCGGAAGAGAAAATTGAACGCTTCACCGATCATACTATTCAAGTGGTTTTAGCGTACGGACGTTCTTAATCACCAAGGCAATCAAATGTCGCGTTATGGTGCACTGGAAAATTCAGTGAGTTAGCGATAAAGCATTTTTTATTAGCTTCGATATGCGCATCGTGTGCTTTATGGAGGTCAGCTTTATGGGTAATTGTTGCATGTGGATGCAGGGTGATGCTGGTAAATTGACCCGCTCCATCTTCCCCTTCGTGCATCGTGCCTTCCGCATGGTCGTTATAAGCACTCACCAAAATACGGTTCGTAGAACAGATATGAAGAAACCAAAGCATATGACAGGCTGATACGGATGCTAGAAACATATCTTCCGGGTTGTGCACATCTGGATTTCCCCTGAACATGGGGTCAGAAGAGCCTTTTATAGAGGGTTTTCCCTCTATATGAATTTCATAATCGCGCTCATAACTTAGGTAACTTTTTGTGCCTTGTGTGCCGGCACCAGTCCATATGATACTGGATTTATAATTATGTTCGCGCCATTCGGTCATGTCTATTCCCCAATTGTGTTTCTACAATATAGGTCGGAAATCGGGTTTAAACAAATTGCTTTATATGCCGAATAAGCGAGAAAAACAGAACTTCTGTTTGCGGGTGGAAATTTTTACGAGTTTATGAAAAAATCTGGTTGACGAGGGCGAAACAGAGGGATATACCAGCGCAGCTTTCAGCGGCCGTATGCTCTTGGGTGTAAACGCGTTGAAGCACTATAATATGGCCGAGTAGCTCAGTTGGTTAGAGCAGCGGAATCATAATCCGCGTGTCGGGGGTTCGAGTCCCTCCTCGGCTACCAAATTCCAAAGGCTTAGCTCCTGAGAGCTAGGCCTTTATTATTTTCTGCTTACAGCGTTATTTGTAAAGCTGGCTCGCGATTTCCATGCCGATCCCAACAAGACCTCTGTAACCATTGCCACTATTGTTCAGGATGATAACGGTACGGTGTTCATTAGGGAAGCGGAGCATCAGCGAAGTATAGCCGTTTATACCGCCATTATAACTAATCACTTTTGTAGGGGTAGTACCTTCTTTGAAGGGGACTTGATGAATGTTCCAGCCGAACGGGATTTTACCGCCAAGAATTGTGTCTTTAGCACTGTCAGACAAGAAATCAGTGCCATAGAAAGCTTGGTCAAATTTTAACAAGTCTTCGGCGGTCGTGTGAATTGCGGCACCACCTCGGAACAGGTTCATATTCGTGTAACCGCTAGCGCAGTAGTCATCTACTTTATAGGAGCAATAAGAGCCTTCACCAGTGGATTCGTATGGTAGGGCCAGTCGAGGTATTACTCTACCTTGGGTGTGCACACCGCTGTTTACCATGCCCAGTGGTTCAAAGACACGTTCTTGCATAACCGACGAGAAAGGTTTGCCTGTAACCTTTTCAATGATAGAGCCAAGAATATAATAGTTGGAATTGGAATAGTGTTTATCGGTACCACTTGAAAACTTCAGTGGGTAAGAGGCAATAGTTTTATGGAATTCTTCTTTGCTTATAGCACCTCTGAATTTGCCTGTAAACCAACCCTCGAATTCGATATAATTCGGTATGCCTGATGTATGCGTTAATAGGTACTGCAACGTTACATCTTTCGCATAATCAGCTGGGAAACCGGGCAAATGATCTGCGATAGTATCATCGAGTTTTAGCTCTCCTGCCTCTGCCATCTTTACAATTAGGGCTGCGACAATACTTTTGGAAAGGGATGCAATATAGAAATTGCTGTCACTAGAATTAGGGATTTCCCATTCCATGTTTGCAAAGCCGTAACCAGCCTTATGGGTAATTTTTCCGTTGTCTGCGACTAGGATTGTGCCGTGAAAGTTATTGTCATCCGTGATGGTTTGAATGATTTGGTTGAGCGGGGGATTAGTTGTTTGAATAGCTGTTTCTTCTTCGGCTGAGTATGCCTTAGCTGTCACGGGAGATAAAGTTAATGCAAGGCTACTTGCTGCTAGCAAAGCCAACTTTCCAATTCTTCCCATAAGATATCCTCTCTGTCGTTTATTATATGTAGATAGTTTATTGTTGCGAGTTACTTACGTATGAAGCGGTGTTTATGTTTCAAGAGGTATTTGTTGTGAAGCTCTGAAGCTTTACAATGAGGCAAGCCCTTATTATGGTTTTTGTTACCATAAACTGGGGCAAGGTATGACTAAGACCACCATTGTTCGCTATATTGATGCGCCAATAGAAACTGTATTTTCCTGCATTTCAGATATCAGGAATTTTTCGCAGGCAATTCCGCATATCAAAAACGTTGAATTTCTGACTGAACAGAAAATCGGAGCTGGCACACGTTTTATCGAAACTCGCGATATGAACGGCAAGGAAGCTTCCACTGAGATTGAAGTTCGTGAATATTCGGAAAATGATCATTTTCGTGCAGTCGCCGATAGTCATGGTACAATCTGGGATACTATCTTTACTGTTGAAACGGTGGAAGGGGAAGGGGGCAACCAAACCAAGCTTGTTATGGTTATGGAAGCCCGTGCATATCGGTTAATTCCGAAAATCCTCAATCCTTTGATGAAAGGGATGGTTCGGAAAGCTGTGTGTGCAGATATGGACGCCGTTAAACAGTATTGCGAGACGCAGTCCAATTAAGCGGCAACTTCAATTTCTTTAGCGGCTTTTCTGTGGGCTCCTGGGCCTTTGCCTGTATGTCGTTTGAAAACTCTGCTAAATGCGGCAACAGATTCATAACCAACCTTTGCTGCCACCCATTCTACGGAAACGTTGTTTTCTGTCAGTAGTCTTTGTGCTTTCAGTACACGCCACTGTGTTAAATATTGCATGGGCGTAAGGCCCATGATTTCGGAAAACCGGCATGAAAATACGGTGCGGGACATCCCGGCCTGATGGGCCATGCTCTCAACCGTCCATTTTCGCTCAGGTTTATTGTGCATAGCGCTTAAACTACGTCCAATCTGTGGATTAAGAACGGCAGCAGCAAATCCCTTCGGGCCACCTGAGGTTTCAATCCAAACTCTGATAGCGTGAAGAAACAGGATCTCGGAAAGCCGTTTTTCAATAGCGTCATGGCCGGGGCGTTTGGTATTTGTCTCAAGCGTCATCATTTTCAGTGCCTGATCAAACCAGGAAAAGTTTTTGGCTTCTTTACCTTTTATAAGAATGAAAGGTGGTAGCTGCGCAAACAGGGGATGGTCATATCCATCATCAAATTCAAGATGACCACAAATTAATCGAGTGGCAGGTTGAGGTGTTTTGAGGCTTGAGGCGTTGCTATAGGTTAGTCTGCCTGTTTCGTCAAAACTACCGTCTTCAAGGACCTCTGTGAGAGGGTAAACCTTTGAAGAAGGATGATTCCTCAGGAGGTGCATGCTGCCATTTGGAATGATAATAAAATCGCCAGGAAGTAATTGTACTGGATCTGCTCCGTCCACGCTCACCCAGCACTCGCCTTCTTCAATATAGTGAAATCGAGCGACCTTCTTAAAAGCTGGTACTTCAACACCCCAAGTATTGGTGAAACAGGTAGTGAAATAGAGACAACCTTGAAATTTTACTAAATCTAAAATGTCGCTAAAAACATCCATCACACAATCCTTAGGGGTTCAATCTATTATCTACTTAATCAGGGCTTTTTGTTGATATCAAGATAAGTAGAACGAATGAGCATATATACCGTACGACAGAGCATTGATTGTATGGAAGGAAATCGTACCTTTTCTTCAGATTAAAACGGAGAAATACGATGGAAACAGCATATTATTATCTAGGTCTGAGTGGCGTACTAACAGTACTTCTTTGGGCACCTTATATCGTCGCAAGAATGGTTGGTTGGGGTATTCCTACATTCTTGAACAACTATCCTGAAAACTTTCCTGCGGTAACACCAGAACAGCCTTTATGGGCGGCCCGGGCACAGCGCGCGCATCTTAATATGGTAGAGACAATGCCTGCCTTTATTGCAGTAGTCTTGGCTGCTGGGTTTCTTTTAGACACTGCTGCAGGTGCCGCGGTTGCAATGTGGGCTGAAGTATTCTTTTTTGCACGAGTTATCCACGCCGTGGTTTACATCCTGGGCGTACCGTTCCTGCGCACACCAGTTTATCTGGTTTCATGGTTTTCAATTCTGGCGATTGGCTCTCTATTCCTTGCCTAAAGGCCAGTCTCAGATGCTCCACCGTTTGTTCCTGCACAGACGGTGGGGTTTTCATATGTGTTAAGCTTCTACCTTAAGCCATACGAGTGGTTTATTGCCTTTTTCCAGTACAGCTTCTTCAGTAAGAGTAAAACCCGCATCCCAGAGCAGAACCTTCATTTCTTCAGCTGTTCTCAGGCGGTAAACTTCGTCAGGCAGTGTATTTGGCCTATGTTGTCTTCGGCGTTGAAAGCAGACAACAAAAACACCATTTTTTTTCAGAACACGTTTCATCTCAGCAAAATATTCTTCGAGCGGGTGAAGAAAGTAGCAACTGTGCACCATTAGGGCTTTGTCGAAATATCCATCGGAGAACTTAAGCAAGGCACCATGGGATTGGTATATTTCCATAGTGTCATTTTCGATATAGGTTTTGTTTCGCCGGATAGCTTCTTTAATCATAATGGGACTGTTATCCAGCCCTACCGTAAGCCCGTTTGGCGTTCTGTTATGGATAAGACCAAGAGTACGACCGTGTCCGGTCCCAAAATCAAGCACTTTTTCACCATTCTGGATGTCTAGCAGTGAAACGGCTTTTTCATTTGCTCCAGCTGTTGCAAACGCCATCCATTTAGCAATCATGCTTCCTATAAAACCGCGTGCATGACAGCTATGTTCCGCGATGAAAAGCGGCGTTTGCATTTCTATTCTCCATACCCAACTGATTCAGTGAGCGTATTGTTAGAGGCAATAGGTACACTGGTCTTACTGATTTTGAAATTTATTCAATTTTTCGGGAATCGGCGATATTTTTAAATAATCATTCGGTGCATAGCTGGCGTGACAGATTGTCTGTTGAAAGCTGAAGCGTCATCCATTACATACGCCGCTTGTTTAGAGTATTGAGTAAAAGGTTTTGTTTGTGACAGGTAAATCCGTTTATATGTTCGCGGCATTGTTTGCCGGAGCAGTTTTGCCACTTCAGGCGTTGATTAATGCCCGTTTGGGAACTGCAGTTGGTGGAGCTAGTTCAGCATCTGCGATTTCGTTCGCTGTAGGTACTCTTGGCCTGATGATTTTTCTAGCCGTTACCAAAATGCCAAACTTCAATACAGCTCAACTAGCTTCTTTACCTTGGTGGGCTTGGATTGGCGGCTTGCTTGGCGCTTATTTTGTTGCGACCGCTACAATGACAGCTCCGGTATTAGGGGCCGCGAGTATGGTTGCCCTAGTTATTGGTGGGCAGGTCGTTGCTTCACTTTTCCTTGATCATTATGGAATTATGAATGAAGCTCAGCCTATTAATTGGCAAAAAGCCAGTGGTGCGCTACTCTTGATCATAGGCGTCTATATGATTACGCGCCCAACGCCAACGGATATCCCGGGGGCATAACCAAGGGAAGCATAAAATGGCAACTGCAGAAAAGAGCATCCGCCCCTATAGCGTTATGGAAGAAATCGTCCACGCTGGTACTCACGGGGTAGGAATTGTTCTGGCGGCAATTGCTATGGTGTTTTTACTTCTTAAAGCCAGTGACCAAGGCATTTTATCCATCACTGCTGTTTCTATTTACGCAGGCTGTATGATTTTAATGTATGGCTGTTCCACGCTTTACCACAGCATGTTTAAAAGCAAATTGCAGCCATTTTTTAAGATGCTGGATCACTCAGCTATCTATTTTAAAATTGCTGGCAGTTACACGCCATTTGCTCTGATTACACTTCCTGCTTCAACTGGTATTTGGGTTATGGTTGGTGTTTGGGGGGCAGCGCTTTCAGGTACGCTATTCAAGCTGATCGCTTTTCTCCGCAAAAGCGGTAAGAAGATGAATTATATTTCGCTTGCTATTTATCTGGCCATGGGCTGGGCAGGGGTGTTGATGGTAGGACCCCTCGCTGAAAGTTTGCCTAAAGAGGCGCTTTACTGGTTATTCGCGGGTGGGGCTTTTTTCACTATAGGTGCGATTTTCTATGCGATTAAATCTGTCGCTTATTTTCATGCGGTTTGGCATGTGTTTGTGCTTTTGGGCAGTGCTAGTCATTTCTTTGCGATCTACCTTTATGTGATTTAATTGACCTGCGATTAGCGCTTGGGTTATAGCCTCTGCCATGCAGCAGAAATCCAGAACAATTGAAAGTAACCAAACGGGCCCGCATGAACGGCTTGAAGCGACTGTGCTTAAGCATTTGAAGGCTGATTTTAAAAAGCCGATTGCGGATCATACCCAGCGTGTTTTTGACGAAGTGAATAAGCTTGTGAGTAAACATGCGGGTTCGGTAGTTTTCGATAGTTGCTGCGGTGTTGGGGATAGCACGCGATTGATCGCGAGAGATCATCCTGATCATTTGGTGATTGGTATTGATAAATCAGCAAGCCGGGTAACCCGCGAAAGATTGCAGGTCGACCCTGAAAACATGATCCTTCGGCGGGCAGATTTAAATGATTTTTACCGGTTGATGGTGACAGCAGGTTGGCAGGTGGAAAAGCATTTTGTGCTTTATCCTAATCCTTGGCCGAAATCGGCCCATTTAGGGCGTCGTTGGCACGGAGCACCTGTATTTCCCTATATGTTGAAACTTGGTGGCCAGTTTGAAATGAGGTCAAACTGGAAGCTGTATCTGGAAGAGTTTCAGATTGCTTTGAAACTAGCTGGGCATATTTCAGAGTTAGAGGCATTTGAACCAGAAGAATATCTCACACCTTTTGAGAAAAAATACTATGAGAGCGGCCAGCAGGTTTACCGGCTAATTACTGACATCAAACCCAGTTAACGCCTTCAGGTAATTGAAAACTGGAAAACTCCAGATGAATAATTCGACGCCTTGATGGCTTTGTGCCTTTTTTTGAAGAATGTATAATATGAGGTTTCATGATAAGTGCCGAGCCAGCGTTAGCCACGCACTCAGTGTGGCCTGATTGAGCTGTGATGCCTGTGATAGTTTTATGTGGTATACGACCTAAGGCGTGACTGGAAGGCACTATATTCAGACATCCATTTCTTTGATCTGTATCATCTAAATGAATGCGTACAGTGATCATATTCTCCAACACCGTGAGCGGTGCTTGGACATGCCAGATACCCTCTTTTTGAGTCCAATTTTCCCAGCCCTCACATTCAAAAAAACGATCAACCGCAATAGTTAAATCCTGATGCCAAGGAACTAACCAATTTTGATCTGTAGTTTTATCAAAATAGATAGCTCTTACTAGGGATAGAGGAGGTGCCAAATAAGCCTCAAGGCGTTCTTGAATCGCTTCAATTTCAATTGTTTTGCTAATTAATGGGATTTTGGTTTCCGCATTCCTTAAGCCGCCTTTAATAGTGGTGAGCGTTAATGTGTCGGTAGCCGTTTGTAGAGATTTGAGCGAAGCTGGAGACAGAAAATCATCAATGAGTTCTGCTCCGTGCTCCGTAAATGTTAAGCCCGATACTGGAAACATAAAAAACGCCTTATTATTCGGTGCCGGTGAGCCAACCCTTGGCGAGTTGTTCTTTTGCTTCTTCTTCACCTTGTTTGATAAGGCGCTTTATATCATCAGATGTGAAATCTGTTGAATCAATGGCGAGGCGTTCCTGTGGTCGGACCTCAACAAATTCAATAATGCGTTTCCCTGCAGTATGAACTTGCCCGCCCGCGTCCAATTCCTTTTGGCAGGCTGCGTTGATATCGCGCACTTTTTCCAGATCATTATTCATAATCTCGTTGGTGAGAGTCCCAAGTGTACGTTTGAGAAGCTTCAGCATATTGCCGAATTCCTTCTTAGATTCCACTACAGACATATGATCAGGTTTCATGGCGATGATTGCCATTTTTTCTGCACCGCGCTTGATAGCGGGAGCAAGAGGGGCAATGTTCCTGACACCACCATCCACAAGAGGCTGATCTTTTACCCACATGATAGGCATGTTCACGGGTTCACGGGTAGAGGCTACGACATAATCCAGAATATCTTCCCCAAAGGTGCCAACATCAGCATCAAAATAATCACCGGTACGCATATTGGTTACGCCGCAAGCATAATAGGTTTTGCTGGCCTTCAGGTTTTCATAACGAATGTTGGCACGCGCCAGTTCAGCCGCTCCATCCATTTTCGTAAGGCCATTGAATTTGCCGCCAATTATTTTCAGGGCGAGAGAAAAGGCGCTGCGTTTTTTGCCGATAGAGGCAAAACTGGTGATGTTGTTTCGCCAAAAGGCTTCAAGTTCATTGCCGATTTCAGGCCAATCTGGTTCCTGGCCTTTAAGGGCTGCTTGACCAGCGCGGTCAGCAATAAAACCACCGTTCATGGCCCCAACGGAAACGCCGTATATAGCGCCTGGTTTAAATTTGCTGCCATCAGGGAAGGTGTGATTGAAAAGCGCTTTGAGGGCTCCCGCTTGATAAGAGCCTTTTACATTGCCGCCAGAAAGAACAAGTGAATTACGCGTATCAAACATAATATATCTCCCCAAAAAGAGGATAGTATACACGTAAAAGTAAAAGAAAGCACGCATCGGGTAGGATGCGTGCCAAGGTACTGTAATGATTGAAATATCAAAGATAGGCGCCTCCGGCAAAGATTTGGCGATGCCGTGAATCAGATGACAAGGGAAGCAGAGTGCATCTGAAAGGCTGCTGTGAGGTGTTGCCGCCTCTGCGCCGGAAGCAAGATCAAATTACCATGTATGCAGGATAAGGATTTGACGATAGTCAAACCCACGAAGTTTTTTACATTTTGTTAGCTATATTTTGAAGTTCACAGACATCGCCTGCCATAATTGCTCTGATGTTCTTGGTGATTTTCTCCATTGGCCAGCCCCACCAGGCGATATCCAGTAATTTTTCAATAGTTGCGTCATTGAAACGTTTCTTGATGACCTTCGCAGGATTGCCGCCGACGATAGCAAAATCAGGCACATCCTCCGTGACAACTGAACCAGATGCGATGATAGCACCGTGACCTATTTTAACGCCGGGCATAATCAGGCTGTTGTAACCAAACCAAACATCATGGCCTACTGTAGTATCTCCTTTTGAAGGTAAGCCACCTAGCAGATCCATATGGTCTGTCCAGCTGCCGCCAAAAATAGGGAACGGAAACGTGGAAGGCCCATCCATACGGTGATTGGCGCCGTTCATAATGAATTTGGTGCCGGTGCCCAGTGCGCAGAATTTACCAATAGTAAGTTTGTCCCCCACAAAATCATAATGATAGAGCACATTCTCTTCCTGAAAGTTTTCAGGACTATTGGGGCTGTCGTAATAGGTGTAATCACCAACAGCGATGTTTTCTCCCTGCACAACATTTTTGAGAAAGATAACACGGTCTGTGTGTTCAAGCGGGTGAACAGTATCCGGATTTGGGATTTGAATAGAATCTTGCATAACAAAGCTCGCTTTATAAAAAGTACCAGAATAAGGAACAGCAGCTTTGGGGCGTACTGTTTTGGTTACAGAGCTTTGATCATTGGCAAGGTTCCTTCCACCAGTTGGGCGTAAACGGCTCAAACATCGTGTTGAGCTGCACGCATTCTTCATCAAGCTTCATAACTTTGCAATATGAATTTCGCGTGCTAGATATTTCACATAAATAATAGAGAACTTTATGGTTTCAATTAGAAAACGTGCGATCAGCCCTGAGCAAAAAGCTCTCAGGCGTCAGCAGATATTGGATGCTGCTGGGGAAATGTTTGCGCGTGAGCAATATGAAGATGTGAAGCTCTCTGTGCTTGCCAGACACGTTGGTATCACTAAGCCAGCTCTATATCGTTACTTCCGAGGTAAGGAAGTGTTGTTTCTTGCGCTTTATGAACAGGAAATAGCTCGGATTATTGAAGATTTCAGGAATAGAGCAAAACCTGAAGAACTTAGCAGGGCCATGGCTGAGGTGTATGCAGAACGTCCACTGTTTTGTCGCTTGTCAGCTATTCTGCATTCAGTACTTGAACGTGACCTTACATATGATGAAGCACTTGAATTTAAACTGAAGATGAAGGATATCGCTGCGGATTTCTTAGAGGTTTTCTCGGTCTGGTTTGAAGAAACTGATCCAGAAGTTCTTTATCCCATGCTTATTCATGCGCAGCAGGCTGTGATTGGTGCGTGGTTAATGGCGCACCCGCGAGGAACCATGGCAGATGTACTTGCCAGAGATGATATGGCCGTGTTCCGTGTAGATTTCCAAACCTCATTAGAGCAGCATTTGCACCGTATCTTCGGTCGCTGAAAAATTAATTAGTTGACCAATCGCTTTTTCGAATTACTTCGTATGCGAAGTATTAATTTGAGATCGTGACTTGTTCATATGAGACTGTTCCATTTACTGCATAAAAGCCACCGGGCGATTTTCAGGCTGGCCGATAAGATGCTTGAAGAAAAATATGGTATTTCTTCAACGCAGCATGTTGTGCTGTTAGCGCTTGATGAACGGGATGGTTTACCTATTGGTGAGCTTGCAACGGTGATCGGCCTTAAGGCAGCTGCTACGTCAGGTCTGGTCGACCGCATGGAACAGAAAGATCTTCTTGAACGAAAACGAGCAGATGGGGACAGACGTTCTTTCATTGTTTGCTTGAAAGCGGCAGGCAAATCTATCGTGCAAGAAAGCAAAAGCATGATTGCCGAAGCCAATCGTCAACTCCTTGATGGCTATAGTGAAGAAGAGCAGGCGTTGATCTCTAAATTTCTTGAAACAACAATTGAACGAGCGAACAACGCATACCTACATGCAAAGGGGAAAACCGCATGACTGATCATGTGCTAACGGAAATTAAAGACCGTATTCTAACTATTACCTTCAACCGACCAGACAAAAAGAATGCACTGACGCATGCGATGTATGCGAAAATTGCAGATGCGCTTGAAGATGCTGAAACAAATGATGACGTTCGCGCTGTGCTCTTTAAATCCAGCGCTGAAGCTTTTACGGCAGGGAATGATCTCGTTGATTTCCAGCAAGCAGGTTCTCATGATGGCTCAGAGGTTTCAGAGCTTCCAGTAGCGCGAGTGTTGCGTGCGTTTGTAAATGCTGAAAAGCCGTATGTAGCTGCTGTGAATGGTGTTGCCGTTGGTATCGGCCTTACGATGCTTCTTCATTGTGATATTGTTTATGTTGCTGACGAAGCCACTATTCAAGCGCCGTTTGTTGACCTTGCATTAGTGCCCGAAGCGGCGTCTTCCATGCTGTTACCACGCCTTGCAGGTCACGTAAAAGCGGCAGAAATTTTCATGCTTGGTAAAAAGGTTGGTGCAGACGAAGCGGTGTCTATCGGTTTGGCTAATGGTAAATGTTCTCAAGAAGACTTGTTGCCAACAGCTGAAAAAGCCGCCGCTGCCCTGGCTTCAAAAGCGCCACAGGCAATCCGCATGACCAAGCGTTTAATGAGGGGTGATAAAGAAGTGCTCGGTGCGAAGATGCAGGAAGAGAATATCTATTTTGGCCAGCAGCTTAAATCACCTGAGGTAATGGAGGCCATCATGGCGTTTATGCAAAAGCGTGCGCCTAATTTTGGCTAAATAATCATATTGCTATTACCACAATCCTGTGCCACCCAAAGATAAACAAGTTTGGAGGTATATGGGCTGTGGATACTCGGTTAGAGCAACAAGAAGCATTTGTGAAAAAGAATGGATGGGAAGAGGCAGACCTGTTCCCATTAAAAGCAGATGCTTCAAACCGCACCTATACACGTCTGATCGATGGTTCCCGTAAATGTCTGCTAATGGACGCACCTCCGGAAACTGAAAACTTAAAAGCTTATCTGGATACAAACCGTTATCTGGCTTCAGTCGGTTTGCGCGTACCTGAAATTTACGCGGAAGATCTTGAGCTTGGCATGGCGCTTATTGAAGATTTTGGGGCCGATACTTTTACTAAATTGTTGGCTGATGGTTTGCCTGAGGCTGAGCTTTATGATCTGGCCACGGATGTTCTTATCCATACTAAACAGCAAGGAAAGCCGGAAGGTATCCAGCTTCAACCATATGATATGGCGGCATTGATGCGTGAGGTTAACCTGTTCACTGAGTGGTTTGTACCTCATGTGCGCGGTGAAAGTATCACTGAAGCAGAGCGGGATGTCTGGAATTCAGTATGGCAAAAGGCATTGGCAAATATTGCTAGAGATCAGGCGGTATTTGTGTACCGAGACTTCCATGTGGATAACGCGATGCGACTTGAAGGCGAGGGGGTTACTGCTTGCGGCCTCCTTGATTTTCAGGATGCGCTTTTAGGTAGCCCCGTTTATGATTTGGTTTCATTGATTGAAGATGCGCGTAGAGAGGTATCTGCTGAAACACGTCGTGCTGTACTTGCGAAATATTTCGCAGCTTTCCCTGAACTGGACCGAATTCAATTCCTCAATGATATCGCAACGCTTGGTGCACAGCGCCATGCAAAAGTTTCTGGTATCTTTATTCGCCTTTCAGAGCGAGACGATAAACATGTGTATTTGAAACATATCCCTCATGTTCTTAGGTTGCTGGACCGTAGTTTAAGTCAGCCACATCTGGGCGAAATACGTGATTTGGTGCATAAGATGGTGCCAGGCTTTTTGGAAAGGGAATTCCCTGAACCGCAAACTAGTCTTGTGCCAGCTTTCCATGATGAGTGAACAGGTCGTCGTAGGTATCAATCATTGTTTTAAGTGAGAATTGTTCTTTTGCCTTGGCTTGGTTAGCAGCACCAATTCGAATTGATACTTCATGGCTGCCGAGCATTTGGATAAGGTTATCGGCAAGCGATTCAGCGTTATTTCCGCTAATATAAGGAGCGTTCTGCCCTGAAACCATGTGGGAAATATCTCCCACATCAGTGCTGACTATTGGAAGGGCGCAGGCCATGGCTTCGATAACTGAAAGAGGCATCTGTTCTGTATCAGACGAGAGGGCGAATACGTCAAAGGAAGGCAGCAGCTTTTCGGGATTTGCCATATTGCCAGCAAAGATAACGCGGCCCGGTTTACACACCCGTTCAGCTAGCATTTTCATGGCTGAAGTACCAATACCACTTCCCACAATAACTAGCTGAGCGCCATCTATCTCATCTTCTACCTTACTAAAAGCTTCAATCAAACGGCCAACGTTTTTCTCAGGCCTGAGGGCCGCAACAATGCCTATCACGGGTTTATCAGGATCAATCCCAATTGACCGGGCAAAACCGATATCTTCAGGGCATATAAAACGATCTATATCAATACCGTTTGGAATATAACGCACTTTGCCCTCGGGTAAAAACCAGTTGCGGCGCGCGATACGTTCCAATGTTTTTGAAGGCACAACGACAGTATTACATTGGCGGTAAGCAAACATTCGCATCAATCTGCGGGTAAGCTTCTCGGTATTTTGCTCATCTTCGCCAAAACCGTCCTGAATATGGATAACAGGGCATATCTTTGAAAAGGCATTCGCCATGACCCATTCAGTAGCGCCCCAATTATAGGTTACCAAAAGGTCAGGAGTTTCTGTTTTCAAATACTGTTTGATTTGTTTGATAGCTTGACGGGTATTGCCCTTAGTGATGTTGATATTGTTAGCAATTGATAATTTAGAATTTTGGACCAACTTGGCGGCATCATAACAGCCATCCATGGCGTACACCATATGCTCACAATCGGTGTTTGTATGAGAGATATAAGTAGCAAAACGTCGCTGTGACCCTCCAACCTCAAACGAGGAAAAAACATGTAGAACACGTTTGTTTGCGGACACTGGGCTACTCCATCTTTCATTCGCTGACATTAGGGCTGAAAATCCTATTGGAATCAAGCCTTAGCTGAAAATTGCCTTATTTTCTTGAACAACGAGTTAATCGTTATAGGTGATACTAATAAAGAAGCGATTGGTATAAGGAATAAAAATAATGATCATTGATGCCTGGGCACAGCACCCCACTTTACGGCATAGTCAGGACCCGGTTTTTGAATCGCTCCGGCGGTGGAATAAAACAGAAACACCAACAGAAGAACTACCGCTGGCAATTACCGTTGGTGCCATGGATGCAGTTGGTGTCTCCATGAGTTTGATTTCAGCCTGGTATGCACCTAGAAATATTATGATTTCCAATGATGAAGTCGCGGCGTTTGTCAGTAAATATCCAGACAGGTTTGTCGGGGTTGGGTCTGTTGATATTTCAAAACCAATGGAAGCGGTGCGGGAAATCCGTCGCTGTGTAAATGAACTAGGTTTCAAAGCTATACGGGTTCTTCCGTGGCTTTGGGAAGTGCCGCCGACAGACCGACGTTTTTATCCCGTTTACACCGCTTGTTGTGAACTTGGCGTGCCTTTTTGTACACAGATCGGACATACAGGCCCGTTAATGCCATCTGAGGTGGGCCGCCCAATTTATATTGATCAAGTAGCGCTTGATTTCCCAGAGCTTAAAATTGTTGGTGGTCATATTGGGTATCCTTGGACAGATGAAGCCATAGCGGTTGCTACCAAACATGAAAATGTATTCATTGATACATCAGCGTATACAGCTGCTCGTTATCCGGCACAGCTTGTGGAATTTATGCGCAGGCATGGGCGCAGGAAAGTGTTGTTTGGCACTAATTACCCGATGATAACGCCGGGGAAAGCCCTGGAAGCGTTGGATAGCTTAGGCCTTGATGACGAGGTAAAAGAACTTTTCCTTAGCGGAAACGCGCAGAGGGTATTTGGCCTTTAATGGCTCATGAAAACCGGAAGCTTTGTATTTGCAACAATCTGGGTAGTGATGCTGCCCAGTATTATTTCATGCCACCGGGCATGGGAGTAAGCACCAATGACAATTAGGTCCGCCTGAATATCTTGTGCTGTTGCCAGGATGGTATCTGAGATGCCCGCGTTTGATTGTGGCTGTTCAATGATGGATACGGTTAATCCGTGGTCTTCCAGATATTCGGCTGCTTCATAGAGCGACGGCCTGTCTTCATCTATTTCACCTACCTGAACGATAGATACCTTCCCGGCCGTCCGGAGAATAGGAAGAGCATTGGCGATAGAACGGGCAACTTCTGCCCTGCCATTCCAGGCGATCAGGATGTTTGTGCCAACTTCAAAGTTACCTTCTGTCGGTATCATCAATACCGGCCTGCCAGAACGGTAAATCAGATCATTAAAAAGATGCTTGTAGCATTCATGTTTATCAGAAGGTTGCATGCAGATAGATACATCAGCTGTGCGAGCTTTTCTCCCAATATGATCCGAGATTTCGCCAATCAGTGTTTTCCAACGGTAATGTGAGTTTGGCAAAATATCATCGCCGTTCTTTTTTGCGATTGAGTGGCTTTTCATGATTTCCGCAAATTGCTCTTTACAGAATTTTTCGTGCTCATCGTTTTCCTGCTCGGCGGCTTCCTGAACGCTTTGAATGATATCGGCGGAAAGGCCTTCTCCTACAAAGGGGATAGCTGTGCGGGGGTCTGGTTCCACGTAAAGTGCGGTTATGGTTGCGCTGTGTTTTTTGCTAAAGCGTGCAGTGAATTCAGAAATAGGAGCCAAGTCTACATGGGTTGTAAGCGGCAATAGGACGGATTTCATGTGATATCTCCTTATTTCTTCTTGGTTATTTGTGTCATTCTCTCTTATAACTGGCAGAAATACTGTATGATGAACCCAAATAGATGTACGGAATTCATCAGCGGTTCAGCGTTATCATAGCAGAGTATAACCCATGATGTATGTTTTGCGAAAATTGATGTTACTGAGTGTCCTGTTTTTGGGAGCTACAGCTGTTGTTTCAGCACTGCCACAACTCGTGAATACAGCTGTTGCTGCAGATGAGCATGATGAAGCCCTAAAAGCCATTAAGCGTGGGGACATTATGTCCTACTCGCAAATCAGAAAAATTGTGCAATCCAAACTTAAAGGTCGCGTAGTGAATATTCAGCTACGCCGCACAAACCGTGGATGGCAATATTTTATGCGGGTAAGTAAAAATAATGGCAGGGTTGTTGCTGCTGTTGTTGATGCTCGCAATGGAAAAATTCTTAGCACCAGATAACCTGGGAGGCTGTTATGCGTATACTAGTTGTTGAAGATGATCTTAGTTTGGCTGGGCAGATCCAGCAGTGCCTGCTTGATGCAGGTTATGCAGTTGATATGGCCCATGATGGAGAAGAGGGGCATTTCCTCGGAGATACCGAACCTTATGATGCCGTTATCCTTGATCTGGGCTTGCCAATTCTTGATGGTAAGAGCGTTCTGAAACGTTGGCGCGCTGAAGATAAGAAAATGCCTGTTCTTGTGCTGACAGCCCGTGATGGTTGGACTGATAAGGTCGAAGGTCTTGACGCGGGTGCCGATGATTATTTGACGAAGCCGTTTATTGTTGAAGAACTTCTTGCACGCTTGCGGGCCCTTATTCGTCGTTCAGCAGGACAAACTAATCCACAGTTAGAATGCGGCCCTGTACTTCTTGATACACGAAATGGTCGAGTAACGGTTGATGGTCGCCCGATCAAGCTAACAGCACAGGAATTTAAACTCCTTTCATATCTTATGCATCATGAAGGTAAGGTGATTTCCCGTACGGAGCTTACCGAGCATATTTATGATCAGGACTTTGATAGAGACAGCAACACTATTGAGGTGTTCGTAAACCGTATCAGGAAGAAACTGGATACCAGTATTATTCATACAGTACGTGGTCTTGGTTACCGTCTTGAATGGGATGAGGCTGCTTAGTGTTATCACGCTTAAAGCTCTTTCTAGTTACGATCCCGGGACGATTGTTCCTGTCGGCGGTGATATGGTCGATAGCGGCGCTTACAGTGGGTGGTTTTGCGCTGTCTTTTGTTTTTCGTACGTATGTACTGAATGACGTAGATAGAAAGCTTGAGTCGCTGATTGATACGATGGTGGGAATTAGTGAAATTTCACCTGAAGGAGTTTTAAGGTTTAATCGGCCACTGTTTGACCAGCGTTTTACCACCCCTTATTCTGGGCAGTATTGGCAGATTTCTGAACAAGGGCAGGAGCCATTCCGGGCGCGTTCGCTGTGGGACTTTGAACTACCCACGAATTTCGAGCATAACAGTTTTTCCCTCAAGTTTACTGAGGTGGTCGGCCCGGATGGTCAAGCGCTCAGGGTTGCTGAAAAAGATATTATTTTGCCTGAAGCTGACCGGATTTTCCATTATCAGGTAGCAACAGATACGGCCGAAATTACAGCTGCAATTAACCAGTTTAATTATCTGCTGTTTATTGCGCTTTCGATCATTATGTTCACAGTGTCCATGGCGCTTGTTCTTCAGGTACGTTATGGGCTGCGACCACTTCGGCAGCTTGGTAAAAACATTTCGGAAATTCGGGCGGGTAAAGAAACCCGCATCGAAGGAAGTTGGCCTCCTGATTTGCAGCCAGTAGCGCAGGAAACAAACGCCCTTCTTGACCAGAACGAACAGCTGGTTGACCGCGCCAGAACCCACGTTGGGAATTTAGCCCATGCATTAAAAACACCACTTTCTGTCGTTAAAAATGATGTGGAAGGCAAAGGCGATGAAGTATCGCAGCGTATCGCTAAGCAAGTACAGTTGATGCGTGAGCATATCGATCATCACCTAAAACGTGCACGTATCGCTGGTGGCGGATCGGGGGCAGGCCTTCCCATCAAAGAACGCCTTGAAAAGTTGATTAATGCCGTAAGTGTTATGACACGGGAAAAAGGTGTTCTTTACGATCTGGATTGCCCAGACGAGCTGCGTTTTGATGGTGAAAAAGAAGATTTTGATGAGATTATCGGTAACCTCATTGATAATGCAGGTAAATGGGCAACTGGCCGAGTGATGGTTTCAGTTGAACGTTTAGCGGACAGCCCTCGAAGGCCGTTTATGGAAATCCATGTTGAAGATGATGGTCCTGGCGTGCCTGATGAACAGATTGATACGCTATTTGAGCGAGGCAGGAGGCTTGATGAGCATGTGCCAGGAACTGGCTTAGGGCTCGCAATCGTGCGGGATATTGCGGAACTTTATGGCGGACAGGCACGGCTCGCCCACTCAGAGATGGGCGGCTTGCAGGCAACATTAAAACTACCTTGTAAATAACTATTCAGTTTTTGCTTTGAGGGCGCCGATGATCAGTAGCAACCATCCGGCCATAAAGCTTAAGCCACCAATTGGTGTAATCCAGTGAAAACTACCCAAGCTGCCAGGGCCCATTACCGCGCGCCAATATAGGCTGCCGGAAAAGAATAGAATACCGAGCATGAAACAGATAGTAGCTGCAGAAGCGGTTTTCTTTTGTTCCCATTGGCTTAGTAATATTGCACCGATCATTGCGAGCGCATGCCAAAAGTGGAAATTGGTTGCCTGATCAAAGAGTGATTGCCCTTTACCCTCAAACTTGATTGCATGGGAGCCAATAGCAGCAAGCGCTGTTGCGGTTATTCCGTTTAAGCCCGCTAAAGCTAATATATATTTGGTTTTCAAAGGGCTAACTCCCCGCCTGTTAGGCAGGGATAAACTCTGCCTTAATCATATCTGCACATTTCTCAGCGATCATAATGGTAGGTGCGTTGGTATTGCCACCAATTAATCTGGGCATAATTGACGCATCAACCACACGCAAGCCTTCCATACCGATTACCTTCAAGGTTTTAGGGTCAACAACGCTGTTTACATTATCCGTTGGGCCCATGGCGCATGTGCCAACCGGGTGGTAAATGGTCTCTGCCTTTTCACGAACAACAGTATCTGTGCCTTCGTCATCATCAACCTCTACGCCGTTCCAGGGCGCTTGCTCTTCAGTGATATAATGTGCGAGTGCAGGTTGGCGCATAAAGCGGCGAACAGTTTTCACGCCTTCTCTCATGACGCGTAAATCTTCTTCTGCCTCCAGATAATTGGGGTCTATCTTCGCTGGAGCGAGCGGATCATCAGATTTAAGGCTGATAGTGCCACGGCTGTGTGGACGAAGCTGGCAAACATGAATGCCCATACCGTGTTCGGTTGGCTGTTCAAACCCGTGCGGTTTTGAAGCCATGGCCAGCATGATGTGGAATTGGATGTCTGGGCGTTCGAGTGCTTTATCGGTTTTCAGGAATGCGCCAACAGGTGTTACGCAATCAGAAAGCACACCTGGTTTTTTCATAAACCATTTTGCCATCTCGAAAATAGCGCGATGAGGCGCTTTGTATTTGATGGCGGAAATCGGTTCATTGATTTTGGCATATACAGTCAGATCAAGATGATCCTGCATGTTTTTACCAACGCCCTTGAGTTCATGATGTACCGGTAAGCCAACGTCTTGAATATCGGCAGGATCACCGATACCTGAAAGTTGTAAGAGTTGAGGGCTGTTGATGGCACCACCTGAGCAGATTACCTCTCTGCCTGCCTTCCAGCTTTCGATCTTACCTTTACGGCTTACCTCAACACCAACGGCTTTTTTTTCTTCCAGAATAATTTTACGCGCTTGTGTGCCAGTAAGAACTGTGAGGTTAGGGCGGTTAAGAGCTTGGTGGATGTAAGCACGTGCTGCTGATTGTCTGCGGCCATCTCTGATAGTTTGGTCATACCATCCCACGCCTTCTTGCTGAGGGCCGTTAAAATCATCCGTATAGGGCAGCCCCATTTCCTCTGCTGCCTTCAGGAAAGCAAGATTCAACGGATTAGTGGAGGTATGTTGAGACGTGAGAAGAGGGCCTGAACTGCTGTGTAAATCATCATCAGCCCGGTCGCTACCTTCAGATTTTTTAAAGTAGGGTAGGACGTCATCAAAAGACCAGCCAGTACAGCCAAGTTGGGCCCATTCATCATAATCACGAGCATGGCCTCGCACATAAAGAAGCCCATTAATCGCTGATGATCCGCCCAGGACTTTACCGCGCGGCCAGTACATTTCTCGGTTATTCAATTTGGGCTGGGGCTCGGTGAAATAAGACCAGTTATATTTATTAGGTGGCACTACATCGATGATCATGGCAGGCATATCGATTTTCATCGTGTTATCACGCTCGCCTGCTTCAAGCAGTAATACACTGATATTCGGGTTTTCAGTAAGGCGTGAGGCCATCGCGCATCCCGCAGAACCTGCACCGATGACGATATAATCAAATGTCTTTTCACTCATATTATTTAATCGCTTTTAATTTTACTGGCAGGCCGTCTACTGGTTTCATAAGCGGCATTACTTGGAACTCAGTTGTATAATCATCAGCTAATACGATTTCATAGTTTGGCAACAGATGGGTCATAATCACTTTGGCCTGCATGTAGGCAAAATGGAGTCCAACGCACATATGAGCACCGCCGCCAAATGGTACCCAGGCGAATTTGTGCCGTTCTTTTACACCACCTTCTGGTGAAAAGCGCATTGGGTCAAACTTGTTAGGTTCAGGCCATATCGCAGGGTCTCTATGGGTGGCTGTCGGGCTTATGCCAATTGGTGTGCCGGCTGGGATTTTATGACCTTGCCATTCAACTTCTCGAACAGTTTCTCTGGGTATTCCTGGTACAGGAGGATTCATCCGTAATGCTTCCTTGAAGGCATATTCATTCAGAACAAGCTTGTTCATAAGTGCATAAGGCAAAGTACCGTCATTGATGCCTAGCTCAGAAATCTCGTTTCTCAATTTCTCTTGCCAGTCCGGGTTTTTACCCAACTGATAGACCATGGTGGTGACGCTGCTTGTGATGGTATCGTGTGCGGCCATCCATAAAAAAATCATATGATCGATGATTTCCTGATCAGTGAAGGTATTCCCGTTTTCGTCTTCGGCTTTACAGAGCTGTGTAAACAGGTCCGACGCGTCAGAGTTTCTACGAGAGGGAATAAGATCCTTCAGGAATTGGATCATATATTTCCGCCCTTGAACGCCTGCCCACATAGCTGTGCCTGGGATAGGTACACGGACCAATCCTATTGAGGCGGAAACCATATCGGTAAGTGCTTTATTGACTTTTCCTGTTTGCTTGCCAGGTTCCAACCCAAAGAAAACAGTGGTCGCCATATCAAGGGAAAGCTGTTTGATGGCAGGGTAGAAATGGAAGCTTTCTTTCTTTCCCCATTTGGCGATGCGCGCGGGCATATCTGCGTTTAGGCGTTCCAGATACCCTTTCATAGGGCCGGTTTTAAAAGCCGCTGCCATAATGTGCCTGTGGGCTTTGTGTTCATCAAAATCCAGCAGCATCAAACCGCGTGGAAACAGCCTTTCCAGAAAGCGCCCCCATCCTTTTTCACTGGAAAAGTTTTGCCCTTTATCCATCAAAACAAACTGGTTCGCGTCTGCGCCAAAGAAATTTACTGAACGTTTGAAGAATGTATTGGTGCGGTATGTATCGCCGAATCTTTCGCGCATGGTGTTCCCGAAACCTTCAGGGTCCCTGAGAAGCCAGAAGGTGTGGCCGAAAAATGGCATACCCTCATCGCCTGGAATATCTTCAAGGCGTGCAGTTTTTGTGGTGTCGTCTATATGAGCTGTCTGTGACATAGGCTCCCCCAGAACAGAAATTTTACCCTTCCAAGTGAAAAGAGTATCGCTGCAAATTGGGTGAGTCAATCTTATTGATTGTTTTATCAATAAGAGCCGTAACCGCCTCCACCAGGTGTATTGATTTCAATAATATCACCGGCTTCTAGTGCTGCACTATCGGATGCATTAAATGTCACTGTGGTGCCATCTCTACGGTGAACTATGGTGGAGCCAATTTCGCCGGGGTCACCTCCGTTTAAGCCGGGGGCTCCTTTAATGCGGTGGCTTGAAAGTATGGAAGCTTCCATTGGTTCCATAAATTCTATGATACGTCTGGCGCCGTTCCCTCCTGTGAATTTACCTTTGCCGCCGCTGTTTTCTCTTACTGAAAATTCAAGGAGCCTTACTGGATACCGCCATTCCAATACTTCGGGATCAGTTAAGCGGCTGTTGGTCATATGGCTTTGGATCGCTGCGGTGCCGCCAAAGCCTTGTCCTGCGCCTGTGCCGCCAGCAATCGTTTCATAATATTGATAGGTATCATTTCCAAAGGTGAAATTATTCATGGTGCCTTGAGAGGCTGCGACAGCATTTGTTGCAAGGAACAAGGCATTGGTGACTGCTTGGCTTGTCTCTACGTTACCTGCGACAACGGCGGCTGGGGAAATAGGGTTCAACATAGAGCCTTGTGGAACGATTAGTTTAATCGGCTTAAGGCATCCTGCATTTAGCGGAATATCGGCGCCAGTAAGTGTGCGGAAAACATAAAGTACTGCCGCTTTGGTAACGGCAAGAGGAGCGTTGAAATTGCCATCCAACTGTTTGCTGGTGCCAGTAAAGTCAACAATTGCAGAACGAGTGGATTTATCGGCAGTAATTGAAACGTTGATGGTGCCCCCGCAATCCATTGGGTAGCTGTAGTCGCCGTCTTTAAGGTCAGCGATCACACGCCTTACGGCTTCTTCTGCATTATTTTGAACGTGACCCATATAGTTATCAACTACATCTTCGCCAAAGTTTTTCACAAGGGCTATAACCTGCGACATGCCTTTGGTGTTGGCGGCAATCTGTGCTTTCAGGTCGGCAAGATTTTGTTCAATATTACGTGCTGGATAGGATCCAGATGCAAGTGCTTCTTTCGTAGTCGCTTCTTGAAAATCTCCTTCTTTCACGAGTTCGAAGTTTGTGAACCGAATACCTTCTTCCTGAATGGTTTGTGAGTTTGGTGGCATAGAACCGGGGCTGATACCGCCAATATCTGCATGGTGGCCACGAGACGCTACAAAGAATGATGGGTGTTTGCGCGCGTCATCTAGAAAAACAGGTGTAATAACTGTGATATCGGGCAGATGGGTGCCACCAGCATATGGATCATTCACCATGAAAACATCACCGGGTTTGATAGTGCCTGCACGGGCCCTTAGAATGGCGATTACACTTTCCCCCATACTGCCTAAGTGCACCGGCATATGAGGGGCATTCGCGATCAAGTTGCCAGTTTTATCAAATACGGCACAGGAGAAATCCAAGCGTTCTTTCACATTCACCGATTGAGCGGTTTTAGCAAGAACGCCACCCATTTCTTCGGCAACCGACATGAAGAGGTTGTTGAAAATTTCCAGAAGAATTGGATCTGGCGTATCGCTGACCTGATGTTGTTTTTTGCTTTCCCCTGTTTTAGTGAGTTTCAGGGTGTCATTTTCCTCAAGCGTAGCAGTCCAGTTCGGTTCAACAATAGTTGTACCACCATTTTCGAGAATGATTGCAGGCCCAGAAACAGGATGGTGCGGTTGAAGGCTTTCCTTGTGAAAAATACTCGTCTCACGTTCCTTTCCGCACATGTAAACCTGCCTCTCAGCGAGTGCAGTGGTGCAATTCCCTGAAGCACGAATATTGAGGGCAGATGTGCTTTCACCGCCAGATGCTTCAGCTTCAAGAGCTTGGGCGATAATAGCGCGGTCTTTATCAAGGAAACCAAATTGCTGCTTATGAGCGGTTTCAAATGCTGCTTGCATGTCACCATGGTTTCCAAAAGGAACGGCTAACGTGCTGTCGCTTCCTTCATATTTGGCATGAATGGTTAGCCTGTGGCTTTGGGTTTTCTTCGGAACGCCTTGGGCAGCCAGTTTATTTGATACGGCTTTAGTTAGTTCTTCTACAGCAGAATTAAGGGTGGCTTCTTTCGTCAGAAGGCATTCTAGCGCTCTTTCAGTGATCGTGGTTTGAGAAGCGAGCCCCATGCCTAGTGCTGAAAGCACGCCGGAGAAGGGTGGTATCACAACTGTATCAATTCCTAGCGCACTGGCAACTAGGCATGCGTGCTGCCCGCCGGCACCGCCGAAGGATAGAAGGGCATGGTTTTTGATATCGTGTCCGCGTTCCACTGATACCTTTTTGATTGCACGTGCCATATGTTCAACGGCAACTGCCAAGAAACCTTCTGCTACATTTTCAATCGTTAGTTCTTGGCCAGTTTCAGTTTTGATCTGCTTTGCGATTGCTTTTAGGCCAGAACGCGCGGCTGCAGTATCTAAAGGTTGTTTACCGTCTTTACCAAATACATTTGGAAATAAGTCTGGCTGAAGTTTGCCGATAGCAACGTTACAGTCTGTAACGGTAATAGGGCCACCTCTGCCATATGCTGCAGGACCAGGGTTAGCGCCAGCTGAAGCAGGGCCAACAAGGAAACGACCCTGAGAAAATTGGCAAATGGAGCCGCCGCCTGCGGCAACTGTGTGGATATCCATCATCGGAACTGTCATGCGGACGCCAGCAACAACTGTATCCAGAACACGCTCATACTCACCAGCATAATGGCTTACATCTGTTGATGTACCGCCCATATCAAAACCAAGCAGGTGCTTTTCATTGGCGCGTTCGCCGGATTTTGCTGCCCCGACGATGCCGCCTGCTGGGCCTGATAATACGGCGTCTTTTCCTTCAAAACTATCCGCAGCAGCCAGACCACCATTTGATTGCATGAAATAGAGTGGCGTATCACCAACAGCTTTTTTCACTTTGCTTACATAATGGCGGAGAATGGGGGACAGGTAAGCGTCAGCCACGGTAGTGTCACCGCGGGAAACTAGCTTCATCAGTTGGCTTACTTGGTGGCTTGTAGACACCTGAGTGAAACCCATATCGGATGCGATTTTTGCCGCCGCTTTTTCGTGACCGGGGAAGCGGTATCCATGCATGAAAACAATAGCAACGCTCCGCATACCTTTTGAATACGCAGCCTGTAGCGAGATGCGAACAGAGGTCTCGTCCAGCTCCGTGATGATTTCACCGTGCGCGTCAACTCTTTCCTCTGTTTCTACGACATGAGAATAAAGCGGCTGTGGGCGTGTAGGGTTTAGAGCGAATAAATCTGCCCGGTGTTGCTGGCCAATCAACAGGGCATCCTTAAAGCCTTTGGTGATCAAAAGCAGTGTGGGCTCGCCTTCGCGTTCGAGTAGTGCGTTGGTGGCAACAGTTGTGCCCATTTTAATGCAGGCAACCTGATCGGAAGGAAAAGGGTTTTTTTTGGGAACTTCCATAATTTCGCGCATGGCAAACACGGCAGCATCTTCGTAGCGTTCCGGATTTTCAGAAAGATATTTATGGCTTGTAAGCTGACCTTCAGGGTGGCGTGCTACCACATCCGTAAAAGTGCCGCCGCGATCCACCCAAAACTGCCATTGCTTCGCGTTCATATATTTTGTCCTCCAAGTTCCCTAGCTAAGAGTTAACAAACAATATAGAGTTGGAGAAGTTAGAAATTGCTGGCTGTTAAAGAGTTTATCTTATGCTGATCTAAAGGATATGTATGAGCCTTCTGAAGATAGAGATATATACTAAGCGTGAGAGAAATCAGGCAATTAGCGATCTGGTGGATGCTGTAAATAGTTCTGATGGATGGGTTTCTGGACACCAGCTTTTTTCCAATGTTGCAGCATCAATCGCATTTGAGATCCCTTACGAAGGCCTGACGAGTTTTCTATCTAAATTGGAAGAAGGTGATTTTACGCCTCATGTCGCTGAAGCGCCGTTACCGAAGAGCAAAGAGATAAAAGGCACGATTGCGATAACCTTCATTCATGAAGAACCTGATATGAAGCGGGATGTACCAGCTTTTGGTTAGACGTTATTCTAAATCCAGTTTTTCCTTGGCGCCGACAGATAGCTGCTTTGCAGCTAGATAATCGCCTTGAACTACCTCAATATCGTGAACCCGAACGATCATGCCTTGCAGCTCTGGTGATCGGTCCATAATTCTCTTTACGATACCCCAGTTTTCCATCATGAAACTGGCGCGTCCTTCCGCGAGTAGTTGAACCACACGGTCAACTTCAATGCCGCTTACTCTAAAGATATTTTCTTCTTTAAAGCCAAATTCCAGTAACATCTGGCAATTGCTAGTGTTGGTCTCGCACACCGCAAAATATTTACCGGAGGTAATCTCGGCTTTACTGAGTTGGTTTGGGTTGGCTCCAACGTGGCCGAGTAAATTGAAGCGGTGTTCATCAATTTTCTTAATCCAGATAAATTGATCTTCCCGAGGAGTGGTTCTGGTTAAGGGATAGATTAAGACATCTTCTGTGTTCTCAGTAAGGTTATAAGCCCGGCTCCAGAGCATGGTTTCAATATCCAGATCCAGCCCCTTTGATTTAAGGAAAGTTTTAACTGCATCAGTTCTTGGACCGGCTATGGGTTTCTGGGTTCTATCGGCCTCTATGGCTTCATAACCGCCAGAAACCACTCGGATAGCATGCGCGGCTTCCTGAGCATCCAGTCTACAAGACTGTAAGCTTAGGAAGGCGATAAGCACGATTTGAGAAATTGCTTTAAAATAACTGAGCAACATTTCTGATCCGATTAACCTGAGAATGATTCTGATAGTGCAGATTAATCGGATAGGCTTCAAGTTTTTTGTATAGGTAGTTTAATCCGAAATTATCTTATTCAGGTAAATGGCATACCGCTTCGATATTGTTGCCGTCTGGGTCAAACACGAAAGCGCCAAAATAGTGCTCGTGATACATGGGGCGAGGCCCAGGTGCACCGTTATCTTTGCCTCCAGCAGACAAAGCAGCTTCATAAAACGAGAATACGCTCGAGCGATTGTTGGCTGAAAAGGCGACATGACGGGGAGAGACAGGCTCCTTCACCTCTATAATCCAGTATGCAGGTTTACCTTCCGGTCCGAAAGCACACATACGGCGCCCGGGGAAATCCTGATCCCAATCAGCTTTCATTTCTGTTTGGATGCTATGACCAAGTGCCTTGAAAGCCGTTTCATAAAAAGCCTTGGTTTTCTCATAGTCAGTTGCATAGGTACTTAAATGATCAAACATAAAAACCCCCTTCAATCACTTTACGTTACGTAAATATGCATTAGTTTGTTTGAAGAGGAAGTTTAGGGGGCTGTACAGGCATATGTAAATAACCTGCATTCAGTTCAGCTGACGGAAAGTGTCAGTATTGGAAGTCTCTTATTGACATTAATGTTTATAATAGGCTTTATAAATTTAATGGAATCAATTAAAATGCTTTGCAGCGTTTCCGGGGAGTAAAACATGCAAAACAGAAATGCATCGCCAAGGGTTGCGATTATAGGTGCTGGTTTTTCTGGCATGTGTATGGCTATCAAGCTGAAAGAAGCTGGGTACACGAACATTAAAATGTTCGATAAAGCCGATGAAATTGGTGGTACATGGCGCGACAATACCTATCCCGGTGTAGCCTGTGATGTTCCTTCACACCTATACAGTTACAGCTTTGCCCCAAAAGCTGACTGGAGCAAAGTTTTCTCCCCAGGTGGTGAAATTCAAGAATATTGCCTTGGTGTTGCAAAAGAATATGGTCTTTATGATTATTTCGTGCCGGGGCATGAACTGGTCCATTCAGAATTCAAGGAAGGCGCGTGGCATCTGGAATTTAAAAACGGCAACAAAGAAACATTTGATTTTGTTGTTAGCTGTATTGGTGGCCTTCATATTCCCAATTATCCGGATATCCCGGGGCACGAGAAATTTGATGGGGTGAGCTACCATTCTGCTGCATGGAACCATGACCATGATCTGACAGGCAAAAATGTTGCTATTATCGGTACCGCAGCGAGTGCTTTGCAGATTATCCCGAAAATCGTAGATAAGGTGAAACATCTGGATGTTTACCAGCGCACACCAAACTGGGTGATGCCGCGGGAAGATATGGAATACCCTGAAGAGAAAAAAGAACAGTTTAAAAAATCTCCGCTCAGAGCAAAATTGCACCGCTTGTTTATTTATTCGCTTTTTGAAATGCGTTTCCCGATGTTCCGGGGCAATAAATGGATTGCGAATTATTCAAAGAAAATGGCAATGAAGCATCTGGAAGAGCAAGTACCAGACCCTGAATTACGTGCGAAACTAACGCCAGATTTCCCAGTGGGCTGTAAACGTATTCTTGCTTCCAATACTTTTTATCCAGCACTTCAGCGAGATAATGTGGAACTGATTACCGAAGGCGTGGCTAAGATAACACCTAAGGGCATTACCTCTACAGAAGGAAAAAGCCGCAAGGTGGATACCATTATTTATGCCACTGGTTTCAAGCCTTTCAGTTTGTTCGACAGTCAGGAAGTAATTGGGCGAGACGGTTTGAAGCTAAGTGAATATTTCAAGGATGGTATCCGTGCACACCGCACACTTACAATGCCGGGTTTTCCAAATTATTTCACCATGCTTGGGCCCAATAGTGGGCTAGGGCATAACAGTATTATTCTCATCATTGAGGCACAGGCCAAGTACATTGTGAAATGCCTTGATGAGCTGAAGAAGAAAAACTGCACAACGATTGAGCCAACAGAAGAAGCTGCAAAAGCTTTTGATGATAAATTGCTTGAAGACCTTAAAGGTACCGTGTGGCACGGCAGCTGTAAAAGCTGGTACAAAGATGAAGATGGCCGTATCTTCACACTTTGGCCGAGAGGGACTGTGAATTTCCGAAAGGAAATGAAGAAGGTGAAGCCAAGCGAATATAAGTTTGCAACATCCTAAGTAAAAGGCCGGTTTCCCCGGCCTTTTTTATTCCATCTCGGAAATGAGTTCATTATAGCGGTTTCTTACATCCGCTTGTAAGCCTGCGCAGAAGCGCTTGTTGCCGAAATCTGTTAGGAGTGCATCAAAGAGACCGCGACGCCTGCCTACCTCAAACATTAATACAGTGGTTGCCATGTCACCTACCAGTTCCATACGCGATTCCATAGTAATTTGCTGACTGATACCCTCTAGCTGTTTTGCGATGGTTGATTTTCCAGCCATAACAGCAATTTTGAATGTGACATCGGTAGCGATGTCATTTAGTGCCTGATTATCCATGGTTTCATCTTCGCAGATAAGATTATAGGCCATTACTTGCGAGGCATCTTCGATAAGCCTTATGATCTGATCTTCTCTATTCGCAAGGATATAAAGGTGATGCTCAGCTGCTAAGGACCGAACGAGCTGTGCTCGAGCTAGCATATGGTTGATGGATTTTTTGATTTGAGCTTGCTGATCTGGCTGTGAGGGTTGCGATGGAGCTTCTTGCGCACCGAGAGGGTTATTTAACGTGGTAAACGTAATTAGAGTTGCCAAAGCGCTGACAAAGATAAAGTTTTTCATTGCGATCCCATTTAATAATCTGTAGCGAGTTTGACGAATAATTAGAAAAAAATAAAGGCCTATGAATGCTGGAAGTTTTTGTTGATGCGGATGCCTGTCCTGTGAAGGAAGAGGTTTTAAAGGTTGCTTATAGGCATGATCTGGTTGTGCATTTGGTAAGCAACCAGTGGCTTAGGCTTCCTGTCGGTCCGAAAATCAACAAGGTGGTGGTCTCTGAAGGTTTTGATGCAGCGGATGATTGGATTGCAGAAAAGGCTGGTGACGGTGATATCTGCATAACAGGCGATATTCTACTGGCTTCTCGCTGTCTCGAAAAAGGCGCTACTGTTATCGGGCACGGTGGTAAACCTTTCACCGAGGATAATATCGGCATGGCAATTGCCATGAGAGAGCTGAAGTCTCAGCTCCGTGATATGGGGGAAGATAAAGGGTATAACGCTAGCTTTACTGGGAAAGACCGTTCCAGATTTCTAAGTGCCCTTGAAAGCTGGGCGCAAGAACAGCTGCGAAAACAACATTAAGCACTGATATCGATTTTCAGGCCTTTTCCCTGGCCAGCCGACCCACCTGGTGCTGGTTCAACACGCACTTTGCTCTCTGGCACGGTTTGAATATCTAGCTTGGGCTTTCTTTGCGGTGTTACATCAAGATTGATGGATGCGGGGCGTGCTTGGATTCCAGCATTTGAAGAAACAGTATTTACCATAATCTACTCTAAAAGCATGTGATTCTTGTTTTTTACTCTTTTGCCAAATGTTGGGTGCGCTGTATAGATTTGTATAAAAATTTAATTATTTTTAATGTGAGGGCGCAGAAATTAATACATTCACACAGTTTTAATCATTGGGGTTGTTAATTCATATTGATCTGCAAAAAAAATGAGATTAAAGGGCGCAATCTTTTTATTACTAGGTGAAAGCTTATGTCAGGTTTTGAAGTTGGTTGGGAAGAATGGTTAGCGTTACCGAATTTAGGTTTGCCGGCGCTTAAGGCGAAGGTTGATACAGGGGCAAGAACATCTTCACTCCATGCGTTTACAATTCAGCCATTTGGTAGCGATGAAAAGCCGAAGGTTCGCTTTGGTATTCATCCAATTCCAGATCGGCCAGATATTGAAGTTTATTGCTCTGCTGAACTTGTTGATCGACGTGAAGTGACATCTTCTAATGGTCAGGCAGAACTGCGATATGTAATTGAAACACCTATCAGGATTGGAGATAAAGAATTTCCAATTCAAATCACACTCGCGAACCGGGAAAACATGGCCTACCGCATGTTGTTGGGGCGCCAAGCATTAGAAGAGGGTGTAGCAGGTGGTGTTGTTGCCGTTAAGCCTGATATGTCATGTCTGCAAGGAGAGCTTTCATATGATCTCTATAAAGGGTTAAGAAAAGCGAAACCTATCAAGCGGCCTCTGCATATTGCAGTGTTAACTCGGGAACCAAACAATTATTCAAGCCAACGCGTGAAAGAGGAAGCGGAAGCCCGCGGGCATACTGTTGCCTTGGTCGATACAAGGCGTTGTTATCTTGATATCAAGAGCCATGCGCCAGAGGTGCACTATGACGGTGTGCCGCTACCAGCATTTGATGCAGTGGTCCCCAGGATTGGAGCTTCGCTTACATTTTACGGTATGGCAGTTGTCAGGCAGTTTGAGGCTATGGGGGCCTATTGTTTGAATAGTGCTGCAGCCATTGGTGCATCAAGAGATAAGCTTCAAGCACATCAACTTTTAGCGCGTCATAAAATTCCTATGCCAACAACAGCTTTTGCAAGTTCTCCAAAAGATACAGATAGTTTGATCGATTTGGTTGGCGGGTCACCACTGGTGGTGAAGCTTCTACAAAGTACACAAGGGCGTGGTGTTGTTCTTGCTGAAACAAAGAAGGCAGGGGAAGCGGTAATTAGTGCTTTTCAAGGCCTTGATGCCAATTTTCTGGTTCAGGAATTTGTGAAAGAAGCCGCGGGGCAGGACTTAAGATGTTTTGTTGTTGGTAAGCGGGTTGTAGCTAGCATGATCCGTAAAAGCGAAGACGGTGATTACCGCTCTAATCTGCACCGGGGAGGTAGCGCAAAATCGGTGAGAATCTCTAAAGCCGAACGGGAAATTGCTGTGAAAGCAGCTCGTGTGATGGGATTGGAAGTAGCAGGGGTCGATCTGTTGCGAACAAACTCTGGTCCAGCTGTTCTTGAGGTGAATAGTTCTCCTGGTCTGGAAGGGATAGAGAAAGCTTCCAAAAAGGATGTGGCAGCGAAAATTATTGATCATATTGAAGCGAATGTGCGGCCAATTGTAGGTTCACTTCGCACAAAAAAATAAACTTAGTCTTTAGGTAACCATGTTTGGAGGAAGGCAATACTGTTGCCTCCCATTACCTTGCGGATATCTTCTTTGCTGACATTAAGTTTCAGAAGTTCTGCGGTGATATGGGGAACCATATTGCTTGGGATAGCTTGTACAGAACCATCCCAGTCAGAACCTAGTGCAATATGATCTGCGCCTACAAGTTCAATGCCGTATTTGATGGTTTTAGCAATGCCAGCGGGTGTTGGATCACATACTGCCGTTTCCCAGAAGCCGATGGCGATCAAGCCTCCTTTGGCGGCAATAGCTTTCATCAGGTCATCAGAAAAATTACGAGGGGTATCACATGCGCCCTTGAGGCCAGTATGAGATACAACGGGCGGTCTATTGGAAAGGGAGAGCACATCATATGCCATTTCCTCTGAGGCATGGGCTAAATCAATGATAATTTCCAGCTCATCAAAGCGCTTAACGGCCGCTTTTCCAAAATCGGTTAATCCCGCTTTGCTGGTACCATGGAGCGAGCCGCCCAGAGCATTATCAAAAAAATGAGTAAGCCCAAACATGCGGAAGCCAGCATTATACATGCGGTCTATATTGTTGATGTTACTCTCTAAGGGGTGAGAACCTTCGGTACCAAGCAATACCGCAACACTGCCACCGTTACTGTTTAGGTAAGTTTTGAAATCTTTTTGGTTACGAATCCACGCAAGCTGCCCTTCTGAAGCAACAACATAATCAGTCAACTTATCAGATTGATATAATGCGCGTTCCAGAAGGCTGTTGATAGTTGATAGAGGCCAGCCCTGTATAGCGGCCAGCATGGTGATATTGTCAAAGGTATCAGCATTGTTGGAATGCACATTCTGACCTGACGGAGACTTAGTAACTGTTGTAAGCATTTGTATGCTGATGTTACCCTCTTTCAGGCGCGGTAAATCTACCAAGCCATAGTCATTCCGCTTCAGGAAGTCTCTGTTCCAGAGCAGGCTATCAGCATGCCAATCCATGATGGTAAGACTATCATGAAATGCTTGGGGCTCTGCTGATATCGGGGATGCATTATACTCAAGGAAGGGGTTGAGTTTACTATCAATTGCTTTTGGTCCAAAGATACGGCCAGCACCATATGCTAGCAGTAAAATAACAACTAGACCTATCGATAGTTTTTTCAGCAACTTCATGATCTATCCCCCTATTTGCTACCTGTAACTGTATGGTACTTTTTATACGCGGCAAGAAAAAAGGGGGCTGAAAGCCCCCAAGTTGGTTACAGAAGTATAAATTCCTGATTAATTAGTATTGGTTTCCGGTGTCCTTGGTGCAGGTGATGGACGCACTGAACTACGTGGTTGAACCGCCGGGCGAGGAGCCTGTACTGGCTTCTTCGATAATTGTATTTGGTTCATACTTACTTCTAGTTCAGCAAGCGCACCTGCTAAGTTGCCAATGTGATCTCTCAGACCGGACTGTTCATTAAGAAGACGATCATATTCCAGGAACTTTTCTTCTTGTTCGGCCAGGAATTTTTCGAGTTCTTTTTCATTTTTTGAGCGATTTAGTTGCCCTTTATCGAGTTCTTTCTTGAGCCGTTCAGCTTCCTTCATAACGCGGTTCATTTCACGCTCGACTTCTCTTTGTTCTCTGACCAGTTGGCGTTGAACATCACGTAATTCACGAAGTTGGGTGCGCCATTCATTATTCGCGGCACGAGCGGCGCGTACGGCTCTTTCTTTATCAGCCTTTCCGGCAACCAAACGTCTCTCATGGTCGCTACCAATGGTGTCGATAGCTTCTTCCATGGCTTCACTTAGCTGGCGCGAAGACGGCATCTGACGTTTGATCTTGCTCAGGATTAGACGTTTTTCGTAGTCACTATCGATTAGTGCAGCTGCTTCAATCACCTTCAGCCAGTCGTTTACACCCAGTTTGTTATGTTGAATAAGGGTGCTTAGAAGAAGGCGTTTCTCGTAATCACTGTCCATGGTTTCAAAAGCTGCCTCCAAAGTAAGGTTTATACCCTTAGAAGTTAGGCTACCGTTTTTGAGAGCCTCAGAGAGAAGAAGGCGCATTTCGTAGTCGCTATCAATCTGTTTAGCGGCAACCTCGATAAGTTTTTCAATGTTATCTTTATTAACGGTTTGGCTATCTAGAACTTGTGCCAGCATCAAGCGAAGTTCATAGTCACTGTCGATGTCAGATGCCAAATCAATGAGATTGCGGATATTTTTATCGTCCATGTCAAAGCGTTTGATAAAAGTATCTGCTAGCAAGCGTTTTTCATAGTCGCTATCAATTGCCTTAGCGGCCTTAATGATTTTTGGCAGCATGCTTGATGGAATGTTATTCTCGGAACGAAGCAAACCAGAGAAAGCAAGGCGCATTTCATAATCGCTCTCTATCTTTGAAGTGGCCTTAATGAGATCAGAAACCTCGCCTGATTTCAGTTTCGCTGTTGCCGCTAGGCCCGAGATGTAAAGACGGCGCACATAGTCAGTTTCAAAGCCATTGATTTCTTTAATAACGGCTTTGGCGCCTTTGGCTTTCACCAGATACTTGATGCGTTCTTTTGCTTCAAAGCCATATGAATATAGTTTTTCCAGACTGGCGTTTAGCCATTTTTGGCCCTTTGCATCAAACTTGGTTTTGTCGCCATCAACCCAGTATGTTACCGAGCGATCGCCCCCGACGTTCTTGATGCGGATTTTTCTTTCATCACCGTTTTTATCTTCCGATTTCAGGGTGAATTGACCACCGTTAACAACAGAAATAGTGTTGTCTTTATGATCAATGGAAAATCCTTTTTTCCACTGTACATTGATGCGGTCTTTACCATCATGCCAATTCATATTACCTGAATCGCGTTTGCGATCAAAGGTGATGCCGCGTTTGCCACCTTCAAGGCTAATCGCTGAGATGTCTCCAGCGTTAGCGGTTGCTACAGCAACTTCAGGAGCCTTGATCTCAAAGGTTTTCAGTTCGCCTAGATTAGGTTCGGCTTCATTGCGAATATTGGTAAAGTCTGGTTCTAGTGGTTCAAAAGCGTTGAACTCGCTATTGCCTGCGCCGGCGAATTGGATACTTGGGATGCCCAAGCTCAGACCAATAACGCCCACGCTAACAAGTGCCTTTGCAGATTTAGCGCTTGTTTTGAATGGAGTGTCTTCTGCTTTCAGAAGACGCTCCACCCGGTGCCTCAGGATTGACTTGTTTCCAGCCATTGCTAATCCCCATTCTATATGTCGTGTCTCATGTATTTTTGTGGCGCATGTATATAGTGCGTTTGCTACTGAACGGCTGCTTTGAATGCGGCTTGCAGCCCATTCATCTGCGGCTAGTTCTGCAATATCTGTCAACCGCTTGCGCGCCAGTAAAAATAGCGGTTGAAAGAAAAAGAAGCGGGTTAAAAGCTGAAGGGCGATCAGCATCTGCGGATCTTTTCTCAGCATATGCCCAATTTCGTGTGCCAAAAGACTTTTAAACTCATCTCGTGGCATTGTTTCAAAAGCCCAGTCAGGTAAGCAAATTTCACGCTTTGGTAAGCATACCGGGCTGTTGATATCACTTGATTTGCTTAGATAAGGAACGTGTTTGATGTCAGCTTCTTCGCAGATTTCACGAAGAACAAGATTGGCATTCTCTTCAGCGCCAACACGAACGCGGCTACCTAAATTGTGAATGGCACTGCGGTATCCAAGCAAAAGGCCCGTTACGGCAAGTAAACCAAGCACAATCCAGGTCACGACCGCTAAATCAATCGTTCTCAATTCATAAAAAGATGTACGAGTTTCTTCTGGAGCTGCTTCCCGAATAGGCAGTGTATCTTGAATAGGTTTTGTAGGAGCAGGGAACAAGTTACGCTGCTCTTCCAGGATTGTAGCATCCAGTTTTTCTTGTGCTGTCTGCTTTTCCTCTAACGCTCCAATACCAGAAGATTGCTTTGTTGAAATTTCTAGGAGAGGACGACGTTCCGCAATGTCGCCCGCGATTTCTACCATGTTTCTGTCGTTGATAACGACTTCTGGAGAAATTAGATTTGTAAAAGGTAAAACGGCAATAAACGAACCAGCAATAGCCGCTTTCCAGGCTCTCTCCGCTAAATCCGGTGTGTTGATGAGCCTGATTTTTTCCATCACCCAAACTAGAAGTAAAAGAGTAGAACTTGCGATCATGAATTTGACAAGCAGATCAAACAGTGGAAAGTCCATAAAGAAATCAAGCATCTTTTTTACCCCCATCTAACAGTGATTTTATATCGTCCAGTTCAGATTTATGAATGTCACCTTCGCTCACCAGATGAGCTAATAAGGCTTTGCTATCGCCTTTGAAGAGTGTGGAAATCAGGTTGGAGACCATCGAGCGTTTTACATCACCATCGGTGATCAGAGCTTTATATACCCTTTGACGTCCCTCAGTACGTGAGGAGAGTACTTCACGCTTCTCTAGTCTCGACAGGATTGTACCAATCGTGGTGTGTGCCAAGCCTAGATTTGACAACTTTGCTTGAACATCGCGGGCTGAGCCTTCTCCCATACTCCAGAGAGCTTGTACGACCTGATATTGCTGCTCGCTTAGCTTAATGTTACCTGCCACTTTATTTCTCCACTACTACATGTGTAGGAGAATGGATACTACAGGTGTAGTAGTAAGGCAAGCGAAAAATTTCTATTCAGAGATGAAGCGCTGATATTCATCGTTGCAGGCCGATTAAACACTTGAAATAGCTGATTTCTTCAATAAGGTACCCATGGGGAAAAGAGAGGGACTGGAATGACGTTGGATTTGCCTACGTTATCTTTTGCTGTAACTATAGTTATGGCGTTGTCGGCGTTTATTTTGAGTGCGCATTGGTTGGTCAATAAACATATCGAAGGGCTTGGGGGAGCTGCTTTAGGTATGTTGTTAGCCGCTATTGGCGTTCCTCTTCTTGTTTTTGCTTCGCTCCCTGCATCAGAATTATTATCCTTTACTGGCCAACTGCTTGTTATGACTGGATTTGGTGCTATCTGGTTGGGCACTGCGGCCTTCTGGAAAAAGGGGTGTAGAAGCAGAAGGAGACTTCTCTATATTTTTATTGCTCTTGGTGCGTCTGTTTTAGCCAAAAGTATCCTTGACCCTAATAAGGCAGGTGAGGATTTATACACCATCTATTGGTTGACAGCACTATTTGCATTAGCAACCGTGTTAGTAACAGTCAGGGCCTTGGGTGGCCTAAAAATGGTATATAAAGGGATGATAAGAAGAACGGCCATTGGTGCTGTTCTGGTTATTTTATTATTTACTGCTCACGGTACTTATATGTTTGGTGTCGGTGTCGTTAATTTTATAGGGCAAGAAGCACTTTTGCAGGCCTATAATTTCTCCGTCATCACTCGGATAGAGCTAATTCTCTTTTCCATTTCTTATGCTTTGATAATGATAATAATCACGGCGGAGAAGTTGCAAGGGCAGTTACGCACTCAGCAAATGATAGACCCGCTAACAGGTGCTTTAAACAGAAGTTGTTTTCTAGAGGTTATGCGGGCCACCGTTGCAAGAGCAAAGCGTTATAGTGAACCTGTTTCCATTATAATGCTGGATATCGATCGGTTCAAACGCGTTAATTTGGAACATGGCCGCGCGGTAGGTGATCAACTGCTTAGAGATCTGACCTCACTCATTATGCAAAAACGTCGCGCACAAGATGTGATCTGCCGCTTCAGTGGTGAAGAGTTCATTTTGATGATGCCGCATACCAAAGAAGAAGGTGTGAAGATGGTCGCTGAACGGATACGCCATAAGATCGCTGCCGCAGCGTTCTCTACATCAAAGGGTGTTCCAGTTAGTTTAACAGTAAGTGTTGGCACTGTTACTGCTCGTGGTGACGATCTTGAGGTAGACGGTATGTTGGATATGGTGGATAGAAGGATGCACCATGCCCAACAATTACATTTTGATAGTGTAGAAAGCGTAGGCGGCTGAATTAGAGCCGCTCCACCTCAAAGCAACCTATTGAATAACTGGCACCAAACGAGCAAATCAAACCTAAGTCACCTGTTTTAAAATCACTCTTGTATTTATCAAAAGCAATCAGGCATCCAGCGCCCGCGGTATTTGCGTATTCATCAAGAATAATTGGTGCTTCATCCTGGCTTGGCTCTTTGCCTAGTAGCTTCTTTGTGGCGAAAATATTCATGTTGATGTTCGCCTGATGGAGCCAGAAACGCTTGTAGTCTTCAACTGTGCGTTCGTTCTTCTCTAAATACCCATTTACCAGGTCAATTACCTTTGGCAGTAGTTCCCGGAACACAACACGGCCGTTCTGCTTAAAACGGTATTTTGGATCAGAAATATCTTCCGGCACCAGAAGATTACGAGTACCAAACGTCACCTGAATGTTTGGGGAGTATTCCGTAAACAACTTGCGATCATTAATACGGAAAGCTGTTTCTGATTTTGTTTCGGTTTCTCGTTCAAGAACAATCGCGACAGCACAATCACCAAAAATGAAATGGCTATCACGGTCTTCATAATCCATCACTGGTGTGAGGTATTCCGCTGTTACAACAAGTGCTTTATTAGCCATACCTGATTGCAGTGCATCGCATGCGGTAGAGATGCCAAATGTGGCGCTGGAACAGGCCATGCCCATATCGAAAGCGAAGCCTTTTGCGCCGATCATTGATTGTAGCTCACAAGCCATGGAAGGTAGGAAGCGTTCCCAAACAGAGGCAGAGATGATAACCATATCAATCTCTTCACCTTTTAACTTGGCTTCCTTAAGCGCTTTTTCAGCAGCTGCGAATGCCATCTTAACCTGGGCAGGCGTATCAACTGGGTTTTCAGGCGCTTCTTCAGAGAGATTAGGGTGCATGCGGCTAACGTCGATAGCACCTTTACCTTCCATCATGTAACGGCTCTTAATGCCGGACGCTTTTTCAATGAAAGGTACTGAGGAGGGCTGTTTTTCTACCGCGTCACCAGAAGCAATCGCTTCGGCGTTATCTGCATTCCAGTTTTCTGCGTAAGCATTATAACTTTCAACCAGTTGTTCGTTGGATACAGCATTTGGCGGCGTAAACACGCCGGTGCCGCTTATAACAACCCCACCCATAATATGTCCCTTTTATCGGCTTTTTAGCCTTGCTTGTTTTTAAAGTTTTTCAACGAGCAAACTACCGATTGAATAGCCTGCACCGAATGAGCAGATAATACCTTTATCGCCAGACTTTAGATCAGCGCGGTTTTTATGGAAAGCCACAATTGAGCCAGCGCCAGCTGTATTGCCGTATTCATCAAGTACGGTTGGGGCTTCATCAGTTTCTGGTTCGCGGCCCAGCAGTTTTTTAGCAGCAAACATATTCATGTTGATATTGGCTTGGTGTAGCCACATGCGGTTCAGGTCTGAAACCTTCAGACCCTCGGCTTCCAACTGTGTTGAGATAAATTCTGTTACAAGCGGTAAAAGTTCTTTGAATACTTTGCGGCCTTCCTGAACAAAGAACATATCTTTGCGTAGCATGCTGTTATCATCAATGCGTGTTAGCGGGCCATAGTGAGAGCGAATATTGCTTGAGAACTGTGTTTCAGCTTTTGTGCCAGTGATTTTCCACTGGTCATTCCCTTTAGCAAGATCGGCACGCTCCAGAACAACTGCGGTAGCGATATCACCAAAGATGAAATGGCTGTCGCGATCCCGGTAATTCACCATGGTTGAGAAAATCTCTGGGTTTACCATGAGAACCCGGTCAGCCATTCCTGATTTAATGGCATTAACACCAGCAAGCAGACCATATGTGGCACTTGAACAGCCCATAACCATATCAAGGGCTGATCCACCGGTGCCTAGATGGTGTTGCACTTCGATGCCGATTGCCGGGAAGGCCCGCTGCATAACGGCAGATGAACAGATAAGATGATCAATGTCACCAGCATCAATGCCCGCAGCTTCAATAGCCATTTTAGCGGCAGCAATACCCATTTCAGCTTGAATACACGGTTTATCCTGATCACCGTGAGCTTCTTCAGGTAGCTTGGACATCATACGGTTCAAATCCATCACGCCTTCAACTTCAATCATGTGGCGGGATTTGATGCCTGACGCTTTTTCAATGAAAGCCGCGCTTGAGTGTTGTTTGGCAGTTACGAGGCCTGCTTCAATATCTGCGGCATTTTCTGCATTAAACTGGTCAACATGGTCGTTAAAAGCGGCAACCAATTCTTCGTTCGTTATTTTATTTTCCGGTACAAATACACCTGTACCTGAAATAACTACATCAACCATGTTCCATATTCCCTCAAACTCGAAGGCTCGAAATATTTCAAGCGTGTTACATTGGCGCACAGATATACTGCCTTTTCGCCGTTCCGCCAACAGTTCATTCACCTGATTGTGAGGAAACAAAAATATCCTTAGTTTCCTGTAGGATAGGGAGAGGGGCTGTGCTAGAAAACACACATGTCTATTTGGGGTAAAATTATTGGCGGTACTGCAGGCTTCGCGTTAGGTGGGCCTATTGGTGCTCTCGCAGGTTTGGCTGTAGGAGCGGCGGTAGATGCGGGTGTAAACGCATCTCAACCACCTTCTGAGGCGACCAAGCATATTACATTTACTATTGGTGTAATTGCGCTTTCGGCAAAGATGGCGAAAGCGGATGGGCGTGTAACTCGTGAAGAAGTAGATGCCTTCAAACAGGTTTTTAAAGTGCCACAGCATGAAATGGCAAATGTGGGTCGTGTATTCGATACTGCAAGGCAGCATACGGCTGGTTTTGATGCTTATGCAAAACAGATTGCTGATTTAATGCATGATAACCGTCGGGCGCTTTCTGATGTGCTTGATGCACTTTTCTTCATTGCACAATCTGACGGGCATGTTCACCCCAATGAACTCAATTTTATCCGGGCGGTTGCGAAAATCTTTGGCTATTCCCAACAAGAAATCGATGAGTTGGTATATCGCTATCATGGTGCTGATCCTGATTGCCCATATGCTGTTTTAGGAATTAAACCAACAGCTACGGATGCTGAATTGAAAAAACATTACCGTCAGTTAGTGAGGGATAACCATCCTGATAAATTGATTGCGGCAGGTGTGCCAAGTGATTTGATCGCGGTGGCAACGCGCCGGGCTGCAGAAATTAATGCTGCGTACGATAAAATTGTGCGGCAGCGGGAAAAGGAACCTGCCGGTGCAGTTTAAGCATATTCTTCTAGCGGTACTGGTAACATTAGTTTGGGGGCTTAACTTCGTTGCTGTGAAATGGGCAGTGGTTGATTTCCCACCGCTTACAGCAAACGCCATTCGTTTTCTTATTGTATTTTGCTTTTTTGCGCCGTTCTTTAAAATAGTTAAAGGGCGTATGAAGATATTGCTGGCTGCAGCTATTACTCTTGGAGTGCTACATTTCGGTTTTGTATTTTGGGGTATGAAACTTTCCGGCGGTGTTGGAGCTGTAGCAATTGCTTCACAGTTGGCCGTGCCGTTTTCCACACTGTTAGCCATTATTTTCCTGAAGGAAGCTGTAGGATGGAAACGAGTAGCGGGTATCGCTATTAGTTTCGGTGGCGTTATGGTTCTTGGTTTTGATCCTGCTGTTTTCAGTTATATTGATGGCTTGCTTGTGGTTATCGGATCAGCGTTTTTATATGCGGTTTCTGCCATTTTTATGCGTTTTCTGAAAGATGTTCCTGCGATGACTACTCAAGCGTGGGTGGGATTAGCTGGAACGGTTGGTTCTATTGTTTTGTCGTTACTTTTCGAAAGTAATCAGGTGGCGGCAGTTACTGAAGCAACATCGCTTGCATGGGGTGGAGTAATTTATAGTGCGATCGGTTCATCGATTGTTGGTCACGGTCTGGCGAATTACTTATTTACCAAATATGAAGTCTCTGTAGTATCTCCGTATTTCCTCTTGATGCCACTCTTTGCTATCTTGGCTGGAGTTATAATTCTAGATGAAGAAATTACATCGAGAATGCTCATGGGCGGTATGTTAACTGTACTTGGCGTGTTGATCGTAACGCTCCGGAACAAGCAAAAGCACTCCAATATAGCTACCAGTATTGATGAATAAATTGATTTCACACCCATCACCAAATTGGAATGAACGTCCCACTGGTACAGTGATTGATACGGTGATTATTCATTATACAGGTATGAAAAGTGGGCAGGACGCACTAGAACGCTTGTGTGATGAAGATGCTCAAGTTTCGGCTCATTATCTTATTGAAGAAGATGGAAATCTCTTTCAATTGGTGAAGGAAGATAAACGTGCTTGGCATGCTGGTATTTCTTATTGGCGTGGTATGAATAATCTAAACCATAATTCCATTGGAATTGAGTTAGTGAACCCAGGTCATGAATTCGGGTATCGGGGTTTTCCCGAAAAGCAGATTGCAATGTTGCTGAAGCTTCTAAAAGATATTCATCAGCGGCATGATATAGTGCCCGCGAATGTCATTGGCCATAGTGATATAGCACCAGATAGGAAAAGTGATCCCGGGGAATTATTCCCTTGGGGGTATTTAAGCGCCAATGGTTTTGGGCTTTTTTCTCAAGAAACTGGTGAAAGCACCACTCAGCTTCTTAAGAGGGATGATAACGGAAAGGCTGTTGAAAAAATGAATAGTCTTCTAAAAATTGTTGGTTATAATATAACAGAAATAAAAACCTTCACTCAAGAAAGTGAAGATGCCTTAAGAGCATTTCAGATGCATTGGCGGCAAAGGGCTGTGACGGGTGGTTATGATCGAGGTACAGCCATTATCCTGCAGGATATAGCAGGGAAAATAGCGAGAGATGAGGACATAAAGTGAAAAAACTTGTTATAGCGACATTGATGATGTCGGCGTCATATTCTGGTCATGCTCAGGAAGTGAGCAGTTCTGACAGACCCAATACTCATACATTGAATTGTTTGGCTCAATTGAACCGAGATTGCGCAATTAAGGCTGCTCTTCAAACAGTGATTGAAGAAGATTTTGGTATTCAACGCGCAAAGATACTCATTGGTGTAGCACGGTCGATGATTGCTACTGGCAATACTCAGGACGCGCAACAAACACTTATGTTGGCATTGGATGAAGCACGGTCAGTAAATTTATCATTGGTTACATCAGAAAAAATCAGTGAAATTGCACCACTACTCGCCAAAGCGGGTGATACAGCTGGGGCACTCGCGCTTGTGCAAGAACTTTCTCATAAGACTGTGAAAGACATTACCTTGCTGAGGATTGCTGAAGAATCCGCTGCGGCTGGAACGTTCGCAGACGCTAGAGTAGCTCTGGCGCAGTTGAGTAACCCTAAGCGTGCTTTTTGGCGCGAGATCAGCTTATTCTCTCGTGCTGATAAAGAAACAATTGGTGCTGCGGACCGGATAACTGTTGAAGAGATTGTAAGAACAGAAGAAGCAGCTGAGTTAAAGTACCGTGGTTTTATTCTACTCTCTATTATGGCTGAGAAGATGGGGGAAACTGATTTGGCGGCAAAATATCTGCTTGAGGCGGATGAGTTTTTCCAATCTATTCTTGGGCAAAATATGAAAGCATTTATCGCGGCTGATCGTGCGCGTGCGATGCTTGAGGCGGGTCTCAATACACAAGCGGAAGACAGTTATGCGAAGGCAATTGGATACGCTGGCCGGTTGCGTGCAAAAGGACCTCACGTAACGTTTGCAGACAAAATTGGTTCCGTTGAGGCTGCGAGCGGTCATTTGAATAGAGCTATCGGCCGACTTGCCTATTATGATGATGTGAAAGAAAAGGTACGTTACCTGAAGCATCTGAAAGTAGGGCGGCCTGCAGAAGAGTTGCAAATGGCTTACAATGCAACACTGGATGAGATCGCTGCGATGGATGGCGCCTATGAGCGTGATGTTATTCGTCTTGATCTAATGGAAGCTGCTATCTCAAATCAGGATTTAGTATCAGCAAAGAAGATTGTTGCTGCCGTTGAAGATGATGATAACCAAGCCTTTGCTTTGGCACTATTGGCTCCACTCGTTCATTAAAGTTATATACTTTTGAATGTAAAAAGGGCTGGTGTTTGCCAGCCCTTTTTTTATTGCGTTATGGGTAGGATTGGTTCCGGGTTTTTAGGCTTCGGCAGCTCGCCAGGTGCGCTTACTCTTCTGCGCCGTGTTAGGAACAAGAAAGCGGCTGGTGCAAAATAAAAGCTAACAACCATGGAGAGGAATGCTCCGCCTGCAATAGCTACTGCGAACGGCGGCCAGAATGGGCCTCCGGCAAGAATAAGGGGCATAAATCCACCTACTGTGGTGATTGTTGTTGAAAGAATGTGGCGTCCTGTGCTCATCACGCCTTTCACAACAGCTTCAGCATCGCCGTTACGAGCATCTTCTCTGCCACGTAGTTCAGAGAGGATTACGATAGCTGCGTTAATCGCAAGGCCCACAAGTCCCATGAGGCCAAAGATCACCACAAAGCTGAGAGGGTAGTTAAAGAACCACATGGAAAACAGGCCAAGTCCTGCGGCCTGAACTGCGGCTGCTAATGTAACAAATGCTAGGCGGAAGCTATTAAAGGTGAGCACGATCGCGAGCAGCATAAGAACTACTAACATACCAGCTGTCCCAAAAAGTTGGCCAACAGCTTCGTCCCGTTCTTCAGATTCTCCACCAAATTGAATGGTGTAACCGGGAGGGGCTTTCAAATTGGCTTCCGCAAGAGCTACTTGTACTTCCTTGAAGGCATCTTCAGGTAAAATACCGAACCTGAGAAAGGCCTGTACTTTGTTCATGCGTTCACCGTTCCAGTGTTCTACCGCGCCTACCTTAGTCGCGAGTTTTACATCGGCTACTGCAGAAACGGGGAGATCAGCAAATGATTGATCAATTTCTCTACTGCGTTCGCCGCCCATCAGGCTCATGTTTGCGATTGATTCAATATTCATACGACTGGCGCGGTCAGCTATCAGGCGTACTGGAACCTGCTGAGTTTGTTCAATTACATATGTTGCGATGATGCCGCTGGTTAAGCCTTGTAGTTGTTGTTCCACTTGTTTGAGGGATAATCCCGTCACGGAAACATCATCTTCTCTGGCTTCTACGGAAACCATAGGCCGGCCAGCTTTCAGGCTCGTTCGGGTATAGGTAACGTTCGGTACCTCGGCGAGAATGCTGCGGGCTTGTTCACCAAGTTCTTCAAGAACTTCAAGGTCAGGCCCAAGGATACGAAGTTCGATAGGAGCCTGAATGGGTGGGCCACTGCCTAATTCCCGAACAAGAATCATCGCTTCAGGTAAGAGCTTGGTCAGTTCTTCCTGAAGGCGGGGAATAAGTGTTGTTATCTGCTCAAATGTTCCCACCGTTACGGCGGCTTCAGAGATGCTTACAACACCGTCGTTTGCCGCGATCATGCTGTAATAGAATTTGGCAGGGCGCGTTCCAATAAACCAGTGAACACTTTCGATTTCTTCAATTTTCTTCAAGTGCCCATTTACAAATTCTGTTGCCTTACGGGTTTCTTCAATAGAAGCCTGAGCAGGCATGTAAACTTGAATGCGGAATTGGTTGCGGTCGCTTACCGGAAAGAACTGCTCTGTTAGCTGACCAGCAAGTGCAAAACCTGCAAGCGGAATTGCTGTCGCCACAACAATGGAGCGAAGTGGGCGTTTCACTGACCACCGAAGGCTGGCTTCAAAAGCGCGAGCGAGCATGCCGCCATCAATGCCGTCACGCCACCACACCCGCTTCACTGGACCTTTCAGTACTTCATCAGGGAGGCGGCCTTCAAGCATCCGGCCTGCTACTGCGGAAATAATCGTGAAGGCAATAATATATGAAGCGACAAGAGATGCAATCACAGCTGCAGGTACGCCCAAGAGAAAGTCCCCTGCGTTTCCAGGCATAAGGACCAGCGGCATGAAGGCAATCACAGTGGTCATAGTGCTGCCTAGAAGGGGGACCCATAATTTCCTCACTGTTTTAGCAACTGCGGTGGCACGTCGTTCACCTTGCAGGCGCAGGTGTTGGATTTCATCTGTAATTACGATGGCATTATCTACCATAATGCCAAGGGCTACAATTAAGCCTGTTACAAGAACCTGCTGAATGCGGAGCCCAAACATATTGGTGATAGCAAGCGCAGCAAGGAGCGTTAACGGCAGAATGGAGGCTGAGACAAGGGATGCTCTCCAACCAAGAGATACTAAGAGAACCCCAAGTACCACGAGGGCACCAACCGCTAGATTACCCATCAGGCCATCAAGGCGTTCATCCGCATATTCGCGTTGATCAAATATGCGGTCCAGATGAATACTGGCAGGTAGTGTCTGCTCAATATCGGCCATCAGGGCAGCGATCTGGTCAGACCACTGGTCGATCCGGGAATCCTCGAACATTCTTGCAGCAACGACCACGCCGTAATGACCGTCAAGATATGTCAGGCGTGATGGTGGGTCTTCAAAGGTGCGCGTAACTGTTGCAACATCACCAATGCGCAGGCTAGCGCCGAAGGCATCCTGCCCAATTGGAATGCGCTGGATACGGGCGATATTATCAATGGCGCCTGTCACCTGAACCACCATGCGGTTTTCGGTGCCCGCAACAACACCTGCTGCACCGCGTGCATCAGAACCTCGGATCATGTTTGCAACTTCAGCCATAGTTAGGCCATGTGCTGCAAGTCTGCTATCGTCAACGGTGATACGGATTTCTTCTTGTGGAAGGCCAAGTACATCTACGAAATCTGTTCCGGAGAGGTTTCTAAGGCGGCTTTCAACTTCACGTGCGTGCCGCCCCAAAATCGCATAATTGATTGGGCTGTCTGAATGCCAGGTAAGTGAAAGAATGGCAGAGTGCGCATAAATGCGTGTATCTGAAAAATCTGGTGCCGTAGCACCTTCAGGTAAATCAGTTACTTCAGCGACTTTATCTCGGAGGCGTGCAGTAATGGGCTTTGCATCAGTGATGCGGTCTTCCAGTGTAACCGTGATCAGAGAATTACCGGGGCGTGATGTACTGCGTACTTTTTCCACCTCGGGGATTTCACGAATTTTACGTTCAAGTTTTTCTGTGACCTCAGCTTCCACGCGTTCGGCATCTGCTCCAGGATAGAATGTCGTTACCTGGATTACTCGGCTTTCCATGTGCGGGTCTTCAAGACGAGGCATGGTGAAGAAGGCGTTAGTACCTGAAATGACAATTAGGAGTAGGAGTAACCATACGACCCGGGGATGATTATAAAGAGAGCCTTTCATCTATAGTCTCCCTTTACTGCGCTGCACGTACGAGCTGGCCAGGTGCAAGCCTGTTCATACCGTCCGCAACCAGAATATCACCATCTGATATAGTACCTGTTACGAATGCCCGGTTGCCCTCGGTATAGAGGATCTGTACGTTCTCAAAGCGTACTCTTTGGTCACCACCTTCCTGATGTACTTTATAAACGCGCCACAGACCGCGTACATCAGATGACAGTGCGCGAATAGGGAGCCATGCACCATGTGCATCTTGTTCATCATTTACAACAGCATTGATTAGCTCGCCTCGAGTGGCGCGATTTTCCGGAAGATCAAACGTTACCATCATTGTCCGGGTCTGGCCGGTGATGATGGGAACAATAGAGCGAACCGTTGCTCCTTCAATAATTTGTCTTTTACCGTCTCTTAGTTCTACGGAAGCACCGGTTGCGATACTGTTTGCATGCTTGGGCGGCATGCCGATATGGGCTTCCATGCGGCTATCTTCTGTAATTTCTAGAACGGATGTGCCTGCACCAACAACGGTGCCTTCATCCACCATGCGCTGTGTAATGGTGCCGCTAAACGGTGCTTTTATTGAAGAGCGTCTGATATCTACATCAAGTGTACGCAAGGAAGCGTCCAGGCGCTTCAGGCGGGCTTTTAACGTGATTGCATTCGCTTCGGCCTCATCAAGCCGCTGTGCCGATGCATGGCCGCTTTTAAATGTCTCTTCAGCACGTTTTAAGGTCCGTTCTGCAAGTTTAAGAGATGCAGTTACTTCTTCTTGCTCAGCAATCAGTTGGCTTTTGCTGGCTTCAAGGCGGGACGTGTCAAGGCGGGCTATGACATCGCCTTTGGTAACCTGCTGACCTAGATCAGTGGATATCTCTGAAACTGTTCCGCCGAGCTCAAATGCCAAAGGGCTGATGCGGCCTGCTACAGCACGGCCTGTGAATGTGCGACGTGATACATAGCTGTCTTCAATCTTTACAGTGGTAGTTTTGATTGGAAGGGCAGATATTTTTTTTGAGACATCTTCCTGGGCCGTTAAACGTAAGCCGAGGGCGCTGGCCAAAAGGCCAGCAGAGATAATGATTGCTCCAGCTTTTAACAAGCGGGGGGAGGAGCTGGGGAGTTGCTTTTTCATGCCATCGTAATCCGAAATATTTAAAACGGTTTTACGGATATATAGTATTACTGGACTTATTAGTCTAGTAATTATTTTGAAATGTGATATGATCGAAACCTAAGAAAGCCGTAGGGTTTTTGAAAAGTTGAGGTAATATCTGGACTTATTAGTCTAAAAAATAATAGTTATAGGTGGCAGATTTATTTCAGTTGCGCTAAATGTTTGCTGAAATATGTACGATTATAGAACCTGTTCTGGATTGAAGATGGTTGACAAAAGTGTCTTGAGCGAAAAAAAGTCTAAGCCTTCACGTGGACGGCCGCGTGATGAAGGTAAGAATATTGCGATAACCGAAGCCGCTAGCGAACTTTTCATGGAGCTGGGCTTTCAAGGCACCAATATGGATAAGATTGCTAAACGGGCAGGTGTTTCAAAACAAACCGTTTACAGTCATTTCGAATCTAAAGAGGTTTTATTCGCTCGCGCTATTTCAATGGTGATTGAACGTCATAGTCCTGCAAATGTTTTGGAAAATCTGGAAACGCATTCCCTTGAAAGTGACCTGCGTATTATTTGTGACAGTTATGCGCGGCTTTTGATAAGCCCTGAAGCAATGTCGATGGAGCGTCTTTTGGCTGACGAAGCTGTTAAGGGGCCTGAGCTGGCGCAAATTTTCTGGGAATCGGGGCCAAAGATTATGCAGGAAGGTATCAAGGATTTCCTTCGGTCTTGGGCTGATAAAGGTGAGTTGAAAATAGAGAATTACAACAAGGCAGCAGCTTTGTTGACAACTCTTTTAAAGGGCAAGTTGCAGTTCAAATGGTCTATCGGTCTGATCTCTGAAGTGACGGAGCAGATGATACAGGAAAACATTGATGATACAGTTGAAGTGCTTTTGGGTCTTTACAAGGTAAAATAAAAGGCGCTCTGAAAATCAGTGCGCCTTTTGAAATCTGATATGTGCAGAAATTATTTTGAACCGTCTTCTGATTCTAACTGTGGGCCTTTACGCTCAGTACCAAGATAATTTGCATTGCCTGCATCTCCTTGAAGGTTGGAAGGCAGTGTCTTGATCTGGTCTTCGGTCTTAGGACCCAATGTTGTATCAAAAATAATTTCTTCGCCCTTGCCTTCAAAAAGGCTGCATGCCGAAAGACTGAATAGGGCTGCAATTGCTAGTAACTTTTTCATTATAAAAACTCTTGCTGTGTCACAAGTACCTCTTAAGCGCGGACTGTGCCCGAAATAAGGCTGGTATGCAACAGGCTTGACGTTATTCCCTTAAAATGGCTATGTGCATGCAGCAGATGGCTGGATGATCGCCGCTTGGTGTATGCTGAGGGGAGGAAAGTCCGGGCTTCACGGAAACACGGTGCCGGTTAACGGCCGGCGAGGGTGACCTCAGGGAAAGTGCCACAGAAAGCAAACCGCCTGTGCTTGCATGGGTAAGGGTGAAAGGGTGCGGTAAGAGCGCACCGCGCCTCTGGTAACAAAGGCGGCAGGGTAAACCCCACCGGAAGCAAAACCAATTTGAATGATAGCCCTTTTGGGGCAGGCTCTGTTTCCGAGCTATCATTGTGGTAGGTTGCTTGAGCTTGTTGGCAACAATAAGCCTAGAGGAATGATCATCACTGGCGCATGTCAGGACAGAACCCGGCTTACACGCCATCTGCTGCTATCTTTTCTTATGCTCACAATAAGTTTGTCCCTCTTGTAATTGCTTTCTTCTGATTTAGAGTGAAATCAAACCAATTTGGGGAGAACATATGTTTAGGGTTGGGAACCTGATTTCAGGCTTGTGTGCAGCGGCTTTATTAAGTTCAGTTGCCTTTGCAGATTTTGCAGAAAAAACGAAAGATCTGGAAAAGAAAGATGGATTGATCACCACATATGTTGATCATGACGGAGCTAAAGTTCTACTGGCGCTTGACAAAGCCAGTGATAATACCTTTGGTCGCTATATTTATGCATACTATTTAACAGGTGGTTTGGGGTCTAACCCTCTTGGGCTTGACCGTAGTTTGCCTGGTGGAACGGAGATTTTAACCTTCCGCCGCGCTGGCAAGAACATGTTGGCCGTTATTGAGAACCAAAGCTTTAGGGCATCTGCAGATAACCCTGCCGAGAAAAAGGCTGTCAGAACCAGTTTTTCGGAATCTGTTATCTGGTCTACGCCGATTGTTGAATTTGATGAAAAAACAGGTAAGGCACTGATTGATCTTAGTGGTTTTCTTAAGCGAGATGCCGTAGGCGTTGCTGCCAGATTAAAACGGAGAAATCAGGGGAGCTACCGCATTGATGGGAAACGCTCTTATGTGGACACGGAAGATGCCCATGTTTTCCCGATTAACCTGGAGTTCGATGCTCATCTCACTTTCGCAGGTACTAACCCAGGTGGTGAAATTTATGCAACAACGCCGGATGCTAATTCTGTAACGCTCATTGCTCATACTACTTTTTTGAAAATGCCCGATGATGGCTATGAAGTACGCCATTCTGATGAGCGCGCTGGCGTTATTTCTTCTTCATATGTGGATATGTCAGCCCCGCTTGATGGTAATACGGTGGTGCAACTGGCTAGACGTTTCCGGCTTCAAAAAGATGAAAATGGTGATGTGATTAAGCCGATCGTTTTCTATATTGATAATGGTGCTCCGGAACCTATTCGTTCTGCTCTTCTTGAAGGTGCGAATTGGTGGACGGAAGCCTTTGAAAAAGCTGGTTTCCCAGGTGGGTATCGGGCTGAAATTCTGCCTGAAGGCGTTCATCCGCTCGATGCTCGGTATAACGTCGTGAACTGGGTGCACCGTGCTACACGGGGTTGGTCTTATGGTTCTGCGCTACATGATCCACGTACAGGTGAAACTTTGCGTGGTGTTGTGTTGTTGGGCTCTCTGCGTGTGCGTCAGGATATCAAAATCTTTGAGGCTCTTTCTGGTGCATCGAAAACGGGTACGGGTGAGAAAGATGATCCGGTAGAGTTGGCGCTTCAACGTATCAGGCAGCTTTCAGCGCACGAAATTGGCCACTCTCTTGGCTTTTCTCACAATATGGCTGGGAGCTCATATGGAGATCGTGCCAGCGTGATGGACTACCCTGCGCCGGATGTGCGTGCGGTGGGAAGTGGTCAGCTTGATTTCTCGCGTACTTACGGCGTTGGTGTTGGTGGTTGGGATAATTGGGCGACCAAATTCCTTTATGCTGAATATGACGATGAAGAAAAAGTAGCGCAAGCAAAGCTGGTGAAAGAAGCTGATCAAGCTGGCCTTCTTTATGTGTCTGATCCTGATAGCCGAAATATTGGAACTGGCCACGCTAAGGGTGCTCTTTGGGATAATGGTTCTGATCTCGTTGCTGAATTAGATAATGTTCTAAAGGTGCGTGAAATTGCCATGAGCAATTTTGGTGAGCGTAATCTCCGTAAAGGTGAAACATACGAGGCGCTGCAAACTAAATTTGTGCCTCTCTATCTTTATCACCGTTATCAGCTACAGGCTGCGGCTAAGTCTTTGGGCGGATACGAATTTGAGTATCGCCATGAAGGTGATGGTCGGAATGCACCTGTGCGGGTTGATTGGAAACAACAACAAGCCGCACTTGAGGGGCTTTTAAAAACGGTTGCGCCTGAGGCGCTTGATATCAGTGATGAAACTCTCACAGTTCTGTCACCGGTTGGTCGTCCAAATGGTGATCCGCAATGGAACCGAGAAATTTTTGATGCAGTGGCAAGGCCTGTATTCAGTGAAGCTGAAGCAGCTGCGGTAGCTGCGGACCTTACGTTTGATGCGCTGCTGCACCCAGCGCGGCTTGCGCGCTTGGCTGAGCAAAACCTGTCCGGGCGTGGTAATGATTTGGCCTTTGTACTCGCGCGAACAATTGATTTTATAACGGGCACAGCACGTGGTGATGATGCTAATATAATCGCTCTTCGTATCGTTGTAGCTTCAAGATTGATGGAACAATTAATTACGCTTAATGATCGCCCGAGGACGTCTGTGATGGTGCGTTCAGAGGTGATGAAGGCGCTTAAAGATTTAAGGCTGCGTTTCATTGATTGGCGCCGCGGCTATAGCTCAGCAGGTAGCGCTATGGCGGTGCGAATTGAGAATGCTTTGGCGAGAGCTAAAACACCTGCTGTTAAAAATCCAGATAATCCTGATGTTCCTCCGGGTAGCCCGATTGGTTCTGGTGAAGCAGAGGCATGTTGGCACTGTGAACCTGTTGAGTTTAACTGACGTGTAATATCTTGGTCTTGGGGTGGTCTGGGTTTTTATGGGAATCGGATCACTTGTAAGACGGCTCCATGGGAAAACATGGGATAAATTGGAAAAGAGGGCGTTTTCGCCCTCTTTTTTTGTGGAATTGGGGAGTATTCGGGTTCTGATGCTTAGAAAATTAAAATTCTACAAGCGGAGGAACATAAAAAGAACATGTGGCCTTAATGCTATGTTTTTACTGAATTAACTTCATTTTAAAAAAAAGGAAAGGCCCAAGAAAAATACATATAGTCCCATAAAGTCCCATTGACCCACTATTAAATCCCATGATATCCCATAAGGGCATAGATGACGATCTATGTGCTTGCTTTTCGTTTGGCGGCGAATGGCGAGGGGGAATCAGAGGGGCGAGCGGACAATGGCATTTTTCCTGTCCACATTTACGAATAAGGTCGACAAGAAGGGACGTGTGTCCATTCCTGCGCCGTTTCGTAACGCCGTATCCCAGAGCCTCTTCGCTGGTGTTGTCGTTTACCAACCTTTTAATATGCCTTGCATCGAAGGCGCTGATATCTCTTTCCTTGAACAACTTTCTGACCGGCTCTACGGCGACTTTGGTCCTTTCGACCCTGATCAAATGTCCGTCGCCACCGCCATTCTTGCCGGCGCTTCCCAGCTTTCGTTCGACCCTGAGGGGCGTGTGATGTTGCCTGCGGAGCTTAAAGAATTTGCCGGGATTGATGGTCAAGCGACTTTTGTGGGTATTGGCCGCAAGTTTCAGATTTGGGCGCCAGATGCCTATAAACTTCATAGAGAAGAGCAAATGACACTCGCGGCGCAAAAAGCACCGACTCTTCCAGCTTTCGGGGGAGGGCCGCAAAAGTGATGGATAACGTGCGCGCAAAAGGCGGTAAGCATATTCCAGTTCTCCTGAATGAAGTTGTTCATGCACTAAAACCTGTAGACGGCGAAGTGTATGTGGATGGTACGTTTGGCGCAGGCGGCTATTGCCGCGCCGTGTTGGAGGCAGCAGATTGCAAAGTGATTGCTATTGACCGCGATCCAGATGCAATCAAGCGTGCTGAAGAGTTTGCCAAAGAATTCCCCGGGCGTTTCCAGATTGTCGAAGGATGCTTCGGCGATATGGCTACGCTGTTGCCTGAGGTAGGCATCAATAAAGTAGACGGCGTGATGCTGGATATAGGTGTTTCTTCCTTCCAGCTTGATGAAGCAGAGCGTGGTTTCTCTTTCCGGGAAGATGGCCCGCTTGATATGCGCATGGCGCAAGATGGTGAAACAGCGGCGGATGTAGTTAATACCTATGGGCAGGATACACTTGCGAATATCATTTATGATTATGGTGAAGAACGCCAGTCCCGTAAAATTGCCGCAGCTATTGTTAAAGACCGTGAAGAAGAGCCCTTCACCACCACTCGGCAGTTGGCAGGTCTTATTGAGAGAATTCTAGGGTTTGGCCAGCGTAAGAAAGGGCAGAAACAAGTTCACCCTGCGACACGCACGTTTCAGGCACTCCGTATTCATGTGAATGACGAGCTGGGTGAATTGCGCCGTGGTCTTGCTGGGGCAGAAGAAATTATTGCCGAAGATGGCCGTCTTGTTGTGGTGTCATTCCACTCGCTTGAAGACCGAATTGTAAAGCAGTTTATGGCAGAGCGCTCTGGCCGTTCATCCGGTGGTTCCCGTCATATGCCGGGGCCCATTGATATGGGGCCAGAGCCATCTTTTCGCCAAATCAAGAAGGGGGCTGTTAAGCCCTCCGACGACGAGCTGGATGTGAATCCTAGGGCTCGGTCTTCGCGGTTGCGTGTGGCTGAGCGTACTGGAGCATCAGCAAAGGGGGCGTGGCATGCGTAAAACGCTCACAATCTTTGCGGCAGCGACTGCTATTGCATCAGGTGCGGCTGTTCTTCAGCTCAAAATCACAGTTCAGAACAAAGTAGATAATGTGAAAGAGATTGCCCGGCAGATTAAACAGGACCGTGAGGCAATTAGGGTGCTTGAAGCCGAGTGGGCATATCTCACGACACCTCAAGTTCTTCAGGATCGTTCTATTCGTTTTCTGGCATTGATGCCGCCGCGGGCAAAGCAAATTATTGCTGATCCTTCTTTGATCCCGTTCCGACCGAAAGGATTGGAAGTCGAGGCAGGCGAGGGTGTGCTTCTACCCGCTGCGCAAAAGGAATTGAAATCAAGCAAGGAAAAGAAAAGTAAGCAAACAGAAGGGCAAACCCTGTGAACACAGTATCCGCATATCATAATATGACTACTGAAACTCACCGTCGTTCAGCGATTGAAATTGCTCGCAATCGTTTGATGATAGGCGTTGTTCTGTTCTGTTTTGCATTCTTGATTATGATTGGTCGTACTATCGAGCTTGGTGTTAGTGCGCCTAAACCCCGTGTAACGGCAACTCGGCAGGTAGTAACCGTACCAGAAGTTCAGATCGCTCGAGCTGATATTGTCGATCGTAACGGCGAAATTCTTGCTACAAACCTTGAAACAGCATCTCTTTACGCAGTACCAAAAGATATCAAAGATCCCCAAGAAGCTGCACGTCAATTAGTTTCTATACTGCCGGAGCTCTCATATGCTGATGTTGAAGCTAAGCTTTCATCTGGCAAGAAGTTTGTGTGGCTTAAGCGCAAACTAACTCCGCGCCAAAAATGGGAAGTGAACGCGATTGGCGAACCAGCTTTCCAGTTTGAGCGTGAGGAAGAGCGGATTTATCCACATGGCCGTTTAGCAGCGCATGTGCTTGGCTATGTAGACGTGGACGGTAATGGGCTAGGTGGTGTTGAGCATTTCTTTGATGCAAAGCTTGGCGATAAGTCTCGTACGTCTGAACAGCTTCAGCTTTCACTGGATATTCGCGTTCAGTATGCGCTTGCAGATGAATTGCAGGCTGCGATGCGTGCTTATCAGGCAATTGGTGGCGCTGGTCTTGTTATGGATGTTTCAACTGGTGAAGTGATCGCAATGGTTTCACTTCCTGATTATGATCCAAACAATGTACGAGGTGTTGCTGATACAGAGAAGTTTAACCGGGCAACCAAAGGCGTTTATGAACTAGGTTCCACGTTTAAAACCTTTACTTTTGCGAATGCCTTGGATGACGGCGTTGTATCAATGGAAGATGGCTATGATGCCACAAAGCCGCTTCGTATCTCTCGTTTTCTTATCAGAGATGATCACCCTAAAGAGCGCTATCTAACGGTCCCTGAGATTTTTACATTCTCTTCAAATATCGGTACAGCGCAGATGGCACTAGATATCGGAACTGAGCGTCAGCAAGAGTTTCTTGGTGAATTAGGTCTCCTTCAGCCAGCAAATGTTGAGCTTACAGAGGTAGGTGCCCCGCTTGTGCCACCAGTTTGGCGTAAATCTTCCACAATGACCATTTCATATGGGCATGGGTTAGCTGTTAGCCCACTTCAGCTTGCATCAGGTATTTCTGCGATGGTGAATGGTGGGCGTTTGATGACACCAACGCTCGTTCACAATCCAGAGAATTGGCAAACTGGCAAGCAGGTAATCGCTCCGGATACTAGCCGGAAAATTCGCCAGCTTCTGCGGATGGCAGTTACCAAAGGTACTGGTGGGCGTGCAGATGCTGTTGGTTATCGTGTCGGCGGTAAGACAGGCACGGCAGAGAAGGCAATTGCTGGAGGCTACGCTCGGAAGAAGTTGATTTCTTCTTTCATGGGCGTGTTCCCGATGGATGATCCTCAGTATGCAGTTTTTGCACTGTTGGATGAGCCTAAAGGGACGAAAGAAACATTCGGGTACCGTTCTGGCGGCTGGGTAGCTGCGCCAGTTGTTCGAAATGTGATCTTGAGGTCGGCACCACTGCTTGGTGTGTCACCCAAACAGGAAGATGCAGGGCTATATCAGGATGTGGCCTTGTTGATTGAAGACAAGAAGAAAAAATAGAGGCAAAGCTAGTATGACATATAAGCTTGCAGAGCTGCTTGGCGGAAATGGGGTGAAGGGCGATACAATTGTGTCTGGCCTTACCGTGGATAGCCGTGCAGTGAAGCCGGGCAATATGTTTGTTGCTCTGCCAGGTAGCCATACGGATGGTCGCAAGTTTATCGAAGATGCTATTCGGTCCGGCGCGACGTCTATTTTGTCTACACCAGATGCTGTAGTGCCTGATCATGTCGCTTTTGTTGAAGATAAAAACCCACGTAAACGCTATGCCGAGTTAGCCGCGCGGTTTTGTGGCACCCAACCAGAAGTGCAGGTGGCTATTACAGGAACAAACGGGAAAACATCTGTCGCTGATTTTGTTCGGCAGCTTTGGCAACTGAACGGTGTTGAAGCTGCAAGTATAGGAACTCTGGGTGTTAAATCTGGGCAGCTGCAAATAGATGGCGGTTTAACAACACCGGACCCGGTTGATTTGTATGGTGCCATGGCTCAGCTTGCTGAAAAAGGTGTTCAGCATGTTGCTGTAGAAGCGTCTAGTCATGGTTTGGACCAAAACCGATTAGATGGGCTAAATTTAAGTGCAGCCGGTTTTACAAACCTTACGCGGGATCATCTGGATTACCACCAAACTGAATTTGGCTATTTTTACGCGAAAGCTCGCATGTTTGCAGAGCTATTAATGCCAGGTGATGGTGCCGTGATTAATGTGGATGATCACTGGGGCGCTACGCTCGATGATGTGGCGTGGGCGCGTAACCTTAGCCGTATAACTGTTGGAAAACGTGAGGGAGCCTCAATCCATCTTGTTGAGCAACGTGTTGTGGCTGATGGGCAGGTTATTGAATTTACCATTGATGGTGGGCGTTATGAAGTGAAGCTACCTCTGATTGGTGGTTTTCAGGCTCATAACGTTTTGATGGCGCTTGGTTTAGTACATGCATGTGGTGGAAAAGTTTCTGCCAGTGTTGACGCTATGGAGCGGCTGAATGGTGTGCCTGGACGCATGGAATTGATTGGTTTGACCTCTAAGGGCGGCGCTGTGTTCGTTGATTATGCGCATACACCGGATGGCCTTCGTACTGTTCTGAAGGCAGCACGTGCACACCGGCCGAATAAACTGCATGTGGTTTTCGGATGTGGCGGAGACCGTGACGCAGGTAAGCGCCCGCAAATGGGAGAAATCGCCAGCAAACTCGCAGATACGGTTTATGTGACCGATGATAATCCCCGCAGCGAAGAGGCATCTGTAATTCGTGAACAGATTATGATCGCAGCCCAAGGAGCCATGGAAGTTGGTGACCGCGCTGAAGCTATCGCAAAAGCAATAGAGAATATGGGCAGTGGTGACATGTTGATTGTGGCTGGTAAAGGCCATGAAACCGGACAGATTGTGGGGAATGAAATTTTGCCATTCTCAGATGTTGATGCTGTGAAAGCTGTACTTGGGGAGGGGGCATAACATGGAGATTGGTACACCACTTTGGACCGCTGCTGAAATCAATGCCACATGTGGTGCGTTAACCGCCCGGCCTTGGTATGCTGATGGCTTGCAAGTTGATAGCAGGGACATCTTACCAGGTGATTTGTTTGTTGCACTGAAAGGTGAAGCGCTTAATGGCCATGATTTTGTTGCCAAAGCATTTGAAAAGGGCGCTGTCGCGGCCATTGTTTCAGAAACGCCAAAGGGTGTAAAAGAAGGCGATAATCGTCTCGTCTTTGTTGATGATACTTCTTGTGCGCTCGTTCGTATGGCACATCATGCCCGTGGCCGTGCGCCTGCTGGTATAATAGGTGTTACTGGGAGTGCAGGCAAAACCAGTGTGGTACAGGCTCTTCGTCAGTGTTTGGCGTTGGTTGGTGATACTCATTCGAGTATAAAGAGCTTCAATAATCACGTTGGGGTGCCGCTTTCCCTAGCGCGAATGCCAAGAGAAAGCAGGTTTGGAGTTTTCGAGCTTGGAATGAATAAGCCAGGTGAAATTATTCGGGAGGCTACCAAGGTTCAGCCTGATGTAGCAATTGTTACCACAGTTGGATCAGCGCATCAGGCTTCATTTGCGAATGTATCTGATATTGCAGAAGAAAAGGCTTCTATTTTTGGAGCGTTGAAACAAGATGGTTTTGCCATTTATGGTATCGACCATCCGTATAAAGATGAACTTCAAAAGGCCGCAGAAAAGTATGGTGCCAAGGCCATTAGTGTTTCCGTGACAGATAAAGCTGATGTTTATCCAGTACGGATGACTGAACACCACAACTGTACCTGTCTTACAGCAAATGTAATGGGAACGCTCATTACCTATAAAGTGGCACAGCCAGGTCGAGAGTGGGTATTGAATAGCTTACTTACTCTCGCCGCCGTGAAAGCGATTGGTGCTGATCTGGGACACGCGGCTTTAGCGCTTGCATCACTTGAAGCAGAACAGGGGCGAGGCCGAGAGTACAGCCTGCAGTTGGGATTTGGTGAGGCAAAGCTGATTGATGATAGTTATAACGCCAATATCCTTAGTATCCGTGCTGCTCTGCGGCGTTTAAGCCTTGCGAAAACAGGTAAACATGGTAAGAGAATTGCTGTTCTTGCTGATATGCAGGAGCTTGGCTCTCGCAGTGAAGAAATTCACTTCTCACTTATCGCGGATCTCAAAAAATTCGGTGTGTCGAAGATTATTGCCTTTGGTGACCAGATGGCTGCTGTTGGCGAAGCTTCGGGCTTGCCAACGGAACGATGGCACAATCCAGATGCATCTGCTGAGCAGTTGATGCAGCGACTGGGGGATGGCGATGTCGTGATGGTAAAAGGAGCTAACAGTGCGGGTTTATCTGCGCTTGTGAATAACATGTTGGATTTAAGTAAATGTGACACGCTTGTGCCTGAAAGTGGCTTACAGTGTGCTCATGGGTTTTAGGTAGGAGTGAACGCGTGCTATATTTATTAGCAGATCAAGGCGGTATATTTAACCTGTTCCGGTATCTGACGTTTCGAACCGGTGGTGCGATTTTTACTGCAATGATTATTTGTTTCGTGTTTGGCCCTGCCATTATCCGGTGGTTAAAGTCCAAGCAGAAAAAAGGTCAGCCAATTCGGGAAGATGGTCCTGAAAGCCATATCCTGACAAAGCAAGGTACGCCTACCATGGGTGGGTTTATGATTTTGTTGGGTCTTGGTATTTCTACTTTTTTGTGGGCTGATCTCTCCAATCCATATGTTTGGGCAGTCATGACAGTTACTCTGGGCTTTGGTGCTATTGGTTTTGTGGATGACTATCTGAAAGTAACGAAAAGATCATCAGCAGGGTTTCCCGGAAAACTTCGTTTGGCGCTAGAATTCGCAATCGCAGGCGGTGTAGCTTGGTTCCTCACAACAATGAATGGTACAGATCTGTCGTTGCCATTTGCAAAGAATTTTTTAGTGAACCTTGGTGTGTTCTACATTCCGTTTGCTATGCTTGTTATGGTGTGGGCCGGGAATGCCGTGAACTTAACGGATGGTCTTGATGGCCTTGCAACAGTTCCTGTTATTATTGCTGTGGGTGCTCTTGGTTTTATTGCATATGTGGTGGGCAGCACAGTTTATACTGAATATCTAGGCGTGCCATATGTGGCGGGAGCCGGTGAACTTGCCATTCTATGTGGTGCGATCATTGGCGCTGGCTTGGGTTTCCTTTGGTTTAATGCACCGCCAGCTGCCATCTTTATGGGCGATACGGGGTCGTTAGCACTTGGCGGCGCAATCGGCGCTATGGCTGTAGTGATTAAGCATGAGATTGTTCTCGGTATCATTGGTGGTTTGTTCTGGCTTGAAACAATTTCTGTAATTGTACAGGTAGCCTCCTTTAAGCTCACCGGTAAACGTGTGTTTCGCATGGCTCCGCTTCATCACCACTATGAACAAAAAGGTTGGGCGGAACCGACCATTGTTATTCGGTTTTGGATTATCGCCTTTATCCTCGCGATGATTGGCCTCGCAACATTGAAGTTGAGGTAAGCAGCTTTGATTACGGCACCAGCATATGATGGTAAATCAGTTGGAGTTTTTGGTCTGGCACGCACAGGTGTTGCCGCGGTCAAAGCCTTAGCTGCGTCTGGTGCTAAGGTTTTTGCCTACGATGATAATGCTGACCGCAGGAACGAAGTGGCGGAGCATGTGTCAAATCTTTATGAGTTAGATTTCTCATGTCTTGACGAGTTGTTGTTGGCACCGGGAGTGCCGCTTACACACCCTGAACCTCATGAACTGGTGTTGAAGGCTGCTGCAAATGATGTGAAAATCATCAGTGACTTTGATGTATTTGAAGCAGCTCGCATAGAAATGCCTGCGCATAAGGTTGTGGCTATCACTGGCACTAATGGGAAGTCCACCACAACAATGTTGGTGGCACATATGATTGCTGAATGCGGAAAACCTGTCGTTGTGGGCGGTAATATTGGTACCGGCGTATTGGCTCTCGATGCATTGCCTGAAGGTGGTGTGTATGTATTTGAAATGTCTTCTTTCCAGTTGGATTTAACAAAAGTGTTTGATGCGGATGTCGCTGTCCTTTTGAATATGTCACCTGACCATTTGGACCGACACGGCGACATGGCTGGCTATATTGCAGCGAAACGTAGATTATTTGAAATGCAGTCAAATGGGCAAACGGCCATTTTAGGTGTTGATGATAGGTCTTCAGAAGAAATCGCAGACGGTTTGTCCGACAATGTGACGGTTTCTACGAAAGGTGTCGTGGCGGATTATTCGGTTTCGAATGGTTTGTTGATGGCAGAGGAAGAAAAAGTATCAGATTTATCTGATCTCAATCGTTTGCGAGGTGCGCATAATCACCAAAATGCAGCTTGTGCATTTGCGATTGGTAAAGCGCTGGGGTTTGCTAATGCAGACATTCTTGCCAGCTTTGAAACTTTCCCGGGGCTAGAGCACAGGCAAGAGCTTGTGGGTACGTTTGATGGGGTAACTTACATCAACGATTCTAAAGCGACGAATAGTGATGCAGCCATTAGAGCACTTTCTTCTTTCGAAGATATCCACTGGATTGCTTGCGGTAGAGCAAAAGAGACAGATTTTACTCATATGAAGACTGCCATTGCACACGTGAAAAAAGGTTATTTTGCTGGTGAGGTTGCAAGCTCTCTATATAAAGATCTTGGTGAAAGTCTTGAAGCAGAATGTTTCGTATCTGTGACTGAGGCTGTGGTCGCCGCTTGTAGAACGGCGAAGTCCGGCGATGTGGTGTTGTTGTCGCCGGCATGCACAGCTTTTGATGAGTTTTCGAATTTTGAAGAGCGCGGTGAGGCCTTCAAAGCCCTTGTTCGTGAAGAGAAAGGAGCGGCGGCATGATTGCCCTTTCTCGAAATGACAACTCGGTTCTCTCTCGTTGGTGGTGGACAGTTGATCGCCTGATGCTCGTGCTTGTCTTAGCGCTTATTGTGTTAGGCCTTTGGCTTGCCCTTACTGCAAGCCCTGCGGTTGCAGAGCGGCTTGGCCTCGATAGCATGTATTTCGTTAAAAAACAGGGGCTTTTCCTTGGGGTTTCCTTGGGCGCAGTCTTGATTGTTTCCATGATGAGTACTGATCTGGTCCGCAGGCTGGCGATAATTGGGTTTCCCATCACTTTGGTTTTAATGGCGCTTACGCTGTTGATCGCACCGGAAATTAAGGGAGCAACTCGCTGGTTGCCGCTTGGTAGTTTTACTTTGCAGCCCAGTGAGTTCTTGAAGCCTGTTTTTATTGTAACGACGGCTTGGATTTTATCGGCTGACCTAAACGGTGAAAAAATTCCTGCAAAACAGATCAGTTTTGCACTGTATTTAATCGTGGTTGCATTCCTGATTTCTCAACCGGATTTTGGGCAGACCGTGCTTGTGAGCACTGTATGGATGGGACAGATGGCCCTTGCAGGACTGCCCATGACTTGGTTGATGATTGCTGGTGGTCTTGGTTTGCTAGGGGCCGGGCTTGCATATGCATTGCTGCCTCACGTAGCTAGCCGGATTGACCGTTTCATTAATCCAGCTAGCGGCGATACCTACCAAACAGACAAGGCTATGGAGGCTTTTGGCTCCGGCGGTTTGTTTGGCAAAGGGCCGGGTGAGGGAGTTGTGAAACTTGGTCTGCCTGATGCACACACAGATTATATCTTTGCGGTTATTGGGGAAGAGTTTGGCGCAATTGCAGGGGTAATGCTGCTTCTCTTATTCGCAGGTATTGTTGTGCGTGGTTTGGCTCATTTGGTTAATGAGGAAAATCCATTCCGCCTGCTTGCTGCGGCGGGTTTAATTATGCAATTTGGGCTTCAAACATTAATCAATGTGGGGGTAAACCTCGCGATTTTGCCTTCCAAGGGTATGACATTGCCGTTCGTATCTTCTGGTGGGTCATCAATGGTAGCGCTTGCCATTGGGATGGGGATGACACTTGCTTTCACCCGGCGGAACAGATTTATCCAGCCGGGTTTTGACCCTGTAGGGTGGAGAGCCGCAGAATGATGGAACAGAGAATGCCATTACGCGCACCTAAGATAATTCTCGCGGCCGGTGGTACCGGGGGGCATATGATGCCTGCAGAGGCTGTGGCGGATAAATTAACCGAGGAAGGTTATAAGGTCTCATTAATTACTGACAAGCGCGGTATAGCGCTTGGCAACATTATGGCTGATCTTGATAAAACGATCTTGAGTGCTTCTAGCCATATGGGTGGCGGCTTTTTAGGGAAGATCAAATCGGCAATTAGTCTTGCTTCAAGTACTTTGAAAGTACGCAAACAATTTAAGAAAGACATTCCATCTATCGTTGTTGGTTTTGGTGGGTACCCCTCGCTTCCAGCTGTGATGGCGGCTCGTAGTTTAGGAATTCCCTTTGTGCTGCATGAACAAAATGCTGTTCTTGGTCGTGTTAACCGTATGATGTCGAAAGATGCGGAGCTGATCGCACTTAGTGTAGAGAATACTGAACGTGTGCCTTACGGCGTAAAAACTATGGTAACAGGTAATCCAGTACGAAGGCTAATCGCCAAGCTCGCCAATATCGCATATTCGGTGCCATTCGGTCTCGGTGCAATCCGTATTTTCATTATTGGTGGTAGTCAAGGTGCCCGTATCCTTTCTGATGTGGTGCCCAGTGCACTAACAGCTTTACCAGAAGAGCATAAAAGCAGATTAGATATCGTACATCAGGCACGTCCTGAAGATGTTGACCGTGTAAAAATTGCATATGCAGAAGCTAATATAGCGGCGGAAGTAAAGCCATATTTTGACGATGTAGGTGGAATCCTGCTTCGTACACAATTGGTAATCTGCCGTTCCGGCGCATCAACACTTTCAGAACTTACAGCCATGGGGCGTCCGGCTATTTTAGTTCCGCTTAAAATCGCTGCAGATGATCATCAAACCGCAAATGCACGCATTGTTGAAGAAGCTGGCGGCGGTTGGATGATGCCTGAAGAAGAATTTACGTCTGAAGCTGTCACTGAAAAGCTCAATAAAATGTTTGAAGACATGGGTGACCTTAGGAACGGATCTGACGGTATGCGTTCAATAGCGCGCCTCGACGCGGCAGACAGGCTTGCGGATGTCGTAGTTAATATTTGTGAAGGTGAAGGAGTATCTGCGTGAAGGGCATTCCCTTTGATATAGGCACAGTCCATTTTGTGGGTATTGGTGGTATTGGCATGTCTGGTATTGCAGAGGTGATGCATAACCTTGGCTATAACGTTCAAGGTTCAGATATAAGTGCTAACCCCAATGTTGACCGTCTACAGAAGCTGGGAATAAGGGTAATGGTCGGCCAGAAGGCTGAGAATGTTGCAGATGCACAGGTGCTGGTGGTATCTACCGCTATTAAAGCTGACAATCCTGAAGTGGTTGAAGCTCGAACTCGCTCTATCCCGGTCGTACGTCGTGCCGAGATGCTCGCTGAGCTTATGCGCCTGAAATGGTGTGTATCAGTTGCCGGTACTCATGGTAAAACAACAACCACATCGATGGTCGCGACCGTTCTTGAAGCTGCGGGGATTGACCCGACCGTGATCAATGGCGGTATTATCAACAGCTACGGCACAAATGCTCGCCTTGGAGAAGGTGATTGGATGGTTGTTGAAGCAGACGAAAGTGATGGTACTTTCGTGAAGCTTCCGGCAACAATTGCTGTTGTTACCAATCTGGATGCTGAACATCTAGATTTCTACGGTACATTTGAAGCGGAAAAGGAAGCCTTTAAAACATTTCTTGAGCGCGTTCCTTTTTATGGCGCAGCTGTGCTGTGTGTTGATCACCCGGAGGTGCAAGGATTAATCGCAAATATCCAAGACCGGAAGTTCATCACTTACGGATTGAGCGCCCAAGCTGATGTACAAGCAGTAAATATTAGACCATCCTCCGGCGCTGTTACTTTCGATGTGCGTTTGAGAGAAACGGCGAATGCAGATGGTCGGGTTATTCAAGGTATTAAGCTTCCAATGCCAGGGGATCATAATATTCAAAATGCACTCGCGGCAATTTGTGTTGGCCTTGAGATGTATGTGGAAGATGAAACACTCCGCAAAGCATTTGAAAGCTTTGGTGGTGTAAAACGCAGGTTTACTAAAACTGGTGAGGCGAATGGTGTGACGGTGATCGATGACTATGGTCATCACCCGGTAGAGATTGGCGCTGTACTGAAAGCTGCGCGCGAGAGTTTTGAAGGTAAGGTTATTGCAGTTGCACAGCCTCATAGATATACGCGCCTTGAAAGCTTATTCGAAGAGTTTTGTACCTGCTTTAATGATGCAGATGTAGTGCTTGTTGCGCCTGTTTATGAAGCAGGTGAACAACCAATAGAGGACGTTAATCGTGATAGCCTTGCCGAAGGCATTCGTACTCATGGTCATCGGCTTGTTGACATAGTGGATGGGCCTGACGATTTGGCCGAGGTAGTTAGCAAATATGCTGAAGCTGGTGATGCTGTTATTTGTTTGGGTGCTGGTTCCATTACGAAATGGGCCCATGATCTGCCTGAGCAGTTAGGGGCTTAAATAATGACAGCTGCTTATTCATTCTTGGAAAATATGCCGCATTTGAAAGGACGCCTCAAGGAAGACGCTGATCTTGCACGTCTCAGTTGGTTCAGAACCGGTGGACCGGCGGATATTTTATTTGAACCCACAGATGAAGCAGATTTGCAAACCTTCCTACGCCATGTGCCCAGTGAAATACCAATTACTGTGGTAGGTGTTGGTTCTAATCTACTTGTGCGAGATGGTGGTGTTAGGGGGATCGTTATCCGGTTGGGTAGAGGCTTTTCAGGCACCCTTATTCAAGGAAATGTGCTGAAAGCTCTTGCTGGAACAATGGATGTACATGTTGCGCGTGAAGCACAGAAAGCCGGTAAAACGGGACTTGAATTCATGGTGGGGGTACCAGGAACAGTCGGCGGTGCATTACGAATGAATGCAGGTGCTTACGGTCGTGAGATCAAGGATGTTCTGTTGCATTCTCATGCCGTTGACCGGTATGGGCATATGCACGAGTTCAAATTGGATGATTTTGACTTCAGTTACCGCAAAACAGCTTTGCCAGCAGATCTGATCTTTTTAGGAGCATCGTTTCAAGTAAAGGATGGTGATCCTGCTGAGATACAGAAGCGTATGGACGAGATCACAAATGCGCGCTCAGAGAGCCAGCCTATCGGAACCCGAACTGGCGGTAGTACGTTTAAAAACCCTGAAGGTACGCATGCCTGGAAGCTTATTGACGAAGCCGGCTGTCGGGGGCTTCAAATCGGCGATGCTCAGGTTTCAGAAAAACACTGTAACTTCCTTATTAATCACGGCGGTGCTACAGCCGCTGAGATCGAGGAACTTGGAGAGACAGTACGCACGCGTGTGAAAGCCAATTCAGGCGTTGATCTTCACTGGGAAATCCAGCGAATTGGGGAGGCGAACTAATGACAGCTTTTGTTAAACAGCATCGTTATGGATTGTCGCTTTTTACCTTTATTCTGCTGGTTGCTTCAGTAATGCTGTTTGCGCGATCGGTAACGGAAAGCTGGTTCTACGAAACCACCCGTCAGGCCGGTTTTGAATTATCTCGGCTTTCGGTGAGTGGTGCTGAGCGTACGGCTTACAACGATGTGCTCGCTGTCCTTGATATTGATGATGGTGTGCCGATCCTGTCAGTAGATCTCGTTATGATTAAAGAGCGCATTGAGACTCTGCCTTGGGTTAAACAAGCTAAAGTGAGCCGTATTTTCCCGGGAGAGATTAAGGTCTCTATCACAGAACGTGAAGCGTTTGCCCTGTGGCAACAGGAGGGTCTTGTTAGGTTGATTGACCCAGACGGCGTAGTAATTACTGCTCGTGGCCTGCACGAGTTTAGTCATCTACCTCTTGTTGTGGGGGAAGCCGCACCTGCGCATATCGAAACGTTGTTTTCGAAGTTGGAAAGAGCTGGTGATTTATCGGACAGGGTGAAAACAGCTGTATTCGTTGGTGAACGGCGCTGGGATATTATTTTTGATAATGGTATTCGTTTGAAACTCCCTGAGGAATTTCTGACGGATTATAACGGTGATGCCGCATGGGATAAGTTTGTAAGGCTGGAGGCTGCTCACAATTTCCTTGCACGGGAGATTAGCGTATTAGATATGCGTGTTGCTGATCGTGTAGTAGTGCGGGTAACCCCAACGGGCCGTCGTATGATGGACGGTAAAGAGTGGGCAACCTGATTGTATAGAGTGATGGATCTATGAAGATATTAGATGACGTAATGGAAGGAACAATTGCTGCACTTGATGTTGGATCAAGTAAAGTAGCGTGCCTGATTGCTGATTTTTCCCCTGATGGATCTTATGTGGTACGTGGCGTTGGTAACCGGGCCTGTAACGGCGGCGTAGTTGGCGGTGCCATAGTTGATATGGAACTTACTGAGAAAGCGATCCGTGCCTCTGTCGATCAATCAGAGAAAATGGCCGGTACGACGGTAAGCGACGTAATTCTCAGCTTCTCTGGTGGTGAACCGCAAACGAGAGTAATTGAAGTTGAGGTAGATGTTGCTGGTCATGCAGTGACACAGACTGATGTTGATCAAGCAATTGCAGAGGCTAAAGAGCAAATAGATTTTGACGAGGATGGATTGTTACATGCCTTTCCTGCGGCTTACGCGGTGGATGGCAATTATGGTACCAAGCCTCCAGTTGGGATGTACGGTAAAAAGCTGGGGCTGGCCGTCCTCGCAGTAACTGTGTCAGCGGGCCCTCTTAAAAATCTGGAGGCCTGTGTGCGCAGGGCTCATCTGAATGTTCGGAGTGTGGTGCTTGCTCCTTATGCTGCAGGACTTTCCTCGCTTGTCGATGATGAAATGAAAATGGGTGCTGCCTGTATTGATCTTGGCGGGGGTACCACGGGTATTTCTGTCTATGCCCAAGGGGCTCTGGTCCATTCAGAAATTCTGCCCATTGGTGGCGCTCAGATTACTGAGCAAGTTGCTCGGAATCTGCTAACACCATTTGATGAAGCGGAACGGCTCAAAACATTTCATGGCTGCGCGCGAGTTGACGCAACGGACGAGCATATTGAGATTGAGGTACCGCAAGTTGGTGAAGTGGGGTCTGACCGTGTTGTGCGCATGAAACGTAGCGCGCTTACATCTGTTGTTGAGAAAGAACTTGAGCTTCTTTTTACAACAATTGCTGATCGCCTTGACCAGTCAGGTTTTTCGGGTGTTGCAGGACGACGGGTGGTTATCACTGGTGGTTCAGCGCAGTGTGAAGCTGTCCGGGATCTTGCAAGCCGTATCCTTGGCCGTCATGTGCGTATTGGCCGTCCTCAAAAGGTTTCAGGGCTTCCTGTGGCCGGGCAATCCCCTAACTTTGCTGTGGCTGTTGGTTTGCTGGAATATGCGGCTAAAACACCCCAGCAAATTTTTAAACAAGACAAACAAACAAGCAATATTCCCCAAGGCGGCGGGTTTAGCCGGGTAATGCGCTGGATAAAAGAAAGTTTCTGATGAAATACGTGCTGCAAACACTGGCATTGCCACGCGTAGCAGGTTAGAAAGAAATCAACGGAGGTATTCGGGCAATGTCGATTGAATTTGGAAATACAGAGCTAACAGAAATTACACCGCGTATTGCGGTTGTGGGTGTTGGTGGTGCGGGCTGTAACGCCGTAAATAATATGATTTCAGCGCAGCTACAAGGTGTTGATTTTGTCGTTGCAAATACAGACGCGCAGTCACTTGCTGCATCTGCTGCTGATAACCGTATTCAGCTGGGTATTGAGATCACTCAAGGTCTTGGTGCAGGCGCGCAGCCTAAAATTGGTGCTGCAGCGGCGGAAGAGGCAGTTGATTCAATTGATGAAACCTTAAATGGTTGCCATATGGCGTTTGTAACGGCCGGTATGGGCGGTGGTACGGGCACAGGTGCTGCACCTGTTATTGCTCGTCGTGCTCGTGAAAAAGGTATCCTTACTGTCGGTGTTGTGACACGTCCGTTCCAGTTTGAAGGTGGCCGCCGAGCAAAGATAGCAGATAGCGGCATCGCCGAACTTGCCCAGAATGTTGATACGCTGATTATTATCCCGAACCAGAACCTGTTCCGTGTAGCGAACGAGCGTACGACTTTCGCAGATGCCTTTAATATGGCTGATGAAGTGCTGCATTCCGGTGTTCGTGGCATTACAGACCTTATGGTTATGCCTGGTTTGATCAACCTTGATTTTGCTGACGTTCGTACAGTTATGTCTGAAATGGGCAAAGCCATGATGGGTACGGGGGAAGCGGAAGGTGAAACCCGTGCACAGGATGCCGCCGCAGCAGCTATTTCCAATCCACTTCTTGAGGAAGCTTCCTTAAAGGGCGCTAAAGGTGTGATCATCAACGTAACAGGCGGCATGGATATGACACTGTATGAAGTTGATGAAGCCGTAAATATGGTGCGTGAGCAGGTGGACCCAGATGCGCTTATCGTATTCGGTTCTGCTTTCAACCAAGACCTTGAAGGTAAACTCCGTGTCTCTGTTGTTGCTACAGGTATTGAGGGTGGGGCACAGAATATTGAAATTCCAGTGCCTGTGCGCAAGCCTGAGCCTGCGCCAGAACCTGTCGTAGAAGAAACTGCTGTTGAAGAGACGGAAGAGGCTGCCGAGGTTGCTGAAACAGCGGAAGAGCATGATGCTATTCCTATGGAAGAAGAGAAATCCGTTGCAGATATTCTAGGCGAGGTACAGGCATCTTTAGATGACCGTGCTGAGCAAGCTGTATCTGAGCAGCCAGAAATGCCAAGGGAAACTGAAGACCTAGAGGAAAAGGCGCTAGCGAAAGCTGAGCAAGCGGATGCTTTTGTTGCAGAGGCTCCTATGATGCCAAAAGAGACACTTGCTCAGCCTGCAGGCCAGGCAGAAGCACCTCTTGTGGATGCATATACGGCTGAGCCTAAGGTTGAAGAAGAGCCTAAGCCAGAACCTTCTACACCACAGAAACGTAGCCTGTTTCAGGTGATGACCGCCGGTCTAAGAGGCGGAAACACAGAAGTAAGCGCATCTGAGCGTGTAAATACGGAGCCAGAAGCCGTTGAAACAACTTCTTCGCTTGGTGGGGTAACTGAAGAAGATCGTTCCGCTCCTAAAACAGCAGATAAGGATCAGCTAGAAATCCCTAGTTTCTTGCGCCGTCAGCAAAATTAAACTGAGCTGGAAGTTAATCGAAAAGCCGGATTTCTTATCCGGTTTTTTTTATGTCCATATGCCGCAGTGATCATTTCAAATGAACCTGATAAAGTGTGTAGGTGATTTGAGGGATACATATGAACAGATACTTATTGATTGCGGCCGCCCTTAATTTCAGCGCGGCTTTTACCCATTTGCTAATTATCTATTTTGGTGCACCTTGGTACCGCTTTTTTGGCGCAGGTGAACAGATGGCAAAGCTTGCCGAGGAAGGTAGCAACTATCCTACTTTTATCACTCTATTCATTGCGGGTGTGCTATCTGCCTTCGGGCTTTATGCCCTTGCGGGTGCTGGTGTGAATATAAAGTTACCCTTGGTGAAGTATGCGCTTGCTGGGATTACCGCTATTTTCCTGTTACGTGCTTTAGCTCTAATTCCAGTTTTTAGACCTGAGGAACAGTTGCCTAGTCCAGCTTTCTGGACATGGAGTTCACTGATCGTATTAGTCTTTGGTCTTATACATTTAATTGGCCTTAAGCAAACCTGGCATTGGCTATAGAAGAAACTATTTTTGCCAGCGCTCTAGCGCTTTATCATCTGCGTCATTGGCATCCACCCATTTAGCACCTCTAGATGTGGTTTCTTTCTTCCAAAATGGTGCATTGGTTTTAAGAAAGTCCATAATAAAGTTAGCTGCGTCGAACGCTGCTTGCCTGTGTGCGGAAGCTGTAATCACCAGAACGATATTGTCGCCGGGGAATAATTCGCCGAACCTGTGGATGATACGGCAGCCCTCAAGTGGCCAGCGTTCTTTAGCTTCCTTTGCAATTCTAGCGAGTTCGGCCTCGGTCATTGCGGGATAATGTTCGAGCGTCATGGATGTAAGACCATCCGCTAAATCGCGTACTGTACCAACAAAGCTGACAACAGCGCCGATATCGTGCTTATCTACTTTGAGCTGATTGATCTCATTTCCGATATCAAAATCGTCTAGCTGTACTGAGATTTGGGGCTGCATATCAGCCGCCTGTAACCGGAGGAAAGAAGGCGATCTCATCAGTATCGCTTACGGGATGATCAGCCTGTGCATGCACTTGGTTTACTGCAATCCGAACAAACATCATGCTTTCAAGAGCGTTATGGTGATCTTCGCTGAAGCTTCTCAAATGTGCAACCAGATCAGCAACCGTTTCTACGTCGTCAGGCTTACTGATAGTTTCTTCACTTTTGCCAATTTGCTCACGGATGCTCGCGAAATAGAGGATCTGCATTCTTACACCATATGTTTTAGGCCAACCCGAAGATAATCAAGACCTGTATATAGTGTTAGAACTGCTGCAATCCAGAGGGCAACGATACCAATTTCCTGTGCAGGAATTCCAAATGCGATGGCACCCTTGGACCATGTAAGTGAACCAAGAGCCAGCATTTGTACGGTGGTTTTCCATTTAGCGAGCATGGTTACGGGTACACTCACCTGAATGCCTGCGAGGAATTCCCTAAGGCCAGATACAAGTAATTCCCGGCACATTATAATCACAGCTGCCACAACATGAATGCCGTCCACCCAGCCTGCAAAAACGAGCATGATAATGACTGCACCGACCATGAGTTTGTCAGCGATTGGGTCAAGGAATTGACCGATCTTTGAAACACTGCCAGTGGCACGTGCAAGATAGCCGTCAAAAAAGTCAGTGATGCCTGCTAGGGCAAAGGTAACAAATGCGACGTGGCTGCCTAGCGGTTGCTCCATAAAAAACGAAGCCACAAGAACAGGGATCACAACGATCCGTGACATTGTTAAAATGTTTGGCAAATTCCACATAAGCGCGGGTAATCCTAATGCTTTACTGTCTTTCGCACACCATAGCGATTAAAGCGCTAAGGTCAATCATCCGGCAAACTTAATCATGAAAATGATCATAAATCTGTTGGGCCATGGCTTTTGAAACACCGTCCACGTTCGCCAGATCTTTTACGTCTGCATCAATCACCGCTTTTGCCGAGCCGAAATGATGGAGAAGAGCCTTTTTGCGCTTTGGGCCAACACCTGGAATTTCATCAAGCGGTGATTTTTTAATATCACTCTTTCTACGGGCCCTGTGGCTCCCGATAGCAAACCTATGAGCCTCGTCCCGTAGGCGCTGAAGATAATAAAGTACAGCATCTGTATGTGGCATCATGAAGGTTTCTTTACCCGGCATATGGAATTGCTCACGTCCAGCATTTCTGTCCGGCCCTTTGGAGATGGCAACAATAGTAACATCGGTTACGCCAAGTTCTTCGATGATCTCCATAACGGATGAAAGTTGGCCTTTTCCACCATCAATCAATAGAAGATCTGGCCAGTGACCTCGTTCCCGGGTCGCATCTTCTTTGAGAAGACGAGAGAAACGCCGTCGCATCACCTCCTGCATCATGCCAAAGTCATCCCCAGGCGTAAGATCTTCGTCCTTGATGTTAAACTTGCGGTAACTGTTTTTCATAAAGCCATCGGGACCAGCCACAATCATGCCACCAACTGCGTTGGTTCCTTGAATATGGCTGTTATCATACACTTCAATACGCTGAGGGACTTCATCCATATCAAATGCTTCAGCTACACCTTCGAGCAGTTTGGCTTGGCTCGCACTTTCTGCCATATGACGCTCAAGAGCTTCTTTGGCGTTACGGCGTGCTTCAGCTATCACCTCGGCCTTCTTCCCTCTAGCCGGTACCGTTATCTCTACCTTGCGTTCCATACGCTCTGACAGGGCCTCTGATAGAAGTTTTGTGTCTGGTAACTTATGAGAGGTAAGAATAAGCTTAGGGGCAGGCTTGTTATCATAGAACTGCGAGATAAAAGCGGAGAGCACGGTTTCGATGCCATCGCTTTTATCATGCTTTGGGAAATAGGCCCGGTGACCCCAGTTTTGCCCTGCGCGGAAAAAGAATACCTGAATAGCGATACGGCCAGCTATTTCTTCAGCTGCGATAACATCAGCTTCTTCAACCATCGCATTGACGATTGATTGGTGGCTTTGAATTTGAGTAAGAGCATTCAAGCGGTCGCGGTATACAGCTGCAACTTCATATTCCATTGCTTCGCTGGCTTCTTGCATAGAGGCAGCGAACTTCTTTTGGATTTCAGATGATTTGCCTTCCAGAAACGCGCGGGTTTCAGCGACCATATCGCTATAGTCTTCTTTACTAACCTTATCAACACATGGGCCTGAACAGCGTTTGATCTGATAGAGCATGCATACTCGGCTTCTGGTTTCCAGCGTGTTGTCGCTGCAGCTTCGAAGCTGGAAAACTTTTTGAAGGGTATTGAGAGTGCGGTTTACTGAACTTACATTGGCAAATGGCCCGTAATATTGGCCTTTATGCTTTCTGGCGCCTCTATGTTTGGAAATCTGAGGCCATTCATGGTCTTCCCGCAAAAGAATGTATGGGAAAGATTTATCATCTTTCAAAAGTACATTGAACTGAGGCTTGTATCGTTTGATCAGAGATGCCTCAAGGAGAAGGGCTTCTCCCTCTGTGCGAGTGGTTACAAACACCATAGATACTGTTTGAGCGACCATACGCTGCAACCTTATGGTAAGCCTGTTAACCTGAGTGTAGGAGACAATTCTTTTTTTAATGCTTTTTGCTTTACCCACGTAAAGTACATCACCGTGCTCACTCAGCATCCGGTAAACCCCAGGCGCTGTCGGCGCTGTCTTCACTTGTTCTCGGATTACAGAAATCCCAGCAGATAGATTGGTTTGGGTCACTTTGGTTTACCTTGCACAGATTTAGGTTTCATTTTTGACGGAATCGCCTTCGAGAATCAATGAACGAATTAAGCTTTGTGAATAACTCGAAAGATTTCCACTTCGGCTGTGGATAACCTTGTGGGAAAGATATGGGTATGTAATGCAACATGGCTGTAACACTTGGCTTCTAATAAATTGCCTATTTTTTAGGCAATTTTGCTAAGCTGTTGTTTTTAAAGGGGTCAAGAAATAAAAAACACATTATTGCATCAAAAATAAATTTGTCATCTTGTATGCATATAGGGGGTGTGGCAGCGAATGATTCGTTGTGCACAACTTTTCTGGCTAGGAATAAGGAAACGCTTAGAAAAAACCAATTGTTACTAATTGGTTAACTATATCTATGGCGTTCAATCTCTACACCTACGCTTGCAGCGCCTTCAACCGCTTCAAGTTTTTCCACGCGCACGCGTGTGCCGATAACTCGATTATCAACCAGCGTCATCGTTGCGATTTCTTCAGCTAGAGTTTCAACAAGATTAATGTGCCCTTGTGAAATGATCTTCTGAATATTAAGAACGATGTCGTTGTAGCAGACAACTTTATCTAATTGGTCACCATGGTGATCATTATTTTCAAGAACAGAAAGGTCGACGTTGATGCGAACTTTCTGGCGCGTATCTTTTTCGTGTTCCCAAACACCAATTTCGGCATTTGTTACATAGTCACGCACAAAAACATGGCGAACAGATCGTGTAGCATCCGCATAAGGTAAATGTGAAAGTGATGCTGCTGGTTTTACATCATCATGTGCCATGGTCAGTCCTCAAGAATATCTTCTGTACGCCAAGCCAAATGCTGGCCGCCATCTAGGGTAATCATCTGCCCTGTCATTGACGGAGTCTCAAGTAAAAAACGCACAGCATTTGAAATTTCATCCAGGGCAGGGCCTTGCTGAAGTAACACTTTTGCAGCTTCCTGTGCGAATTCTTCTTTTGATTGCCTAGTGTTAGCGAGTGTTGGACCCGGGCTGATAGCATTCACACGAATATTCGGTGCCAGAGCCTGTGCCCCGGTGCGGGTTGCGTTCCAAAGCGCTGCTTTTGATGACGTATAGGAATAATACTGTGGGTTCAGTTTTAAAACTCGTTGATCAATTAAATTGATAACAGCTGCTTTTTGCTTTGTTGAAAGTGTTTGAGCCAGTTTTTGTGTAAGTAAAACAGGAGCGAATAGATTCACTGCATGATGCGCATTCCAGCTTTCTGCGGTGAAAGAATGGATGTCGTCTTTTTCAAAAAGCGATGCATTATTCACTAAAATATCGATTGGTCTGCCGAGCATATCACTTGCGCGTGCGAGCAACGACCCTGTTGTTATTTCATCAGCGAGGTCAGCTCTAACGGTTACTGCTTTTCTACCCATATCACAGATAGCATCAGCAACTTCAGCTGCTGCTTCTTCTGAACCATGATAGTGTACGGCAACGTCATAGCCAAGTTCAGCGAGCGACAGGGCGATATGTTTACCAATTCTATGACTGGCACCAGTGACAAGAGCGGCACTGTACGGTGATTTACTCAAAGTGAAGGCCCATTACTGATGCACTGTCACCGTTGTTCGCCAGATATACCATATACCCAATATACATAATTACCATGATCATACCGGAGAACCTTCCAACTCGGGAGCGCATCCGGCAAAATGGGATAAGCAACATGCTGGCACCGAGCATCACCCATAAATCAACTTCCATGAAGCTATCAGGAACAGGCACAGTACCAAAGAGCGAAGTAACACCCATGATGCCAAGAAGGTTGAAAATGTTAGAACCGATAACATTACCGACAGCTACATCGCAGTGACCACGAACTGCTGCTACAAGAGCTGTTACTAGCTCAGGTAAGCTAGTTCCAAGAGCAACGAGTGTAAGGCCGATCACTGCTTCTGAAACGCCAAAGTCGCGGGCGATATCAACAGATCCGGCAACGAGTAGGTCGGCACCAAAAGCCAAGCCGAACAGGCCCGCTACTACAAGAAGGAAGGATTTGCCGTAGCTTTCTGGTTCTTCATTTAATTCTTCCATACCATCGAAGCCAGATTCTGCTTCGCAGCCATGGCGAGCCCGCATACCTGAGTAAACAAGAAATGCAGTAAGGCCAGCAATAAGGATAATCCCTTGTGGCCATGCAATCTCACCTGTGAAGGCTACACCCATAAACAAGGCTGTAGCTAATAGCATAATACTGAGGTTACGGCCAAGGCGTGGAGCATCACATGTCATCGGGGCAATCATAGCTGGAAGACCAACAACAAGAAGCACGTTCGCGATATTGGAACCAACAACATTACCAAGAGCAAGAGAAGGCGAGCCGCCAAGCACAGCATCTACGCCAACAAAGAGTTCAGGCGCACTGGTGCCGAAAGCAACGATGGTCAAACCAATTATAAGTTTTGAAATCCCGGCGTTTTGGGCGATTGATACAGCGCCTCGCACGAGAAGATCACCGGCTACAACAAGCAATACTAAACCAGCAACAACTTCAATATAGGCCATACGGCTCTCTAATCCTTAATCTATATCTTGCATAAAAATGCAGTCTTAGAGGTTTATATAGGTATTCGTTTCTAGAAAAGAAAGTCAGTATCCGCGATTTAGGTCTAACTTATTTTCTGGTTCTTCCCCATTTTCCAGCTTTTTTATGTTTCTAACTACATAGTTAGCTGCCGTATCTGGGCGTGTAATAGCCGCAACATGAGGTGTAATAATAAGTTTTTCCTGATGCCAAAGCGGATGATCGGTGTTTAAAGGTTCTTTGGGGAATACATCTAGGGTTGCACTTTCTATATGACCGCTGGTCATCACTTCTTCGAGAGCGTCGAGATCAATGAGACCGCCTCGACCGCCATTGATGATGGAAGCACCTTGTGGAAGCTTTAGAAGACGTTCTTTATCAAGAAGGTTGATCGTTTCTTTGGTTTCAGGCAGTAGACATACAAGGATGTTGGAGCCAGAAAGAAATTCATCAATGGTTTCAGTACCGGAATAATGTTTGATACCTTCTTCAGGTGCTTTGGCCGTTCTCGACCATGAAACCAGATTATAGCCAAAAGGCTTGAGCTTCTCTGCAGCTGCTTTGCCGAGTGCGCCATATCCCATGATACCCACCTGAACATCTTTGGCGGCTGGGGCAAACACACGAGCCCAGTTTTTCGTCTTTTGCTGTTCCAGAAGATAAGGCATTTGCCTGTGATGCATGAGCACGCTCATTGCCATAAATTCTGCCATACCTTCTTTAAGACCATCATCACCCATGCGGATGATAGGGGTGTCTTTGGGTAGCTGGGGGTCACGTGTAAGATGATCAATCCCGGCCCCCATTGAGAAAATAGCCTGAATGTTTGGATAATCTTTTAGTAGGCCCGGTTTCGGTTCCCATACAAGAGCATAAGCAGGCCCGTCCTCAGGTGAGCCCCAATCCGGGTAGCTTCTGAACTCCAGATCAGGGTTTTCAGCAAGTAGTGCATCTCGCCAGATTTCATGGGGGTAATCGTCAAGATAAAACAGAATACGCATTATTTTACAGGCCCGGCTAATGTGTCGTGGTGGTTAACAATAAGTTCGCGGAGGTGGAAACTGATATCAGCGCGGTTTTTAAAGCCTGCGTCAACGGCTGCCTTTTCACCTGCTTCCGCACTCTCTGGACCGCCAGCTGCAAAACTGCTGAGGCTATCATGGAAGCCAATGGTGAAAATATCTACGTCCGTCCCAAATGTAACCTGGAAGATGGCATTCTCTACTTGACCAGTGAGGCCTAGATATTTGTTTTCAATCTTGCGTTGGCGCAAAAGCGCTTCGTGTTTACCAGCTGCGGCATTGAACATTTCAATATGGTAGAGGCCTTTGCCTGAGGCTTCTTTTTGCAAATCATCCCAACTAGCTTCAGATGTTGCTAAGAAACTCACTTCTGAGTCTACAAGGTCTCGTACCTGCTTTTCAAAAGTTGCAGTTGCCTCAATGCAAGCTGTAGCACAGTTTTCTAGGTGCTTGCCAAGGAGCATAACATCCCAGTGGTTGCCTTGACTGTGACGCATCATAAGAGGGGTAGAGCCGTCAATGGCTTGCCAATCTGTCTTTTTAATTAACTCTAGGAGGGCAGGGAACTTACCCGGTGCAGCCCTTAACTGCGTTACCCAGTAATCATCTGCGATACTCGGAAGGCTGAGGCCTCCCAAGAGTGTGAGGCCGATAAGGAATTTTTTCATTTTACTCTCCTAACGTAGCGGGCTTGATTGTGCAGCACCGTGGAAGATGGCGTTAAAGAACACCATGTTCAGGCCATCAAGATAGGCACGTACTGTTGGGTCTTGTGTAAACCCAATAACATGACCGCGCCCCATACGCTCGCTAACAACAAATGGTTTATAGGCATATTGCTTGCGGTTTTCTTCCCAAAGGTGCCCACTGGCGAGAAGGGCATCAGACCCTTCAAACCAAGCGACATTTCGGCCGCTGTTAAGCTGCGCTGGGGTATAGATGTCACTCCCGCGGATAAGAACATTCAAGGTATCTGGTAGGCCGGACGACAGCCAGTGGTCTTTATCAACAGATGCACGTACCAATACACCAGGAACACTATCTGGACTTTCGTTTGTTGGTTCGGTAGCTGCCTGCATTTCTTCCAGGCTATTGAAGATAGTTCCTTCTACACGCCCGCTTTTGAGTTTCTTTTCTTTACCAGCGTCTTTTTCTTTTACCTGTGCTTCACGCTGAATTGAAAGCATGCCTACATCTTTATCTGAGAGATAGCGAACGGCAGTACCCGTCCCGATGAGAACGCCGCCTTTACGTACCCACTCCTTGAGGTTAGACGCTCCACGTTTCCCGAGAGCAGATTGGTAACCGCCCCAAGAGGATGGCAGAATGATAACCTGATACCGCGACAGATCAGCACGAGAAAGCTGGGCGGGGCGAATAGCTGTTACCGGATAACCAAATTGTCGTTCGACCACAAAACGCGTGTTGCCGGCGGAGTATTGGCTTGTTGGTTCATCCCATGCGATGGCAACTTTAGGGGCAACCAGTTCGTTCACTGAACGGCTACCTAAATCTTGCCCGCTATCAACCCAGCTTGAATTAACACCAACAACTTCGGCTCCTGTAGCTTCTGCGATTGCTTTAAGGTCTGGGCCTAGTGTCTCTGTGTTTTTAGAGACATCAAAGATCAATGTACCAGCAGGATAATCCTTACCGTCTTTTCTAAAGCCTTCGTCGATAATTTTAACGCGAAGCCCTTTACGCAGAGCGGAGGTAAGAAGGCGGCCTGCAGCCATGTCGTTCCAAGGTACCAGATAGGCGACAGAAGCTTCTGTTGTATTAACACTAGCTGTATTGATTAGTGTTTCACCTGCTGGTGTAGAAGAAGCATTTACAGCTTTGCCGCAAATATCCATTTCCACATTATACATAATAGGCAGTGACCATGCGGTTACGTCATAGATATCATGGCCAATGTTTTTCGCACGTCGGCGTTCCTGTTCTTTTACCCACTCTCCGCTCATGTTTACCTGTGGATCAAGTAGCGTGCGGATCATGCGCTTACGTGGCTGCGCACTATCAACAATGAAAGCACCTGCTTGGTATGTGTTGCCGCATGCGCTGAAATTTGACGTAGCTTGTTGCACTTCAATTCCTTGTGCGGAAAGTACGCCTGCAAGCTTACGATTAGCTGCTTTGTCTCTTGACGCAGGGAAAATATAAGAACGGTTCTTTTTATCTTTCTTGGCTTCATCAATGGCTGAAACCTGATAGTCCCAGAAGTTTGTAAGAAACTTTTCCCTGTTCTTTGCTGTGGTTTCTGCGGTGGCCATAGAAGTGATAAAGTGTTGGCGAACCGTCTGGCGGTATTCAAGGTCTGTACCGTTACTGCGGCGGTAAACAAGCCCACGAGATGAGGCTTGTTCATATGTCATGGAAATAGCGCCGTAATACGCTGGCCAGCTGGCACCATACCCTGGATAGAAAGCATCAAAAATATCACGTGTGAAATAGCTGTAGCCGAAGTTATCAAACCATTTGGCGTTATTTTTACCAAATAGATAAAGGCTTTCACGCTGCTCGCCGGAAAGGTGAGGATTATATGGATCGGCTTCTGGTGCGAAATAATAAGTGCTGTTACCCCCCATTTCGTGAAGGTCAACAAACACCAGAGGGTACCATTCCTGCAGCGCTTTCACATGGCCTTTGGTTTCGGGCTGTGTGAGCGAAATCCAATCACGGTTCATATCAAACAAATAGTGGTTTGTACGCCCGGACGGCCATGGCTCGTTGTGTTCAGCGGAAATTGGATCGCTATCTGCTTCCATACCAAGTGCTGTGCGGAAACGGTTGATGAAGCGGTCCCGGCCATCAGGATTTTGAAGGGGGTTAACAAAGACAATGCTGTTGTCTAGAATTTCTGGAACACGTTCATCGCCCTCAGATGCGAGCAGGTGATATGCTGTCATCATAGCGGCATCTGTGGAAGAGATCTCATTCCCATGCACACTGTATGCGAGCCATGTAGAAGACGGCATATCATCAATTAGCTTCTTAGCTTCTGCGCTTGAGGTTTTTCTTGGGTCTGAAAGTGCCTGCATGCCAGCTTTGAAAGTATCAAGTTTGGCAATGTTTTCCGGGCTTGATATTGCAAGATAAATAAGGCGGCGGCCTTCCCATGTTTCGCCGTAATCAAATAACTTGATACGGTCAGGTGCAGCTGCCGCTAGAGCTTCGAAATAGCGAATCATATCAGCATGAGTGGTGATACGTTCGCCGCTTTTATAGCCTAAAACGCTTTCAAGTGTTGGAATGCTCGTCTGGTACTGTGCATTTGGCCAATACTCATAATCATCGGCAGCGATGGTTGCTGCACTTAGGCTGCTTATAAGCGCTGTAGCGGCTAACGCGCCCTTCAGATAGTTTTTCATTATGTCCCCCTAGAGCCAGAATTCGTGGTCTAATCATCAAATAGATCGATAAACACTTATTTACAGCTTGAAAAGGGTGGAAGAATCAATTATCCGTGCGCCCAAGAACGGGATCACGCCGCAGGTGTGACTTATCCCTTGCTTTTTAATGAGGTTCGCCTTATGTTGCGCGCCTCGAATTCAATTAGTTCGCCAATTGGTGGGCTTTTAAATTTACCCGGCGGTGCTGAATAGCTAACCCCGGTTAGTGAAAAGGTTAGAAAAATGGCAGTTCCTAAGAGTAAGATCACTCGTTCTCGCCGTGGTATGCGTCGTTCACACGATGCTCTGAAAGCAGTTAACTTTCAGGAAGATACACACACAGGTGAATACAAGCTTCGCCACCACATCGACCTGAAGACAGGTATGTACCGTGGTAAGCAAATTCTTGAGCCAAAAGGCGATTACTAAATCCCTTTTGAAACTCAATTGAGTTTATGAAAGCCGGCGAGCCAGATGGTTCGTCGGTTTTTGTTTGTTTTGAGGCCAGCTCTGGTATCCTTATCTATAGTCGAATCAGAAATTGATGGGGTATCTCGTGCGTATCAAAACCTTTATCGCCGCTTGCATGGCTCTTTGCCTTTCCGCCTGTGTTACAACAAATGAAGTAACTGGGCGCTCCCAATTTATCACCATTCCTGCAAGCCAGGATGAAGCGCTCGGCCTTCAGGCACTTAATGAAGTGAAGAAGAGCAATGGGAACGTTCGTACATCAGGGCGCGATGTTGAACGTGTGCGCCGCATTGGTGAGCGTATTGTTCATGTTTCAGATAAGCCTGATATGAATTGGGAATTCATTGTTATCGATGAGCCTGTTCTAAATGCGTGGGCTTTGCCGGGTGGTAAGGTCGCTGTTTACAGCAAGATGATTGATAACCTGACAGATGAAGAACTGGCAGCAGTACTTGGACATGAAGCCGCACATGCTATTCTCCGCCACGGTGCTGAACAGGTGAGCAGAGCACAGGCGCAGCAGCTCGCGATTGTTGGTCTTGGTGCTGTGGTTGGCGCGACAACTGAGAATGAAAAAAATGCTCAACTCGCTGTAGCTTTAGGTTCAATGGCAGCACAAGGTTTTGTAGCTCTTCCACACAGTCGAAACATGGAGCTGGAAGCAGACCATGTGGGTACTATTTATATGGCACGCGCAGGCTATAACCCGAGGGCTGCAGCTCAGCTATGGCGCAAGATGGCACGCCTTAAAGAAGGTGGTGGTAGCCAACCAACGTTCCTGTCTACTCACCCTTCAGATGATAAACGGATTTCCCGAATTGAAAACCGTATGTCTGAATATTTGGCGATTTACGAACGGCACTAATTATTCAGTGAAGAAATCAAGACCAATGTCAACTGCTGGGGCGGACTGTGTGAGCCGTCCCACAGAAATATAGTTCACGCCTGTTTCGGCGATAGCGCGGATAGTTTCTAAATTCACGCCGCCAGATGCTTCACAATTGATGCGGCCATCTACAATTTTCAGTGCTTCCCTAAGCACAGCAGGGGGCATGTTATCTAGAAGCAGGCTATTTGCGCCAGCTTCAACGGCTTCTTTCACTTGCTCTAGTGTGTCACATTCAACTTGAATATCTTTTCGGCCAGCAGCTTTTGCACCTTCAATGGCTTTTTCAACACTGCCAGCTACAGCGATATGATTATCTTTGATCATGACCGCATCAAAAAGACCTATGCGGTGGTTTTTACCGCCGCCCATAGCTGTGGCGTATTTGCCAAGTTTTCTGAGGCCAGGAATGGTTTTACGCGTATCGAGCAAGGTCGCAGGCGTGCCTTCAATCAGGTCAACATACTGCCGAGTGAGCGTTGCAATTCCTGAAAGGTGCTGAACGATGTTAAGGGCTGTGCGCTCAGCAGAGAGTAGTGCTCGCGCTGTACCGTGGACGGTCAGGATATTGGTGCCAGCTGAGAGCTTGTCACCATCTTTGGCTTCAAATGTGAACTTGCAATCAGGGTCAAGGCGTTTGAAAATAGGCTCAATAAGCGGCAGGCCTGCTACTACCATATCTTCTCGAGCATTCATGCTTGCTTTCAGCATAGCATCTATAGGAATTACGGTTTCCGCTGTTACATCACCTGTGGCAATATCTTCAGCGAAGGCACTATCAATGAAGGCTTCAACTTCTTGGTTAGATAGCGGAAACATGGTCACGTGAATTTACCTTGTTGTTTACAGGTTTTCTTTTGGTGGCTGCGGCGCGAATGTTGGGCTCATTTCCAGCATGCGACGTAAAGGCTTTTCCGCTTTGATGCGTGTCTCTTCATCCAGATTGATTTCCGGCCCGAGATCACGCAGGCAAAGATATAGTTTATCCATCGTATTTAGCGCCATATATGGGCAAATATTACAATTACAGTTGCCGTCAGCACCCGGCGCGCCGATGAATGTTTTATGCGGTGCTGCTTTTTCCATTTGGTGGATAATGCCAGGTTCTGTGGCAATGATCATGGTGTCAGTTTCATGCTCTGTCACAAACTTCAGGATAGAACTGGTTGAACCAACATGGTCAGCATGTTGGACGATCTGATCAGGGCACTCGGGGTGTGCAGCAACTGGTGCGTTTGGATGCTTTGCTTTCAGCTTGATCAGCTCTTTTTCACTGAATAGTTCGTGCACCATACAGGTACCCTGCCAAAGAAGCATGTCGCGGCCCAGTTTACGAGACAAGTAGCCACCAAGGTGGCGGTCCGGCGCGAAGATGATTTTTTGGTCTTCAGGAATTTGGGATACGATGCTTTCAGCGTTAGAGCTGGTCACGATAATATCCGTGTGTGCTTTAACCGCTGCTGAGCAGTTGATGTAACTAAGAACCAGATGATCAGGGTTCGCTTTTACGAATTTTTCAAATTCATCAGGTGGGCAGCTATCTTCCAGGCTACAACCAGCTTCCAGATCAGGCAGAACTACTGTTTTTTCAGGGCTTAGGATTTTCGCCACTTCCGCCATGAAGCGCACGCCGCAGAACACAATAACATCAGCGTCCGTCTCTGCTGCTTTACGAGAGAGATCGAGGCTGTCACCAACAAAATCTGCAATGTCCTGAATTTCACCAGCTTGGTAATAATGCGCTAAAATAACTGCGTTTTTTTCTTTGCGCAGGCGCTTGATTTCTTCGACCACATCAAGGGTAGGGTCTACTACTGGTGTGTTTACCAAGTTCATGGTTGTCTCCTAAGACGTACTTCGTACATTTGGCAGCATAAATACAAGGGGTGCGCACCAAACGCAAACAAGATATTTCAACTAGCCAGCTAAGCTATATATACTTGAAAGACGTGGAGGTCCTTCACAGGAAATTCTACCTTCATCAACTAGTGCAATAATGTGCCCGAATACCGAACGAGCAGCAGCCGGATGCAGGCGTTTATCCACGTCTTTATACATGCGAGCCACTAGTATATCGATAGTGCTAGCTCCATCTTCAAGGCACTTTAATATTTGCCCTTCACGCATTTTACGGTGAGTAACGATGCCGCGGATGAAAGGTTTTGGATTTTCCACCCATGGGCCGTGAGTGGGGATGAGTTTTTCTACATCCTCTTCGGCTATTTTTTTGAGGCTTTCTATATATTTTCTTACATCACCGTCTGGTGGTGCGATTACTGTTGTAGCCCATCCCATAACGTGATCACCAACAAACATGAGTTTTTCCTCCTTAAGAAGAAAGCACATATGATTGGCGGTATGGCCAGGGGTGTGAATAGCTTTTAAAGTCCAGTCGGTCCCTGAAAAAGTATCGCTATCAGTGATGGTGTGGTCTGGCATAAATTCTTTATCAGCTCCGGCTTCGACTTCTTCTTCCTGAAGGCCTCCTGCGCGCCCGGTACCGTGCGGTCCGAACGCATAGATTGGTGCTTCGGTTTTTTCCGAAAGCCATGCTGAAAGAGGGGAGTGATCAATGTGGCTATGTGTTACGAAAATGTGTGTAATAGGCCTATCACCAGCTGCCTTTAAAATAGCTTCCCCGTGTTCTGTATCAAAGGGGCCGGGATCAATAACCGCAAGGTTATTTTCGGCACCAACAAGGTAGGTTCCTGTACCTGTATAGGTGAACGGGCTTGGGTTGTTACACAGAACGCGAGTGACCCGTTTGGTCATTTGTTCTGGTATTCCATACTCCGCGGAAAAATCCTGTTTAAATTCTACACTCATATCTGCCTCACAAACTTATGGAGAGAGCTGTATCAGTTTCTTGGAAAGTCAACTAGAGAAAAGAAAAAGCCAACTGTCCAGTTCGGATTGCTTGGGGGCAAATCTGGGCAGTTGGCTATTCACTGGGCTGCTGCAAGTGGCAGCTAGAGCAACCTTGATCTAAACCGAAATCGGTGGCAGCCGGATAATCGGTTTGCATAAAGAATAGCAACCACTGTGCCAGTTTTCGAAATGGCGGAAAATATAGGGTTTTATCAGTTCAAGGAAATGTATGTATCAAAATGAAGCATATGTGATCTGAAATGAAACTGGATGTTTAGTTTCAATTTGATGCAATTGTTATAAATCCGTATTTTTCCCATATAGGAGCAGTATTTGGTGACTTCAGAAAAGCAATAAATGAAGTGGCTGTGCTATTACTCTGTTTTAGCGGTGCAGCAATATACTGAATTGGGTTTTCTGTCGGGTTATTTTGAACTCTATGTATGATATGAACGTTGGTGCTGATCGCTGCGTCTGAGGCATATATGAAACCTGTTAGTCCTCCATATTCTACTAGACGTAATGTCTGTCTTACATTTGGGCTATAGGCCACTTTGCCTTTTAGGGCATCCCATGCATCAATAGATAAGAGAAAGCGTTTTGCATACTGGCCAGCTGGTGATGTAGCTGGGTTCGCAAGTGCTAATCTACCCCCTTTAAGCAAGCTTAATAAGTTGTTTTTGTTAATGTGAGGTATCGTAGCTGTTTTACTTTTTGAGGTGGCGATAACAAGCGTATTAGCGGCGATAATGGTAGGGTTGGTTTTGAGTTGTTTTTTCTCTTGTAAGTAACTTATCCAATCTTCGTGGGCAGATATGATTATATCGGCTTTTGCTCCCGCATTAATCTGTCGAGCTAGAATAGCACTTCCCCCAAATGAGAAGAGAGGTTTGGGGTTTTTGGTTTTTTGTGAAAAAGCTCGCGCTATTTCAGGCAATACGTCTTGAGTGCTTGAGGCAGCAAATATAATGAGTGAACGTTGTCTGGTGTCTTTTGCTGTTGCTTTAAAACTTACGCAAAATACCGCCGCAAATAGAAGGACGATTTTTAATAGGTTTGTGATAATAGAGAACATTGTTTAATTCATTCAACCGACATATTTTCAGCAACAAAGTATGGGAACTGGGTAACTATCTCAGTATAGAGACCAGACATTCTTATAGTTTTCAGACCATTATTAAAGGATTGAATAAGCCTTTCCGCATTAGCTGTCTTTTTAGAGATAATGAGGCTTAGGCTTGCGGCAGGAAATGCTTTAGTGGCAACGTTTAATTTGATGTCTTGATCTGGAAATATTTCATCCAGAAAGTATGTATGAGCGACAGGATTAATAAGGATACAATCGATCCGTTTAGAGATTAAGCTGTTGTATAAAGTCTCGTATGTGGGGAAGCGAATAGGTGGTTTGTTCGCATTCTTTAAATAGTCACCGATATAAGGGTGTTCGCTGAACATCACAGTGCCAACTCGGTGTGACAGGATATCTTCGAAAGTTTGCCAATCTGCCTGCACGTCTTGATGGCAAACAAGAGTCTCTTGAAAGGTAAAGACTGGATCTGAATATAAGAAATCATTGGCACGGTTTTCTGAATGATACCATACCGCCGAACCATCCCAAGTACCAATTCTGCCGAGTGCGTAAGCTCGGCCCCATGGAAAAAAGCCCCATTCAACTGTATATTCAGCCTCTTTAAAAGCAGCTTCTACTACAGCAATGGCGATACCTTGTGCGGTTTGATCTTTTTGCGCAATAAAAGGGCGCCAGTTTCCAACTGTTAGTCTAACTGTTTGATCATTTGACCAAACAGAAAAAGAGACAAAAGTCGCACTTAATAAAAAGGCAATGATAAGACGCACTATACTCTTCCCCAAATCAGCAAGTACAAAACTTAGCAAATGTTGAAGAGTAATTCTACTTTAACTATACAGGTGCGACTAATAAGCGCGTTCGATGCAGAAGTCTACAATGCCAAGCATGCAATCTTTTGCTTCACTGTCTTTGAAAATTGCAAGTGCATCCTTTGCCATAGCGCCATAATGGCGGGCTCTCTCAATAGTATCGTTGATAGTACCGTGCTGTGTTAGAAGTTCTAGGGCATGCTCTAGATCACCATCTTCTTGTTTCAGCTTTTGAATGGTGCGCTTCCAGAATTCACGTTCTTCATCCGAACCACGACGATATGCAAGAATAACAGGCAATGTAATCTTGCCCTCACGGAAATCGTCACCAATTTCCTTGCCAAGCGTTGCGCGTTTGGCGTTGTAATCAAGTGCATCATCTACGAGTTGGAAGGCAATGCCTAGGTACTTTCCGTATGCTTCAAGTGCCTTTTCAGCCTCTTCACCATGTTCTTCAGAGATAACTCCGGCAACCTCGCAGGCAGCAGCAAAGAGCACAGCTGTTTTAGCGGTGATAACCTGAAGGTATGTCTCTTCCGTTGTTGAAAGGTCATTCGCAACAGTCAATTGCAGTACTTCACCCTCAGTAATAACAGCAGAGGTATTGGACAGAATTTGAAGAACTCGCAAGCTATCGCTTTCAACCATCAATTCAAACGCGCGGCTGAACAGGAAGTCACCAACAAGAACAGTTGCTTGGTTGCCCCAAATAAGATTGGCTGGTTTTTTACCTCGGCGTAGTTTGCTTTCGTCTACAACATCATCGTGAAGCAGTGTCGCTGTGTGAATAAATTCAACAGCCGTAGCAAGACCAATCTGTTTTTTGCCTTCGTAGGCAAGCAGTTTTGAAGAGGCAAGTGTAAGCATAGGTCTTAAGCGCTTGCCGCCAGAATTAATCAAGTGACCTGCAAGTTCAGGGATGAGGGCGACAGGACTGTCCATCCGTTTAAGGATGGTATCATTCACGAGCTGCATCTGATCAGCCACAAGGCTTTGCATTTTCTCGATTGCGGTTATTGTTTTGTCCGCATTTTGATGATCTTCCAGAGATACAACGTTGTTACTAGCCATGATGATACCGTTATGCCTATACTTCGATAGATTTTTGTTGCGGCGAACATATAGCCGCTTCACCATTAACGCAAGGTTGTCGCGGTAAAAGAAAGGTTACTACCTTGATTGACCCTATGATAAAGTTGAATACAATTTATTGAATAAATACAAAGTTTCAAATTTCGCGGAAAATTTGTGGAAAAACTGTCAGATATCGTCGCTAAACAATTTGCCGAGACCATGCCTGAAGAAGGGGAAACAATAGATGATTTCCTCGGCGGTAATGTCCGTCTTATTCAGCCTGCATCTGGATACAGGATTTCCATGGATACTGTGATGCTCGCAGCATCTGTGCCAGCCAAAGCTGGACAACGTATTCTTGAGGGTGGAGTGGGTACAGGCGGTGCTGCTATTTGTTTGGCGCGTCGTGTGTCTGGCGTTTATGTGAACGGTGTTGAACGCGAGGATGAAATGATTTCATACGCGCGCCGTAACGTTGCCTTCAATGGATTGGAGGAAAACGTACAAATTCACAAAGCATGTATTACCGACCTAAGTGATGAAGAAGGGCAGTATGACCATGTAATGGTCAACCCGCCGTACCTTGCTGAAGGGCACGGCATCAGGCCGCCTTCTGAAAATAAAGGGCTCGCGCACATGGATTTAGGCACCACGCTTAAGGACTGGATGCGTTTCTGTGTTTATAAGGCTAAGGTAAAAGGCACAATTTCTATTGTTTACCGTGCCGATAGGGTTGATGAGATTATCGCACATCTCCACCGTAGAGTTGGTGAATTGAAAATTATGCCACTTTGGCCGCGCGTTGGGGTGCATGCTAAGCGCGTTATCATTCAGGGGCGCAAAGGGGTGCGTGGTGCAGCAACAATTTTGCCAGGTATTCCGCTCCATGGTGAGGTTGAACGCTATACACCAGAGGCCAAAGCCGTTTTATGGGATGGAAAGCAGCTTGAGTTGAAAGATTTTGCGTGAACGCCTGAAAACAGGTAAGCAAGTGGGGAATTTTCTTTTAAGGCGCCGTTAATGCTCAAAAAGCTAGGTAAAATTCTATATTCACTACGTCGTGCGATCTTTGGCGATCCGCCACCGGTTGTGGCTGTTTTAAGGTTGTACGGCGTTATCGGTCCCGGTGGTCGTTTCAAGCAAGGCATTAGTATGGCCTCTGCCGCAAGGCAGATTGAACAGGCCTTCGCTATCAACGGCGTTTCAGCGGTTGCGCTTCTTATTAATTCGCCGGGCGGTTCCCCTGTTCAGTCTTCTCTTATCAATAAACGTATCCGCGACTTGGCAGATGAAAAGCATGTTCCTGTACTGGCTTTTGCTGAAGATGTAGCGGCTTCCGGTGGTTATATGATCGCGCTGGCAGGGGATGAGATATACGCTAATGAAAGTTCTATTGTCGGCAGTATTGGTGTGATTTCTAGCGGGTTTGGTTTCACAGAGGCTATGAAAAAGCTGGGGGTGGAGCGCAGGCTGCATACCTCTGGCGAAAGCAAAGCTATGCTTGATGCGTTTCAGGAGGAAAAAGAAGAAGACGTCACGCGCCTGAAAGAAATTCAGCATGAAATTCATGAGCAGTTTAAAAAGCTTGTTCGTGATAGGCGCGGTAAACGCCTTAAGGGATTACGCGGTAAACTGTTTTCTGGTGATGTATTCACTGGCGCTGAAGCTGTCAAACTTGGGCTGATTGACGGCATTGGCGATGTTCGGTCGGTTCTTCATTCCCGATTTGGGAAAGAAGTAAAATTGCGCGTATTGAGTGATAGAAAGCCACGCCTTGGGTCTCTTTTAGGCCTTGGCGGTGGTGATGATACAGATTTGGGGGTGCTTCACGATATGCCGAAGGGGATGCTTTCGGCGATTGAAGAGCGCATGTTCTGGAATAGGTTCGGGCTGTAACGAGTATTTTGGAGGAAGCCTGTGTCAGGTGAAGCAAAAAAAGAAATAACTGAAGAGCAAAAACAGCAACTGCGGGAATATAGAGAAAGCATCGATAATATTGATGCATCTCTTGTGTTTATGCTGGCTGAACGCTTCAAGATTACGAAGGCTGTTGGGTTTTATAAGCGTGAGCATGACCTGCCGCCAGCCGACCCAAGCCGGGAAAAGCTGCAAGTGGAGCGTCTGCGTGATTTGGCGAAATCAGCGAACCTTGACCCAGAGTTTAGCGAGAAGTTTTTGAACTTCATTATCAGGGAAGTTATCCAGCACCATGAGCGTATTCGCGAACGTGGTGAACTGTAAGTATTTGATTGAGATAGTTTTATGATCATCGATGGGCCGGAAGCGCTCGAAAAGTTAAAAGAGATTGGCGCGATCTGCAGAGATGTAAGAATGGCGATGGGGGAAGCTGTGCGCCCTGGTATTACGCCCTTGGAGCTTGATGCAATCGCAGAGAAAATGTTCGCCGAACGGGGTGCGCGTTCAGCGCCGATCCTTGCGTATAAATTTCCGGGGCAGACATGTATTTCTGTTCATGATGCGGTGGCGCACGGTATTCCGGGAGATCAACCGCTTGTTGAAGGGCAGCTAGTGAACATTGATGTTTCCGCAGAAAAAGATGGTGTTTTCGCGGATACTGGTGAGAGTTTTGCCATTGGTAAAATCTCGCCGGACCTTCAAAAGCTTCTGGACGTTACCAAAGATGCACAGCGGAAGGCGATGTTTGCCGCGCGTGCCGGGCAGCCTGTAAATGTAGTTGGTAAGGCGGTTCAGAAAGAAGCCTATAAGCATAATTATAAGATAATTGAAGGACTTAACGGTCACGGTGTGGGCGGCTGGATTCACGAAGAGCCAACGGTGCCAAACCTTTATTACCCAAGGGATAAAGAGAAGCTTGTTGAAGGGCAGGTGATCACGATTGAACCGTTCCTGACTACAGAAAGCCGCCACTATGTGGAGGATGCGGATGGTTGGACCCTTCGTCTTGCAGAGGGCGGTTTCGGAGCGCAGTTTGAGCACACATTCGTTGTGACCAAAGGTGCGCCCATTGTTGTGACTCAATAGGTTTTTGCACGTTTCCTGTGCCCAAAAGTGTGCCCGGAAATGTGCCCTTGTTCGGAGGTGAGATCAGGCGGTAACAAATGAAACCAAAAAACCTTGGTTTCCAACCTTGACCACCCCTTAGCCTGCGGCTAGTTTGCACCGCAATATTTTACGTAAAGATTCGGTTTTTTAAAGCGACCAAAATGACAGATAAATCCCAGAATAAAGGCGGCATGCCTTTCCAGCAAATGATCCTGACGCTCCAAGATTATTGGGCGAAGCAGGGCTGTGTTATCCTTCAGCCATATGATCTGGAAATGGGCGCGGGTACATTCCACCCTGCAACCACGCTGCGCGCACTGGGCCCTGAGGGCTGGAAAGCTGCCTATGTGCAGCCTTGTCGCCGCCCAACAGATGGTCGCTACGGTGAAAACCCAATGCGCTTGCAGCATTATTACCAGTTTCAGGTAATCCTTAAGCCGTCCCCTGAAAATATGCAGGAGCTTTATCTCGGTAGCCTCAAAGCTATCGGGATTGATGCCAAGCTGCATGATATCCGTTTTGTGGAAGATGATTGGGAAAGCCCAACCCTTGGTGCGTGGGGCCTCGGCTGGGAAGTATGGTGTGACGGCATGGAAGTAAGCCAATACACATATTTCCAGCAAGTTGGTGGTTTCGAATGTAAGCCGGTTTCTGGTGAGCTAACCTACGGACTTGAACGTCTGGCCATGTTCGTGCAGGGCGTGGATAATGTTTATGATCTTGATTTCAACGGCGCTGGCGTAACATACGGCGACGTGTACCAGGAAAATGAGCGTGAGCAATCCGCCTACAACTTTGAACACGCCAACACTGAAAAACTGTTTGAAGAGTTTAAGCGCGCACAGGATGAATGCGCGAAGTTGATTGAAGCAGAATTGCCGCTGCCAGCTTATGAGCAGTGCATTAAATCAAGCCATACTTTCAACCTTCTTGATGCCCGCGGGGTGATCTCGGTAACGGAACGTCAGGCCTATATCGGCCGCGTGCGTGATCTCGCGAAGGGCTGCTGTGAAGCATGGATCAAGAAAAACGGGTGGGAGCTATAATCATGGCTGATCTTCTAATCGAACTATTTTCAGAAGAAATTCCTGCGCGTATGCAGGGTAAAGCGGCTGATGATCTGAAAAAAATGGTAACAGGCACGCTTAAAGAAGCGGGCCTGACCTTTGATGCGGCCGACGCTTATTCAACACCGCGCCGTCTTGCGCTTAATGTAACAAACCTGCCTGCTGCAACACCGGATATCAGCGAAGAACGCCGCGGCCCACGTGTGGATGCGCCAGAGAAAGCGCTTGAAGGTTTCATGCGCGGTGCTGGTGTAACCCGTGATCAACTTGAAGAGCGCGAGGAAAAGAAAGGCACTTTCTTCTTCGCGAAAATTGAAAAGCCGGGCCGTGCTGCAACGGAAGTAATCGCAGAAGCAGTTGAAAATGCCGTGCGTAATTTCCCGTGGCCAAAGTCTCAGCGCTGGGGCAGTGGATCGCTTAAGTGGGTTCGCCCGCTTCACAGCATCCTTTGTGTGCTTGGCGGTGAAACTGTTGAACTGGAAGTTGAAGGTTACCGGGCTGGTAACACCACGCGCGGTCACCGCTTTATGGCACCTGATGAATTCACGGTTACAGATTTCGCGGATTATAAAGCCAAGCTTCTTGAGCATAAAGTTGTGCTTGATGCCACACGCCGCGAGACACTGATTTATGATACAGCGCAAACGCTTGCGCAGGCCGCCGGGCTTGAACTTGTTGAAGATCGTGGTTTGCTCACTGAAGTAGCTGGCCTTGTTGAATGGCCTGTACCGATGATTGGTGCATTTGACCCTGCTTTCCTTGAAGTGCCGGAAGAAGTGTTGATCCTGACCATGCGGAAGGATCAGAAATATTTCGTGACCCGTGACCCTGCCACTGGCAAACTTGCGAACAAGTTTATCTTCACTGCGAACTTAGAGCCTTCTGATGACGGCTCTGCGGTAACGAACGGTAACCAGCGTGTAGTAAGTGCGCGTCTCGCGGATGCGAAATTCTTCTGGGATCAGGATTTGAAGCGCAAGCTGGATGATAACCTGCCAGCCCTTAAAGAGATCGTATTCCATAAAGACCTTGGTATGGTTTCAGACCGTGTTGAGCGCATGAAGAAGCTCGCGCGCCATTTGGCTGAATTTATTCCGGGCTGTGACGCGGATGAAGCAGAACGCGCGGCAGAGCTTGCGAAAGCAGACCTTGTTTCAAACATGGTTTATGAGTTTCCTGAAGTGCAGGGGGCTATGGGCCGCTATTATGCGCAGAAGCAAGGCGAAACGGATGCGGTGGCAGATGCTATTCGCGATCATTACGCGCCGGCTGGTCCGTCTGACGCATGCCCGTCAGCACCAGTTTCAATCGCAGTAGCGCTTGCGGAAAAGCTCGATACTTTAGCTGGTTTCTTTTTCATTAATCAAAAACCTACAGGCTCTAAAGACCCATTTGCACTTCGAAGAGCCGCATTGGGTACTATCCGTCTTATTGTTGAGAATAACCTTAGAGTGTCTCTTGATAAGCCAATTTATGAGGCCCTTATTCTAGTTAGGGAAACTATTCGTAAGAATGCTCAACTAGAAGTAAAGGTTTCTTCAAGTAGAAATCTGGAAGATTTGTCAATTGCGATTGATGGACTAGAGGCTGATATTGAATATCAAGCTGATGCTTTGCAGCAATTGCTTAGATTTTTTGGAGATCGGTTAAAAGTTGCGCAGCGAGAAAAAGGTGTGCGCCACGATTTAATATCTTCAGTATTTTCTCGATCCGAAGATGGAGAAAAAGACGTCGATATGGTGAGAATATTGACTTGTGTTGTAGCGCTCTCAACATTCCTTGCAACCGATGACGGTACAAACCTGCTTGCGGGTTATAAGCGTGCGGCAAATATCCTGAAAGCGGAAGAGAAGAAAGAGGGCAAGGCCTTCGATGCGAGCGTTGATGCTTCCAAGTTTGAACTGACCGAAGAGAAAGCGCTGGGTGAAGCGCTTGTAAGTGCGAAAGCGGGTGCCTCAGAAGCACTGGAAGCTGAAGACTTTGAAAAAGCCATGAGTGCTCTATCTACACTTAGAGCGCCGATCGATGCTTTCTTCGATAAGGTAATTGTTAATGCGGATGATGCGGATGTGCGGGCTAATCGCCTCTCGCTCCTTACTGAAATTCGTGCAGCAGTAAATACTGTTGCTGATTTTGGCCTGATTGAAGGCTAGGTCGCAGAGTTCAGGCTCTGCGATATGTTTTAAACCGGGGTCTGAACACAATAATAAGCAGGCCCTAAAGTACTATAGGCGTATTCCAAAGGGATAATGGGATACGCGACTAAGGACTGCTTTAAATGACCAAATGGGTTTATAGCTTCGGTGATGGTGCGGCGGAAGGCCGTGCCGACATGAAAAATCTACTAGGCGGAAAAGGTGCTAACCTTGCTGAGATGGCCTCTCTCGGCTTGCCGGTTCCTCCTGGCCTTACCATCACAACTGAAGTCTGCACATATTATTATGATAATGGTCATAGCTATCCGGCAGAGCTTGAAGGTGAGCTAGATGCCGCGATTGCACAAATTGAAGCTAGCGTAGGCGCCAAATTTGGCGATGCTTCAAATCCGCTTCTTGTTTCTGTTCGTTCTGGCGCACGGGTTTCCATGCCGGGTATGATGGATACGGTTCTTAACCTCGGCCTGAATGACGAAACAGTGCAAGGCTTGGCTGCCAACAGTGAAAACCCACGTTTCGCATGGGACAGCTACCGCCGCTTTATCCAGATGTATTCTGATGTAGTTCTTGGTGTTGATCACTATCACTTTGAAGAATTGATTGATATCCACAAGGAAGAAAAAGGCGTTGATCTGGATACGGATCTAGATGCAGACGACTGGAAAGAACTGGCGGCTGCGTTTAAGGCAAAAACAGAAGAAGAGCTTGGCAAACCATTCCCACAGGATGTGAAAGAGCAGCTTTGGGGCGCTATTAATGCAGTATTCGGTAGCTGGCGCATTGAACGTGCGAAGGTTTACCGCAAGCTCAATAATATCCCTGAAGAATGGGGTACAGCCGTAAACGTGCAGGCGATGGTGTTTGGTAATATGGGCGAAACATCTGCAACAGGTGTTGCCTTCACCCGTGATCCATCAGACGGCACAAACGAATATTACGGTGAGTATCTGATTAACGCGCAGGGCGAAGATGTTGTGGCGGGTATCCGTACACCGCAGAACCTTACGAAAAAAGCACGTGTCGATGCAGGTAATGACAAGCCTTCCATGGAAGAGAGTATGCCAGAGGTATACGGTCAGCTTGCTGATGTGTTCGAAAAACTTGAGAAGCATTACCGCGATATGCAGGACATTGAGTTCACAGTGCAGCGCGGCAAACTTTGGATGCTTCAAACTCGCAGTGGTAAGCGCACAGCGAAGGCTGCGCTGAAGATTGCTGTCGAAATGGTTGAAGAAGGCCTGATTGACGAAAAAACAGCGGTGATGCGGGTTGAGCCAGCATCTCTTGATCAGCTTCTACACCCAACGCTTGACCCAGATGCACCGCGCGATATTTACACACGTGGCCTGCCTGCATCCCCGGGTGCAGCATCTGGTAAAGTGGTGTTCGATAGTGATGAAGCAGAGGCAATGGCCAAGAACGGTGAGGATGTGATCCTTTGCCGGGTTGAAACATCACCGGAAGATATCCACGGTATGCATGCAGCGCGTGGTATCCTTACTGCACGGGGCGGCATGACAAGCCACGCAGCTGTGGTTGCGCGGGGTATGGGCCGGGCTTGTGTATCTGGTGCTGGTCAGCTCCGTATTGATGGCAAAGCCGGTGTGATGACCTGCATGGGCCGTGAGATTAAAGCTGGCGATATTATCACGATTGATGGTGGTTCTGGTGAAGTGATGGTGGGTGAAGTGAAAACTCTTCAGCCTGAACTTTCTGGTGATTTTGCAAAACTGATGACGTGGGCAGATGCACACCGTACGCTTAAGGTTCGTACAAACGCTGATACACCAAATGATACCTCCACGGCGCGTGAGTTTGGTGCAGAAGGCATTGGCCTTTGCCGCACGGAACATATGTTCTTTGAAGGGGAGCGTATTGTTGCCGTTCGCCAGATGATCCTTGCGGAAGACCTGCGCGGCCGTAAGGAAGCGCTCGCGAAGCTGCTGCCGATGCAGCGTGGTGATTTCGTTGAAATCTTTAAGATTATGCACGGTCTGCCAGTAACAATTCGCTTGCTTGATCCGCCACTGCACGAATTCATGCCGCGTGAAGAAAACGAGTTTGCGGATGTGGCTGACGCAATGGGGGTGGATGCAGCTGTGCTTAAGCGTCGTGCGTCTGACCTGCATGAGTTTAACCCAATGCTGGGCCACCGTGGTTGTCGTCTTGGTATCACATATCCTGAGATTTACGAGATGCAGGCACGGGCTATTTTCGAAGCTGCGATCGAAGTTGAAGGCGATACAGGTGAAACTGTTGTGCCAGAGATTATGATCCCGCTTGTGGCGACGGAGAAAGAACTGGCAATGCTGCGTGAGCGTGTTGAGGCAGTGGCTGGTGAAGTGTTCGCTGAAAAAGGTAAATCAGTTGATTATCTCGTTGGTACAATGATTGAGCTGCCGCGCGCGGCACTTCAGGCGGCGAAGATTGCAAGCTCTGCTGATTTCTTCTCCTTCGGTACAAATGACCTTACGCAGACAGCTATTGGTATCAGCCGTGATGATGCAGGCCGTTTCCTTGATGAATATGTGAAGAAAGATATCTTCGCACAGGACCCGTTTGTGTCTATCGATCAGGACGGTGTTGGCGAACTTGTGAAACTTGGTGCTGAGCGTGGGCGTTCAACCAAAGAAAATCTCAAGCTTGGTATTTGTGGTGAGCATGGCGGCGATCCTGCATCAGTGGAATTCTGCCACGGTGTAGGGCTTGATTATGTATCCTGCTCACCGTTCCGGGTGCCGATTGCGCGCCTTGCTGCAGCGCAAGCTGCTCTTAAAGGTTAAAACCTTATCGCAATGATTGAAAAGCCTCACTTCGGTGGGGCTTTTTGTTTACAAAAATGGTCATATATCCTTATGGTACGCGCCAACAATAAACATGGGCGTAAAGACCTTGACCAGGATAGAGTATCTAACAATAGACCAAATCCCCGCGTCTCATCCTGTCGGCAAATTTCACCAGTTGTGGACTGGTTTGAAAGCTGACGAGGGTTTTCCCTTATGGACGACTTTTAAGGCAAACAACCACCCCGGAATTGTTCCGTGGATGATGGTGTTTGAGAAAGAATTCGGCCAGCGGTATCGCTATAAGTTTGCGGGTACGAGTGTTGAGCAGCTTTTTGGACTTGATTTGCAGGGTGAGTTATTGGGTACTAATACACTCCCAGACGATTTTTTTGAACGGGTAACTCGTGAATTTCAGGAAGTTGAGGCAGGTGGTGCGCCTAAGTTGAGCCAGGCATCGCTACCATACGCAGAAAAAGCGCATAAAACTGTTTACCGTGGTCTTTTTGGTTTTTCTGGTGAAGATAATCCCGTTTCCCGCATTGTAGCGGTAGTCGCCCCTCAAGATATACGTGTGGCGTAAAGCCGCATTTAAAACTCTGTCAACTTTTCTCAATTAAGACTGCCTGCTAACGTATATTGAGAGGCACATGGTTCCTTATTTTAAACATATCCCACCGGAAGAAATTCCAAGTGAGCACCCTGTTAGCCTTTTTCGGGCCTTCTGGGAAAGCAAGCTTGCGTCAGGTAGGCTTGTGAAATGGGCTGATTTCTCACCTATGAGTATTGCTGAGGTGTTGCCGTGGGTTTTGATGCTTGAAAAGCAGCCAGATGGGCGGTTTTTTTATGAAATTAGTGGCTCCGGGTGCGAGATGCTTTTCGGTGTGAAGTATGAAGGTAAGTTTCTAGGGGATGATCTGCCACCTGAAGCTACCGAACAGCGCCTTGAAGAATTCCGTATTATTGAAAGAGGGGAAGGGCCACTCTTTTCGCAAAATACACTCCCAATTGCCGATAAGCAGTTTAAGGAAGTGTATCGCGGTGTTTTTGGCTTTCAGGATGATGATGGCCTGCTCAACAAGATAATTGTTGTCATTGCCCCAATTTAGAGAGCTTTGAAAGTAGCTCCTTCAGTTTTTAACTCTGCTTCCCGGTGCTCAAGTTTCAGGTAGGCGAGAGCATAATCACCAGAATGCGTTCTGATCTCACCAGCTTTACTGCCATCAGCTGTTGTAATTGCATCGCCTGTTTCAAACGTGCCACTTGTCAATTCCACAGGGACAATCATTTTCTTCAGTGTTGTACGGTGCTTCATCCGCGCGGTCAGTTCCTGCCCCACATAACAGCCTTTGCTGAAAGATACACCGTTCAGCGCTTCAGCATTTGTTTCGAGCCAAAAGTATTTCTCTGTGAGGATGTCACGGCTGCCATCAGGGATACCGTGGCGGATACGACGTTCTTCATATTTTAAATACGGTAGATCATTTGCGTCTGCCGCAGGGTTTGTGTTTGCCAGAACGCGCTTATGTAAGGCTTTATGTCGTGGATCTTGAAAAGAAGTACCCTTATCAGCTTCACCGCCGAATAGAGCCCATACCTTCAGGTCTGTTTCTGTTATTTCCACTTGCGCCCTAAGCTTGTACATCATTAAACGGCGTAACAGATCAGCTTTGGTTTTGGCTTCAATATCAAGCAAAAGCCCTTCGCTGTCTTGTGTAATGAGCATATCGTAAAAAAACTTGCCTTGCGGCGTTAAAAGCGCTGCATAAACTGCCTGTGTATCGCTTACTTGAGCTACATCGTTCGTCACCAACCCATTTAAAAACTCTTTCGCGTCAGGACCTGAAATGCGAATAACAGCACGGTTCTTAAGCTCAAGTATTTCTGTAGTCATGGTTGGTGCTTCCTGTTTAGGCGGTATCTGAATGTATATTATTCATAAATGAGACTAGGGTTGGTTAAGCCTGTACAGCTTCTTATTGTTTGCATGATAAATGGCTATTTAACTATAGGTTTCAAGTTGTAAATGAAGGGCAATCTGGTTACAACAATCTTCATGAGCATTCTGTTATTTTAGCGAAGTTATAATCATGAATTTGTCACAGCCTGGTACCGCCCAAACTAATAATAGTAATTCTCTGGACCGGTTGGTGATGCGCCAGCCGGATGATTGGCATGTGCACTTGCGTGATGATGCAATGCTGCAGGCTGTAGTGCCATATACGGCACGGCAATTTGCCCGGGCGATTGTTATGCCAAACTTATCACCTCCGGTAAGTACAGTAAGCGCAGCAGAAGATTACCGAAACCGGATTATCGCTGCAACACCAGAAGGCGTGGATTTCACACCTTTGATGACATGTTATTTAACAGATTCTATTAAAGCCGCTGAAGTGGAAAATGGTTTTGCAAAGGGTGTTTTTACGGCTTGTAAATTATACCCAGCCAACGCCACAACAAATTCGGCACACGGTGTTACGGATATTAAAAACATATACCCTGTACTTGAAGTGATGCAGCGCATTGGTATGCCGTTATTAGTTCACGGCGAGGTAACTGATCACGACATTGATGTGTTTGACCGCGAAGCAGTGTTCATTGAGCGTACAATGGTGCATGTGATTGCAGATTTTCCGGCGCTTAAGGTCGTATTTGAGCATATTACAACTCAAGAAGCGGCTGAATTTGTTGAAAGCGCGGGTGTGAATGTTGCCGCAACCATTACACCGCAGCACCTTGAATATAACCGCAATGCAATGTTGGTCGGTGGTATAAAACCTCATTTTTATTGCCTTCCAATTATAAAGAGGGAAAAGCATAGACTGGCACTTAGGCGTGCAGCTACATCCGGTTCTGCTAAGTTTTTCCTTGGTACAGATTCTGCGCCGCATGTGGTGGCAAGTAAGGAAACTTCATGCGGTTGTGCTGGTGTATTTAACGCACCTTATGCCATGGAAAGTTATGCAAAAACTTTTGAAGAAGAGGGCGCTTTAGATAAATTGGAAGCTTTTTCTTCTTTGAATGGTCCGAAATTTTATGGGCTTCCAGTGAATGAACGTAAAATTGTTCTTGAAAGATCGGATAATATTGCGGTTACAGCTATAGAAGCTGATGGTACGGAGATTATTCCTTTCCACGCTGGTGAAACTTTGGCGTGGCGGTTTGCTGGTTTTGTTGATGGCAGTTACGAATAATATTATTTGTGTTATCAGCATCGGTTAGCCCTATTGTTGATGGTAAAAGTGCCGTTTGAAAATGGGTTAGTTGATGTTGCAGGGAAGCAATCGATTCGTTTCCAGGAAAGAATTGAAAGCGCGTAAGCATTTATGATGGAGCCTATCGGATATCTATTGTGGGGAATTGGGTTCGGTATTGCACTTTCTGCGCCTGTTGGTCCTATTAATATTATTGTGCTGCGCCGGGCGCTTTTTGGAAAAGCGGCAGATGGTTTTCTGATTGGGCTTGGTGGTGCTTTTGGTGATGCATTTTATGCCGCTCTCGCTGCTTTTGGGCTCAATGCAATTTTCGATATGATCGAAGAATATGAAATGCCGCTCAAGATTGTGGGTGGCATTATTATGTTGATATTCGCTTACCGCATCTGGAATTCCCATCCTCATATTGACCGAACACCAAAGCAAGGTGGGGTTAAGCGAGGTATGTTTGGTTCACTTGTTTTGACACTTACAAACCCGGGTGTTTTCCTTGGTTTCGTTGGGCTTTATACTCTTGCCGGGCTTGGTAGTCTTGGAACTGGGGCGCATTGGTGGCTTAACATGAACGCTATTATGTTAACTGTGGGAGTATTTTCCGGAGCTGCAATATGGTGGGCGACACTTGTTATTTTAGCCCGTAAATTCCGGGAAAAAATAAATGACAAGCTTCTGGAAGTTATCAATCACGTCTCTGCCGCTGTTATCGGCTTGTTTGCCTTGATTACGCTTGGGAGTGTATTTTTATCGGCGCTGATAAAATAAACTAAAATCCATTTCACGGAAAATTCACGAATAAACAAGCATTTGCCAACTTTTCCCCGCTTGATAACTTAGAAAACGCGTTCTATAGTGCCTTCAAATGAGCTTTACTCCTTGAATTTCACGGGTGAGGGGTAGCTTTTAGTATTTATTCCATGGGGGAACCCGATCCATTGGAGGGAGCAACAATTATGTCCTTACGCCTGGGCAAGAATATCGCACTTATTTCCGCTGCAGCTCTAGTTCTTGCAGCTTGTTCCAAAGACCAAGAGTTTGTTGAAACTTCACCTGCTCCGGAACAAGAACCTGTTGTAACAGATACAACAAATAATGATGGTGGTCGTCCAGATACAGTGAACACCGCTGAATTAACAGCTGAACAGCTTTTGAGTGCTGGTACGTTTGACGCGTTTGAAGAATTCTCTGGCGCGGATCGTGTTCTTTTTGCGTATGATAGTTCTGAGCTTTCTTCCACAGCGCGCGGTATTCTGGCAAAACAGGCTGAGTGGCTGAACCGTAACCGCAGTGTTCGTATTCGCATTGAAGGTCACTGTGATGAGCGCGGTACACGTGAATATAACCTTGCTCTTGGTGATCGCCGTGCAACAGCGGTTAAGAACTACCTTGTTGCACTCGGTGTACCTGCAACACGTATGGACACAATCAGCTACGGTAAAGAACGCCCTGTAGTGCCGGGTGATTTCGCGAAAAACCGTCGTGGTGAAGTTAAGTTTCGCTAAGATTTAATTGACGGCGTAATGAATTAGAGCCCCGTACCCGGATTTCCGGGGCGGGGCTGTCTTTTTATAAACGTAATTCTTTGTATGATGGCGCTGAGGAGAGTTTAAATGACAGTTAAAGCCTTTGCCCTTTCTTGTATAATTGGTGTGACTAGCATTTTTGGTTCGGTGGAAGTGCAGGCGCAGTCTAACAGTGTTAACAGTGCTCGCATTGAAGTGCTTGAGCGTAAAATTCGCGCACTTCAGGTTCGTCTGGGTGAAACACCAGATGGTGTTGCTCCAACTCAGGCTGGTGGTAACCGCGTGATTGCAGATATTTCTGCGAGAATGGGCACACTGGAAGAGCAAATCCGCCGTCTCACTGGCCGTATGGAAGAATTTGAGTATAGACAGCGCCAGCTTTCTCAAACGCTGGAACTTGTTCAGCAGGAAATGGCCTTGCAACGTGCTGATATTGCTAAAGCAGCAGTACAGCAGCCTGTGGGTGCATCAAATGCTTTACCATCCGCCTCGACGGAAGAAGCTCCTGCTGGTGCCACACCGGAAGTGGCGGCGGTAACAGAGCCTGCTGTTGTTATTGAACTTCCTGATGGCGATGCTGCGGCCCAATATGATTATGCTTTCAACTTTATCCGGAAGAATGACCTTGATAGTGGCCAGATCGCTATGGAGAAGTTCATGGAAGTGAATGCAGGTAACCCGCTTGTTGGGAATGCTAAGTTCTGGCTTGGGCGTATTTATTTGCAGCAGGGTAAAAACGCTAATGCTGCGCAGAATTTTCTTGCTTTGATTGAGGAACATCCCAACCACAATAAACGCGCCGAAGCGCTTGTGGATCTGGCTGATGTGCTTATCAAACTGGATAGTGCGAGTGATGCCTGTAATGCATTGCTGGAATTCCGCCGCGTGGAAGATAAAGCCTCCGGGCGTTTGAAAACGCGTGCCTCAAGATTAGCGGAGCGAGCGCGCTGTAATTAAAGGCCGTATTTTCACGTATGGTAAACCAGAGCAATATTATCGAAAACTATAGCCAGTTTGGTATCGAAAAGGGTGCCAAGCTGGCTATTGCCGTTTCTGGGGGAGCGGATAGCCTTGCGCTCCTTTATTTAAGCTACAGGCATTTTGATGTTGCTGTTCTGACGGTAGATCACGGCTTGCGTAAGGAAGCTCGAGATGAGGCGCGTTACGTTGCTTCTTTATGTGAGAGGCTAGGGGTGGCGCACACAATCCTTACTTGGGAAGGAGATAAGCCCGAGGGGAACATACAGGCGGAAGCTCGCGAAGCCCGCTATGCTCTTATGGAGACATGGTGCCAGAGGCATGGATACCCATTTCTGGCGGTCGCTCATCACAAAGATGATCAAGCGGAAACCTTTCTACTGCGTTTGGCGAGGGGGAGCGGAGTATACGGCCTTTCTGGTATGAAAGCGTCCAGACAATTGGATAACGGCGTTAAACTTATCCGGCCTTTACTGAACTATGCGAAGGCAGAACTCGTAGACTATCTTAACGAGCAAAAGATTGAATGGATCGAAGACCCTAGCAATCAATCTGAAAAATATGGCCGCGTGAAAGCGCGTACTATGCTTGAGAATCCGCCACTTGACGGCCTTAATACAGACCGACTTGTGGATACTGTTCATAGAATGCAGCAAGCGCAGGACGCTTTATCATTTTATGAAGGCCAGTGGTTGAAAGCTGTTCTTTCAGAACGGTTTGGGTTTGCTTTCCTGGATTTGAAAGCACTTGATACAGCACCTGACGAAATTGTACTTCGCGGATTATCACGTGTCTGCATGTTCATTGGTGGGCAGATATATGGCCCTAGATACGAAAGACTTTGCCGGCTGAAAATTGAACTGGGTTCTTCTGACTTTAAAGGTGCGACGCTTTCTGGTGCCCAGTTTGTGCCACAGAAGGATGGCAAAATACTCATCTGCCGAGAGCAAAGGCAGATTGAAACGATCAAACCTTTGTTACCTGAAGGAAACTGGGATAACAGGTTTTCTTTTACAGCGAAGGGTGATATTGCGGGGCTAACTATTGGAAAACTGGGTGAAGCGGGTTTACGTTTTCTGAAGGAAAACCATCTAGGCTTTGATCAAGTTTCAGTTCCGCGGCAGGCTTTGCTTGCCTGGCCTGCAGTTTATCGGGGGGATAATTTGCGGCTGGTTCCAGAGTTGGGCTATGATGATTTGGAAAATGCGGATATTCGAATTTCGTTGAAGCGAAATATTTTGGATAAAAAGTGACGGTTTAGTATATATAAGCCCTTGTAGAGTGGGCTTTTGAGCTTATTTGTAAGAGTATTCTTAAAGTCGGGCCTGAAGGCTCGCAGTATGCCGGAAAATTATAAGAAGGCATGACAGCATAGGAAAGGCAGTAAAGTGAATGGTTTGACGAGAAATGCACTGGTCTGGGGCGCGATTATCCTTGGTCTTATAGTGCTTTTCCAGGCTTTCCAAGGTGGCGCAGGTCGCTCTCAGGAAGTTAGTTTTTCTCAGTTCCTTACTGAAGTTGAGAACGGCCAGGTTAAAAGCGCAGAAATTACCGGGCAAACAATCTCCTTCAGAGGCGCTAGTGGTGAGCTGAAAACAGCTGTAAAGCCGGTTTTCTACCCGAAGCTTTATGATACGCTTCAGGAACACAGTGTTGATGTGAAAGAAATCAAGGAAGAGCAAAGCATCTTCACAAGCATGCTTATCTCTGTGCTTCCTTTCCTTCTGATCATTGGTATCTGGATTTTCTTCATGCGCCAAATGCAGGGCAAAGGCGGCGGTGGCGGTGCCATGGGCTTTGGTAAAAGCCGTGCACGCTTGCTTACAGAAAAGCAAGGCCGCGTAACCTTTGAAGATGTTGCTGGTATTGAAGAAGCTCAGGAAGAGCTGGAAGAAATCGTTGATTTCCTTAAAGATCCGCAGAAGTTCCAGCGCCTTGGCGGTAAAATCCCTAAGGGTGCGCTTCTTGTTGGCCCTCCGGGTACTGGTAAGACACTTCTAGCGCGTGCAATTGCTGGCGAAGCCAATGTACCATTTTTCACGATCTCAGGTTCTGATTTCGTAGAAATGTTCGTAGGTGTTGGTGCAAGCCGTGTACGTGACATGTTCGAACAGGCGAAGAAAAATGCGCCATGTATTATCTTTATCGACGAGATTGATGCTGTAGGTCGCCATCGTGGTGCCGGCCTTGGCGGTGGTAACGATGAGCGCGAGCAGACACTGAACCAGCTTCTTGTTGAAATGGATGGTTTTGAAGCCAATGAAGGTATTATCATCGTAGCGGCAACAAACCGCCCTGATGTGCTTGATCCTGCGCTTCTGCGTCCGGGCCGTTTTGACCGTCAGGTTGTTGTACCGAACCCTGATATTGATGGCCGTGAGAAAATCCTTGGTGTTCACATCAAGAAGGTGCCGCTTGCACCAGATGTGAATGTGAACACAATTGCTCGCGGCACACCTGGTTTCTCGGGTGCTGATCTTATGAACCTTGTGAACGAGGCTGCACTTCTAGCCGCTCGTCGCGGTAAGAAAATTGTTGCTATGCAGGAATTTGAAGACGCAAAAGACAAGGTGATGATGGGTGCTGAACGTCGTTCTATGGTGATGACGGAAGAAGAAAAAACCATGACAGCTTACCACGAAGGTGGGCATGCTTTGGTATCGCTTCACTGTACACACCTAGACCCGATCCATAAGGCAACAATTATTCCGCGTGGGCGTGCTCTTGGTATGGTTATGAGCTTGCCGGAGCGAGATGAATATAGTTTCCGCCGCCAGAAAATGCATGACCATTTGGCTATGGCTATGGGCGGACGTGTTGCTGAAGAAATCGTGTTTGGGTATGACGAAGTTTCTTCAGGCGCTTCTGGTGATATTCAAAGTGCTACTGATCTCGCCCGTAAAATGGTTACCCAGTGGGGTATGTCTGATAAACTTGGCCCAATCCAGTTGGCGGCAAATGAACAGGAAGTTTTCCTTGGTCATTCTGTTTCGCAGCAGAAAAATATTTCTGAAGAGACAGCCATGCTTATTGATTCAGAAATTAAACGCTTCGTGGATGAAGGCTATGAGCGGGCAAGGAAAATCTTGACCGAAAACCGGGATCAATTGAACTTGATTGGTGAAGCTCTTCTTGAATATGAAACATTGACTGGTGACGAACTTAAAGCATTGATCAATGGTGAAGAAATTCGTCAGGCGCCGAAGAAACCGGACAACACACCTACTGTGCCACCGGCTGCTTCAACAGGTGTTCCAACAACTGGCGCAAGCCACGGCGAACCTCAGCCTGAAGGCTAAGCTTCAGTGAGCATTGAGCTTTTGAAAAATCTATCCGGCGGGGCGAGAGTTTATCTCGTACCCGCTGGTTTCGTTTATGGGGATGAAAACGCTTGCCCGTTTGCGGGAACTGGTATGATGATCGCTGGTTTTCGTGTCATTGCTCGTGAAGAGGGGAGCAAGCTTTGTGATATTCGTCTTTCATATAGTGATTTGAAAGATACTCTGCCTGCGTTGCCAGAATATGTGGCAGTCGAGGTCACTAAACAATTACGTAATTATCAAACGCCTCGCGCGCCACTTCAAATCCCTAACTCAGATAAAACGCTGGCTTACACGCGTCCTCGCATTATGGGTGTGCTCAATGTAACACCAGATAGTTTTTCTGATGGTGGGAAGTTCATCGATCCTGACGCTGCAGTTCGGCATGCGAGAAAGCTCATTGCAGAGGGCGCAGATATCATTGATATCGGTGGTGAAAGCACACGGCCGGGCGCTAATCCTGTTTGGGAAGGTGAGGAAGCTGATCGTGTGGTGCCTGTGATTGAAGCTCTGCAAGCTGATGGTGTTCTGCTTTCCATTGATACGCGGCATTCTTTTGTGATGGAAAAAGCTATCGATGCAGGCGCTCATATCATTAATGATGTGACGGCGCTCTCCTATGATGGTGAAAGCCTTCGCGTAGCTGCGAAATCAGGCGCACCGATCATTCTGATGCATTCGCAGGGTGATCCAAAGACCATGCAGGATAATCCAACATATGCTGACACACTTCTTGATGTGTATGATTATCTGGAAGAACGGGTTCGTATCTGTGAGCATGCAGGGATAGATCGTAGCCGTTTGATCCTCGACCCCGGTATCGGTTTTGGAAAGCGAATGGTGCAGGATAATATAGCCTTGATTAATGGCTTACCGCTCCTTCACGCGCTTGGTCTTCCCATTCTTTTCGGTGCATCCCGCAAAAGTTTTATTGGTGCGATCTCTGGCGAGGAAGATGCTTCAAAGCGTATGCCGGGTTCTTTGGCAGCGGCAATGAAAGCCTCGGAATTAGGGGCTCAAATCGTGCGTGTGCATGATGTGGCTGAAACAAAACAGGCCCTGGCTATGGTTCAGGCCTTCAAAGATGCAGCAATTCTAGACGCAATGAATTGATGCTGTTAGAATCACTCTGAAATTTTAATTTATTGATTTGAGGGCACTCAATGAGCCGTAAATATTTTGGTACGGATGGTATTCGAGGAACAGTCAATCAAGGTGCATTAACACCTGATATGGCACTGAAAATTGGTTTGGCTGCGGGTCGGGTTTTCCGCCGTGGTGACCATGTTCACCGGGTGGTAATTGGTAAGGATACCCGCCGTTCCGGTTATATGCTCGAACCGGCGCTTGCCTCAGGTTTTGTAGCTGCAGGTATGGATGTGATTATGGTTGGCCCAATGCCAACCCCGGCCGTTGCTATGTTGGTGAAGTCTCTGCGGGCTGATCTAGGCGTGATGATCTCAGCGAGCCATAACCCCCATTATGATAATGGTATTAAATTCTTTGGCCCTGACGGTTTCAAGCTGTGTGATGAACAAGAGCTGGAAATTGAAAGCATTATTGACGGCGAAACCAATGATGTATTGGTGCCTGCGGAACGGCTCGGAAGCGCACAGCGATTAGAGGATGCCAGAGGTCGTTACGTTGAATTCGCCAAAGCAACTGTGCCTGTAGGTGTTCGTTTTGAAGGGCTTAAAGTTGTTGTCGATTGTGCAAATGGAGCTGCTTATAAGGTAGCACCAACTGTACTATGGGAATTGGGCGCTGAAGTTATTGCAATGGGCGTTACGCCAGACGGTTTTAATATCAATGAAAAGTGTGGCTCTACGCATCCTGAAGAAATGTGTAAACGGGTTGTCGCAGAAGGAGCTGATCTTGGTATTGCTCTGGACGGTGATGCAGATCGTTTGATCCTTTGTGATGAAAATGGCGAGATCATTGATGGTGACCAGATTATGGCACTTATCACCCGTAACTGGCACAAGCGCGGTATTCTGAAAGGACGTGGGCTTGTTGCTACGGTGATGTCAAACCTTGGTCTTGAGCGCCTTCTGGAATCTGAAGGTCTAACGCTCGCGCGTACCAAAGTTGGTGACAGGTATGTCGTCGAAGAAATGCGTAAATCTGGCTTCAATGTTGGCGGTGAACAATCTGGTCATGTGGTGCTTAGTGATTTCTGCACAACGGGTGACGGGCTTGTATCTGCCTTACAGGTGATGACAGAGATCAAACAGTCTGGCCTCAAGGCTTCCAAAGCCTGTAAACAGTTTGATCGAGTGCCTCAGCTTTTAAAGAATGTTCGCTACAGTGGCGGTGATCCTCTAGAGGCCGATAATGTGAAAGCAAGTATCGCTGATGCAGAAGAGCGTTTAAACGGTTCTGGACGCCTTGTTATCCGTAAGTCTGGCACGGAACCCCTTGTACGTGTGATGGCGGAGGGTGATGATGCTCAACTTGTGGAACAGGTTGTTGACAGTATCTGCCGTGAAGTTGAGGCCGCAGTATAATGCCGCAAAACGGTCGAGTTTTAATCATCGCGGGTTCGGACCCATCTGGTGGTGCTGGAATTCAGGCAGATATTAAAGCTGTGACCATGATGAGGGCTTATGCGGCATCAGCCATTACCGCGCTAACCGTTCAAAATACACTCGGTGTAACCGATGTGTTGCCCATCGATCCCGATTTCGTAAAAGCGCAGATTAAATCTGTACTGTCTGACATTGGCGCAGATTGCCTGAAAACAGGCATGCTTCATGATGCAGAGCTTATTAATGCGGTGACAGTTTCTCTTGCTGAAGAATCCTATAATGGCCAATTGGTGGTGGACCCAGTGATGGTGGCAACATCCGGGGACCAACTTTTAAAGGCTGAAGCAGTTGAAGCTATGAAGGCCGAGCTGCTACCTCGTGCGACGGTAGTGACCCCTAATATTCCCGAAGCGGAAGTATTAACGGATATGAAAATCAGTGGTGTTGACGATATGCGTGAAGCTGCTGAAAAAATTATAGCACTTGGCGCGCAATCAGTTTGTATGAAAGGTGGGCACCTTAAAGCTGATAAACTGACGGATTTACTGGTGACCGCAGATGGTGACGAATATGTAGCTGAAGCGGAAAAAATTGATACACGTCATACCCACGGTACGGGCTGTACGTTTGCAAGTGTTATGGCTGCGGAGCTTTCAAAAGGTGAAGCCGTAGAGGATGCCTTTTTCGCGGCACATTCCTTTGTTTATGATGCTATTAAAATGGCCCCTCAGTTAGGTGCCGGGCATGGGCCTTTGGGCCATGCTTATGTACGGAGTTAGAGTATGGATCTTTTCTACAGAATAAGAGGCGAGGGCGAACCATTATTGTTACTGCACGGCTTGTTTGGATCAGCGGATAATCTTGGTGGTATCGCGCGATTATTTGAAGAACAGTATCAGGTGATCTCTGTTGATATGCGCAACCATGGCCGCAGCCCGCACGATGGTGGCATGAGTTATTCTGAAATGGCTGAGGATGTTATCCGTGTGATGGACAAGGAAAGCATCAGTGAAGCTTATGTGCTGGGACATTCAATGGGCGGTAAAGCCGCTATGCAGCTGGCACTTTCTTATCCTGAACGTGTTAAGAAGCTGATTGTGGGTGATATTGCACCGGTAAAATACGGTGCGCATCACGATAGTATCCTCAAAGGTATGCAGGAAGTGGCTGAGCAGAGCCCTCAATCTCGCAAAGGTGCTGAAGAAATTTTAATGGCTTATGAAAGTGAGCCTGCGGTTCTTTCATTCCTTCTTACGAATTGGCGCAGAACAGAAGAAGGTACATGGGCATGGCGTGTGAACCTTCCAGCAATTGTTGATGAGTATCATAACATTGCTGCAGCAATGCATGGCGGACCGTTTGAAAAGCCAGTGCTGTTTATGCGCGGTGGCAATTCAGAATATGTGCAGGCGGAACACCGTGATGCAATTTTAGGCTTGTTTCCACAAGCCGCTGTTCGCACAATAGAAAATACAGGACATTGGCTTCATGCAGAAAAGCCGGATATGTTCGCACGTGCTGTTATTAGATTTTTGAGTAGTTGATCGACGTATATGAGAAAGTTTGTGGGGAAAATTGTTAATCATATTTCGGCTTTAGCGCTATTGGTGGGAGCTGCCACATCGGCGGTATCAGCTGATGCTATTACTGATTTTGATAGTAAATTCCGGGCTGCTGTGAAGAAGCATAAAGTACCGGGGGCTGCCTATGCTATTATCAAAGACGGCAAAATTGTTAAAACCAAAGGTTACGGCAGGCGCAGTCTTGGCACACAAAATCCTGTTGATAGCAATACAGTTTTCCGTTTGGCATCTGTTTCCAAAACCTTTGCTGCAGATTTAACAGCTCTTTTGGTAGCGGAAGGCAAACTTTCGTGGGACGATAAAGTTTCCATGTATGTGCCTAACTTCAAGCTCAAGACACCGGGGCACGCGGAAAAGCTCACGATTGACCACCTACTGAGCCACAGCACAGGGCTTACGCCTAATGCATATGACAACATGCTAGAGGATGGTTGGTCTCTTCAGAAAATTATTCCGCGCTTTAAAAGGCTGAAACCTATTTGTAAGCCTGGGAACTGTTACGGTTATCAGAATATTGTTTTCAGTTTCATCGAGCCAGTGATTGAGAAGCGAACAGGTAAGCCATATGAAGCGCTTGTTGAGGAACGTATCCTAAAGCCACTCAATATGGAAACTGCTTCTCTTGGCTTGCAAGGCTTCCTTAAAACATCAAACCGGGCGGAGCCACATGTGCTTACACGCAAAGGGTGGTACCGAAGCCGGGTGAAAGAGAATTACTATAATGTGGCACCCGCGGCCGGTGTGAATGCAAGTATCACTGATTTGGCTAAATGGGTTCGGGCACATATGGGGTCAAACACAGATGTGCTTAGTGAAGAAGTTCTGAATATGGTGACAGCTAAGCGCATACGTACCAAACGCGAGATGAACAAGCGCGTTTGGCGGCCAGTGCTTGAAGATGCGCATTATGGTTATGGCTGGAGAATATACCAGATTGGTGGTGAAGAAATTGTTCTTCACGCGGGTGGTGTTGCTGGTTTCCGTAGTCTTGTGGGTTTTTCCAAGAAGCACGGTGTAGGCCATGTGATGCTCATGAATGCGGAAACACGCTCAATTGATCAGTTAGGCGCTGAATTCTGGGCAGAGTTTGCAAAAGATGTGCACCGGATGGCCCAAGTGGCCGCTAATACGGCCACGGCTAGGTAAAATAGCTGCTTCCTAATCAGGAATAGGGAGCAGTTCTTCTACTTTTTCGTCGTTTTTCTTATTCTTTTCTGATTTAGCAGAACGACGTCTTTCCCCACTTCTGATGGCAGCGATTTCAGCGCGTAGCGCTTCTTCCTTTGAAATCAGACAATCACTGTCAGCATCAAAGCCTTGGAAACGGCTTGGTGGAATAGCGATAAATTCATCAAGTTCGATACGGCCGGATTCGTCTACATCCGCTTTAGGGAACTCAAAGAAATGGAAAGAACGATCTTCAAATTTGGCTAAACGGTATTCACCAGGCCATAGATCACCGCTTTTATCTGCATCTACAACTTTAAACAAAGCTCTTCGGCGAACAGCGACATCTTCGCAGCTGGCTTTACCGTCTTTATTCTCATCCCACTCGCGAACAACACGGTTGTAAATCTGTTCCGCCCGTGCAGGTGGGATTTGGGTAATTGGATCAATATCCTTTTTGCTGCAAGCACCAAGAAGAATGCAGGCGGTAGAAATTGAAATGAACAGCTTGTTTTTATGCACAGTTGCCAACCATATAATTAATCACTTCCATGAATGGAGCAGGAAACCTGCGGGTGTGTCAACAGTATTTACAATCATCCTGCTCTAACGATTAAGTGTGGTTAAAATGTGCCTTGAGGCTTGCCGCGGCCACCGCCTTTTCCTCCAGGTCTTCTGCCTTGCCCCTTACTGCGACGTCTCTCTGATGCGATTTCTTTAGCGGCAATGGCGAACTCTTGTTTTGAGACATTGCAGTTTCCGTCTTTATCGAAACGGGTGAAGATATGATTTGGGGTGTTCGCAAATTCTGCTTCGCTGATTACGCCGTCAGCATTGTTATCTATTTGTTCAAAGGGGATGAAACGGTAGCTTTTATCATGAAACATGATTTCACCGAATTCCCGGCGGGTGACGACCAGGTTTTTATCCAAATCCAACTGTGTAAATAGAGCTTTATTTTTCTTAACAGTATCTTTGCAGGTGACGAGACCATCTGTGTCTAAATCCCAGCGCTGTATAAATTCTTGATACCGGCTTTCAATGTTTCTGGTGTGTTGCTGTTTATCAGGCCGTTCGTTCTTGCCTGAACAGGCGGTGATTACGAGAGCGGTGGAGATTATTACGGGTAAAGTCACTGAACGTGGCATCTTGAAGCCTTTAATTTGATTTACGTTATTGTTGGCCCGTTCAGTGATACGGCGCAGAAATAGAATCCCTTTGTTTCCAAAGCGGTTTTGATGAGTGGCAAGAAAACTTCTTAAATCTTTCAAAAATACTTAGTTGACTATTCCTAATATTTCACATATCTCCGGCCTTGGTACTTCCCCCAACTGGGAAGCAGTTGTCTGCGAGGTCAGCACTTGTATTGGGACACGCCTCCCCAACGAGGCGCAACTAACTGGAAGGTTAGAGACATGACAAAGCCACTAAAGGCACCCGTGCGCCCGGAGTTTAGCTCTGGTCCGTGCGCTAAACGTCCTGGTTGGACACAGGATGTTCTTAAAAACGCTCTTCTTGGGCGTTCACATCGTTCTAAGCCCGGTAAAGCCCGGCTCGCGTATGCTTTAGAAAAAACTCGTGAAATCCTTGGTGTACCAGATGATTACCGCATCGGCATTATGCCTGCGTCTGATACTGGTGCAGTTGAAGCTGCATTATGGTCGCTTCTTGGTGCACGCGGTGTTGATATGCTGGCGTGGGAAAGCTTTGGTAAGGGCTGGATAACCGATGTTTCCAAGCAGCTTAAGCTTGATGATGTAAGAATTTTTGAAGCCGATTACGGCAAACTCCCTGATCTTGGCGCAGTAGATACTGACCGCGATGTCGTGTTCACATGGAATGGTACAACATCTGGCGTGAAAGTTCCGAATGCTGACTGGATCAAGGATGACCGTGAAGGCCTGACAATTTGTGATGCCACGTCGGCAGCGTTCGCTATGGATCTGCCGTGGGACAAATTGGATGTAACCACATATAGCTGGCAGAAAGTACTGGGCGGTGAAGGTGCTCACGGTGTGCTTATTCTCTCCCCGCGTGCTGTTGAACGCCTTGAGAGCTATACACCAGCGTGGCCTATGCCAAAAATTTTCCGCCTTACGAAAGGTGGAAAACTGATTGAGGGTATCTTCACCGGTGCCACAATCAACACGCCATCCATGCTGTGTGTGGAAGATTATATTGATGCGCTTGAATGGGCTGATGCTCTTGGCGGTCTTAATGGATTGATTGCGCGTTCTGAAGCGAATCTTAAAGCAATTTCGGATTGGGTGGAAACATCTGATTGGGCGGCGCTGCTTGCGGAAGATGCAACAACGATCTCCAACACCTCAGTTTGCCTGAAGGTGAAAGACCCCTGGCTTGCAGGCTTGGATGCTGAGGCGCAAGCGGCAGTGCCGAAGAAACTCGCAGCTCTACTGGATGAAGAAGGTGTGGCGTTTGATATTGGCGCATACCGTGATGCACCTCCGGGCCTGCGTATCTGGGCGGGCGCTACAGTCGATGCTTCCGATCTTGCCATTCTTACAGAGTGGCTCGATTGGGCCTATGCAGAAGTTAAAGCTTCATTTGCCGAATAATCGGCACCTAGACTGATCAAGGTCGGGACACTCGGCCTTTCCCAAACAAAAGATTTGAGATTTTATGAAAGGGTTGGATCATGCCTAAGGTACTGATTTCTGACAAAATGAGCCCACTTGCAGAGCAAACATTCAAAGAGCGCGGTGTTGAAGTTGATTTCAAGCCGGGGCTGAGCAAAGAAGAGCTGATTGAAATTATCGGCGATTACGATGGCTTAGCTATCCGTTCCGCCACTAAGGTAACGCCTAATGTATTGAAGGCCGCAAAGAACCTTAAGGTTATTGGCCGTGCTGGTATTGGTGTGGATAACATCGATGTCCCCGAGGCGACAAACAACGGTGTGGTGGTAATGAATACGCCGTTTGGTAACTCTATCACCACGGCAGAACATGCAATCAGTATGATGATGGCCCTTTGCCGCCAAATCCCGCAGGCAAATGCGTCTACTCATGAAGGTAAGTGGGAAAAGTCTAAGTTCATGGGAATGGAACTTACAGGCAAAACACTTGGCCTTATCGGTTGTGGTAACATTGGTTCCGTGGTTGCGGATCGGGCTCTTGGTCTGAAGATGAAGGTTATTGCGTTTGACCCTTATCTGGCGGTGGAGCGCGCAGCTGATCTAGGCATTACAAAAGTGGAACTTGATGAACTGTTTGAGCGCGCGGATGTTATCAGTCTTCACACGCCGCTTACTGACCAGACACGGGGTGTTGTGGGTAAAGACGCCTTCAAGAAGATGAAGGACGGCGTGCGCATTGTAAACTGTGCTCGCGGCGGTCTTGTAGATGAGCCAGCCCTTCTTGAAGCTTTGGATGCTGGTAAAGTAGCTGGTGCGGCGCTCGATGTGTTTGAAGTGGAACCTGCTAAAGAAAACCCACTTTTTGGCCATGAAAAGGTTATTTGTACGCCACACCTTGGTGCATCTACCTCTGAAGCGCAGGTGAATGTTGCGCTGCAAGTTGCCGAGCAAATGGCTGAGTATCTATTAACCGGTGGTGTGACAAATGCGCTTAATATGCCATCTATCACCGCGGAAGAAGCTCCGAAATTGAAGCCTTATATGGCGCTTGTTGAGCAGGTTGGTGCATTCGCCGGGCAGATTACGGAAACGGGCCTGAAGCGTGTGGTTATTGAGTATGAAGGTCATGCAGCAACATTGAATACGAACCCGCTGAGTGCAGTGATGCTTGAAGGTCTTTTGTCTCCGCTGATGAGCAGTGTGAATATGGTGAACGCGCCAGTGATTGCCAAAGAACGTAATATCCAGATCACTGAAGTGAAACACGATAGGGAAGGCGACTATCACACCCTTGTACGCCTGACAGTGGAAACGGATCGTGGTGAACGTACGGTCGCTGGAACACTTTTTGCCAATGGTTCACCGCGCCTTGTGGATGTAGATGGTGTCCGCCTTGAGGCAGAACTTGCACCTAGCATGCTCTATATTGTGAATGATGATAAGCCGGGCTTTATCGGTGCCCTCGGGTCACTTCTTGGTTATAACGGTGTAAACGTGGCGACATTTGCCCTTGGCCGCCGTATTGAAGGCGAAGAGGCGGTCGCATTAGTTGCGGTTGACCAACCACTTAAGGATATAGTGCTTGACCAATTGGCTGCACTTGCGCATGTACGTCAGGCAAAACGCCTTAATTTCTAATGGCGTTCGTTTAAACATCAGGGAGTAACCCCATGAATGGGCCTTCAAAGAAAGTGGCGGGAAGTGCATATGCCCGTCAGGCATTGTTGCCAGAAGGGTTTCGTGATCAGCTTGCACCAAAGGCTGAACAGGAAGCAACACTAGTACGTAAACTTGTGGATACCTTCCTTTCTCATGGTCATGACAGGGTTTCTCCCCCGGTTGTCGAATATGAAGACAGCCTGCTTGTTGGCGCGGGTAGCACCAAAGGCAAGCAAATGTTCCGCCTGATGGATCCTGACACACAGCGTATGATGGCTGTAAGGGCGGATATGACCATTCAGATGGCGCGTCTTGCGGCTACTCGTCTTGCAGATAGCCCACGACCGCTCAGGCTTGCGTATGCCGGTAGTGTATTGCGCACTAAAGGCAGCCAGATCAGGCCTGATCGCCAGTTCATTCAAGCTGGTGTCGAGCTTGTAGGCAGCGACGCAATCGATGCTGAACTTGAAGTGATCGCTATTTCCGTTGAAGCTCTTGAGGCTGTGGGAATTGCTGATCTCACGCTTGACCTAACTATTGCACCGCTTGCTGCGATGCTTTGCGACGGTTTTGGACTAGAATTGAATGTAAAAGATCATGTTCTTGAAGCACTTGATGCCAAGGATATTGGGGCGCTGGCGGAATTAGCGCCAGAACCTCGTGCGATTTTTGAAAAACTACTTTCGGCAGCAGGACCTGCTGAAGATGCAGTTGAGGTTCTTTCTGCTCTCGAATTGAATGGAGAAGCTGGCAAGCTTGTAAAACGCCTCGCATCACTTGTTGAAATGCTTGGTAAGCGCCTGCCTGATATGCAGATTACGGCCGACCCATGCGAAACCCACGGTTTTGAGTATAAGACGGGAATCGGTTTCGCCTTATTTGCAAAAGGTGGGTCCAGTGAGCTAGGAAGAGGTGGTCGCTACCAGGTTATTCATCCTGATGGGCACGCAGAAGATGCAACAGGTTTTTCTGTGTATCTGGATAGTTTGATGGGTGCAGTTGAGCCATTACAGCCTGTTAGCAGGGTTTACCTTCCAAAAGGAACCGATGCATCTGAGGGTAAGAAATTGCGTGAAGAGGGCTTTAGAACGATTCAGGGCTTGACAGATGGGTCAGATTTCGAGAAAGAAGCGGCTCGGCTAGGGTGTAGCCACGTTTATGCGAAAGGCGCAATCAGCGCTATTTAAGCCTCTCAGTGGAATGTAAGCAGAGGCAAATCTTATTTGAAGGGAATTTGGCATGGGCAACGTTGTTGTAGTCGGTACCCAATGGGGCGACGAAGGCAAGGGCAAAATTGTTGATTGGCTCTGTGAGCGTGCGGAAGTTGTTGCACGTTTCCAAGGTGGTCATAATGCCGGCCATACTCTTGTGATCGACGGTAATGTTTACAAGCTATCACTACTACCATCAGGTATCGTACGTGGCGGTAAAGTAAGTGTTATTGGTAACGGTGTTGTTGTTGACCCGTGGGCGCTTCTCAAAGAGATCGATACGCTTCGTGGTCAGGGTGTTGAAATTAACCCTAAAACACTTCAGATCGCAGCAAACGCTACGCTGATTATGCCTTATCACCGTGAGCTTGATGCGCTTCGCGAAGATGCAACAAAGGGTGTTAAAATTGGCACAACGCGCCGTGGTATCGGCCCAGCTTATGAAGATAAGGTTGGTCGCCGGGCACTTCGTATTTGTGATCTTCAGTCTCGTGAGCTTGTGGAAGCGCGCCTTGAAGTAGCGCTGACGCACCATAATGCTCTTCGCAAAGGTCTTGGCCACGACGCAATCGATGCGAAAGAGATTACTGACGATCTAATGAAGATTGCTGGTGAGATTCTTCCGTACATGAACAATGTATGGCGTACACTTGAAGACGCTGAAAAAGAAGGTAAGCGCATTCTGTTTGAAGGTGCGCAAGGTACACTTCTTGATATTGATCACGGTACATACCCGTTTGTGACATCATCAAACACAATCGCTGGCCAGGCGGCTGGCGGTACTGGCCTAGGTCCTGATAGCCTTGATTATGTCCTCGGTATTACTAAAGCCTACACAACACGTGTTGGTTCCGGCCCATTCCCGACAGAGCAGGAAAATGAAATTGGCCAGTTCCTTGGTGAAAAAGGCCATGAATTTGGTACTGTAACAGGCCGTAGCCGCCGCTGTGGTTGGTTTGACGCTGTTCTTGTTCGCCAGAGCCTTGCTGTTGGAGGTGTTACTGGTATCGCGCTTACAAAGCTTGATGTACTTGATGGCCTTGAAGAACTTAAAGTTTGTGTGGGCTACAAGCATAATGGCGAAGTGATTGATTACCTACCGTATGGCATGGAAGACCAGGCGAATGTTGAGCCGGTATATGAAACGCTAGAAGGTTGGGATGAAACAACATTTGGTGCGCGTAGCTGGGCAGACCTTCCTGCAAAAGCAGTGAAGTATATCCGTCGCATTGAAGAGCTTATCGGGGTGCCTGTAGCACTTCTTTCAACAAGCCCTGAGCGTGATGACACTATACTTGTAAAAGACCCTTTTAAGTAGAAAATGCTTGAATTTTTAATAAAAAGCCGTTTAACCCATTGGTTAGGCGGCTTTTTTTGTGGAAAAATTAGCCCGACTAGTGTTTTTATATTAATTGGAAGCGGATTGATCTGGGTTCCGACACATGCTTGAGAGTTGTTGAAATAATAGGATTGATCTACAAGAACGCAATTCCTTAGTGATATAGTCTACTTATACGTTGTTTGGGGTACAACTTATAAGCCACAGCGGATGTGAGAGGAAATACGCTTGAGTGGAGAGAAGACGCCAGTACCGTCTGGGCAGACGGCATTTGGTGATAGATATGTATTGAATGCCAAGGCCCCGTTGGTTGAATTTAATTCGCATGGTGGCTTGGCTTTTGAGGTGCAAGATAAAGAGAAGCCTAACGTTCCTTTATATGGGTTTGTACATCACCCTACTGTACCTATCAGAAACGAATTTTATAAAAGCCTAAAATCGCGGCCAATCGCAAATGCCGTTAACCCGGTAGATCGCGGTTTGATGAATGTTGATGTTAAGGGGCGTAAGCAGCGCCTTGTAACTATCTTTAAAAGGCCTACTGGTGGTGCGTTATTGTCGCCTGATGGTACGTTACACCCTGAACTTAATCCGAATAAGCTTAGGCATAATGTTGTACTTTCCCTTTTGAAGGCGCTTGCTGAATTGCATAAGCGCGGTTTGGTCCACCGTTATATTGCGCCAACGAATATGTACTTTGCCGAACCTGGCAGTGATGAAGTTGTGCTGGGAGAAAGTTATAGCTTTCCTGCCGGTTACAAACTGCCAACAGGGCTCGAGCCTCTTGAACTAGCGTTCGCTGACCAAAGCTGTCGTGGTGAAGGCGATGTAAATGCGGATTTCTACCAACTAGGTGCTTCATTATTATGTTTGTACTTTGGGCAAGATCTGCTGAAAAATCGTAGTCGAGACAGCCTGATGATGGCTCGGATAAATCAGGGATCATATTGGGCGTTGGCTGGTGGTCAGGAGATGCCGGGGGCATTAGGGTCTTTAACCAAAGGTCTGATGGCGGACGCGCTCGATGAACGCTGGAATGCTGAAGACATTCTTGATTGGTTTGAAGGTGTTGGTAAGCCTAAACGGACAACGATGACCACCTGGACGATGAACAAGCCTACAACCTTTATGGGCGTGGCTTATGTGGAACGCCGTTTATTGGCAGATGCCTTTGGCCGTAATCCTCTTGATGCTGCAAAATTTTTAAAGTCCATTGATTTTCCTGCGTGGACGCAGATTTCACTTCGTGATGAAATAATGACAGAGCGTTTGGAAAAAGTAATCAACGTCAAACCTGAAGAAGGATATGGTGGGCCAAGGTCAGATGATCATTTCATGGTGTCGCGGGTATGTTCGTTCCTGCACCCAACTGGCCCGGTTTATTACAAAGGAATGGCGCTGAATATTTCCGGGTTTCCAGGGCTAATTGCTGAATATTTCTCGCGTGATGATCGAGAAACAATGACTTCGGCATCAGAGATATTTGATGCGAAAATCCTTAATTCGCTTACTGAAATTGTAGCGGAACGAAATCCAAATTTTGCGGTGCAATCTGTTAGCATTAAAAAAGCACTGGATCATGGCCCCAGCAAACAACTTGGTCGTGGTATGGAGCGGGTTCTTTATGAACTCAATCCTATTATGCCTTGTGTTAGTTCACGTTTTGAAAGTGTCTGGATTGGTTCTTTAACACAGTTAATGAGGGCGCTTGACAGGCTTTCTTCAGTGGGTGGTGGTAAAAATATCCTGCTGGACCGCCATGTGGCCGCTTTTTGTGCAGCGCATGGTACGGATCTTGAGCGTGAGTTTAATAATCTGGCAGCATCTCAGAGTAATCCGGCCAAGTTCAATACACTGACGGCTGATTTCTTTGGTTTGTTGCAGAAACGATTGAAGTTAGAAGCGTTGCCGCACTTGTGTGAGAAACTGGTGGATGGGTTGGCGCCTTCTATTCGTGAACTCAAAAATAAGAAACGAAGAGAGCAGGTACAAACCGCTGTTGAGAAACTCAAGAAATCCGGAGATATTGCTAAACTTATCTCGGATATTAAGCTTACTCAAACACAAGCTCTTGATGCTAGAGAGTTTTCTCAGGCTACGAACTTGGTACGCAAACTTGAACGCGAGAAAAACAGATTGATGCGTAAGGTCCTGCCGACAGATATCATGGCCCGGAAACGTGGATATCAGGCAGCCCGTATGATTGCGTTTTTTGGTTTGGTAACGATCAGTTTCTTTACGTTTTTTGGAGGTAGGTAGATATGGCAAAGAAAACATCCCTGCCTAAAAATAAAAAGGTGGCAAAAGGCTCTGAGGCAGCCAAGAAGCCAATTCGTAGACGCCGGAGAAGAGGTAATCAGGAATATAGTGGTGTAACACCTCTGCTTATTATGCTTATTACTGGACTTGCCTTTTTTAAAGTAGAATTGGCGATGCTGGTTGGTGCGGGAATGCTGCCTACATTCGTGATGGCTTTTACGGTAAGCGGTGAGCATAAATCCGCTAAGTTGCAATGTGTTGCTTTTGCCAATCTTACCGGGGTTCTGTTCAAGTTCAACACCGTACTTAGTCAGCCACACCTGATCTCGGACATCTTATTTGATCCGATTAATATTTTGGTGATGTGGGGTGCGGCTGTTCTTGGGCATGCTTTGATTTACCTTGGCCCTTGGGTCGCAGCTTTCTTTTTACAGGCCGTGGCGCAGGATAAACTTAAAAAGCTGAATGCACAAAAGCAGGGGCTTGTGGAGCTTTGGGGGCATGAGGTGCTGGGTGATAAGGAAGAACAACAACAGCAACAACAAGCACCACAGTCAATGAGATAAATAAAAAGCCGGGCTAAACCCGGCTTTTCTATTAGTGGGATGACAGATTACCCATCCCGGTTTCTGAAGCTGCCAATCGCATGGCTTTCTGAACTTTCTCGAATGCTCTAACTTCAATTTGGCGTACGCGTTCGCGGCTTACACCATAATGTTGGGATAATTCTTCCAGCGTTTTAGCAGGTTCCGCCAAACGGCGCTCTGTAAGGATGTGGCGTTCACGCTCGTTCAGATTTTCCATAGCATCCGTCAGTAGCTGTAGCCGTTGGTCTCGTTCTTCGTTATCCGCAACAATGGTTTCCTGATCAGGGTTTTCATCAACCAGCCAATCCTGCCATTCCCCTTCAGCATCAGCTTTAAGTGGAGCGTTCAGGGAATGATCATGCGCACTCATGCGGCGGTTCATGGAAACCACGTCGTCTTCTGCAACATCTAGCTTTTCAGCGATTTTGGTTACATTTTCAGGGGTTAGGTCACCTTCTTCTACGGCAGAAATCTGGCCTTTAAGGCGGCGCAGGTTGAAGAATAGTTTCTTCTGTGCGGCCGTTGTACCGATTTTAACCAGGCTCCAACTGCGGAGGATATATTCCTGAATAGCAGCTCTGATCCACCACATAGCGTATGTTGCTAGACGGAAACCTTTTTCAGGGTCAAAGCGTTTTACCGCTTGCATCATGCCTACGTTACCCTCGGAAATCAGGTCAGCAACAGGAAGGCCGTAACCGCGGTATCCCATAGCAATTTTCGCTACAAGGCGCAGGTGGCTTGTTACCATCGTACGTGCAGCTTTACTATCTTCGTGCTCAGCCCATGCTTTGGCGAGCATATATTCCTGATTAGCTTCTAACATTGGGTATTTGCGAATTTCCTGAAGGTATGAAGAAAGGCTTCCTTCAGGGGACAAGGTAGGCAAATTACTTTGTGACATAAAAATCCTCACAGCAACTTTGTTATACGCCAGATAAACTGCACGCTTATTATACGCTAAACCCGATAGGCATCCAGCGCTTCAAGTAGTTCCTTCATATCATATGGTAATTCGCTCTCAAATTTAAAGAGCTTACCTTCAATAGGATGAATAAAACCAAGGGAGCGGGCGTGAAGTGCCTGCCGGTTAAAGCTTTGAAGCGCTGCACGCGGTTTGCCTTTAATCTGCGCGGAAACTTTATTGTTTTTATTGTAAACCGGGTCACCTACCAGTGGATTGCCAATATGCGCCATATGAACGCGTACCTGATGCGTGCGGCCTGTCTCCAGCTGGCATTCAATTTCAGTGGCGATAGCATGACCGGCTTGCGCGAATGTGTTGATGGTGCGGTAGTGGGTTTTTGCCCATTTGCCGCCGTTCTCAGCAACTGCCATACGTTTACGGTCAACAGGGTGGCGGGCAATGTTCCCTTCTACATGGCCGTTAAGCGGATTTGGAAAACCTCTGCACACCGCTGTGTATTTGCGTTCGATACTATGGTCGGCAAACTGTTCTGCAAGCCCGTTATGTGCCTTGTCGTGTTTTGCCATCACCAGAAGACCACTGGTTTCCTTATCAATACGGTGCACAATACCGGGGCGCTTCACGCCGCCAATACCGCTTAGTGATCCTGCACAGTGATGTAGAAGGGCATTCACAAGTGTACCTGTTGGGCTGCCGGGGGCAGGGTGCACGACCATACCTGCGGGTTTGTTCACCACAATCAGGTGGTCATCTTCGAAAATTACATCGAGCGGTATGTTCTCTGCCTGAGGTTCAGCATCTTCTGCTTCGGGGACTGTGATAGAATATATCTCGCCCGCTTTTACCTTTGCAGATGGGCTTGTGACAGCTTTTCCGTTCAGGCTAATATTGCCTTCTTTGATAAGTGCTTTGAGCCGCGAGCGAGAAATGTCTGGCATTGCGTCCGCAAGCAGCTTATCAAGCCGTGTAGCAGCACTATCTGCTGGAACTTGTATTTCGTGTAAGTCGTTCATGGAGACCTGTTATGACTTCAGATACTCAAAATGTCACGCCTGAGAATGCAGAAAATGCAGAGGAAGCTCCAAAAGCGCCGCTGTGGCTGATTATGGTCGTGGTAATTCTGGGTATTGGCATCGTGGGTATGCTTGGCCTGATCATCATGAAAATTATTGCCGGTGACCATCAGAAAAAGCCTGAAGAAGAGCAGCTTGTTTCAGAGGCAGCCATCTCTACCCCAAGTGCTCCAGATAACGCAGCTGGGCAGATTGTTTCACCAGAAAAGAACGTGTTTGTACCAGGGTCTCAATATGCCATTAATTATGATGGTCTTGTAGTTGAGCGTCCAGAAGGGGCAGAGCTGATCTCTTCTTCCTTATCTGGGTATGAAATTCTGCTTCGTTTCCGTACAAAAGGCGGTGAAGATTTACTGCTTATCGTGAACCGTACGAACGGTAAAACTCAGCAAGTTAAAATCTCTCGCTAAGAAACGCCCTGTTGAAGTCAGTATTCTCCGTAGCATATCAAATGCTGCGCTATGTAAACTCATGCTTGCACCATAATCTGATAAGTGTTCAGATAATGACCATAGGAAGCGATACGCAATAAGGCCGTAAGGACAAATTTCAAAAAACAGTACGATTGGATTTGAATTTACATCTGCGCGGCCTATTGTTTTATCGGAGGAAGTTTCTAGTGGGGAGGATATAGTGCTAGGACAGATGCAGAATTGGCCATTGTTGGTTTCCAAACTGTTAGAAAGCGGTGAAGTTAACCACCCAAACCGTGAAGTGTTTTCTATGCTGCCTGAAGGTGGCGAATTTCGTTATACATTCAAAGATCTTGCTCTTCGTGCTCGTAAATGTGCGCAGGCAATGGAGCGTTTAGGTATTGAAAAAGGTGACCGCGTAGCAACGCTGGCGTGGAACACACACCGCCATGTAGAGCTGTGGTTCGCAGGTTCTGGTATGGGCGGTGTGACACACACAGTGAACCCGCGTTTGTTCCCCGAGCAGCTTATTTACATTATGAACCATGCGGAAGATAAAATCCTCTTCCTTGATGTAACCTTCGTGCCGCTTATTGAAAAGCTGGCTCCGATGCTCGAAACAATCGAACATTATGTGATTATGGTTGGCCGTGAGCATATGCCAGAAACCAGCTTGCCGAATGTAATCTGCTATGAAGAATTTGTTGAAGCAGAAGACGGTAATTATGAATGGCCACAGCTTGATGAGAACACAGCTTGCGGGCTTTGTTACACATCCGGTACAACAGGCAACCCAAAGGGCGTGCTATATTCACACCGTTCTAACTTCCTGCACACGCTGACTGTTCTTCAAAAAGATGTTCTGAGCATTGGCGCGCATACTGTTATTCTGCCAGTGGTGCCTATGTTCCATGCGAACGCTTGGGGTATCCCTTATGCGGCGCTGGCTGCGGGTTCAAAACTCGTGCTTAACGGCCCGCATCATGACCCAGAGACACTGCATATGCTGCTCATGCGCGAGAAAGTGACGATGACGGCGGCTGTGCCGACTGTATGGATGCAGATGCTTCGCCATTTGAAAGAAAATGATCTTAACTGTGGTGAACTGAAAGATGTGACCATTGGTGGTTCTGCTGTGCCGCGTAGCATGATCCAGACCTTCCAGGATGATTATGGCGTACGGGTGAACCACGCGTGGGGTATGACAGAATGTAGCCCGCTGGGTAGCCTGGGTAGTGAGAACTCAGCTGTTGCTGAACTCAGCAACGAAGAAAAGCTGGATGTGCAGTGTAAGCAGGGACGGCCTGTTCTTGGCGTTGAGATGGCTATCAAGGATGATGATGGTAATCACCTGCCGTGGGACGGTAAATCATCAGGCCGCCTGATGGTGCGTGGCCCGTGGATTGTGGAATCATATTACCGCTCCGGTGAAACAGCCCTCGACGATGAAGGCTGGTTCGATACTGGCGATGTATCCTTGATGGATGAATACGGCTTTATGCAGATCACTGACCGTGCGAAAGACGTGATTAAATCCGGCGGGGAGTGGATTAGCTCTATCGACCTTGAAAACGAAGCCGTTGGGCACCCTGGTGTTGCTGAAGCGGGCGTGATTGGTGTTTACCACCCGAAATGGGATGAGCGCCCACTTCTCTGTATTGTGGAAGAGGATGGCCAGACGGTAACCAAGGAAGAAATGCTTGCTTACTTGGACGGTAAAATTGCCAAATGGTGGATGCCTGATGATGTGGTAACAGTTGAAGAACTGCCGCATACAGCAACAGGTAAGATTTCCAAGAAAGATCTTCGTGATCAGTTCAAGGACTATAAACTACCGGGCACCTAGTTCTTATGAACTGATCTGATGCATAAGAAAGCCGCGGTGGTTGCCGCGGCTTTTTCTTTACTCTTGGTTATCTTTGTAGGCAGCTGCCATCCATTTAAGAAGCCATTTAACTGGCCATATCCAGATAATGCCGAAGATCAAATAATAGATCGACTGAATGGCAATTGACCAATTAATGATCAATTCACCAATTGCGGCCACACCAAATGCGTAGGCGGAAAGACCAAAAATAAGGATCAGCATACCGGTGATGCTACGGTGCGACGGGCGTGTTGGTTCCATTGGTGTTTTCCTCTTCGCCTACATCAGGCCTTTAAGTTCTGCCGCTTTTGTAATGATACGCTTGGTTTCTGTCCATAGGGGAAGTTCAAGTGCTTCTGAAATAGGCAGAAAGTGGGCTTCTTTTGCGTCACTTGCAGCCTGAAGCGTGCCGCCGATCACATCAACTGCATAATCAAGCAGTGTATAGTGAAAGCGCATGTCACCGTTTGGTGCGCGGTCAATAAAATCAATCACATCCAGAAAACCAGTGATGGTTACCTCAATGCCCGTTTCTTCTTTAACCTCTCGGATAACCGCATGTTCAACCGTTTCACCGATATCCTGCCTGCCGCCGGGGATGCTCCATTCACCTTCACGGGGTGGTTTCGCGCGCCTGATCATCAACACTTTACCATCATTAATAACAACGGCGCCGACAGCAATTATAGGTCTTTCAGGATTTTTACTTGCCTCAGTCATATGCATACTATTTCTTGTTACAAAACAAGGCCGATACTGGTTCAGCAAAAGGGCATAGGCAAGCGTTATGTGTGGAAGATTTTCGCTCAAGACAACAACAATGGAAATTGAGCAGGTTTTCAAGGTGAACGCACCTGTGCCAATCCCTGACCGATATAATATCGCGCCGCGCCAACCTGTACTTATCATACGCCATACCGAAAAAGCTGTGCGTGAGCTTGCGGCTGTTGAATGGGGACTGGTGCCTGAATGGAAAAAGGAAATTGGCGACAAGCCGCTTATTAACGCACGGGTTGAAACCATTGAAGCCAAACCTTCTTTCCGCTCAAGTATTAAGCGGAAGCGTTGTTTGGTACCCTTTACTGGTTGGTATGAATGGAAAACGGTTGATGGCCTCAAAGTTCCACATTTTATCAGCCATATGGATGGTGAAATGCATGCTTTTGCAGGAATTTGGTCCACGTGGCACGGTCCGCACGGGGATCACTGGCTTGAAACAATGTCTATCGTTACAGCAGCTTCAAGCGGCACGATGAAAGGTATGCACCACCGAAAGCCTCTTGTAGTGAAGCCTGAACAATTTGAAGATTGGCTCACGCTGCATGATCCACTGCCGCGTAATTTCCTGGGCAGCTTTGATTGGGAAGAAGAACAGCATTTTCACTGGCGGCCTGTAAGCCGAAAGGTAAACAGTGTGCGTTATGATGGGCCGGATTGCCTTGATCCACCGGAAGAAAACCCGCAGGGCGTATTATTTTAGAGAGTAAGGATAGTTTGATGGACTTCAGCGATAAAAGCGGCGTGATTTATACCGATGAGAAAGACGGTATTGGCTATCTTGTACTCAACCGTCCTGAGAAACGGAATGCTATGCTGCAAGCTATGTGGGAAGCAATCCCAAACGCGGTGGTTGAACTGGATGCAAATCCAAATGTACGGGTGATAATTGTAACAGGCAGTAGTGATAAGGCTTTTTGCGCGGGGGCTGACCTCGAAGAGCTTGAAGGCATTGCAACATCTGCTGAACGCCGTGAAAGCAACCGTCTGGCCATCAGGAATGCGCAGCGGTCGCTCGCCCGGGCTAAGAAGCCAACGATTGCCCAGATATGGGGCGCTTGCGTTGGTGGAGGCTGCGGGCTTGCAATCCACTGTGACATGCGCTTTGCGGCACGCGGCGCTAAGTTTGGTATTACGCCGGCCAAATTGGGGCTTGTGTACCCACTGAATGATACCAAGCAGTTGGTTGATTTGGTGGGGCCATCGAAGGCGAGATCTATTCTCTTTAGTGCGCGCAAAATGGATGTGGATGAAGCAGAACGAATTGGCTTAATTGACATGGTATTTGAGCCAAATGAACTTGAGGAAGAAACACTTGCGTTCGCACAGCAGATTTCAAAGCAGTCTCAATATTCTGTTCGCATGATGAAAACCTTTATCCAGCGGGTGCTGGATGGGCAAGTGGATGATGATGAGGAAACAGCTAACATCTTTGGTGATGCGCATGAAGGGATGGACGCAACAGAAGGTGTGAGGGCATTCCTTGAAAAACGTGTGCCAGTGTTTAAGTGGACGGGCGAAGAATAAGCCCTAAAGTTACGTAAAATAGTTTCAGGGGAGGTAGGTATGTTCAGTGGTCAGGTTGTTTGGATAACAGGGGCTTCTTCAGGTATTGGGGAAGCTGTAGCACTTGAAATGGCGACAGAAGGCGCGAGCCTTATTCTTTCTGCACGACGGGAAAGCGAACTCACACGGGTGAAAGAAGCTTGCGTAGCGCGAGGTGCAGCTGCGGAGAATGTGATGGTGCTGCCACTTGATGTGACAGACGAAGCGAGCCTGGCGGAGAAAGTAGCCGAAGCGCGTGCCTTTAAAGGGTGTATTGATATGCTTTATAACAATGCAGGTATTTCACAGCGCTCTACTTGTTTAGAGACAGATATGGCCACTTACCGCCGCCTGTTTGAAGTAGATGTATTCGGCCAGATTGCACTCACCAAAGAGGTTTTACCCGTGATGCTGGAGCAGGGGAACGGCCATATGGCTGTAACCGCTTCAGTGGCTGGTAAGGTTGGTGCACCAAAGCGCACAGGCTATTGTGCTGCCAAACACGCGATGATGGGCTTTTTTGATGCTCTTCGGGCTGAGACAAGCAAGGATGGTATTTTTGTAACCACTATTACACCCGGTTTTATCCGTACTGCTATTTCGGAAAATGCGCTTAAGGGGGACGGAACTGAATTTGGCAAGATGGACGAAAATATCTCTGGCGGGATGGATGTAACAGACTGCGCCAAGGTTATTATGCGTGGTTTCAAGAAGAAAAAGAAAGAGATTGCAGTAGGTAAAGGGATGGAAATGAATGCGCTTTGGGTTAAGCGTTTCTTCCCGAATATGCTGTTTAAAATGGTTGAGCGGCTTGGTTAGCTATCAAGCTTTTTATGGTGGGCGCCTTTTTGTGTGGACGGCATAAAGCGGTTCCACCATTTCTCACTTTTAGCCTGTGAATGGATTGCAGGGTTTGGCGTAGGCCGATCAAAAATCACTTCAGGTGTGCCGTACCCTAAATCAATATATTCCAGCTGCCTGATGTTCTGCTGATCAAGGATCAAACGGTCTGTGATATCTACAATTGGCTGCCTGTCTTCATAGATTGAGCAACTGATAATATAGCTGGCATTTCCTTCTGTATCAGCGAGTGGTAGATAAAGCGAGGCAACATCAGCTGGCCCTGATTTACGTTCTACTGTCTTCCTCAGCAGTGCCGCACAGGGTTGGTCTAGCACTGCTGCGTAAAGCCGTGCTGTATTTTCGTGCATTTGTGGGCTGGTGAAATCAAACGCATTCATGCCGATATGAGGGTTATGCCAGTGTGTGTTGGACCCTGTGCCCATCATACGGATAGGGATATCATAGCGGTTATGTCGTTTGAGAAGGGCAATGCGCGGCAACAGCTCGTGCAGGTCACTTGGTGTAAGCGCAGCCTTTGGCGGAATGTACTGCCCTTCAGGGCGTGGCAATTCCTGCCAATATTCTAAAAGATGTTCTAATACTCCGGAAACAGGCACCCCAGCCTCCTATCAGTATAAAAAAGAACTTCACCCATAATTAGGATGAAGTTCCTTTGTTACTTTAGCAAGGGTGTATAAATATCGCCTTATGGGTTTACTTTTTGACGTGCTTCAAATGTTTGAATCTCTTGTGTGATTCCCGCTGCCAGATCATTTGGAATAGGGAATGTAAGATTATACTGGATGATCTTCCAGCCATCATTTGTGCGAATCAGTACACCTGTACCGCGACTTGTGCCGTATTTTTCGTTGTTGAGAATTTCATCAAACCAAGCGGTGTTACCGCCTGCTGCGATATAGATGAAGCGGTTCTCTTTGGTATATGTCCAGCCGCGTGTTTTTGAAGCGTATGATTGGAATTCAGCTTTGCTCCAACGCTCAGAAGCATCGGTTCCCATAAAGACACTATCCTCGGTCAGCAGGCCGAAATATGTGTCCCAATCAGCTTTGGATGCTGCTGTGTGGAAGCTGGTAAGCGCAGTATTTACATCTTCTTTGGCGTCACGGGCAACTGCTGAACTGAATGCAATACAGGCGACCGCTACAGCGATTAATAGATTTCTCATTGTTCCCTCCCAGAAAAAAGGCAGCCTCAGAAGGCTGCCAATTCAATTTATTATGCGTTTGTTTCGCGAATTTCCCCCGAACGAAGCCTCGCCAGATAACTGGTAAGATCCCGCTTCAATTCAGGCGCCATGATATAAATACCAATCACGTTTGGTACCGCCATCAGGAAGAACATACTGTCCATAAGGGCATATACTTCCCCGGCTGAGAATACGGCACCAGGAATAAGGGCTGCGCAGAAGATCACTTTGAAGATCATCATAGAACGGCTGCTGCCGCCGAAAACAAATTCCCAAACTTTGCCGGAATAATAGCCCCAGCTGATGATTGTAGAATATCCAAACAGGAAGGCTGCGATAGCAAGAACCCAAGGGAACCATGCAATCACACTACCAAACGCCTGCGATGTAAGGGAAATACCAGCTACATCGGTGCCGCCCACGTAAACACCTGTAATCACAATCACAAGCGCTGTCATCGTGGAAACGACCACTGTATCAATGAATGGTTCCATAAGGGCAACCATGCCTTCAGATACAGGTTCGTTTGTTTTCGCAGCCGCATGAGCCATCGTTGCAGAGCCAAGGCCGGCCTCTGTTGAATATACAGCACGCTGCATAGCAATGATGATGGTACCGATGATGCCGCCAATACCAGCTTCAAGCGAGAAGGCAGATGAGAAAATAGTACCAAAAGCCGCTGGAACGGCTGACACGTTCCCAAGGATGATAACAAGAGCACCGAGGATATAAATCCCTGCCATTGCAGGCACGAGGCGCGCTGTTACTTTCGCGATGGATTTAATACCGCCGATGATCACAACAGCAGTAGCCGCTGCGATAAAGACACCAAAGCCCCACTTTGTTGCCTCTGACGTGAAGCCCGTTACAACGGAGATAGCTTCGAAAGACTGGTTTACCTGTGCTACCTGCAACAACGTTGGGACCGCAAGGATCGCGTAGGTCCAGGCGAGAGCCTTACCAACTTTACCCCAGCCGCGCGCTTTAAGGCCGCGCTCCAGATAATACATCGGGCCACCAGCTACTGTGCCATCTTCGCGTACATCGCGGTATTTCACACCGAGCGTACATTCCGCGAATTTGAGTGACATGGCGCAGAAACCAATCAGGATCATCCAGAAAGTGGCGCCCGGTCCGCCTGTGGAGATTGCAACTGCAACACCCGCGATATTGCCAAGGCCAACAGTACCGGAAAGGGCGGTGGATAATGCCTGAAACTGCGTAACCTCCCCAGGGGCAGTTTCATCATGGTAATCCCCGCGTACAATTTTCCAGGCACGTTTGAAGCTGGTGACATTGATGAACATAAAATATCCGGTCAAAATCAGCATCGGCAGTGCGAGGAATGCAACAATCCATGCGATTTCAAAACCAAATACGGTGATATTGCTGAATACAAATGCCTCAAGCGCATAAATCGCGTCGGACACCGTGTTGACAAAACCGCTTCTGTCTTCGGTTGTTTCCTGAGCTATTGCCCCGGCGCTGGAAAAGATGCCCACAAGCGCTGCAACAGCGAGACGTTTAAATATACCCACGTCTACTCCCCATTATTCTGTTTTTCGAGAGATTAGGCGACAGGTGGCCTTGAGGAAAGGAGAAATTACCAATTCGTTAAAATTTTACATCTCGAGTGGTGAGGATGAAGCTAGCGATAGCCCTTTGGTTTAATAGCGAACATGGAATTGGCATTCCTCGCATCCTCGCCCGGTAACGGGCTTTCCATTCTCTAATTTGGGTACATAATATGATTGTTCGAACTGGAGCTGTACTTCTTTTGCCGAGATGTTTTTTGCTATGTGAATCTCAATATTTTTTCTGCGGCCAGCAGCGGTCATTTCATAGGAAGCTATATATCCGGCGGCTTGTTTTTCTTTTTTAGCGGATAGGCTTTCAGATAACCAAAAGGGTATTTTTTCAGTTGGATTGTAAATCAAATAACCAGCTTCCCAGTATCTGGTGTAGGCAAATTCAAGCGCCGCGGCTTCTGCGCCAGCAGTGTCGCCTTGATTGTGATATGCCGCGACAAGCCGTTTCAGAATGTAGGCAGCTGTTACGTTGTGCTCACCATTAAGTTTGGTGAAATTCAGGCTGTCAGTTTTGTAAATATTGTAGGCGGTTTCAAAATGGGGAATAGCTTGAGCCCAATTTTGTTGGCGAAGATGGATATCGCCTTGCAATAGTTCAGCATACGCCAGCTGTAGCGGGCTAATTTCAGATCGTCCATCTGTTAAAACTGTGTAGGCTTGATCAATAAATCTTGCTGCTCTTGCAATATCGCCCTTTTCGAAATGAAGATAGCTGAATTCCAGATCAATTAACGCTCCCAGTGTTTGGGCCTCTGAATGATTGGCTACGGCAAGTTTTTTTGCTTTGTCGAGAAATTCATATGCCTTTTTCGGTCTGCCTCGTTGCCGAGCCTCGGACGCAGCGAGTATCAATAATCTACCGTGAATATCATCGGAGTAGGAGCTATTTTCTTTATGTAAGTTCAGCACCTCCTGAAGGAGAGACAGCGCTGATTTCTCTTTGAATTTAAGAGCGGCTATTGCATATCGGTGCAGGTAGGGGAAAAGGTCATCTTCCTTCAATTTCATATGGTGTTTAGCAATGAAATGAGCTTTTTGAGCGTTCACGAGTGCTGAGGTATAGTTGTGAAGAGCCATAGCATCAGCATAGGCCTGTGAATGTTGTGCGAGTTGGGCTTCATGGTCTGTTGCTGACACAGAAAAAGACCACAAAGCCAAAGCTATTATCGCATCCTTTATCATTATTCTTCATACCTGCTTGTTGAATACGAATATGAGATTGTTCCCGCCCGCTTTGGAAGGTTGGCCTGCGGTGGATTAAAGCAGGCGATAAACATATTAAATAGCGCCTGAATTATATTAGTTTCTCATTTTGTAAGAGAACTTATAGGTAACGTTATTTGTTTCTACAGGTTTTCCATCTTCAAAGCGCGGAATGTACCGAAATTCATTGATCGCTCGGAGGCTGGCAGTTTCAAAATATTTACCGCCTTCTGATTCAAGAATCATAGGGTTTTTCACAAAACCTTCTTCATCCACCGTAAGCTCAACAATTGCATAACCTTCCTGAGCGCGGTCAAGAGCTACGCGAGGGTATGTTGGTTGTTTCCCAAACACTGGAAGATAATCTTGATCATCAGCCTGCGGTTGCGCCCGGCCAATTGCCTGACAGTGAGCTGTCGCCTCATTGCGAAGATTTCTTTGCTCATAGGCTTCAATTAAATGCGCATGATTTGTTAGAGTGATCTCTGCATTGGGAGATGTTTCTTCAAATACGCTCAAGGAATAAAGCAGTGCGTCTGTGGCTTTAATAAAGTTCTCATCTGCAAGGTAATATTTACCCTGCCACAGTTTCGAAAGAGCATGGTCCTCTTTATTTGCATTGTTTGCATCCATGCTAAAAATCGCTTCAGCACGATTTAGATATTTGATTGCTGAACGGTCTTGGTGTCTGTATGCCGTTTTACCGATTTCCAGATTGAAACGGGCGTATTCTGTAGAATTTGCACCATATGTGTTCTTTACAACTTTTCCTGCGCGGGCAAATTCGCTGTAGAAATCAAAGCGACGATCTCTTCTTGCTTTAGCATTACCAATGTAGATCAAAAGAGGGGCGAGTTCGGGAGAGTTTTCTCCGTAAATATCCTCTCTCAATTTATAGGCATGTTTCAATGCCGTAATGGCTTTATGAGGCTGATCTTCCGTTAGACCATAGTTGATGGCTAGTTTAGCCAAAGTTTCAGGGTCATTTTGATAGACAGTTTTTCCAAGCTTATACGCCTTTAGAGCCGTGGAAATTTTATCTTCTTTGGTACCTGTTTTAACGGCAGTTTGATAAGCTGCATAAGCTTGTTTAAAGGTGCCTTTCTCTTCGCTGTGATTATCAGCCACTGCCGGTGCCGTAAAGGCGATGCAAATGGCGACAATTGATGTTAACCGCATAATTTAACCTCCCATTCGTTTGAATGTAGTATGTTATATTATACTAATCTTTAGTTTGCAATGAATGCATTCATAGATGGTATTTATCGCTGGATGGCTGATTGTTGAACTGAAGTGCGCAGAAACTAAGGGAAAACCGCTATAGTTGTTTAATTGCAGTTTTCCCTGATAACAAAAATTTTATATCTCTATAGTCGTATTTTAAAGACTGTTTCAGGCGGTTTTGAATGATCTTATATTGGCTATTGTTCACCAAAACGGGGCATCAATTCAACAAAGTTACAAGGGCGGAAGCGATTGTCTAACTGCGTTACCAGAATTTTATCCCAGCCGTCTTTAACAGCACCCGTTGAACCAGGTAGCGCGAACAGAAGAGTGGTTTTAGCGATGCCGCCCGTTGCTCTGCTTTGAATGGTACTTGTGCCGATCAGGTCATAAGAGAGCATTCGGAACAGTTCACCGAAGCCTGGAATAGCTTTGGTGTATTGCGCTTCAAAACATTCTGGAGTGATATCTCGGCCAGTAATACCAGTGCCGCCAGTTGAAATCACCACATCCACATCTTCGCTTTCAATCCATATTTCAAGCTGCTTGGTGATGGACGCTTTATCGTCTTTCACAATCACTCGGTCCGCGACATTATGACCTGCGCCTTTTACACGGTCCGCAAGCGTATCGCCTGATTTATCATCTTCAAAGGTACGCGTGTCAGAGACAGTCATTACAGCGATATTAACGGGAATGAATGGGCGACTTTCATCAATTTTCGGCACGGAGAGTTTGTCCTTCAGCAGTTAAGGTTACAGCGCGCTGGAGAGCTTCAACAGTTTCTGGTGTGTCCAGTGCATCAAAGGCAGGCCATGCACCACTCGCTACAGCATCCAGGCTTGGCGTTTCCTGCCCAAGGCGCATACGGTAGAGCCACAGGTTGGCCATCACCCGTTCGATATAGTCACGCGTCTCATAAAATCCAATAGATTCGATGAAAAGAAGGGGGTCTTGCTGGTAAGGTACTTCTTTACGCCATTCAAGAAGACTACCCGGCCCGCCATTATATGCAGCGAGTGCCATAAAGAGGTTTCCGTCCACATATTCCATATCGAGAAGGTGTGAAATATACTGTTGGCCCAGTGCCATATTGAATTCTGGCTCAAACAGGCGGTGGCGGTTTCTGCGCAAAAGCTTTGAACCTTTACGGCTGATAAAGCGGGCTGTGGCTGGCATCACTTGCATCAAGCCGCCAGCACCAGCACGGCTTTTTGCCCGGCTACGGAAGTCACTTTCTTTACGCACCATCGCAAACAGGAGTGCGCGGTCGATACTAAAGCCCCCGGCAGGTTGCCAATCTGGTAACGGATAGCGTGTTGAGGTTGGGGCGAGTTTACCCGTACCACTTGCACGAGCTAAGCGAGTTTGAATAGCTGGAAGGTTTAAATTGGCAGCGAGTGCGAGAAGATCATCTTGTACAGCAGTACCTTTCCGGCCCCACAGTAGGCGTAGTTCTTCATCGGCTACATCATTCCGACTTACTTCCATCAGAGCAAGCGCGCGGCGAGTTGCTGGATGTTGCAGTAAGTTTGCCATTGCAGTGTTTGAAAGAGTTGGAACAGTCCAATCAATCTCAGGCTTAATACCAAGTTGTCGACCAGCTATAAGGCCGTAAAAGGTTTCAGAATAATCACTTGCATTTTTCAGATGTATTGTGCCGCCATATGAATCCCCCATTCGAAAAGCGGTGCGGCCTGCCCAGAACTGCCCTGCAGATAAAAGCCAATCAGAAGCTCTTTCCGATTCACCTAGTATAGAAAAGTGCTCATAAGCTTGGTCATAGTTTCCTAATCGCCAGTTAGAAAGGCCTGCGATCCAGTCAGTTGTAGGTTCAATCTCTCGGGCAAGGTTTGCGCCCAATGTTGAAAGTTTCAGAGCTTTAAAGTCATTGCCCTTATAATAATAACTGGCAGAAATGCGCTCAAGCGCTGCGGCTAGTTCGTGAGGTGCAGCAAGGCCACGTTTTTCCATCGCCCAGAAACGCTTCTCGGCACGTTCTGGGTTTCCGCGTCTTACTTGCTTGCGTACGTTTGCGAGGAATTTGCTTACAGCACGGCGTTCAAGACGTGTGCGGCGTGGTACTGGTGGTTTTGCCTTAGCAGATTGTCCTGTTACACCGGGGTAGCGTGTTTCAACTGGTCTGCGCGGCGCGCGTGCTCTGCCCTGGCGTTTTTTGGCAAGGCGATAAACAGCCCATGCTTTAGGATGATCCGCATAACGCTTCAACCATCCAGCCAGTTCACCATAACGACTGCGATATTTTCGTGGATGCATATAGCGCTGATACTGCACGTGCCCCATTAGAATATCATTGTCGAGGCCTTTGATAAGCCTATCGGCTTTTTTCCATTGCCCTTGTTCTTGAAGTTCAAAAATACGCTGGTAGCGGCTGATATCTTCGTTACTAAGAACTTTTGGAATTGTGGTGTTTTCAGCGGCATATACGGTACCAGCTATGAACACGTTTAGTGTAAGGGCGAGAGAAAAGGCTAGTTTAAACATACGCATTAGGATTCTAGTCGCTCCTTAACAGCAAGCAGGTCGCGCCATGTGGCGCCTTTCATTTGTGGTTGTGCCATAAGATAGGACGGGTGATATGTCGCCATTGCGGCAAAAGTCTGACCGCCAATCTCAATATCTTTCCATTTTCCGCGCAGGCGGGAAATGCCATCTTTTGTCCCCAACACAGCTTGGGCGGAAACAACACCCATCAGCAAGAGATACTTAGGTTTAGCAAGTTCAATATGCTTTTTCAGGAACGGCAGGCACATGGCAATGGTTGCATCATCTGGTTTGGTATTCCCAAGGGGACGCCATGGCAATACATCTGACAAATAAACATGTTCATCACGCTTAAGGCCAATTGCTGTAAGCATTTTCTCAAGCATATCACCATTAGGGCCAATGAAGGGCTTGCCGTCCCGATCTTCATAGGCGCCGGGAGCTTCGCCGATAATCATCAAGTCAGCCCCTAACTTGCCGTCAGCAAATACGGTATTTTTCGACGAGCGTTTGAGCATGCCACCATCAAAGGCTTTCAGGGTTGCTTCCAGTTCTTCCACGTTAGTGCAAGCCGCGGCGGCTTTTTCAGCCGCTTCAATGCCAGCTCCAATCGCGGGTTTGGCTGGGCGTGCCTGAATAGGTGTTGGACGGGACCGTTCCTGTTGCTGGCCCTTTTGAGGCTTCGCTACAGGTTCCGGAATAACGAAACGATCAACCGGTTCGAGATCAGCGGCTTCATCTGCGCCCATGGCTATATACCATGCAAGCAGTGCGCTTAGCTCTCTTGTATCTGCAGTTTCAATATTCATAAGTGCCCAACTGATTTGTTCGTGCCTGAGTATAGCTTCGAAAAAAAAGTAAATGCATCGAATTTTTTTACTAAATTGAAAATGTTTTTGTGCGGTGCAATATTAACGGGGCGTAACGGTTTTGTTTTCCTCAAGTATTTGACCTTTTTAAGGGGGCAGGGCATAACACTTGAAAAGGTTCAGAAGCGGTCCAGATTAGGGTCAGGCCTGATGGATAGGAACCGAAAGAATTAAGCCCCATGGCAATCAAGTGGGCTTTGCATAGGAAGTTTGAAGGAGTGTCGCATGGAACGCGAATCCATGGAATTTGATGTAGTGATTGTTGGTGGTGGCCCGGCGGGTCTTTCTGCCGCTATTCGCTTGATGCAGCTGGCTCAGGAAAAAGATCAGGAGCTCATGGTCTGTGTGATCGAAAAGGGTTCTGAAATTGGCGCTCATATCCTTTCTGGTGCGGTGGTTGATCCTGTCGCGCTTAATGAACTTATTCCTGATTGGAAGGAAAAGGGCGCACCGCTTAATGTTCCTGTAACAGATAACCAGCATTGGGTTCTGTCTGAAAATGGCAAAACATCTATGCCGCACTTCATCATGCCGCCACTACTTTCAAACAATGGCATGTATACCGTTTCTCTTGGTAATGTAACACGCTGGCTTGCAGAGCAAGCTGAAGCAATGGGTGTAGAAATTTACCCGGGCTTTGCAGGTGCTGAGGTGCTTTACCATGAAGATGGCCGGGTTAAAGGTGTGGCAACAGGTGATATGGGTATTGGCCGCGATGGTGAACCAAAAGCCAGCCATGAACCGGGTATGGAACTTCATGCGAAATATACACTGTTTGCGGAAGGTTGCCGTGGTTCTCTTTCAAAGCAACTTGAAGAGAAATTTAACCTCCGCGAAGATTGCCAGTTCCAGACATATGGTATCGGTATCAAAGAGCTTTGGGATATCAAGCCAGAGAACCATGTTGAGGGCCGCGTGATCCACTCACAGGGCTGGCCGCTTGATAACACCACAGCTGGCGGTGGTTTCATTTACCATCAGGAAAACAACCAGATCGCTATCGGTTTTGTTGTAACGCTTGATTATGAAAACCCACATCTGTCACCGTTTGATGAGATGCAGCGCTTCAAAACGCACCCTGAGGTACGTAAAATCCTTGAGGGTGGACGTCGTGTAGCATACGGCGCGCGTGCCATTAACGAAGGTGGCTTGCAGTCTGTGCCGAAGCTCTTCTTCCCGGGTGGCGCACTTATTGGCTGTGCCGCAGGTTTTGTGAACGTACCACGTATTAAAGGCAGCCATAACGCTATGAAATCTGGCATGCTGGCGGCTGAAAATGCATTTGAAGCAATCGTTGGTGGTTCCGAAGGTGAAAAGCTGCTTGAAGGTTACGAAGAAGATTTCAACAACAGCTGGATTTATAAAGATCTCTATAAAGTGCGGAATGCGCGTCCGGCACTTGGTAAGTTCGGTGTGAAAATCGGTACACTTTATTCCGGCTTCGATATGTGGATGAATACGCTGGGGCTTGGTGGTTTGATGCCAACATTGAAGCATAAGCACAAAGATAATGAAGCAACGGGTAAAGCGAAGGATTTCGCACCAATCGATTATCCGAAGCCAGATGGTGAAATTTCATTTGATAAACTTTCTTCTGTATTCCTCTCATCTACAAACCATGAAGAAGATCAGCCTATTCACCTTCAGCTAAAGGATGAGACTGTACCAGTTTCTATTAACCTGAAAGACTATAATGGCCCAGAACAGCGTTTCTGTCCGGCAGGTGTTTATGAATATGTTGGTGATAACGATGCTGAGATGAAGCTTCAAATCAACGCGCAAAACTGTGTACATTGTAAAACTTGTGATATTAAAGATATTACACAGAATATTAACTGGGTTGTTCCAGAAGGCGGCGGGGGGCCAAACTACCCGAATATGTAAGAGTAAGGTACCTTCATAGAATGAGATTGCAGCCACTTTTAGCCATCAGTTTAGCTCTAGCCATTGGTGGCTGCGTAACAACGACGGAAACCGGTGTTAATTCTGAAAATAATGCACCGGTTCCTTCCAATCTCCGCAGCGAATTTGAAGATACGTCGCCTGACGGTAATTTCTACGGCCCTTTTCTGGCAGCCATTCAATCGCAAACAGATTTGCAGCATAGAGATGCTGCCAAACATTATCTCTCCGCTTTAGAAAATGACCCAGACAGCCGTTATGTTGCGGAGCGTGCTTTCTTTCAGCTTTTATATTCTGGCCAGCTTGAGGATGCCGTTGAAGTATCGAACCGTATGATGTCGGATGAAGAGATTGTACAGGATCATTTAATCAAGCTTTTACATATACTGGCGGTTTATCAGGAAGAGGATTGGCCCAGAGTTCGAGCCTTGCTTGATGAACATCTTGATACAGGGTTTGGTTTTCTGATCACGCCAATTTTGAAGGCATGGACGTTCGCCGCCGAAGGTGACTTGGAGCAAGCTGAAAAAGCACTCGAAGTGCTCAAGACCAGACGATTTGATAACTTAGCCAATGAGCATTTGGCTTATATGGCTGATTATTTGGGTGAAAAAGAACGTGCTGAAACACTGTATAATGAAATAATATCAAGTGATCGCCTTACCTCCGTTCAGCCTATTATTTCGTATGCATATATGCTGATTAAGCAAGCGAGATTTAAAGAAGCTGTTCAGTTGCTGGCTGAGCAAAACAAACGATTTAAGAACCAACCTTATTTATTGCGTGAGGGACAAAACATTGTACGCGGTGGCATCCCTTCGCAGATAGTGAGCAGACCGCAAAGCGCAGCAGGCCTTATTTTCTTCCGTTTAGGAACTGAACTTGCACAAAATAATGCTTTGCAATCTTCAATAATATATATGCGTATCGCCTCTTTTATGGCGCCTGAAGTGGAAGATACATATTTTGTACTTGGGTCACTGTTTGAACGTGCTGAAAATATTGAAGAAGCTATCGCCGCCTATAATATGGTGCCACTTGATAGCCCGAGAAGGGCTATAGCGGAGGCGCGAAAAATTGAAGCTTACCGATATGGAGGTAAAGCTGAATTAGCGGAAGCTTTCCTCCGAAAAGAGCTGTTAAAGCATCCGGGCAACAGCAAGTTGTCGGTTGATCTTGCAGATATATTGCAGGGCCGTCAGGATTATGATGGAGCAATCCTCTATTACAGCCGTGCTATTTTAGCAATTAAGACACCTACAGCGAATGATTGGTATCCATATTTTGCTCGTGGGGCTTCTTTCGAAAGTAGAGGCGATTGGGAGGCCGCTGAAGCAGATATGATTGAGGCATTGAATATTGCACCTGATGAACCTGTAGTGCTTAACCATCTTGGGTATAGCTGGATTGATCGCGGTAAGAATATTGAGCAAGCGAAGGATATGATTGCGCGCGCTGTAAAGGCTCGTCCTAATGACGGTTTTATTGTGGATAGTATGGGATGGGCTTTATATCTCACTGGTGAGTATATGAAGGCGATTGAGTATCTGGAACAGGCTGTTAAGCTGGAGCCTGATGAGGCAACGCTTAACGATCATTTAGGTGATGCATACTGGCGTGTTGGCCGTAAGATTGAAGCTCGTTTCCAGTGGAAGCATGCACTTGATAGCAATCCAACCGATGAAGAGCGGTTAAAGCTTGTTGAAAAACTCGCTGACGGCTTACCTAATAATTCTTGAAAGAACATGCATGCGGGAAATGATTGAGGTTTCTGCACCTGCAAAAATTAACCTGTTTTTGCATATTGTTGGGCGGCGGGATGATGGATATCATCTGCTGGAGAGTTTGTTTGCTTTCACGCAGCAAGGTGATGTGATCCGTATCTCAGAAGCTGAACATTTAAGCTTTAAAATAACGGGCCCGTTTGCAGGTGTGCTTACGAGCGCAGGCGGTGATCAAGAGAATCTGGTGGTTCGGGCCGCACGGGCTTTTGCTAAAGAAGTCGGGCTCGAGGCTAACCTTGAGATTGAATTAGAAAAGAACCTTCCTGTAGCGGCTGGAATAGGTGGCGGCTCAGCAGATGCCGCAGCAACACTTATTGCCTTGAATGAATATTGGAAATGTGGGTTTGAGCGCAAACATCTGGAAGATATAGCGCTTACTCTCGGGGCTGATGTACCAGCATGTTTATATCCGCATCCTCTTTATGTTACAGGTATTGGCGAGAATGTGGAACAGGTTTCACTACCGAAACCTTATACTGTTCTCCTCGTAAATCCGGGTGTGGGAGTGTCCACACCTGAAATCTTTAAAGCATTTCATGCCTCTGGTGATGATTTTGATACGTCCATTGGAAGTAGTGGTGTGTTCGAAGGCGAGAAGTTTGAGCCCTTCCTGTTTGAACAGTCTCAAAACACCCTGCAAAAGCCTGCTGAAAAATTGTGTGTGGAAGTTTCAAGAGTGTTGGAAAAGCTAACCTCGCTGAATACAGCTGACTATGTAGCAATGTCTGGTAGCGGTGCTACCTGCTTTGCTCTATTCAGTGATTTAAATGTGGCGAAAGATGCTGAACAAATTATTCGGATGTACGACCGCAATTGGTGGACCATGGTAGACCAACTTCACTCCTAAAGTTGGTGATACCCCTTATACCAATCAACAAAGTTTGGAATGCCTACGCTGATGGGGGTTGAAGCTTTGAAACCAACATCTGCTTCAAGGGCAGATGTATCAGCAAATGTTTCTTTCACATCACCAGCCTGCATTGGTTCAAACTGTTTTTCTGCCTTTGTGCCCAAGGCTTCTTCAAGCACGCTAATCATATCTAGTAGCGGCTCAGGTTTATTGTTGCCGATATTGTATATTTTATGGGGTGCGCTGCCGCCAAAAGCATTTTGACTGCCTGCCACTGGTGGTTTTTCTAAGGTACTTAAAATTCCACCAACAATATCATCAATATAGGTGAAGTCGCGGGCCATATCGCCGTGATTAAACACTCTGATAGGCTTGCCGTTCAGGATTGCTTCTGTGAATAACCATAGTGCCATATCCGGGCGCCCCCAAGGGCCGTATACAGTGAAGAAACGTAAGCCGGTTTGCGGCAGGCCATAGAGGTGCGCGTAGCTTTGGCTTAAAATCTCATCGGCGCGTTTTGTAGCAGCGTACAGGGAAACAGGTGTATCAACGGGATCATCAACCGAGAAGGGCAGTTTGGTATTGCCGCCATAGACGCTGCTGGAACTTGCATATACCAGATGATCAAGGCTGTCTGAATGTCGGCATACTTCAAGGATGTTGGCATGTCCAACGAGGTTGGACTGGATATAAGCTGCCGGATTATCAATAGAATAACGAACACCAGCTTGTGCGCCTAAGTGGATAACAGCTTTTAATTTTACGTCTGATGTCGCCTCTATTAAACGTTCATTATTCGCGAAATCGCAGTATTTAAAGGTAAAGGCTGGATAGTCATCAAGCTGCTGAAGACGGGCGTTTTTAAGGGCGGGGTCGTAATAATCATTGAGGTTATCGATTCCCAATACGCTTTCCCCTTTATCTAAAAGGGCTTTTGCTACATGCATGCCAATAAAGCCTGCTACGCCTGTAACCAGAATTGTCATTTTCTGCTCCAGCAAAGGAATTTATCTCCTAAATAATTGCCACAATGGCGATGTTTTTACCAGCAATAATAAGGCCCTATATGGTTTTGTAAGAAAAATTAAAAAAAGTGCAAAAAGGTCTTTACAGGTAGGTAGGGTTTCTATAAAACCCGCGTCACACCCTGATGGGGCGTCGCCAAGCGGTAAGGCACCGGTTTTTGGTATCGGCATGCGCAGGTTCGAATCCTGCCGCCCCAGCCAGTTAAAGGCTCAGTAGTTCGCTACTGAGCCTTTTTTGTTTTTGGAGTGCAGCGCTTCTGTTCTTCGACATAAAAAATGCCCCATATGTATATTATACGAGGCATTCTTTGCTGATTATAAAACCGGATTTACCAAATTTTCACGCGGTCCTCAGGGGCCAGCCACATCTTATCTCCGGGCTTGACGCCGAAGGCTTCATGGAACTCATCCATGTTGCGCGCCATGCCGTTCACCCTCAGGTACATTGGGCTATGAGGCGCTGACAGGAGGCGCTGTCTCAAGCTTTCTTCGGTACGTTTATAGCGGCGTCCTTGCGCGCGGCCCATAAAGAAACGTTGTGGTCCGGTAAAGCCATCTAGCACCGCTGGGTCCTTGCCATCCAGCGAACGTTCCCAGGCATGATACGCAACGATCATACCTGCGAGATCACCTATGTTTTCCCCAAGTGTTTGGCGGCCGTTTACATGCAGTCCTTCAATAGGCTCATACTGGCTGAACTGTTCTGCAAAACCATCACCGAGTGTGTTAAATGCTGCACGGTCTTCTTCAGACCACCAAGCCTGCAGTACGCCGTCACCATCATACTTAGAGCCCTGATCATCAAAACCGTGTCCAATTTCATGACCAATGATACTGCCCAGAGCACCATAGTTCAGCGCTGGGTCCGCGTTAGGGTCGAACAATGGGGATTGGATATAACCCGCCGGAATAAAGGCTTCATTTCGGGATGGGCTGTAGAATGCATTTACAGTTTGCGGACCGCTAAACCATTCGCGTTTGTCTACAGTTTTACCAAGGCGCGCAATGTCCTGTTCATGGTCAAACTGCCGGTAAGCCTGAATATCGCCAAATAGATTTGCTGGAGATACTGTCCATGCGCTGTAATCACGCCAAACTTCTGGATACGCGATTTTCGCGTTCATTTTGGCAAGTTTTGTACGTGCCGCGGCTTTGGTGTCATCTGTCATCCATGTAAGATTATCAATGCGTTCGCCAAGCTCAAGGCGGATGTTTTCGAACATTTCGCGCACAAGCGCTTTAGATTCTTCAGGGAAGAAACGCTCAATATAGATTTTCCCAACAGCCTGGTTGAGGAAGTTGTTCACAAAGGCAATGGCTCTTTCATCCCGTGGGCGCTGCGCTTTCTGGCCTCTGAGTACCGTTCCGAAAAAAGCAAATCTTTCGTCAGCAATTTCGTCAGATAAATACTGTGCATTTGATGCTACGAGATGGAAGCGTAGATAATCTTTCCACAGATCTACTGTCGTAGCAGCAAAAAGCTCTGCCATCGGTGGAAATGCTTCTTTTTCCCGAACAACAATTTTATTCGTGTTGCCAACACCGTAGCTGTCGACAGCAACCTGCCATGGGAAACCCGGGGCATATGCAGCTAGTTCATCAATAGTGAAAGGGTTATAGGTACGGTCAGCATTGCGGCGCTCTGCGCGAGACCAGTGGTTCGAGGCAATCGCTTTTTCCAGATTGAAAACTGCTTCGGCTTTTGCGCGAGGGTCAGCGTCGCCAAGACGGGTGAAAACCTTTTCCATATAGTCGACGTAAGACGCACGCAAAGCGGTTAGGCGTTCGCTATCACGTTCATAGTAACTTTTGTCAGGTAAGGCCGTTCCAGCATGACTGGCGCTTACCGTATAGTTATTAGGGTCTTTGCTATCAATGCCTACGAAAATACCAAACAATGACCGAGCACCAAGCGCTGGCGCCATCATTGCCCGAGCGATATCGTCATGGTTTGTTGCAGCTTCGATTTCGCCAAGCAGAGGTAATAGTGGTTTCATGCCCGCAGCATTGATTGCCGCGATATCCATATAGGCGGCGTATAGGTCACGAATCTTTTGGCCATCGCTACCTGCCGCAACTTCTGCACTTTGGAAATCAGCGATGATTGATTTAATGCGTTCATCGTTCCGGTCGCGCATGATCTGGGAAAAACCAACGCCGCTGCGGTCACCTGGAATTTCTGTCGATGCAAGCCATCCACCGTTTGCAAATTGATATAAATCGTCTTGCGGGCGGGTGCTTTTATCCAGAGCATTAAGCGGATAACCCCAAGGCTCAATAACTGGTTTAGCTGCCACCTCAACCGTTTCGGTCTCTGGTGACTTTTCTTTTTGTTCTGGTGCGTCGCATGCTGCCAGCAGTGCTGTGATGGCAGTTAGCATCCCCATTGTTTGGAATTTCATTTGGTCCCTCTCCCCCTGATGCAGACATAACCAATATATATCTGCGCCGATATGGTTAGTTATAGCTATAGTCAGGCATAAACCTATCACGGATTTCAAGCAACAATACTTCAGATTAGAGGCTACAATTCAAGGAAACTTGATTGAAAAGCGTTTGTGTATGCTTATCTCCCTTAAAAGCTTCTAAGCGGTTTACACTATTGGGCATTTTTGTTCTTATGCCTTGAACACAAGGGGAAAATATATGCTCGACAGCGAAAAGACACTTCATATCCGGTGTGGCTCAGATATTAAGCAAGGCCTTGAGAAAGCTGGTTTTGTTGGGGCTTTTCTTGAGTTTTCCGATCCTCTCTGCCAGGGACCTGTACTGGATGCTGGTGAAGATAAGTTCCTCAATGCGCGGGCAGGCTTCATTAAAGAGGCGTTTGGCGTGGATACGGAGCAAGCGCTTAAGCAGCTTAAAGGCCAATATCATGCACTGAATGATCTTTCGAAGTATGAAGAGATTATCCTTTGGTTTGAGCATGATAGCTATGACCAGCTTATTCTGGCTAAGCTTCTTTCTACCTTGAATGGACGAGCTATTCCGCCTGTACAGCTTATTCTTGTGAGTGAGTATGACATAAAGCCTCGTTTCATTGGCCTTGGTCAGCTTTCACCGGATGACCTGAAAGCTGTCTGGCAGGAACGCAAGCAGGTGCGTACGGCGCAGTTTGAATATGGAAGCAGGGTTTGGAACGCTGTAATGCAGTCTGCCCCAGCTGTTTTGGAAGACATTATTGGGGAAGAGGCCGCGATCATTCCTGAAATGCAAGGGGCCTTGAAGCGTCACCTGCAACAACTTCCAGATAAAACCCGTCTGCTGAGCTTAACGGAGGAACTTAGTTTACAGATTTTGCAGGAAGAGCCTGCTTCGGTCGGGAATGTGTTCCGCAAGCTGATGCTTGAGGTGGAACCATTACCGTATCTTGGGGATATGATGTTCTGGTATGAGTTCCAGTCTCTTATTGCCGGCGGTCTTGTAGAAGAAACGGAAGCAGCAAAAGATTGGCCTGCAAAACGGTTCAAGCTTTCTGAAAAAGGCGAGAAGCTTTTAGAGGAGGGTGCTGAAGTCGCTGGCTGGACTATTCCTCTTGAACGCTGGGTTGGGGGGATCAAGATTTCGGCGGAGAGTACCCTATATTACCGAAGAGATGCTTAAAGGGTTCTAAGGATAGCTCTTACAGGGCTGCCGTCTGCTCCTTCAATTTTAAGCGGCAAGGCAATCAGTTCATAAAGACCTTCTGGCACATCGTCTAACACCAAACCTTCAAGGATTGCCATACCAGTTTTATCAACAGCAAAGTGAGCATCCAGTGTTTTGCTTTCCTGTGGATCAAGCGAGGGCACATCGGTACCAATGAGCTGACAGCCTTTTTCGGCGAGTAAGGCAATTGCGTCTGGGCTGATTGCTGGAAAATCTGGTTTCCAACCGTCGTGAGGGAACTCTTTAAACAGTTTTACTAGAACGCGGTCCACAGTTTTAGGAAGCGCCTGAAGATGCTCTGGTTCTACTCGGCTGTTTATTTTGTCAGACAGATCAAGAACGTAAGCTGGGCCAAGATAAGGCGCTAGGTTGGTGTCCGCACAGTCCGCCCCATTATCATCAAAATGAAGCCGGGCATCGGCATGTGTGCCCGTGTGTGTTGACAGGGTTATCTCGCTCACGTTCACCGGGCTTTCTGAATCGATGTTCCAGGTGCGCGTTAATGAGAATTCACGATCTCCGGGCCAAACAGGAATACCAGGCCTGATGCGTTGGCTGATATCGTATATGCGGCTCATGGGCGAAGGTGCTCTTGAGATTTACCTTCTTTGTCTTCTTTATCATCATCATCGTCGCCATCAGGTGTGATGATATCAACTGTTGTAGCTGTAACGTCTACGGCCGTTTCAACAGTTTTGGTAGCAACCTTAATTGGCAGTGTAACGACACTGCAGCTTGCCAGTAAAAACACAGCGATGAATGCAAAAAGACGATTCATAAATTTCCCTTAACCTATATATCAACCTGTGTATCATCGAGATTTTTATCAGCAAGGCTTTTCTTTTTTACATCAGGCTTTATTTTAGCCACCAAGGCCAACAGTTTATTAAGGTATGTCATGCTTAAAGCTCAGATTATTCCCGTAACGTCTTTCTCACAGAATTGCAGCATTATCTGGTGCGATGAAACCATGGAAGGCGCACTCGTGGACCCGGGTGGAGATCACGAAAAACTGCTGGCACATGTTGAAAAATTGGGTGTGAAACTTACCAAGCTGCTACTTACCCATGGGCACCTGGACCACGCTGGCGGTGCGGCTGACATCAAGGAAAAGCTTAATTTGCCGATCATTGGGCCGCATAAGGAAGATAAATTCTGGCTTGATCAGATTGAAGAACATGCTGCCAATTACGGCATGGCGGGCTTGCGCTGCTGTACACCGGATCAGTGGCTTGATGACGGAGAAGAAATTCAGGTTGGCAACCAAACTCTGAAAGTTATTTTCACGCCAGGGCATACACCAGGGCATGTGGTTTTCTATAATGAAGCCCACAAAGTTGCCTTCGTTGGCGATGTGTTGTTCCAAGGGTCGATCGGCCGCACAGATTTCCCTCGTGGCGATTTGCAGACCTTGATCACAGCAATTACAACCAAGCTTTGGCCGCTTGGTAACGACGTTACATTTGTACCGGGGCATGGCCCGCTTTCCACATTTGGAGCAGAGCGACAAAGCAACCCGTTTGTATCTGATCAGGCGCTTGGGCGTGCTGGTTAAGCATAGCACCCAAGCAGTTTGAAATGCTGGACCTCTCTTTTTCTTATGATATATAAGGCTTTAGAGGGGTATCAGCGATGTTTTCTATTTTTCGAAAATGGTCCATTGAGTTAAGACGTAAACGCTTGCGCAGCGAACGTGATACACAGCAGTCATACCGTGTTATCGAAGAAGATAAAAAAGGTGCAGGCCAAAGCTGTATGAACTGTAAGGTTCCGCTCACGGGGCCGTTTTGCCATATATGCGGGCAAAAGGATGATGATCTTCGTCGCCCTATCTGGACCTTTTTCCGTGAGCTTCTGGATAATGTTTTCTCTGCTGATAGCAGGTTGATCAAAAGTATCTTCCTTATCCTTCTGGTGCCGGGGGGATTAACGCGTGCCTACAGTATGGGGCGAAGGGCGCGTTTTGTGCCGCCGCTTCGGCTCTACCTTTCCGTTTCGATCATGTTTTTCGCCATTCTTTGGCTGTTTGATATTCTGATCCTCGATATCAAGTTGACGGCAAAAGATGCCCCGCCTGAAACGCCCGTAGTTTCTGAAAACTCCGAAGGAAACACGCCCGATACACCACCGCCGCCTACAGTGCAGGATGATGGGAAGAACAGATCTGCGATCGATGATCTGGTGACAGGCTTTAATAATTACGAGCCAAAAAGTGAGGAAGGCGAAAAAAGTAAAACTGTACCTGCGAAAACTGAGCCTGAGGCTGCTTCAACTAAGCCTGAAGACGAAGAAAGCCAGACGATGGTTGGTGAATTCCTTCAGGGTTTCAAGGAGGGAGTTAAGGGGCAGAGCCGCAGAGATCAGAAATTTGATGAAACTCTGAACGATATTGAACGGCAGATAGCCGATTTGCCGGTGGAAATGTCTGATGAGGATAAAGCCAAGGTGCGCGAAGCCCTGTTGGGAGCTAAAGATCAAATTGAAGAAGCGGAAGAACGTGTTCGCGTTGCGCAAGGTGAAAGCGATCTGGATATTTTTGGGGATAAGTTTCCCTATTATGTATCTGTACGCATGTTTGTGCACAAGCCGGATGAGGAATATGAAGGCATTAAGCAGGAAGATTTGGATAAATTCCTGAGTAGTGATGATAATTCCGATACCGCAAAAGAGGTAGTGAGGGGGCTGGCTCGTGCACTAAAAGAACCAAGACGGTTTAATGATCTGTTTAACGAATGGCTGCCAAAGACCCTATTTGTGATGGTGCCGCTTTTCGCGCTGATCCTTCGTTTTTTCCACTGGGGCAAAAAGCGGGTCTATATTCACCAGCTTGTTTTCTCTTTGCATTTCCACAGCTTCCTTTTCCTACTGTTCTCAGCCTTAATTGTGGTGGTCCCTGTTTTTGGTGGCGAATCTGGTTTTATGCTCTTCTGGTGGGGGGCGTCGCTTTATCTGATTATTTCATTGAAGGTAGGGCAGAACCAAGGCTGGTTACGCGCCTTTTTTAAAGCGGGCTTTATATGGGTGAGTTATACCCTACTGATGATGGTGGGGCTGAGCGCAGCTATTTTTGAAGGTTTAAAAGATCTATAGAGACAGGCAGCAGCTCTAAGGAGGAGAATAGGGGAAAGCTACTGCCCGGTGTAAGATAGGATTACGCTGTTATCTCTGTGATTGTTTTCATAGCGGCTTCAATTTTCTCGTCTGCGTTCTGACCAAGTTGGTCAGCGGCGACGATGGTTACATCATAAATACCGATGAAACCCATAATGTGCTTCAGGTATGATGTTGCATAATCATAATCCGCACCAGCAGGCGTGCCGCCAGATGCAAACACGATATAAGCTTTCTTGCCTTGTTCCAGAAGGCCTTCAGGGCCGTTTTCCGTATAACGAAATGTAACGCCTGCACGGCATACCAGATCAATCCATGCCTTCAGGCTTGCTGGAACGCTGAAATTATAAGCTGGAGATGAAATAACGATGGTATCAGCAGCTTTCAATTCCGAGATGAGTTCATCGGAGAAAGTCAGTCTTTCCTTCTGCTCATCTGTACGGTCTTCAGGGGGAGTGAAGTTTGCGCCAACCCAGCTTTCATCAATGAAGGGCATTGTGCCTGCCACATCTCTGCTGATTACGGTTGCTGGTGAAAGGTGATCGATCAGCTTATCTGCAAGCATACGGCTTATGGATGCCTCAGTACGGGCGCTGCTATCGATGCGTAGAAGTTTAGTGTGTGTCATGATCTTTGCCTCTTAGCTTTTGTTCGCTTGAGGCAAAGATAGGTGTTTGATTTTAATCTCTGTAGAGAACTAAATCGGGAACCTGTGTTCGAATTTGTGAAACGCTACGATTTTGGTTTCAAATTTAAAGATGCGGAATTCGTACAGTAACGAAGGCCTGTGGGCTGGGGACCATCAGGAAAAACATGGCCTAAATGACTATCACATTTAGCACATGTAATTTCCGTACGGATCATGCCGTGGCTTGTATCTCGTTTCTCTGTAATCGCACCGCTTTCAATACCAGCCCAAAAGCTTGGCCAGCCAGAGCCGCTATCATACTTGGTCTCGCTATCAAAAAGTGGGGCATCACATGCAGTGCAGTGATAGATGCCATCATCCTTCGTGTTCCAGTATTTGCCAGAGAAGGGGGGCTCTGTGCCCCCGCATCTGCAAACCTGATACTCTTCCGGTGTTAGCTCTTCACGCCACTCTTCATCAGTTTTAGTTACGTCGGATGTCATTGGCGTACCTCACATGTCATACAAACTACATAACGGTTTTGCGGATCGTTGAGTGTTGTCAGGAATTCAACGCTTTCCTGAAGGCCTTCGGTTTTCTGAAGAAGCTTGGTGATGGTAGATGTTTGCCCATTACCAATGCCGTCAATACCAACCGTTGAATTCAGCATATCGAGAAGCAGTTGATCGAATGGATCGATTTTCTCCCGGTAGAAAGCAACTTCATAATCATCAACGCCAGCAGCTGCCGCAGCTGCTTTAACAGCATCATCAAAACCACCAAGATGGTCAACCAGACCGAGTTCCTTGGCTGTTTCACCAATCCATACACGGCCTTGGGCGATCTTATCTACATCTTCTTTGCTCATGTTACGGCCACGAGCCACAAGGCTTAAGAATTCGTCATAACCATTTTCAATAGAACCCTGAATAAGCATTTTCGTTGTATCGTTCAAAGCACGGGTTGGGCTAAAGCCGCTTGCAAGTGGTGTTGTGCCAACGCCGTCTGAGTGAACGCCGATTTTATCCAGTGTGTTTTCATAAGTTGGCAGCATGCCGAAAATACCGATTGAACCAGTAATTGTGCTCGGTGCCGCCCAGATTTCATCTGCTGTTGCCGAAATCCAGTAACCACCAGAGGCCGCAACCGGACCCATTGAGGCAATAACCTTGATACCTTGCTCTTGCGCTACCGCTAGTTCCTGACGAATAAGCTCGGAAGCAAACGCAGAGCCTCCAGGGCTGTCTACACGAAGAACTATAGCTTTGGTGTTGCTGTTCTCACGGGCAGAGCGGATGTAATCAACAATCGTTTCAGCCGCTGCAACTTGTACAGGGCCTTCGCCCATAACGATGTTGCCTTGAGCTGTAATCACAGCGATTTTGTTTTTGGAGGTTTCTCTCATGCCTTGAGTGGCAGAAAGATAGCTACGGTAATGGATCTGGTTAAAGCTGGAACCATTATCATTATAGCCAAACTCTTCAGCCAGCGCATCACGCCATGTGATGCGTGCAGCGAGTTCATCAACGAGGTTTTGCTGTTTTGCGTATTCACCAAAGTTACCATTTACAGCAGCAAAATCTGTTGCAAGGTTTTCAAAACTTGCCTGAATAGCACCAGCTTCCATGTTGCGAGCATTTTCAACAGAAGATGTATATTGGTCCCAGAGACCACCAAGGAACGCGAGATTAGCTTCTTTAGCAGCAGGTGACATATCATCACGGATAAATGGTTCAACTGCCGCTTTATATGTACCCACACGGAATACATTCACTGTAGCACCAATTTTATCCAGCATGCTCTTGAAGTATATTGGGTAAGAACCGTAACCGGAGAGCAGCACGTTGCCCGCTGGATTCAGGTAAACTTTATCAGCTTGAGCAGCGAGTAGGTAGGCCGATTGGCTGTAAGCGGTGGAAATAGCATAAACCTTCTTGCCGCTTTCTTTGAAATCACCAATAGCGCCAGCAATTGTATGTAAGTGGCTTGGGCCAGCACCCCAAAGTGAATCTGTTAATATTGCAAGAGCGGCAATACGGTCATCGCTTTTGGCACGTTTTAGCGCTGTTGTAATATCGTGGATACTTACCTGTGGCGGTTGGTTGTTGTATTGTGGAAGTGCCGCGGCAAATGGGTCTGGTAGTGCGGTTTGCTCTACAATAACACCACTTGGTGCAAGTACCAGAACAGCGCCGTCAGGGACGTTAGGGAGTTTTTCTGGTTGGTTCACTCCAATTGCTACAGCAAGAATAATTAATACAAACAGGCCTACAGCAAGTGAGCCCAGCCCCTGAATAAATTTACCAATAGATTTAATTAGCGCCCAAATGCCTTTCATGGCAGGTTGCTCCACTCTTGAAATTTCAAATTTAGTTACTTCTTTATATAAGGGTGCGCGTGATTAAATGTAAGGTCAAGCGCTTCAACAATAATTTGAAGATTACGCCAGCATGAGGGGAAAATTATGAGCATGCATGTTCCAGAAGTTCGAGTTTCACGCCACGCCAGGAATACTAGTGTTTCCGATGACATTGATTTTGAAATCAAAGGCTCGGAAATGCAGTTTGTGGAAATTGAACTTGATCCGGGCGAATCTGCAATCGCGGAAGCAGGGGCCATGATGTTCAAGGACCAATATATTGGCATGAGCGCTGTGTTTGGTGATGGCTCTGGCCAAGAAGGTGGCTTTATGGGCAAGCTTCTTGGTGCAGGTAAGCGCCTCCTTACCGGAGAAAGCCTGTTTACCACTGTATTCACTCATGAAGGTGCGGGGAAAGCGCGTGTGGCATTTGCTTCTCCCTATCCCGGTAGTATTCTTCCCATTAAGCTTGACGAATATGGTGGGCGCTTAATTTGCCAAAAAGATGCGTTTCTTGCTGCTGCACGTGGTGTTCAAGTAGGTATCCATTTCCAGCAAAAAATTATGACAGGCCTGTTTGGCGGTGAAGGCTTTATCATGCAGCGTCTTGATGGCGATGGTTGGGCGTTTGTGCATGTGGGTGGCACTGTTATTGAACGCGAGTTGAAGCCGGGTGAAGTTCTGCATGTTGATACTGGCTGCCTTGCGGCTATGACAGCGGACGTAGATATGGATATTGAGCGCGTAGGCGGTATTAAATCCATGATCTTTGGTGGTGAAGGGGTGTTCTTCGCGCGTCTTCAGGGACCAGGAAAAGTCTGGTTGCAGAGTTTGCCGTTTAGCCGTCTTGCAGGTCGCATCTGGGCATCAGCGCCGCAAATGGGCGGTCAGGACCGTGGTGAGGGCTCACTTCTTGGCGGTATTGGTAATATTCTTGATGGCGATAACCGTTTTTAGTTTCACTGGACAGCCGAAAAGCAAAAGCTATATGAAAAGAGCAGGGGCATAAGTCCCTGTTTTTTATTGGGAAGATAGGCATGTATAACGAAAAGAATAAAGAGCTTGAGGCCGCAGGGTATCATATTTGGGGGGATACAGATCCTTATGAAAATATGCTTGGCCCATTCTTTATGAAAGAAAAGGAAGACGGTACCCATAAATCTGCTTATTGGACCAGCCCTTGCCATGCCAACAGCGGTGGTGCACTCCATGGCGGTTTCCTTATGAGTTTTGCAGACTTTGCACTGTTCGCTATCGCCAAGAAAGATTTGACTGAGGCAGGCGGTGTTACCGTTGGTTTTAACAGTGAATTTATATCAGCAGGAAAGCCGGGAGCCCTTATCGAAGCCGATGGCGAGATACTGAGAGCAGCAAAATCTCTCATTTTTGTGCGCGGCATGATCACTTCAGATGGTGAGCCGATCATGTCTTTTAGCGGTGTTCTGAAAAAACTGAGAAAATAGATAAAGAGGCGCTCAATCGAGCGCCTTGTTTATTTCCTGAAAGGTTTAGAAGCCGAGATTTTTGCTGTTACTCGTGAAATGGGTAATGCCTTCACCAATGTTGCCTGTTTCTGCATCGGTGAGCCTGATTTTGAAGGTATGCTGGCCTGCGGCCATCTGTGGTTTTTCAAACTGAGCTATGATCATGGGCATGTAGCAACCATTTTCCGTGGAAATATCATCTGGCGCACCGCTGCAATTGGCAACCTTTTCGTAAGTCCAGTTATAGTTCACTAGTTTTAAAGGGGTATCATCAATGGACCCTGCAATTGAATGCATATCAACCGATGGCGTAATATCCATTACCGCAATTGTTTTGCCGTTTAGCTCCAGGTTTCTATAAACAGGCTTCTTGAGAGACATAGGCCGGAAAGAACCAAAGACGGAGTTCGACCCACCGTTTGATGCCCATGTGGACAGGCTGTAAACCTCAAGTGTGTCAAAGGCAGCATCAAGCGTTTGGTTTTTGGTGAAATTGAGGTTCCATCCCCAGAACTCAAGAGCTGTTTTGCCGTATTCTTCTTCATCGCATACATAGAAGCTATTATAGTGCCCTGCCTTTATTTCTGCTGAGTAGCGGCCGTTTTTGTCGCACTGAACGTGAACGCTATCATCTGTAATCCATGCTTCCTTATTGAAAAAGACATCACATTTGGAAACCGGCTGCCCTTCTTTATCTGTGATGGTGCCTGAAATGGTGATGGTGTCTGCTGAAACGGCATTGGGCGCCAGTGTTGCTATAACGAATATACTGCCGATAATCAGTTTTTTCATTGATGGTATCCCCCGCTGGTTTGTTGTTTCACGAATTGTTGGTTATTGTTGATCCGTGACCTGCTTATTCATAGGTATGGTGAAGGCAGAAAAAATGAATAGTTCATTAGTTTAGGTATTTGATTTGAATAGACTTCTAGAAGCTTCTTCTGATCCACTTGTTGTGTTTTTGGCATTTGTTTTAAGCACGTCCATTGCCCATTATTTCTGGGTGTTTAAGCGACCACTATCGCTCAAGAAATGGCGACTTGTAGATTATATGTGGCTATCTCTTGCCGCGATTTCGATCTACGGCTTTGTTGAAGAAGCGCGTTTTTTCCAGTCTCAAATGGCGCAGGAAACATCACGCATGACCTCAGAGCGCACCCAGAGTGCGCTGGAAAACTGGTTTGAGGTTTATAACGAGTATGCTTGTGGTGAAGGAGCCGGGCACGGAGGGGATGTTCAGTTTTGCCGCTGGACAAAGGTGAAAATCTCCGCTCTTGATCTTATTAATGAAAATGAGGAATTCCCCGTTGATATCCCGGCAAATTTCCTTCTGGGCCTGGATGAGGTAGCAGCAGGTATTAGCGCTCAGGAACGTGAAGATGTGGCGGAGTATCTGTCAGCTTACAGGCTTGAGCGGGAACATTATCTGGAAGCCAGTAAAAATGTGCGGCGTTCAGAGATATCAGCTCTTATTGTTGCGCTTGCGCCGCTGTTGTTTGCTCTGGCGATTGGCATAAAGTTCGCCAAGGTGACTGGGGAGTACCGTTTGACCAAGCGCTGATGTCAGCTTTCAGCGATTTTAATCATTTTATCAATGTTGGTGAATTTACGCCGAGGGGCATTGCCCTCGGTTGCTTCTTGTTCAGCGGTCTCTATTTTTTTCCAATTGGCAAACGAAACGGTATGCAAGGCTCTTGTTTGGATAAGCGCATCAAGGCCCTGCCTACCAGCTTTGCCAGATGGTGTGATTTCGCTGAGAATTTTATCAGCTATGCCAACGCCGTCAGGCCTGTTTGTGCCAATGGTCCCTGTCGGGCCACGTCTTGCCCATCCAACACAGTAGAGATTGTCGCTTATATGCCCATCACTGCTAACATAAACACCTGATCGAGTGTCATACGGTATTCCTTCTATAGGCGAAGCTTTATAACCGATGCAGGACACAAGAAGACCGCATTTGAGTTCCGCGGTATGCCCAGTACCTTCCACACCGTTTGGCATCAGTTTTGTTTTTTCCAGTAGAATATTGGTGAGGCTTTGATTCCCCTCAATTGCTAAGGGGCGCTGGAAGAAGGAAAGGTGTAATCTGATTTTATCTTTTTCTGGTTTGTTGGCTGCTATGTCGCGCAGGATTGCGAAGTTCTTTTTTTGGACCACGGTCAGATCAGTATTTTCTTCGAAAGCTTCAAGAAGTGCAGGATCAAATAAAGGGATACAATTTTCCAGCTTATTGAGTTCGCCGAGTTCTTTGGGGGTGAAAGCAGCTTCGACCGGGCCTCTGCGACCGATGATGTAGATATCTTTCAAGATAGATGTATGGATTTCAGAAGCTGCATAAGGTGCAAGATCAGTTTCTGCCATTTCTTGAGCTGTTTTTGCGAGGATGCGCGCCACATCAATTGCAACATTGCCATTGCCAATGATGACTGCGGTTGGTGTTTTCAGATTAGGGTTTAGGTCTCTGTAATCAGGGTGGCTGTTATACCAGCCAACAAAGGCTCCCGAGCCGTACACCCCTTGTAGCTGTTCACCTTCAAGACCAAGCGCCCGATCCTTAGGAGCACCAGTCGCCAGAATGACTACATCATAAAGCTGTTGTAGTTCTTCAATTGAAACATCCCGGTCTAGCTCAAGATTACCAATGAAATGGACATTATCTTTTTCGTTGGTGGCGGCGTACCGAAGGGCAACATTTTTGATAGATTGATGATCTGGCGCTACGCCAGCCCGGATCAACCCATATGGTGTGGGCAGACGATCAATGATGTCTACGTGCACATTGTCATGCTTAGCGGCAAATGCTTCCGCTGTATAATAACCGGCTGGCCCTGCGCCAATAATCGCAACATACAGAGTGCCTGATCCATTCAGTATCATGGTGCTCTCCAGGATTGCATAAGTAGAATGCCATAAACGAAAGAAATTGAAAAGCCACAGGGTGTGCTATTAATGCAACGGATGTTGAAACTTTGGTCAGGAACGTAGTTTTATTACGTTACGGTTCCTTGATTTATAATAATATTACATTATTTTCCTGCTGTAGGAAATTAACATACAAATAATAATTGCCTCGTAGTAAAAAATACTATTAAAAGAGTAAAGTGGAGGAAAACTTTCCATGGTTAAGCAGAAAGTTAACGGCTATAGCGCATTGCTCGCTGGTGCATCGCTCGTATCTATAGCAATGACAGCAGCGCCAGCAGCTTTGGCGCAGGATGGTCCAGCGGTAAGCGATATTGAAGAAGTGGTAGTTACGGGTACACGCCGTAAAGACCGTACTATTGCAGACAGCAGTGTGCCAATTGATGTATTGAATGCGCAAGCGCTTACAGCAACTGGTCTTACAGAAACAAACCAAATTCTGGCAAATTTGCTGCCGAGCTTTAACTTTCCGCAGCCAGCTGTAACAGATGGTACAGACCATGTGCGTCCTGCTCAGCTTCGTGGCCTGGCGCCAGACCATACTCTTGTTCTTGTGAACGGTAAACGCCGTCATACAAGTGCACTTCTGAACCTTAATGGTTCTGTTGGACGTGGTTCTTCCGCGGTTGATTTGAACGCTATTCCAGCTAATGCGATCAAGCGTATTGAAGTACTGCGTGATGGTGCGGCAGCTCAGTATGGCTCTGATGCGATTGCGGGTGTAATTAATGTTGTACTTAAAGACGCCAACGAAGGCGGCATTATGTCTGCGACATACGGCGCGAATGTCACAACGCTTGACGGTGTACCGCAGCTCGAAGATGTATCTGTTGATGCAGACGGTAACCTTCAGTTCACAACTGGCGATGACCGCACGCGTACAGACGGTGAAACACTAACACTACGTGGTAATATTGGTTTTGGTCTTGGCGAAGAAGGTTTCTTCAACGTTTCTGTTGAATACCGTGACCGTAACGCAACTAATCGTTCTGATTTTGATGACCGTGAAGCGTATGACCGCATTGACGGAAACCTTGATCCACGTGAACTAACATACGACCGTTACAACACACGTTTTGGTAATGCAAACGTTGAAGATGTGAATATCTTCTATAACGCAGCAGTGCCTTTAGGTGAGCACGAAGTATATAGCTTTGGTAGCTACAGCAAGCGTACTGGTGATAGCGCGGGCTTTAACCGTTTGCCGGGTAACAGCCGTAACGTGCCTGAGATTTACCCAGATGGCTTCCTGCCGCTTATCACATCAGATATCGATGATTTCTCTATTGCTGCTGGTGTTCGCGGCCAGATTTCCGAGTGGGATTATGATGTATCTGCTGTGTACGGTGAAGATGATTTCAACTTCGGTGTAGCCAACTCTCTTAACACATCACTTGGTCCGGTTAGCCCAACAGAATTTGATGCAGGTCACCTGATCAATGCCCAGTTTACACTGAATGCTGATTTCAGCCGTTTGGTGGATGTAGACTTCCTGGCAAACCCTGTAAACGTTGCGTTCGGTGCTGAGTTCCGCAATGAAAATTATAAAATTGAAGCTGGTGAAGTAGCTTCCTTTATTCAAGGTACATTCCCGGGTGCTGCTGGTTCGCAGGTATTCCCTGGTTTTGGTCCTGCGTCAGAAGTTGATAATGGCCGTGACAGTATTGGTCTTTACCTTGAGTTTGATACAGACCTGACAGACCGCTGGAATGTTGCAGTAGCAGGCCGTTTTGAAGATTATTCTGATTTCGGTTCTACCTTTAACTGGAAAGTAGCAACACGCTACTCAATTACTGAAACATTCGCACTTCGCGGTTCTGTTTCTACTGGTTTCCGTGCGCCGTCTCTTGCGCAGCAGAACTTCACATCTATCGCAACTGTGTTCGTAGACGGTGAGCCGACAGAAACTGGTACATTCCGTCCATCAAGCGATGTAGCGCAAGCGCTCGGCTCTCCTGGCCTTGAAGAAGAAACATCTTTCAGCTTCAGCGGCGGTTTCTCTTGGACACCAACAAATGGCCTGAGCCTGACTGTTGATTATTACAACATTAAAATTGAAGACCGTATTGTACTGTCATCTAACCTATCTGGTGATGGTGTGGAGGCGCTTCTTGCCGGCACAGGCGCTAACCGTGCTCGCTTCTTCCTGAACGGTATTGATAGCCGTACACAGGGTGTTGATGTTGTAGCAAACTATTCGTTTGATTTGGGTGATAGCGGTCGTCTTGATTTGAATGCTGGCTTTAACTACAGCGACAACAAGGTAACAGATGTTATCGACCCACCTGCGGTTCTGCAGGAGATTGGTATCGAACAGTCTAACCTCTTTGATGCGAACGAATTCCGCCGCTTTGAGCTAGGTAGCCCAGAGACGAAGCTGAACCTCGGCGCAACATACTTCTGGAACAAGCTAACACTAACGGCGCGTGCAACTCGCTACGGCGAAGTGGTTGAGCCAAGCAATAACCCAGAGCGTGAAGAAGTGCTGGATTCAGCGTGGATCACTGATCTGGATATCAGATATGATGTGACAGAAAGCGTTGCGGTTTCTATTGGTGCAAACAACCTGTTTGATGTGTACCCTGAAGCGACACGCAACAACGTTGCTGACGTAACACGTTTCTCTCGTATTTTCCCATATTCTGGCTTCTCGCCATACGGCTTTAACGGCCGTTACCTATACGGTAAGATCAGCGTAACATTCTAAATCGCTGAGAGAGTTTAGAATTAGAGCCGGGCAGGGAAACTTGCCCGGCTTTTTTATTTCTAGAGCTAGGGAATCATAGAGGCAGGATATGGATTCTCTTTTGATTGGAATAGTGCTTAGGGAAAGTCACCTAAAAATACCTTGTTTTCCTAAGGGAATAAATAATCAACAGGTATCGCGGTGTATTTAATTTTTGCATATAAATTAAATAGTTAATCGATATGGAGGTTGTTGATTTTGAACTGCTCTTCAGGAAACCAAAAAAAATGAGATTCAATCCTTGAAAGCCAGCCTCCAGAAACTTAAATAGTTCTGCACGTTAGCACTCCATTTAACTGAGTGCTAACAACAGAATTTAAAGGTTTATCAATTAGGAGACAAACCATGGCTCTTCGTCCGCTCCATGACCGTGTATTGGTCAAGCGTCTTGAAAGCGAAGCTAAAACTGCTGGCGGCATTATTCTGCCTGATACAGCACAAGAAAAGCCTTCTGAAGGTGAAGTTATTGCAGCTGGTGCTGGTACAAAAGCTGAAGACGGCAAAGTAACACCACTAGACGTTAAAGCTGGCGACAAAATCCTTTTCGGCAAATGGTCTGGCACAGAAGTTAAAGTTGACGGCCAAGATCTGCTGATCATGAAAGAATCTGACATTATGGGCATCATCGAGTAATCACTCGGTCCCCATTATAGTCCTTATTTGAATTTACTTTATATTTAGGAGGCCTCCATGGCTGCTAAAGACGTAAAACTCGGTGGTGAAGCGCGCGCCAAAATCCTTGCTGGTGTTGATACACTTGCAAACGCTGTAAAAGTTACACTTGGTCCTAAAGGCCGTAACGTTGTTCTTGATAAGTCTTTCGGTGCACCACGCATCACGAAAGATGGCGTATCTGTAGCGAAAGAAATCGAACTTGCTGACAAGTTTGAAAACATGGGCGCACAGATGGTTAAAGAAGTTGCTTCTCGCACAAATGATGTAGCGGGTGACGGTACAACAACTGCAACTGTTCTTGCTCAGGCTATCGTACGCGAAGGCATGAAATCTGTTGCGGCTGGCATGAACCCAATGGACCTTAAGCGTGGTATCGACCTTGCGACTGCTAAAGTAGTTGAAGGCCTTAAGGCGCGTACAAAAACAATCACAACAACTGAAGAAATCGAGCAGGTTGGTACTATTTCTGCGAACGGTGAAGCTCAGGTTGGTGTTGATATCGCTGCTGCTATGGAAAAAGTTGGCAAAGAAGGCGTTATCACAGTTGAAGAAGCTAAAGGCCTTGAGAGCGAGCTTGACGTTGTTGAAGGTATGCAGTTTGACCGTGGTTACCTATCTCCGTACTTCATCACAAACGCTGAGAAGATGACTGTAGATATGGAAACTCCGCTTATTCTTCTTCACGAGAAAAAGCTTTCCAACCTTCAGCCAATGCTGCCACTTCTAGAAGCTGTAGTTCAGTCTGGTAAGCCACTTCTTATCATCGCTGAAGATATCGAAGGTGAAGCGCTTGCAACACTTGTTGTGAACAAGCTTCGCGGTGGTCTGAAAATCGCTGCTGTTAAAGCTCCTGGTTTCGGTGATCGCCGTAAAGCAATGCTTGAAGATATCGCTATCCTAACTGGTGGTCAGGTTGTTTCTGAAGATCTTGGCATTAAGCTTGAGAACGTGACACTTGATATGCTTGGTACTGCTAAGCGTGTGAACATCACGAAAGAAGACACAACTATCGTAGACGGCGTTGGCGCTGATGACGATATCAAAGCACGTTGCGAGCAAATCAAAGCGCAAATCGAAGTAACTACTTCTGATTACGACAAAGAAAAGCTTCAAGAGCGTCTTGCTAAGCTTTCTGGTGGTGTAGCTGTGATTAAAGTTGGCGGTGCTACTGAAGTTGAAGTGAAAGAGCGTAAAGACCGCGTTGATGATGCGCTTCACGCGACACGTGCTGCTGTTGAAGAAGGTGTTATCGCTGGTGGTGGTACTGGTCTTCTTTACTCTGTGAAAACACTTGAGGGTGTTGAAGGCGCGAACGATGACCAGAGCAAAGGTATCGACATTATCCGCCGCGCGCTTCAAGCTCCTGTTCGTCAGATTGCTGAAAACGCTGGTGTTGACGGTGCGGTTGTTTCTGGCAAGCTTCTTGAGCAAGACGATGTAAACTACGGTTTCGACGCTCAGAACGAAGAGTACACAGACCTTGTTGCTAAAGGTATTATCGACCCAACTAAAGTTGTTCGTACTGCTCTGCAGGACGCAGCATCTGTTGCTGGTCTGATGATCACTACTGAAGCTATGGTTGCTGATCTTCCAGAAGATAAAGCTGCTGCAGCACCTGCAATGCCTGACATGGGCGGCATGGGCGGTATGGGCGGCATGGGCTTCTAAGCCACGCTTCCATATAGCGACTGCATTTATGCAAACAGAACCCTCGGGCAGTGATGCTCGGGGGTTTTTGTTTTTCTGTGAAATACGACGAAGGTTTATTGTGTTTGCAGGGCTAATCTGTAGGATACAGGCAAACAAAATGACATCGGGGGATGAACGTTGAAATCCAGATTTATGAAAACAACTTCGGTACTAGCTTTTGTGGCAGCCTTAAGCTTATCGGCCCAAGCTGGTGAAAAGGCGGAGTTCAGTAAAGAAAACGCTGTTGAAGTGATTAAAACGCTATCTGCGGATGATATGCAGGGCCGGGGGACGGGCACCGAAGGAAACGCGAAGGCACGTGCCTATCTGATGGACAAACTCAAAGCCATGAAGCTGGAGCCACTGGACGGTACTTATGAATATCCTTTTGATTTCACGGTAAAGCGCCGAAACGGTGATGAACTTTCCCTGAGTGCTGTCAACCTGCTGTTTCGAATTAAGGGAAGCGACAGTGGGGGTAAGTCTATCGTGATTTCTGCACATTATGATCATGTGGGTGTTCGCGGTGGTGAAATATTTAATGGTGCAGATGATAATGCCTCTGGTGTTGCAGGCCTTTTGGCGGCCGCGGAACATTTCCAGAAGCACCCACCAAAGCATGACGTGATTTTTGCCCTTTTTGATGCAGAGGAAGTGGGTCTTCAGGGCGCACGTGCTTTTGTGAAGGAAATCCCGGAAGCCGCTGGTGACGTGGCCTTTAATATCAACTTCGATATGCTCAGCCGCAGCGACAAGAATGAGCTTTATGCTGCAGGCGCTTATCACACTGCTGCGTTGAAGCCTGTGATTGAAAAAGTTGCTGCCGCAGCACCAGTGAAGCTGTTGATGGGGCATGATGATCCTAAATTGGGCTCTAATGATTGGACGCTTCAATCAGACCATGGTCCATTCCACAGGGAAGGTATCCCGTTTCTCTATTTCGGCGTTGAAGATCATCCGCATTACCACCGTCCATCAGACGATTTTGAAACGGTTCCTATAGATTTCTTCATGCGGTCCATCGAAACCGTAGTGATGGCGGCTGAAGCCATTGATGACGATCTAGGCCAGATTACAAAATAAGATAAATAGAAAAAACGCTGAACCACGAAGGTTTGGCGTTTTTTCGTAATAAACCATCTATACTCTCTATGATGCCGGTGAATTTGATATTGTCATAAAAGTGTAATATTGTGGCGAATATGCAGTTTACGAGTATCCAGAAATTATTGTGTTCTTTTGTAGTGATGGGGACAGTTGCTTTGCCTGTTGCGGCAAATGACACAGATGAACCTACCTATAATTTACAGCTTCGTTCTATTACCGATTTCACTCATTTCAACACTTCCGATTTAGGTAGATCTGAAGAGGATTTTGATTTCCGATCAGTGCGGGCAACCTTGAATGGGAGGTTGACTTCAGGCTTTGAATTTAAACTCAGCACCGAATTTGCGGGCGATGACGTAACGTTTGAAGATGCTTTTCTAAAGTATCAATTATCAGACGCTTTTTCATTAACGGTAGGGCGACACCGTGTACCTGTTTCGCTCGAAGAACAAACATCCATCATGGATATCAGCTTTGCAGAGCGAGCAGCATTTACCGATGCGTTTAACCTGGGGCGTGCGATCGGTGTATCTGCCGCTTATCACCAAAGCGGTTTTACGTTTACATCCGGTATTTACGGTGAAGAAAGAGATATCGATTTCTCTCCTGAAATTTGGTCCTACGCCGTACGTGCGACTTTTGGAAAAAATAAAGGAAATACCAGTTGGCTGGTTGGGGCAGCGTTCTGGGATAAATCCTATGATGATGCGGTAAACCGTAGTTATCGAGGACAATTAAATGCAATTGCTGTTTCGTCCGTAATCAGCGCAGGTCTACTGGTAACAGATGAAGAGTATCTAGGCTTTGAAGGCGCAGTTCAGTATGAACGCTTTCATCTGGCAGCCGAATATGGTGTGCAGCGATCAACGCTGGATAACCAACAGCCAGCCGCTAAGTTCGGTGGCGGTTACGCAGAAATTGGGTATTTCCTGACAGACCATGTGCGCGCCATCGATATCAAGGCCGGTAAGTGGACAAGTTATCAGGACCTGAAGCATAGTGATTTGGCAGTGCAATTGGTTGCTAGAGCGGATTTCCTCAGCCTGAATGATGATGCGTTTCGTTTTGGCAATCAGGAAACCTATCTCTTTGGTGCCAACCTTTACCTAAACCGCCATATACGTTTCTTACTGAATATAGCATTTCAGGAGTTTCAAACCGCTGATGCAGCCAGTGTTGATGCTCATACGATTACAACGCGCCTGCAATTGGTGTGGTAATCTTAAAAATCAGAAAAACTTGCTGGTATTTTTTCTATTACAGTTTTATGGTCCGGGCAGTTTGAACATAAAAGCGTAATACTCCTTATGGTAAAGAGCACCCATATCAACCGGATTAACCGGCTCCGACGACGATAAGATACTGAATCTTATAACGTTTGTTGTGTTTGGCGCGTGCGCCGCGATATGGGAAATTGCTGATGATCACCATTGATCAGGAACAGCCGTTTGACAGCAACCAGATTGATATTCTGCTGGATACGGTTTTTGGGGATGAGAGATTCTCCAAATCTTCACATGCTCTTAGAGTAGATAATCCAATTCTTTCGAATTTGTCTCTTGTTGCCCGAGATGGGGACAAGGTTGTGGGAACTGTTCGATTTTGCGCGGCTCATATCCACGATATGCTTCTTGGCAAAAACGCGAATGCTGTATTCCTTGGGCCTCTTGCTATCCACCCGGAATATCAGGGTAGTGGTCTTGGTTCCAAGATTATGAGAACCGCGATGGCTGGCGTGAAAGCCACTGGTCATAAGCGGGTTTTGCTTGTTGGCGATGCTGCTTATTACCAGCGTTTTGGTTTTGAAAGCGTGCTTCCAAGTTTTATCACTCTTCCGACAGGGAAAGAGCGGCGGCTTTTGATTGCAAAGCCAGCGACTGTTAGGGCGTTGCCCGCCGTTGGTAAAATTCTGCCGGGGTTTGCATCACTTGAAGCTAGTTCCGGTGAACCACGTTTTGGTGAACTGGCACCCGCTGCGTAAGAAACATTTCCATCCTGAAATTTCGCGCCATATAGTGAGGTAAAGGAGCGTTCATTATATGGCCGAAAACAAACAACATGCGTCTTTTTCCCTTGAAGGGCTGTTAAAGCAGGTTGAAGGGCAAAAATACCCGCCAGTTGATAAATGGAACCCGGATTTTTGTGGTGATATTGATATGCGTATCGCCAGTGATGGAACCTGGTTTTATATGGGTACGCCTATTACCCGTAGCCGTATGGTGAAACTGTTTTCTTCCGTGCTTCGTAAGGATAGTGACGGAAAAACCTATTTGGTTACGCCGGTTGAAAAGATCGGTATTACGGTTGATGACGCGCATTTTACGGCCATACGGGTTGATGTAGAAGATGATACGCTCGTTTTCACTACGAATGTGGGGGATAAGGTCGCAGTGGATGCAGAACACCCTATTTCTGTTCATGTCGATGAAACCACAGAGGAACCAAGGCCTTATGTTCGGGTTCGAGGTAATTTGGATGCACTTGTCGCAAGATCTGTTTTTTATGAATTGGTTGAAATGGCAAACGAAGTGAAAAACGGTGCAAAAACTGAACTTATGGTATCGTCAGCAGGGTGTGAATTCAGTCTTGGTCAGTGGAGTACTGAGTAGATGCAAAACTGGTTAGCGGAAGCGCTTAAGGCGGATAACCCTGCCGCGCGCGGTAATCGCAGTGATTATGATCTTAACAGCCATATCAAGCTTAAAGAACTGGTTAATGTTGTGCCGAGGCCAGCAGCGGTACTTGTGCCGATTATTGATCATACCAGTGGGCCAACTATTCTTCTTACCAAAAGGTCTGAAACTCTTACCAAGCATGCAGGGCAGGTAAGTTTCCCTGGTGGCCGTGTGGATGATACGGATGCTGATGAAGTGGCGGCAGCACTTAGGGAAACAGAAGAAGAGGTGGGCCTTAATCGTTCCTATGTGAATGTTTCCGGTTTCCTTGATACTTATAGAACGGGTACAGGATTTGAGATAACGCCTGTGGTTGGTTTGGTGAAGCTCGGTTTTGATCTTGTTCTTGAGGAAGGTGAGGTAACCGATGTTTTCGAGGTGCCGCTTTCTTTCGTTCTTGATAGGGATAATCACAAACGAGAATCAGCAGTTTGGCAAGGTATCGAAAGGCACTATTATCATTTGCCTTATAATGGGTATAAGATATGGGGCGCTACAGCTGCCATGCTGGTGAATTTATGCGATGTGCTTGAAACAACAAAACGGGGGTAACAATGGCAATTTTTATTCGTATTCTACTTCTTATACTCCCTGTTGTGCTGGTTCTCTTGTGGGTGCGGTGGCGCATTAAGAAGAATAGCGAAGAGGGCCTTTCAGATAAGGATGCAAAGCAACTTCGTATTGGCTTGATCTCGGTTATTATTGGTTTGGTTGTAGCGGGTATTGGCCTTCGCTTTACTGATGATAGCGGTGATGTTGATAAGGTTTATGTACCTGCCTATATGGAAAATGGTAAATTAGTGCCAGGTGGCTTCCTGCCTGCTGATCACCCCGAGGCGATCAAGCATCTAGAACGTACGAAAAAGAAAAAAGATGACGCAGGCGATACATCTGAAGGCTGATTGGCTTTGTTCGCAGGGTGTTGAGCGTGTTGTTGAAGCGCTGGGGGCTGAGGCTATTAAATTTGTGGGCGGTGCTGTTCGGGATACACTCGCTGGGCGCCATGTATCTGATATTGATGCAGCCACAACCCACAAGCCTGAAATCACGATGGCTCTACTTGAGGAAGCAGGTATCAAGGTTATTCCAACAGGGCTTAAACACGGTACTGTCACGGCTGTTTCTTCAGGAACTCATATTGAAATCACCACGTTGCGGGTGGATGTGGAAACGGACGGCAGGCACGCAGAAGTAGCCTTCACGGAAAGCTGGCTTGAGGATGCCAAGCGCAGAGATTTCACCATTAACTCTCTATATTGTGCGCCAGACGGTGAACTGTTTGACCCTTTTGGCGGGATAGAAGATTTAAAGATAGGCCGAGTACGCTTTATTGGCGACGCTGAAGAGCGGATCAAAGAAGATGCGCTCAGAATTATGCGTTTCTTCCGTTTTACCGCGCGGTACGGGCAAGGTGAGCCTGATAAAGCGGGGATGAAAGCATGTAGCTCACTCCGTTATCTGCTGGATGCTCTTTCTATTGAGCGGATACGTGATGAACTTATGAAAATGATGGCACTACCAAATTTTATACAGCCTGTTTTTTCAATGTGGAAAGCTGGGGTTTTGCAGCAAATTTATGGTGACGCTTTTCGTGGTAGTAACATGGAACTGTTATCAATGTGTGAAGCAAGCTCGGGCTTAGCTGCTGATGCGTTGGCACGTTTCTATATGCTTGGATCATCTGTATTTTCTGCTCAGAAGCTTGCAAAGAAATTCAAGCTTTCCAATGAACAACGGAAACAATTGATTGGGCTTGAAATCGCTGGAGAAAGTGAAGCTTCGTTCGAGCAGTTACTATATGAACTTGGGCCATGGGTTATGGAACAGCATGTGATTTGTTCAGGTAGTAAAGATTATGCAAGAGAACTGGAGATATGCCGGAACTGGGTTCAGCCCGTATTTCCTTTGCAAGGGAAGGATTTGCTGGATCGCGGTTTTGAGGCAGGACCAGATCTTGGAAGGCGAATGAGAGAGCTAGAACAAATTTGGATCGATAGTGGGTTCAAGCTCTCAAAAGAAGATTTGCTTGCTACCTTGAACGGTTAAGCTTCTTGTCTTTCCAGTATTTTGTACCGTGGAGAGACGCCTGAAGCGCAAGGCCTGCCTTAGTGAACTGGTAAACACTTACCTTCTTGCGGAAGGAAGCGGCCTCGCCAATTTCACCGCCTTTTTCATTAGAGCGTGCTGCGGCATCTGCTTCACCAGAGAAATCCCAACCTTTTTGAACGAAGCTATCTAGTGCTTCTTCATCATGGAATACAAACACGGCTCTGAAGTCTTTAATGCCAAGGCCAAGGCCGACACTGGCGGTTGCCATTTTCATATATGTGTCTGTGTTTGAGCGGTTATCATGTACAACACCGCGACCGCCGCCGCCGCCGATCAGAAACACCTGTACACCAACGTTTGAGAAAACGGCATAGCCGTATGCCTCGTCAATTTCAGCTTGCGCCTGCGGACGGGCTTCAAAAAGTTCAACGAGCACTTCCTGCCTCATATCCTGAACTTTCTGGCGTTTCTTTTCATATTTGTCCGCAAACGCTGGAGCAGTTGCTAATAATAGTAGGCCTAAAAGCGTGAATGATAAAACTGATCTGAACATATTGATCCTCCTGTTGAGGCAGATATTAAAAGTGCTTCCTGACAATTTTGTGGCAGCTAAATTTGACTGATACCAAACCATATTACTACGTATCTGGTAGCTTTCCCAATTGATACAAGTGTTAGGAAGAATAACAGATTTGTGCGCAATATACCTGCTACGAGGGTTAAAGGATCGCCCACCACAGGAAGCCATGCAAACAGCAGAGACCATTTACCGTATCGTGCAAAATGATGCTCCGCTTTTGCGATTTGATTAGGGGAGAAAGGGAACCAACTACGGGATTGGAAATGAACAATCTTGCTTCCGATCCACCAGTTTAAGCAAGCGCCTAGAACGTTACCGCTAGTAACAGCGATAAAGAGAAATAAAGGAACGCCTGCATTTTCAGATAAGCTGGCGGCAAAGCTAAGTTCAGAAAAGGCGGGCAGCAGGGTAGCGGCAATAAATGCGCTTACAAACAACCCGCCATATATTGCTAAATCACCGAGCACTCGTATTTACGGCCATTTTGCTTCTGGTGGCAGTGACATAAGAATAGCTTCTACATTGCCGCCTGTTTTAAGGCCGAAGGTAGTGCCGCGGTCATACACCAGATTGAACTCTGCATAATAGCCACGATACTCGAGCTGCTTTTCACGTTCTTCCGGTGTCCAGCTTTCATTCATATGACGGCGCACAAGCTCAGGATAGATGTCATTAAATGTGCGACCTACGTCTTGGGTGAAGGCGAAGTCGTTTTCCCAGTCACCTGTGTTCAGTTGATCATAGAAAATACCGCCTTCACCGCGTGCCCGGTTGCGGTGTGGGATATAGAAATAGCGGTCACACCATTCTTTGTAGCGCGGGTAATAATCAGGGTCGTGCTTGTCGCAGCATTCCTTGAAAGCTGAATGAAAGGATGCGGTGTCATACGAATCTGGGAGAGGCGCGTTAAGATCAGCGCCGCCGCCAAACCAGCTTTTAGTGGTGCAAATGAAACGCGTGTTCATATGAACGGCAGGTACCTTTGGGCTGTTCATATGTGCAACGAGCGAAATGCCAGTGGCGAAAAAGCTCGGGTCTTCTTCCGCACCCGGAATGTTTTTCGCGAATTCTTCTGTAAAGGTGCCGTGCACGCTTGAAATATTTACACCGACTTTTTCAAAAACACGACCGCCGCGCATGATGGACATAGTGCCTCCACCACCTTCGGCGCCATCTGATTGGTTGGTACGGTCCCAGCTTTTGCGTTCAAAACGACCAGCTTCGCGACCAGCCATCGGGCCTTCATTGTCGTCTTCGATCTGTTCAAAGCTGGCGCAAATTTGATCACGTAGGTTTTGAAACCAATCAGCGGCTTTTTGTTTTTTTTCTTCGATATCCACTTGTGTGTCCTTTTCTATTCAGGCCAGCTATTTGTTTGTCTTAGCGCTTCACCAAGTACCATTGCCATTGAAACAGCTACATTTAAAGAGCGTACTTCTCGGCTCATAGGAACAGTGATGCGGGCATCTGCCGCATCATGCACTGATTCTGGTGCGCCTGTCGATTCACTGCCTACCAGAAGGATATCCTCAGAGGTAAATTCAAAATCACAGTAAGTCTGATCGCTTTTTGTCGTGAGCAGTACTAACCTGCGATTATTGTCTTTTGTCCACTGAAGAAAGGCATCCCAATCAAGGTGATGATGCAGATCAACAAGGTCTGCGTAATCCATTGCATAACGCCTGAGTGCGCGTTTCGAAAATGGAAAACCGCAGGGTTCTATTACATGTACAGCCGTTTTCATGCAGGCCCCAAGTCTTAAGAGCGTGCCTGTGTTTGGCGGTTGGTCTGGTTGGTAAAGTGCTATATCCATGGCGCGGAACTTAGTGGGCTTTGGGAAAAGGTTCAACGGTTTCAAGTGGTGAGAACATTTTTTTACCTTTTTTTTTACTTTTCAGACGCATAAAGGGTTGCCTCTTTTGACGTAGGCGACTAAACCAATCTCAACTCGCTAAGCTTAATTGCTTGGCGTTCGTGCTATTGGTACGAAAGATCTGCGACCCTGTGCCGCAGAGATTTTAAGCCAAGCAGGGGTAGAATAAGGTGACAAATTGTAATGATTGATCGCCTTGAGCATCAAATTCCTGTCAGGGAAAAATAGATGAGCAACATCACTAATACTATCGAAGGTGAAGAAGCTACACGTCGTGACTTTCTTCACATTGCCGCAGCCGGCGGAGCTGGTGTAGGCGCAGTAATGGCAGCATGGCCATTTATTGACCAAATGAACCCAGCGGCCGATACGCTCGCTCTTGCATCTGTTGAGGTTGACCTCAGTGCAATCGGCGAAGGTGAAGCTGTAATTGTTAAGTGGCGCGGTAAGCCAATTTTCATTCGCCACCGTACGCAAGCTGAAATCGAAGAAGCAAACGCAGTTGACGTTGCTGCACTTCCTGATCAGCAGTCAGACGCTGACCGTATTAAATCAGGTCACGAAAAATGGCTGGTTGTTACAGGTATTTGTACGCACCTTGGTTGTGTGCCTCTTGGCTCTAAGTCAGGCGATGAAAAAGGTGAATTCGGTGGTTGGTTCTGCCCATGTCACGGTTCGCACTATGATACATCCGGTCGTATTCGTAAGGGTCCGGCTCCGCTAAACCTAGCGGTTCCAGAGTATGCCTTCCTAAGCGACACAACTATTAAAATCGGATAGGGAAGATATCATGGCAAAATGGCAAACAATTAAGCCTGAAAATAAGGCTTTGGCGTGGGTAGAGGAACGTCTTCCTGTACTTGCTCTTGTTAGCAATGTTGTTGGACCAGATACTCCAACACCGCGTAACCTGAACTATTTCTGGAACTTTGGTTCCCTTGCTGGTTTGATGCTGGTTGTTCAGCTTATCTCTGGTATCGTACTAGCGATGCACTATACGCCTGATACATCTCTCGCTTTTGATAGCGTTGAGCGTATTATGCGCGACGTAAACTATGGCTGGCTTATCCGCTATATGCACGCAAACGGTGCTTCTTTCTTCTTTATTGCTGTTTATATCCACATCCTTCGTGGCCTTTACTATGGTTCTTATAAAGCACCACGTGAAGTACTATGGATGCTCGGTCTTGTTATCTTCCTATTGATGATGGCAACTGCGTTCATGGGTTATGTACTACCATGGGGCCAGATGTCTTTCTGGGGTGCAACAGTAATTACAAACCTATTCTCAGCAGTTCCTGTTGTTGGTGAAGACATTGTAACACTTCTTTGGGGCGGTTTCTCTGTAGATAACCCAACACTGAAGCGTTTCTTCAGCCTTCACTATCTGCTGCCATTTGTGATCACGGGCGTTGTTATTCTGCACATCTGGGCGAAGAAAGTTTCCGACAGTGGTAACCCACTAGGTGTGGAAGTTCAGTCTAGCGCTGACCAAATTCCATTCCACCCGTTCTACACAATTAAAGATGCGTTCGGTGTTGGTGTATTCTTCTTCGTGTTCGCTGCGTTTATCTTCTATGATCCAAACGCAATGGGCCACCCAGATAACTACATTCCGGCTGATCCGCTTGTAACTCCTGATTCAATCGTTCCGGAGTGGTACTTCCTGCCATTCTATGCGATCCTTCGTTCGATCACATTTGATATCGGTATTCCTTTCACTGATATTGTGATTATCCCGGCGAAGCTTCTTGGTGTTATCGCGATGTTTGCTGCGATCATTATCCTGTTCTTCCTACCATGGTTGGACACTTCTAAAGTTCGCTCAACACGTTTCCGCCCAACATACCGTTACTTCTTCTGGTTCCTGGTTGCTGACATGGTTCTTCTGACAATTGTTGGTGGTAAGAAACCTGAAGGTATCTGGCCTCTACTTGGCCTTATCGGTACAGCTTATTATTTCGCTCACTTCCTGGTAATTATGCCGCTTCTTGGCAAGATCGAGAAAACGCTACCACTACCAGAAAGCATTGCAAAAGCATGTGCTCCTAAAGCACAAGCAGCTGAGTAAGGGGACTATGACAATGAAATTCTTCAAAAACATTGCACTTGCTCTTACTGCTACTGCAGCGCTAACCGGCGCTGTGATGGCTGCTGGCGCTGCAAAGCACCCAATTCAACAGAAGTGGTCGTTCGACGGCGCTTTCGGTAAGTATGACCGTGCTTCTGCTCAGCGTGGCTGGCAGGTATACAAGCAGGTTTGTTCAGCGTGTCACAGCCTGAAGTACTTCCGCTTCCGTAACCTTGCTGAGCTGGGCTACAGCGAAGATATGATCAAAGCGTTTGCTGCTGAATATGAAGTGGCTGGTGAACCTGATGATGCTGGTGATGAAACAGTGCGTAATGCGCTTCCTCAGGATGCGTTCCCAGCACCGTTTGCTAACGAAAATGCAGCACGTGCATCAAACGGTGGCGCACTACCACCTGATCTATCTCTACTTGCTAAGGCACGCCACGATGGCTCGAACTATCTGTTCAGCGTCCTGACTGGTTATGAAGATGCTCCGGCAGACTTTGACCTAGCAGCTGGCAAGAACTACAACCCTTATTTCAAGGGTGGCCAGATCTCTATGGCTCCGCCACTTGCTGAAGGTATTGTTGAGTATGAAGACGGTACAGCAGCAACACCAGAGCAGATGGCACGTGATGTAACTATGTTCCTTACATATGTTGCTGAGCCAAAGCTTGAAGATCGTCACCGTATGGGCATGAACGTTCTTATCTTCCTGGGTATTCTTTCCATCATTCTTTATCTATCAATGAAGAAGATCTGGAAGCCTGTAAAAGAAGGTAAAAACTTCTACGACGACGCTGAATAAGTATCATAGAATATGAATAAAGAAGGGCTGCCGATTTTGGTGGCCCTTTTTTTGTGCCTTGACGAACGGCAGAGTAATTATTATTTAGCCTTCAGAGGCGCTGATACGCCTGCCGCTCGCAAGCATAGCTTTGGTGAAGTATCAGGTTTTCAACCAGCTTGTTTTACATATGCGGTTGTTTGGTAATGCGAGCCCCATTCACGTTCCGCTTAATATGTGAGAAAACAAATGAATGGTTTGAATGTTTTTCCAACGATAGCTGAACTTAAAGCTCGTGCAAAAGAACTGCGTTCAGCAGCTTTGGCAGCGGGTACGTCACTTTCACATTCTGAATCGCTTGAGGCTGTGGCCCATAAACATGGGTTTCGTGATTGGAATACGCTTCGTGCAAAGGCTTTGGCAAACAATACGCTGCGTATAGAAGAGGGTAGCTTGGTCTCCGGCTATTATCTTGGGCAACGTTTTAAAGCTGAAGTGTTGGCTTTTAATGAATGGAGCCAGGGGCGCTACAAAGTTAAGTTAGATTTGGTCGAGCCCGTAGATGTGGTGGCGTTTGATAGTTTCTCTGCTTTCAGAAAGCGGATTAACGCAGAAATTGGTGCAAACGGCAAAAGCTTTGCCCATACATCTGATGGTCGTGCGCACCTTGAACTTACACTATAGCTATCTGCGTTGAAGTTATTTCAGCGATAAATTTATTGTGTCCTGTCGGTGTTGGTTTGTGCCTCGCCGCAGGCGCTTCCCGCTCTATTGTTTATATGGAACAATGGAGCACACAATGACAGATATCACCTTATATGGTTATGTAACCAGCCCTTATGTACGCAAGGTTTCCGCGTATCTTTATTATAAAGACCTGGATTTTAAGTTCGTGCATGTAAGCCCCGTTGAGCCATATAAAACCATTGGGTTCACGGAGGGAACGCAAGTTCCTGTTTTGAAGGTTGGGAGCGAATGGCGCACTGACTCGTCAAAATTGGGGATATGGTTGGAAGAGCTGTTTCCAGAAAAATCGCTTCTTGGTGTGAATGCGGCAGAGCGTGAAACTATCCTAAAGATAGATAAATGGGCGAGCGAGCAGTTTATCCCGGGCATGGTATTCAGAAGCGCTGTTGAAGGGGAAGTAACCGAGGCTTTTAATAAGCGAGCATGGCGGCTAGCCGAGATAGTTTCCGCTGGTGCAAGTTTGCCGGAAGAAATTCAAAAAGCCTGGCCGCAATTACTGCGACAAGCACCATTCATTAAAGCCCTTGTTGCTCATCTTGATGGAGATGAGTCTCTTGAGGCTATGCAGATGCGGATATTTGGTGAATTGGTGAACCATCTGGGGGAAGGGCCTTTTCTGGGTGAGCTTGATCAGCCTTCGCTTGCAGATTTTGCAGTTTACCCACAGATGGCCTTTATGTATCAGGCTGGTATTGTGAAGGACCTGCCGCCATTGATGCATCCAACGGTGGGGCCGTGGCTGAGGCGTATGGCGAAACTGTTGCCGGAAAATCCCTGGTGTGTTGACGAAAAGTTTTTGGTGAACCGTATGCCTGCTTAGTTATACGGTTTTAATGTGTGTTCCAGTACCGTCCCCTGCCGGTTGCCATCTACGTAACCGGTTTTCCCGCATTTTGGCGTCTACTGCGGCTCCCAGATCAATATTATTAATCTCCGCTAGGCGCATTAAAAGAATAAGAACGTCAGCTGCTTCTTTGCCCATTTCATCGGTATCTGCGCCTGCAGTGGCTTCCAGAAGTTCTTCCATTTCAATTTGGGCGCGCTTCACCAGTGTAGTTTGATCACTCACCGGACCAAAGGTTTGTTCCGCCCAATCCATTATGGTTTTTTGTGTTTCTGAAGCCATAGCTATTTTTCCAGCTGGCGCATAACGATTTCACGTTCACTATCATCAACGATGTTAAGAAGAACTTCCCAAAATCCAGATACAGCTTCGGGGCCTGCCATTTTATAAGCTTGCGCAACCCTTTGACGTTGAGTGGCAAAAAGATCAGCTTCAAATTTTTCGCCTTTATCGGTTAGATATAAGAGACGTTGTCGGCGATCTTCGGTACCGGGCTTTTGCTCGATATATCCGTCATCAACTAATTGCCCTAATACCCGAGATAGGCTTTGTTTGGTAATTCGTAGCAAACTCAATAAGCCTGATACTGTGGTGCCTGGGTTCCGCTTCACGAAATAAAGCACCCGGTGATGGGCGCGACCAAAACCGGAATCTGCCAGAATTTCATCTGGGTCCCGGGTGAAGTCGCGGTATGCGAAGTAGAGAAGCTCAATGCCGCGGCGAAGTTCTTCTTCCCGCAGGTATAAATTGGATTGTGGTAATTTTCTTTGCATATTTTTATCTACTGATACGTCAGTGTTGTTGACATAATACAGACACAATGTTACGAATTTCAAGTGAAAACAGTTATATTATTATAGTTTTTAAGTTTTTGGAGAAATGAAATGACATCCTCGTCTTTTGCAGACCGTGATGGCACAATCTGGATGAATGGTGAGTATAAAGATTGGAAAGCCTGTGATGTCCATGTCCTTACACATGCTATGCATTATGGTAGCTCAGTATTTGAAGGGCAGCGAGCATATAATGGAAAAATCTTCAAATTAGAGGAACACACGGAGCGTCTTTTCGCTTCAGCTGATACTCTGGATATGACTGTCCCGTTCTCCCAGCAGGAAATTAACGATGCCTGTAACGAGCTTCTTGAGAAAAATAATCTGGTAGATGCTTATTGCCGCCCAGTTATTTGGCGTGGTAGCGAGATGATGGGTGTTTCCGCGCAACATAACCGTATTAATGCGGCTATAGCAGTATGGGAATGGCCGTCATACTTCTCTCCGGAAGCGCGACTTAAAGGTTTACGTCTTAATATTTCTGATTGGCGTCGTCCGGCACCTGATACCGCGCCTGTACATGCAAAAGCAGCTGGGCTTTATATGATTTGCACGCTTTCTAAGCATGCAGCTGAAGCTAAGGGCTATGACGATAGTCTGATGTTTGATTATCGGGGGCAGGTTGCAGAAGCGACCGGCGCAAATATCTTTTTTGTTAAAGATGGTGAAATTCATACCCCGACGCCAGATTGTTTCCTGGATGGTATAACACGCAGAACAGTAATGGACCTGGCAAAGCGCCGCGGTATTAAGGTTACAGAACGTGCGATTATGCCTGAAGAGATGGAAGGGTTTGAGCAAGCATTCCTTACAGGTACTGCGGCTGAAGTTTCCCCGCTGGCTGAAATTGGTCAGCATAACTTTGAAGTCGGTGAGATTACCAAACAGCTTATGTTTGATTATGACGCACTAGTACGCGGTGAACTTTAATAAAACTAGATTTCAGAGATTTTAACGGCGGGCCGCAACCCGCCGTTTTTTGTTACATGAGTTTAGAATCGCGAATTGCGCGAACTAAATCGTTTAAAGCGTTCTGGACATTGCCTGTAGGAATATTCTCTATACCTGAGGTAGTTATATCCAGATCATGAAGGCGCCCGCCGATTAGCTCATCAGCTGGAGGTAGACCTTCATAAAAATGCGACACATTCACCTGCATAATGTGCGCTAGAATATACATTCTACCCGCACTTATGCGGTTTAATCCGCATTCGTATTTCTGTACCTGTTGATAGGAAATACCTAAAATTTGGCCGATGTCTTGTTGTGATAAATCAAGTGCTCTTCGTCTGTCTCTCAGGCGTTGTCCCACATGTTTATCTATCAAATCGGCTTTGCGTGCCGAAAAATCGCCATTTTCTTGATGGTTACTCTCTGAGTAAAGCACCATTGACTATCCTTCCTTGGTTGCAGAAGGTTTTCTCCGTTGGCTAAGGCATAAAGCTGTGCTAGAAGTCTGCCTGAACCAAATACTGCCGGGACACCCTTCAGTGGATTGGCAAAAATAATACTAATGGTTGCAATGGTTGTAGGATATCCTCTTATAGGAATATTGCAAGATATTTTGAGTTTCGTCGGGGTGACAGGTTGTATGATTGGTAAAAAGTTAATTAAAACAAGCATGTTAGCTAGTACAGTGTTTTTGGCTGCTTGTAGTTCCGGTGATAGCGAAGATAAGTATGTCGCTCGCGATGTAGAGGTTTTGTACAACCTTGCACAGGATAATCTTAAGCGTGGTAGATATCAGTTATCAGCGTTTGCGTTTGATGAAGTAGAGCGCCAGCACCCTTATTCCGTATGGGCCCGTCGTGCACAGCTTATGTCTGCATATGCTCATTATATGAATAATGATTATGATGATTCCATTTTGTCCGCACAACGTTTTCTGCAGTTGCACCCCGGTAACAGCTCAGCTCCATACGCCTATTATCTAATCGCACTAAGTCACTATGAACAGATTTCTGATGTGGGACGCGACCAGGCGAAAACCCATGAAGCGGTTGCTGCGCTTACCGAAGTGATGCGCCGCTATCCCGATACGGATTACGCCCGTGATGCACAGCTGAAGCTATCTCTTACCCATGATCACCTCGCGGGTAAAGATATGGAAGTAGGTCGCTTCTATTTAGGGCGACAGGAATATCTTTCTGCCGCTATGCGTTTTCGCAATGTGATTGAGCAGTATCAGACAACAAGCCATGCGCCTGAAGCACTACACCGCCTTGTGGAAGTGTATCTCGCACTTGGAATTGTTGATGAAGCACAAATGGCAGGCGCTGTACTTGGAAACAACTATCCGGGTTCAAAATGGTACCGTTATAGCTATGCCCTCTTGACAGACAGTGACTTAGAGCCTGAAGTAAAAGAAGGGTCTTGGCTTGGTAAGCTGTGGCCATTTTAAGTTGGGCTTAGGTTAAGGGGGAAGGGATGCTGACCAGCCTCAGCATTCGAGATATTGTCCTGATTGATAAGTTGGACCTTGGGTTTGACCAAGGTCTTACTGTACTCACCGGGGAGACAGGCGCAGGGAAATCCATTTTGCTGGATAGCCTTGGCTTGGCAACAGGTGCACGTGCTGTACGGGCACTTGTACGACAAGGCCAAAAACAAGGCAGTGTTTCTGCTGAATTCACACTTTCTCAAGATCATGAAATCTGCATGCTGCTCGATGATCAGGGTGTGGATCATGGTGATGGAATTATTGTTGTCCGGCGGCAAATTACTACCGATGGCCGTAGTCGGGCTTGGCTCAATGATCAACCTGTTGGACAGGCACTTCTCTCTCAAATAGGTGAACAACTTCTCGAAGTTCACGGACAACATGATGACAGAAGCCTTCTGGAGCCGGGTGCACACCGTGCACTTCTCGATGCTTTTGGTGGTTATGATAAAGAACTGGGTGTAGTTAAGAAAGCACACAAAGCGCTTCAGGTTGCCAAGAAAAAATTAGCGCAAATGGAAGCGGACCTTGAAGCTGTTCAACAGGATGAAGAATATATCCTTCATGCACAGGAAGAGCTGGCAGCGCTTAATCCAGAAATTGGAGAAGAGGGCGAACTAAGCCAACAACGCACTTTGATGATGCAGGGCGAGAAACTTTCTGAAGATTTAGATTCCTATCATGCTGAGCTATCAGGCCGAAACGGCGTTGATTCAGTGCTTCGAGGTGTGTTGCGCCGTATGGAACGCACAGAAGGCGGGGCAGCTGAACTTGTAATGCCGGTTATTCAGGCGCTTGATCGGGCTTCTATTGAACTTGCGGAAGGGATTGAAACGCTTGAAGGTTTGATGCGGGATATTAATTTTGATCCGCAGGACCTTGAAGCGATCGAAGAACGGCTTTTTGAAATTCGTCGCCTTGCACGCAAACATAACTGTCAGCCTGATGACCTAGCATCTATCTCTCAGAAATTCGAAGGGCAGGCACAAGCGCTTTCCAAAGGCGAAGAACTGGTTGCCGAAGCAAGGCGAGAGCTCAAAGAAGCTGAAGCTGCGATGGAAGCCGCTGTTGAAAAGCTTAGTAAAAAGCGTGAGCAGGCTGCAAAGAAACTTGATAAACAGGTTACTGCTGAATTACCGCCGCTCAAGCTGGAAAAAGCTATTTTCCGCACGCTTATTGAACCACTGGATCGCTCAGAATGGACCCAGCTTGGCGGTGAACGTATTACCTTTGAGGTGAAAACTAACCCGAGTACGCCGTTTGGGCCTATGATAAAAGTGGCCTCCGGTGGTGAGCTTGCACGTTTTATTCTAGCGCTGAAGGTAGTTCTTGCTGAAGGTGGTGCTGCACCTGTGATGGTGTTTGACGAGGTGGATAAAGGCATCGGCGGTGCGACCGCCAGTGCTGTTGGCGAGCGCCTGAAACGCCTTTCAAAGAATGCACAAATCCTTGTGGTAACCCATAGCCCGCAGGTTGCCGCATGCGGGGATGTTCAATTCCAGATTTCTAAAGCCGATCAAAAGGGCGAAACTCGTACTTCTGTCGCTGAACTCACAAATAGCGAGCGCCGCGAGGAAATTGCGCGTATGCTGGCGGGCGCGGAAATCACCGATGCAGCACGAGCCGCTGCGGACCAACTTTTAAATACTGACGGATAAAGAATGTCATCACTATTCACTGTTTCTGTTGAAGGGCTTACTAAAACGGAAGCTCGGCTGGAGCTGGCGCGTCTGGCAACCGAGATTAAATTCCATGATCAGAAATATTATGCGGATGATGAACCAACCGTTTCTGACGCTGAATATGATGCACTAAGACAGCGCAATAGCGCTATCGAAGAACGTTTTCCTGAGCTTATTCGTAAGGATAGCCCTTCTGGCCGGGTGGGTGTTGCCGTTAAGCAGGATAAGTTTGGTAAAGTAACGCATGCGAGGCCAATGCTCTCGCTTGATAATGCATTTAATGATGATGATGTTGTTGAATTTGAAGGCAAGGTGCGCCGTTTCCTTGGTGTTGTAGAAACAATTCGTATGACGGCTGAGCCCAAGATTGATGGTCTCTCGCTAGCCGTACGCTACGAAAAAGGTGTGCTTGTTCAAGCGGCAACCCGTGGTGATGGCGCTGTTGGTGAAAATGTAACCGCCAATGCTAAAACCATTGAAAATATCCCTCACAAACTAGCCGGTGAGGGTTGGCCAGATGTGCTTGAAGTACGCGGTGAAGTCTACATGGGCAAAGAAGATTTTGCCAAACTGAACGCGGACAATGAAGCCAAAGGTGATAAGGTTTTCGCCAATCCAAGGAATGCAGCCGCGGGATCGCTCCGCCAATTGGATGTAAGTATCACTGCGAGCCGTCCACTCAAATTCTTTGCCTACGCGTGGGGGGAAGTGTCTGAACTTCCTGCTGATACGCAGATGGGTATGGTAGAACTCTTCAAGGCTTGGGGCTTTGATGTGAACCCGATGATGCAGGCATTTGACGGAGCTGCAGGCGTTATCAGCCAGTACCGCTTGATCGAAGAACAACGTGCATCTCTCGATTATGATATCGATGGCGTGGTTTATAAAGTTGATCGCCTTGATTACCAAGACCGTCTCGGTATGGTGGCGCGCGCACCGCGTTGGGCTATTGCACACAAGTTCCCGGCAGAGAAAGCAACAACGCTTCTGAAAGACATTGATATTCAGGTGGGCCGTACTGGCGCACTAACACCTGTTGCTAAATTAGAACCAGTTACGGTTGGCGGTGTGGTTGTCTCTAACGCAACACTTCATAACCGGGATGAGATTGAGCGTCTTGGCGTGCGTATCGGGGATACAGTGGTCATTCAGCGGGCTGGTGATGTTATCCCGCAAGTGGTTGAAGTGGTTGCCGATAAACGGCCTTCGGATGCTGCGCCGTTTGTATTCCCTTCTGAATGTCCTGTATGTGGTTCCCATGCCGCAGCTGAAGGGGATGATGTTGTTGTGCGCTGTTCTGGTGGGCTTATTTGTTCTGCACAGCGTATGGAACGCCTGAAGCATTTTGTTTCCCGTAATGCTTTTGATATCGAAGGCCTAGGTAACAAACAGATTGAAGCATTTGACGAATGGGGCTGGGTGAGGGAGCCCGCTGATATTTTCCATCTTTCAGAAAAGCAGGATGAGCTTTCAAGGAAAGAAGGTTGGGGCGAAAAGTCTGTAGAGAACTTAATCGCAGCTATTGAAGAGCGCCGGGAGATTGATTTCCACCGGATGTTGTTTGGCCTTGGTATTCCTTCTATTGGGCAAGGAACAGGGAAACTGCTAGCACGTCATTTCATTGATGCGGCTGGCTTAATTACCTATTTAAATCGGACAAAAGAAGTTTTAGGGCAGTTTGCTGTTGATCACAGCCCTCAGGAAATTTCATCTTTGCATTACTGCTTGCTTGCATTTGGGCATTTGAAAGAATTTGAGATTTCTTTGAAGCCTGACGAATTATTTGCCGCGAGCAATGCCTTTATTACTGTTGTTGCGGGTCGTTTGGAACGGATTGAAAGCGGCAAGCTCAAGGCTGAAAATATCAAGGTTCAACATCTACAGACTGTTGCCAACCTTGGAAACAAGGCGGATTACCGTTTTCCTCAGGATAGTGCTCGCGAACTATATGCACATGATCAGGAACTTGCTGCCATTGATGGCATAGGTTCGGATGTTATTCTGAACTTAGCTGATTTCTATTTTGAGGATCAAAACCGCACAGCGTTCCATAATTTGATTGAAGAACTCAACATCAACCCTGTTGAAGCACAAGCCGATGATAGCCCTGTTTCCGGAAAGACTGTGGTTTTCACTGGTACACTTGTGGAAATGACAAGAGCTGAAGCCAAAGCAAAGGCAGAAGCGTTGGGGGCAAAGGTGTCTGGCTCAGTATCTAAGAAAACAGATATATTGATAGCGGGCCCGGGCGCAGGATCCAAACTGAAGAAAGCAACTGATCTGGGCGTAAAAACCATGACAGAAGAAGAATGGCTTGCGTTAATTTCATGATAGTAAATTAGCCAAGATTTTTATTGAAAGCTGTGAACTGCTCTCTTACCCTCAGGCGTGGGGGAAGGAGCAGTTATGGCCTTAAAACTTTTACAAATCACCGCACCTATTTCAGCAGAAAATAACATCCGCAAGATGGCGGCCAGTGAAGGTGTTTTGTCCTTCACGCGCGGTACCGATGTGGAAGATGATCATGCTATGTTTTTTCTGCTAACAAGTGCAGAGAACAGGCAGCAAACCATTGATAAACTTCATAACTTAGTGAAAACCTCTGCCCAGGCACGTATTAATATATTACCTGTTGATGCGACACTCCCTGCGCCGGGGGGAATTCAAGGCCAGTCTGATACACGCGAAGAGTTATATCCAAAACTGGTTTCCAGCGTGCATATGGATTTAACCTACTTAATGCTTGCTGCTTTTTCTACAATCGTTGCGCTTGTTGGGCTTATTCAGGATAATATCGCGGTTGTTATCGGGGCTATGGTAATTGCTCCTTTCTTAGGGCCAAATCTGGCATTTGCTTTTGGTACTTCGCTCGGTGATCGTGGCCTTATGCGCAAAGCATTCTTAACAGGTATAACGGGCGTTTCTGTCGCGGTTCTTATGTCTATGTTTGTAGGTGTAATTTGGGGCTATATTCCTGATAGTGCTGAACTGATGGCGCGAACAGACGTAGATTTGAGCGGTGTCGCCCTTGCTGCTGCATCTGGTGTGGCTGGTGTGCTATCCCTTACTTCAGGCCTTTCCATGACACTTGTTGGCGTGATGGTAGCGGTAGCTTTATTGCCGCCTGCGGCCACGTTCGGATTTATGTTAGGTGCTGGAGAGTTAAGATTGGCATATGGAGCCATGCTTCTACTCTCTGTAAATATCGTTTGCGTAAATCTTTCAGGCCTCGTGGTGTTCTTAGCGAAAGGTATTAAACCAAGATTATGGTTTGAACGCCGTATGGCGAAGCCTTATGTGTTATGGGCTATCGCGTTCTGGTCTGCCGCACTAATCGGGTTGATGTGGGTGATGGGGACAAACCCCATGGCAGCACTCTATTATATTCTCAATCAGCTAGAACTCACGCTTCTGTCATAACCTGTGAAGCTATGCGTTTTACGCATAGCTAATTTGCAATCTTAATATCTTCTTAATCATGTTGCGTGCGCCTATCTAAGTGTCACGCCTCAAACGGAGGCGCGCATAACACACGATATACGAGATAATAAAATGGCACAGACACAAAGAACGACAGAACTTGCACCTTACAGCTTTATGGCCCTTATGGCTTCTGAAGGTCAGATCCCCCACACTATTAGCGCCCCTGCTAAGCCTTTGTCTGCGTCTGTTAGTATTGAAGATCGTGTACGCGGCCTTGCATCAGATATTACTGCTGAAGGCGATTTCCTCTCCCTGATGGTTGAGAAGAAGCAAATGCGCGCTCTTCCAAAAGCACGTCCGATCAGCATTAAGATTGTACGTCCTGCAAACCTTGGTGGTGACCTCCCGACCAACTTCCAAGGCGGCGCATACGCATAAGTTGATGGCCCGGTTTTATGCTGCCGGGCCTGGCGTTTTCTGGTTAGGGTTTCGTAAGCGATAACGCTAACCACTCCCCATTCTCAATTTTGCCCTGAGATACTAGTCCTCGCGTCAGATAGGCGTCGAGGACTTCTTTTTCCTGCGTTGCAAGCAGGCCTGAAAGAATAAGCTTTCCACCAGCTTTCAAGTTATCTGTGATATCGCCTGCCATATCCACAAGCGGGCCAGCCAGAATATTCGCTGTAATCAAATCAAACGGCGCATCATGTTTGAAAACCGGATCTTCAAGCCCGTCCGCTACAACTAGGCCAATACCGGGTAGATTACTGTCTGCCGGGCGTTCATCCCCTTTGTTGATCACGATGTTATCACGGCACACATCAATAGCGATTGGGTCAATATCACTAGCGATAACACGCGCATCTGACCATACTTTATGAGCAGCAAGTGCAAGCACACCTGAGCCCGTGCCCAAATCAAGAACTGTTTCAGGTGTGAAATCAGTATGTGCGATACCATCAATAGCGCTTAGGCAACCGGCCGTGGTTTCGTGTTTGCCTGTACCAAAAGCTTGTCCTGCATCGATTTGCAAGTTGATTGAACCTTCTTTCGCTTGATCTGCATCATGGCTGCCAAACACAAAGAAGCGGCCAGCTTCAACAGGTTGCAGAAGTTTTTGGCTTTCCGAAACCCAGTCTTTTTCTTCAATCGGTGCAATCTCGTGATCCCAATCAAGAAGGTTACCTGCGGCCAGCATTTTGGTAATGAAGCTATAATCAGGCTCCGTAGGGAAATAAATTTCGATACGCCAGTCGTTTTTGCCAGCTTGCTCGAAGTAGGAAAGAGTAGGGGGAAATTCACCTATTTCATCAGCAATTAGCTCGATCAGTGTCTCTAGCTTCTGTGCAGTAGCAAGTGGTAGCTCGCCGGAGAGGCACCATGATTGATCTGTCATTTCTTTGTCCTGTTCTTTTAGGCAGGGTCAACAAAACTATCTACAACGCGTTTTGAACCCGCTTTGTCGAAGTTTACCTCGAGCTTGTTGCCTTCAATATCTTCAATAATACCGTATCCGAATTTTTGGTGGAACACACGTTCTCCAATAGCGAAATCGCTTACGGGTTTTGATTCGATCTTTTTCTTACGTTTTGGCTTTGGTGCCAGCACTTCCTGGTATCTGCGATCACTATAGCCTTGGTTTTGCTCTTGCTTATGGGCTCTAGCTCGCTGCCATCCGGGGCCATATTTATCGCCGGAAGATGTGAAGTAGCCTTCATCAGAATAATCACTTTGTCCCCAACCACCTGAACGGTTTGGTTTGTTGGAATAAAGCCCTTGTTCTGATTCCATTTCTACATGGTCTGTTGGTAGTTCATCTACAAAGCGGCTAGGCAGGCTGGATTGCCACTGGCCAAATACCTGTCTGCTGCCTGCGAAATAGATGAAGGCTTTTTTCTTGGCGCGGGTGATGCCCACGTATGCCAGCCTTCGTTCTTCCTCCAACCCCTTTACACCTGTTTCATCAAGGGCGCGTTGGTTCGGGAATAAACCTTCCTCCCAACCGGGCAAAAATACAGTATCAAATTCAAGGCCTTTTGCAGCGTGAAGGGTCATCAATGATACTTTTTCGCGGCTATCGTTACTGTCATTTTCCATGACCAGTGAGATATGCTCAAGGAAACCGCCAAGGTTTTCAAATTCACCCATCGCAGAGACAAGCTCTTTCACGTTTTCAAGCTTGCCGGGCGCTTCTGGAGATTTATCGTTCTGCCACATCTCCATATAGCCAGATTCTTCCAGAAGAATTTCTGTTACCTCAGTGTGGCTGTGAGTGTGGAGCATTGCGCGCCAGCGGTCAAAATCATCCATCAGGCGTGTGAGGGATTTTCGTGCAGCAGGACGTAGTTCATTCAGACCTGTGATCTGCCGTGCCGCACGGGTCATGGAAATTTCATGGGCACGGGCCAGATGGTGGACCTTTTGAACTGTCGTCGTGCCAAGGCCACGTTTTGGTACATTTACAATGCGTTCAAATGCCAAATCATCGTCTGCTTGAGCAATTACTCGCAAATAAGCCATCACATCGCGGATTTCGGCGCGTTCATAGAAGCGTGGGCCGCCAACAACCCGGTAAGGCACACCGAGCGTGATCATGCGTTCCTCGAATTCCCGCATTTGGAAGCCAGTACGTACGAGGACGGCGATTTCGCTTAAGGCATGTTGTTTGCGCTGGAGGTTTTCAATTTCATCACCAATAGCGCGAGCTTCTTCAGGCCCATCCCATACGCCCTTAACCGTAACCTTTTCGCCTTCGCCTTTATCGGTCCAAAGCGTTTTACCAAGCCGGTTTTCATTGGCGGTGATCATTGCTGAAGCGGCGGCAAGAATATGGCCAGTTGAGCGGTAGTTCTGCTCAAGCCTGATTACTTTCGCACCCGGAAAATCATCTGAGAAACGAAGAATGTTACCAACCTCAGCGCCACGCCAACCGTAAATGGATTGGTCATCATCACCCACACAGCAGATGTTTTGTGTAGACTGGGCAAGGAGACGAAGCCACAGGTATTGGCAAACGTTTGTATCCTGATACTCATCAACGAGAATATAGCGGAACTGTTCATGGTACTGCTTCAGAACATCTGCATGGCTTTGAAAAATGGTGATTACATGCATTAAAAGATCACCAAAATCACAAGCATTTAGAACCTTAAGGCGTTCCTGATAGAGCTTGTAGAATTTGGCGCCCAAGCCATTTGCATAAGCCTGGCCTTCACCTTCAGGCACACGTTCTGGCGTGAGTGCACGGTTTTTCCAGCGGTCAATAAGACCAGCCAGTTGGCGCGCGGGCCAGCGCTTATCGTCAATACCTTCAGCCTGCGTGAGTTGCTTCAAGAGACGGATTTGATCATCTGTATCGAGGATGGTGAAGTTAGACTGAAGGCCAACCAGTTCGGCATGTCTGCGCAGGATTTTTACACAGATTGAGTGGAAAGTGCCGATCCACATACCTTCAACAGGACGGCCGAGTACACGGGCAACTCGTTCCTGCATTTCCTTTGCCGCTTTGTTGGTAAAGGTAACCGCAAGGATATTCCACGGCGCTGCTCTGCCTGTTTCCATAAGGTGGCCAAGACGTGTGGTTAGTACACGGGTTTTCCCGGTTCCTGCGCCCGCAAGCACAAGAACGGGGCCATCAACAGTCATCACAGCTTCATGCTGCGGTTCGTTGAGGCCTTCCAGGTAAGGTGGTGGTCCGTGCGGTGTGGGGGCAGCAGGCGCAGGCCCCATATCCAGATCGTCTAAATCAAAATCATCCATCATGGTGCTGCTTATAGCACTGGGTTTCATAAGAACGAAGCAAGAACTTTATGATTTTGAAATTAGTATGAAAATGCAGTTTTAGGCAGCAGATTTATCCGTGTTGACCCTGGGTTTCCAGCAGAGCCCGGTTATATTCGCTGATCACATCCCGGTGTCGAATAAGGCCCACCACAACCAGATTTTCCGTTGGTGAAACAACAGGCAGAATATCTTCACCGCTACTCTCCATGCGGTTCAGGGCGACTTGCATGGCATCGTTTGCTTTCACGCTGTTTGCCATGGAGCGCATAAAATCGCTTACTGGTTTTTGTTTTGTTTCTTCGTTATCAAAGGCGTCTGGTGGTAATTGATTAAAGCTTAACAGGCCGCGCATCTGTCCTGTTTCATCGGTTACAATCAACACGCCGCCACCTTGAACCACAAGAAGCTCTCGCGCTTTAATCACTGTTTCAGTTTCGCGGATAGTGAAGAAGTCTCTGCTCATATGATCCGAGATACGCGCGGATTTAAGAAGGTATGTAGCCCGGCCGCCTTCAAGGCAGATGCCCCGGTTCTCAAGCTGCATCAGGAAGATGCTGCGCTTGTAGAAGATGTTTGAGATGGTGCTGGCAACCGCAGAAGCGATCATCACTGCGATGGTGACATTATAATCGCCTGTGATTTCAAACACGATCAGCATGGTTGAAATAGGTGCGCCCAGAACGCTTGATGCAACAGCACCCATACCGATTACGGCATAAAGTCCGGGTGTGGATGCAAACTCTGGCGAGATGGAGCCCACAATAATGCCGAACGAGCCACCAACCATAGCTCCAAGGAATAGTGAAGGGCTGAAAACTCCGCCACCAAATCGCCCGGCGATGGAGATAATCGTGGCTGCCATTTTAGCAAATACCAGCGCAACAAGCAGAGAAAAGCTGTAGTTTCCATTCAGTGCTTCACTTGTTGCTTCATAGCCAACGCTGAGAATTTCAGGATAGGCCAGTGCAATGCAGCCAAGAAGGATACCGGCAATGGCAGGATGCAGCCATATAGGGATCAACCGGAAATGAACCCGAATTTTATCGCTCCAGTTCAGGCCTGACATAAAGATAATAGCCATGATGGCAGAAACTATGCCGAGCATGAAGAAGGCTGGAAATTCCCAGAAACTAGTGATGGCATATTCAGCCGTATGGAAGACCGGAAAATCACCAAGGTGGGAGCGGCTTACAAGAGTTCCCGCAATAGCTGCGATAACGATGGGGGCGAATGTATGAAGCGCATAGTGACCAATAATCACTTCAAGTGCGAAAAATACCCCGGCAATTGGGGCATTGAATGAAGATGCAACAGCTGCAGCAACACCGCAGCCTAAGAGTGTTCGAGCGACAGCTGGATTAAGCTTCAGTGTTCGGGTTACCCATGAAGCAAGTGTGGCGCCCAGATGTACTACAGGGCCTTCGCGGCCAGTTGAAGCGCCTGCGCCTAGTGAAATAATGGTGGTGGCAGCGCTCAGGAAACCACTCTTTAATCCGACACGGCTATCATGAAGAGCAGCAGCTTCAATGACGTGCGGTACACCACGGGCCTGATTTTTATTAATGAAGCGAATGATCTGCCCGACAATAAGGCCGCCAATAGTGGGAACCGCTATGATTTGCCACGCTGGGAGTGATTTGGCACCGGTTGCCAATTCTTTTTCGCCAATTCCAAAACCTAAATGAAGAAGCCAGTCAATAGCGAGGTAAAAGCCTATGGCAGCATAGCCGGAGATGACACCCACAAGCACAGCAAGCAGAGTGATGGCGCCAAATTCCAGCCCTTCAGTGCTGAACATAGTTGCCCTGATATACCGGTTTATTTTACCGGAGATACTTCCCTCTGTATCAGCCATCTATGACTTTTTCCTGAACCCTAAAGCCTTACCTATATGGTCAGGTATACCGCGCTTTGAATTTGAAACAAGCTCTTGCAGCATTTTATATTTATCTTCAGGGAGTTTTTGGCTCTTTCGTGTGTCCATGTTTACGTAAATAGACATAGATTCCATAGTGGCGATTAGCTCACCAGTTGCGGCTTTTTCCATACCCACCCAGAAATGCATCCGCTTTTCATCGAGATCAAAAGGGTTTACATGGAGCTGGATTTTCTCGCCGGGTAATACTTCATTCAGGTAGGTAAGTTGTTGTTGAAGAGCAAACCAAGATGCGCGGTCGTTTTTGATGCCATCGGCGCCAAAACCGATACTTTCAAAAAAAGCCATTGCAGACCTGCTGAAATAGAAAAGGTAGCCGGTCACATTCATGTGTCCGTTGAAGTCTTCCCACTGTTTATCAACAGTAAAGTCTATTTTAAAATCAGTATGTTGCATATGTACTCAATCCGAAATTTGATGCAGCTTAGACAGCTGGATTGAAAAGGTTAAGAAAAAAGCGTCTAATGATTGCCTAAATCTTATAGTTAATTGAAACATAGGTCATTTTCGGTGACCTTCCATTGTCATTCTGAGTGCGGAGATCGGTTGTGAAGCATAGTTGGCCCTTGAAGATGCTGTATGGCTTTTTAGGCGGGGTTTTGATTGCGCTGGTAGGGATTTCCGTTGCTCTTAATTTCCTTGATTGGAATGAATACCGGGAAGAAATGTCTGCTATTGCATCTGATCAGCTCGATATGCAGGTTGATCTAGCTGGTGATGTTTCCTTTGCGCTTTTTCCGCGCCCCTCTGTTTCTCTCGAAACCATAAGCTTGGCACCAAATACTGAAGGTTTCTCTGAATCGGTTGCAACAGCTGAACGTATTCAGATGCGCCTTGGCTTCAGTAGCTTGTTTAAAGGTGAGGTTGCTATCCAAAGCCTGTCGCTTGACGGTGTGTCCGTCACTCTCGCGGAAACCGAAGGTGGTGCGTGGAAAGTGAAGGGTTGGCCTGTTGCAGAAAACCCTGAAAGCGCGAATGTGAATATGGCGTTTGAGCGTATGGGGATTTCGGGTGGTGCGCTTGTTCTTGAACATCAGAGCGGTGAAAAACGAACGCTGGAGAATATCAAATTTGATATTGAAGGTAGCCTGCCCAGAGGCCCGCTTGATTGGGTGGGTGGTTTTAGCAGCAATGGACAAGTGATTGAAGCGAGCGGCCGTATGCGCCCCGTTTCTGTGCGGGATGAGGTTTCCCTGAAAACAGATATTACTGTTGGTGGTTCGACCCTTGAAGTAGCCGGACGGATTAGTGGTACAGGTGATGTCACTGGCAGGGTCATTATGTCGGGCAGTGAATTGCAAACAGTGCTTTCGGCTCTTGCCTTAGCGGCAGGTAGTTCAGATGTTTCTGCACCCAATTTACCATTTGCTTTTGATGTTCAACTGGAAAAGCAAGGGGATATCACAAAGCTTGTAAGCCGTGAATTAATGGTTGGTGATACTAGAGGGCGTTTGGATGTAACGGTGGCTGACAGGAGAGGCATGCAGCATGTAACAGGTAATGTTGCGCTTGGTGTGATTGATGCAGACGCGTGGATTAAATCTCTTGTTTCGGTGCCTGTGAACAGTAATGAGGTTCAGCCTCAAGCATCAACTGACGGTATTATCCGTGGGGCACTGGACTTCACTATTGAAGGCGTGAAACTTGGAAGCGGTATTGGGCAGCGGGTAGATGCCGTTCTTTCCTTTTCAGAGGATGGAGCGTCAATAACATCGATGCAGGCTCTGCTACCGGGGGCAACAAGTTTCACGTTTGCTGGTGCGCTTAATGCAAAAAACGGCGGCGGTACTATTGCTCTGAATTCAGGTAATCTGAAAGGCCTGATGGTTTGGCTTAATCTGGAGGCTCCTGCTGAATTAACAGCAGGAAGATTGGCGGCAGCGAAACTTAATACAAAGCTATCACTAAATAACGGTAGTTGGACACTTGATGATATCACGGGGGAAATTGACACCACTAAATTTACCGGAGGAATCTCTGGAAAGGTATCCAGCCCGGTGCCAACACAGTTTTTACTACGCCTTGAGGAATTAAATCTGGATTCCTATTTGATTGAAACTTCAGGTGATAAATCTGATGAAGAGTTTCAATTCCCTAATCTGGAAACAGCTGTTGATCTGGAAATCAAAGAGCTTCTCTATAAAGGGGCTGTTCTTGAAAAGGTAAAGATTACAGCCGTAGTTTCGGAGAATAAGGTTGAGGTTTCTCATGCGGGGGCCGAACAACTTGGAGCTACTTTTATTACTAATGGTGGCGCTGCTCTCATCGGCAATCAGATAGAGATTAACCTGAATGGTGAAATGATTGCTTGGCCTATTTTGCAAGGCTCCTTCTTAAGTTCTGATTATAAATCTCAGGCACGAGCACTCGGCTTTCAATTGGTGAGCGGAAAAATTTCTCTTTCTGGGCCAATGGATAATATGCGTCTGGGATTAGATATTGGAAACGGTGCGGACAAATTATTATTGACCGGACAATTGGGTATTAGCGGTGGTGCCGTAACAGATTACAATCTTCAGGGAAGCATTAATCACCGAAATATCGCCGACTTTGCGCAGTTAATATCTGATGATTTGGATTGGAACAATGTCCCTGTTGAACTAGCGCTTGATCTGGAGAAAAAGGCTGCTTCAGAGGAAGTTGGGTTTAAAATTGGAGGCTCTGCTGCTGGCGCAAGGTTAACCCTTGAAGGCAATCGCGGCGCTGAGAATACATCTGCCCAGATTACGGTCAATCACGACAGGGCAGGCACATTGCTTTCAAGCCTTGGAATAGAAGCCTCGGTTCTCAACGCTGCAGAAAACTTGCTGGTTGATATGGCCTATAATGACAAAGCTGGTGATATTTCGATTTCCGTGAACGAAGTAAGGAATGGGCAGGGCCTTTTAAAGGGGCAATTCAGCCTTTCCTCAGCTAAAGTGTTGCAGGGGCAAGGGATAATTGAAAATTGGTCTGTGAACTCTTTAACTGAGGGGCAAAGTAATGGAGCACCGACAAAATTAGATCTCTCTAATTTCGGGAGTTATGTGGGAACAATTGGGTTATCTCTAAAAAACCTTACTATATTTGGGCAACGCCTTGAGGCCAATGATGTATCAATCGCTCTCGGTGATGCAACGGCTCAACTTCAGTTCGGGCGGGGAGCTACACTAAACGGAAAACCTTTAAGTGGTAATTTAACAGCTGTTCTTGAGGGTGAGCAGCGTTTTAATGGTACGCTGAATACTGATGGTATAGCACTGGATAGGTATTTGAAATCTCAAGGATATAAGGTGTTTGCGAGTTCTACCATCAAAGGTGGGTTAGAATTTAGCGGTGCGTTGAATGCAGGCAAGCCAGTTGCTGCAACTCTGTCTGCGACTGGAGATTTTTCAGGCGAGGGCGGTGCGCTGGAGTTTATTGGTGTGCCTAATCTTGTTGCCCAGATGCAGTCGGCTAAATCAAGCCGAGGCTTTTTGAATAATATTGGCGGGCTGCTGCGTACAGGTTCTACCCCACTTGATGTTTTAAATGCTAAATTTACGATGGATAGTGGGGTAATGCTGCTTGAACAGGCAAATGCTTCTGGCAGTTGGGGTAAGTTCAACATTGATGGGCAGCTTAATTTTGTAAGCGAGTTTATGTCTCTTAAAGGGCAATTGGAATTAACTCAGCCCAAAGATACTCCCACAATCCCTGTAAATTATCAGGGAGCATTTAATAACCCCAATGCACAGTGGGAAAGTCGTTTGTTCGAACGGTTTGTGATAGCAGGGATTGAGCGTCGCCTTAGAAGTGCTCTGTTCAAAGAGCGGGAAGCTGCTGGTGATGGAAAACAACAAACACCTGGCGCAGCTGTTTTCAGTCGGGCATTTGGTCTTTTGGGTGCTCTCCAAAAAGCGCAGGAGAAAAAGCGAGAAGAAGAACGGAAGAAGCAGGAAGCTGCTAAAGCTGCTTCTCAAGAGACTGAAGGACAAAAACCCTAAGCGCGCCGGAAAGCGAGCCTGCTCTGGCTTCATCCAGTTGGCGTACCAGTTCATTAACCGATAGATCTTGTTCTTTCGCAAGCGCGCGTAGATGCTTCCAAAATCCCCGTTCAAGCGAAATGGACGTGCGGTGGCCTGAGATGGTCACCGAATGTTTTTCAAGCTGGGCTTCTTCTAGATCAAACATAAAGTGTCTGTTGCATGGCAGTAGAGATGCGTCAAGTATCTTGCGGTTTTGACAGGTTTAGTTAATTTGAGAACATTAAGTGAACATTTTATTGGAAGTTCAATATGGCTGAAGCGTTTAAAAATGCATTTAACGAACAGGTTATCACCTTAATGGCTGATATTTTAAAACGTACTTATCCTGCATTCAGGCGTGATGATTTTATTTGCAGTTGTATGGAAACGCTTGAAGCGCTTGAGCTTAAAGAGCGTGTGGGGTTGATTGTTGATCGGCTTGATCGATTTTTACCCGCTGGTTTTGATGAATTTGCCAATATACTTTTAGGCGCTATGCATCCCGCAGAGGATAATACGGAACTTGCGCCTGTAGAATGTGATGAAACGGGCCTAAGAGGTTTTCCTGCTTGGCCGCTTATTGATGCAGTCACTAAACGCGGTATTGATGTGCCAGAAAAGGCGCTGCCGGTTTTGAAAGAACTAACGAAACGGTTTAGCGCTGAGTTTGCGATACGGCCTTTCATTGCTAAATACCCCGATTATTGCGCCTCAGTGTTTAGGGAATGGATTAAGGATAAAAACCGCCATGTACGGCGTTTGGTGAGTGAAGGGTCGAGGCCCCGGCTGCCTTGGGGGATACAGCTTAAGGCGCTTGTGACTGATCCTGCACCGATGTTGCCGTATCTGGAAGCGCTCAGGGATGATGAAGAAGAATATGTGCGACGCTCGGTGGCTAATCATCTGAACGACATCGCGAAAGATCATCCTGATTTGGTTGCTGGTATAGCGGCAGATTGGCTTAAGGATGCCAGTAAAAATCGAGAACGCTTGGTAAGGCATGCATGCCGTACGCTGATAAAACAAGGGCACAAAGGTGTTCTTCAGGCTTTCGATTATGGTGCTGTCGGTAAAATGAAAGCTGATATCCGTATCCACACATCCAAGGTGGTTTACGGTGAAGCGCTGGCGTTTGATGTAGCTTTTTCAGGTGGTGTGAAAGAGCAGGGAGTGATGGTTGATTATGCTATTCACTTTGTAAAAGCGAACGGGAGCACTGCACCAAAGGTTTTCAAATGGAAAGATACGAAACTAGATAAAACGGGTGCATTGAAAGCTGGTCGCAAACATGCCATCAAGCCAATCACTACAAGGAAATATTATGCTGGTGAACACCAGCTTGAGATCATTGTGAACGGCGTATCACTCTCAAAGCAACCGTTCACATTGGTAATGTGATTAATCTACCTGAACGTCTTCTGGTGCCCAGATGCAGATACCCTTGTTGTGGTATTCCACGCCCATGCGGCGGTAAAAAGCAATGGTGCTGAAGTTTTCTCGCTCTACACCCCAACGGATATGAACACCACGTTCTTTACCCATGCGGCCAATTTCCTTGAGGAGTTTGGAGCCAATACCGTGCCCACGGGCATCATTGCTTACATAGAGATCATCAATCTCGATCAGGTCTTCGCCAAACCAGATATGGAAACGTTCATAGTAGGTTGCCATTCCCACAACGTTACCTTCTTCTTCCGCAACTAAAATATTGAAGCGTTTGCCTTCACCAAAAGCTGCATCGGCAAACTGTTCTTTGGTGATTTGGAAATATTCCTCAGCTTCATCATTCACGGCCATAGCTTGTGCTAAGCCGTATGTTGCTTCCAGATCATCTGGTGTTGCGTCTCTGATTGCGAAACTCATAGCCCCTCACAAATTCTGGGGTCAGCATCATTACTGTACCCGTGCCCAAATGTTAGCTTGGGCGGAAGAAGGCTTTATGTCAACCAATGAAAAAGGGAAGCTGTATTAGCTTCCCTTCTCCTAAATGCGGTTGTTTTGAGCCGCCTTAATGTTCCAGCCGGCCTTCATAATCCATTGCGATACCATATTCTGGATCTTCGCTTGGTGCTACTTCAACCCTGTTTCCACCCTTTGTTAACAGGTGTTGGCAGTCTGCGCTAAGGTGGCGTAGTTTCAGCGTTTTCCCTGCTGATTTATAACGTTCTGCGAGGGCATCAATTGCCTGCAGACCCGAATGATCCCAAACACGAGTATCAATGAAATCAATCACGACAGTGTCTGGATCAGTTTTCGGGTTGAACAGATCATTGAAGCTGGAAATTGAACCAAAGAAAAGCGGCCCGTGCATTACGTAAATTTTCTGGCCTTTATCATCCACGCTTGTGTTTGCGCCAATCCGTTTCGCAGCCTGCCATGCAAATACAAGCGCCGAAACAATAACGCCTACTATCACTGCGATGGCAAGATCGCTGGCAACCGTTACGCCAGACACCAGAATAAGAACAAAAGCATCTGCTTTCGGGATTTTGTTGATAATACGGAAGCTGGACCATGCGAAGGTGCCAATTACCACCATAAACATCACACCAACAAGGGCTGCGAGTGGAATTTGTTCAATCAGGCTGCTGGCAAACAGAATAAAGATCAGAAGAAACACCGCAGCCAGTGTTCCAGCAACACGGGTACGACCACCTGAGTTTACGTTGATCATGGATTGACCAATCATGGCACAGCCGCCCATACCGCCAAAGAAGCCAGTAATAAAGTTAGCCGCGCCTTGTGCGAAACATTCTTGGCTGGTGCCGCCTTTTTCATCCGTAATTTCAGCAACTAGATTAAGTGTTAGCAAAGATTCAATAAGACCAATTGCCGCCAGGATTACTGCGTACGGGAAGATAATTTTGAATGTTTCAAAATTGAACGGCACATCAGGAACAGCGAAGTCAGGTAAACCACCGCTGATAGAAGCCATATCACCTACGCGCGGTACATCAATGTTAAAGCCAATCACGATGGCTGAAACAACAAGAATTCCGAGAAGCGGGGCCGGGAACGCCTTCACATACTTGGAACCAAGCCAGATAGTTCCCATTGTAAGGAAGCTGAGACCAAGCATCATTGTAAGCTGGTCTGTCGGCATCCATTCGCCAGTACCCGCCACTTTGAACTGGCCAAGCTGCGCTAGGAAAATAACGATAGCAAGACCGTTTACAAAACCTAACATTACTGGATGAGGTACCATCCTGATGAATTTCCCGAGCTTAAAAGCTCCGGCAAATATCTGGAGTATTCCCATAAGGATAACTGTTGCGAACAGATACTGTACACCGTGGGTAACTACCAAGCTTACCATCACAACAGCAAGTGCGCCTGTCGCGCCCGAAATCATGCCAGGGCGACCGCCGATAAGTGCTGTTACAAGGCCTACGATAAAGGCGGCATAAAGGCCTACAAGAGGATTAACTTGTGCAACAAAGGCAAACGCTACTGCCTCTGGTACTAGCGCCAAGGCAACGGTAAGCCCGGAAAGGGTTTCGGTTTTATACTCAGAGAGTGACAGCTTTGGAATAGCAAACGGTTTAGACACGGTGTTGGCCCTTGTGTTGGGGATTACTCTGCTTCCTGTGAGAGTCTTAAAGGCGGCTTCTAGGCCTTGAAACGACAGAAATCAAGGAAAACCAGTTATACACATAGCGTGAAAGGGATAATATATAGCTAATAGTTGCAACACTTTAGCGAGTCGTTTGTTTTAATCTTTATAGAATAAAATTAAAAGTTGATGTTCAATTTTAAAGTGTTCGGTGGTGCTTAGCTTTTTTGGTTAAATATGTATAATATAAGATATTGATAAATATAATGTAACTTTCTTGTTGGAGAATATTTTAATAATATTTTAAGGATTTTTCTTAGGTTGAATAACACTTAATGATAGCATCCTCCGAACTTTGCAGTGAGGGGGCAGATATGGCATCAAATACACCACCATATCAGATGGCAGCAAATCAATCGCGTACAGCACCATCAGATGATTTTTCAACAAGCTTATTGCTGGCTTTTCGAAGTAAGGCAAAGGCCTTTGCTTTTACCATGGCTATCATGGTCATTTTATTCGTTTTCTATACGTTTGTGCACATTTTTCGAGACGTTCCGGATAAACCGTGGGGCGATGCTTTTGAAATTATGCCCGTTGGATATCTCGAAGTTGATGTGAAAAAGGATATCTTAGCGAAGTTCTTCTCTCCAGAACGATCAAAAGAGATTGTTGAGGAATTGGATGCCAGTTTTAAAAAACAAAGGGAAGTTGCCTTTGAGGAGCGAAAATCTATCCTGGATAACGCTGGTAGATTAGCACGGCGTCTCGATATTAGTTTACCACAGATTTTGGATAGGGCTGGCATCGCAAAAATCAATGAACAAGGTATTCTGCCTGCTACTGATGCAGAATATAAAGCTGCAGACCTTACCGCTTTAACTGCGTGGTTTGAGGTAAACCGTAGTAAGTTCTATGAGAATAAGTCTACGCAGATTGAATATTTAATCGAAAGTCTGCGCAAACAAATCGCAAATGAAAAAAAAGTTGTCCAAAAGCTCTATGATGATGCTGTTGCAAAGGATTACGATTTAAAGTTCTTATGGCTCTATCATGATGGATATGGCTGGATCTTTGAATTGGTGTTTTGGTCATTGGTAGGGGTTTTGTTGAATACGCTTGTATCCCTATCCAAAGCTACTAGAGCGAGCTTGCCTGAATATAAATCAACTGATGGTAACCCAGCGACACCGTATAGCGCGACGCGTTTCCTTCTTGTGTTTCCACAGCTTCTTATTGCGCCAGTTGTAGCACTGATTGTGGTGGCATTTGTCATTGCCGGAGTAACTAACGCGCAGGTGAATCTATCAAATTTACCGTGGTTTCTAATTTTTGCTTTCTCCGCAGGCTTCGCGAGTGAACGTCTCACAGGTATTCTTAAAGAAGCAATCAATAAAATTATTCCTCGGTTCGGTTTGGCGGAAGCCAAGATCGATGTTCAATATGGGCAAGCTGCGAGGAAAAGACTGGCCGATGTCAGTTTTAACGACAACAAACCCGGAAACTTTGAAGAGTTTAAGGTGGTCTTGAAAGATGCTGTGAAATCCAATCTGGCACTGGAGGTTGATAAGGTTTCTGACAAAGCCAAAGCTGCAGCGGTGAGCAAATAGTGAGGGGAACTATAATGATTTTGAAGCTTTTTGATAAAATGCACCTAAGTGCTTCACCACAGAAACTACTGCTTATTTTAGGGGTGTCAGTAACCTTGGGCGCATGTGTGGGCAAGGACGGGGCGATACAGGTGGCCACGCAGGTTGAACATACCTCTGCGAATGCAAAACTGGCTGTTGAGCAATTGAAAAAGAACCATGAACAACAGGTGGCGGCGCATATTAAGACACGTGAGACACTGCGAAGTCTTTTAGAAGGTCGGTTGAACGAAGAAAATAAGCAGGCAGTTGAGCCCTTAAAACAAATTAAGGCAACAGCTCTCGCAAAGATCGACACGCTCTATTTTGAAACGATTACAGCCGTGCGGGCAGATAAGAAAACAGCTCTTCAGCTGTTGGACCAGCAGCTGGATAAAGAAATGCAAGAGCTGCAGCACCGGGCAAATGCTCTTGAACAGTTATCGCTTGCCGCGCGGGAAAAACAAAAGAAATTTCCAAACGACAAAGATGTGGCGCTTGAGGTGAAAGATGCTGACGCAAAATATATGGCTGCTGCCGCAGCGTATCTAGATATCAGGCTTACTGCATATGAAAGAGGTATTAAGGCCTTGGAAGCTGCAGAAGAAGAAGCTTTGGAAAAGCTCAAAGGTAAACGTCAGGAAATCTACGCGAAGATTGATGCTAAATATGTCAAAGCGCTGGAGGATATGCCAGTTCTTACAAAAGAAGATATTGATTTAGGCCCTGATCCAACAGTGCCTGAGGGTTATGATCTAGTACTTACATCGCAGGAAGCAATCTCAAACGGTGCTGTGCAAATTAAAAGGCAGCTTGAATCATCGGGTTTTGGAAAGAATTCATTCTTCCAGTTAGGTCTTCGCTCTTTTGGGCAGGGGCTGATAGCTGGAGCGTTCTCGTCGAAATCTGGCGCTGTGAGTGCTGATGATTTGAAGACTTCTGGTAAGGACCTTTTGGGAGCTGTTAAGGAAGAACTTGCTGACGATTTAGATGATGTAGAAGAAACCGCACGTTCTGTTTTTTCTGACTTTAAATCGGATGCGCTTGATGCCTTACAAAAGAAAGTGAAGGAAAGCATCGAGCCCGTGGTTGATAACGTTATAAAACAACCGGCAGCATTATAGGAGGGGATTATGAGTAAGTTTCGCTTAAATTGGGATATCGTAGAACAAAACATGGATGCTGAAACAGCTGAAGTTGTAGGCCGTACCAAAGTAAATGTTGATGCTGCGGTTGATAAGGTTGTTGAAGACTTTGTAGGGGCTGTAGCCGAAAAGTTAGATAAATTCACTAATGATAGCACCGGCGTGATTACCGCTTTTGATGCCGATATCGCAGAAGCCCGTAAGGAGTTGGATGATACGGTTACCTCGTTAAGAGCACAGTTACAGGCTATTAGAGATGCCGCTGGAGCAGTTCAAGGCAGTATTGAAAATAGTGATGAGATGCAGAAACAGATTAATGCACTGAATACCGCGACGGGCACCTTGAAAGGGGAGCTGGACGGTTTTCAGGAAAAGGTCACTAAATTTGGAAGCACAGCGGGGAAATTTATTGCTGGCAGAGTACGGACTACCTTAATCGGTATTTAACTGTTTGAAGTTAAAAAAAGCAGGCTGGTGTTTTCTCCGCCAGCCTGCTTTTTATTGTTTAAAGCGCTTGGAAGAAATCGTTGCCTTTGTCGTCTACAACGATAAAGGCTGGGAAGTCTTCTACCTCGATTTTCCAAACAGCTTCCATGCCCAGGTCTTCAAAATCAAGCACTTCCACTTTCTTGATATTGTTCTTTGCAAGGATCGCAGCAGGGCCGCCAATAGAACCCAGATAAAAACCGCCGTGCTCAGCACATGCTTTTGTTACATCGCGGGAGCGGTTACCTTTTGCAAGGCTGATCATGCTACCGCCAAGTTTCTGGAATGGGCCAACATAGCTATCCATACGGCCTGCGGTGGTTGGGCCAAAGCTGCCTGACGCATAACCCTCGGGTGTTTTGGCAGGGCCAGCATAATAAATGATGTGATCTTTAAAATATGATGGCATCTCAGCGCCAGCTTCCATATTCGCTTGTACACGTGCATGGGCCAGATCGCGGGCAACAACGATCGTCCCTGTAAGTGAAAGGCGCGTTTTGATTGGATACTGTGAAAGTTCAGCCAACACTTCTTTCATCGGTCGGTTCAGATCAACCTTTACCACTTCTTCAGAAAGGTTTTCTTCCGTTACATCTGGTTGATACTTGGCTGGATCAGTCTCTAGTTGCTCTAGGAAGATACCTTCCGGAGTGATCTTGCCTTTTGCCTGACGGTCAGCAGAACAAGAAACACCAATGCCTACAGGCAGGCTGGCGCCGTGGCGCGGCAGGCGAATAACACGTACATCGTGGCAGAAGTATTTACCGCCGAACTGGGCACCGATGCCGAGGTTCTGTGTCATCTTGTGGATTTGCTTTTCCATTTCCACATCACGGAACGCACGGCCTGTTGCATCACCTTCTGTTGGAAGATTGTCATAATCACGAGCCGAGGCCTTTTTCACTGTCGCCAGATTTTGCTCTGCAGAAAGGCCGCCAATACAAATTGCCAAGTGATATGGCGGGCAGGCGGACGTGCCTAGCGTTTTAATTTTCTCTTCAAGGAAAGCCAGCATCTTGTCTTCGCGCAGAGATGCCGGGGTTTGCTGGAACAGGAAGGTTTTGTTGGCACTGCCGCCACCCTTCGCCATGAAGAGGAAATGGTATTCGTTACCTGTTGTGGAATAGAGATCAATCTGTGCAGGTGTGTTATTCTTTGTGTTCACCTCTTTATACATGGAAAGAGGGGCCATCTGGCTGTAACGCAGGTTGGTTTCTGTATAAGTACGCATCACGCCTTGGGTAAGAGGCGCGCCATCATCCCCGTCTGTCCAAACGTGCTGGCCTTTTTTACCAACAATAATTGCAGTGCCTGTATCCTGACAGCTTGGAAGCACGCGGCCTGCTGCGATGTTAGCGTTTTTCAGAAGCTCTTTAGCAACAAAACGGTCATTGTCACTGGCTTCATCATCATCAAGGATATCAGCGAGCTGTTGAAGATGGCCGGGCCGCAAAAGGTGTGCGATATCTGCCATCGCTTCTTTTGCAAGTAGCTCCAGCCCCTTGTCATCAACTTTAAGAATTTGTCGTCCGTCAACCTCTATGGTTGAAACATAATCAGAGGTGATTTTTCTGTATGGTGTTTCATCAACACCAGGCTGGAATAGTTTTGAATACGTCCAATCAGACATAAGTGGCCCTTTCTGATGGTGCTCATAATCAAGCGGTGTGCACACGAATGTTGCACAGCAAAAATACATGATTTGCTTATAGAAAGGATTGCGCTTACGGGCCAGTTAAAACCGCACCGCCACGCTATTTTCTGCGGAAAGCGTCGAGTGCAACGATATTGTCACTATTTGCGTCGGTATCAGCTGCTTTGTTATCTACATTTTCTTCTGTAGCTGCTTTTTCAATGATTGGTTCAGGAAGATCATCGATTTCTTCCTCTGTATCCAGATCAGCAGGAATATCAGATGCATCGTGAAACTGAAGGGCAAATTGAACGCTTGGGTCTACAAAACCAACAATTGCATCAAATGGAATAATCAGGTTCTCAGGTGCTTGATTAAAGGACAACATGATTTCAAAATAATCTTCATGTACCTTCAAGTTCCAAAATTTATGTTGAACCACAATGGTCATTTCATCTGGGAAACGGCTGATCAGATGTCCTGGAATATCAACACCGGGTGCCTGCGTTTTAAAGGCAATATAGAAATGGTGATCGCCCGGCAGGCCATCATGTTCTACATCTTTTAAAACGTTACTGACTACCTGGCGCAGTGCTTGCTGTACCTTTGCATCGTAATCAATAGTGCTCTCAGCCATTTTAAAACCCGGTCTGTTTGTTGTTTTCAGCGGTCTTATAGTCGCATTCTGTAAATACTTGAAGGGAAAAATCCTTACCTGACTCTATTATTACCTTAACAATAATGTGCAACAAACATATTTCAGCGTTTTCAAAAGCGCGATGGAGATAGATTTTGATGGAGTGTTATGAAATTTTATAACATTTTATCGCACGTTCATCTCAACTCACCGCAACCTTATTGTTTATTACCAGTCCTGAATACGTAGTCCATTTTGAGGAAATTGAAACTACTGAGGGGATGAATGATGGGGAAGATTTCTAATATATCGCTCTTTTGTATTGGTGTTGTAGCTCTTGCGGGCTCGGCTGTCGCAGGGGATATAGAGGATAAGCTCGCAGACAAAGCTTTGTCTGCATACGGCGGGGATAAATTACTCAACCTTAAAGCAGTAAAATTACGCACCAAATATAAGCGGCTGACAAACGATCAGGGTTATATTGTGGGGGAATTTGATATCGATCATTATGACAACAGCGTGATTATTGATTTCGAAAACTCCCGCAAGGAATTCCGAGTTGAAATTGGACTAAGAGATGATCCCTATATTCAGCACCACATCTTTGATGGCGAGAATGCTCACCGTATTTATGCTGCATCAAAACAAATAGATAGAAATAATGGCCGTACTTTTACGTCGCTTGATTGGCGAACGCCGACAAGGTTTGATCCATTTCTCGCCAGATTGCTTTATGAAAATAAAGAACAGGCCAAGCATGAAGGAAATGGCGTTATTGCGGGTAAGCCTGTTGAAAAGATTAGTTTTCGGGCTGAAGGTCATCCTGAATATACGTTGTTTATTGATCCAGAGACAGGTCTTATCCATAAAATGACACGCCCACACTGGATACCTGGCAGTGTCTTTGCCTATAATTTTATTGAGCATACACATGAAGCAGGTATTCCCTTTGCGTCCCAACTTTATGTGACCAAAGGCGGTGTACCTGAAAACCTGTCAATCCTTCGGACAGCAGATTTTGATTATGATCTAAAAGGTGCTTTTCAAATACCTGAAGGATATGCAGATCTGCCTCAGGGGATTGATGTTTCTGAAATGGTTGTAGAGCGGTTGGCTGACGGCATTTACCATGCGGGTAAAGGGTGGGAATTCTCTTTGTTTATTGATGCCGGGGATCACTATATCGCGCTTGGTGGGTATGGTGGTCTTAAAGATCGGTTTGAGGCAGTTCAAAAAGCAGCTGGTAACGAGAAGCCATTAAAAATACTGGCTGTAAGTCATCATCATAGTGATCATATCGGTGGTACGGGGGATGCGTTTGATTTGGGGGCAACTATTGTGACTACTCAGAAAAACTATGATGCTATCAGACGGGTTTCTGCAAAGGATATCCCGGATGAAAGCTTTATAGCAGCGGGAGCTTCAGGCGAGATAGCTGGCGGGTTAGTAAAATATATTGATTTTCCAAATGGGCATGCAGAGCATCATCTGATGTTTTATGTGCCATCGCTTAAAATGATGCTGACAGGGGATTTCTTCTTTTCAAGGCAAGTGGAAGGGTCACCCAAAGGCAGTGAAACATTGGTGCGTTTTAAAGAAGCGATTGAAAAAGCAGGCTTTGATGCTGAATTGTTTGCGGCGGAACATAGTAGCAGAGTGTTAACTTTGGCTGATCTTGATGCAGCAATCGCAGATATGGCACCAAAACAGGTTTGCCCTGCATCATGGGAAATCTGTCAAGATTAGACATTGGAAGGCTAAGCGAAAAACAAAAAAAAGGCTCCCAAGCGGAGCCTTTTTATTAGCGGGCCGTTCTGTTGCTAGGTGGCCCAACCCCCACCTGAAGTCGTCAAACCTCAGGAATTTACATAAATGTAGTTTACTGTGACCGCTTACGCAGCAACAGCGAACTCGACGTCATTGTCGTTTGCATTTATAATAAGGTGGCCCATCACAGCGGTGCCATCCTGGGCAAAAGGCAAAACACCGTTCAATACACGTCGATCCTATTTCACCCCCATAAGAAAACATCTGTTTCTTTGGTGTGGTGCCACCAAGATAATGCCAAAAGGCTTAATGGTGGAGGTGCTGGGTACCGCCCCCAGGTCCGCAATACTTACTTAATGCGCCGTTTATTGCCATAGCTACCGAAGCAGCACCCTTGATATAGTGAATAAATTTGGCAATTAAAAGGCTTAAATCACTTGCGTCTTTAGTTTCAGTTTTGGGAATAGACATTGCCTCAATTGCTCCCAAGGATTATAGATTCCTAAACACCACCTGAGGGGAGCTTTCTGTGCAGCAATATCTGGATTTGATGAAACGTATTCGAGAAGAGGGCGTTTTTAAAGGGGACCGTACAGGAACCGGCACCTACAGTGTTTTTGGCCATCAGATGCGCTTTGATTTAAGCGAAGGGTTCCCGCTGGTTACTACGAAAAAGCTGCACTTGCGCTCTATTATCCATGAACTTCTATGGTTTATTGCTGGCGATACCAATGTGAAATACCTGAAAGATAACGGTGTTTCCATTTGGGACGAATGGGCGGACGAAAAGGGTGACCTTGGTCCTGTATACGGCCACCAGTGGCGCAGCTGGCCAACCCCGAGTGGTGAAACTGTTGATCAGATTAAAAACCTTATCGATCAGATTAAAAACAATCCGAACAGTCGCCGTTTGATCGTGTCAGCATGGAATGTAGCTGATGTTGACCATATGGCACTTCCGCCTTGCCACTGTTTATTCCAGTTCTACGTTGCAGAAGGAAAACTCTCGTGCCAGCTTTACCAGCGCAGTGCTGATGTGTTTCTTGGCGTACCATTTAACATTGCTTCATACGCGCTTCTTACTCATATGATTGCACAGGTTTGTGATCTCCAAGTTGGTGATTTTGTTCACACTTTAGGGGATGCTCATTTATACAGTAATCATATTGAGCAGACGGATTTACAGCTTACGCGTGATCCTTTACCGCTTCCTTCACTTTCGCTTAACCATAATGTGCGAGATTTGTTTAATTTCAAATTTGAGGACATTGAAATTGTCGGTTACGAGAGCCATCCGCATATTAAAGGAGCTGTAGCCGTATAGGTGTTGGAGCTAGGGAATTTTTAGTGGGTCGAGAAAAAGATAGAGAGGCAAGACAGCGACTTTTAGTAATCTTGGTAGCTGTTTTGGGTGTCATAATCACTGTTTTTGCGACGCGGCAAGCTTGGCTCAATGTTGAGCAAGAAGCAGATTCGGCATTTGCTTCAAAAGCTGATCTGTTTATTGATCGGCTTCACCGTGAAATCACCAGCAGCCTCAGTGCCGCTCAGGATTTATACGATTTTTACAATATGTCGAAATCTGTTCCTGAAGAAAGATTTCGCCTTCTGGTCTCTACAAACTCCACTCTTAAGCAGCACAGGTATTTCGTAGCAATCGCCTACCAATTGGAAATGACCGAGAAAGATGGTTTTCTGAGAGGAATGGCATCTTTCTACGGAAATGATTTTCAGTTGAAAGGCCCGGTTCTGGAGCGTGACACCACAAGGTTTCCTTTAATTTACCCTTGGTCCCCTGACGCTGAGTTGCAAACTCAATTGCTGGGAATGAATATTGGTGGCCACGAACAAATTGCAGCCTTTTTACGTGCGACGGGCAAAGAAGATAAGCCATCAGCAATTTTGCTACCTGATTTTCCCGAAATTGATCAGGGGGCAGAAATATCTGTTCTGTTGGTCAATCCATATGTGACCAAAGCAGGTGCTCTTTCCTATATTGTTCAGTTGGTTGATCTTCCCGGTCTGGTTAGAGAAATCGCGGATGATGTTGATAAAGAAGGCGAGCTTATTATCCAGCTGAATAGCAGTTGGTTCGATGCTGAAGATGATAATACGGCGTCAATTGCTGCGGGAAGTTCGGCGATATTAGATAACAGTCGAGAAGCCGCAGATGATCGTAGAGTTTCTACAGAGCTAACTTTCGGTGCTGGTGTTTGGACTGTTCAGGCATATGCGGTGGAGGGCAGTTTTAGGCCTTCTTATTTGGGAGTGATTGTCACTTTCCTTCTTTCGGCGGTTATCAGTATTTTACTCGTTTACGCAATTTGGATTCAGTCTGAACGCTCGAAACGTGTGGTGGAAATTGTAAATCGTCGTACCAGAGCATTAAAGGCAGCACACGAAGAACTCGAAGAACACTATAAGCTGCTACAAAACCTAAACAAAGATGTTGAGGAAGCACGCAGAGCGGCGGAGACAGCGAACCGGGCGAAATCTGAATTTCTGGCAACGATGAGCCACGAATTACGAACACCGCTGAATGCTATTCTCGGTTTTTCCCAGTTATTGGGTGAACAGGCAATCGGACCTATCGGAGATGAACGTTATATCGAATATGCGAAAGATATCCACCAAAGTGGCTCTCATTTGCTTTCGCTAATTAACGATATTCTTGATCTGGCTAAACTGGAATCCGGTAAGGTTCAGATTGAACGCCAGCAACTTTCTGTACGTGAACTTGTTGAACGGGTTCTAACGATACAGGGCCAGCAGGCTGAAGAAAAGGGAATCGCCTTCGGAGCCGAGGTTGATGCCAATATGCCTGATAAAGTGATGGGGGATGAATTACGCCTAAGGCAAATCCTTATCAACCTATCTACAAATGGCATAAAATTTACCCATGAAGGCTCCGTCGGTATTCGGATTATTGAAAAATCTTTCAAGTCGGGCCTCGCCGGCTGGGTGCTCGAAGTAGAAGACACGGGTATTGGCATCCCTGAAGAAAAGCAAGCGACACTCTTTGATCGGTTCACACAGGTAGATACAGCCCTTTCACGGCGTCATGGCGGTGTTGGACTGGGCTTGGCAATTTGCCGTGAACTTGTTGACCGCATGGGCGGGATTATCTCAGTGCAAAGTATGCCTGGGGTAGGAACTACGGTTCGCGTTCATTTACCGCTTGAAGAACCTGCGGAAGATACCGTAGATGATGATAGCATTATCTAAAATCTTCTGAAGGGTTCTTTGTATGATTTCCATCATTGTTGCTATGGGCGAAAACCGCGTAATCGGGGTTGATAATGATTTGCCGTGGCATCTTCCAGAAGATCTAAAATACTTCAAAAAGACAACGCTTGGAAAGCCCATCATCATGGGACGAAAAACCTTCGAATCTATTGGTAGGCCATTACCCGGACGGCAAAATATTGTTATCACTCGCAACGCGGACTGGACTGCAGAAGGTGTGGATGTTGTTTCAACTATCGAAGATGCTATTAAAGCTGCTGGTGACGTTGAAGAAGTGATGATTACGGGAGGGGCGCAAATTTATGCTGCCTCAATGGATTTGTGTGACCGTCTTTATGTTACTGAAGTTGGTTTAGCGCCAGAGGGCCATGCTTATTTCCCAAAAATTGAAGATAGGTGGAAAGCCGTTTCGAGGGAAGATCATGGAGCGCAGGACGGTAAGCCATCCTACGCTTTTGTTGTTTATGAGAAGGCTTAGATTGAAAGCTTGTCCTTTAAGGTCTCTGCAATCTCTAGATAAGCTTTGCTGATTGGGTTGTCTGGTTCGCATGCAACAATTGGTTGCCCGCTGTCGGCGCTTTCACGAACAGACATGTGAAGCGGAATGCCGCCAAGGAAATCGCAACCGATTGTTTTTGCGGTTTCTTTTGCTCCGCCGTGCCCAAAAATATGGCTTTCACTGCCGCATGATGGGCAAATAAAACTGCTCATATTCTCAATAATACCAAGGATTGGCACATCTGTTTTTTCAAACATTGTAATGCCTTTGCGAGCATCAATAAGTGCAAGGTCCTGTGGTGTGGATACAATCACAGCACCTGAAATAACTGCTTGCTGCACCATGGTGAGCTGTACATCACCAGTGCCCGGCGGCATATCTACAACGAGAACATCAAGTGGTTCCCAAGCCACATCTTTAAGAAGTTGTTGAGTTGCTCCCATCACCCGTGGCCCGCGCCATACCACTGGCTGGTCAACATCAATAAGGAAGCCAACAGACATCACCTTAATGCCGTATGCTTCAAGTGGTTGAATAACCTTGCCTTTAATGCCGGGTTTCTCATCGCTTCCCACGAGGGTTGGAACAGAAGGGCCGAAGATATCAGCATCCATTAAGCCAACTTTCAGCCCCTTGGCTTTAAGAGCAAGGGCGAGATTAATGCTGGTGGTTGATTTACCAACACCACCTTTGCCGCTTGCTACCGCTATCACATGTTTCACGCCTGGCAGATTTGTTGGAGTAGGGGCTGATTTACCGCCAACGCCCATTTTCGGAGCTTCTTTTTGAGGCTTGTTTGCGGAAACTACAACGTTTACTGCGCTTACACCCTTAACAGTTTTAGCTGTATTTTCCACAAGAGTGCGAAGTGTCTGCACATCATGGGGTGCATTATCTTTGAAATCCAGAATGATTCCAACCTGATCTCCATCTACAATCACAGCGCCTAATGCACCACTTTCGACGATATTTTGCTCCGAACCTTCTGGAATAATGGAAATAAGTGCTTCGGTGACAGCTTTTTTCAGCGTATCTGACATTAATTTACTTTCTTAACCAGGAAAATGTGCGACATTCGTTGCAGCTTTCAAGTGCCTAACTTATATAGAAATATAAGGTACGAGCAATCCGGTTAAAGAGGTTCGTACGCAATTAGCAAGACATACGGTGCCAAAGGGGAGAAGATTATGCCTTGGCAGAATAACGGTGACGGTGACAAACCAAACCCGTGGGGAAATAACGGCGGCGGTGGACCTCGTCGTGGTGGCGGTGGCGGAGAGCCTCCGCAAATTGATGATATCATCAAAAAAGGACAAGAGCAGTTTAAACAAGCTATGCCAAGTGGTTTTGGTGGTATCGGGCTGATTCTGCTGGTTGCGATTGCTTTTTGGCTCGCGAGTGGTCTTTACCGTGTGGAACCAAACGAGCAAGGTGTTGTTCTTCAGTTTGGTAAACGTACTGAACTTACTGGCCCTGGGCTTCATTGGCATTTACCGTATCCGGTTGAAACGGTGGAAGTACGTGGTGTTACAGATGAGAAGCAGATTCTTATCGGTAGTAGCGTAACTTCAAGCCGCCGTTCCGGACGCCAGACTGTAGCAGCCCTTGATGAAAGCTTAATGCTTACTCAAGACGAAAACATCGTTGATGTTCGTTTTAACGTAGTTTGGCGTATTAAGGATCTGGGTGATTACCTTTTCCGCCTTCAAGATCCAGAAGGTACAATTAAAGCGGTCGCTGAAAGTGCAATGCGTGAGCTGGTTGGTCAGAATCAAATCGTGCCGATCATCACAACAGCGCGTGGTCAACTTGAAGAAAATGCTCTTCAGATGATTCAGCGTACGCTTGATGAATATAGCGCGGGTGTTACTGTTCTTCGTGTGCAGATTATTGAATCCGAAGCACCGGATGAAGTAAAAGATGCCTTCCTTGATGTACAGCGTGCGGAAGCTGATCAGCAGCGTGCCCGTAACGTCGCTACAAAATACGCCAATGAGGTTATTCCTCAGGCGCAAGGTAAAGCAGAGCAACTTCTACAAGGTGCGGAAGCATATCGTGCTCAGACAGTAGCTCGTGCGGAAGGTGAAGCGGCACGCTTCCTCTCAGTTTATAATGAATATATTCGCGCGAAGGATGTTACGAAGAAACGTATTTACCTTGAAGCGATGGAAGAAATCTTGGCTGGCATGGATAAAGTTATCCTCGATAGCAAAGGCGGTGCTGTGCCGTACCTTCCGCTGAATGAACTCACTAAAAAAGGCGGAAAGGAATAAGCAATGAATAATAAACTTATTATTGGCCTAATCGCTCTGTTTGCTATTGTCTTTGTCGGCCTTAGCAGTGTGTTTATTGTGAATGAACGTGAACAAGCGCTTGTTGTGCAGTTTGGTAAAATTCAGCGCCCCGTACAGGAAGCTGGCCTTCATTTTAAAATCCCACTTATGCAGCAGGTTATTTTCCTCGAGAAGCGTGTTCTAAGCTTGGATGTGCGTCCTCAGGAAGTTCTGGCGGCTGATCAGCGCCGTATTCTCGTTGATAGCTTTGCGCGTTTCCGTATCGTTGATCCTGTACTTCGGTATCAGGCTGCAGCCAATGACCGTATTGCAGCTGATCTTCTTGAAAAGATCATGGAATCAACAGTGCGTCAGGTGCTGGCGAAAGAGCCTATGCAGAATATCGTATCTGGCGAGCGTGCACAGCTTATGCAGCAGATTAGTGATATCACTAACGAGCAGGCAAAATCTATTGGCCTGGAAGTAATTGATGTACGCCTGAAGCGTGTTGACCTGCCTGCACAAAACAGCCAGGCGATTTTCCAGCGTATGGAAACTGAGCGTCAACAGGAAGCTGCGGAGAAACGAGCTGAAGGTAACCGTGATGCGGTTAAAATTAAAGCTGATGCGGACCGTCAGGTAGCTGTGCTTGTAGCTGAGGCTGAAAAGCAATCCCAGATTGTTCGCGGTGAAGCCGATGGTCAAGCTGTGAAGATTTTTGCGGATGCATTTGGTAAAGATGAAGAGTTCTTCGAATTCTACCGTACCATGCAGGCGTACCGTAAAGCGCTTGGTAAAAACGATACAACGCTTGTCCTTTCACCAGACAGTGAGTTCTTTAAACTGTTTGTGAATTCAGAAAGCAAAAAATAAACCTTAAAAAGGACGGAGGTACTCCTTCGTTTGCTTCGTAAGGTAAGTGCCGGAGGCCTTGTTTCCTATGAAACAGGGCCTTGGGTTTAAGTGGGAAGGGGTTACTCTTGGCCTGAATCGGGCGTTTGTCGCAGGGATGTCTCCGTTAATCGCAAGCTACGCTTAATGGGGTTGACCCAACCATAGTTTGGTGATGCGATGTAGAAAGACAGCAGTATGCTGCGTACGGCCAGCAAGAGTAATAAATAATATAAGGAGTATGTGCGTGAGCACTTATAAGGTTACAGCGATTAATGCACAGGCACCGATGCAGGCACTTAAAGCCGCAGTCATCGCGATGCTTGTGATTGCGATGACTACGGTTTCTCTAAAGCCCGTAGTTGCGGCTGATTCTCCAGGTAGCTTTGCAAATCTTGTTGAGAAGCTTCAGCCAAGTGTAGTGAATATTTCCACCGTTCAAACAATTGAGCGTAATACACGTAGAAACGGTAATCGCCGTTTCCCTGAAGGCAGCCCATTCGGTGAATTCTGGGAACAGTTCCGCGATCGTTTTGAAGAAGATGATGAGCCGCGTCAGGCGCGCTCGCTAGGTTCTGGTTTCATCGTTGATGAAAGCGGTATTGTTATTACAAACAACCACGTAATTGATGAAGCGGATGAAATCACAGTTATTCTAACTGATGGTCAAGAATATGCTGCTGAAATCCTGGGCCGCGATGCACTTTCTGATGTAGCTGTTCTGAAAATTGAAGCTGGCAACGGCGAGAAGTTTGAAGCAGTTCAGTGGGGTGATAGTGATAAAGACCGCATCGGTGACTGGGTTGTTGCAATTGGTAACCCATTTGGCCTTGGTGGTACGGTATCGGCTGGTATCATTTCAGCACGTAACCGTGATATCAATAACCGTTCTGACGTTGAATATATCCAGACAGATGCACCAATTAACCGCGGTAATTCTGGCGGGCCACTTTTCAATATGGAAGGTGATGTGATCGGCGTGAACACTGCTATCTTCTCCCCAACAGGTGGTAACGTAGGTATCGGTTTCTCAATTCCTGCAAACGATGCTCGCCGCGTTGTAGAAGAACTACGTGAGTTCGGTAAAGTACGCCGTGGTTGGCTCGGTGTGGGTATTCAGCCTCTTAATGAAGATATCGCGAAAGCGATGCGTGTTGACGTTACTAAGGGCGCTCTTATCACACGTGTTGAGCCTGAAGGCCCTGCAGCTGACGCTGGTATCGAAGACGGTGATATTATCATTGAGTGGGATGGTAAGCCGGTTGTAGACAGTAATTCCCTTAGCCGTCTTGTTAAGCGCACTAAAATCGATCAGGCGGTTGATGTTGTTATCATTCGTGAGCGTGAGCGTCAGACAATTCGTGTGAAAACGGGTGAATTTATTAACCCTGAAGCGGAAGAGGAAGAGCAGGAAGAACCTCGTTCCAAGCGTGAGCGTGATAGCGACCGTGCCCTTGTTGAAGGTATGGAACTAGCACCGCTTAACGATAATCTTCGTCGCCGTTACAAGATTGCTGATGATGTAGAAGGTGTTGCCGTTGTGCGTGTTGCACGCCGAACACCAGCAGCTAATGCGGGTATCCGTGTTGGTGCAGTAATCGTACGTGTTGATCAGAAGCGCGTGGACAGCCCAGCTGAAGTTGAAGAGATTATCGAAGAAATTCGTGATGAAGGCCGTGAAAGCGTTCTTGTTCTCATCAACGTACGCGGCGTGTCGGCACACGTACCACTTCGTCTTCTGAAAGAAAAGAAAGATGCTGATAATTAATAATCAGCGTCTTTCGTAAATACCTTGATAGAGGGTCGGTTTTCCGGCCCTCTTTTTTTTTGGTGCCGTGTTTTCATAGATTTTTTGAAAAAATATCGCTCTACATATTGTAATGCATCATACTTGGTAATACATAGTAACTATGTTAAACAAGGTTACGCAATGACAGACCAAGAAAAATTTGAAGCAAAATGGGATGTACAACACCGGAAGGGTACCCTGGAACTGGTGATAATGGCTGTTCTGAAAGGCCGGGATTTGTACGGATTGCAGCTTCTTAACTTCCTACATGAGTTTGAAACTGTGACGATTACAGAGGGCACACTGTATCCTCTTCTGGACCGCCTCAAACGGGAAGGGGTAATCGATGCAGATTGGCGACAGGAAGAGGGTGCAAGGCCAAGAAAATATTATCGGCTTACCGAGCTTGGTGAAAAGGTGCTTCCTACAGTCAGTGCTCGTTGGCGCAAGTCAGCAGCAGATATTGAATGCATACTGGAGGGCGGACCTTCAGACTTTAACAAAGCACAATCAAACTAGGGAGAGAACATGATGTCTGATAGGGAATTGATTCACGAATACCTTAAATCACTCGGTCGCTATCTGTCCCGCCTTGATAAAGCAACCGCCGATGAGGTGATCCGCGAAATTGAAAGCCATATTTATGATCGGCTGGAAGAGCAAGGAGCGGAGGTTACGGTTAGCGATATACTAGATGATTTTGGTAATCCACGTGACCTTGCCAGTGCTTATGTCGATCACATCGTTGATGGCGCACCACCCCCAAAAGGTTTTAAAGCGATCGAAGCGGTGAAAAAAGGTGTGGGTAAAAGCCTTTATTACGGCACCGCAGTATTTGGGTATTTGGTGGCGGCCGCACTGGTTCTGTTGGGGTTAGCAAAGCCATTTTTAGCGGATAGCATTGGTGTTTGGACAGCACCGCACGGTGAAGCGTTCGTAGTGGGCATGATATCTAATCAACCGCCGGGAACTGCTGAGCTTCTAGGATGGTGGTTGGTGCCAATTGCTTTAGTGCTTGGTGCGGTAATTGGCCGTTTAACTGGCAAACTGCTCAGTATCCTTAAACGGCAGATGTAACCACTAACTTAAGACAACCGAATAAACCGAACGATGCTCATGATTATAAGTGAGCGCGAACAGGACACCTTTGCCTGGTGTTCACCTAACGATAACGACGCGGCGAGGCGTCCGTAAATGGAGAAAAATTATGTTTCATTGTGAAGGTAATATTTATTTATGCAATATTTTGCGCAAAAACTTGCATAAATAAATAGAAAGCGATATGCCTGACATACGCAGCCTAAAGTTTAGAGCGTTTGGATTGTAAGTGAGCGTGAACGGGGCACCACTGCCAAGTATTTGGCCAAGAATAACGACGCGGCGTAGCGTCTATAAATGGAGAAAAGTTATGAGACTTATCCTAACCAATTTGAAACATTTCTTTATCACGGCAACTTTGTTGTTGGTAACTCTTATCACTGCGGCGGTGGCCTTTGGTGTTGATATTGATATGGGCGACAATGATCTTGCGTATAAGCTTGGAGGCGAGGGTCCTCATGTGTTTTACGAAGGAGATAATATTGCTGCGCATTATATAAAAGGTGGCGGTAAAGAAGGCTTTTATATCGAGAAAGAATATATGGCGCCGGATGGCCAATTAGATGCAGAGGTGTATTTCCCTCTTGAGGATTCAACATTTAATCTAACAATAACCCCGCATGTGGAAACACCGAAAGCGGTATATAACGATGGAGAGCCGATTGTTGCCATCTCTGACGTTGAAAGTAACTTCAAGACTTTCCGGGATTTCCTTATTGCCCAGCAAGTGATTGATGCTGATCTAAACTGGACTTTCGGCAAAGGCCATCTTGTATTGGTTGGTGATTTTGTTGATCGCGGCGATTCAACAACACAGGTTCTTTGGTTTATTTATAAACTTGAACAAGAGGCAAAAGCGGCAGGTGGTACTGTTCATTTTATCCTTGGTAACCATGAGATCAAGAACTTGCAGGGGAATTTCCAGAAAGCGGCAGACAAATATTTCTATGTTGCTGCTGCCCTAAAAAAACAAGAGTTTGATCTTTTTGGGGATGATGCTCTTTTAGGGCGCTGGATGGCGAGCAAAAACACAATTGAGCGGATTAACGGATATCTGTTTGTTCATGGTGGATTGCACCCTGATATTGTTGAAGCGGGTTATAGCCTTGATGAGTTAAACACTATCGTACGCAATCAGTATCGTCAGGCCTATGTGCCAACGCAAGATGAAGCCGCAGAAGCGGTTTTGGTTCACAGACGTAAAGGTCCTTCTTGGTACCGTGGTTACTTTGAAGCGGATCTAAGTCAGGAAACTGTGGAAAAAGGACTAAAACACTTCGGCGCTAAGGCGGTAGTTGTTGGACACCAACCACAATGGTCAGTTGGGAAGCATTATGACGGTAAAGTATTCGCTGTGAATGTTAAGCACCCGAAAGACTATCGGGGCAGTTTCCCTAGCAAACGTTCTGAAGGCTTGCTTCTAAATGGTGTGGATGCGTTCCGTTTGTTGGACGATGGTACAAAAGAACAGCTTTAAGGGCGAAATATAAGGAGGGGCTGTTATCCAGCCTCTCTTTTTCTACTTGATTTGTGCAAGAAATTTCGGAAAAAATTGCGTAAATTAAAGAGGGAAAATACATGTCTGATATACGAAGCCCGCAGTTTGGTGCGATTTTATTCCGAGCGACTGAATTAATCAGTATTCAAGGTGCTGAGGTGTTTGATCAGTTAGGTATCAGTTTGCATGCCAACAAGATTTCTATTGTTCTTGCACTTTATACCAAGGGAGCAATGTCTTCGACGGAGCTATCAAAACACATCGGTATTTCGCGTCAGGTTTTGGAAAATCGCTTGAAAGGGAGTGTAAAAGATGGGTTTTTTACATCTTCTCCTGATGGAAAGGATTCTCGTAAGCGGGTCTATGATATTTCGGCTGCTGCGCGCCCCGAGGCCGAGCGGATTGTTGCGATCATGAAAGATTTTGAGCACGTCTATGATGTGATGTGGCAGGAAATCGGTATTGACCTTGAGCAGGGTGTGAAATTGATGGAGCGAGCGCTGAACCGCCAATCGCTGCTTTATAGACTATGTGACAAGTTTCCCAAATATAATGAAGAACTTATAGAAACGTAGAAGCGTAAAGAGATAAAAGATGTTGAAACCAATACTTGTTGCTGTCCTTATGAGTTTTCAGGTTCTCTCTGCAAATGCACAGGAGCAAGCTTATGCACAGTTGTTGCCGCAATATATCGAATGGGCAAAGGACGTAGATAAAAAAGGATTAGAGCTTGGCAAGCCACTTAATGAAACTGAGTTAAAACTAGCCAAAGATGTTGGCGTTCAATACCCAGAAAAAGTTAGAGTCATCTATGTAGATGAGGTCCCGTTTCCCTATGAAAATCTGGCACTGAAAGCCCTTGGTGAGAAGTTGGGACTTGTTGGCCCTGATGTTATCAATAATGCACAGGTCTTTGGGTATTCAATTTATGCCCGCGAGGGATATAAGCTTGATCGGCCTAAACTTGCACATGAACTTGTGCATGTGTTGCAAATTGAGCGTTCAAGCCTTGACCAAGTGATCGTTCAGCATATTCAGGATGTTGCCAGATACGGCTATAGAAATGCCCCGCTCGAAGTCGAAGCATTTAAGGCGAATATCAAGTATAAGCTGAAGTAAATTTAAATTAGCAGTTAGTTGGAGAAGTCCGCGTCGCTATACCCTTGAAAATAAAGTAGAGCTGTGAGGTCATTATATGTCACCGCTGCTCTGGCTGCTGCGCGGGTTTTTGGTTTTGCGTGATAGGCAACACCAAGCCCTGCCGCTTCAAGCATAGGAATATCGTTAGCACCATCACCAACGGCGATGATGTCTCTTTGCTCCAGCTCTAGCTTTTCAGCTAGTTCATTCAGCGTATCCAGTTTTGTTTGCGCACCACAAATAGGAGGCACGACCTTACCTGTAAGCTGATCATCAGCTATCTCCAAAACATTGGCGCGGGTCATGTCAAAGCCAACGCGTTCTGCTACTTGCTCGGTAAAGAAGGTAAAGCCACCTGAAACCAGCGCGGCATAGCCGCCATTTGCTTTCACTGTTTGGATAAGTGTGCGTGCACCACCCATCAGCTCAATCCGGTCTTCATAGCATTCATCCAGCTGGCTTGCTGTCAGGCCCTTGAGAAGAGCCACACGTTCTTTAAGGGCTTCTTCAAAATCCAATTCACCCCGCATGGCGCTCTCAGTGATTTCAGAGACTTTATCTTTAAGGCCAACAAAATCAGCGAGCTCATCGATGCACTCAACGGTGATGATGGTCGAATCCATATCTGCGAGCAGGAGTTTCTTCTTGCGTTTCTTAGTTGCCTGAAGAGCCCAATCTAAACCTTCAACCTTATTCAGCACGGGGGTAAGCATCTCACGGGTGCGGCGATGATCTTTGGTTTCAAAAATCAGGTCCATTGCTCTGTTTTCTGATAAGATGCGACCACGATATTCGTTGAGCGATAATAAATCGGTTACCTTGTTTTCAATATTTTCCAGTGAAATATCAAACGCGGGGTTGACGACGAGGGTCAAAGCGATATCCATGAAGCACCATCCTGAACAGAGTGAGGTATTTTTGAAACAGGCTCTTTTTATTGCAGGTCCGACCGCTAGCGGCAAGTCGGCATTGTCCTTAAAGTTCGCAAAAGATCTTAACGGTGTGATTATTAATGCTGACAGTATGCAGGTTTATAAAGACCTGCGTGTGATAACTGCATGCCCGAGTGAAGAGGATGAATTGCAGGCTTCACACAGGCTATACCGTTTTATGGATGGTAGTGAAGTTTGTTCCGCGGCTTACTGGTCTGAGCTCGCGATGACAGAAATAGAAAAAGCATGGGATGAAGGTAAATACCCGATCGTAATCGGTGGTACGGGGATGTATTTCAAATTCTTACTCGAGGGCGTGGCAAAAATCCCAGATATTCCGGATGACATTCGGAACGCGGTTCGGGAGGAAGCTGGCGAGCATGGTAGTGAAAAGCTACATGACGAATTAAAAGGATATGATCCCGTTATCGCGGAACGTTTATTCCCGGGCGATAGACAGCGTGTTTGCCGAGCGGTTGAGGTGTACCGGGCGACAGGTAAACCGCTGAGTGAATGGCAAAAGAATAATGAACCGGGCCCGATGACTGCACATGATAAAGCGGGTTGTGCCCATAAATTTATTCTCAAGCCGCCAAGAGATGTTTTGTATGACCGCTGCAACCGCCGTTTTGACATGATGCTCGGCGAAGGTGCGCTTGAGGAAGTTGAGGCGCTTATGGAGCGGAACCTTGATACCAGCCTACCGATTATGCGGGCGCTCGGAGTGCCGTCACTTATCAAACTTATCCGTGGTGAGGTGAGTGAAGAGGAAGCAATCGAAGATGCAAAGATGCAGACACGACGTTTTGCAAAGCGGCAGTTAACATGGTTCAGGAACCAATTTTCGCATTGGAATTGCCTAAATGCGCAATATTTGGAAAGCGAATATGATATTTTAATGAATAAAATATCCAAAAAACCTATTGACTGAGTAATAATCGTACAATAAAAGGGTTTTATCGACACCTAACCAGCCCAGGTGTTGATACTATGGAACCTTCAGCCCAAGTAGGTTCCAGACTGTGACGAGACCCACCCCCTGGGGGCGCTTTTTAGCGCCCCCAACTGTTATGAGGGAGGCACGAGTAGCCAAAGTGGGCACGTCATCGGGCTAGTAATTGGTATGGACTGAAAGCGATGACACAAGCTGAGGCTACGACAATTGATACGACGACCGAGATGAGTGGTGCGCAGATGATTCTGAAAGCGCTTACGGATCTTGGTGTGGAAGTCATTTTCGGATACCCGGGCGGCGCTGTCCTTCCAATTTATGATGAGATTTTCAAGCAGGATAAAATCAAGCATATCCTTGTGCGCCACGAACAGGCCGCAACCCATGCAGCTGAAGGCTATGCACGGGCAACAGGCAAGCCGGGTGTTGTTCTTGTAACATCAGGGCCGGGGGCCACGAACGCTGTTACGGGCCTTACTGACGCGATGCTTGATAGTATCCCGCTTATTTGTATTACGGGGCAAGTGGCGCGCCATCTTATTGGTAATGATGCTTTCCAGGAAGCTGACACGGTTGGTATCACGCGCCCCTGTACCAAGCATAACTATCTGGTAAAAGAAACATCAGATGTACCAACGGTTCTTCATGAAGCTTTCTATGTGGCTACAAACGGTCGTCCGGGGCCTGTGGTTATAGATATGCCGAAAGATGTGCAGATTGAAAAAGCAGCTTATCAAGTTTCCGAGCATGCAGAGCACCGCACTTACCGTCCACAGATGCACGGCGATGAAACAGCAATCCGTGAAGCCGTTAAAGCACTTTCCAAAGGTATGCGCCCGATTATTTATTCTGGCGGTGGTATCATTAATTCTGGCCCAGAGGCTTCAAAGCTGTTGCGTGAGTTTGCAAAACTTACGGGTATGCCAGTGACCAGTACCCTTATGGGACTTGGCGCTTATCCAGCAAGTGATAACCAGTTTCTTGGCATGCTTGGCATGCACGGTACATGGGAAGCAAACCATGCCATGCATGATTGTGACGTAATGCTTTGTATTGGTGCAAGGTTTGATGACCGGGTTACCGGCGCTATTGATAAGTTCTCGCCAGGATCGAAGAAAATCCATGTGGATATCGATCTTTCTTCTATCAACAAAAACGTACAGGTGGATATCCCTGTTGTTGGGGATGCGAGATCTGTGCTTGAGCGCATGATTGCTATCTGGAAAGAAGAAAACTGTTCGGAAGGGCAGCCGCCACTGAATGCATGGTGGGATCAGATTAATCATTGGCGTGCACGCAAATGCTTAAACTATGAAGATAGTGAAGATATTATCATGCCGCAAAAAGCGCTTGAGCGATTGCAGCATTTTGTAAAAGATCGTGATGCGGTTATTTCAACAGAAGTTGGCCAACACCAGATGTGGGCCGCACAGTTCTTGGGCTTTGACCGTCCCAATGCATGGCTTACTTCTGGTGGCTTAGGGACTATGGGCTACGGCCTGCCTGCGGCTATCGGGGCACAAATCGCCTTTCCTGATAAGCTCTGCATTGATGTGGCTGGTGAAGCTTCTATTCAGATGAATATCCAAGAACTTGGCACCATGGCGCAATATAAATTGCCCGTGAAAATCTTCATTATGAATAATGAATTTATGGGCATGGTGCGCCAGTGGCAGGATCTTTCCTATGAAGGTCGCCATTCTGAAAGCTATTCCGATTCCCTGCCTGATTTTGTGGCCCTTGCAGAAGCTTACGGCATGAAAGGTATTATGGTTGATCATCCTGATAATCTGGATGCTGCCATTGAAGAAATGCTTAATCATGATGGCCCTGTAGTGATGGATTGCCGGGTTGCCAAGCTTGAGAACTGTTTCCCGATGGTTCCAGCTGGTGCTGCTCACAATGAAATGATGTTACCGGGTGACGGTGTAAGCAAACCAAAAGATGACGAAGCGCTCGCTGTCGTTTAATCTGGCACGGAAAGATAATAAGATGGATGGTTCGATGAAAGAAATTGGCCCAATTCAACGACATACAATCAGTGTCATTGTTGATAACGAAGCAGGGGTTCTTGCCCGCGTAATTGGCCTGTTCTCTGGCCGTGGTTATAATATTGAAAGTCTTACTGTGGCTGCCGTTGGTAAAGGCGAAGCGCGCTCGCGTATTACTGTTGTCACCTCTGGCACTTCTATGGTGATTGAGCAGATTAAAGCGCAGCTAGACCGCCTTGTACCTGTACACAGAGTAGCCGACTTGACGATAGATGGCCCGTTTGTAGCCCGTGAGCTTGCCCTTGTGAAGGTTTCAGGCACGGGTGACAGGCGTGTTGAAGCGCTTCGGCTTGCAGAGGCTTTCCGGGCACGCGCAGTTGATAGCACAACAGAGAGCTTTGTGTTTGAACTCACCGGATCAGCGGAGAAGATCAACGCCTTTATTGATTTGATGAAAGAATTAGGCCTCGTTGAGGCCGCACGAACAGGGGCTGTTGCCCTTAGTCGCGGCGAAGCCGGGCTATAACTTATATTTAGGTAAACGGGGTTTCCCTTTTAAGGACAAAAGACATGCGTGTTTATTTTGATAGTGATGCAGACGTAAATTTGGTGAAGGATAAAACCGTTGCCATCGTTGGCTATGGTAGTCAGGGCCATGCTCATGCTGGTAACCTGCGCGATAGTGGTGTGAAGCGTGTTATTGTTGCGCTGCGTGAAGGTTCAGCAACACGTAAGAAAGCGGAAGCTGCTGGTTTCGAAACTATGACAGCGACAGAAGCAGCACGTGAAGCTGATATGGTGATGATGCTGGCACCAGATGAGCATCAAGCAGCAATTTACGCCGATGAACTTGCTGAGAATATGAAAGAGGGTGCGGCCCTTATGTTCGCGCACGGCTTGAATGTTCATTTCGGTTTGATCAATGCCCGTAAAGATCTTGATGTGATTATGGTTGCACCGAAGGGCCCAGGCCATACGGTGCGCGCGCAGTATGCAGTTGGCAAAGGCGTTCCGTGCCTGATCGCTGTTGATCAGGACGCTTCAGGTAAAGCACACGATCTATGTCTTTCTTATGCATCAGCTATTGGCGGTGGCCGTTCAGGTATTATCGAAACCAATTTCCGTGAAGAGTGTGAAACTGATCTCTTTGGTGAGCAAGCTGTTCTGTGTGGCGGTATCTCTGAGCTTATCAAGGCAGGCTTTGAAACGCTTGTTGAAGCGGGTTATGCACCAGAAATGGCTTATTTCGAATGTCTGCACGAAACCAAACTTATCGTAGACCTGATCTATGAAGGTGGTATTGCGAACATGCGTTATTCAATTTCAAACACAGCTGAATATGGTGACTATAAAACAGGTCCACGTATTATCACTGATGAAACGAAAGCGGAAATGAAGCGAGTTCTTGAAGATATTCAGAAAGGCCGTTTCGTAAAAGATTTCATCACGGATAACAATGCAGGTAACCCGGAGCTGAATGCACATCGCGGTCTTGCTGAGCGCCACCCGATTGAGGAAGTGGGTTCCAAATTACGCGGTTTGATGCCGTGGATGAAAGAAGGCAAGCTTGTAGACAAAGAGAAAAACTAAAATAGTTTTTCCTATCTGAGTTGAAAAGGCGGCCTTTACAGGTCGCCTTTTTTTATTACGTAATACAGATAGAATAACAGCGAGGAAATTATGGATATTTTTCCAATTGAAACAGAACGGCTTATTATTCGGCGGTTCAGAAAAGATGATGCGGAAGCCTTTCACAGTTGGCGGGATGATGAAGAGGTTGCGCGTTATACCCTATGGGATTACCCGTATTCGCTAGAGAGGTCTCAGGCCTTTTGTGAAAAAATGTCAGCTATTGAACCTTTTCCTGAAGGAGAATGGTTCCAGCTTGTGATTGAAGAAAAGTCCAGTGGTAAAGCGGTGGGGGACATTGGTCTTGGTATCAAGATAGACGGTAATCCTGATATCGGTATCGGCTATAGCTTAAATCGTTCAGCACACGGTAACCGTTATGTTGGTGAAGCGCTGAAGGATGTAATCCCAGCGGTTGCCAAGGCGGTTGGTGTGAAACAGGCCAAAGCAGAAACCGATGCCCGTAACATTGCGTCCGAAAAAGTGCTCTTGAAACTTGGTTTCGAACAATCTGAGCTGCATGAAAAAGCGTCGTTCGTGAAAGGTGAATGGTGCGATGAGTATTATTATGTCCTGAATATTGAGTGATGAATGGCAAATATACTTTGTTTGACGTTTTTTTAAGAAATTTACGCAATAATATTACTTAATAAACTGTATTGCTAAAATATTATAATGTGATAAGTGTTTGTTTCGAACTTATTATTGCGTAAATGGCAGTGTGAAACCACAATATGAATGAAGCAATGAGACATAAGAAAAAAGCGCGGGCGATTGCTATCTCTCGTGCGCAGCAGAAAATGAAAGCGGAAGCTTTTGCATTTGCTATGTCTGGGCTTCTTCTCAGCCTTCTCCTTCTTGGTGCTGGTCGACTTATCGGCCCTTAAACACTTGAATAAAGCCTTAGTGCTTTGTGTTTAAGGGTATCGCCAAACTCGCAACAACTTAGATTAACAGCAATATCAGGATTAAGGCCATGTCACACAGTGAAGCAAACCGTGTGAGAATATTTGACACCACCTTGCGTGATGGAGAGCAATCTCCGGGCGCATCCATGACGCTAGAAGAAAAATTACGTATCGCAGAAACCCTTGAAGCCATGAAAGTGGATGTAATTGAGGCTGGCTTTGCAATTGCCTCAAACGGGGATTTTGAATGTGTACGGCAAATTGCGGAACGCATTAAAGATTCCACAGTGTGTTCGCTTGCTCGCGCTGCCCTCGGCGATATTGACCGAGCTGCTGAAGCTTTGAAACCTGCTAATTCAGGTCGTATTCACACCTTTATCGCAACAAGCCCACTTCATATGAAAGTAAAGCTGAATATGGAGCCTGAGGCGGTTATTGAGGCGGTGCACAAATCGGTGAGCCATGCACGTGGTTTTGTGGATGATGTGGAGTGGAGTGCGGAAGACGCAACCCGCACAGAGCTTGAATTTCTTTACCGCGCGGTGGAAACTGCGATTAAAGCTGGTGCCACAACAATTAACCTGCCGGATACGGTTGGGTACGCAACACCGGCGGAATATGAACATATGTTCCGTTCGGTTATTGAGAATGTACCGAACTCTGATAAGGCTATCTTTTCCACCCACTGTCATAATGACCTTGGTTTGGCTGTTGCCAATTCGCTTGCAGGTGTTGCGGGTGGCGCGCGCCAGATAGAATGTACGATCAACGGCATTGGTGAACGTGCTGGTAACGCGGCGATGGAAGAAGTGGTGATGGCACTTAAAACTCGCGGCGATGCATTACCTTATTATACTAATATTGAATCCACCGAGATTATGCGTGCTAGCAAGCTTGTTTCCACGGTAACGGGTTTTACGGTTCAGAATAATAAAGCGATCGTTGGTGCAAACGCATTCGCTCATGAAAGTGGTATCCACCAGGACGGCGTTTTAAAGAACGCTGAAACCTATGAAATTATGACCCCAGAGAGTGTAGGTGTTACAAAATCCTCACTTGTGATGGGTAAGCATTCAGGGCGTCATGCGTTTGCCGATAAACTTGCGGAACTTGGGTATGAGCTGGGCGATAATGCATTTCAGGAATGTTTCCGACGCTTTAAAGAATTAGGCGACCGTAAGAAGAATATCTATGATGAAGATATCGTTGCTCTTGTAGATGATGAAGTAGCTACATGGGCTAACCGTATGCAGGTGATCTCGGTCAATACGCACTCGTCGACCAACGGTACAGCTATCTCTGACATCACAATGACTATTGATGGCGACAAGCATAAAACAGTTACCTACGGCGCAGGACCTGTAGACGCCGTGTTTAATGCCATTAAAGAAACCATTGAAATGCAACCACACTTACAGCTTTTCCAGGTGCATGCTGTAACGCAAGGTACAGACGCTCAGGCAGAATGCACAGTAAGGCTTGAGCATGATGGCCGCACTGTAAACGGGCAGGGTGCCCATGAAGATACCGTTACTGCCGCCGCTAGGGCTTATGTGTCTGCGGTTAATAAGCTAATGGTGAAGAGGCAGAAAACCGCGCCTGAACCCATGTCTGCTTAAGGCCAGAAAGATAAACGACCGAACGGCCTCCATTGCGGGGCCGTTTTTGTACAGGGTTGCATTAATGCATTACATGGCTAAAGTTTGGTGCATTAGTGCAATTAATGTTGATTTTTTATGTCTGATTTAAATGAAGTTCTTGAAGAAGAAAAACAAGCACCTGAACCATATGAACTAACCGGATCTCGTGCAACGACTGCCTTTTTCGTTTGGTTTGTATCTCAGTTAATTTTTGGCTTTATCCTTGGTGTTTACAGTGGTTTTTACGGGGAGGATAGCCCAATAACCACAGACGATATTGGTGTTCTTTCAGTTTATGGTACGGCGGTGTGCCTGTGTTTTTGGGTATTTAAAGACGTTTCAAAGGGCGGTGTTGACTACCAAAGAGTAATTGGTTTTCAAAAGGGTGACTTTACAATTGCGAACGCGCTTTTTTGGGTTTTTATTGCTTTTGTCGCAATAAGAGTTGCAAGTGGTTTATATGCGTCCCTGCAGCCAGAAGCAGTTGAACTTATTCAAAACGGTGCTGGAGAAAAGATGCTCACCGCTTCAAAGGACGGCGGCATTGGTATCATGGCAATATTAACCTATTTAATGGTGATTATTGTTGCGCCGATTATCGAAGAAATTGTGTTTCGAGGGTATATCCAGAATTCACTTGAGAAGAAATATAATCCCCAGATTGCGGTACTGATAACTTCTGTGCTTTTTGCCATCATCCATTTTAATCTCGCTGTTTTCCCTCTTTATTTCATTTTGGGTGTGGGGTTTGGGGTGTTGTTCGTTAGAACCAGATCTCTATGGACTGTGATTTTACTTCATATACTGAACAATTCATTGGCGGTGGTTTATCAGCTGTTCTTCGTTGCCTGATAGCGCATTCATTCAGAAAACGGCGTTTGCTATTGCAGGACCTTGCAGCCTGATTTCCCTCTCTTATATCGAAAGATAGGGAAGGGGAGAGGGTATATGAATACAAATCAAGGTCAGGTAGATAAGGGTAGCATGATTGTCATCGCCATATTGCTGGTGATCGCATATCCGGTATTGCAGATTATTGTGGCTCTTCTTGTAGCCGTTGTGGCGGCCATTTTACAAATAGAAATGACAGAGCTAGGCTTGATCGCCAGCACGATATTTTTAACGATCTTGACGCTTTCGGTATTTGTGGGGATGGAAAGAGCGAATGCTTATGGAAGCGTTGGGTTTAAGCCTATTCAAATCAGCGGCAAGAAAACCTCTATACTCGTGGGTACTGTTCTCTTTGCCTTGTTAGCCTTTGGATATGCGTATGATACCTTTGTTGAGACTGATGGGCAGCCTGAAACTGAAGCTTTGATCATTATGGCGGGAGATTCTTTAGGCTCGTTGTCTTCTATACTTCTTCTCATGTGTATCGTGGTCTTTGCACCGGTTATTGAGGAAATTATTTTTAGAGGATATCTGCAAACAGCGCTTGAACAGAAGATCGGATCTATTATGGCGTTGATTGTAAGTTCATTTGTATTTGCTGCGGCACATTTTGATCTAGACACTATGCCAATATTATTCGTCGCGGGCCTGACATTCGGGTACATATTCCAGAGAACAAAGTCTATCTATCCTGCCATGCTTTTGCATGCCACTAACAATGGTATTTCATCCGGTATCTTGATTTTTGCTCCTGAGCTGTATCACGAACGTTATACGGCCTTCATAAATTGGCTTTAATTTAAAATAATTTGTGTGATTTAAGCCCGAAAAGGCTAAAAAAATGCAGAAAAATCAAAAACTCGCCCTAATCATGTGTAATGGCTCTTGTCTGGAAGAGATAAGTGCCGCATAACCGCACTAGGGAGTCGTCTTCCACAGTAATTGGAACCGCAAAAATAAGAGGCGCTAAATGCTATCAAAGCTGCTCGGTATGTTTTCATCTGACATGGCTATCGATCTGGGGACAGCCAACACACTTGTTTATGTGAAAGGTAGAGGGATTGTTCTGAATGAACCATCTGTTGTTGCTATCAAAAATGAACAAGGTAGAGACCGGGTTTTAGCGGTAGGTGACGAAGCGAAGCTTATGCTTGGCCGTACACCAAGTGGCATTCAGGCTATCCGACCTCTTCGTGATGGTGTGATTGCGGATTTCCACGTTGCTGAGCAGATGATCAAACATTTTATTCAGAAGGTACATAACCGTTCGTGGGCAAGCCCGCAGGTGGTTGTTTGTGTTCCTTCAGGCTCTACAGCAGTTGAACGTAAAGCTATTCAGGAATCAGCTGAGCAAGCTGGCGCTCGTAAAGTATATTTGATTGATGAACCGATGGCTGCTGCGATTGGTGCTGGCCTGCCTGTTACAGAACCGCAAGGTTCGATGGTAGTTGATATTGGTGGTGGTACAACAGAGGTAGCTGTTCTTTCTCTCTGTGGTATCGTTTATGCAACATCCGTTCGTGTTGGTGGTGATAAAATGGATGAAGCGCTGATTGCTTATATTCGCCGTAATCACAACCTTCTTATTGGTGAAGCAACAGCTGAACGTATCAAAAAAGAAATCGGTACGGCTCTTATTCCAGAAGATGGAGTTGGTGAAACGCTCACTATCAAAGGGCGTGATCTCATGAATGGTGTGCCGAAAGAAATTGAAATTAATCAGCTTCAAGTCGCGGAAGCTCTTTCCGAGCCAGTAAGCGCTATTGTGGAAGGTGTGAAGGTAGCTCTAGAGCATACAGCGCCTGAACTCGCAGCGGATATTGTTGACCGTGGCGTGGTACTAACTGGCGGCGGCGGCATGCTCAATGATCTTGATACAGTAATTCGCCGTGCAACGGGCTTGCCTGTTACAATTGCAGAAGAACCACTCACATGTGTTGCACTTGGTACTGGCCGTGCGCTTGAAGATGAAACGCTGCGTTTGGTACTTACTGAAAGTTACTAAACCATTAGGCTAAAACGGCGTAGTGAGGGGAAGAGCGCTGGCGACGAGACTGCAATCAGCGAATTTTTCTGGTGGTGGGGCGAGACGTTCAAACCGCGGCAGAGATGCGCTGTGGCTTTATCTGGTTATCGCAATCATATTCCTTGGGATGGAAGTATTTAATACTGCTGTCCCGGCGCAGGTACGTGCGTATGCAGGTGATGTTGTTTCTCCTATCCTTACGCTACTTGAAAAGCCTGTTCGTGCTGTACAGTCCGGGCTCGAAAGAATTGTTGGTGTTTCCGACATTTATCTAGAAAATGAAACACTTAAAGATGAAAACGCTCGCCTGAAACAGTGGCGGGAAGCTGCAATGCAGTTAAGTCGTGAAAACGAACAATTACGCACAATTCTTAAAGTACCAAAACGAGAAGTAACACCGGCAGCAACAGCGCGTGTGATTGGTGTTGGCGGCGGTGCGTTTGAGCGTAGTATCCTTATCGGGGCAGGTAGCCGTGACAACGTACGCTATAATTTGCCTGTAGTGGATAGTGAAGGTCTTGTGGGCCGTGTGCTTCATGTAGGTTTTCTAAGTAGCAGAGTTTTATTAGTTACTGACCTGAACAGCAGAGTACCTGTAAGATTGGAACGTTCAGGTGAGCTCGCGATCGCAGAAGGACAGAATGAAGTTTTCATGCGACTTCGCTTTTTTCCAGAAGAAGCTGATATTCGTGTAGGTGACAGATTTTTAACATCTGGGCATGGGGGTGTTTTTCCTCCGGATATTCCTGTCGCTCGGGTTTCAAATATTGATGCAGATATTATCACACTGGAACCGCTTGGTTTGCTTGATAAGCTTAACTATGTACGTGTGATGGATTATCAGGCTGTACCTGAGGATGTAGAGCTTTTGGAGGCGGAGCAGGGCAATGAATAAAATACGCTCTCCGATGGTTGCTAGCGGCCCTGCGGGATTACTTCCTGTAGTTTCGGCATTTTTCCTTGCTATTTTAATGCTTGTACCTATTGGAACAGGCGCTGCTAATGTGGTTGTCCCCAATCTGGTTCTGATAGCTGTATTCTATTGGCTTTCATCACGTCCACTTCTCATGCCGTACGGTGCATGTGCCATTTTAGGGTTTTGGCTCGATTTATGGCTTTCGGTACCACTTGGTCTGAATATGTTGATTTTACTGTTTACGCGCCTTTTTGTGCTCAATCAGTTGAAACACTATAAAGGCCGGAACAAATTGGTGCATTGGATTGTTTTTGGACTAATGTCCTTTGGCTTATACGCAGTTTCCTGGGTGATAGTGTCAGCTGTTGAAAGGTCCCTCATTCCTGTGCAACCACTTTTAGTGCAGTGGTTGGTAACAGCTTTTTCATATGCGCCGGTTGCCTTTTTTCTGGGACGGATAAGACGTTTGGTCTTACGATAAGCTATGGCACGTGAAGGATTAAGATATCATGCATTCAGTCGCCGGGCCTTTATTCTGGCCGGGGCACAAGGCCTTGCTGTAACCGCACTCGGTGGACGGCTTTATTATCTTTCTATTGTAAATGGTGAGAAATATAAACTTCGCGCAGATAAAAACCGTATCTCCGTCAGGCTTTTAGCTCCTGTTCGTGGGGAGATATTTGATCGTAAGATGCGGAAGATTGCGACCAATCGTCGTGATTTCAGTGTATATCTTATTCCTGAACAAGCAAAAGAAGTCGCTAACACGCTAACCAAACTTAACAGAATTGTAAAAATCAGTGACCGCAGACTGAAGCGTATTGAACGTCAAATCAAACGACAACGTAAGTTCTTGCCTATTACTGTTGCGAAGGGGTTGGATTGGAAAACATTCAGTCGGGTAAATGTAGATATGCCCAACCTTCCGGGGGTTGAAACTAACGTTGGTCTCTCGCGGTTTTATCCGAACGGGCAATCAGTTGCGCATATTGTTGGATATCTGGCTAGTCCGGGTGAGAATGATGTTGGACGAAATCCTCTCTATCAGTTACCGGGCGCCAAGGTTGGCAGGCAAGGTATAGAAAAACGGTTTGAAGAAGAATTGCGCGGCGAAGCAGGAACACGCCGGGTAGAAGTTAATGCCATTGGCAGGGAAATTCGCGAACTACCTCCAAGGCAGGAAGCTCTTAAAGGCCAGGACCTTCATCTTACACTTGATATGGATTTGCAGGAATTCACCCTTGATCAGTTGGGAGAGGAATCCGCTGGGGTCGTTGTGATGGATGTAAAAAACGGCGACGTACTCTCGCTTGCATCGGCACCTACTTTTGATCCTAACGAGTTTACATCAGGCATTAGTAGTGCCAATTGGCAAGGTTTGTTGAATGACCCCAGGAAGCCGCTGCTTAACAAATGTATGACAGGCCAATATCCACCGGGTTCTACGGTAAAGATGGTTATTGCACTTGCTGCACTGGAACAGGGTATTATTACCCCGGAAACCAAGTTCTTCTGTAATGGGAAGCACCGATTAGGGAATAATTTATTCCACTGTTGGCAACGAAATGGTCATGGTCATGTAAATCTCTTGGACGCGATTTCCAAAAGCTGTGATGTCTATTTTTATGAAATAGCTGAGAAGCTTGATATTGATATTATTGCTGAGATGGCAAAGCGATTTGGTTTGGGGCAAACCTATGCACTTGGCGTAGACGGGGAAAAAGAAGGTCTTGTTCCTGACCGCCAATGGAAGCGGGTTATTCAGAACCAGCCCTGGCATTTGGGTGAAACACTGAATGTGTCCATTGGGCAGGGGGCAATGTTGGCAACGCCTCTTCAGCTTGCTGTAATGACATCTCGTATTGCTTCAGGCAATGAAGTAACACCACGTCTAATTCGCTATACTGATGAACTTGATTTTGACCCAAACTTCAGCCCTATGGAAGTGAACCCTCTTATGATGCGTTTAATGCGGCGCGGCATGGAGATGGTGATGGAGCCAAAAGGCACAGCGCATGATTACAGGCGTTCCAAGTCTGCCATAAAGCAGGCTGGTAAAACTGGTACCGCTCAGGTGAGGCGTATTAGCCGGGCAGAGCGAGAGAGCGGTGTATTAAAAAATGACGAAAAACCTTGGGCAGCACGTGATCATGCACTGTTTGTAGGATATGCCCCGGCAGAAAATCCTGAAGTAGCGGTTTCCGTACTCGTACAGCATGGTGGTGGTGGTGCTAGTAAAGCCGCTCCGATTGGCCGAGCCGTATTAGATAAAGCATTAGAGCTTAAAGATAAGCCAGCATTACCACCTGTTGAACAGGGAGAGGCATAATGGGTAGTGCGCGTATGTTTGGCCCCAGGCGGGCCGAAAAGAATGCGTTTCAGCGGCTTCTAAGTCTGAATTGGGGAATGATCCTCGTTACCTTGCTTATCGGCTCTGTCGGTGTAGCTATGCTCTATAGTGTTGCTGGAGGCGCCTGGGATCCATGGGCTTCCCGGCATTCTATGCGCTTGGGCGTTGCCTTTATCATCATGCTTATTGTTGGTGTAATGGATATCCGTTATTGGATGGCACTTTCCTATCCCGCGTGGGGGGTAGGGGTTTTGTTGCTGGTTGCTGTGGAATTGGTAGGGGATTTTGGTAAGAATTCCCAACGCTGGCTCGACATTGGGTTCATGAGGTTACAGCCTTCGGAACTTATGAAGATCGCCTTGATTATGGCTTTAGCTAGATTTTATCACGCTCGGCCATTTCATCAGAGTAGGAAGATAACAACCCTGTTTACGCCGCTTATTCTGATAGCCATACCAGTGCTGCTCGTTGTGCGGCAACCTGATTTTGGTACAGGTATTACCCTTGTTGCCGGCGGTGTTGCTATCATATTTTTAGCCGGCCTTCCGACATGGTTTTTTATAGCAGCCGGCGTCTCTGTAGTTGCAGCATCACCTATCGTTTGGTCATTGATGAAAGAATACCAAAAGGGCAGAGTACTTACATTCTTAAATCCAGAATCTGATCCAACTGGCGCAGGATACCAAATTACACAGTCAAAAATTGCGCTTGGGTCAGGCGGAATGACAGGCAAAGGCTTCCTTGAAGGGACGCAGAGTCATTTGAATTTTCTTCCTGAAATGAAAACCGATTTTATCTTTACGGTATTGGTTGAAGAATTTGGACTGCTCGGTGCTGTGGCAGTTCTCTTGTTATACACAATTGTTCTTACTTATGGCTTGCTGGTAGGTATTGGCTGTAGGAACCAGTTTGGGCGATTATTGGCGGCTGGGCTTTCGATGACCCTTTTCTACTATGTGTTTATTAATATTGGCATGGTTATGGGAATGATGCCTGTGGTAGGCGTGCCTTTACCTCTTATTTCTTACGGCGGTTCTGCGATCCTGACATGGGCAATCGCGTTTGGGCTTATTCTTTCTGTTGCTTCTCATAGGCATGTTTCTCTTGCCCCCAGAGGTAGTGGTATTATCTAATTTGTTGCACACGTTTTTTTCAGTTTGCAATTCCTGTTCAATTTGTAATGCTCAAAATTACAAGAATAAGGGGTAGGAAAATGAAACAGATTAAAGCGGCAATTATGGGTGTACTTCTCGGTACATCCGCACTTTCGGCAGATGATATATCAGGTGCTGTTCAAAAAGATTACAGTTATCTAGATAGCCTCTACAAACATTTGCACAGCAACCCAGAACTTTCCTTCAAGGAATTTAATACGGCAGAACGTATTGCCAAGGAACTTCGCGAGGTTGGCTTTGACGTAACTGAAAAAGTTGGGCGTGTTGGGGTGGTTGGTGTTCTAAGAAATGGTGATGGCCCGACTGTACTTGTACGAACTGATCTAGACGCTTTACCTGTGACTGAACAAACTGGGTTTTCATTCGCAAGTAAGGCGATGGGGGTGAATGAAGCAGGTGATACTGTTGGCGTAATGCATGCCTGTGGTCATGATATTCATATGACATCATTTATTGGAACGGCCCGGCAGATGGCCCGTATGAAAGACCAGTGGAAAGGTACGTTGGTGTTTATCGGGCAACCAGCAGAGGAAACGGTTGGTGGTGCCCAGGCAATGCTTGAGGATGGCCTTTTCGAAAAGTTTCCAAAGCCTGATTATAATATCGCCCTGCACGTGAGTTCTGCAATGGCATCAGGAACAGTTGGTATGACACAGGGATATGCTTTGGCCAATGTTAATAGCGTAGATATCGCTATCAAGGGTATTGGTGGACACGGTGCTTATCCACATACAACAAAAGACCCAATCGTTTTAGGGGCTCAGATTGTAACTGCGCTTCAGACTTTGGTTTCAAGGGAAACATCCCCACTTGATTCAGGGGTGGTAACTGTCGGTTCGTTTCATTCCGGTACCAAGCACAATATTATCTCAGACGGTGCGCATTTACAGTTAACGGTTCGATCCTATACCGATGAGGTGCGTGAAAACCTGCTGACAGGTATTAAACGAATTGCAGAAGCTCAAGCAATGTCAATTGGGTTGCCGAAAGAGCTCTGGCCTGAGGTAACATACAGTCAAGGAACACCCGCGACATATAATGAACCTGATTTTACCGGCAAAATACATGCGGCAATGACCGAAAAGTTTGGCGAGGATCGCGTTATTTGGTCATCTCCGGTTATGGGAGCTGAAGATTTTGCTTATTATGGACGTACTGAAGATCAAATTCCCAGCCTGATGTTCTGGGTTGGGGCTGCTGACCCTGCAGATGTTAAGGCTGCTCAGGAAGGTAAAAAAAAGCTACCAAGTCTACATTCACCTTTCTTTAAACCTGATTATCAGGCTACTATTACACAAGGAGTAGAGGCAATGACTCTCGCTGTAATGGATATTATGTCTGATGGCGAATAATAGTTTGCTTCTATAAAGCGCTTCATTCTGGGTGAAAGTGAAGCACTGTCGCTTGAAGTGTCTTATTCTGTGCACTTCAAGCTAAATATAGAGTTTGGGGTGCTAGTTTATGCAGGATACGTCGATTGATATTCAGATGGTGGATATTATTCGCTTGATTCAGAATGCAAAAAATACTGAGGAAATTAACGGTATTTTTGAAGGTTTGCTTCATGAATATGGATATGAACAATCGACGTATATTGAGGTAGTAACACCCGCTGATTTTGGTGCCTTAACAGTGGCTCCAACAACTGCTTCTGATAAGGCTTGGCTTTCTAAACATGCCGAACAAGAAGTACTTCATTATGGTGAAGAGACAGTAGAGCATTTTCATACCCGGTATCCGTTTACATGGAACACGCTTTTGGAGAATATTGAGATATCTCCTCTTGCTAGAAGGTTTTATGATAAACTACATCATTTCTTTGATGGAAAAGATGGGTTTGTAGCACCAATTCATGGGCCTGAAGGTTCCATTACGGTTCTGGTGGTGTATGGCAAAAAGCCAGATGTATCTGCAGAGACGATCAGAGCTCTCGGTACTGTCGCGTTTTTCCATCAGGCTTCGTTGGAGCGTATTCATAACGTAGAAAGAAAGGGAGGAAATAGTAACCTGCTTGAATGTATTAAATGCATTGCTCTGGGGAAGACTGATATAGAGATTTCGCATCTGTTGGGTATTAGTGAAGATGAAGTTAGTTTTCAGATCAATAGAGCAATCAATGGTTTAGGTGTTTCTACACGGGCGCAAGCTATAGAAGAAGCCGCCAGACGAAACTTGATCACCTTATAGATCTTCGCATGTTTCAAGTTTATTATATTGGTATTTAGATGATTAAAATTATCCCTTTTGAAAAACAGCATGAATATAAAGAATTATTCGATCATATGTATTGTATGCGCCATAAACTCTATGTGGAAGGTCGGAAAATCCGGCACTGGGGAAGTGCTGATGGAAGAGAAAAAGATGCCTATGATGCTGAAGGAACTATTTATATTGTAGCGCTTGGGCCTGATGGTGAATTAGAAGCAGGATTAAGGTTGGTACCAACAGAAAGGCCTCATCTCCTTAAAAATGAATATGAAGCGTTTTGCAGTGTAGAAGAAGCACCAACTCAGGCAGATGCTTGGGAGATGTCTCGGGTATTTGTATCTAGCAATTCACGCTACAACAAAGATGGTATTCCCCTTAAAGGCTTACTCTTTTGCGCTATGGTTTCATATGCTCGAAGTAACGGAATTAACTATATCACAGGCATTAATGATAGCTTTTTTCTGCCACGTGTACTTGAATGCGGCATCAAGGTTGTTCCGCTTGGGTTGCCTAAGCGTACAGAATGGGGTGAGTTAATTGCTTATAAAATGTTCCTTGATGATACGAGCCTTCATAAATCCTTGAATTATTACCATGTGCCGAAAGATGCCATGGAGTTGGTGGATGCTAATCGTTTGCACGATGAAGGTGAACCATACCTAGTTGATGAAACTGATATTGTTTTTTCCCAGCTCATAGGTAGGAGAACGCCCCATATTAAACGTATGGCGGAAATTATGCCTCGTCTTGGTTCTTCAAATCCAGATGAAGTTGCAATTGCAGAATTGGAATTGGATAAACTAATTAGTGATGTACGTGCACATATCGTTGCAAATTCACAATTCTCAGGCGGAAGTTCACACCTGAATTAGATGAATTTCAAAAGTTGATGAACAGAATGCTGGAAACCTGCCAAATACTTAGTTAATATTAAAGGGAACTAGCTAAGGAAAATAGTGTGTCTCATAAACACGATCATGATCTTTGCATTGATAATGCAGTTGCAAAAGCAGAACAAATTTGTGCGGAACGTGGTTCACGCTTTACCGATCTTCGTCGCCGTATTCTGATTATGATATGGAAGGGACATAAAGCAGTAAAGGCATATGATCTTTTAGATCAACTGGCGAATGAAGGTGGTTCCGCTAAGCCACCGACTGTGTATCGTGCTCTGGATTTTTTGATGGAAGAAGGACTGGTACATAAGATCGAATCTCTCAATGCTTATATTGGGTGTCCTCATGCAGGCGATTATCATGTTAGCCAGTTTTTAATTTGTGACGAATGTGAAAATGTTGAAGAGGTGACCAGCACTGAACTGTCACAAGCTGTTGTTTATGCATCAAAAAAAGCCGAATTCCAAATTCAACGCCAAACGTTGGAACTTCATGGCACCTGTAGATCCTGCGCAGGTAAAAATAAAGCAGCCTAATATTTTAGGCTAAAATACAATAAAGACTCGTGTTTTAGCCTTTTCGTCGTTAAACGGCATAGCCTTATGGCAGAATTAGCAGATATTATAAAATCAGCACAGGAATTTATCATGCTGGCGGAGCAGCAGCTTCGTGATGATGAGCTTCTTGAAGCTGAAAACACAGCAAGGGCGGTAATTGCTATTGCTCCGCGATATGCTCCGGCTTGGCGTGCCCTTGGTGACGTTTTATCTGCCGTTCCTGGTAAGCGAGCAGAAGCGGCGCAGGCTTATAGCCGTGCTCTTGAATATGATCCATCTGATCAAAACTCGATCATCGCTCGTGATGCCTTGAGTGATAGAGAAACTTCCGCACCGACAAATGCTGATAAAGGTCCAGGTATTCCACAGCTTGCTGCTTTGGGGGATAAAGATAAATACATAGCGGCTGCTCGCTCTTCGGAAGCTGCAGAGCGCTGGAAAGAAGCGAAGGAATATTGGGAATATGTTCTCAAGATAGATCCTTCTGACACATGGGTTTGGAGCCAATATGGCCATTTGTTGAGTGTTCATTTGCATGATTACCAAGCCTCCGAGACGGCGTTTAGAAGGGCGATAGAAGAAGATCCAACGGATGACTGGGCTTGGGGAAAGTTGGGCATCATGCTCGCTGACTTTCTTGGGAAGGTCCCGGAAGGACAGGAGTACCTAAGAGAAGCCATCAGGCTTGACCCAACAGAACCATATTATCACGGCTGGCTTGGTTGGTCGCTTTACCGCCAGAGCGAAAATTTCGTGGAGGCCGAAAAAGCGCTTAAAGAAGCAACAAGATTATTACCGGGATATCAATGGGCATTTTTCCATTTGGGTTATGTTCAATATGCCATTGGTGGGAAGGTTAAAGAGGCCAAAGCGTCTTTTGAAAGGGCGCTAAAGCTCGATGATACTGATACCGCATCCATGTTTTATCTGGCGGCTCTTTATGATGAACAACTTGATGCAAAATCCAAGGCGATACAGCTTCTTGAGCGTTTGGTAGAAATTGAACGGGATCATTCTCCGGCTCGCTATAAGCTTGCTTTGCACTTTGAGGAAAGTGAAAAAACTTTTGATAAGGCTGCAGGGCATTACAAAGCGATTATTGAGAATGACCCAAAGGATATTACGGCTCGGCGTTATTTAGGCGCGCTTTATCATGAGAAGATAGGGAACTATCAAGAAGCAGCTAAAAATTATAAGCATGCATTGCAATTTGCCCCAGATGATAGTGATTTAAATTACCGGTTGGGTGTGCTGCTTGGTAGTGACCTGAAACGGTGGGATGAAGCGGTAGAATATCTGAAAAATGCAACGGAAATTTCGCCTGATATTGAACTGGGTTGGGCCAAGCTTGGTGAAGCATATACTTCGCTGGGAAAATTAGGTGCTGCTCGTAAGTCTTTTGAAAAGGCCCTTGAACTGGAACCAGAATTTTACTGGGCACATAAAGAACTGGGTTATCTTCTGTCAGATCATATGAGTGAGTATGACTTGGCGTTTAAGCATTTTGAAACAGCTATAGAAATTGAGCCTGAAGATATTTGGTGCCGTATTGCGATTGGCAATATTCACCATCATCAGTTCAAACAATATGCTGAAGCGGAAACTATATATAAAGCTGTGCTTGAAATCGAACCTGAAGAGATTGCAGCGGTAGCTGAACTCTCGGTCTTATATCTTTCTATGTACAGGTATAATGAAGCGTTTGAATATGCATCACGATTACGGATTGCGTATCCAGACGTAGGGTTCGCACATTCTCTTTATGCTTGTTGTCTTCGTTATATTGGTGGGGCACCTGATGAGGTGAAGCAGCTATTTCGAAGTGGGCTGGATTTAAGCCAGACACACTGGAACTGGCATGAATATGGTGAATTTCTGCTTTATGATGAAGGCAATATGGAAGATGCAGAAGAAGCTATCCTTTCCTCATTAAAGCATGATCATGATTGTTCTACTGTATATTCTGACTTAGCGCTTATTCGTTATGTACAGGGCCGTGAAGCTGAAGCCAGGCAGTTGTGCGAGAAAACGTTGGAGCTAGAGCCAGATAGCGCAGAAGCCTGGCGTTTATATGGGCGGTTTTTGTGGTTAACCGGCGAAGATGTAACGACTGCGGAACAATCACTCGAAAAGGCTACCATGTTGGCGCCAGACAGCTTTGAAGGTTGGATGATGTTGGCGGAGTTCTTAAAGGTACAGGTTGATAGAGATGCAGAAGCAACGGAAGCAGAGGTGAAAGCCTTGGAGCTTGCGCCTGTTGGATTGGATTATAAAAAATGGGCTCGCCAACAAGCGAACCCATATATCCTGAAGTACCGTAAAACCGGGAATTAACAGTTTAAATATGGCAGCTGCTCATGCCGCGCTTCATCAAATATTTCTGATGATATTCTTCCGCGGCCCAAAAAGTAGCCGCTGGTTCGATAGCTGTTACGATATCTTTTTTGAAACGGCCCGATGCGATAAGAGCTGCTTTAGCTTCTTCAGCCGCTGCTTTTTGAGCGTCATCTGCGTAAAAAATAACAGAACGGTACTGTGAACCAACATCGGGTCCCTGCATATTTAGCTGCGTTGGGTTATGGTTGTTGAAGAAAACGTCTACGAGCGTATCAAAACTAACTTTATCAGCGTCGTACGTTACTTCCACTACTTCGGCATGGCCTGTGGTATCTGTACATACTTCTTTATATGTTGGACGCTCCTTAGAGCCGCCCATATAGCCTACAAGGGTTTCTTCAACGCCGTCCAGCGTACGAAAAACTTCTTCGACGCCCCAGAAACATCCGGCTCCAAAAGTTGCTTTTGCCATTATTTTGACCCTTTTTTAAATTCTAACTTTAGGCCAATATATGGAAGTGATATGTGGAATTGTCGAGAGGCAATCGGTCAAATAATTGGGAGCAAGGGCGTGAAGCGGATTTTAAAAGCATCGGTATTCGTTATTTCACTAGCAACATCTGCAAGTGTGATGGCGCAATCCGCCAAAGATAGCAAAATCCCTCAGGAACTTCTTGAGCTTGACCGTAAACGTTGTGAAACCGGGTGCCTTGAACAAGTTGGGGAACAGGTTTGTAAGATGCTCTGCGAATGTACCATCAGTGAATTTCAAAAACGGTTAGATTTTGATAAGTATCTTGAGCTTTCAGCACAGTTGTCGCGTGAAGAGATTTCTCCCGAGAACCGTTTGCTTTTAGATGTTATTGCCAAGAGATGTACGGCTGTCGTTGAGAAATCTGGTATCCAGATAGAGCAAAGCCCGCCAAAAGAGGCTGATCAACCTAAGCAGAACTAAATGTAGTTGTTTAAGTTTTGTATCAAAAAAGGGCCTTTAGAGGCCCTTTAAAGTTGTTAGTCTATAAAATAGAAATTAGCTGATTTTACGCGGGCGACCTTCGTCATCAACTGCAACGAATACGTAAACACCTTCAGTTACCTTGTGGATGTCGCGCTGCGGACCACGTTCCGCGAATACCTCTATATTTGTAGTGATTGACGAGCGGCCAATTTTTGTAATCTCAGCGTACACACTGATCACATCACCTACTTCAATGGGGCAGTGGAATGTCATGCCCTCAATCGCAACAGTTGCTACATTACCTCCGGCACGGCTTGAAGCTACGTCAGCACCCGCAAGGTCCATTTGTGAGAGAACCCAACCACCAAAAATGTTGCCATTCACATTCAGGTCTGATGGTTGCGGGATGGCGCGGATTGTTACACGTCTGTCTGTAGTCAAAGCTTTGCTTCCTTATTTAGAGCCATGTAGAGGCGCGACTTCTAGGTCATCGCCCATAGCTTCTAAATAAAGGGTTCTGCTTGGGAACGCAAAGTCCGTTCCTGCACTAGCTACTATGCGTTTTATTTCTAGCAGTAAGCCTTCTTTAATCGCGAGCCATTCCAGCCAGTCTGTTGTGTTTGTAAAGCAGTAAAGGAGGATGTCTATAGAACTATCAGAGAAGCGATCAATACGTACAAAGGTTGCTGTATCTTCAGGACGCGCGAATGCGGTATTTTTATCCAGATATTCTTCGATCCCTGTGCGTACTGCTTCAAGTTGTTCGGCTGTAGCGCTATACTGAAGGCCAATCAGCCATTTAATGCGGCGGAAGGTCATACGGGAAAAGTTGGTAACAGCGGAATCTGCAAGCGAGGCGTTTGGTACATAAACAGGCGCCTTATCAAAGCGTCTTACGGTAGTTGTACGGAAGCCAATATGTTCAACAGTGCCTTCCACAACACCTGATACCAAAATCCAGTCCCCAGGATGAAAGCGTTTTTCGCCAATGATAAATAAGCCTGCAATCAGGTTCTTAAAGAGGTCTTGCGCACCAAGTGCTACAGCAACGCCAAATAGGCCGAGGCCAGCGATCAGCGGGCCAACCTGAATGCCCCAAATTTCCAGAATGGTAGCACCGCCGAGTAAAGCAAAAGCAAGCTTAATAGCTTTTGATAGCCATTCTATCATTGAGCGGGTCAAGAAACGTTCTGCGGTTTGCAAAAGCTCGCTGACAGGGTCTGATGCTCTGTAAAGCGCCCAAAAAATAACAAACGCGATTAAAGATCTATTCACGTTAGAGGCAAATTCAGAAGATTCTTGATCCAAGTTTAAGGAACTTGTCGCGAAGAAAATGCCAAGCAAAACGGGTATGAAACGAATAGGTTGCTCAAGAGCATCTACAACGGTGTCATCCAGATCCGTTTTAGTTTTGCTGGCTAAGCTTTTAATGCGGTTGATGAAAAAGCGTGTGAGCAGATTTCTTAAGATAAGAAATAGGGCGAGAATAGAAACTGCAACTACAATATGGCCAATATCAACGCCGTATAGGCCATTTTCCCAAACTTCTTTTACCAGAGATAGGAATTCATCGAAGCTTCCTGTATCCACGCTTTTACCTCAATTATTAATCGTCACTGTTTTCCTTAGCCTGTGATGATGTGTAGACCTCATCATCATGCCCATGTTTGTTAGAGAAAAACAAAAGAGCCATCAAGCCAGCACCGACACCATAAGTGAATAAAATTCCAATGCCCATAGCAATATGACCGTGAATGGACATTTCAAACTCTGTGAAATAGATAATGCCAAAGTGTGTAATGACGCTTACCACAATACAGGCAGCGACAATTTTCAGGATAGTTTGGAGCATAGTCTCACAGCTTTCATTTGCGCCCTATGAGATTTCTTTATTGAGTGCTTCCTTGAACTCTTCAATAAGGGCAGCGTTAATACCAAAGTCACTTAGCCCTAATGCAGAAGTGGCCCTGATATCAAGTTTACTACCTGCGGCATCTTCGCGCACGCGGATAACGACATTACTTTTCAGCCTGAACCATGGAGATGTGTAAACGGCTTCTAAATGGCCAGTTTGTGTATTTAAAGCGGCTATATTCCATCCACATTTTTTGACCGCCAGTTGTGCTTTATCAAACAAACCTGATTTATCCAGCGGACTGATAACTGGCTGAATATAGGGGTAAGCTGAGGTGTGTAGCTGAGCATAATTTGCTGAAAGCCTGCTACCGACAAAGTCTTCTGGCGAATTACTTTCATAGGTTCTTTCTGCAAGTGTGGTGAAAAATGGGGGATCGCTTATATCTGTAGTTATATCATGCAGAATGGGGGACTTTCGGATTGATTGATCAACCTGCCACATAGTTGCCGCCACGGTGACTGCCAGAAGCGCCGCTGAAATGCCGCGCCAACTCGTTCGAACTCTTGAACTGAACCTGCCGTGCAGGATGCCAAAGAAAGTGAGGAAGCTTCCTGCAATAAGAAGCTTTTGATCCAAATCTAATAATTTGATTCTCAAATCAAAAAAGTCATTTGGTGACATGCTGTCGTTTTGCCAGACCCCGAGAATTGGCCCTGCGCTTACAAACACCAGAATGGTCATTATCATCAAGATGAGACCAAGTGTAGAAAATATAGACGGTTTTTGTCCGGCTTTCTTGAAAAAAATCCGAGACATAACTTCCCCTTACGTAAAATCAATACGTTGGTCCCGAATTTTGCCCCAAAACTTCATAGCGCAGACTAAGGGTGATGAAAAGAGGCTTTCTGATCGCGGCCAATGTTTCATTTTCTAGTCTGGTTTTGCGTATTTCGCTAAAAAAGTGCATAATGGTTTAGCGCATCAGCGCAACACTATCCTCCGCTATCAACAAAAAGGGGATTTATATGAATGTTAGCCGAATTTTGGAGACTAAAGGATCAAGCGTAATTTCGCTTGGCGTAGACAGTACTGTTTTAGATGTTGCAAAACTTTTAGGGGAGCGCCGAATTGGTGCGATACCTATTTTATCATCAGGGAAACTGGCAGGAATTATTTCGGAACGTGATATTATGCGGGGCCTCGCTATAAGAGGTGGTTCCGTGCTTGCTGATCCCGTTGAAAGTTTAATGACCAAATCCGTGTTTACCTGTACAGGCGATGATTCTGTTGGCCATCTCATGGAAATGATGACAGAGCGCCGTATTCGCCATATCCCTGTGCTGGACGGTGAAAAGGTCGTCGGGATTATTTCCATCGGGGATGTAGTGAAAGTTCAGATGGAAGAAACCAAGCAGGAAGCAGACGCCCTTAAAGAATATATCAGTACCGCTTAGGTCTTAATTAAACGTTCGCTAATTTCAGCGATGCGGGCTGCATTTTCCTGCCAAATATAGCCTCTTTCAGGGATGGTTGTTTTGGCGTTGTTACCAATACGGTCCCGTAGCTCTTTATCTGTCACAAGTCTTAGGATTAGTGCTTCGATTTGTTCGAAATTGCCAGGTGTAAAGAAAAGTGCATTTTCCTGATCAGTCAGTATCTCTTTAATATTTGGCTGATCAGGGGCGATAATGGCGAGCCCTGAATACATATATTCGAAAATTTTCAATGGGCTGGCATAATCTGTTACAGCTGGTTGTAAGGCGATATCCATAGCCGCCAGATGCTCTGGAATATCTTCTCTTTTTACGAAACCAGTAAAATGCACTCGGTGGCTTACACTAAGTGTTGCAGCTAATTCCTTACACGTAGCAACGGAAGGACCTTCACCAACCACAAGTAAGTGAGGGCTTTCTTCTTCACTGAAATTGGAAATAAGTTCGACCACTCTTTCCAGTTTATGCCATTCTCGCAGGAAGCCGGTGAAACCAAGTACTGTTTTGCCTTCAAGCCCATATCGTTTGCGAATGGCGTTTTGATCTATGTTTTCATAATCTTCATAGTTGATGCCATTATGCATTACGGTGATCTGGTTTTCCCTTACACCTTTTTCCCGCAATTTATCGGCAAGCACGTTGGATACTGGAAAGTTCATATCGGCTGCACGCCATGTATCTTCTTCCATTTTCGCAGCTATGCCTTTGAGGTGAAGTCCGTTATATCTAGAGCGTTCTTCCATAAGTGGGGCATTCACTTCAACGAGATAAGGAATACCTGTTTTTCGCTTTAATTTGGAACCTGCGGTGAGGAATAGATTATGCCGTTCATAAAGCACATCGGGGTTATGTTCTTCGTATGCTTGTTTTAGCTTTTTATAGGCATGCCTACCGTATAGTAGTTCCAGAAATTCCTGAGCGAAATGAGGTAAAACCTTTCGTACAAGATCAAGAAACTTATTCTCGTCCCCAAATTCCTTGGGGCGCAAAGAGGGGCCGACAAATATCAGCTCATGTCCAAGTGCTTTAAATGCTTTTGTCAGTTCATGAATATGAACGCTCTGCCCATCTTGAGCAGCGATGCGGTGATGATAAAGTATCTTCAGTTTTTTAGGCACTTAAATAAATCTCATTTGTCATTTTCAAACCGGAGAATGTCGCCCGGTTGGCAGTTTAAATAATCGCAGATTGCTTCAAGTGTAGCAAAGCGCACGCCTTTTACCTTTCCGGATTTAAGAAGGCTTAAATTGGCTTCGGTAATACCCACAGCTGAGGCTAGATCTTTCGATTTAACCTTACGTTCGGCGAGCATAACATCTAGTTTTACAATGATCGGCATGTGTTGTCCCTAGATGATCTGCTGAAGTTCTTCTTTTTGAAGGCGGCCAGCCTTCACTACCTGTGCAGCAATAATCGCGAGAAAAGCAGGTATCAGGATCACAACTTGGCTTGAAGAAATAGTAAGAGCAAAGGTGCGTTCGCCTTCAGGGTTGTTCATCGTCAAGACGAGAATAAGTAAAGTATTCTCCATCAATCGTGCGAGCGTGTAAAAGAACAGCGTTTTCCCCAGTTGCAGACAAAGCTTTTCTGTTAGAGCGCTAAACCACTCATGGTTACCAATTTGAAGAGATAATCGGTAAATAAGAATCATAGACCAACACAAAAGAGCAACAGAAGCTAAGGTAACTGTAAAACCTAGTGCACGTTGTTGAGTATCGAGGCGTTCAAAGCCGCCATATTGGTCAACAAGCTCGTGAGTAGCTATTACTTCGCTCAAAGTGGAGGGATAGAGCCAGTAAAGCACATGTAGAATGGACATCATTGATACTAAAATGATGATCAATATTCTCAGGGCTAATAAGTTTCTGCCAATGTTGTCCATTTTTTGCCTTATTCACTTGCATAATTATTATTGTTTTACGATAAATGCTTATCGATTTGTGGCCATATTAGGGGGTTTCATCATAATGAGCAATGGCTATTCAGGGCTTAGAGCGGGTGTAGGGAGAAGAGCAGTAAAAGCTCTCTGTTACTCTTTATTATATATACATATATGCACACCGGTTCTTCATGCGCAGGATGTCGAAGATGAAAAGCCAGCAACGAAGCCTTCAAAGCATACCGAGCAATCCCATATTCCAGGCACTCCTCTTCAAGTGCCCGTTGTGCCTAAAGCGATAATGAGAAAGCCTGAAGAGATTAAAAATGAAAAGGAATTTTTCAAAGCGCTTGGGAATAACTATATCCTGATGGAAGACGGTTCTGTTTTATCTGCCGCTGATTGGATGCTTGGGGCATTGCGGAAAGATAGGTCTGGACATTTGATGGATGATTATGAGCGGCGTCTCTTTTTGGGGCAGGCAGCTAGGGCAGCGCTAGGGCTTGATGAAACACTAGTTCATAACAGTCTTACCGATAGCGGACCTCTTGTTTCATACGATGCAAGACCAACCATTTCGAAGCCTACTCAGATTCTTGAGGGGATATACCGTTACTTTGTTCCTGGCCGGAATAAGAACTATAGGCCTGAGGTGTCTGGTGGAGCTTTTCATCCGCTGGCTAAGACAGGCGGTACAGGGCCTTACCTTTTCGAGAAACAGTTTAACGAATCTATTATGTGGACCGCGCAAGAGTTCAAGGACCACGGTACTTTTCAGATTATGCTTAGGGATGCGCAGAAGAAGCTTGAAAAGCAGTAGCGGCGATTCACATACATTAGGCACTTAACTGAACAGTTTCAGACTCGTTCTATCCTCAAAATGACATAGATTCTCCGATTCATTCGACTATTCACAAAAGGTAGCTTAAGGAAGCTTCGCCTGAGCGCGTATTTTTGAAATATTCGTAAAGTTTTTAGGCGTTTAAACGCGAAAATCAGGTTTTTTCGAAAAACATGAAATTAGTTGTTTACAGGTTGGTTAGGTAGGCCTATAACCCGCCTCACACCGACGGGGCGCACCGCTCAAGTGTTCGCCGCGACGG
>NZ_JAKQZA010000027.1 GCF_023008165.1 Kordiimonas laminariae | reverse complement strand
AGCTGTGCTGGATAACGGAAACATACTGATCAGTTGGTATGACGATAACAACAGTGTCTATGTAAGAGAATTTTCGGTTGATGCATCTGCCGCAACTGCTACTGGAGCTTCTACGCTGATCACGGCTGGAGCAATTCAGGGAGGGCCTGTTGGCACCGCCGCTGATATAGAAGCTTTAACTGGTGGTGGATATGCGATTTCCTGGCATATTTGGAATGGTTCGAAGTATGATTCCTACGGCCGTATTTATGATAATACTGGCTCAATTGTTGTTGAGACCAATAATATTATTGCTGCCAATTCT
>NZ_JAKQZA010000026.1 GCF_023008165.1 Kordiimonas laminariae | reverse complement strand
AGAATTGGCAGCAATAATATTATTGGTCTCAACAACAATTGAGCCAGTATTATCATAAATACGGCCGTAGGAATCATACTTCGAACCATTCCAAACATGCCAGGAAATCGCATATCCACCACCAGTTAAAGCTTCTATATCAGCGGCGGTGCCAACAGGCCCTCCCTGAATTGCTCCAGCGGTAATCAGCGTAGAAGCTCCAGTAGCATTTGCGGCAGATGCATCAACCGAAAATTCTCTTACATAGACACTGTTGTTATCGTCATACCAACTGATCAGTATGTTTCCGTTATCCAGCACAGCT
>NZ_JAKQZA010000025.1 GCF_023008165.1 Kordiimonas laminariae | reverse complement strand
CAAACAAGTGGCGCGAGTGACGGGACTCGAACCCGCGACCCTCGGCGTGACAGGCCGATACTCTAACCAACTGAGCTACACCCGCGCTTTGCTTGTGAGCCAGTGTTTAGAATTTCCTGACCACCGTGTCAATCAAAGAAATACATTTTTTTGATTTTTTTTGTTTGAGAACAAATAGTTACGCAAGAATCAAAAAAGCGTACCACACTAAAGTGGCACGCTTTTATTTTGAAGCAAGTGGCGCGAGTGACGGGACTCGAACCCGCGACCCTCGGCGTGACAGGCCGATACTCTAACCAACTGAGCTACACCC
>NZ_JAKQZA010000024.1 GCF_023008165.1 Kordiimonas laminariae | reverse complement strand
TGGGCCCGTAGCTCAGCTGGTAGAGCAACTGACTTTTAATCAGTAGGTCACAGGTTCGAACCCTGTCGGGCTCACCAAATATAAAGGCTGATACTCAAAGTATCAGCCTTATTTGTCTCAGTTTTCAGGAATGCAGGTAATTGTTGTTTTTTATGACTTTTACTTGACCATCGTCGGACAGCTTATTATGTTCCGCCGCATTCGAAGGAAACTTTGAATACAAACATATTTGGGCCCGTAGCTCAGCTGGTAGAGCAACTGACTTTTAATCAGTAGGTCACAGGTTCGAACCCTGTCGGGCTCACCAAATATAAAGGCTG
>NZ_JAKQZA010000023.1 GCF_023008165.1 Kordiimonas laminariae | reverse complement strand
ACGGTGCCTAAGTTTACGTTACCAGAGCCATCGCCATCGTTGGCAGTTACGGTAATCGTGGCTGCGGCATTGCCGCTTACATTAGATGCACTTGTGTACTGAATGTTGGATGCTGTATCCAGATAGGTGTTGATATCAGCTGGTGTACCCACAAGCGTGATTGTTGTCGGGTTTACAAGTGTTTCAATAACGCCACTACCAACGCCAGCACCATCAGCCGGTGTAGCAAAGGTTCCTGCGGAAGCCGTGAGTGTTACGGTAATGCTGGCGCTGTCTATATCACTTAATACTGTAGTGCCTAGATCGATGTTGCTTTGTGTATCTTC
>NZ_JAKQZA010000022.1 GCF_023008165.1 Kordiimonas laminariae | reverse complement strand
TTGATGCAGATGTTAATGTTGCCGGTGATGTTGTTGTTAGTTATCAGTCAGATACAGGTGATGGTAATGGCTTTGATATACAGCTAAGAGTGTTGGATATTGATGAATTGGCTCCGCTGCCGACCCCAACGCTTCCGCCTATTATAACAGACCCCACAGATGGGGGACAGGTAAATTCTACTACTGTTGGTAATCAGGTAAATCCAAGTATAGCAACTTTTTCGTCAGATCATCTGGCGCTTGCGGGTGGTTATGTTGTTGTGTTTGAGGATCAAAGCGGCGCAGATGGTTCTGGTAGCGGTATTTATGGTCAACTTTATAACGCGAATGGACAGCCTGTAGGTGGTGAATTTTTGATTAGCGATAAAACTGCGGGTGATCAATCATTGCCTTCGGCAGCTGTGCTGGATAACGGAAACATACTGATCAGTTGGTATGA
>NZ_JAKQZA010000021.1 GCF_023008165.1 Kordiimonas laminariae | reverse complement strand
CTCGAACCCGCGACCCTCGGCGTGACAGGCCGATACTCTAACCAACTGAGCTACACCCGCGCTTTGCTTGCGGAGCGGGTTTTAGAATTTCCCACCCCTCATGTCAATCAAAGAAAATGCTTTTTTTCATTTTTTTTAAACGCTCCAAAGGAAGCCCTCTTAACGCTATAGGAAACAGTGACTTTTCCGAAAGATTGCTGGCTATATCTATCGCTGTTTCCATACATGGAAAAAACGCACATCCAGTTATTACTACCTAAAAGGAGAGATTCGACACAAAACTAAGAACAGACATAGCTCGCAAATCGATCTGCAACGTGAGTGCATATAATAATAAAAAAGCGCGTCACACTGAAGTGACGCGCTTTTATTTTGAAGCAAGTGGCGCGAGTGACGGGACTCGAACCCGCGACCCTCGGCGTGACAGGCCGATACTCTAACCAACTGAGCTACACCC
>NZ_JAKQZA010000020.1 GCF_023008165.1 Kordiimonas laminariae | reverse complement strand
GTTCCTGCGGAAGCCGTGAGTGTTACGGTAATGCTGGCGCTGTCTATATCACTTAATACTGTAGTGCCTAGATCGATGTTGCTTTGTGTATCTTCAGTAACTGTAACGGAGGCTGGAAGGGTAGCTGCTGCCGGATCATCGTTTACAGCGGTAACATTCACATTCACTGTACCAATGCTAATATCGCCGGAGCCATCGCTATCATTGGCGGTTACGGTGATGGTAGCAGCAGCATTGCCGTTTACATTAGATGCACCTGTGTATTGAATATTAGAGGCTGTATCCAGATATGTGTTGATATCAGCTGGTGCGCCAACAAGCGTGATTGTTGTTGCGTTTACAAGTGTTTCAACAACACCGCCACCAACGCCAGCACCATCCGCAGGTGTAGCAAAAGTCCCGGCTGAAGCCGTGAGTGTTACTGTAATGCTGGCGCTATCCACATCGCTGAACGCAGTAGTGCCAAGATCGATGTTGCTTTGTGTGTCTTCGGCAACGGTAACGGAGGCTGGTAGGGTGGCTGCTGCCGGATCATCATTCACTCCGGTGACATTCACATTCACGGTGCCTAAGTTTACGTTACCAGAGCCATCGCCATCGTTGGCAGTTACGGTAATCGTGGCTGCGGCATTGCCGCTTACATTAGATGCACTTGT
>NZ_JAKQZA010000001.1 GCF_023008165.1 Kordiimonas laminariae | reverse complement strand
GCGCAGATTGCCTAGATCCTTTGCCTGGCTGACCAACCACGAAGGGGAGACTAACCCTCCCCACAATACCACCTTAACTCGACCTGCAAGAGCATAGAAATAACTGCTTTGCCGATAAAAATACTGGTAGAAAAGCTACCTGCTATTACTTTGGTATAGCTATTAAATTAAAGGAATGCATGAAGAGAAGGCTCGAGTAGGGTCATTCGAGCTTGTTTGCTCTAGATGATCAATGTTGGCAGCAATGTGGAGATAAGCAGCATTGTAGCAAATGCACCAAGCATCAAGCTGAGCTCTTTCATGGTGATTAAAGCGCCTTCATTTGATGGTGCTATATCTGCGCTAAGGCGGCTAGTATGCTTACGCAGATAAGACATGGCCAGGCCAACTGAGAGTGCGCTAACACAGCCAATAAAGTTCCACCACAGCCAGAATACTTCTGGCACCATAAGCCAAAGATACATATTGATACCAACACCTGTGATCAGGCCAAGATTTGCATCGCGCGAACCAATACGTTTGAACATGATCGCCATCATGAATGTTGCGAGGATAGGACCGTAGAAAACAGAACCAATTTTATTGATGGCTTCAATCACTGTATCCGCAATATCACCACCAAATACTGAGAAAGTTACAATCACAATACCCCAGAAAAACACCATGATACGCGACCATGATACATACTGTTTTTCGCTAAATTCGCGGCCTGTAAGGCGCGTGAAATCTTCCATGGAAACAGCTGTTAACGAATTTAAAGTAGAACTAAGGGATGACATGGCGGCCGCCATAAGGGCAACCACTAGAATACCGATGATACCATGCGGCAGGTAGTTCACGATAAACAGTGGTACCATCAGGTCTGGCTTATCTTTAGGGATGAGCGAGAGGAATTCCGGTGTTGTTAATGTGAAGGTGCCAAGCACTAATCCAGTCAGGCAGTAGAGCATCACCATAGGAAAACGCAGAAGGCCGTTCATCAACAGGATCTGACGAAGTGTTTTTTCACTACTTGCAGAAAGGGAACGTTGGGCTTGTGTCTGGTCACAGCCATAATAGGAAGCATAGAGAACGATACCGCCAAAGATCATCGGCATCAGGCCCCATTCATCACCATTGAAACCGAAAGAATCCGCGCGGATAACGTCTAAACGTGATGTGTCTACATTTGCCACAAGTTCATCAACACCGCCCAGATTGTGTAGAGCAAAGGCGCCCACTATGATCACACCAAAGAAGATAAGTCCCATCTGGATGGCATCAGAATAAACAACAGCTTTCATTCCGCCTTGAAGGGAATAGATAATGGTAATAATCCCAATTACGGAAATGGAGGTCCAGAAACTAATCCCCATCATCCCTTCGAGAATAAGCGCAGTGGCATAAACCATAATGCCTGTACCGAAGGAGCGGCTGATCTGGAATACAGTGCTGATGAGCATGCGCGTGGATATACCAAAACGCCCTTCAAGATATTCATAAATACTCACCACACCGGAGCGGTATAGGGGAGGCAGGATAAACATCAGCAGCAAGATCATCGCCAAGGGTACCGCAAACTCGTACGCCAGCCACACCATGCCGCCGCCGCTCTTTAGGCCTACAAAAGCAGGGGCTGAAATGAAGCTGATTGCGGAAAGCTGGGTTGCCATTGTTGAGAGCGTGAGCGGAACAGTGCCCATGCTTCGGCCGCCAAGGAAATAATCCTTTTTGTCGGTGTTCTCTTTGAAGAAATATCCCATGCCCAACAAGGCAATCAGATATCCTGCGATAATCGCATAATCCAAAAAGTCCATATACCCCTCCCTACGAATTACTTAGTTTATAGGTGACGGCAGTGGCCGTCACGTTGCTTCTTTTTTGTGTAGATATTCCGCCATTAGGAGGAAGCTACTTGCAGTCCATGTAAAGCCCCGGTCACGTAGACGTTCGCCCGTTAGTGCATGGTGGTTTTCTGCAAAATCGAATTCCTTGCACATGCTGCAAAACCGTTTTGCAATATCGGTTGCAAGATCATTAAATCCGCTTCTTAAAAGCCCACTGAAGAACAGATAAGTGGATGGTCCCCAGATAGGACCGCGCCAATAACCATCATCCATGAATTTTGGGCTGTCAGGATGTTCGGTTGCCAAGCCGTAAGGTGTGATAAAACGTTTGATTTCAGAAACCAGTTTTCTTTTTATGTCCCCTGGTAGGCGATCTCCCAGCAGAATAGGCATGCAGTAGATAAGGCTATCAGAGGTGATAGTTTCGCCGCGAACCGCTCCTTTTGCAGTAAATTTTTCACCGTCCCAAAGCTCTTTGATGAGGTTGGCATATAAGGCGTCTGCGGTTTCTTTCCAGCTTTTGGCTTTTGCTTCAAAGCCATGTTGTTTTGCGAAAGAGGCGAGGGCATCACATTGAACAATCAGGAAGGTGTTCAGATCAGGGCTAATGACGGGCACCATTTCATCAAACATAGTGGCATTATCCCAGCCACTGTCATACCCATGCATATAGTGCGCAAGTTCATTTGCTTCTAGGCGGCGATGATTTAGCCAGAAATTGGTCCAGTTTTCGATGGAGTGAAACAGCTCCAGAGCTTTTGTTTCATCAACTTGATCGCCCATACGGTTTTGTAGCTCTTCCAGTGTCCAGCCGTGGATTGGCGGCTTGGTATAATTGAAGATCATATGGGTGTCGTTATAGGCATCCGGATAACCGCCAAATTCATCTTGTTCATCAGCCATGACCAGCATTTGGTCCCAGGCCAGGCTGTTATAGGCTGTGCGGTCTGAATTTGAAGCCAGTGCCAGGGCGTTGAAGCAGTGATCCCAGCTCCAGATACGGCACATATAGTTTTTTGACATCAGCATCGTGTCACGCTTCAGAAGGCCATGCGGCTTCACGGTAGCAGACCATGTTATATAAGCAGCTAGTTTTCTCGCAGGTTCAAGGTCCGGATTGGCCGGTGGTGTGTTTCCAAGCCATTCGCTAAAATCAGCAGCTACAGCAGATTTGCAAATATCAAAGCTGGCGCGGTTTGGTTTGGTCCATACGCTTACATAAAGATCAACCGCGATTTCCCAACTTTCGCCGGAAACATTAACCTGCACATTAAATTCTTTACCTGTCTCAGCTTCTCGTTCTGAGTAGATACTCATATGTCCGGAAAGGCGCTCAATCTGGAATTTTCTGTGGATGGGAAGAATGTTGAATGTGGCTACAGAGCAATTACCATGGTCTGCTTCTAGTGTATTTACCTCAGCTCGTTCCCTGGGGCTCAGGCTTAAGCGGCAGTCCCCAGTTCCTTTAATGCGGATAGTATCTGTACCGTCAAATACCGCTTCAACGGATTGCCCTTTGTGTTTCCAAAGGAGGGATGTTGGAGTTGCTGCAGGCCTTAGTTTTACATCTGGGTCAGTGAATTCAGGGATGAGTTCAATCACAGGCTTCGCATCGTGATGGTGGCATTTGATATAGTGACGATCGAGATCGTATGGTTCAAATTTGGCGATAAGAGGTGTGATTGAAAGCCACGAACCTCTTCTGCTGAAGGATACATCTTCAAGATTGATATGAACATCTGAATGCAAATTGCCGGACATAAACAAGCCTTTAACTGGCGCAAGTGCGCGTTCCAAACCCGCTGAGATTTTGAATTTAAGCGGTTTTTCAAATAAATTGGAACCGGTTTCTATCATTGGAGTTGGATAATTTCAACGAAAATAATTGTTATAGAAACATTGTATGCTTAATTATTGGTACCGGTTTCAATTTCCACTTGCTATAGCTGGTGAGGGGATTTATTTCTTGGTTATGTATTTTGTTATAAGTGGAGCGGGTGATGTCTGGATTGAGAAGGCGAGAGGAATTAATGCGCGAGATGTTCCGCGCTGCTGTTGCTGCGGTTCATCCAGAAACATGTTTGCCTCGCTATCTATTGGTAGCAGATAATTTCTCTGGTCGAACTATCGTTCTCGCAGCCGGCAAGGCAGCGGCTGCAATGGCTGTTGAGGCGGAGAAAATCCTCGGTTCTGTGGAGGGGCTTGCAGTAACACGTCATCATCATCTTCCTCAGGAAATGCCGAAGCATATCAGGGTGGTCGAGGCTGGGCACCCTATGCCAGATGATGCCAGTGAAAAGGTGGCTGCTGAAATGCTCACGCTTGCTGAAAGTGCGGGCGAGGGTGATCGGGTTATTGTTCTGATGTCAGGCGGGGCATCCGCGCTCTTGTCCGCCCCTGTTGTTGAAATTGATTTTGAAACCAAAAAGGCGGTGAATAAATTTTTGTTGCATTCGGGTGCTGCAATCTCAGAGATGAACTGCGTCAGAAAGCATTTGTCACGTATTAAAGGTGGGCGTTTGGCGAAGGCTGCATACCCTGCAAGCGTTGAAACCTATGCCATTTCTGATGTACCCGGCGATGTTCTTTCACATATTGGATCAGGACCAACATGCGGTGATACTTCGACGCTAAAGGATGCCAGAAATATTCTAAACAAATATGGATGGAAAGGTGATGCTGGCGTTCTGGCAGCTATTGAGAATGAAGGCAATGAAACTCCAGCGCCTGATATGTTTGTGGGCAATAAAGAGCTGATTATAGCTAAAGCCGCTGATGCACTTACTGCAGCAAAGCAGTTAGCAGTAAAGGATGGCCGGCAAATATTGATGCTGGGCGATGATCTTGAAGGTATTGCGGGTGATGTGGCGCAGGAACATGCGGAACTGGTTCGTGAATGCCGTGATAAAGGTGGGCGATGGGCTATTATCTCTGGTGGTGAAACCACTGTTGAGGTTAGAAACCCAAACGGAAAAGGCGGTCGGAACCTTGAATATTGTGCGGCACTGGTAGAAGCGCTTGCCGGTATGAAAGGTGTTTCTGCGCTGGCATGCGATACTGACGGTATAGACGGTACTGAAGATGTAGCTGGTGCGGTTTTTGATGAAAATACGTTATCCGCATTCGAAGGTGCTGGCGTTTCGGTGGCGGAAGCAAGGGCTACAAATTGTACGTATCAGCTTTTTGAAGCAATTGATGCATTGATTAAAACCGGGCCAACCCTTACCAATGTGAACGATTTTCGTGTCATTCTGATTGATGATGTCTAAGTAATTGAAGTTTGGAGCTTTCTTTGGTTAATCCCGAAAAAAATACTGGTGTGACAAGTATTCTTGCTGTGGCGAAAGCGGCTGGGGTTTCCAAGGCTACTGTAAGTAGGGTCTTGAATAACCGTCCGGGAGTGAATGCAAAAACCAAGGCGAAGGTTTTAAAAGTTATTGAAGACACCGGTTATCAACCGGATGAAACAGCACGTAACCTGTCTTTTGGTAAAAGCTCTAAAGTTGGTTTGAATACTGGCTTTAGTAGTCAGTTGAATGTGCATTTCTTCCTGTTCAGGCAATATCTGGAATCTGCTCTGTTTCCGAAAGGTATGCGAGTTGAACAGCTGCCAACCGATGAGCGAGGACTTTTTCCAGCTACTGCAGATCATATGGTTATTGCATCCATTTATGATGATGATCCCAGAGTGGCATATCTGCAGGAGCGTAATATTCCATTTGTCTCGCTCGGTAAAAGTAGTGCTGATTTTTGGGTAGCCTCTGATGAATATAGTGGTGGTCAGCAGGCTGCAGAGCATCTGCTGAAATTGGGACATAAGGATATCCTGGTGTTAGCGGGCAGTGTGTCTGGAGATGGGGCTATGTCGTCTCCGCTTCATACTCGCGCTACTAGCGAGCGTATTAGAGGTGTGCGAGATGCGCTGGGGGCCACCGGTATTGAGCTTTCCAACAAGCATATCCTTGAAGGCAATTTTACAGGGCTTGGCGCTTTTCTTGCTGTCAGGCAGGCTATTCGTGACAGTTTGAAGTTTACAGCGATTTTTGCGCTTTCTGATGTGATGGCTGCTGGTGCTATTAAAGCGTTAGAAGATCATGATCTTAGGGTGCCGGATGATGTTTCTATCATCGGGTATGATGAAATCCCGGAAGTTGGTGAGGCGATTACCACTATTCGGCAAAATACTGAAGAACTGGCCCATGCAGTGGCTGATCTGCTTGATGATGCGATCGAAGGTGCTGAGGCGCGCAGTATTATGGTACCTGTTGAATTGGTGGTGCGAGGCACCACTCAGCAATTACGCTAAACAGTGCTGTAAAAGTATTTATGAAGTGGGAGCATTGCTGCCCCTAGTACGCCGCCGTCCCCTGTGTGATCTGAAATAGTCAATCGCGGCATGGCGCGGGGTTCTGAGCGTCTGCCATCATCGTAGATTTTCAGTTTTTCAATAAGCATACGGGCGAGCGAGCGTGGGATGCGCCCACCAAGCACGATGGCATCTGTATCCAGAATAGCAGCGATTGCAGACACTACGAGTGATAGCGCAGGTTCCGTTTTCTCAATCCAATCCGTAACGCCGGGTTGCTCAGGATCAAATTTCGCCAGCATGTCAGAAATGCCTTCAATATCAGCGCCTTTTTCCTGAAGCATCGTGTGAAGGAGGTCCAGCATTGGGCGTGGGTACATATTGCTAGGTACAATCAAGCCAATCTCGCCAGCGTTACCGTTGCTGCCCCTTAGCATTTCACCGTTAATAACAATGCCGCCACCAATGCCCGCGGCAATGAATAGATATGCAAAATTTTCGTAATCACGACCAGTGCCAAGGAGGCTTTCGCCCAGAGCTGCGACATTGCCGTCGTTCTCCACCCAAACAGGGAGATTGAGTTCTTCAGCAATGATTTCATCAATATCAATGAGGGCCCATTCACCAAGGCCTGGTGGTGTATTGAACTTTGACCTGCCGCCAAGATTGTAGCCGGAGATAGCAACACCAGCGCCAAGGATGCTAGTGTGCTCGATATTGTGTTCGCTGGTGAAACTATCAAAAGACAGTTTGATCAGGTTAAGTACCTCTTTCCGGCTCATGGAGGGGGGGATGTGCGTTGTCTCTGCTATCGTTTCGCCAGCCAGGTTCACCAGTGCGATGGCAACGCAGTCTGTCATGATAGATATGCCAAAGGTGTAGGCGTAATCTCCTATAATGCTTGTAGAAAGGCTTGGTTGGCCTCTTTTCCCGGTTGCAACGCGGTCGGATGCAACGAGTATTCCCTTTTCAATCATCCCTTTGATAAGGCGAGAAATGCTCTGCTGGGAGAACTCTGATAGCGAGGTTAATTCTGCCAATGTCAGATTGGGGCGTCTGATAAGCAGGGACAGGATTTTCCTCTCACTGAGTGAGCAGGGGGTGCGGATCGAGTCTCTAAAAAATGGTGGTGTTGCAAAAGTTTTGTGACTCAAAAATCTGCTCATTCTCGCGCTTTCAATCCTGTTTTATTGCGAAATCCTAGAACTGATACGCATACCTCTATGCCGGGACGTATGTTGTCTAAAATTCCAAATATTTCAGCGGTTTCGAAATCTTACTCTAGCGATTTATATGTGTTTGGCAACTATAAAACTTAAATATAACTCATAATAAGTTTTAATAATTGTGAAAAATATGTTGCAAATATAGTTTTTATTCACAATAGTCTCGACCTAAGAGCGAGGACCCGCTGAAATTCGGGGATTGGCTTAAAAGTCCATCAGCGTTTGACAGGGAAGGAAGGCGCAAGTTGGATGTGATATAGTGTAAATGGGAGGGATAAGATGACGTTTAGCTCACTTAAAACCAAACTTTTAACCGGCGTAACTTTATTTGCTGTTGCGGGTGCTGCATCTGCGCAAGATGCGTCTGAAAAAGAAGAAAAAGTACTGTCTTTGGAGGAAATCGTTGTTACCGGTACGAGTAAAGCGCGTAGCAGCTTTTCTACACCTGTTCAGGTAACGTCAATTTCTGAAGATCAGCTTCGGAAGTTTACCGCAAGTAGCCAGGCAGATATTCTGCGTTCAGTAACAGGTATTAAAGCTGAAGGCGGTGGCGGTGAAGTTGCTGCGAACGTTTTCATTAAAGGTTTGCCGTCAGGTGGCCAGTTCCAGTTTACACCGCTCCTTTATGATGGTGTTGCATCCTTCAGTACATTTGGTCTGAACTCTTCAGCTTTTGATGTTTATTACCGTAATGATCTAGGCATTGAGCGCGTGGAATTTGTTCGTGGTGGTGTATCCAACCTGTTTGGCCCGGGTTCAGTCGCCGGTGTTATCAACTATATCTCCAAAACGGGTGAAGATGAGCCGGAAGGTCAAGTTCAGTTTGAAGTAGCTGAAGAAGGCCGGTACCGCGCCGATTTCGCAGCGAGTGGCCCGCTAAGCGCTGATGAAGGCCTTTATTACGCTGTGTCTGGTTATTACCGCTATGATGAAGGGCCACTTGATTCTGGTCTGCCAACTGAAGGCTACCAAATCCGCGGTAACATCAAAAAGGAATTTGGTGACGGATCTGGTTCTGTAACACTCTATACGCAGGTAATTGATGATAAAGTTCAGTTCTTCCTGCCTTTCCCGCTAGATGGTGATACGCGTGAACGCCCAACGGGCAATGATGGCGAAACTATCTATACGCTGCAAACCCGTGATGCATCACGCTTGAGCTACCAAACACCTGATGGCGTTTTTGAAACGCCTATTGCGGACGGTGTTTCCACACAAGGCGCTACTTTTGCGTTAGCGTTTGAGAAAGAGTTGGAAAACGGTTGGGGCTTTAACGGTAAAGTTAAATACGCTGATTATGATCACCAGTTTAACCTGTTCCTTGATGGTGACGGTATTGCGAATACACCAGAAACACAGGCTGGTTTCCTTGCGGCTCGCGGCTTAGGTGATCTTGCCGGTGCATCATTTACATTCACAGAATCTGGTCAGGCGCTTGGTGCGAATGATCTGCTGTTTGCTAACCGTATTCTGGATCGGGACCGCCCGGCGACAGATTTTACCAGTGAATTGAATATCACAAAAACATTCAATACAGGTGACTGGGAACACAGTTTCACGCTTGGTGGTTTCTTCGCGAACGCTGAAGCAGCGGATGATAATGTTATCTCAACATACCTTGGTGAATTCAATGATCAGCCGCGTCTTGTGGATCTGACCTATACGGACGAAAATGGTAATCCTGTTGTTTTCTCACTGAATGGCCTGACAAATGCTGGCGTTATTTTCTCTAATCGAGAACATACAGCCAAGCGTATTGCAGGTTACATCGCTGATCAGTTTGAAAATGATCGCTGGGTATTTGATGTTGGTTTCCGTGTAGAACGGTTTGTAGGCGATTTCTTCCGTGAAGGAACAACAACAGCTGTTATCAATGATGATCCAGGTTTTGCTCCAGGCCTTCAAAGTGTAGTAACGGGTGATGGCTCCTTCCAGATTGGTTCTGTTTCTACAACAGAATGGGCGGTTGCTCTTGGCGCTCTATACCGTCTCAATGACAATGTGAACCTTTACGGTAACTTCTCTCGCGGTTTCTTCTTCCCGCAGCTTCGTAGTGTACGTGTAAATTCTCTTGGCGAAACAGCTTCTTACGATGCTGAAATTATCAAGCAAGCGGAAGTAGGTGTGAAATATGGTTCAGCTAATTTTGCAGCAACATTCTCTGCTTTTTATGCTGAGCTTGATAATCGTGCGAACGTTGATTTTGTAAACGACGGTAATGGTGGAGTTGTTGAAGAAGTAAGTCTTCAGTCAACTAAGTCATACGGCATCGAAGCTACTGCTTCATATAATATTACAGAAACACTGCGCGTAGATGCGAATGTGACCCTTCAAGACCATGAGTTGACGCAAAATGACGGCAACCCGGCACTTATCGGCAATGAACTTCGCCGTCAGCCAAATCTGCTGTTTAACGCTGGTGTTTACTATGATGATGATACCTTCGACGTATCCTTCTTCCAAAACTATGTTGGCGATAACTTCGCAAACGATTCCAACAGTGTTGAGCTGGATGCCTTCAGTATCTTCCGTTTGGACGCTGGTTACAGCTTTGGCTTTGGTGGTGAAAAGAACGCACGTATTGGCCTCGGGGTATTCAACCTGTTTGATAGCCAAGGCACAACAGAAGGTTCGCCTCGTCAGGGTACATCTCAATCAAATACAGGCAACTTCTTTGTAGGTCGCCCGGTTCTGCCACGCCGCGTAACACTGCGGTTTAACTACAAGTTCTAAGTATTCGCAGAACCAAAGTTTCGGTGAGGGGAGGCTTCCCCTCACTTCTGTTAAGTATCAGTAAGTTTGTAGTTATTTAAAGTAGATGTATCATGGAAGCTGAGAAAATTGAGCTTCAAGGCCCGACAAATAAAGCCTTGCATGAAGCCGCAGAAAAGATCCTGATTGAGAATGACCTGGGCGGCTATTCGGTACCAAACAGAGATGTGTATCCGTTCCAGTGGAACTGGGATTCTGCTTTTGTTGCTCTGGGATATGCACAGTTCAATCTTGATCGCGCATGGCAAGAGCTTGAAACTCTTTTCAAAGGCCAATGGGACGATGGTTTCCTGCCGCAGATTATCTTCTGGAAAGATAACGCAGGATATTTCCCAGGGCCTGAGATTTGGCAAACAAATCAGCAGCCACGTACATCCGGCATCAGTCAGCCACCTGTTGTGGCAACTATTCTTCGCCAGCTTTGGGAACAAAATCAAAATGCTGAGGCGGAAGAAAAAGTTAAACAGCTAATTCCTCAGGTGTTTGCCCTGCACCGGTGGTTCGCATCCTTCCGCGATCCACTAAAAAAGGGCCTTGTTGTAACTACTCACCCATGGGAAACAGGCCGCGATAACGCGCCGGAATGGGATGAGGCAGCCAAACGTGTTGATACCAGCAATGTCACACCTTATGTGCGCCAGGATACCAAGCATCTAGATAAGAAGATGCGTCCACACAAAGAGGATTACGACCGTTTTATCGCCATGGTGGAGTTCGGCCGTGATGCTGGTTGGGACCATAAAAAAATCATCGAAGAAAGTCCATTCCGCGTAGCTGATGTGGGCATGACAATGATGCTCCTGCGGGCGAACCGAGATCTTCTTGTATTGGCTGAGCAGTTTGGTTTTGAAGGTGAAGCTGAGTTCCTAAAAAATCAAGTTTCTCTCTCTGAAACAGGTGTTGATTATCTTTGGAATGAAGAGAAGCAGGCTTTCTGTTCCCGCGATGTTATTTCAGGTGAAAGCACAGGTATTATCAGTAGCGCATCGTTCCTGAATTTTTATGCGGATGTTGGCACTGCTGCACAGCGGGCGGCCACGGAAGCTCATATTGATCGGATTGCAAAAGTAAGCCAGTTTCTTATGCCAAGCCTTGCGCCGGGTGAGAAGCAATTTGACGCAATGCGCTATTGGCGCGGCCCTATTTGGGCGGTTGTGAACTTTATGATAGCAACAGGGTGTGCTGAGCAAGGTCTTGAGACGTGGGCTGATAAAATCAGAAACGATACTGCGGCGCTTATCAAAATCGCAGGATTCTCTGAAGCCTTTAATCCTGAAAGTGGTGAAGGAACGGGTGGTACAGATTTCTCCTGGACGGCAGCTATGTGGCTGCACTGGGCAGGAAAATAACCATGCTTCAGGATAAGGTCATTATTGTTACGGGTGCCACCTCTGGCATTGGTTGGGGGATTGCGCAGGAAGTATACAGGCAAGGTTCAAAGCTTGTCCTTCATGGCCGCAGCCTTAAAGAAGCGGAAGCCGCGGTAGAGAAGCTGGGTAAAAGGGCCTTTCCTGTAGAGGGTGATCTGACTGATGAAACCGTTTTGGATGCCTTGGTGCCAGCTGCTGTGGAAGCATTCGGCAAGCTTGATGGCCTTGTAAACAATGCCGCTGTGATGACCCGGGATGATGTTGAACACACCACTCGCGATTTACATGATGAGATTATGGCGATCAACTGTCGCGCGCCACTGTTTCTCAGTCAATCTGCCATCAAACAGTTCCTGAGACAGGGCTCGGAAGGTGCGATTGTTAATATCGGTTCCATTAATGCTTATTGCGGGCAAAACAACACCCTTACATATTCTATGGCAAAAGGGGCTCTTCAAACCATGACCCGAAATTTGGGTGATGCATTAGGGCCCCAGCGAATTCGTGTAAATCAGCTCAATGTTGGTTGGACGGACACTGAAAATGAAGACCGTATCCAGAAACTACAGGGTATGGGGGCAGACTGGCGGGAGCAAATTCCGCCGGTTTTTGCACCGTCCGGGCAGCTGCTTCAGCCTCACAACATTGCGGCACACGCTGTTTTCTGGCTTTCAGATTTATCTGCACCCGTAAATGGCCAAGTTTATGAAGTTGAGCAATACCCGGTAATTGGCCGCAATAAAATCAATGTAGCCGAAAGGGCGAGCAATGCGTGAGGCATGGCGGTGGTTCGGCCCGAACGATCCCGTAAGTTTATCAGAAATACGCCAGACGGGTGCGACGGATATCGTTACAGCACTTCATGAAATTCCAATTGGCGATACTTGGCCGCTCGAGGCAATTCTTGAGCGCAAAAAAATGATTGAAGAAACGCCTGAAGGTTTATCTCCTCTGCGGTGGTCAGTTGTTGAAAGTGTGCCTGTTCATGACGCTATCAAGCGTGGTGATGCTGATGCGGGTAAATACATTCAAACATTTATCGAAAGTATGCGGAACCTGGCCGCTGCTAATATTCGGGTGATCTGCTATAATTTCATGCCTGTTATTGATTGGACCAGAACGGATCTGAGATACAGAACCGATAAGGGCGCGTATGCTTTGAAGTATGATCATGATGTGTTTGCTGCTTTCGATCTTTTCATTCTTCAGCGTGAAGGTGCTGAAGAGGACTATTCCGCAGAAGAAATTGAGCGGGCAGGGCAAGTTTTTTCATCAATGAACGTGGGTGAGAAAGATACACTTGCCCAAACAATTATGGCAGGCCTTCCAGGCAGAATGACAGATCAATACGGGATTGATGAATTCCGGAATGCCGTCGGGCGCTATGCTGATATTACGCGTGATGAATTACGAACCAACCTGTTTAGGTTCTTAAAGGCAGTTATACCCGTTGCTGAAGAGCTGGGAATGAAGCTGGCAATTCATCCAGATGATCCGCCACGTGATCTGCTTGGTATTCCCCGAATTATCTGTACCCCTGATGATCTTGAACTGTTGTTTAGCGAAATTCCGAGTGCATCAAATGGTGTAACTCTGTGTGCTGGTACATTTGGCAGTCATCCGACTAACAATGTGGTTGAAATGGCTGATACGTTTGCGGAGCGAATATATTTTGCGCATCTCCGCGGTGTCACCTTGGATAAGGAAAACCCGCTTACTTTCACGGAAGACGAACATTTAGGTAGTGATCTGGATATGGTGGGCTTGATCCGTAATCTGCTCGATGCAGAAAAGCGTAGGCCGAAAGGATATACAGGCGAAGTGTTCATTCGGCCAGATCATGGCCATCTGATGATGGATGATGTGGGTAAGAAAAGTAACCCGGGATATTCCGCGATTGGTCGTTTGAAAGGCTTAGCAGAGATCAGGGGCGTGATCCGAGCACTAGAGCAAACAGGTAACTAATGGTGGCCGCTATGCAGATTGCCATTGTTGGGGAATGCATGATTGAACACCGTGAAGATACACCCGCGGGTGATCTTCATTTCGGTGGTGATACGGTAAACACCGCCGTTTATCTATCTCGCTTGTTAAGCAGCGAAAAGGTGGATGTTTTATATGTAAGCCAGTTAGGTGGTTCAGAAAAAGATAAACGGCTTCTAGCGCGTTTTAAGGATGAAGGGCTTAATTGTAGCATGCTGCCGTTACTGCCAGAAAGGCAGACGGGCAATTATACAATTCACACAGATGAGACGGGTGAAAGGCATTTCACCTATGATCGTGCGCACTCTCCGGCGCGCGAAACTCTAAGGAGCATTGCTTGCAATGCAACGGGGCAACTGGCGAGCTGTGATGTCTTATATGTAACAGGCATCACACTCGCGATTTTTTCACCAGAAGACCGTGAAAAGTTGCTTGCATTGATGGCAAAGATGAAAGAGGCGGGCAAACAGGTAGTGTATGACATGAACCACAGGCCCGTATTGTGGGAAAGCGCGCAGATAGCCCATGAAATACACCAGAGAGCAGCCGGTGCCTCCAATATTTTTATGCCGTCTATAGAAGATCTGGAAATGGTGTTCGGAGCAGAAGAAAGTCTCTCTGTTGTTGAAAAACAACAGGGCAGAGATGATCTGCTGCTGGTGCTTAAAAATGGTGGTGGTGAGCTGGCAATCTCGAAGGCTGGCAGGCAGCATGTTTACGGCCTGGGCGTAAATGAAAACGTTTTAGATACAACGGGCGCAGGCGATAGCTTTAACGCAGGGTTTCTTGCAGCGTATCTCACGAATGGATCCATTGATGAGGCGGTAGAAAAAGCCCACCAGCTGGCATCAACGGTAATTATGCATCGCGGTGCAATTATTCCGCAAGAGGCCATGCCTTCATGAAGCCTATTGTTGTTACAGAGAACATTATCTGCACTTTAGGCGAAGGGCCAATGTGGTCAGCGCATCATGGTAAAATTTTCTGGGTAGATATTTTTGAAGGAACGGTACATGGGCTTCATATCCAAACCGGCGAAACAGAAAGCTGGGCTATGGGGGCGAGAGCATCTGTCGTTGTAGAAGATGCTGATTATAACCTTCTTGTCGTATGTCAGAACTCTAATAAAAAACTCAATCCGTTAACCGGAAAGATAGTAGAGCTATCAACGTTTGAAGAAGGGTTGCCTAATAACCGCCCTAATGATGGCAAGCTGGACCCAAAAGGCAGGCTTTGGTTCGGTACTACAGATCATTTGGAACAGAATATTTCCGGCAGCATCTATATGCTTGATAACGAAGGTAGGCTTCATAAAAAGCTAACTGATTTTGGTAATCCAAATACTTTTGCGTGGAGCCCGGACGGTACGATTTTTTACCTTGCTGACTCTGTAAAACAAACAATGTGGGCGTTTGATTTTAGCTTGGAAACGGGTGGGATTTCAAACCGCCGAGAGTTTTTCTCACTTGCGGGCACTGATATTATACCTGATGGCTCTGCTGTTGATGCTGAAGGTTATCTCTGGAATGCACAGTGGAATGGTTGGCGTATAGTACGCTATGCACCTGATGGTTCGGTAGACCGGATTATCGAAATGCCCGTTTCTTGCCCAACAAGCTGCGCATTTGGAGAGAATGACCTCGATATTCTGTATGTTACTTCGGCCCGAAAAGGACAAACAGAAGCCCAGTTAGCTGGCCAACCGGACGCAGGAAAACTGTTTAAGATTGACGCAAAGATTCCGGGAGTTGCGGTTGGTTCTACGCCCTCCCATTAGATGTTCATGCTTTCCATCCAGAACTTTGAAAGCCCTAGACTATTGCTGAACTTAACAGTTCTCTAGAGTTACAGAAATTTAGATTTGCTGATCAGCGAGCAAATTTAATCAGTGCAAAAGAAAGCAGATTATCGACACCTATACCGCTGCAGGAGGCGTTTCTTTTCGTTGACATCACAGCCGGATACCGTATCTACTACACGTGTAGTAGACATTTTCGCGAAAAGAAGGGGGATGTGATGAAATATTATTTACTAGGAGCTTCCGCGCTTTTTGCTCTGGAGGCTAATATCGCCAGTGCACATGCAGCTAATTATTTAGATGCAGCTGTTGATCCTGTCATTGAAACAGTTAAAAAAATACCAGAATTGATGAAGGTTTATGGCGTTTCCGGCTTGGCCGTAACAGCCGTAAAAGAGGATAGGGTTCTTTTCTCTCAAGGGTTCGGGGTTACCGCGAGTGGGCAATCTTACAGTTCTTCAACTTCCTGCGGTTTATATTCAGCTACGAAGGTATTGGCGTCGCTTACATATGCGAATCTTGCAAAAGATGGCAGGATTAATATGGAAGGTGAATTGGCTGACTATATTGAAGATGCGCCAGAAGCATGGCAGGATATCCCTTTCTACAGGCTCCTTAATCATACCTCCGGTATCACGATGGCCGTCAATAAAGACTGGTTTGGTGAATTAGCTTCTAATCCTGCAACACAAAACGCAGATATTTACCAAAAAGTGAGAGATATCCCCCTTGATTATAAACCGGGAGAGTTTTCAAGGTATCGTCAATCGGGTTATGCTGTTGCGGAAATGATTTTAAAAAACCAGTTGGATGCAAGCTTCGCTGATTTGGTCCATGAATATCTTACCACCCCCGCAGACATGACGAACACTAAGCACCCCAGTGTTTTGGATGATAGTCAGCCCGCTTTTCTTCTAAGCGCTGGTGGGTTTGTCACAACTGTTGATGATATGGCAAAACTTTTTATAGGGATTAATAATGCTAAGGTAATTGCCCCACAGAAATGGAAAGCATTCCTTCTTAATCAGGATTATCTCTTTAAGGATTACAGCCTAGGCAGTTTGATCGAAGAAAGAGACGGTATCTTAACTGTGGGCCATAGCGGAGGTGGCGCAAGAGCGAATATTCGCTATGCTCCAGATGAACAGACTGGTGTTATGGTTTGTACGGATGACCGCAGTAATAAAGGATTAGCTATTCCTTTGGCACGTATGCTTATGCATGAATTGGTGACAGGGGAAGTACCTCCGATGCCACTTTTAACAGCATTTGGTGATTATAAAGCTATGAATGGTGCTGATATTATCTCTGTTTATAAACAAGCGAAAGAACGAGTTGACGGCTATGATTTCTCTGATGCTGAGGCTCTGTTGAATAATATTGGTTACACATTCCTTTCCGATAAGAGGGTAGAAGACGCAATTCAGGTGTTTAAGCTGAACGTGCAGGAGCATCCGAATTCAGGAAATGTTTATGATAGCCTCGGAGAAGCGCAGTTAACAGCTGGCGATAAACTAGCTGCGTTGGCAAGTTATCAACAAGCAGTAGCGCTTAATCCGCACAACCAAGGCGCTGCGAAGGCTGTGAAAAAATTGCTTCAGGAAAAATAAGTAAAATGAGCTAGAGAAGTGACCGATTGAACCGCTCTAGCTCTTTTCATTGTAGTTATTTGTGTGATGAACTTGCTTTATATAGCCATACAAATCTGGCGATAACCGATAAAATCGAAATTAGCCATCCAAGAAGAATGATATTGATCATTTGTTCTGACTGTATGGAAAATAGCATCAGGTCTATGTTACCAGTTTGCCAATAAACCCATTCGCCTGCCAGTTCAGTTGCCAGAATCTTGTTACCTGTTTCTAGAATGATAATACCGTCACCGTTTGCGGGGTTATAGCGTGCGGAAGTGTTAATAGCTGGCTCGTTGCTTCCGTCATGACCTGCAATGAAATCACCGTGGTTATTGGATGCATATAGGATGGTACCAAGCCCCCAGATATCTGCGCCTAGTTCAGAGGCATGAGGTTCACGCATATGAAGCAGCATTTCAGGGGGTAAAATGCCTCTGCCTGCTGGAAGAGTACCTGAAGGGAAGTGCGCTTGTATGAACAAACTCATATCATGGCCACTGGTGTAGAGTGAGGATGCAGCAAGTGCTGTGAATTTATAGTGAATGGCTGGCTTGCCGTTTGTGCTATAGAGCGTGGCAAGATTCTTTTGGTTAGTATCGAGAATATAGGTGGACCGCACCATGCCTAACGGTTGGAATATATGCTCTTGCATATAATCGTTAAAACTCTGTCCGGATACTTCTTCAATAAGCAACTGGAGCAATGTGTACCCCCCACCCGAATATGCGAAAGTGCCACCAGGTTTGATACCCACCATAACGCGTCCGTCTTTCCCGGGTGAAGCATCTGCTGCGTGCGTTAGTGATTGTTCAAGGGATTGAACTTCTTGTTCGGGAAGAAAACCCGCGTACCCCAAGCCATCTGTAAGACCTGCAGTGTGGCTCAGGAGGCGCCTTACAGTTACTTTCGTGTTATCAAATTTACTTGCTGGAAGTTGCCAACGAGTTAGGTAGGTGCTGATAGGTGAATCCAGATCAAGTTTATTTTGTTCTACAAGAGATAAAACACCCCAGGCAGTTACCCACTTGCTGAGAGAAGCAACCTGAAAAAGAGTGTCGGCATTTACACTATTGTCTGGCGAATAGCTGTAATTGGTATGAATGATGCCATCTTTGATCAGGAGAAGAACGCCATTTCCCTGAGCCTGTGCGTTGAGCTTTTTTTTAGTTGCGGCTGAGAAGGCTTGTGTGTCCTCTTTCACTGCCAGTGGGGTATGAAACCAGCCTTGGTCAAAGCTTGTGAAAACCAGAAATGTCCAGAGTAATCCAAAGAAGACTGCTGTGAGAAATGTATATATATAAGACCGCATAGTGAGTTCCTGCATTGCTGACATTTTTACTATAGCTGCAGGTTTGTGAGTTTAGATATTTTTCAATTGCATACAGTCATTTGTTCTGTGAGCGGTTGCGTATAATCTGCAATCGGTGGGAGTTAAAGGCGCTGCATCACCATCTTCATATCCGGTTGATCTGCAATATGCTGAGCCAACGGTAGATCACATTTTAGTCATCAACTTAAATTAGCGTCAGTATGTAATAGATAAAAGTAGTTTTATAAATAAACCAAAATGCAACTATTGCGTTATTTTAGATAAGGTATAAACTACCCTATTTGTTTAATATAATAGATATATATTTTTAGTATACATAAAATATAGGAATATAATTTTATAACTTAAGGTTAAAATAATTCGATAAAAATTGTATAAATATATGATATTTATGAATAACATGAAAATATTTTCAGAAATTAAATAACATAACAAGTTAATTTTCTATGTAATATCTATTGTATTTTTATTGCACTCAATAATAGTATTTCGGCTTGTTTGGAGTAGATAAGGGAGCCACAGGTTTGAATGATCATCTGGTGGCTGTTTGTGCAATTGAGACAAGAGAGGGAGCCCTATCATGCCAAGCACGAATGGGAACGCGGTAACGGTAGCGGGCGTAGAATATACGGAAGTTTCACATGAGGTCTTGTTTGGACCGGAAGAGCTAGCAGAAGAGGGGCTGTCTACTTTCCCCTTTGAAGCATTCAATAACCTTCCGGCGTTTATTACGTCTGCCAGCTTAAGTAATCCATTGTTTGATTTCGGCGTTGCCGTGGTGAACGCTGCAGACGAATCTTTCGACGGATTTGTTGATGATTTGGCTGCGGTTACAACAGCCGCATTGGAACTGATTTCAGATGTTATTGTTGGCGCTGACGGAGCAGATATTCAGGTAGCGGTCACAATTAATCCAACCCTTGGGCCTGGAACTGTTGCAAGTGCAACGGCGGGGAGCTTCTTTGTAGGGCCTGAAGACGAAAACGGTTTCGTAGAGGTATTTACTTCCGCGCAACTGGAGCTTCAACAGGGTGTAGACTTGAACGGCGATACCCCAGATATCGTTATCAACGTAAATCCTGAATTTTTACTTGGTGCATCTTTTGATGTTGATCCGGATCGTGTTGCAGTACCGGGTGTGACGGATTTTGTTTCTGTACTAGCACATGAAATTATCCACAGCCTTGGCTTCTTGTCGTTCCGCGATAATACAGGTCAAGATTTTCTGCTGGATATCGATGGTGATGGTGAGCTTGAAACGCTCGATTCTACATATGGAACATTTGTAGAGTTTGATGAGGTCGACGGTTTCCTTACGCCTACCTTTAATGGCGACAATGCCGTTGAGGTGTATGGTGAAGCAATTACGCTTGAGAGCACATTTGATAGTGCTGGTTCAGACGTTTCTCACTTCGCTCTCCGTAACCCTGACGGTTCTATTGCCGATACAGCACTTGCACTCGAAAATCCTTCTGTGATCCCGGGCGATATCGTAACACTCGGTGCGCTTGAACTCGCTGTATTTGAGGATCTGGGTTATACGGTGGAACGCCCGGATGGTATTGGTCTGGTGAATACACTTGACGGCTTGCCGTTTACGCCAACGGTATCTGTAAACCAGCAACTTTCTGCTAATGGTGATACGGTTGAACTAACACTGCAGTTTGATTCAGCATCGCTCTTTACCACCCTTCCAAGTTCTGTGGGTATCACGGTTGTGGATGCAGATGGTTCTGAGCAAACATTGCGTGCCCAATTCAATCCAGGTGAAACCACTGTAACTATTGAACTGGACGCTGCAGAGTTCTTTGATGTGACGGGCCCTGATGGTTTTACAAGCATATCTGGTGATATTGACGTAACGCTCTTCTTCCCAGCACAGGCTGAACTGGCAAATGGCGGACAAACGGAAACTGTATCTGTTTCCGCAAACCTGATCAGTGGTACAATTGGTGATGATGTTATCAATGGTAGTCACGGTAATGACCAACTGTTTGGCGGTGATGGCGCTGATGATGTAAATGGTGGTAATGGCAATGATCTCGTAAGCGGCGGTGCTGGCGATGACGAGCTAGACGGTAGCCACGGTAATGACTCGCTTATCGGCGGTGCAGGAGATGACGATCTTTCAGGTGGTACAGGCCACGATCTACTGTTTGGTGGTGATGGCAACGATACTGTGGAAGGATCTCATTCCAATGATACGCTTGATGGCGGTTCTGGTGATGATGAAATCGACGGTGGTACAGGCAATGATGTAATCAATGCTGGTGCCGGCTCTGATGTTGTTGAAGGCAGTCACGGTAATGATCTTGTGTTCGCGGGTGCTGGTGATGATGATGTTGAGCTTGGTACAGGTAATGACACTGTAACTGCCGGTGATGGTAATGATACCCTTGATGGATCACATGGTAATGACCTCCTGATTGGTGATGCTGGTGATGATAATATCTCCGCAGGTACGGGTAATGATATTCTTGTTGCCGGTGCGGGTAGCGATACGCTTGAAGGTAGCCACGGCAACGATAACTTTATCTTGGGCTTTGGTAATCAAGATGATGCAGATGTTATCACTGACTTTGGTAGAAATGACACGTTATCGCTTGATGGCTTCACAACTTTTGAAACAGCAGAAGATGTGTTGGCAGCGGCCGCTCAGGTAGGGGATGATGTTCTGATCACTCTTGATGCAGCTACAAACCAGACAGTACTTCTTGAAGATGTTGATCTTTCTTCTCTTCGGGCATCAAACATTTCACTTGAAACTGAAGAGTTTGAACTGCCAACTTTTGGTTCTTTCATTTCGAATGATCTGGCTAACCTCGCATAAGGTTGCTTTAGGTATGGAAAGGCCCGCATTTTGCGGGCCTTTTTTATGGTGTGCTTTGAAGCCAGTTTTCGAAATGCCTGAGGAACCTGTCTGCATCTTCTGTTGAAAAAACAATAGGTGGTTTGATTTTTAAAATATTATGAAAAGGCCCTTCAGTGCTGAGGATGATATGACGCTCTTTAAGATACTCAATCAGTTCAGCTGTTTCTTCTGTTGCCGGTTCTTTCGTATCGCGGTTTCGTACCATCTCCACACCCAAGAATAAACCAAGACCACGTACATCACCCAGTATTTCAAAGTCTTGCTGTAGTGCTTGAAGTTTGCCTTTGAAATAAGCACCAACTTCAAGGGCATTTTCTCTGAGGCCTTCATCCTTAATCACATCAAGAACAGCCATGCCAATGGCACAGGAAACCGGGTTGCCTCCAAAAGTATTAAAATATTCCATACCCGTAACAAAAGCATCTGCAATTTCCTGAGTGGTAATAACAGCAGCTAGCGGATGCCCGTTACCAATTGGTTTGCCGAGTGTCACTATATCTGGAACCACGCCTTGTGTTTCGAACGCCCACATGTGTGTGCCTACGCGCCCGAAGCCTACTTGTACTTCATCTGCAATACATACACCGCCTACGCTTCTTACATGTTTATAAACATGTTTGAGATAACCCTCTGGCATAATAATTTGGCCGGCCACACCCTGCAGACTTTCACAGATAAAGGCTCCCAGTTTTTTACCTGTGCTTTCAAGTTCAAGAATGGCTCGCTTTACATCAGCGGCATATTCTTTGCCTGTTTCTTTCGTGGTGCCCGCATAGGTGCCTCTGTAAGGATCGGGCAGTATTACTTTATGAACATAATCTGGTGCGCCTTCCCCACCTGGGCCATCAAACTTATAGGGGCTCGCCTCAATGCAGGCATTTGTGTTGCCGTGATATGCGCCTTCAACCGTTAGTAGCTCTCTAGAACCAGTGAAATTACGTGCAAGCCTGAAGGCAAGTTCGTTAGCTTCACTGCCTGAGTTTACAAACATACAAACAGATAGCTTTTCAGGCATGGTAGAGAGTAGTTTTTCAGCATACTCCACCAGATTGTCGTGGAGGAAACGCGTGTTGGTGTTGAGCTTTGCCATTTGCGCTTGGCCAGCGGCAACCACCTTTGGGTGGCAGTGGCCAACGTGGCAAACATTGTTCACCATATCCAGATATTCAGTTCCGTTTTCATCATAAAGATAAGGGCCTAAACCACGGACTATTTTAAGCGGTTCCTTGAAGCTCAGGCTCAGCGTTTTTCCTAGATGTTGCTGGCGGAAATTTTGGATATCGTTTTTGGCGTGACCATTATCGGGTTCTATGCCGCACGCTTTCTTAAGTTGGCATTCAATGGCAAAAGGCGCCATGCGTTTAAGTTTTTTAAGGAGGTCAAATGCAGGGCGCACAGAAACCAGTAAATATTCATTGTCTGGATGTTTTTTATATTCCGTTGCTGCGTTACAAAGTGTGGTGCAAAGTCTGAGAGCAATTAGTCCGTAAAGTACTTCGAATTCCGCACCGGACAGTGGGCGTGCTTGATGATAAGCACTAACAATAGCTTTCAGTGTTTCGACAGGGTCGACCTGATCAAGTAACGCATAGGCACAGGCGATTGCCAGTTCATTAATAGTGTGGCTATGAACCATATCGCCAAAATCAATTAGTCCGGTAACAGTTTTGGGCTCGTTAGCGTTACCTATTAAAATGTTATAGTCATTTGCATCATTATGGATGACGGATGTTTCAAGTCCAGCGAGCTGCGGCATGATATGGCTGTGGTAGTAGCTTAGGAAATGCTCAACAACGCCCTTATGTTCTTCGCTTAGATCGGCTTTTTTGCTTTGGCAGATACCGTGGCCATGGGCCAAATCCCAATCAAAAAAGCGGTATGCGCCAGTATGTTTGAAGTTTTTGAGAGTGTTGTCCATTGCGCCTAAAAATGTACCTAAACTGGCCCATAATTCGGCGTTGTGGGTTTCTGGTTTTGCTTCCGCGTAAAACTGACCTTCAAGGAAGCTGAGAACACGAAAATGGAAGTGCGTGCCTTCACCGTCTATGATGAAGCTAATCTCACTACCTTCTCTAGATTTAAGTGTATGAGGTACAGCGATTTTCGCCTTAGTTAAATGCGCCATCGCAGCATTTTGCATGTCCAGTTCGTGAAAGCTCTCTTGCTTATTGGCTATTTTTACAATGAATTTATTATCGGTATCGGTTTTCAGAAGGAAATTTTGATCGCTATAACTTGCGAGCCCTTTAAGTGTACCTTTCAAATCATAATGATGGGAGAGGTGATCCAGAATGGCTGCTTTACCAAAAGACGGGGTAAGCGATTGAGACATAATTTTTACTCAAGTTCCTATTTAATCGTCCGTATGAATTATAGCGCAGTCACATAGAAGGAAGCGCAGAAGCTAGGGGGAACTATAGTGATAATTTCGTCTTGGGACAGTTTTTTTCTTGAAGGCTGGGGGCGATTCTAAAATGCATATTGATGTTGCCACCAATATGCGAGGATGTTTTTTATGGGCTATTTGGCTGGCAAAAAAGTACTTACTATTTGTTCGAACTTTTCATTTTCTTCTGCCCATATCCAGTGCCCGCTTTTTTCAAACATTTCAAATTTCGTTGTCTGTTCAGGTAGCATTTTATAAAGGCGGTATACCAGTTCCGGCGTGGAAACCTTATCAGCCCGACCACCAAGGATAAGGGTAGGGATATTAAAGCCCTGCAATTTGTCCTCAACCGTTAAGCCTTTAAGCGTGCCGGTGATTTCCCATTCTGGATCTTCCCCGATAATATCCAAATACACTTGGAAATTAAAACGGTCACGCTGATCATTTGAACGGTATTTCCATAAGCCTTTCCGGTTTTCCCGGTTGAACCACTGAAGTTCACGACCAAGTGCGCTCTCGTAAATCAGATCCAGATATTCATCTTCAGAGGAAAGCATACCTTTTGCACGTAATGCCATAACCTGCTCATGAATTTCAGGATATTTGGTTTTCATTAGATGGCTTACGTGATCAATATTCATTTGTTGGCTTTGAGCGTCATAGGATGCGCTTAACATAACAAGGCGTTCAACATGTTCTGGATATTGAATGGCATACTGCATGGCTGGAATGCCGCCATATGAATGGCCCATAACCACAATTTTTTTTGCGTTCAGGTGTGCCCGAAGCGCTTCCATATCATCCACCGTCATTTGTGGTATAAACTTGCCTTTGATGTTTCGTTCAGAACGGCCCCTGCCAATGTCATCGAAGTAGACAATCTGGTATCCTTTTGTTTTAAGGAATTCAAACCAACCTAAGAAAACCCGGTGACCCGCACCTGGCCCGCCATTAATAATAAAAACAGGCGTGCCACTGCCTTCAGTCTCGTAATAGATTTTACCACGCGATGTTTCCAGATACTGCCCATGACCATATGGGGTGTTTTGCTCGGCATCAGATTGGCTGAAAGCTGATTGGGCGCCTAGAATGAGGGCTGATAATAAAAGAAGAATACGCAAAGTTCGCTCCTGGTCTATTTGTAAGATTGTGAAAGAAACTCCCGTGAACCGCAGCTGTGCACAAGGCCTCAATCGGCCAGTTGGGCATAGATGCGGTGAACTGGATTGTTGGTAAGGAAAGTTGGAGTGCTTTTATTTGATGCCAGCAAAACGGCTTTTGAAATCTTTCATATAACTACGGCTGGAAGCGATTTTGGTGCCGGACTTTAGAATAAGCGTGAAGTCACCTTTTCCTTTTGGGTCCAGTTCTTTGATGGCGTGCAGATTTACGATGGTTGAGCGGTGGACACGCTGGAACAACTGTGGGTCCAATGTACGGTTCATATTGCTTAAGGAATCGCGTTTTAGAAATGTGCCATCATCGGTGCTGATTTCTACATAATCTCCCGCACCTTGAATAACAGTAATACTTGCGACAGGTAATAGGACAATCTTCTTGTTCCGCTCTAGTGCGATAAATTCAGGATAAGTAGAAACGGAAGTGATGGAAGAGATTGCTTCCGCTGCTTTTTGTGCTTCATCGCCTTTTACAAACTTTAAGCCCATTTTGAATGCCAGATAAAGACCGCACCAAACAAGAATAACCAGCGAGAAATTTAATGAGCCTGAAAACCAGCGAGGCCAAGGTAGTTCCCAAACGAGTAATCCCCGCATGGCAAAGGCGATAGGGTTTACAAGAAGGGAAACTGCCGTACCAATGGTGTAAGCGCTCAATAGAGTAGTCAGGAGTAGTTTTTGCGTACTTTGCAGGCGGCTTTGATCGAACAGTGGAATTAATAGAAGTGTAGAGACAAAACCTAAAATGCCATATGAAATGTTCCGTACCAGTGCAACTTCAAGCGTTTTAAACTGGGATAAGCCAGCAAGAAACATGATGACAAAAGTTATGCACCAGAAAACGAGATGAAATCGCCAGAATTGATTGCCAAACCCCTTTTTCTGGTGAGGTTCTATATCGTTGTTATCTGTGGCGTTCACGAGCCATGCACCCTGAAAAATTACATTTATAAAACTTGTTTTCGGACATATGTAAGATAGTCATACTAATCAATATGTCTATTGATTAGAGCTGTTTAGTAATAATTATGGTTAACGAATCAAAACTTTCTGCTTGAAGCAAAATTAGATAAGAATTTAATAAAATATGATGTTTTTATCGCGCTCAGATGGTGCTTCGCGGTGTGATTTAACAAAAAACATTCATAAAAGTTGAATTAAATTGCCTTTTATCTCAATTGCGGGAACACTGAAGTTCGTGGGTGATAGAAATATCAACGAGGGATTTATCGTGAATAAATATGTAAAACTACTAGCAGGCGTTTCTGCAGGCGTAATGATGACAACAACAGCAGCTTTCGCTGGTGATAAAGGTGATTGCTATGAAGCTGTTGCAGCTTATGAAAATGGCATGCCTTCAATTGCTAAAGCGCAAGGTATGGAAGTTGAAAAGCAGGTTGAGCTTGTATCTGGTGAGTTCAAGAAAGTTATCTCTGCATCAACTGCTGCACACCGCTGCTATGTGAAAAGCATGAAATCAGCGTCTGATGCTGATCGTGCTGATCTGAAAGCTGGCATGAAAAAAGCTGGTGCCATTCTTATTAAAGCACAGTCGCAGTTCAGCGGCTGGATTGATGAAATGTCAGTTTCCATGATGTCTGATATCGCGCCGGCAGCTGGTGCAACGACAGAAGCAAGCGATGCTCCATCTGCTATGGAAGCAAGCCTTGACGTGCTTATTGGTTCTTACATGCTGCTTGATGATGCGACAGAGGTTGCGTCTCGCATGACTAAAGGCAACTAATTTAGCCAACATAATTTGGAAGAGCCGCTCAATATTGGGCGGCTTTTTTTATGAGATTATTTATTGGCTTTGATGAAGCTCACAAAATCTGGCCCAAATTCTTCCTGCTTGGATGCGCCTACCCCGTGCACAAGGCCGAAATCAGTAAGATTAGTGGGTTTCATGAGTGCCATATCCACCAACGACTTATCAGAAAATATTACATAGGCAGGCACACTGCGCTCAACTGCAATTTCTTTCCGGTACTCCTTGAGCGCCTGATAAAGATGCTGAGCGTGTTCCGGCAGTTCAATTACAGCCGCTCTTGAGCGTGAAGCGCCAGCAGCTTTTTTCTTTGAAACCAAGTCAGGCCGATACTGAAAACTCTCTTCACCTTTGATCAACTTTATACCTAAATCAGTAATCTTCAGGGCGCCAAATTCCATATCAGCAACAATGAAGCCTCGCGCCATTAGCTGTCGGGCAATGGTTTTCCATTCATTCTGACTGTATTCCTCACCAATACCGTAAGTGGGTAGTGTATCATGGCCAAGTTTTTCGATTTTGTCTGTAAGCTTGCCAAGAAGCACATTCACGATATGGCTGGTGCCAAAGCTTTGGCCTGTGCGGTAAGCCGCAGACAGGAATTTTTGCCCGGCCTCGGTGGCCTCGCTTGTAGGTACAGGGTTTGCACAGAGATCACAGTTGCCGCAGTGTTCAAATTCTGGTGTTTCAGCAAAATATCGAAGCAGCGTAACACGCCTGCATTCTGGTGCTTCCGCATAGGAAAGCAGGGCGTTAAGCCGTTGGTGACTACGCATTTTATGATCATCGCTCGCGAATTCATCATCAATGAACATGCGCCGCATGCGGATATCATCCATGCCGTAAAGCATGTGCGCAACAGCAGGTTCACCGTCTCTGCCCGCGCGGCCAATTTCCTGATAGTAAGCTTCAGGGGAGGATGGTAGATCTGTGTGAAATACAAAACGGATATCCGGTTTATCAATCCCCATACCGAAGGCAATGGTCGCCACCATAATTAGATCATCTTCCGCCATAAAGCGGCTGAGATTTTCTTCTCTCGTCGCGTTTGACATGCCTGCGTGATAGGCAAGTGCGTTATAGCCTTTTGCTCTCAGGATACTGCACGCTTCTTCAGTTCGTTTGCGAGAAAGACAGTAGACAATGCCGTTTTCCTGAAGGCCTTCACCGGGTTTGGTACGGCCAGCGATAAAGCGCACCATTTGCTGTTTCCAGCCGTTTTTGATTTCAACATTCAGGCTGATGTTCGGGCGATCAAAGCCTGTAAGGAATGTATGAACCTTGCGCGAAAAAATCTTCTGTTCGATCTGATCGCGGGTGGTTTCATCTGCGGTGGCGGTAAGTGCGATTACTGGGATATGAGGGAACCTTTTATGAAGCAGGGCCAGGTCTTCATACTCGGGCCTGAAAGCAGCACCCCACTGTGAAATACAGTGGGCTTCATCAATGGCGAATAAGCTTACGTTCAGGCTTTCGACCGCATTCAGCATGTTGGTAGTTAGTAGCTTTTCTGGCGAAATATAAAGCAGTTTCAGCGTGCCGTTCTGCATCTTTTGCCAAATTGCTGCGTTTTCTTCCCGGCTATTACTGCTGTTAATGGTGGCCGCTTCAACGCCCAGAATTTTAAGGGCTTCTACTTGGTTTTGCATTAATGAGATCAGCGGAGAAACAACAATCCCGAAACCTGATTTCATCAAGGCTGGGATTTGGTAGCAGAGCGATTTACCAGCACCAGTGGGCATAATAGCAAGCACACTTTCACCCGTTGTTACACGGTCTATAATCTCGGCTTGCTTACCTCGAAAGCTTTCATACCCAAATACACTATGTAAAATTTCTGCTGCAGTTTGCTGCATGAAAGCCCCTAAGAGATACTAAATTTCTGCATTCTTAACGGGCTTTATATCTGGCGGCTAGTCAGAAAATTATTGGTCAAACATTAAGGCTGCTCCTTTGAGAGCGGCATCTGGTGCTGTGATAAGGTTTACAGGGATATCAGCCACGAAATGTGACATGGGTGGTTTGTGCAGAAAACGCTTCAGGAAGTGGCTGTTTGTGAAGAAATCGGAAACCTTTGGCAGAATACCGCCACCAATGAAGACACCACCTTTTGCACCAAGTGCCAAGGCCAGGTCACCTGCCACGCTACCCATAATGCCGCAGAAGATAGTGAGAGTTTCCATGCAAAGTTCATCTTCACCATCCATAGCGAGCTGAGAGATTGTACTTGGTTCATAATTAAGCGGTGAAACATGGCTGATATGGCATAATTCTCGGTAAATCCGCATCAAGCCAACGCCCGAAAGCATTGTTTCAACGGTTACACGTTCAAGGCTGTTTTGAAGGTTTTCCCATACTGCTTGCTCTCGCTCGCCCTGCGGTACAAAGGAAATATGCCCACCTTCGGTGGGGACTACGGTAACACCAGCTGCATGGCGCACAAGAAGTGCAAGACCAAAACCGGTGCCCGGGCCCATGATGGCGATTGGGCTATCAGGCGCGTTATTACCGTTCGTTAAGGTAACCAGATCATTATTTTCCAGCGCTGTGACGGACCGGGCAAGTGCTGCAAAATCATTCACAAGTTTAACATCTGTGAAACCAAATTCTTGCTGGAGTTTACTTTCATCAAGATGCCACCCAAGATTTGTAAGGTGGGCTGTGCCATCAAAAATTGGCCCAGCAACAGCCAGACAGGCACAAGTTGGTTTATGGTTGGGGAAGTCGATTTGGTACTGCTTAATAACCTGCGACATATCGTGATATTCAGAATTTGGATACGCTCTGAAATCTTGTATCTGCGGGGCTGAATTATCAGTGCTGAGTGTGGCAATTGCCAACCGTGCGTTGGTGCCGCCAATGTCGCCGACCAAAATAGTCTTGCTGCTCTTCACTGTTTTCTCAAGCATGATCATCCCCTCTCACTAGTTTTTACTGGTGGTAATCACAGATTATGAATTGTCCTTCCCGAGGCTTATTTCTTAATCTTGCTTGACAGCGCTGTCAATTATTGCTTTAGATATTTTGGGAATTTTCGCCACACTCACATGTGTGGCAGGGACTATTTGGAAGGAATGCCGTACCTTATGGTATGAGCATAAATAGGGGCTCAAGCGGCCCGCTTAGTAGTTTAGGGGAGGACTATGTTATCAACTCTCGATGTCACGGTTGTGGCACTTTATGCTGTTGCGCTTTTTGCAATTGCGCAGTGGGTATCTCGTGAAAAAGCAGGACATGAGAAAGATGCCTCGGATTATTTCCTTGCAGGCAAGGCGCTGCCTTGGTGGGCAATTGGTGCGTCCTTAATCGCGGCCAATATTTCTGCTGAACAGATTATTGGTATGTCTGGTTCCGGATATGCAATGGGACTTGCGATTGCATCCTATGAATGGATGGCGGCTGTTACGCTCCTGGTTGTTGGTAAATATCTACTGCCGATCTTCTTGAAGCGCGGTATTTATACTATGCCGCAGTTCCTTGAGCAGCGGTATGACCACAGCGTGCGTATGGTAATGGCCTTCTTCTGGCTTGCCGTTTATATCTTTGTGAACCTAACCTCTATTCTGTGGCTGGGTGCGCTGGCTATTTCATCAGTGGCGGGTGTTGATCTTGTTACAGGCCTTGTTGTGCTGGGTGTGTTTGCGGCGGCATACAGCTTCTATGGTGGTCTGAAAGCAGTGGCCTTTACTGATATTATTCAAGTTGTTCTGCTTGTATTCGGTGGCCTTGTGATCGCTTATATTATGCTTGATCAAATCTCTGGCGGTGCAGGCGTTGCAAGCGGCTTTAATACGCTTCTAGAGAGGGCGCCTGAAAAGTTTGATATGGTGTTTGAGAAAGGTCACCCCTTCTATGATGCCCTGCCGGGTATTAGTGTGATTGTTGGTGGTATGTGGATTATGAATCTCTCTTATTGGGGTTTTAACCAGTATATTATCCAGCGTGCACTTGCTGCCAAAAGCCTTCCGGAAGCGCAGAAAGGTATCGCTTTTGCTGCCTTCTTGAAGATTCTTATGCCTGTTATCGTGGTGCTACCGGGGATCGCTATTGGGGTTCTTTCTACAGAGCCTTTAAGTGCCCCAGATCAAGCATATCCAGAAGCTATGAAGCTGTTGCCAACGGGCCTTCTTGGTCTTGTGTTCGCAGCGCTTATCGCGGCTATTGTTTCAAGCCTTGGCTCCATGACTAACAGTATTTCAACCATCTTCACTATGGATATTTACCCATCCTTTGTGAAAGAAGAAAACCGTAAGAACCCTGTTGTTGTTGGCCGGTTTGTAGCGGTTGTTTCCATGTTGATTGCGATTGTTATCGCGAAGCCACTTCTTGGTAACTTTGATCAGGCGTTCCAGTATATCCAGGAATTCACAGGCTTCTTCACGCCAGGTATTGTTGTGATCTTCTTCCTCGGTATGTTCTGGAAGAAGACAACGGCTAAAGGTGCTCTTGCTGCTGCCGTTGGGTCGTTTGTCTTGTCACTCGCTTTCAAGCTTTACTGGCCTGAATTGCCGTTCATTGACCGTGTTGGTGTTGTGTTCCTTATCTGTGCGGCGCTTGCGGTTGTGATTTCCCTTGTCCAGAAGGGTGGTGACCAAGAAGGTGCGGTTGAATTGAATGATATCCAGTTCAGCACTACAGCGGGCTTTAACATTGCCTCGATAATCGTTGTTGCAATTATCGCAACACTTTATACGATTTGGTGGTAAGTAGAGTTTGGAAGGTGGGTATGGGCCCGCCTTCCAAAATTTCAGGCTAAGGGGGCCGTATGTCTGGTTCTGTGACCATTGATGACGTTGCCAAAAAGGCAGGCGTTTCCATGAAGACCGTATCACGTGTTGTAAACCGTGAACCGAATGTCAGCGCTAAAACCAGAGAAAAAGTTCAAGCTGTTATCAGCGAATTGAATTACAGGCCTAATCCTTCGGCTCGTGGCCTTGCCAGCCGCAAATCATTTGTTATTGGATTGTTGTACGATAGGCCCAGCCCAAACTATCTCGCAAAATTACAAGCCGGCGTCCTCGAAGTATGCCAGAGAAGTGGTTATAGCATGGCGCTTGGGCCGTTTGATTTTCATACTGAAAACCTTGTTGAAGATATCCTCAATTGGGTGCGCCATTCGAATATAGACGGTGTTATCCTTACACCGCCGCTTAGTGATTTTTTCCCACTCTTAACAGCGCTTCAGGCACGCAGGATTCCTGTTGTAGCTGCATCATCTAAGGGAAATGGTGAAGTACCTTCCGTGATGATTGATGATGAAGAAGCGGCTTACCAAATGACGCGGCATCTCATTAAAGGCGGCCATACCGATATAGCGTTTGTAAAAGGACATCCTGACCATTTGTCTACCCGTTACCGTTTTGAAGGATTCTCCCGTGCGGTGACCGAAGCGGATATTGAAGTGGCAGATACATTTATCTGTGACGGTCTTTATGATTTTGAAAGTGGCCGCACAGCAGGTGAAAAATTACTCACTCAGGCAAAACGCCCCACCGCGGTTTTCGCCAGTAATGATGATATGGCAGCGGGTGTCATGAATATGGCGCATCAGCTAAATATTAAAATGCCAATTGAGCTTGCTGTTTGCGGATTTGATGATACTCCGATTTCGCAGCAGGTTTGGCCAACCATGACGACAATCCGTCAGCCAATCCGGCAAATGGGAATTAGCGCTGGCGAGATACTTCTGAAAAACATCAGCGCCAAGACAATTGAGGCGGAAATATCTCATCACCAATTTGAACTGAAAGAGCGCGGTTCTACCCAGAAATAGCTGTGAATTTGACTAATTTCTTCATTAAATCACATTATGAATATTTGACAGCGTTGTCATATGGTAATAACTTCACTGTCATGAATTGAAAACATCTCGGCCCTATGATGGGAAGTGTAAGTTGGAAGGTGTGATATGGTTGATGTGTTTGATCTGGTGATTTTTGGTGGTACCGGGGACCTATCCCGAAAAAAGCTGTTGCCCGCGCTTTATGCTGGTTATGTGGCTGGCCGTATCTCAAGTAAGAGCCGTATTTTTCTAACTTCACGAAGTGCGCAAGATGTAGCCATGGAAGAATGGCTCAGGGAAGTGTTTGCGGCAACTACGCCAGCATGCGGGATTGATGCTATATCAATTCGTGAGTTTGCGAATATGGTGGAAGTGGTTGAACTTGGTCTCACTGAAGGTGGTGAGCAGTGGGAAACGCTTCAGGCAAAGCTTTCAGAAACCAAAAGCACGTCTGTTGTTCATTTCCTTGCAATTCCGCCATCACTATTCACAAGCACATGTAGCTTGCTTGCGGAATATGGCCTTAACGGCTCGAATGCCCGTGTTGTACTTGAAAAACCACTTGGCAATAATCTGGAAACGGCGCAAGCGATCAATGCGGATGTAGGTAAGTTTTTTGGTGAAGACCAAACTTTCCGGATTGATCATTACCTTGGTAAGGAAGCGGTACAGAACCTTCTTGCCCTTCGTTTCTCGAACATCATGTTTGAAGAGCTTTGGAGCGCCCGCACTATTGATCATATCCAGATTACGATTGCCGAAGATCTGGGTGTGCAAGGCCGAGCAGGTTTTTATGAAGGCACAGGTGCTATGCGCGATATGGTGCAGAACCATTTGCTACAACTTCTTTGCCTTGTAGCGATGGAGCCGCCAGCGCGGCTTGATGCAGATAGTATTCGCGATGAAAAATTAAAAGTTCTGAAATCACTTCGTCCACTTGAAGGCGATTTGATCGACCGTAATGTGGTGCGTGCTCAATATGGCGCAGGTGCTATGCATGGCGAAGCAGTGAAAGGCTATGCTGATGATCTTGAGCTTGAAGAACCATCAAACACCGAAACTTTTGTGGCTATTAAAGCCCATATTGAAAACTGGCGTTGGGCAGGTGTCCCTTTCTATTTACGTACAGGTAAACGCCTTCCAGAACGGTTTGCTGAGATTGTAATCCAGTTCAAAGAGGTACCGCATAGCCCGCATCCTGATTGGAAAGGCGGCATTAATCCGAACCGCTTCATTATCCGCTTGCAGCCCGAGGATCATCTGGCGCTCCGTATGATGGTGAAAAACCACGGTGCGAAATCGGAAACACTTCGTGAAGTGGAAATGAACCTGGATGTGATGGGCAACAGCGGCACACGCCTTGGCCCTTACCTCCGCCTTATTCTTGATGCTGTTAAAGGGGATCAAAGCCTCTTCGTACACCGTGATGAGGTTGAACATGCCTGGCGCTGGGTGGACCGTATTATCAACCACTGGCAGGAAAAAGGGCAGGCACCAAAAAGCTATCAGGCAGGCACATGGGGGCCTTATGAGGCGCATGATTTGATGGTGCGAGATCGCCGTGAATGGTTCCATGAAACCGTTGGTAAATAGGGTTTAGAGTTATGATTTGGCATAAGTTTGATAACCGGGATGAAATGGTGGCTGCGCTGAAGCGAGCTACTAAAGAAAAGCTTGAAGCAGCACTTGATGCGCGCGGCCAGGCAAGTTGGTTGGTGTCTGGTGGTTCAACACCAAAACCGCTTTTCGAGGCAATGAGCGCCGAAAAACTTGCGTGGAATAATGTGCAGATTGCGCTTGTGGATGAACGTTGGGTGGACATAGGTCACCCGCGGTCTAACGAAGCCTTTATGCGGGGTGCACTTGAAAAGGGTGAAACCGCGGCAGCTAATTTTATTGGTATGAAAACCGAGCATACTGATCCGTTTGAAGCAGTGGAAACCGTGAATGAACGGTACGGTACTATCGTTTATCCGTTTGATAGCGTGCTTCTCGGTATGGGGCCTGATGGTCATACCGCTTCCCTGTTTCCTGATGCAAAAGGGCTGGATTCTGCTTTTTACCCGGAATGCCGTAATATCTGTGCGGCGCTAACGGCTGTTAAATCAGATGTTACTGGGGAAGAAGTGGACCGTATGAGCCTAACTGCGGCTGCGATCACTAAAGCCCATCATGTGGTGTTGATGATTACTGGCGAAGAAAAATTGCGAGTGCTTGAGGAAGCCCTTGATCCTCAATCCCGCTTGCCAATTGGTAGGCTCGCACGCCGCAAACCGTTTGAAGTTTATTGGGCACCGTAAGGAGCCATCTGTCAGGAGTGTGCAATGACACATCCAAAACTCGTTGAAATTACAGAGCGGATTAAAGAACGCTCTAAGAATACCCGCGCAGTTTACGAAGCACGTATTGAAGCCATGCGGGCGCAAGGCAGGGCGCGACCGCGTCTTTCCTGTGGGAACTTGGCGCATGCTCTGGCTGCTTGCTCAGAAACTGAGAAGCATAAGCTGATGCAAGACGGTATGGCGAATATTGGTATCGTAAGCGCATATAATGATATGCTTTCTGCCCACCAACCGTATCACCAGCTTCTGGATCAGGTAAAAGAATATATCACCGATGTTGGTTCCGTGGCACAGATGGCAGGCGGCGTTCCGGCCATGTGTGATGGAGTTACTCAGGGCCAGCCGGGCATGGAGCTTTCGCTTTTCAGCCGGGAAGTGATTGCTATGTCAACGGCTGTGGCGATGACCCATAATGTGTTTGATGCAGGGCTCCTGTTCGGTATTTGTGATAAGATCGTACCTGGTCTTCTTATTGGCTCTCTTTCTTTCGGACACTTGCCATTTATGTTCCTGCCCGCAGGGCCTATGCAAACAGGTATTTCCAATAGCGAAAAAGCCAAAGTGAGGCAGGAATTTGCTCAGGGTAAAGTTGGCCGCGCTGAACTGCTTCAAAGCGAAAGCCGTGCTTACCACAGCCCGGGAACATGTACTTTCTACGGTACAGCAAACTCGAACCAGATGATGCTTGAAATGATGGGGCTTCAACTACCGGGTAGTAGTTTTGTGAACCCAACCGATCCGCTAAGGGAAGCGCTCTCGCGTTCAGCGGCCGCACGTATCGCAGAACTGGCACAGCCTGATGCAAATGTTGGTTTGGCTGAGATGGTAACAGCGGAGTCAATTGTGAACGGTACCATTGGCCTCTTGGCAACAGGTGGTTCAACAAACCACACGCTTCATATTGTGGCGATAGCAGCAGCAGCCGGTATCCAGATCAATTGGCAGGATTTTGCTGATCTTTCCGAAATTATACCACTTCTTGCTCGTGTTTATCCGAACGGTACGGCGGACGTGAACGCATTCCACGAAGCTGGTGGTACACCATTTGTTGTGCGCGAGCTTTTATCTGCTGGTCTTCTTAATACCAATGTTCAAACCATCCTCGGTGAAGGCATGGAAGCGTTTGCAGAGACACCTGTGCTGAAGGATGGTATCGCCGTTTGGGAAGAAACACCAGCTGAGCCGGGCGATGATATGATCCTCCGCAAAGCAGATAATCCATTCCAGCCAAACGGTGGCTTGGCTGTACTTCACGGTGAACTTGGTGAAGCGGTGATGAAAATCTCTGCAGTGAAGCCCGAGAAGCGGTTTGTAGAAGCGCCAGCGGTGGTGTTTGAAGATCAGGATGAACTTCTTGAGGCTTATAAAACCGGTGAACTTGAAAAGGATTTCGTGGCAGTTATCCGGTTCCAGGGCCCAAAGGCAAACGGGATGCCTGAACTGCATAAGCTTACCCCAAGCCTTGGTGTTCTTCAGGACAAAGGGTTCAAGGTTGCACTGGTAACGGACGGCCGTATGTCTGGTGCATCGGGCAAAGTACCTGCAGCAATCCATGTAACGCCAGAGGCGGCACATGGCGGCGCTATCGCGCGTGTGCAAAGCGGTGATCTTGTGCGTGTCGATGCTGAAGGCGGCAAGCTTGAAATCCTTGTGGATAAAGCTGAATTTGAGGCGCGTACACCATCAACTGGCCCTGTAGTTATGGATACTTTTGGTCGTGATCTGTTTGCTGGTATGCGCAGCCTGGCGGGTCCTGCGGGCCTGGGTGCTTCTTTCTTTGAAAATAATGGAATTCGCTAATGACAACTGTTCTTGAAGTAATGAAAGCAGGGCCTGTTATCCCTGTACTTGCATTTAAAAGTGCTGATGAAGCGGTAGCTGTGTGTCGCGCGCTTTACGAAGCGGGTATCCGTGTTTTCGAAATCACGTTGCGCCATGCAACTGCGCTTGAAGCGATTAAAGCGGTGGCAGATGACTTGCCTGAAGATGCAATTGTGGGTGCTGGTACAGTGCTCACGCCAGAGCTGGCAGAAAAGGCAAAAGCTGCTGGTGCGGTTTTCGGTGTAAGCCCGGGTCTTACAGAAGAACTGGCGAAAGCAGTTAAAGCACTTGATTGGGCTTTTCTTCCAGGTGTGGCCAGTATTTCTGAAGCGATGCAGGCCAAAGAATGGGGCTTTACCGAGTTGAAGTTTTTCCCAGCAAGCGTTTCTGGTGGGCCAGCTTTCCTGAAGGCAGTTGGCAGTGTGCTGCCTGATCTTACCTTCTGCCCAACAGGTGGTGTAACACCTTCAACTGCGGATGATTACCGTGTACTAGCCAATGTGGCAACGGTAGGTGGTTCATGGATCACACCGCGCGGTGAAGGCGGTACGATTGACCTTGTTAAGGTGAAAGAACTTGCTGCTGCTGCGATAGCTGCATAGGGATAAAGAAAACTTGTAATGCGCTTGTTCCCTCTGCTCGGTATGGTGACTATATCAGCAGGAAGGCAGGCGCATTATGTTATCTGATTTACTCAAAAAATTCTCGTCACATGGTAGCGTTGATTGGATTGGCCTCAGGCCGGAACGCAAAGCGCCTATGAAAGTGGTGGAAGAAGTTGAGGTTACAGAAAGTGGCCTTGTGGGTGACAGGCGTGAAAAGCCGGGCAAGCGGGCTGTTACCCTTATTCAAGCAGAGCATCTGCCTGTTATTGCGAGCCTTGCTGGCCTGGAAGCGATCTATCCTGAACAGCTTCGCCGGAATATTGTTGTCTCTGGCTTAAATCTTCTCGCTCTCCGACACCATGAAATCAGGATTGGTGAAGTTATCCTCCGTACTACAGGACCCTGTGCGCCATGTAGTTATATGGAGAAAACACTTGGGTTCGGTGCCTATAACGCTATGCGTGGGCATGGGGGTTTAACTGCTGAGGTAGTTCAGGGCGGTATCATCAGGTTAGGCTCTGAAGTTTCCCCTGTTTTAAAAGACTAAATTCAACGATTGTTGAATAAATACACTTTAGTGACTTGACGCTCTATCGCTCTCGCGACTAGGCTTTCTCGAAATACTGGAGGGGAGGCCAGTCCTGTGAAGCTTATACATGTTGTTTTTGCTCTGCTACTTGTCGTGGCAGGGATTACTATTTTCGTCCTTACATCCGAACCACCACTGAATGCCGCTGGTATTGCCAGCGATAGCATTAAAGGTGTGAGTTTAGGTGGTGATGGTGCTGCGCGCCTCAGCACTATTGGTGACGCGCCGCTTTATTTCCAGATTGCCGTTATTCTTCTGGCTGTATGCCTTCTGATGATGGGTGTAAACCCAAAGCGCAGGGATACTCTCTTTAAAGGGCTTATGGCAGGAGCCGGTGCTTTTGCATTGTTTGCTTGGATTATGCTTTACACCAGTTATCAGGATTATCTGGCAACAGGGCAAACAGATATTGTTGCAGGTTTCCCGGTGCCAACCAATTGGTTCTTCTGGGGTGTTTGGGGCAGCTTTGTTGTTTTTAATATGATTTATGTGGTGTTCTTTAACCGTTACTTCCTTCACCCGGATGATGAAAAAACATTTCAGGACTTAGTGGCAGAACTTAAAACCGAGAAGGGAGGCGCATAATGGAAGCGATGCGTCAGGAAATTATTCTCGGCTGTGTGTTTATCTATCTGCTGCTGTGTATTGGTGTTGGCTTGTGGGCAATGCGCCGCACGAAATCCGCTGGTGATTTCTTTGTAGCGGGCCGGGGTCTTGGCCCTGTGGTGATCAGCTTGGCTGTATTCTCCTCCACCCTTTCCGGCTTTGGTTTCGTTGGTGGGCCAGGCCTTGTTTATGCAACAGGGCTCTCATCTGTCTGGATGGCAGTGTGCTCCGCGCTTGGTTTCGCAACAGGCTATTATCTCATTTCCAAGCGTATCAGGATGATCGCAGAGGTGCGGGATACTATGTCTATGCCTGATGTGGTGTTTGCTCGTTACGGAAGCGAAACGGCAAGACTGCTTACAGCAGCAACAATCATTCTGGGTGTGCTTGGGTATCTTGCAACACAAATTCTAGCTATGGCACTTGTGCTGCAGAGCATACTTTCTGCCACTGATATGCTTGCTGATATCAGCCTTCTAGCGTGTGTGGTTATCTCATCAGCTGTGTTGATTTTCTACTGCGTAACTGGCGGTATTATCGCGTCTGTTTATACGGATTTGGTGCAGGGTATTGTGATGATTATCTCGGGCGCACTTGTGGTGATTACCGCATACAGTGTTTTTGGTGGTGGTTTTACGGAAGTAAGTTCCATCCTGCTTGAGAAAGACGGTGAAGATATCATGCCGTTCGGGACACTGGGATCTATGGCATCGCTCAGCTGGTATTTCCTCTTCGGGCTTGGCCTTGCGGGCCAGCCTCATGTTGCCAGCAAGATGATGATGAACCGGAAGCTCTCGGATAACCGTGTTGTGCTGCCGATGACCATCTTCGGCTATGTGATCGCGGCTATGTTGTGGGTGAGTGTTGGCGTGGTGATGCGGGCGCTTGTGCTGGGTGATGTAGCATTGCCGCTTGGTGCTCCTGATGAAGCAGCTCCCGCTTTCCTTTCTACTTATGCGCATCCGCTTTTGGCAGGTATTGTATTCGCAGGTTTGTTTGCGGCGATCATGTCGACAGCAGATAGTTTCCTCAATATCGGTGCTGCGGCAATTATTCATGATATTCCGAAGGCTATTCGCGGGAAATCACTGAATAACGAACTTTTCTGGGCCCGTGCATCCACCGTGGGGTTGGCGGTTTTTGCAGCGGCTATCGCGCTATATAGTGGTGATCTGGTGGCGATCCTCGGGGCCTTTGGATGGGGTACATTCGCTGCTGCCTTGGTGCCGGTGATATTGATCGGATTAAATTGGAAACAAGCTTCGGCAAAAGCAGCAATAGTTTCTATTTCAATCAGTTTGCTGATCAACTTTGTAATCCAGCTTTATGGTATCAAAGTGCCGTACGGTATCAGTACAGGTTTCCTTGCAATGCTTACGAGCATGATCCTGTTCATTGGTATTTCACTGCTCGAGAAGCCGAAGAAATTACCATATGATATTGATCGGATTATGGATTTATAGCGTAATAAGCCTCAAGTAATTGAGGGCTTTTATGAAACCTATTCTGGTGTTGATGAACGGTGCGTTGCGCCTTAGTGATCATCCGGCGCTTTATAAAGCGTCGGAAACTGGTGCGCCTGTTATTCCTGTTTATATCTATGACGATGAAAGCCGGGGTGTGCGGCCGCTTGGCGGGGCTTCAAAACTTTGGTTGCTGAAGTCGCTTGATAGTTTGACCAAGTCTCTCGACCAGCTGGATAGTAAGTTAATTATTCGCCGAGGTGCCACACTTGAGGTGCTTAGAAACCTTGTCGCTCAAACGGATGCAGGTGGTGTTTACATGACCCGCCGTTACAGCCCATGGGCCAGAGATATCGAAGAAGATATTCACGGTTTTGCTGTGAATAGCCAGATCGAATGCGGACGTTTTGGGGGTAATCTGCTTATAGAACCAGAAGAGCCGAGAACTCTGCAAGGTAAACCTTACGGCGTGTTCAGCCCTTTCTGGCGAAAGCTTCAGGAAATTCTTGGCGCTGTAATGCCGTTGCCTTTACCTCAAAAATTGGTGTCACCAGCAGTTTGGCCTGAAAGTGAAAGTTTGAGTGCGGACGATATTATCGCGAAGCCACATCACTGGTTTGCACCAATCAAAGAAGCATGGAAGGTGGGCGAAGCTGGTGCAGCTGCGAAACTGGAGCGTTTTACCGAGGAAGCTGTTCACCACTATGCCAAAGGTCGTGATTTGCCCGGGCATGATTTCACTTCTCAGCTATCCCCCTATCTGGCGTTTGGTGAGATAAGTCCGCGGCAAATTTGGTATCATGTGCAAGAGGCAACCGAAGGCCGTTCTGAATGTGAAAAGGGTGCATATTCCTATCTTCGGGAGATCGGCTGGCGGGAATTTAGTTATCACCTGCTATTTCATAATGAAAAAATGCCCAAGGAGCCGTTGAGACAGAATTTCAAGGATTTCCCTTGGTTCAAAGGCAAGGGTGATACGCTTGCGGCGTGGCAAAAAGGTAAAACAGGCTTCCCGATTATTGATGCAGGAATGCGGCAGCTTTGGCAAACGGGCTGGATGCATAATCGCGTACGGATGATTGTTGCCTCTTTCCTGGTGAAAGATCTTTTGTGGCACTGGCATGAAGGAGAAGAATGGTTCTGGGATACGCTCGTGGATGCCGATATCGCGAATAACACCGCCAGTTGGCAGTGGGTAGCTGGATGTGGCGCTGATGCGGCACCCTTTTTCCGAATTTTTAATCCTGTCACACAGGGGGAGAAGTTTGATCCAGATGGTGCTTACATCCGGAAATATGTGCCAGAGCTTAAGCATATGCCTGATAAATTTATTCACAGACCTTTTGAGGCTCCACTACTGGTGCGGAAAGAAGCTGGTGTGGAACTTGGTGATACGTATCCCGAACCGATTGTGGACAGAAAAAAGACACGCGTTGATGCACTTGCGGCATACGAAACGGTGAAAGTCGCAAAATAACCTCTGGATTGTGTTTCGCCGATTTAAAGCCTATATCTGGGGAAACATTCAGAGGGTTTTATGCTTAAATTTATCCGCCGTTTTTTACTTGTTCTCTTTGTTCTAACCGGGCTGTTTTTTGCGCTCAGCCCCATTCTCGTGCCGTGGGTGGTGGAACGGTCTGCACAAAGTGCCTTTTCCAAATCGGTGACTGGGGAATTAAGTATTGAGCGAACATCCTTTAATCCCTTCACATTGAAGCTGGAAATTGAAGGAACCCGAGTTAATGGCCCCGATGGGAAGCGAGTGGCAGAGTTTGCCAAACTGCGTTTGGATGTTGCCTGGCGTAGCTTGTGGGCAGGGCATGTTGATGTTGAAGAAGTAGCGCTCCTGAGCCCTGATGTTTTTGTTGAGCTTACCGCCGATGGTTCCCCAAAAATTCTGCAGATGCTGAAACCTTCTGAGACGGCAGAGGTGGCTGAAGAAGAAGTTGGAGAACCGCTTATTGTGCAGATTGCACAAATTGTGATCGAAGGTGGCCAGCTTGAAGTGCAAGATAGCCAGAATAATACCTTAAAAACTGGCGAAATTAACCTTACCGCGAAAGATATTACAACTGAGGCTGGGAAAGCTCTTAATCTTTCTGAATTTCTGGTGCCACTTGCTGATGGGCGCTTGAGTATTACGGGAGAGATTAAGCATTCACCGCTAGAACTCGATATACGCATTGAGGCTGAACGTTTGCCTGTAGCAAATATAGCTGCACTTGCTGGAAATCCCGATTTTAAGGTGAAAGACGGATTACTGTCTGGCAGCCTCACTTTAAAACGCACAGAAGTATATAGCGCCGTCGGAAATATTGAGCTTGAAAGCTTTGAGGTTGAAACACAAACACCCCTCAAAACAGCGAGCATTGATAAACTCACGATCCCTACTTTTTCTGCAGATACAGAAAACAGTTCGTTGATATTGAGTTCGGGCTTGGAGCTGGTTGGCTTTTCCGCGGAAACAAATACGCCCGTTAAACAGGCAGCTGTTCAAGCGCTTACGGTTGACGATTTTTTGTATGATTTTGCCGCCAGTGAAGTTGTTGTTGGCCCAGTGCGTATTGACACACCAGAACTCATAATCGATCAGAGCCAGAAAACAGCGAATGAAGCTGCGGAAGTAGGTACCGAGAAAGATACCCCGCTCGAGATATCTCTTGCAGAACTTAAAGTACAAAATGGTGCTGTGACATATGTGGATAGCTCATTACCAGGTGACCATCAGGTTGATGTTACAGAATTAAATGTATCGCTGACAGATGTGAAAGCAGCAGAAGCTATTGAGACAGCGTTTGATGTTTCAGCGGTGGTGGCGGGGGAAAGCCCGTTTACGGCAAAGGGTAATTTGAAGCAGGCAGATACGCTGAATTTAGAAGGCAAGTTCGTGCTTGATAAATTAAGCCACCAAGTGGTTAGTCCATATACAGAAGCGTTTATTGGCCGCTCCTCTAAAGAAGGTGGTTTGTACATTGATATGGATTACAAAATCACCGAGAACCAAATGAACGGTAAAAACACTCTACTGTTTGATCGTTGGTCTTGGAGCAACACGATTGATGGTTATGAAGGCGATGCTGTGCCCGTGGATATGGCCTTTGCTCTTCTTCAAGATAGCCGTGGTCGGGTGAATATGAATATCCCTGTGGAAGGGGATTTGAATGACCCGAATATCAAAATTGGTGCTCTTGTCAGGAAGGCAACTGCCAACGTTGTTACCAAACTTGTGAGCTCACCGTTCAAACTTCTGGGAAGTTTGATACCGGGCGGTAAGAGCGATCTTGATCTTACCAAAGTGAAGTTTGAAGCATCTGCGTTTGAAATGGCACCACTTGAAAAAGCAAAGCTGGATGCTTTGGCCGTAGCTCTTAAAGAACGCCCTCGCTTGAAACTGGAATTAGCGGGAGAGGCTTATCAAGCATCTGATCTGTTGCCGCCAGCGGAAGAAGACGGTGAACCAATTGTGCGAGACGAAGTAGCCCTTAAGAAACTAGCGGTGATGCGTGCAGATAGTGTGTATCAGCTGTTGCTTGAGCAGGGTGTGGGGCCAGACCGTCTGATTAAAACAATCCCTAAGGTGGGTTTGTCTAAACGCAAACGGTCTGCCTATGTGCGGTTGAAGTTGATTAAATAACACCAAGTTCCTTTAGGATCACATCGGTATCAGCACCTTTTTCTACAAGGCCATGGTTTATTTCTGGTTCTGTGCGGGAAAATTTAGGTGCTGGTGCTGGCTGCATCAAACCGTCTATTTCCGTGAAGCTGTTTCTTGCCTGGTTGTGTGGATGCTTGTGTGCTTCCCAGAATGGTAGAATAGGTGCAAAGCAAGCGTCTGACCCTTCAAGCAAATCGCACCATTCTTCCTGTGTTTTGGTTTTAAAGAGCGTGCGCAGTTCGTCTTTCAGTTCCGCCCATTTGCTGAAATTCAAGTGGTTTTGCATCCAGCTTTCATCGAGGCCTGTTTTCTCAATAAACTCCTGCATGAATTGAGGTTCCATCGCCCCGAAGCTCACGAACTTGCCGTCTTTCGTTTCAAAAGTGTCATAGAAATGCGCGCCACCGTCTAGGAGGTTCACACCGCGCATAGGCGCCCAGCGCTGGCTTGCCATCAGGCTGTGCATCAGGGTCATCATCAAAGAGGAGCCTTCAACCATGCTTACATCAATAACCTGACCTTTGCCCGAGTTCTTAGCCTCAAGTATGCCGCATACCATACCGAAGGCGAGCATCATAGCGCCGCCGCCATAATCACCAATCAGATTGAGGGGCACGGTTGGCGGGCCATCTGCGGGGCCAATACCGTGGAGAGCGCCAGATAGAGAGATATAGTTGATATCATGCCCAGCAGCATGGGCCAGAGGGCCGGTTTGCCCCCAGCCGGTCATGCGGCCATAAACAATCTTTGGATTGCGCTTCAATACATCATCAGGGCCAAGACCAAGTTTTTCCATCACACCGGGCCGGAAGCCTTCAAAAACAGCATCTGCGGTTTCGCAGAGTTTGAAGAAAATTTCTTTATCTGCGTCTGATTTTAAGTCTAATGCGATCGAACGCTTGCCGCGACGATTGATATCAACGGGAAGTTCAACAGGGGAGGCTGCGCCTTTGCGGTCAATGGCAATAACTTCGGCTCCCATATCTGCCATCATCATGCCTGCAAATGGCCCCGGGCCAATGCCAACCAGTTCAATTACTCTAACGCCAGAAAGCGGTCCCATATTGTCCTCCCACATCTCATTTATCTGAGATTTAGACTGATTAGTCTATTTTGCAAGTATCCTTTGAAAATAGAAAAAGGTGGCACCATTACAGTGCCACCTTTTTTGTAACTGCGGAAGATCGTTCGCTTATTTTGGAGCCATGCGTGCAGCAGCATCCATGCGAATTGTTTCGCCGTTAAGGTATGCGTTTTCAACGATGTGAGCTGCAAGCTTTGCATATTCTGCTGGCTGACCAAGGCGTTTCGGGAACACAACCTGTTCCTTAAGGCTTTCAACAGCTGCTTCTGGAAGGCCATCAAACAGTGGTGTGTGAATAAAGCCCGGTGCAATTGTCATCACACGAATGCCTGAGCGGGCAAGCTCACGTGCAACAGGAAGAGTTAGGCCAACAACACCGCCTTTGGATGCAGAGTAAGCTGCCTGACCGATCTGGCCTTCGTATGCTGCAACAGATGCTGTGTTGATGATAACACCGCGCTCGCCATCAGCATTTGGTTCATTTGCCTGCATTGCCTCTGCTGCGTGAGAGAGAACATTGTATGTGCCCACGAGATTTACAGCGATAATTTTCTGGAAGTATGCGAGCGGGTTGCGGTTGCCTTCGCGGTCCAGCACCTTTTGTGGTGTACCGATGCCCGCACAGTTCACTGCGATGTCAACACTGCCGAATTTTTCTTTGGCATAGTTGATGGCTGCCGTAACTTCACCTTCATCAGCAACGTTTGTTTTCTTGTAAGCAACTTTACCGCCATGAGCAGCTACTAGCTCAGCACCTAGATCATCGTTCAGATCGATTACCAACGCGTTCGCGCCTTTTTCTACAAAATACTCAACCGTCGCACGGCCAAGGCCAGATGCACCACCAGTTACAACAGCGGTCTTACCTGCAAAATCCATTTCTCGTTCTCCGTAAGGGTTTGTTGCGGTGCAGCATATGCGCGGCGCACAACTTGATCAAGCCAAACTATTATGAAGTATATGAAAGGAAAATAGATGTGCATTGATGGAAGGCAAAAAAGAGAGGAAGCGAGTGGTTATACGCTTCCTCTCGTAGCTGGGAGTTAGGTCTTTGGAAACTTTATTATTCTGCTGCTACCTGGGCTGCTGAAGTCTGCTCGTCGGCAATATGTATTGGCTTTACACCCGGGTTTACCCATTCGCCATTACGTGCTTGGTACTGGTATGATACCTCACCCTTTTGCCAGTCTGTATCCAAAAGGATTGTCGCTTTGAAATTCTTTGGAATAACTGGGCCGACACCGCCGCCTTTAGGCCAGTCAATCACTGGGTAGCCTTCGAGATCGATACGAATTTTAGAGCCGGGGCCCATCACTGTTTCATAGATAACAGGGCCTGCAACATCAGCCGTACAAACAACAGGCTGAGCAAGAGCCTGAGTTACCTCTGCAAAACCAGAAGCGCGGTCATGTACTGTATCAATGCCGAGGAATAGATGTAGAGTAGGTGCACCCGGCATACCGCCTTCTGCAATTAGAGGGAGGCGGAATAAACCAGCACGTTGCTGGCCTTCAAATGTAGTTGTTTCAGTCATGATTAATCCCAATCGTGTTCCAAGATTTAAAGAAATGTTGGTGATTCAGTTATAATCGGATGAGTATTAAAATACAATTATTGATATAAATAATTCATATTAATCGCTTATAAATTTCTACTAAAAAGTGTATTTTAAAAATAGATATTTTGAATCAAAAACTTAAAAATTTTGGAAGGCAACTTAGAATTTTTTGAACTCTTTGGTGTGATAAATGGTTCTATTCAAAATGTGTGCTTGACGCTGCGATCATAAAATTGTGATCCTGTTATCAGGAATGTAGCCATTGGCAGTCGGAATATCATGTCCATATAGAGGACAATTCGTTTATAAAGCCGGGAGGCAGTTTAGTGACTTTTGATTATGATTTGTTTGTGATTGGAGCAGGTTCTGGCGGCGTACGCGCCAGCCGTATTGCGTCCAGTTTTGGTGCCAAGGTAGCGGTAGCTGAAGAATACCGTGTTGGTGGTACATGTGTGATCCGCGGCTGTGTGCCGAAAAAACTTCTAGTGTACGCTTCTCATTTTTCTGAAGATTTCCATCTTGCAGAAGGTTTTGGTTGGACAGTTGGTGAAACATCGTTCGACTGGAAGAAGCTGATTGACCGTAAAGACGCCGAGATTGACCGTTTGAATGGCCTTTATATCAATACCCTGAACGGTGCGGGTGTAGAGATCATCAATGGCCGTGCAACTGTTGAAGATGCAAACACCGTGCGTGTTGGCGACAAAACTTATACAGCTAAGAAAATTCTTGTTGCTGTTGGTGGTTGGCCTTCAATGCCTGATGTGCCGGGTATTGAGCATGCGATTTCATCCAATGAAGCGCTGCACCTTGAAGAGCAGCCAAAGCGTATCGTAGTCGTAGGTGGTGGTTATATCGCCGTTGAGTTCGCAGGTATTTTTGCAGGTATGGGCAGTGAAGTGATTCAGCTTTACCGCGGTGATCAAATTCTGCGCGGCTTTGATGATGATCTTCGCGAGCGCCTCGCCCGTGAAATGACAGGCAAAGGCATTGATCTTCGTCTCGGTACAAACATCACTGAAATTAAAAAAACAGATGATGGTGTACGCCTTACATTGACAGATGGCTCCACGCTTGATGCAGATGCCGTGATGTATGCAACAGGTCGTGTGCCGAAAACAGCAGGCCTTGGCCTTGAAAATGCAGGCGTTGAAATGGAACGCGGTGCCGTGAAGGTTGATGCATACAGCCGCACAAACGTGCCGAGCATTTTCGCAGTAGGTGATGTAACCAACCGTGTACAGCTAACTCCTGTTGCGATTAAAGAAGGCCATGCTTTTGCGCTAACTGAATTTGGTGGCACTGAACAAGCGGCTGAGCATGATGCTATTCCATCTGCCGTATTCTCACAGCCGCCGATTGGCACAGTGGGCCTTTCAGAAGCGCAAGCGCGTGAAAAATATGGTGAGATTGAAGTTTACACATCTGATTTCAAGCCAATGAAACACACGCTTGGTGGTTCTGATGAGCGCGCTTTCACAAAAATGATTGTGGATAAGAAAACGGATGTAGTTGTTGGTGCACACATGATTGGTGCTGATGCCGCTGAAATTATTCAGGGTGTTGGTATTGCAGTAAAAGCTGGGCTTACAAAAGCACAGTTTGATGCAACAGTTGCGGTACACCCTTCAAGTGCAGAAGAATTTGTATTGATGCGTAACGCTAACTCCTAAATAGTGAATAGGTTCCCTTTGCCCCGAGTGCGAAGGGAACCATTTTAATATGTAGAGAGTGGTTAACAGTAAGAAGTTTATGGTGAGTATGGTATAGTTGAAATGATCTCAGGATAGCGGTTCCCTTGTATCTACCGTGACACCTGAAGGAGGACATGGCGATGGCGTTAGAGGTTCAAACTCTTGAATCTGCAGTGGTTCGATTTGCGGGCGACAGCGGGGATGGGATGCAGCTAACCGGTAGTCAGTTCACTAATTCAACCGCACTCTCAGGAAATGATCTTGCCACTTTCCCGGATTTCCCAGCTGAAATCCGTGCTCCTGTTGGCACCACCTTTGGTGTTTCTGCTTTCCAGATAAATTTTGGTGCAACGTCTATCAAAACAGTGGGCGATCAGCCCGACGTGCTGGTTGCTATGAACCCGGCTGCTTTAAAGGTAAATCTCAGTAACCTGCGCAAGGGTGGGATGCTGGTACTGGATGAAGGATCATTCACTACACGTAACCTTCAGAAAGCCGGGTATGCAGATAACCCTGCAGAGGGGGATACGCTTGATGGTTATCAGGTGATCAAACTTGATATCTCGAAGATGACCATGGAGGCGGTGAAAGAATTCGGCCTTGGCAACAAGGAAGCTCTCCGCTGTAAGAATATGTGGACATTGGGGCTTATGCTTTGGATGTACACAAGAAAGCGCCAGCCTGTGATTGATTGGCTTGAAAAGAAATTTGCCAAGAAGCCAGAAATTGCGAATGCAAATATTGCGGCTTTGAATGCAGGCCACGCGTATGGCGAAACATCAGAACTATCAGCGCACATACACCAGTATGAAGTGGAACCAGTGCATGCAGAACCGGGCATTTACCGGACCGTAACCGGAAGTCAGGCACTTTCCTGGGGTATTGCTGCAGGCGGTGAGCTTTCAGGGCTCGAGATAATGTTTGGTAGTTACCCGATTACACCTGCTTCTCCCATTCTTCACACGCTATCAGGTATGAAAGAGCTGGGAATTGTAACATTTCAGGCAGAAGATGAAATTGCCGCTATTTGTGCTGCCCTTGGTGCATCATATGCAGGCGCTTTAGGGGTAACCAGTTCATCAGGGCCAGGTATTGCGCTGAAGACAGAGGCACTTGGCCTTGCTATTTCAACAGAACTTCCGCTGGTGGTGATAAACAGCCAGCGTGGTGGGCCATCAACGGGGCTCCCGACCAAGACAGAACAATCTGATCTCTATCAAGCAATTTATGGTAGGAATGGTGATGCACCCATGCCTGTAGTGGCAACCAGAAGCCCGGGGGACTGTTTTGAAGTAGCTATAGAGGCTTGCAGGTTGGCTGTAAAATATATGACGCCAGTAATGCTGCTAACGGACGGCTTTATCGCCAATGCGGCGGAACCCTGGAAGCTGCCTGATCTTGATGCTATTGAGCCGTTTCCTGCTTCTCAGGCCAAAACACCAGAAGGAGATGAAGCCTTCAATCCGTTCCTTCGCGACGAAGAAACACTTGCCCGCAATTGGGGCGTGCCGGGTGTGAAAGGTACAGAGCACCGCATTGGTGGTATCGAGAAAAGTTATGACACTGGCCATATTTCCTATGACCCAGCCAATCACCAGAAGATGACAGATACCCGTTTTGCCAAGATAGACGGCATCGCGGGTGATATTCCTGATCAGGTTGTTGATCAGGGTGAAGATAGTGGAACGCTTGCCGTGGTAGGCTGGGGGTCAACATACGGTCCTATTGAGGAAGCTGTGAAACGGGCGCGCGCAGATGGCCTGAGCGTTAGCCATATTCATTTGCGGTATCTCAATCCTTTCCCGAAAAATCTGGAAAATTTGCTGGGAGGATTTGATAAAATTCTGGTGCCGGAAATGAACAACGGCCAGCTTAAAACTGTGTTGCGGGATAAATTCCTGCTGGATGCCAAGCCGTTCACACAGGTTTCTGGCCTGCCGTTTAAAATCGGTGACCTGCTCAGTGCAATCCGTGCAGAAATCGCAAGTTAAGGGGGCGAACGATGAATGAAATGACAACCCCACAAGAGAAACTCACCATCAAGGATTTTACCAGTGATCAGGAAGTGCGGTGGTGCCCGGGCTGTGGTGATTACGCTATCCTGAAGTGTATGCAGCGCACACTGCCAGAACTGGGAGCGACCAGAGAGAATACCGTGTTTGTTTCCGGTATCGGGTGTTCGAGCCGGTTCCCTTATTATATGGATACATACGGTTTTCACACCATCCACGGAAGGGCGCCTGCCATTGCAACAGGCGTTAAGCTCGCAAAACCTGAACTGGATGTGTGGGTCATCACTGGGGATGGGGATGGTTTATCTATTGGTGGGAACCATCTGGTACATGCCATCCGCCGCGATGTGGATTTAAATATCCTGTTGTTTAATAACCAGATTTACGGTCTTACCAAAGGGCAATATTCACCAACCTCAGTGGTAGGAACAAAAACACCTTCAACCCCGCAAGGGTCTGTTGATCCAACGTTGAACCCGATTGCTTTTGCACTCGGTTCCGGTGCGCGGTTTGTGGCCCGTACTGTGGATACAGCGCAGAAACATATGCCTGATGTATTTAAGCGTGCTCACGCCTTTAAGGGGGCTTCGTTTGTGGAAATTCTCCAGAACTGTATCGTTTATAATGATGCGATATGGGAAGAGATTACTAATAAGAAAACAGCACCTGATCATCAATTACTGCTTGAGCACGGTACGCCCATGATCTTTGGTGCTGAACGCAATAAGGGAATTATCTTCAATACCAAGAGCTTTGCGCTCGAAGTGGTAACCATTGGAGAAAATAGTGTCACGGAAGGGGATATTCTGGTCCATGATGAAACCAGCCTGCAAATGGCCCGCATGCTTGGTGATTTAGGTGAAAAACCCGGAGAACCTGCCCCTATGGGAGTAATTTATGCCTCAGAAGCTGATCATAGTTATGTAGATGCTGTGCGCGGCCAGATGGATTCTGAGAAAGGTAAGCGCACCTTGAAGGATATTATTCGCGGCGGCCAAACATGGGTTGTGGAATAAAGCCTAATCCCGCAGTTTTTCTTTATGCTGATACATACGCAGCCAGTTCTTCAGGCTGGTTTCGGGAGTATCCTTGAACGGTTCGCCTGTTTTCTCCGCAGTTTTCATACGGTCGAGCCGGAAATGGCGGTAATCATTTCTTAGTTCGCACCATGCGAGTAACAGCCATGTTGGCCCCCAGAATGTAAGCGCTAGCGGGCGTACGGTGCGTTCAGATGCTTTGCCAGATTCGTCTTCATATTCAAGGCGCAATATATCTTTGGCTCTGATCGCTTTCCGAAGTTCAGAGAAGTCAATGGTCCACGGAATTTTAATGCGGCTTGGCGGGGCATACATCGCGGTGCCTGAGAATATCTCCCTGTCGCGCTCAGGAAGTACAGATTTCAGTTTGTTCACTAGGCTGCGGGCAGATTTGGCCATGGTTTCATCAGACCAGCTACTTACCATTTCCGCCCCTAACATAAGGGCCTCAAGCTCGCTAACGTCAAGCTGCATAGGCGGCAGGCAGTAGCTTTTATCAAGCAGATACCCAACGCCTGCTTCGCCTGAAATAGGAACACCTGTCAGGATCAGGTCTTGTACATCCCGGTAAACGGTGCGGATACTTACATCAAACTCTTCTGCAATATCTTGCGCCGTTACAGCAACCCTGCGGCCCTGCATGAAATTTACTATCTGAAATAATCTGTCTGAACGTCTCATGAGTTTGCTTTTAAAACACTATTGCTGTCAATTTTTGTCAGTATAGCTGATTGGGTAAATAATTCAGCAGATTTCACTGTGGACTTCCGGTGGCTCAAACGGCACTTTGGTTGCGACCAAACGGGGAGCATATGAGGCACCAATGACAGCGAAGAAACATTCGGCGCTTTACCGCCATATTGAAAGCTTGCAAGGAGCAAGTGCGTGGGGTCGTATGCTTGATGCTGGTACTGGTGTGAATTCCCTTAGTTGGGTTTCAAGCCTGAAAACTGAAAGTTGGACTGCTGTCACTGGTTCTGCGCAAGAAGCAGATTGGGTGCGTGATACGCTTCAAGCCAGCATCCGTTCACAAGACAATATCATTGAAGGTAACTGGGCTGATCCTCAGCTTCTTAAAGGCGAAGTTTATGATACTGTTCTAGCAGATTATCTCTTGGGCGCGATCGAGGGATTTGCGCCGTATTTCCAATCGTATTTGTTTTCCCGTCTCCGGCCTCATGTAGGGGGAAGGCTATATGTTACTGGGCTTGAGCCTTATGTGCCAACTATGAAGCCGGAAACTGAAGCTGGTCGTCTGCTGTGGGAAATTGGTAGATTCCGAGACGCATGTGTGTTGCTTTGTGGCCAGCGGCCATACAGGGAATACCCTGCGCAGTGGGTAGTTGATAGTTTGCAGCGGTCAGGCTTTGCGGTTCGTTCAGTAAAACATTTCTCCATTGGTTTTAAGAAGCGCTTTGTGAATGCACAAATTGATCTGGTAATGCCCGGGCTTGAAACACTTGAAGATAGACAATTAGCAGATACACTCAAAGCTCGTGGGGAAGCATTACGCCGTGAGGCGTTCGACATGATCACCTCTGAAGGAGCGCTCCGTCATTGCCGGAATTATGTGGTCGTTGCAGAACCATTATAAAGCGCTGATCCAATTCACGATAATGGGAGGGAGCGGTTGTTTGCCTGCTCATCCCTTGTCGGGTTTCCCTTATCGCTCTAACTTTCTTACTGTCAGGGTAGGGAGAGCGTGATGCTGAAGAAAATTGGACTTGGTTTTTTGGTTCTGTTGCTGGTGTTAATACTGGCGCTATGGATTTTCTGGCCTAAAAATTTAAATATAGGTGGCCCGCTTCTTGATTTTGTTACGGGCAAACAGCTTGAAACCCCTGATACTGCAACAATGAATGCGCGCTTCCAACTACCGGATGGGTTTAAGCTTGGAGTGTTTGCCGAAAATGTAGCTCACGCTCGCATGATGCGTACCACAAGCCGGAGTGATCTGGTGGTTAGCAGTATGCGGGAAGGTAAGGTTATTCTCTTGCATGCAGATGATGATGGTGATGGTCGCTCTGATGGTAGAACCGTGCTGCTTGAAGGGCTTGATGTACCTCATGGGCTCGCACTACAGGATGGCTATCTCTATGTAGCTGAAACTCACCGTATTATCCGCGTTCCTTTTGCTGCAGCTACCAGAAAGGTTGGTGCCATTGAAAGCGTATTTGAGGGCCTGCCACCTGGAGGAAATCATAGAACACGTACAATCGGCTTCGGCCCTGATGGCTGGCTTTATGTAACCATTGGTTCAAGCTGCAATGTATGCATTGAAGAACATGAATACCGTGCTGCTATGCTTCGGATGCGGCCTGATGGCAGTGAAGCCCGTATATACGCAACTGGCCTGAGGAACACTGTTGGATTTGATTGGCACCCTACCACCGGTAAACTTTACGGTACAGATAATGGTCGAGACCTTCTGGGTGATGATACGCCGCATTGCGAAATTAACCAGATTGAAGAAGGACAATCCTACGGCTGGCCTTACACCTATGATGATAAGCAAGTTGACCCAGATTTTGGTTTGGGAAATGAAGATAAAATCGCTGCTTCTAAAGCTATGGTGCACGGGCTTGGTGCACATGTTGCGCCGCTTGGTATTAAATTTCTGAAACCAAACTTGGCCCCTGAAGAGTATGATAGTGTTGCGCTTGTTGCACTGCATGGTTCATGGAACCGCAGTAAGCTTTCTGGCTACAAAGTAGTATCGCTCCATTATGGTGACGATGGTTCAATTGAACAGAGAGATTTCCTTACGGGTTTTGAGGAAAATGAGGATGTGATTGGTCGCCCTGTGGATATCGAACAAGGGCTCGATGGGGCTATTTATATCTCGGATGATTATTCAGGTACCATCTACCGTGTGGGGTGGGGCGATATTCGAACCTCTGCGGCTACCGAAGAAAATGGAGTAGTGCGTGATCCATTTGAAGATTTGGGCGAGGACAGCATTCGCTCATTAAGTGCGGTAGGGGAAGTGCTGTATAGAGAGCAGAACTGTGCATCTTGTCATGAAGCCGGGCAGGCAGGTGAAGGTGTTCAGGTGAAGCTTTTGCAGGGTTTACAAAGTCGCTACACCTTAAGCAGCCTGCAGGCGTTGCTTGATACACCGCCCGGCCCTATGCCGAGGCCTGATATCTCGGATGAAGAGCGCAAAGCCCTAGCGGCCTATTTGCTTTCAACACGTTAGATAAGGCGTTCTTCAATAGGGATATAATCCACGTCATAACCAAAGTATCTTGGTGCAAAAACGGACAATCCCTCTGCAGTACGCCACAGAGGGTCACATTTGAAACCTAGTACGGTGACGGCCTGGTCTTTCTTGAAATCAGGGTTATTGACGCCTTCTGCTGTTGCTTCATCCACTACTGTGATGAGGTCCGGGCAAGTAGCTATAACTTTATCATTAAGGCGTGCAACAAGGTGTTCGTTTTTATAGTTAAGAAGCATAGTCTGGCCGTTAAAATGATCTGTGCCGGATAAGGTTAATGTGCCAACAAGGAAACCGTCTTTATCTTCCCAAGTGAAGTCTTTTACATATCCGCTGAATAATTTATATCCGCCGCCTGCAATGCGTGCTGCTTCAATAGGGTTTTGGTCTTTACTTTTTGCAGTGCGTGCTGCTTTGCCGATTGCTGCAGCTAGTGAAAAGCTTCCAGTTACGAGAGTGCCTTTTTTCTTTGCCTGTGCGCCCGTGATCGGGGCATCGGCAACGCCCACAAGCCTGCTGATAACAGACAATGTGCGGAAAATGTCTTCTTCCCGGGATGGATCTTGCAGGCTTTGCAGAATGATTTCATCGCCAAACATGGTAACGCCCGCGGCGGGGGTAAGAGGGTAACCCGCAACACGGACAGAGTGTTGGTTGATTTCAGGTGTAGCGCGGCCCACAGTATCAGCATCCAGCGCAGGCACGCCAAGCCGTGCAGCAATGGATAGACCTTCTGCCATGCTGAGTGGCCCTATCTCACCGAGAATAACACCTGCGAAAGTTTGCCCTATATGTTGTTCTAACAATCGAAAGGCATTCAGAACTGGCATTTCTATCTTGTTCGGGATAGTGTTCAGGCGAGCTTCCATTTCACCGCTGATCGGGGCAAGGCTAGCGAGCGCATAGGGGCAGGCAACGCGGTCAGTATCCTTTAACGTATCTACGTCTATGCTTTTGAACTGCAAGCCATTGGCTAAATCAGCTGCAATAAGTTCCCGTGCTTCAGAGAGGCTACCTCCACCGCCACAGCCAAGGTAGCTGCTGCCCACCAGTGCATCTTCAAGTATTTGTGGTGTTAAAGTTTTACCGTTATTTAGTGATGGATTTGCTGTGTTTGAAGAAAATGCAGGTGTTGTGCTCAGGGGGAGTGCGCCTGTTGCAACAGCAAGTCCTTGAAGAAATTTACGGCGTGCCAGCATGGGCTGCTCCTTTTGTTGATGCCCATGGGGAAAGAGCATCATTACGGAAATTGAAAGCTCAGAACACCAGATATTAGTAACAATGAATAAGAAGCTGGACAAGGTTATTAGCAGAGGGCCTTCAGAGAATATTTCAAACGAAAGTGAATAAAATTACCTGAAGGTGGATTTCCTCGAGGGGCAAGTGATCTAGTTCATAAAGAAAGTAGATCAGGGAGCATTTTATGATCAAAGTTCACCATCTGAACAACAGCCGATCTCAGCGTATTTTATGGGCGCTTGAGGAGCTTGGACTCGAATATGAAATTATCTACTATCAGCGTGATGCGGAAACTCGCCTTGCGCCTGAAAGCTTAAGGGAACTCCATCCGCTGGGGAAATCCCCAGTGCTTGAAGATGGTGATGTGAAAATTGCCGAATCTGGCGCGATTGTTGAGTATCTTATCCGCACATATGGCGGCGGTAAGTTTGCTCCTGCAGTGGATAGTGCAGCATACAACAAATATGTGGAATGGATGCATTATGCAGAAGGATCTGCCATGTTGCCGTTGTTATTGGGGCTATACACAAGCTTACTTGGTGAAGCTGCAGCACCGCTTCAACCGCGTATCCAAAGTGAATTTGCCAACCATTTCGGATATATGGCGCAGTCGCTTGGTGAGCAGCAGTATTTCATGGGTGATGAGCTTACGGGAGCAGATTTTATGCTTAGCTTCCCGATGGAGGCTGCGAATTCAAAAGGCGCATTAGGCTTTTTCCCTAACCTTGATGCCTATATGAAGCGGATAGAAGAGAGAGAGGCGTATAAGCGTGCTCTGGAGCGTGGCGGACCATATAAGCTTGGTGCATAAATGCATGTGGCAGGCTTTGGCCTGCCATTTATGCTATAGGTATCTATTACTGAGGTGCGGTTAAGCGGTAAAACTCCAGCTTTTGGATGCCGTTTTCCCTTAAGGGTACATGCTTTTTATAGTCAGGGTTTCGGCTTAGCTGGGCAAACGCATCAGGGGTATCCCATTCAACAAATGTTAGTTGCGCCGGGGCTTGGCCTTTTGTGTTGGCTTCATATTTTGGGGTTTGCATTTTATAGATAAAGCGCCCACCTGCTTCGTTTACCACCTGTTTGATTGCGTCCAAATAGCGGAAATAATCATTAGGGTGCTCAGGGTTTGTCCAGGCAACAACCAGTGTATAGCTTTTTTCCGGATCGAAGGTGATGTTGAGGTCATGTTCGATGGTTGCGCTGTAGAACTTAATCTCTTTCCAAGCTTCTTTACGTAGTTTTACGATCTCAGGCCACATTGCTTCGTTTGTTAAATTTCTCTCTGATGCTTGATCAGGATAGGAGAAAAATAAAGCTGCTGATGGGTTGTAATCACTTATAATTTTCTGTTCAACTTTCAGGCCCACCTCTCTTTTCAGCCCATATTTTTCCGCTAAAGGAAAAGCTGCGGAATAATAAGCTTCGCGAAGCATGTTTTTCGCTGGGTTGGTTTCAGGAAGAACAACGGTAAGGTATTGTCCTTTTTCAAGATGAAGGGCTGGTGCTTTATTTCCAGCATAAACCGGAGAGCTGTTTTGGTGCCATATTCCTGCAATCAGGAATATGGCGATTTGGGCTAACAAGAGGTTTTTCATTTCCATAATCCTCGGCTGTCTTTGGAAGAAATTGTTTTGTGGCACCAAGGTAGGGAAATAATTTGAAGATGTATGGATTTACTTTTGCTTTCTTTGGTGCAAAATTGCACCAATGGAAAATTGGGATGATTATAGATTTATTCTGGCTCTAAGCCGGTACGGGACTGTGCGAGGAGCGGCGTGTCAGCTGCGGGTTACCCATTCTACGGTTTCCAGGCGGTTGGCTGTGATTAATGGCCGGTACGGTGCTCCGGTTTTTGAACGTGTTGCTGGTGGGTATCGCTCCACTGAACTTGGCGACCAATTATTAGCGGCCGCGCGCAGGATGGAGCAGATAAATTATGCGGCTAACCGTAAGCAGCGGGCACAAGGCAAAGGCGAAGTAGGGCCAATTACTATTTCCATCCCGGTTGTTATGGGGCAGTTTTTTCTGCTTGATGCGCTGGATGAATTTTCCAGAATGTACCCCGAAATCGAGCTAACTATTAACAGCGGATATCACTTCGCTGATTTGGATAAATCGGAAGCTGACGTGGTGGTACGGGCAACATCAAAACCACCGGAACATTTGGTGGGGCGAAAGCTATTCTCCTTTTATCTGAATTATTATTGCAGGGTAGATTATCTGGAAGAAACACCTGTTTCAGATATACGGTGGATTGTAAATTCGCTCGATCCTGCACCAGAAGAATGGATTGTGAAATCACCGTTTCCTGAAGCGCCTATTGGTTGGCGGCTTGATGATTTTTTGTTACGCCACCTAGCTGCGCTTCAGGGACGGGGGATATACCGGGGTACTTGTTACATGGCCGATCCAGACCCCAATTTAGTGGCGCTCGAAGGAAGTGATCCCTTCCCTTGGCAGGATATATGGGTATTAACGCATCCTGATTTGAAAAACACACCACGAGTAAAGCTCCTGATGCGTTTTATCTCGAAGGTGCTTATGGAAAAACAGGATCTTCTCCAAGGCAGGTATAAAGTGTCGCAGTGACAAGCTGTCATCTCTGTTTTGTATCTAACACTTCATAAACTGTCTTTCACATTCATTAGCTGTGAGGGGCTGACTTATGAATATTTATCTGATGGCAGCGGCTGCTGCATCTTTTCTGACATTTGCAATCCACACATGGGTTGGTGGGCCAGTTATTGCCAAACCACTTGTTGAAAGCGATATGCACAGGGTACCTAAATATACCAATTATGCATGCTGGCATATTGTTACCATTATGCTTTTTGCTATGGGAGGTGCTTTTCTTTGGGCTGCTTATTTCCCAAGTGCTATTGAACTCGCCTGGTTTGCATTTTTGCTATCAAGTGCAACGCTTGTTTGGTTTGCAGTATTGATCTTATGGAAACGATTAAGTTTGGTTGAATTCCCGCAGTGGGCGCTTTTTGTCACCATTGATGTTTTGGCATTTATGGGGTTGGTATAGCCCCCCACGGAAGGGGCTATAGGGATTGTTTATGCCGCGGCGCTATTTTGCGCTTCAAGGTATCCAATCAAATCTTCGATGGTTACGACAGGCATATTATGGGCTTTGCCGTAAGCACAGATTTCAGGCAGGCGCGCCATGGTGCCATCAGGTAAGGTGAGCTCGCAAAGTACGCCTGCGGGCTTGAAGCCAGCCATCCGCACCAATTCTACAGAGGCTTCTGTATGGCCGTGACGCGCAAGCACACCACCTGCGTGGGCCCTTAACGGGAATACATGGCCAGGGCGTGCAAGCTCGCTTGGTTTGCAACCATCTTTGATGGCGGTTTTGATCGTGGTAACACGGTCAGCCGCAGAAACACCGGTGGTTACGCCTTCTTTCGCTTCGATAGAAACGGTGAAAGCAGTACCCATGCTGGATGAATTATCTGCAACCATCTGCGGCAACTCAAGCGCCTGAAGTTTTTCATCAGGTAGCGTGAGGCATACAATGCCTGAACCTTCACGGATCAGAAGCGCCATTTGCTCTGGTGTAATAGTTTCAGCGGCAAAAATGAAATCACCTTCATTTTCCCGATTTTCATCATCCATAACTAAGATGCCGCGCCCTTCTTTAAGTGCAGCAATAGCATTTTCAATACGTTCAACCGATGTGCCGAACTCACTTAGTTTAATTGTTTGATCAGTCTGATTCACTGTGTGTCTCCATAAATTTCAGACAGCAGGAATCAGGGCGTAAATATAGGGAATAGGCGCGCAAAACGGAGCACGTCCTATAGCAATAGGCCACCCATAAAAAGGATGCCTTATGCTGCTTCCACTCTACCATCCGGACTATACCGTCGGCTCTGGCCTCTCACCAGATCTGCTGACCCCACCACAGGTGCGGTGGGCGCTCGCGGGCTTATCTGAAAAACAGACATACCGCCGGTCAGGAATTTCACCTTGCCCTGAGTACAAGCTATTTCAATCACTTCTAGTAAGCGACCATTAGTAAATATAGCCCGATGCCAAGAATTTCAACTGATTACAGTTATCACTATCGTTGATTGTTTTATGTTCTCTTTAGGGGTATTTGTGGTGGATAAAACTAAAATTGGGGGTTTTTATGAATTTTGACACAGATGATACTCTTATAGGAAGCGGGAACAGAGATACTTTAGAAGGCTTCAATGGTGATGATGTAATCGTTGGCGGAACGGCATATGATCGCTTAATTGGCGGCGATGGGAATGATTTTCTTATCGGCAGTTTGCACACGGATGTTATTGTAGAGGGACAGACAGTTATACACGCTGATTTTATGGTTGGCGGTGAAGGTGATGATACTTTGGTTGGAGGTAGCTTTTATACAAGTCCTTTGTCACTTGGTAATGGCGCTCCTGCAGAGGCAAGCCCTAATTTTGGTAGCGGAGCTTTGTTAAAAAGCAATATCGCGAAAATCCATTCGATGTGGGCAGGCGATGGAAATGATCTTATTCTGAGTGGCCATGATGATATTATTGGCACAGGCGCAGGAAATGACACTATTCGATCTGTATCAGGTGATGACACTATTTATGCCGGTACAGGCGATGACCATATTATAAGATATTTAGATTCAGCAGTTATTTACGGCGGCGATGGTAATGACTCCATTGTTGCAGGTTATAACAGTGATACTGTTTGGGGAGGCGCTGGTGATGATACAATTAATGGTGCTGTAGACCAGCAGGCTGAATTTGAGCAGGATACATTCTATTTCGCCAGTAATCATGGCAATGATGTATTGCTTGTAGGTGGTGATGCTGACAGTTTTATTTTAAACTTCGAAAATTTTTCGGGTGGCGTATCTTCAGCATCTCAGCTGAGAGCTACCGCCGAAACTGTTTCTAGCGATCATCATTATTATTCATTTGGTTTGAAGCTTACTACGGATGATGGAGATAGTATTACCATATTGTCTCATGAAGTGATTACTGCATCTGATTTAAATATCGTTTTTTAAGGAAATCTATGACAGGGGCAGAGATATATCTCTGCCCAAATATTATTGTAGATCTATGTGTTAGCTGCTGCACCCGCCGCCACAGCCACTGCTGCATCCGCCACCATCACCACCGCCATCTCCGGCACTGTCACCACCTGAAGCGCCAAAGATTGCCGCGCCGCCGGAGGCTGCACTTGTTCCTGCGGCGGCCGCTGCCATACACTGGATGTGCCGTGCATTAAAAATACGTTCATCAAATGCGGATTTATTGAGTGTATAGGTAAAGCCGTTTTTCACATTAAAGCGGGCATCAAGCGCAAAGAGGGGCGGCAACCTGTCTGGTTTTTTAGGATCTATATTCTGTTGGCGGCATGCATACCTCCAGACGCGCTTAAGGCTTTCTTGCGCGGAGTTTTCACTGTGCATTGCCTCGGAAGGAATATGATGAATAAAACGGCCTAGCCCTTTTTGGCAGAAGCTTTCATATTCACGTGTTGAAAGAATAAACTCATGCCATGCGTCATCGACAATTTTTGACGGCATAGCGATACCTTTCTTTTTCTCTTGCTGGTGGATGATGAAATAATCCCTGAGAGCTGAGAAAATTGTGTTGATATCGCTGCGGCTAAGTTCCGGATATTTTTCAGATACCTTCTTTTGTACATGTTCTGGGAACTGGTAAAGTGCTAGAAATTGTTTTTCTTTTGCTGTTTTCCATAGCCTGTAAGCACCATAAGAAAAGCCGATGCCTACCGCTGCTGCTATATATTCAATCATAAGCCCCCTGTGTATTAAATCACAGTAATAGGTGGGGAGTTAGCTAGCAATTTCAAGATAGATAGCTGATAGGGTTTATAGAGCGAGACGCCATGTTTGACCAACTTGTGGCCCTCCAAAGTCTTCATGTGTATCTTCGCCAATCAGTTCAAAGCCTGACTTTTCATATATATGGCATGCGGTTTCCAATACCTTGTTGGTCCAAAGTTCAATCTGGCTATAGCCGGCGTTTCTTGCAAAGGCGATACATTCCGAGACGAGTTGTTTGCCCAGACCGTATCCCTGCGCATCGGGTGATACATAGAGAAGTCTTAGGCGTGCTGTGGTTTCATTTTCCCATACCAGCATAATAGAACCTACATTTTTGCCATTTAGTTCTGCTATCCAGCAGTGTTCCAATTCAGGATCATAATCATTGATAAAATCAGCGGCAATTTTGGCAACCAGTGCTTCAAACCCTTCATTAAAGCTGTGATGTTCCGAATAATACTTACCGTGTTCTGAAATAATCCATCCGATATCGCCTGCACGGTGACTTCGGATTATGGGGGCAGGTATTTGATTGCTTGAACTTTGGAAAGTTTGTTCAATGTGATTAAGGCTCGCAGTTAATGTGGCAAGATTATTCGGAGATAGTTTATCCATTTTTTCCGCAAGATCATCATTGGCACGGTCTGCCATTAATTTAGCTTGTCGCTTACCTTCCTTGGTCAGGGAAACATGATAGGCGCGGCCATCCTTCTTTGAACGTTCCTTGGAAACAAGGCCCATGCTTTCGAAACGCTTGATAATGCGGCTCAGATAACCGGGATCAAGTTCCAATTCTTTAACAATTTCTTTAGAGGTTAAACTATCAGTTTGTGCAAGATCATAAAGCACTCGAGCCTCTGAAAGTGAATAATCAGAATCTAAAAGGCTTTTGCGTAATAAACCAAAGTACTTGGTATAGAAGCGGTTAAACTTTCTAACTGCTAAAATTGCATCGTATTGCTTCATGTCTTTTGCCTCTCAATTTATTTGATTTTATCAAATATATATTTGCTTTTGTCAAATAAATTGAGATTTGAGAGAAATGAAATAGAGGTGTCCCGTATTACGTTAGGTGATTTCGAAGGGCTAGATGAAAATCTTTAGGTTGATCAAGAATCATATGGATAGATTTAACTGGTAGGCTGGAATTTTCATCTAGATTGATTGCAATGTTAGGTTCGGCGAGAAACACATTAATAACGTATCCTTTTTCTCGCCTAAGCTCCCGACTATCTTTTGGCTTGGTGATACTGCTTATCGCTTCAAACGGTATTATATGTTGGTTAGAAAATCCCCAGCGAGTTCTGATTATTCGGTTTGAAAAATCTACTTCTACAGGATTGTGTTTCCAGCTTTTTATGATGCCTACAACATATACTAGGCCAAGAAACCCAAGAATGAAAGCAGGTAAGCTCCAACTTGGCTTTAGGAATATCAGTAGAATATGAACAGCCACGATTTCCAGCAAAGAAGCCAATATCATAGCTTTCATCAGGCCAACGTCCTGATTGTCATCATAGTAGCTATAGTTGGTTTTGGGATCAGATGGTTGTTTTGGTTTTATCCAGAAAAATAAACCGAGGAGTAAGGTACTTATGGTTGGATGGAGTTTCGAAATTGTCTCGTACATAAGCACCTCTTATTGGGTTAGAGATTGTTACCAATCCCAGTCATCATCGTCTTCATCTGTGTCCACAACAACCACGCCGTATAGGTCATAGTCATTGCTTTCTGTGATATAGGCCATCACCATATCACCGGGGGTGTACGCTGTTGCACCTTCCAAATATACGCGGCCATCGATTTCCGGCGCGTCGGCATATGTGCGGCCAATGGCACCTTCTTCTGTTATCTCGTCAATGATAACGGCCATTTCCATACCAATACGTTTCTTTAGTTTTTCCGCAGAAATCTCTTGGGATACCGCCATAAAGCGTTCCCAACGTTCTTGCTTTACGTCTTCTGGCACTTGACCCTCAAGTTCGTTGGCTGCAGCGCCATCAACAGCTTCATATTTAAAGCAGCCAACGCGGTCTAATTGTGCTTCTTGTAGCCAGTCGAGAAGATACTGGAAATCTTCTTCAGTTTCGCCGGGGAAGCCCACAATAAAGGTAGAGCGAATTACGATTTCAGGGCAGATTTCACGCCATTTTTTTAAGCGCTCAAGCACTTTGGCATCGTTCGCTGGGCGCTTCATTGCCTTCAGTACCTTAGGGCTTGCATGCTGGAATGGGATATCCAGGTACGGCAAGATTTTTCCTTCTGCCATCAGCGGGATGACGTTGTCCACATGCGGGTATGGGTAAACATAGTGCAGGCGTACCCAAACACCTAAATCACCTAGCGCTTCCGCTAGGTCTTGCATATGTGCACGGATTTCGCGGTCTTTCCATTCTTCGGTGGCATGCTTGCGGTCGAGCCCGTATGCGGACGTATCCTGGCTGATAATCAGGAGTTCTTGCGTGCCTGCTTCTACAAGCTTTTCGGCTTCGCGAAGTACAGCCCGGATCGGGCGGCTATCCAGATCACCGCGCAGGCTTGGAATGATGCAGAATTTGCAGCGGTGGTTACAACCTTCTGAAATTTTCAGATAGCTATAATGGCGCGGTGTTAACTTCAGGCCAGCCTCAGGCACAAGATGTGTGAACGGATCGTGCGGTTGCGGCGCTGCCTTATGAACCTCTGATACCACATGTTCATATTGCTGAGGGCCTGTTACCGCTAGAACCCCAGGTACCACTTCGCGCACTGCGCTTTCATCCACGCCCAGGCAGCCGGTTACAATTACCTTGCCGTTTTCGTTCATTGCTTCTTTGATAGCGTTGAAGCTTTCTTCTTTTGCGCTATCGATAAAACCGCAGGTGTTTACGATAACAACATCTGAACCCTCATATTCAGGTGAGATTTCATAACCTTCGGAACGAAGCTGCGTGAGAATGCGTTCGCTATCCACCAGTGCTTTTGGGCATCCAAGTGAGATAACACCAACCTTGCTGGTTGCTGGTGCGGCTTTCGGTGATTGAACTGTATCGGTTTGTGTCATGTTATTTCTCTGTGCGGTACCCGTTGGTCGCTAAAGCAAACCATTACACCGCATCGATGTTTCAAATGTGTAGTCCACGCCTTATTTACAAGTGCAAATAACGTGGGGGATTCTATGTCGTATTTGAAACTGTTGGCCCTTTTGCCGTTCCTATATCTTTCATCGATGGTTAGTGCAACCGATGAATGCTCTAAAGACTGCCAATTATCAAAGATTCAGGCCTATTTTGCGCACCTTGATAAAGTGAGTATGCAAGGCTCAACAGTGGCTGATATTGATGCGCTACTCGGTGATATGCATGAAGATGTAGAATATATTCATGCTGAATATGATGCGAATTTTGATAGGGCGACTTGGCGCAAAGCGTTTATTCGCAACCTTGAAGCAGGTGCATATCAGGACGGGCCTGAGAATATCACACAGATAATCCATACAATTCACGGCAACAGGTTTGTGGCAGTGGAATATCTTGGTGCCTACAAGGATGAGAACGGGAAAAATATTCTGACCGAACCAAGACTGGCAATGTTTGGGTTTAAAGACGGGAAAATCATAAATATCACTGAATATTGGATTGCGAAATAACTGCCCTTGTAACGGCCCTCGCTGAACTTATGTTTAGATAATAACATATAAAAATACAGCGAGGATATTATGAAAAAGATTTTAGTAGCTGCTGCGGCTTATGCAGCAGTATCAATGGCGGTTCCCGCCCAAGCTTCAGATTTTAACTCAGTTCAAACGGATCAATTTGTTGCTGATTTTGCGCCTGCCGAGGGTAAGAAATATGGCGTGTTGGTACTTGGTGGTTCAGAGGGCGGCAAACCAAAAGATTTGGCTACTAAAATTTCAGATATGGGATATCCGGTTCTGTCTTTAGCCTACTTTAAGGAAGAAGGCCTGCCACAGGAACTGAACGAAATCCCTCTTGAATATTTTGATGCACCGAAAGATTGGTTGCAGGCTCGCGCTGATACAAAAGATGATGGTGTGATTGTTGTAGGTTGGTCTAAAGGCGCAGAACTTTCCCTTCTCCTTGCCTCGCGTGATCCTTCTTATAAAGGTGTAATGGCAATTGCCCCAAGCAGCGTTGTGTGGGCTGGTATCCTTAAAGATTGGACGAAAATACCATCGTCCAGCTGGACTGTGGGTGGAGAGCCAATGGCTCATGTGCCATTTGCACAGGGTGTTCAGATAAACTCCCTTGTTGATCTGTATGAGGCTTCTTTAAAGCAGGAAACCTTTGCAGAAAAAGCAGTGATCTCCGCAGAAAATATAGCAAGCCCCGTTTTACTGATGTCTGGTGGTATGGATGAAATCTGGCCAGCGGGTAAGATGGCGGATGGTGTTTGCAAGCGTATGGAAGCAGTGGGCGGTAGTTGCTCCCACGCACATTATCCAGATGCAGGGCACCTTCTAAACCCGGATTATCCTATTGGCGGCACTGATGAGGGTAATAAAAACGCGGGTGTGGATAGCACTGCCAAGATGAAAGCTTTTCTGAAGAAACTGAATTAATAAAGAAAGGGCGCTTTCTATAGCGCCCTTTTTAAAATCTATTCGGTTTCAGACAGCCGTTTGATAGTAGCTTCAATGCGCTTCATCTGTTCAGCGCCAGGGTTATGCTCAGTTGCTTTTCGGTAAAACTCGATGGCATGTGCTTTATCGCCAGAACGTTCGTAAGCATCTGCGAGGCTATCGTAAGTGTTCCAGGAATTTGGAAAGTCCTTAACGTTTACTGCGAACAGCTTGGTAGCACTTTCCAAATCTCTTTTACGCATCAACATATAGCCAACATCATTGACAATGGCTTCCATGTTGATGTCTGAATTATCGGCCTTCAGCTTCGTGTAACGTGCGATAGCATCATCAAAATCATACGCTAAAAAGCTGTTTGTGACTTGTTCGTGGATAAGTTTGTTTTTGTCATACAGTTTCTCATCCACAAGGCTTGCAACATGGTTGATGACCGTGTTGTGGATAATCTGATATTCAAACCCATTGCTTAGATAGATGATGGTGAGATCTTCTGTTGGGAATTTCCTGAAGCTGGAAACACCGCCCCCCGTGAAACCGATGCTATCCACGCCTGCAAGAGGATAATAATCCCAGCCGTGCATGAAACGGCGATCTGAGTTGCTGTAATGGAACTGCTGCCACATCTGCTGCTTGGTGCTGTTTTTTAGAAGTTCGCCTTTATCAAGGCGATTATTCCATTTTATGAACTCATTAAGACTGATGTTGAGCCCGTTCGAGCTGTGTGCAACGGGGCCAGCATTGAAATCAAGCCGTTCATAGGTTTTTGACGTCCGGTTAAAGTTATATTTTACAATTCGGTTTGGGATAACCTCGAAAGCATTGGAATTAAAAAGAGCTGATTTGGTGTTTTCGAGTTGGTGGGACAGGACAAAATCTTCGAAACTCTGTCCGGAAAGCTTGGCGATAATTCGGCTTAGAAGCCAGAAGTTGGTTTGATTATAACGGTACCTTGCGCCTGTTTCGAACTGCATATCGTATTTCGCAAGCCGATCTATGATTTCAGCTTCGGTTAAATCCTTGAAGGCTAATCGGTGTTCCAGAATATCCGGCAGGCCTGAGGAATAGCTGAGCAAGTGCTTTACCTGTACCTTTTTCCACGTCTCAGGAAAGTTGGGGAAAAGGGTGTGGACATAAGTTTCCACAGAAAGCTTGCCTTCCTCAATAAGCTGGAAAACAGCAACAGATGTTAATAGCTTGGTGGATGAATACACCCAGAACATCTGATTTTCTGAAACGGGTACGCGGTGTTCAAGGTTCGCATAGCCATAATATCCTTCGTGGATAGTCTTACCGTCTTTGATAACAGCAAGGGCAATACCGGGAATGCCATGGACCGTCATGACTTCGCGGATGTAGTTGTCAATTTTCTCTTGGGTAGGGTTCTCGGTTGTCGCTCGGGTTTTCAGTGGCGCTGCGGTAAACACTGCACACAGCAGTGCCATAGATAAGAATAGTCTGCACATTGTGCATATCCTCTCTGTCTAGAGTTCACATTATATGTGGTGCCGCATGTATGTTTTTATACTTATGAGAGAATATTTAGATGTTGTGAGTTCAGATTCAATTAAACCTAAGTTTATTAATTCTCTTCATTGGCTATAAAGGAAGATGGCTTTATACTCTACCCATCAATCACTAAATAACGCGCCTTGAAGGGACGAACGTGAACTATGAAAAAACGTATGAAATAGAAGATATCAATTTGGCCCCCAGTGGCCGCAAGCGCATTGAATGGGCGCGGGCAAACATGCCTATCACACATTCAATTGGTGAAAGGTTTGAGCGCGAAAAACCTTTCCAAGGCAAATCCATTTCCATTTGCCTGCATCTAGAAGCCAAAACCGGGGTTTGGCTCGAAGCACTCCGCAAGGGCGGTGCAGAAATAGCCATTACTGGCAGCCCGGGCACCACACAGGATGATACCGCCGCAGCTCTTGTCGCTGATATGGGCATATCCGTGTTTACTCGTAAAAATGAAAGCTTTGAGGAGCACCTATCCTACTGTGAGCACGTGTTGGAATTTACTCCCGATCTGATCGCCGATAACGGTGGGGATTTGCATCATTTGATCTACCAAAACTCTGAGTTTTCTCATCTGCAAACCTGCCTAGTTGGAGCGACAGAGGAAACCACGACTGGTGCTAACCGTATTCGTAGAGAGGAACTGACAGGTAATTTTCCAACCTTCGTAATCAATGATACGCAAGCAAAGCGGATTGTTGAAAACCGTTTTGGTGTGGGCTCCAGCGTGGTTGACGGCATTATGCGGGCCACCAACATCATGCTGCACGGGAAAAGGGCTGTAGTTATTGGATATGGTTATTGTGGCTCTGGTGTAGCGCAGCGGCTCAGGGGCCTGGGCGCACATGTGGTGGTGGTTGATGCGAACCCACTCACACGCCTTGAAGCACACCTCGAAGGGTTCCAAACCGCCGATCTTATGAATGCAGTTTCGGTTGCTGACCTCGTGATTACCGTCACCGGTGAAAGCGGTGTTTTAGGTGCTGAGCATTTTGCAGTGATGCAAGATAAAGCCATCATCGCTAATGCAGGTCATTTCGCTAATGAAATAAATATTGATGCATTGGCCCATATGTCTGTTGCTACCTCTGAAATCAGAGAACATATAACAGCGCACACCGTGAGTGATGATAAAACGCTTTATCTGCTGGCAGGTGGTAACCCGGTTAATCTGGCAGCTGGCGATGGTAATCCGATTGAGATTATGGACCTTGGCCTCGCTTTGCAGGCACTGAGCCTGGAACGACTTGCTCTGTGCGCAACAGATTATGAAAGCACACCGCAAATTGTACCTCATGATATTGAAAATCTTGTTGCCGAAGGTGCTCTTAAATATTGGGCTAAAGTATAAGATGGTAGGGCAGGGCAGAAAACAACTGCCCTGCTAAGGGCTGTAAACTATTCGTCCGTTACAAGAAGACGAGCATGAATGGTTGGGTCACCAACAGCTTTCAGGGAAATCCTGTCCCCAGTCATTTCCTTATCCATGGGTTCAATAACAATTCCCAATTTGCCGCCCTCTACTTTGCTTATTGGCAGGCGGAAATCCATGTTGATGAGAGCATTCGCGCTACAGTTTGTACAGGTTTCAGGTTCCGCAGGCTGGAAGAAACCCTTCCATGCGATATCTTCGCCGTTTTTCTGTAGGCGTACGATAAAGCTGCCAGGAATTTTAAGCCTGTTAATGCCTTTCACACGAACGGAGGTATTATCGACATCGATGGAAATTGCGTTTGTCGCTGGAAGAGAACCAAAGAACCGCAGCGCTTTTTCGGTGGTGAGAGTTTCGCTTGCCGGATGTTGGTAATCAGTATCCAAATTAGCCGCCAAATCGATGACTTCAGTAGTTTTCTGTTCGAATGGCGGCAGAACTTCCAGGGCAGGAACCTGGAAGAAGGCCAGGTTGCTTGCATCGGTAACTGTGCTGATGAAAGTTTCTAGTGTTGTAGCTTGCATTTCTTGCTGCCATTTCCACCACAGACGATCCCAGTTCGCATGGAAAAACCAGAAAATAGGATCAAATGCGGCTACTCCTTGATCAGCCATTGTTGGCCCTGTGGTTACATGGCCATCATCATGGCCGCCAATAATGCCGTAATAACCTTGGGCATTGAAACCATTGAATAGCTCCCAGGTTTTTTGCTTCAAGGCAAAGAGTGTTTGTGGCTGTACCTGGTTTTTAAAACCCTCAAGAATGTGAGAAACAGCAAACCGAGAGGTGGCATAGCCTTTTTGATAATTGGCAGAGACGGCTTCTGGCAAAGTGTATGATGCAAAAGGTTCCTTAGTAAATAAATCGGGGAACTCACTGGTGTTTCCGAAATCCCAATATGGAAGAGTTACATTCTCACAGCCGGGAACCGACCGAAGTGCGTTTTCAAAGCTGTGTAGGTAAGCTCGGTGCCAAGGGTTATAGTTGTTCACATGATGCTGGCAATAAAGGTTAGGTCCGGGGAACCAGTGGTAACCGGCTTGAACGAAATAACTGTTCGGGTCAGAAGTGTCTTTGCCCAAGATGCCTTTAAAGGCTTTAATTAAGTTTGTTACTTCCGCGTCTGAAAGTTCTCTTACTTCTTTTCGAATTCTAGTTGCCGGAGCTGTGTTGGTTGCGGCTAGAAGGTTGGTGGTTGGCGCAGTTCCCATGGGGTAGTTATTAATCATCCAGTTCAGGAAGCTCTTAATTTTATTATCGCTCCATGGGTCACCAGGAGGCATATGTTTGGCTGATACCTGCGCATAAATGTTGCTGGCGTTTGTTTTAACACCTTCATACGTACCTAGTTCCAGCCCAAATGAGCGCATATGTTTGATATCAATCTCTGAAAAGAAATACCGTATATCGGCATACCATGTAGGATTTTGAATTACTGGATCGGTCATTGGAGGCCCCCTTTTATGTTTGTGCGTTGAACCACTGATTGCTTTGGTTAAGGATGGTTACACTCAACAAATAGCCGGCACAGGTACCAATACCCATGCCAGCAATCATCGCAGCGTTAAGAACAACGCTGTTAAAAACTGTTTCTTCCATGAAATGAAAACTTGCCAGATCGCCGGCGAGCATCATGCCTGCAAACATCGTAATAGCGCCGATCGTGTGAATGGTAATGATCTGTAGCCGATTAAAGTGGTGTTTAAGGCAGAGGCCTGCTTTGAGGCAGGCAGGTATGCAGAACAGCAGCATGCCGATTGTCATGCCGCTAAACAGAATAAGCGAAATTGCCCCTGAATGCAGAGCATGGTGGTTTATAGGAAACAGTAGATCACCAAGGATCATGCCTGCACCACCAAATGATATTGCTCGTAAGCCGCAATTACAGGAAAGAGACGTAGCTTCTTCTAGTGTTAGAGACATATATCACCAGTCTTTGAGTGGAAGGATATACTTGAAACTACCTTTTAAATATATCTTGCTCTTTATAGGTGTGTCCGTGATCAAGGTCATGATGTGGATAATAAATTGCCAACACAGGTTTTCTCTCAGCCTTAGGCAGGGATAGATGATGAATGTCGGAAGGTATTGGCAGGTGCGTTAACACTTGCCTGCGCCTTTAAAAGATATAGTGTCATTCGTTCAATAAATCTGTGAGGTATGTATGAGCAAATGGTGGAAAATTCCGTTGGGTGCGGTAGGCGTATTGGCGGTGGCTTCATATGCTTCGGGTATCACGCCAGCCTATGTATCAAATGCGCCAGCCATGGTAACTGGGATGGGTGCGATGGTTGCCTGCTCTGCGAAATATGTTTCCGGCATTGGGGCTGAGCAGAACCTTAGCGATCTTGGTAGCTATTCTCCGCTATTGGCTGAGCTTGATATTACGTATGATGACAGTGAAAAACGCGTAAGTGCAGAATTTCTGGGCCTTGATGTAACATCGGCTTCTTACCGGGACGGCTTGGGTTGCGCGTTGGATATTGGCGATACATCAGCTCTTGATCGATTAACGATCCCAAATTTTGAGAATGAACCAAATGCTCTGTGGCCTATGGGGAATAAGGCGCTTGCACCCGATGCCAAAGTGCAGGCGGTTCTGGAAAGCCTGATCGTAAAAGATAATGTGGCTGGCCTTCAGACGCGAGCGTATCTCGTGGTGAAAGACGGGCAGGTTATTGCAGAAACTTATGCTGAAGGCTTCGACGCAAAAAGTAGGCTTTTTGGTTGGTCTATGACCAAAAGCATGAATGCCATTATGGTCGGTAACATGGAAATGCGCGGTCTTATTGATCCTGCTCATAAGCCCGTATTTGAAAACTGGGGTGGGGATGAACGCAAGGAAATTTCTCTTGATGATATGCTCCATATGGCATCAGGCCTTGATCTCGCGGAAACCTATCAGCCGGGTGAAACTGTAACCCGTTTGTTGTTCACAGAAAACAGCGGCTCGGCCCTTGGGCTTGATGTGCCGCTGGTTGCAGTACCTGGCACGCGTTACCAATATTCATCAGGCACATCGAACCTACTTTCACGCCTTGTGTTTGAAAAGAATGGTGGCGCGCAGGCTAACCTTGATTATCTATATGGTACTTTCCTGAAACCAATGGGAATGCGGGATACGCTCTTTGAAACAGACCCGCAGGGTGTTTTGATGGGTGGTTCTTTCATGCTTTCAAGCGCCAGAGATTGGGCGCGTGTAGGGCAGTTAATGCTGAATGGTGGTGAACTAAACGGCTACCGTATTGTGACAGAAGCGTGGGTGAAGCGCGCGCTAACACCAAATCACACGGAAAACAACAAGGGCTACGGCTATCAGTTCTGGTTGAATTACGGGAATGAGGAAGCGCGATGGCCTGACCTGCCGGCTGATACCTATGCCATGCTTGGTAGCCGTGATCAGATGGTGATGATGTTCCCAAGTGAGAATACCATTATCGTGCGTCTTGGATGGAATGCGGATAATGCCTACCCGAAAAATGAGCAGATGCGCCAGATACTGGATGCAATATCCTAAAAGGAAGAAAGGGCAAACCAAATTAGCTCGCCCTTATTTTTATCTTAATCGGAAGCAGCTTCTTCCTGTCTGGTAGCGGCCAAGCGGTCACCAGCCGATAGTGGTTTGGTGGTGATATATTCCGCCATAATCTCTTTAGTATCTGCGATAGATTTTGCTTCAGTGATTTTATCGTCTTGAAGATCAGCAGCGACACCGAGGATTGCCATATACATTTCCTGAGGCTCACCAAGAATAGTAAGCGCAACGGTATCATTTTCGGCGAAAAGCTTATCCCATTCTGCTCGAACTGCTGTCCACAAGCCTTCGGTTTTTTCCCAGTAATCAGTGCCTACATCAGTGCGGAAATCACCAAATTTCTTGTAAGTGTTCAGGCCAATCTCATGCACGAGAACCTCTGTGTTGTTACCATCAATAATAATCTTGGCGTTATCTTGCTCGTGCACCCAGCCGTTTGGTGTAATTGCATGGCGGTTTACGGCAGAAATTGTGTGGTAATCATCGCGCTTAGTAGCGTCACGGCGTGGAAGTGGACGCCAGCTTTTTGGGGAGGTCCAAGCTGGTGAACCGTTTGTATGGTCCCAAGCGGCAACAGCTGCATAACGCGGTGCATCATCAACCTGGTAAACAACCTGTGCCCATTTGCCTGCGCGTTCTGCTTCTGTCAGTTCACGCTTTTCCCAGATGTTTGCACCCGCATATTCCATGATGCTTGTAGGTTCGTAAATCCAGTCCTGACGCCAGTGTTTGATTGGCATAACCGGCATTTTCTCACCGTCGCCTACAATCAGAATATGCTGAAGAGCAATATAGGTGCCCGTATCTTCGATTACACGTACCATTTCGTGGCCGCCGGAAAGCTTCGGCTTTTTGATTTCATATCCGTCTTTGAAAGAAACCGTCTCACGAAAATCGAAGGTCACTTTATAGTCACCAACCATCGCGAGAATGGCAGCCCTATCTTGCTCGAAGGTTTTAATGACCTGTGCTTCTGAGTTCTGCACTGAAGATGTAGCGGCAGGTGCCGTATGGTTCGCGCATGCTGCAAGCCCAAATGCCGCAAGCGCAAATACCCCAGCACGTACTGGGGCGGAAAAACTGGAAAATGCCATGATGAATCCCTCTAGGCGAAAAATAATAATCATTATTATTATCGATTGGCCAAGTGAGTCAAGAATAATGCATATAAGAATCGTTTGCATTATTAATTAATATACAAATGAAGCAACAAAAAAGGGCCAACGTGATTGGCCCCATCATTTGCATTAATGCCATAAGTGGTTGGTTATTCAGCGCCAACGAGTGTTCTAGCGAACTCCTTAGGGTCAAAGGGCTGAAGGTCTTCGATGCTTTCGCCCACACCGATGGCGTGAACGGGCAAACCGAATTTCTCGGCGCAAGCCACAAGTACACCGCCACGAGCAGAACCGTCCAACTTAGTCATGATAATGCCTGTGATCTTCGCCATCTTCTGGAACACTTCCACTTGGTGTACGGCGTTCTGGCCAGTAGTGGCATCAAGTACGATCACTGTATCATGCGGGGCACCGTCTAGTTTTTTGCCAATTACACGCACTACTTTTGCAAGCTCGTCCATCAGCTCTTCACGGTTTTGAAGGCGGCCAGCGGTATCGATTAGCAGTACATCCACCTTTTCGCGGACAGCACGGTCCAGCGCTTCAAACGCAAGCGCAGCGGCGTCTGAACCAATTTCTTTTGTAACGACAGGCACGCCTGTGCGTTCCCCCCAAACCTGAAGCTGTTCAACAGCGGCCGCACGGAATGTATCGCCGGCTGCAAGCATCACCGATTTCCCTTCGCCTTTATACTTCTTGGCGAGCTTACCGATTGTAGTTGTTTTACCGGCACCGTTTACACCAGCCATCAGAATAACATGCGGCTTGTGCTCAGGGCTTGGCGTGAGCGGCTTTGCAACAGGGGTAAGGATTTTTTCAATCTCACTTGAGAGGATTTCTTTCACTTCCTCGCCAGTGATTTCTTTATCAAACCGATCTTTTGATAGAACTTCTGTGAGCTTTGCAGCTACACCAACCCCTAGATCGGACGTGATCAGCAGGTCTTCAAGATCATCCAGAGTGTCAGCATCAAGCTTGGCTTTCGTGAAAATACCTGTGATGCCATCTGAAATAGCGCTGGTTGATTTTTTAAGGCCGTCTTTAAGGCGCTGGAACCAACTTCTTTTTTGCTCGCTCACGGATGAGTGCTCCTGATCGTATCTTTATTATGCTTTGTCTGCTGTTGTCATACAGCGGGTATCATTTTTCGCCAAGACCACATCGATAATTTCACCTGCTTTGGCGGTGTTTTTTGTGGTCACTGGTATAAATTGTTCGGTATGGCCATGGGCTGTGCCGTCTTCCGCCACGCGCTCCAAAAGGAGTTTAGCTTTCCTGCCAACGCTGCGATCAAACAGTTTCTGGGTCTGCATTTCGCCAGCTGCGCGCAAGCGTGCGGCACGTTCTTTGCGGATTTGCTTTGGTACTTTGTTTGGAATGCGAGCAGCCGGTGTACCTTCCCGTTCAGAATAGGGGAATACATGCAGCCATGTAAGGTCACATTCTTCGATGAGCTTCAGGCTGTTTTCAAACATCTCTTCAGTTTCTGTCGGGAAGCCTGCGATGATATCAGCACCATACACCATATCAGGGCGTGCTTTTGAAACGCGCTCACAAAACTCAATGGCTTGTTCACGCATGTGGCGGCGCTTCATGCGTTTGAGAATCATGTTATCCCCAGCCTGCAGGGAAAGGTGCAGATGCGGCATCAGGCGTTCGTCCCCAATAATGGCGTCATAAAGTGGTTCATCCACTTCAATGCTATCGATCGAGCTGATCCGAAGGCGCGGCAGGTCTGGCACCAGTTTAAGGATTTTCTGTGTTAGCTGACCTAGGGTTGGATTGCCCGGCAGGTCTTCACCGTAACTGGTGATATCCACGCCCGTAAGAACCACTTCATTATAGCCTTGCTGCACAAGCCGTTTGATCTGGTCAACCGTTTCGCCCATAGCCACTGAGCGGCTGTTGCCGCGGCCATAAGGAATGATGCAGAAAGTGCAGCGGTGGTTACAGCCGTTCTGGATCTGCACAAAGGCCCGTGCCCGCTCGCCGAAACCGTCAATCAAATGCCCTGCGGTTTCTTTTACAGAGAAAATATCATTTACCTGTACGCGCTCAAGCTCATTGGTGGCAAGCGCCGTGAAGGATTTAGCTTCCAATTTTTCCTGATTACCAAGAACGGTGGTTACTTCATCCATTTTGGCAAATTCATCTGGGTTAATCTGCGCTGCACATCCCGTTACAATAATCGGTGTATCTGGGCGTTCGCGTTTCATGCGGCGAATGCTTTGGCGTGCTTGGCGGGTGGCTTCTGCAGTTACAGCACAGGTGTTCACGATGATTACATCATCGAGGCCTGCTGCATCTGCATGCCGCTGCATCACTTCACTTTCATAAGCGTTCAGGCGGCAGCCAAAGGTCACAATGTCAGCTTTGTTGGTCAAACTGCGATCTCGCCTTTATATACAAGCGTTGCTGCGCCTGTCATTTGAACCGTGCCGTCCTCTAGCCATTCAACTTCAAGATCTCCGCCATCAAGGCGTACGGTAGCCTTGCGGTCAATCAAGCCTTTACGAGTGGCAGCTACAACGCTAGCACATGCTGCTGTGCCGCAGGCTTCCGTGATACCAGCGCCGCGTTCCCAAACCCGCAGGCGGATAATACCGTCTTCCACAGAAGCAATCGAGGCATTCACCCGCTCGGGGAATAGTTCGTTCAGTTCTGTCTGAGGGCCGATCACTTCGATATGTTCGTTCTCAGCGTTATCAACAAAAAATACAGCGTGTGGGTTGCCCATGTTGACGCAGCCGGGGGCAGAAATGCCGTCAATTTCGAAATCGGCACTATCGGTTGCCATCTCCGACGCCAGTGGGATTTGATCCCAATCAGTACGGGCAGGGCCCATATTGACAGAGATACCAGCCGCAGCACGTTTCGCGGATAGAAGGCCTGCATCGGTTTCAATGCTCACTTCATCTTGGCTGAGTTCATCCAATATCAGCATACCAACACAGCGTGTTGCGTTGCCGCATGCACCAACGCGGCTACCGTCCGCGTTCCATATTTCCATGAATACATCTGCTTTCTTTGAAGCACGCAGCACAATCAACTGGTCACAACCGACACCGCGGTGGCGATTAGCCACACGGGAAGATAGCTCTTCATTCATCATGAGAGGTTCTGTGCGAGCATCGAAAATAACAAAATCATTGCCGAGGCCGTGCATCTTTAGAAATGGGCGCATATGTATCTCTTTATTCATAACCGCGCTTATATGGGGGTTTGATCGTTGCTGTCTAGTTTTGTAATGCCGCATTTATATTAAAAAATACTAAGCGAGGCATGGACAAAAGCTTATGCCCCCCGCTAAAACGGGGCCATGAAATCACTATACATCCATATGGGCTTGCACAGAACAGGCACAACAACACTGCAAAGGTTGCTGAAAATCCAGCGTGAAAAACTGGAAGAAAACGGAGTCTCGCTGGTTCTGCGTGCTGATATGTGTGCCCATGAAAACCTTGATATGCGAAGGTTTTATGCTTCTCGTTGGTGGAGACCGAAGAAGACAGGACTAATTGTGGATGGCCTTGATGCGCTCGGCGGTAACAGTGTGATAGTGAGCGAAGAAGGTTTGCCGGGTATTATGCCGGGTATCCGCAGTATGCGTGCTTACCCGACTGTGGATGTATTTGCGAAGAAGGTTGCTGAATTTTCACCGCGTTTTGATGTGCAGCCGCGCCTGATGTTAAGGCGGCAGGATAAATTTATAGAATCAGTCTATGCCTTCCGTGTGTCACGGGGGATGGATATGAGCTTTCGGGATTTTGTGAAAAAAGTACCAACGGCTGATCTTGATTGGCGGCGATTTACAAAAGCGTTTGAAAAAGCTGGTCTGAAAAATAGTGAATTTTATGTACTCGAAGATTTGCAAGACGAAGATTTCGCCGGCAAGCTCATAGAGATGGTTGGACTGAAAGATGTGCTTGAGACGCCAGGTCGTTTGCCAAAAGGTAATGGACGCCAGAGTGTTGAAGCGCTGAAATTGGCCCTTGCTCTTAACAAGGCTGAGTTGCTCACCGTTAGTGATGACCGGAAACAGTTTGTTTACCGAAAATTTGAAAAGAAGCGCGCTTTAACCGCTGAAGAGTGTTTGTACGAATTACCAATTAATCCGATTGAAAAGGACCGGGTACGCTCCTTTATGAAGGAAGAAACTTCCTTTGGATTCACAGATGAAGAGCGTGTGAAATTTCTAGCCAAATATGAAAAGGCCAATAGCGAACTATTGGCCCATGATTTCGTTAAAGCAGATGCTGATATCTGGCTAGAAAATTAGCGGCAACAGGAAATAACAAATACTGGATACAGCAAAAGTCCCCAGTACGTTCAGCCATAAGCCTGCTCGCATCATTTGCGGTACTTTTACTTCCCCAGTTGAGAAAATTACCGCATTTGGCCCGGTTGCTACTGGTAGCATAAAGGCACAGCTTGCAGCCATCGCAGCAGGCGCTGCCAGCATGATTGGGTCAATATTAGCGGTGGTAGCCAAGGCCCCAAGAACAGGTACAAGTGCTGCCGTTGTTGCAGTGTTGCTTGTAAGTTCTGTCAGGAATGTAATCAGCGCGACAATTGCAAGAATAATCAGGAATAAGTGAGCTGTTGCAAGACCACTCATAGCTTCGCCGAGCCATAGTGCTAGGCCTGTTGCTTTAATGGCTGCCGCAATGCTGAGACCACCACCAAACAGGAGAATTACACCCCAAGGTAGGGTAGCTGCGCTTTCCCAATCCAGCAGATTGCCTTGCTTTTTGTCAGTGTCAGCTGGGATGATAAACATGGTAAGGCCCGCCGCTACTGCGATATGCATATCTTTGATTTTTGCAACAAACGGCATTAGCTCTGTGAGCCATTCCCAGTCGGTATAAACCTGACGGAAACTCCAAGCAAGAGCGAGTGTTGTCATGGCAATGGCAACACGTTTTTCCGGTGTGGTGAGCATGCCGAGTTTCGCTAGTTCTTCTTGAATAACGCTTGATCCGCCTTTCGCAAGACGCGCCTCAAAAGGGAAACAGATACGCGTGAGAACTAGCCATGCCAGTGGGACCATCACCAGTACAATGGGAACTCCGATCATCATCCACTCATAGAATAGAATCTCTCTGCCCGTGCTTTCTTCAATAAAGCCTTTTACGAACAGATTTGGTGGTGTGCCTATATAGGTACCCAGCCCGCCGATAGATGCTGACCACGCACAGCCAATCAGAAGCGCGATCGTGAAGCGGTGGCCTTTAGCTTGCTCGCCGAGAATGGTGGAAGCCACGGTGATGGCGATCGGGATAATCATCAATGTTGTGGCTGTGTTCGATATCCACATAGAGAGAAGGGCACAGGCAGCCATAAAGCCGCCGATAAGCGCATAGGGATGATCACCAACACGAGCAAGAATATTAAGGGCGATCCGGCGGTGCAAATTCCATTTTTGCATGGCCATAGCTGCGATAAAACCGCCCAGAAGAAGGTAAATTACAGGGCTCGAATAGGGTAGAGATGCGCCCTTTGAATCTGTAATACCGAGCAGTGGCAGCAGCACGAGCGGCAAGAGACTTGTTGCAGGTACAGGGATAGCTTCAGTAGCCCACCAAGTAGCTAGGAACAGAGCAACAGCTACAGTTTTCCATGCTTCAGGTGATAGGCCTTCTGGCACAGGTAATAACAGAATTAGGCCGAATAAAAGTGGCCCTAAAAGCAGCCCAATTTTCTGATATAGCGCTTTGCCTTGCGGTTTGCTTGCAGCAAGCTCCGTCATACAGTCCTCCCCGATTGCAGGCCCCCGCCTGATTAGCGCCCATCATTACCCATGAAGTTCAGTTTGGAAAAGGTTTAATTGGTCTTTGTTCTGGGAAGTATGACTTGCGAACGGCTGGGCGCTAGGTATGCTCTCTCAAAATAGAGTAGGGAGGAAGCACATATGGGCTCGTATGTTTCTAAAGGGTTAAGCGCTTTTGCGGTAGCCGGTAGTATTTTGCTGGCAGCATGTTCTGAAGCGCCGGCAGAAAAAGCAGAAAAACTGTCGCTGGAAGAATTTCAGGAAAAAGTATTCTGGGATGAGGTGAAAGAAAGCCCGGAAACGCTTTCAAGCCTACGTATTCTAGCAGAGCAGGGCATTACAGAACATAATGGCCGCCTTGATGATCTTTCTGTGGCTAAACAGAAGGCTGACCTTGAGCGCACCAAAAAGTTGCTCCAAGAACTAAAAGCTTTTGATGATGCTTCGCTCACTGAAGAGCAAAAATTGAATAAGGCCCTTATGGTGCATTCCATGGAACAGGACATCAAAGAATCTCCATATATGTTCCATAATTACCCAATTACGCAGCTATACGGTTGGCACAATAATATTGCTGGTTTCCTTACAGGAACGCATGCTGTTACCACCGTTGAAGACGCTGATTATTATATCGCACGTCTTAACTCACTCAGGGGCCAGTTTAATCAGATAATGGAACAGCTCCGGCTTCGCGAAAAGCTGGGTATCATCCCGCCAACCTTCATTATTGAAAAAGCAGAAAAGCAAGTTGAAGGTTTCATTTCCGGGCAACCAAAAGAAAACGCTTTTTATGTTTCCTTTAAAAACAATGTCGAAAATATTGAAGGCATTAGTGATGTAGACAAATTACGCCTGCTTCAGGAAGCAGCAAAGGCTGTTGAATTGCATGTGTATACAATCTGGGGTGAGCTGAAGGCCTATCTCGCAGGCCTAAAGGCGCGCTCAAACAATGATGCAGGTGCTTGGAAGCTTCCAGACGGGGCTGCTTACTATCAAATCCAGCTGGAGCATTATACAACAACAGATATGACAGCTGAGGAAATTCATAACCTTGGTTTGAGCGAAGTGGCCCGTATTCAAGCTGAGATGCTTACGCTGTTTGAGGCGGAAGGCTATGATACATCAAAGTCATTCGCTGATTTAATTAACGGTTTTGCTGCAGAAGAACGCCATTATTATCCTGATACGGATGAGGGCCGTGCACAAATTCTTAAAGATTATACTGCGATGGTTGATGAAATCGCGGCTGGTATTTCCGATCAGTTTAATCTGAAGCCTAAAGCGCCGGTTGAGGTTGTGCGAGTGCCGGTGTTCCTCGAACAAGGTGCACCAGGCGGCTATTATAACAGCCCGGCTCTAGATGGCAGTCGTCCTGGTCGTTTTTATGCGAACCTCTATGATATTAAAGGCACACCAAAATTTGGTATGCGCGCCTTGACATACCATGAAGCTGTGCCAGGCCATCACTATCAGATTGCTTTGCAGCAGGAGCAGGAAGGCCTGCCAATGTTCCGTAAGTTCCTCGGTTACACGGCTTATATTGAAGGTTGGGCGCTATATTCCGAACGTGTGGCGGCAGAGATGGGCTTCCTGAAAACTAATTTTGACCGTATTGGTGCGCTTCAATCTGAATTGTTCCGGGCTGTGCGTCTTGTGGTGGATACAGGTATGCACGCAAAGAAATGGACCCGTGAAGAAGCGATTGATTATATGGCTTCTAATACCGGTATGGCCATGAGTGATGTTGTGACAGAAATCGAGCGCTATATTGTTTGGCCAGGGCAGGCGACAGCTTATAAAGTTGGACAGCTTTCCATTCTGGAGATGCGTGATAATGCCCGTGAAAAGATGGGTGATAAGTTTGATATTCGCGAATTCCACGATCTTGTGCTGAAAGGCGGATCATTACCGCTTACCGTTCTGGAAGCGCGTGTTGAAAATTATATCAACAGTAAATAGCCGTTACTTATTCTAAGGGGCTTTGGCCCCTTTTTCTTTTGCGGGATCAAAGGGTTTGGTCTAGGCTATGCTCCGGTGAGGAATTTGAGTGGGCTAGCATGCTGGATCGTTACTTCAAGGCGAACGATAGGATACAAGAGGCGCTTGATCGTCTCTATGTGCAGCAATTAAGCCGTATTCTTTCTATTGGTGCCTTTTATTATCTGGTTATCAGTGTGGCACATCTCTTCTTTGTTCCCCGTGATATATTAATCCCGTTGATATCCAGTTCACTTGCAACAGCGATTGTTTCTGTGATCATTCGTATAGCTGTTCTTCGAGGTGTTCTTACCCCAAAACAGTGTCGGTATGCTTTTATTCCAACAGGAATTTTGGGAAGTGTAGCCGTTTACCTGCATGTTTACCTGTCAGGGGATATTCTTCAGCTTACCAATAATGCACTGATCATGTTTGTTATATGCATGGCTACGCTTTCTGTGCGGATTTTCTTAGGGTTTTTAGCGCTTACAGCCGGGCTTTATATCTATGTAATGTTGCAACTTGGTGGCCCGCTTGTGGGCCACTTTGCCTTCCTGCTGTTTGGTACGACAGTCGTAAGCATTATGGGCTTTATGGTGCGGTATAAGGCTCTCTATAGCGCCGAAGAGTTGGCGCTTGAAAATGCTGATAAAGCAGCGCGGCTTGAAGAAGCGAATAAGCTTGTGGAGCGTAAACGAGCCGACGCGGAAAAAGCTGTGGAGGAAGCACGTAGGGCCAATATCGCCAAGGATGCATTTTTGGCCAACACTACGCATGAACTTCGGACACCGCTTACTGGCGTATTAGGTATGCTTGATGTTCTTGAAACAACTGCTTTAACAAAAGAACAGGAAGAAACTGTAAGCGCAGCACAGTTCAGCGCGCGGAGCTTGCTGGTTATTATCAATGACCTTCTGGATATCGCAAAAATCGAAGCAGGCAAATTTGAGTTCAGAACCAGAAGCTTTGATCTTGAGGTTATTCTTCAGCAGGTGAAGGGGCTGTTATTACCCAAAGCGCAGAACAAGAAAAATGTTCTTATTATCAAAAGGCTTACCGGCCCCCGCAAAACATTTCTGGAAGGTGACCCAGTTAGGGTTGGACAGGTTCTTTTTAACCTGATTGATAATGCGATTAAATTTACGGATGAAGGCTCGGTTGTTGTCAGTACTCAACTGACTGTCGAAGGTGATTTCGCCCATGTTTCATGCAGTGTAAAAGATCAAGGTGTAGGGTTCCACGCGGAGGAAGCTGAAAAGCTGTTTCAGCGGTTTGGGCAGATTGATGATACCTCAACAACATCAACAGGCGGCACTGGGCTAGGGCTTCCTATCAGCCGTGAACTGGCGCGTTTAATGGACGGTGATGTGGTAGCGGAAGCTATCCCGGGTGAAGGAGCAACATTCACCTTCACTGCTAAGTTTAAATTGTCTGACGAACAGGAAGCTACTAAATCCGCAGTGCAGACGGAAGTACTGCCCTCTATATCCAAAGCGCCACTCCGGGTTCTTATTGCTGAAGATGTTTCCATCAATCAGATGCTGATTGAAAAACTTTTGGCAAAGCATGCGTGGCAACTTGAGTTTGCTGATGATGGTCAGATTGCCCTTGAGAAAATTGAAGCCAACCCGCCGTATGATTTTATTCTTATGGATATCAGAATGCCGCGCATGGATGGTGCGCAGGTAATTCACGCTGTACAGGGAATGGAAAAGGCAAAAGCAGATGTTCCTATCATTGCATTAACGGCCAACGCTGGCCCTGATGATAGAGCGAGTTATCTGCGAATAGGGGCCGCTGCAGTGGTTGGAAAGCCGATTAAGGAACGCAAGCTTGCTGAAGCTATTAACAGGCTGGTTTCGGTGAAAGCTTGAAACCTTTAAAACAGCCCTTTTTCCTTGACTCTCATGCCTTAAAAGCTTAACGAATGCCTGCTTTTACAGCACAACATAGCTAGAGAGTGTCTACTGAGGCCTACCCAGTGATACCCACCAGTCAGCGAGTTTCGCCCACTGGTGCCATTGGTCTTTGGTTTGAATGTTACCTGTAATGCTTTGAATTTGAACCGCTTTTTACGAAGGTGAAGAGAGTATGTTTGATAGTTTGTCCGATCGGTTGAGTGGCATTTTTGATGGCCTGACGCGTCGTGGTGCGCTGAAGGAATCAGATGTCTCTGCAGCGATGCGCGAAGTGCGTGTAGCACTTCTTGAAGCAGATGTTGCGCTCCCGGTTGTTAAAGACTTTATCAAAAAAGTTACTGAAAAAGCGGTTGGCCAGGAAGTTCTTAAGTCGGTTACACCGGGCCAGCAGGTTGTTAAGATCGTTAACGATGAACTTGTTGGTATGCTTGGTTCTGAAGCCAGCACGATCAATACTGCAGGTGTCCCGCCTGTTGCGATCCTTATGGTGGGTTTGCAGGGGTCTGGTAAAACAACCACAACAGCGAAAATCGCCAAACGCCTGACAGAAAAAGATAAGAAAAAAGTATTGATGGCGTCGCTTGATGTACGCCGTCCGGCTGCACAAGAGCAGCTAAAAGTGCTCGGTGAACAGATTGGTGTAAAAACGCTGCCAATCATCACTGGGCAGATGCCTGTTGATATCGCAAAACGCGCTATGGATTCTGCCAAGTTGCAGGGTTTTGATGTTGTTATGCTTGATACGGCAGGCCGTCTTCACGTTGACCAAAGCCTGATGGCAGAAGTGGTAGCAGTGCGCGATACAACGCAGCCGCTTGAAACACTTCTTGTTGCCGACAGTTTAACTGGTCAGGACGCGGTTAATGTCGCGAAAGAATTTGATGCTCAAGTAGGTATCACTGGTGTGGCTCTCACCCGTATGGACGGTGACGGTCGCGGTGGTGCTGCGCTTTCCATGCGCGCAGTTACTGGTAAGCCGATCAAGCTTGCGGGTACTGGCGAGAAAATGGATGCGCTGGAAGATTTCCACCCTGAGCGTGTTGCCAGCCGTATTCTCGGCATGGGTGACGTTGTAAGTCTTGTTGAAAAAGCTGCTGAAACCATTGAGCAGGAAGACGCTGAAAAAATGGCCAAGAAAATGGCCAAAGGCGAATTCGATCTTGATGATCTCAGAACACAGCTTCAGCAAATGTCCAAGCTGGGCGGTATGAAGGGTGTTCTTAATATGTTGCCAGGTATTGGCAAGATGAAGAGCGCGCTTAACCAATCTGGTGTGGACGATAAAGTGTTCAAACGTCAGGAAGCAATCATCTGCTCCATGACGAAGACGGAGCGCAAGAAACCACAGCTTATCAATGCATCTCGCAAAAAGCGTATTGCCGCTGGTGCGGGTGTTGGTGTGCCTGAGGTGAATAAGCTCCTGAAAATGCACATGCAAATGGCCAAGATGATGAAGAAAATGTCCAAAATGGGCAAAGGTGGCCGGATGCCTGGATTACCTGGTGGAATGGGCGGAATGCTTGGCGGCGGTGGCTTGCCGGGCGGCGGTCTTCCTCCTGGGTTCGATAAACTGCTCAAGTAATTTGCGCGAGCCCCCTTTAAAATGGTTTCATTTTGAAGGGATAAGGCGAACCGGATATTGAGCAAAACTAAACTTGAGAATAATCCCATATTGGTTTGGGATTCTGAAAGGAAACTAAAATGGCACTAGCAATTCGTCTCGCACGTGGTGGCGCAAAAAAACGTCCTTACTACCGTATCGTAGTAGCTGACAGCCGCATGCCTCGTGATGGTCGCTTCATCGAGAAAGTTGGCGCATACAACCCAATGCTCGCTAAAGACGACGAAAACCGCGTAATTCTTATCGAAGACCGCATCAAAGAGTGGATGGGTAAAGGCGCGAAGCCTTCTGACCGTGTACTACGCTTCCTTGAAGCTGCTGGTATTGTTGCTGACAAACGCGTTCGCAATAACCCTAACAAAGCGAAGCCTGGTCAAAAAGCTCTAGAGCGTATCGAAGAGCGTAAAGAAAAAGCTGAAGCTGCTGCAGCCGCTGCTGCGGAAGCTGCAGAAGAAGCTGCTGCTGAATAAGCATTTCTTATGGAATTGGCGCGGGCTTTTGCTCGCGCCTTTTCTGTTTCAGGATAAAAGAAAATGACCATACGCCCGAAAAAAGATCTTGAACAAGCCGGTATTGAAGGCGGTTGGATTTGTATTGGTGCTTTCGCTGGCTCCCATGGTGTGCGCGGTGATGTGAAGCTGAAATCGTTCACAGAGCAGCCTGAGGCCATTTTCTCTTATTCTGATATTCATATTGGCGCAGGTGGTTCTAAAGTGGCGCTTAAGAAAGTGCGTGCGAGTAAAGATGGTTATGTTGCGCGTGTGGAAGGCGTTACTAACCCTGAAGATGCACTGAAGCTGAAGGGTAAACGCCTTTATATACCGCGTGATACATTTTCCGCTGAAGAAGATGATGAGTTTTATCTGGCTGATCTGATCGCGTTAACGGCCGTGGATGAATCAGGCAGTGAAATTGGATTCGTGAAGTCTGTTGAAAATTTTGGTGCTGAAGATCTTTTAGAACTTATCCTCAACGCGCCAGTAAAAGGCCTCGGACGCAGCGTCTTTATCCCATTCCGTAAAGCACTTGTGCCAGTGGTGGATATTAAAGCTGGTCGTGTGGAAATTGCTTTCTCAGAGTGGCAAAAAAGCCAAGTATCAGAAAGAGATACGGATGATGCCGCTGGAGAGCAAAACTGATGGAACCACAGTTTACAGCGCAGCTTTTAACCCTGTTTCCGGAGATGTTTCCGGGCACCCTTGGTCAGTCCCTTGCGGGGAAAGGGTTAAGGGATGGTAAGTGGGCGCTGAAAACACTGGACATCCGCGATTTTTCAAGCGATAAGCACCGCTCAGTTGACGATACCCCTGCGGGCGGTGGTCCGGGGATGGTTATGCGTGCTGATATTCTGGGGAAAGCCATTGATGCAGCGAGAGCTGAGGCGAAACCAGAATGGCCGCTTGTTTATATGAGCCCGCGCGGGAAAAGATTTGATCAATCTGAAGCGCAGCGATGGCAAGAAGCAGGCGGTGTTACAATCCTGTGTGGACGCTTCGAAGGCGTTGATGAACGTGTTCTTGAGGCGCGCGGGGTTGAAGAAATCAGCGTTGGTGATTTTGTGCTGTCAGGCGGTGAGCCAGCAGCGATCGTGATGCTGGATTCTGTTGTGCGGCTTATCCCCGGTGTGATGGGGAAAATGAGCACACTGGATGAAGAGAGTTTTACATCGGGGCTTCTTGAATACCCTCAATATACCAGACCACAGGTTTGGGAGGGTAAAGAAATTCCGGAGGTGCTAACAAGCGGGCACCATAAAAAAGTCGCTGAATGGCGCCGCGAAAAAGCGGAAGAGTTGACTCGTATACGCCGGCCGGATCTCTGGTCGACCTATGTACGGGAAAAAGAAGAAAAGGAATAATATCGTGAATATTATTGAAAAACTAGAGCAAGAACAGATTGCTAAACTTACTGAAGGTAAAGAAATCCCAACATTTGGTGCTGGTGATACACTTCGCGTAGACGTTAAAGTTCGCGAGGGTAGCCGTGAGCGTCTACAGGCGTTTGAAGGTGTATGTATCGCACGTGCTAACAAGGGCATCAGCTCTAACTTCACAGTTCGCAAACTTTCTTACGGCGAAGGCGTTGAGCGTGTATTCCCACTTTATGGTCCAGCTGTAGACAACATCACTGTTGTGCGTCGCGGTAAAGTACGTCGTGCGAAGCTTTACTACCTACGTGGCCGTACTGGTAAGGCTGCTCGTATCGCTGAGCGCAAAGACTGGATGAAAAAATAAGTCTTTGAAATAATATTTCAAAATTCAGCATTTAAGCTATTATTAAGTTGCTTAGTGTTGGAGGCGAGATTAAAGAACGGGGGCAGGATTAATTTCCTGCTCCCGTTTTTTATTATCTGATATCATTGGGCCAATCAGGCCAAAGGCGGGATATGTGATTTAATCGGCGATGAGCGGAGCATTTTCATGTCAGGTACCATGCCACAAACGATGTATGATAAGATTTGGGAACACCATGTTGTTGAAGAGCGTGAAGGTGGTGTGGCTCTCCTTTATATCGACAGGCATCTGGTGCATGAAGTAACAAGCCCACAGGCTTTTGACGGGCTTCGCGCCGCTGGACGTAAAATCCATAGGCCCGATAGTATTATCGCCGTGCCGGATCATAACGTGCCCACGAAAAACAGGCATCTTCCGAACCCTGATCCGATGTCTACGGCACAGCTAACAGCCCTTGAAGCGAATGTGAAAGAGTTCGGGCTTGAGTATATTGCTATAGATGATGTGCGGCAGGGCATTGTTCACGTGATCGGCCCGGAGCAAGGCTTTACCCAGCCCGGTGTAACACTGGTGTGCGGTGATAGTCATACCTCCACCCACGGTGCTTTTGGTGCGCTTGCATTCGGGATTGGTACCAGTGAGGTTGAGCATGTTATGGCAACCCAAACACTGGTTCTGAAGAAATCTCAGAACATGCGGGTAACGGTAAATGGTACCTTGCCTGTTGGCTGCACAGCCAAAGATGTGGCGCTTGCAATTATTGGCAAGATCGGCACTGGCGGCGGCACAGGTTATGTTATTGAATATGCAGGTTCGGTTATTGAAGGGCTTTCGATGGAAGGGCGAATGACGCTCTGTAATATGTCGATTGAAGCAGGAGCGCGCGCGGGCCTTGTGGCGCCTGATGAGAAAACATTTGAATACTTGCGCGGCAAGCCAAAGTCCCCAAAGGCAGGGCAGTGGGATGCCGCCGTTAGTTTCTGGAAAACGCTGGGCTCTGATGAAGGCGCTTCGTTTGATACGGAGGTCGTATTGAACGGCGATGATATTGTACCGCAGGTAACATGGGGCACAAGCCCGGAGGATGTGGCACCAGTTACTGGCTTTGTGCCAGAAGCATCGGATATTCAGGATGATCATAAAAGCGCATCCCTTGAAGCTGCACTGAAATATATGGGGCTCGAACAAGGGCAGGCGATCACTGATATCCCGGTAGACCGCGTGTTTGTGGGTTCATGCACTAATAGCCGCATTGAAGATATTCGCGCCGTCGCGGAAATCGCCAAGGGTAGAAAGATTGCCGACCGGATTATTGAAGCGATTGTTGTGCCGGGATCGGGCTTAGTGAAAGAGCAAGCAGAGGCTGAAGGGCTTGATAAAATCCTCATTGACGCCGGCTTTGAATGGCGGGAGCCAGGGTGTTCTATGTGCCTTGCTATGAACCCGGATAAAGCTGGTGCGGGTGAGCATGTTGCTTCCACAAGTAACCGGAATTTTGTGGGGCGGCAGGGGCCTGGTGCTCGCACGCATCTTGTAAGCCCAGCAATGGCTGCGGCTGCAGCGATCGCTGGCCATTTTGTTGATGTTCGTGATTTTTAAGGCAGGGGAAGAGAGATGGAAAAATTTACGCAAGTAACCTCAATCGCAACCCCTTATATGCGGGCGAATGTTGATACAGACATCATTATTCCGGCGAAGCATCTGAAATCAATCAAACGCACAGGGTTTGGTGAACACGCATTTGAAACGGTTCGTTTTGATGCGGTGGGTAACCGTGTTGGGGATAATGTTTTTGACAGTGACCGTTATAAAGGAGCGAAAATCCTTGTAACCGGTGATAACTTTGGCTGTGGTTCAAGCCGCGAGCATGCACCGTGGGCGATCGCCGAACTTGGTTTCCGCTGTATTATAGCACCAAGTTTTGCTGATATTTTCGCGGGTAACTGTGTGAAAAACGGTATCCTTACAGTGGCGCTGCCTCAGGCCGAGGTGGATGCGATTGCTATGGCTGCCGAAGGTGGGCAGGATATTACGGTGAACCTTGAAGATCAAACTGTAGAAGTTGGCAACAGCAAATATGAGTTTGATTATAATGCGGCACATAAACATATGCTGCTGAATGGCCTTGATAGTATTGGACAAACGCTTCAGGCATCAGCGGCAATTTCTGCGTTTGAAGAAAAACAAAAACACATGACACCGTGGCTCTATCGGGCATAAGCGGCAAGGGATTTAATTCATTATGACAACACATAATATTATGCTTTTGCCGGGTGACGGCATCGGCCCAGAAATTATGGCACAGGTTCGCCGCGTGATGGCGTGGGTTGAAGGCGCTTACGGTGTTATTTTCAATGTAGATGAAGGTCTTATTGGTGGCTGCGCATATGATGCGGAGGGTGTGCCGCTTTCAGATGAGACACTCGCAAAAGCAAAAGCATCAGACGCGATTGTCATGGGCTGTGTTGGTGGCCCGAAGTGGGACGGCAAAACCGATTATGATAAACGCCCGGAAGCCGGGTTGTTACGCCTCCGTAAAGACCTTGATTTGTTTGCAAACCTGCGCCCGGCCATGTGCTTTGATGCGCTTGCGGATGCATCAAGCCTAAAGCGTGATCTTGTTGCAGGCCTTGATATTCTGTTTGTTCGGGAACTTGCTGGTGGCGTTTATTTTGGTGAACCACGCGGTATTGAAGAATTACCGGGTGGTGGCCGTATTGGCATTAATACCCAGCGCTATACGGATGCTGAAATTATCCGAATTTCCCGCGTAGCCTTTGATATGGCGCGCAAGCGTGGCGGGCGTGTGCACAGTGCTGAAAAAGCCAATGTGATGGAAGCTGGCCTCTTGTGGAGAGAAGAAGTAACCAAACTTCATGCGGAAGAATATTCTGATGTGAAGCTTGAACATATCCTTGCAGATAACTGTGCTATGCAACTTGTGAAGGCCCCAAAGCAGTTTGATGTAATCCTTACCGATAATTTGTTTGGGGATATTCTTTCTGATGCAGCGGCCATGCTGACGGGTTCGCTTGGTATGCTGCCTTCTGCTTCACTTGGTGATGGCGGACCGGGGCTTTATGAACCGGTTCATGGTTCCGCGCCCGATATTGCAGGCCAGGGTATTGCGAACCCAATTGCGGCTATTCTCAGCTTCGCTATGGCGCTTCGCTACAGCCTTAATATGGGCGATGCAGCGGACAAGGTTGAAGCTGCAGTATCTGAGGCACTTGCTCAAGGCCTTAGAACGGGGGACCTGATGTCAGAGGGTATGACTGAAGTGAATACTGAGGGCATGGGGGACGGTATCCTCAAAGCGCTTGGCTAACATACTGGAACAAGAAAAATTGATTCACCACACTATGCATTAGTGTTTGACCATTAAGGGGGCTCCCGTCATTAAGGAGCCTCAAAATTTTTTACCCACAGGAGAGTATAATGGGTTTTCGTGTCGCTGTTGTAGGTGCGACTGGTAATGTCGGTCGTGAAGTACTTAATATTCTAGCTGAGCGTGATTTCACAGCTAAGGAAGTTATCGCGATTGCATCCCGAAAATCCATCGGTCAACAGGTGGGTTACGGTGATAAAGATCTCGATATCGTAGCGCTTGATACCTTTGATCCAAAAGGTGTTGATATCGCATTCTTTGCAGCGGGTTCAGGTGTTTCAAAAGAGTTCGCGCCAAAGTTTGCAGAAGCCGGCTGTGTGGTGATTGATAACTCATCCCTTTACCGTATGGACCCTGACGTGCCGCTTGTGGTGCCAGAGGTGAACGCAAAGGCGCTTGAAGGTTTTTCTAAGAAAAACATCATTGCGAACCCAAACTGTTCAACTGCACAGATGCTTGTGGCGCTGAAGCCGCTTCATGACGCCGCGAAAATCAAGCGCGTGGTTGTTTCTACATACCAGTCTGTTTCCGGTTCCGGTAACGCTGCGATGGATGAGCTCTTCAACCAGACACGTGCTGTGTTTGTAAATGATCCGATCGTAAATGAAGTGTACCCGAAGCAGATCGCTTTCAACGTTATCCCGCACATTGATGTATTTATGGATGATGGCTCTACGAAAGAAGAGTGGAAGATGGTCGCGGAAACACACAAGATGCTTGATGCGGATATTGAGCTAACAGCTACATGTGTGCGTGTGCCTGTGTTCATTGGCCACTCAGAAGCTGTAAACATCGAATTTGAAAAGCCAATCAGCCATACTGAAGCGCGTGAAATCCTCCGTGAGGCTCCAGGCTGCCTAGTTGTAGATAAGCGCGAAGATGGTGGTTATACAACACCAACAGAATGTGTGGGTGATTTTGCAACATACATTTCACGCATCCGCGAAGATAAAACAGTTGAGAATGGCCTCAATATCTGGGTGGTTTCAGATAACCTGCGTAAGGGTGCAGCACTGAATGCTGTACAGATTGCAGAATCCCTTGTGAACCAAGGCCTTATTTCTGCTGAATAAGTTGCGCTGACAATTAGAACTCAAAGGAAGGCGACTTTAGATAAAGTCGCCTTCTTTGTCTGATAGAAGTTCTTTAGGGAAATGTAAGCGCACAGTTGTACCTTTGCCTTCTGCGCTCTCGATAGAAAGTTGGCCACCTTGTTTTTCCATCATCATAATAGAGAGCGGAACACCTAAACCAGCACCATTTTGATGGAATTCGTATGTACTTCCGATATCTTTCATTGGCTTGGTTATTGCGGATATCTTTTCCACAGACATCCCAATGCCAGTATCTGTTATAGCAATTTCAGCGCCATCTTCAGTTTTGGAAATGCTGATTTCAATCTCACCGTTCTCGGTATATTTCACAGCATTGATAAGCACATTCAAAAGTGCCTTCTTGGTGAGGGTTATGTCACCAACGACATAAATAGGTTCTGTTTGTTTAATAGGGAGTATTTTAAGATTTTTGCTAGCGGCTTGCTGCATCTGCATGCGTTTGCCCGCAATTGCAGTATCCGTTAAATCAAAAGTTTCTTTGGCAATTGAATTACCCCAAAGCTCCAGCGAGGAGAGAGAGATAATATCGCTGACAAGCGCTTGCAGTGTTTCACCAATAGTACATATGCTATTGGCAAAATCCCTGACTTCTTTTGGGTCTACCTGACCGTCCCTGATAAGGGCCGCATATCCAATCATGGAGGCAAGCGGATTATGCATTTCGTGGCTGATATTCGCCATAAACATAGATTTTGTATAGTTCAGGATTAGGGAATCGCTCAATGTATCCTGTAGTTTTTTCTGCAAGATATAATGCTGCAATTCTGCTCTCGTTCTGGCGGCGGCAATGCGTGCGAAATCCATGATCAGGCTATCTACTTCAATAGGCTGCTGGCTGAGAGCGATGATAGCCCCTATTGTTTTGCCGTTTTCATCGATAAGCGGATAGCCGATATACCCTTCAATAGCATCGTCCACTAAATCCTGATCATCGGGGAATTCATGCTGAACACCTTTACGGTATATGCAGTAATCGCTGGTGACTGTTTCTGCGCACGGTGTTCCTCTGAGACCATATTGAAGATCATCAACATGTTCACCAAAACGGTACATAGCGATGGTTTGCATGCTTTGCCGGTCTTCGCTTAATTGCCCAACAAGCGCAATATCAGCGCCAAGCGCATCACATATGCTTTTAGAAACTGCTTTCAGATAGGTTATGCCGGAAACGTTTGCCAGACCTTCCAGTAAGGCCTTGATGGTGGGATTGATTTCTAAATTACTTCCAAAACTCTGAACGGTATCTGGCATATATGACATAGCAGCACCTTCTTATTACCCCTATGCATATACTTTACTAAATTATGTTGAAAATAAAGCTGTATTTTACTTCGGTTTAACTTTGCTTGACTGTCTTAAGTTATGTTCAGTTGACAGTGATGGCCGGATTTGTCAGACCGGATAGGTGAAAAATATAACAATATCTATCAGGAGGGGCTTGATATGAGGAATATGAAATCCGGATTATCCAAAGTTGCGGTGTTAACGGCTGCATCACTGATGCTGGCAGCATGTTTTGATAATGCTGCTGATACCCGAATTGCGAAAGTAGAAGCGCCAACGCTTGCGGAAGCTCAGGCTTTTATCTTGGATGCGGAAAAACAGCTGGATGCTGAAGGTTTGGCCTATGGCCGCGCTCTTTGGGTACAAGCAAATTTCGTAACCACAGATACAAACCAACTGGCTGCAAGTGCTGATGAAAAATTCACGCTTCTTACCGTTGATCTGGCTACAAAGGCAAAGCGCTTCAATGATGTTGAAATGCCTGCTGAACTACGCCGGAAGTTTAACAAGTTGAAGTTCCTTCTTGATCTGCCAGCTCCCCAGAATAAAGAGCGCACTGCAGAGCTTGCGACCATCAAAGCAAACCTTGGGGCAACATATGCAACGGGTAAGCTTACGCTGGACGGTAAAGAAGCTACACTTGGTGATGCTTCTGATGTGCTCGCAAAAGAACGTGATCCTGCCAAGCTTCTTGAAGCATGGGATGGCTGGCGTGAAGTTTCTGGGCCGATGAAAGATCAATATGCGCGCATGGTGGAAATTGCAAACGAAGGCGCCGTTGAAATGGGCTTTGATGATATTGGCGGCATGTGGCGCGGCCAGTATGAAATGGAAGATTTCGCCGGTGAAGCTGACCGTCTTTGGGGACAGGTGAAGCCGCTTTATGATGCTCTTCACTGTCATGTACGGGCCAAGCTTAATGAAAACTATGGCGATGAAGTTGTTTCAAAAACTGAAGCTATTCCAGCGCACCTGCTTGGCAATATGTGGGCACAGAGCTGGGGTAATATCTATGATATGGTGAAGCCTGAGGGTGACGCTAAAACCTTTGATCTCACTGAGCGCCTTGTAGCCAATGGGTATGACGCGAGGAAAATGGCGGGTGCGGCGGACGACTTCTTCCAGTCGCTTGGTTTTGAACCACTGCCGGATACATTCTGGGAACGTTCACTGTTTGTAAAACCGCGTGACCGGGAAGTGCAGTGCCATGCTTCTGCATGGAACCTGGATGCTAAGGATGATATCCGGATTAAGATGTGTACGAAGGTGAATGGTGAAGATTTTGCAACCATGCACCATGAAGTTGGCCATAACATCTACCAGCGTGCTTACAAACATCAGTCTGGTCTTGATCAAGGCGGTGCGCACGGTGGTTTCCATGAAGCTATCGGTGATATGATCGCGCTTTCCATTACACCCGAATATCTGAAAACAATTGGCTTGATTGATGAAGTGCCTTCGGCTGATGCAGATATTCCACTTCTTATGAAGCAGGCGCTTGAAAAGGTGGCATTTCTGCCGTTTGGTTTGATGGTTGATCAGTGGCGCTGGAAGGTGTTTTCTGGTGAAGTAACACCAGCAGGCTACAATGATGCCTGGTGGCAACTGCGTGAGAAATACCAGGGTGTGAAAGCACCGAATGAGCGCCCAGCTGATGCGTTTGATCCGGGTGCTAAATATCATATCCCGAATAACACATCTTACACACGTTACTTCCTGGCGCATATTCTGCAGTTCCAATTCCACCAGACAGCCTGTGAAGATGCAGGTTGGGAAGGACCGCTGCACCGTTGTTCCATCTACGGCAACAAGGAAGTTGGTGCAAAGTTCAAGGCGATGCAGGAACTAGGTTCATCAAAACCGTGGCCTGATGCTCTTGAAGTGTTTACAGGAACACGTGAGATGAATGGTTCTTCCGTGGTGGCGTATTTCGCGCCGCTTAAAGAGTGGCTTGATGAGCAAAACAAAAACCGTTCGTGTGGTTGGTAAATTGCCGCAATAGATAATCCAGTACTGGATTATTGCGAAAGCCCGGGTACAATGCCCGGGCTTTTTTCGTTTACCCTTATGAAGGATATGTCCGTGTCTGATTTCCGTCCCCGCCGCAGTGTTCTATTTATGCCTGCCAGTAACGCACGTGCACTTGAAAAAGCGAAAACACTGGCCTGTGACGCTGTGATTTTTGATCTCGAAGATGCGGTTAGCCCGGACGCTAAGGAAGAAGCACGAGAACAGGCAGTAGCCACCATCAAATTTGGTGAGTACGGCCATAGGGAGCGTATCATTCGCATCAATGGCTTGAATACTGATTGGTGGCAAGATGATCTGGTCGCCGCGGCATCTGTTAAACCGGATGCTATTTTAGTGCCTAAGATTGAAACCGCGAATGATGTGAAAGCCATTGCTGGTGCTCTTTTGGCTCAAGGCGATATGGATACAGCGATTTGGGCCATGATGGAAACACCACTTGGGTTCTTGAACGCACAGGAAATTGTGGGCGCGTCAGAACGGCTTAAGTGTGTAGTGATTGGTACCAATGATTTAGTGAAAGATTTGGGGGCAAGCCATACGCCATCAAGGGAGCCAGTCATTACAGCTCTTGGGCTTGCCATGCTCGCGGCACGTACACGAGATATTACTATTCTGGATGGTGTTTATAATGATTTTAAAAACACTGAAGGGCTACATGCTGAATGCGAACAGGCGAAGGCAATGGGGTTTGACGGTAAAACCCTTATCCATCCTTCGCAGATTGAAACGGCGAATAATGTTTTTGCTCCATCCATTGAAGAAGTTGCCTTTGCGGAACGCATGATTAGTGCCTTTGATAAAGCGAAGGCTGATGGCAAAGGTGTGGCGGTGCTGGACGGTAAGATGATTGAAGAACTGCATGTGGAGCAGGCCAGAAAGATAAAGGCAGCTGCTGAAGCAATTGCTGATATTGGAGGCTAGCAGTACATCGGCTTTTATATATAACCAGCCATCCTTAGTTCTGCTGCAACGGATATAGTTAAACCGGCTAAGGCAAAATATACCGCTGTGGATAAAAGCAGAGAGATCAACAAGCCAGGCCAAGTTAGCTTAAAGAAAATTTTTGAACCATACGCAAACATGAACAGCAGAACCGCTGAATAAACCCACAAATTAAAATAAGAAAGCATGCCGAAAAGAAGCATAGCGAGAAGAATGGGAATATTAATCAGGGCCGTATGCGCGAAGATATAGCAGAGAAAACTGGCAATCTCGGCATAGTTTCTGCGTTTTCTATAGTGTAGTAATCTCAGGAAAAGAGCTGCAATTGGGATCAGTATCAATTGCATTGGCTGAAGATACTCTGAGTAAACCTCAACGGTGGCTTTTTGCCGCGCTTTTGCATACTTCAGAACAGCATCATTTAAGTCTTTTGATTGTTCCTGCCAAGCCAGATTGGCTGTGGTTACTTTCTCTACAGTTTGGTCAATTTGGCCAGAGAGATGCATGATCGCCAGAATAAGTGCAAAAATAGTGATGCAGTATTTCACCGGGTTCAGGTAAGCAACGCGCGCACCGCCTATGTAATTAAGAGCAACTTGGCCGGGGTTCAGTGTAAGTTCTTTAATCGTACGGAATACTTTGGAATCCAGTTCCATAAGCGCTTTAAAAGCACCACCAAGAAGTGTCTTAATCTCAAGTCGCTGGGTATTGGCTTTTTGCCCACACTGATTGCAGTAGAGGCCAGTAATGGTATTTTCGCAATTTACACATGTTCCTTCATGCGGTGAAAATACTGTCATGCTGGCCTCATTAAATTTTATTTGGCTATACGCAAAATATCTTAGCTACCAAGATGTTCTTTCAGGAACTTCTCTGTTGCTTCCAACATCTTCTTTCTGTTGTCAGAGGTATACATGGAATGCCCGCCTTCTTCGAACAGGATATATTCGCTCTTTGTACCCTGCTTTTTCAGTGCTTTATGCATATCAGCTGAATGTTCATATGGAACACGAGCGTCATCTTTTGTTGCGATAAGCATCACAGGAACGTTGAACTCGGATGCACGGTGATAAGGGGAAACGTCCCTATCGTTTTTGTCCTCGTGCCCCATTCGTTTGATCCAGGCACTACCACCAATAGCGCTTTTTTTGTCAGTTACTTTGAGACGAGGTAGATTGGCAACACCGTTGATGGAAATAGCACATTTATAAAGACCCGGTTCCTTGATGGGTCCCATAAGTGAGGCGTAGCCACCATATGACCAGCCAACAATGCATACTTTTTCAGGATCAGCATAACCTTGATCAATAACCCACTTTGTTGCGTCAGTAACATCGTCTTGCATCAAACCACCCCACTGTTTTACGCCTTTGGCATAGTGGTGGTCGCCATAACCGCCGGAACCACGGAAATTAGGCTGAACTACCAAGTATCCACGGCTTGCATAAAACTGTGTCCAGTAATTCCAGTGTGCATCATCTCTGACACCGTATGGACCACCGTGTGGTAGGATAATCGTTGGCATGTTTTTCGGTGTTTCAATGCCATTTGGTACGGTGATGTATGTAGGTACTGCATCATCATCCCGGGTTGGGACGTTTACAGATAATACTGAAGCCATTTGTTTCGGATCAATGAAATCTCTGGCTGAAGCGAAATAACCCAGTTTTTTATTTTCCCGGTCATATACATAATAACTGCCAGGGTCCGTATCATTAGAGAGCACAAACATATAGAGCTCTCTGTCGCGGGCAGAGCTGATCAATGTAACGTTTTTGCTCTTAAGAGCCTTAGCAATACTGCGCTGAATTTTTGATAGTGTTTTATCGAAATATTTCGTGTGCTGGAAATCAGTTGTGTATGTCACGCCTGCTGGCTTGTTCGTGATAGGATTTAAAGTAATAAAATCCATATCGACCATTTCGTGGGTGAACAGTCTTTCCACAATTTCACCGGATTGTAGATCAAGAGTGAAAAGGCCATTAGTACCGTGATCTGTTTGGCCACTTACATAAATGATATTTGGATCTGTTGTGAAACCTTCAAATGTGTATTTCTGATACCAGCTAGTGTTCGTAAGATCCCGCCATTCGCCTTTAGTATTTTTAAAGCGAATGTTAAATGTTTCTCCTGAGAAACCTGTGCCTAGGCGTACTTCAGAACTGTAATCTGTAAACCAGTTTTGAATACCCTGACGTGCAGGTTTAACGGAGCGATATTTACCAGAATGAACATTTGCTTTGTAAACGGTTGAAGCGCCATCAAGCTCAAAATCCATTTGCAGAAGCACATGATCAGGATCATCAATAAGAAGATCCACGATACGCTCGTTCTGTGACATTCGCTTGTTTTTCTTCGGTTTAGCAAGCCAACGAAGTTTGTTTTTCTTTAGATTGTATGATTGAACCCGTGTTTCATGCACCTTTGTGCGAAATTCATCACGTTTACTGGTGCCGCCTGATGTTAAAATCATGATATTGTCGGTTTTCCAGTAGAAGGCCTCAATACTGGTATTTGCAGGTGCCGGAATAACCTTTGGGTTCTCACCGTCAATATTTTGCACAAAAAGGGCACTTTTCCCTTTCAGGTCGATAAAGAAACCTAGCTTTGTTCCGCTAGGTGATAGTTTTGGCTGACTGATATTTGGAAGCTTTGAGAAAGCTTCAACTGGTATGATTTCGTCTTTTGCAAGTACACTTGCTTCCATGGATATTGTGAAGAAAAGTGCAGTGAATACGCACAAAAATCTAAGCATATTTCTCCCCCGAAAAATAAGAATGCCCAATTTTGTAGAAGATCTGGCGACTTCTACCCCCAACAAGAGTTATACATCATTATTCCTAAAGTGTAAGACTTTAGTTCGCAAAGGCTTGGTGTGCGGTTATTGTTCATCTGTAGATAGGAAAATATGAGCAGCCGCCAAAGCGGCAACTCTTTAGTTAATTGCATATAAAAACAATAGATTAGTTTCCGATGTGTTTTTGAAGAAATTTTTCTGTTTCGGTTAGGAGCGTATGACGTGCTTTCGCCGTGACCAAGCTGTGACCACCGTCATCCAGTTTGATATAAGTGGAATCCTTACCTAGTTCTCTGAGTCGAGTATGCATTTGACCCGACTGTCGATATGAAACGCGCGTATCATCCTCCGCAGAGATAAGCATGACCGGAACTTTGATTTCTTGTGCCCTATGATAGGGTGATACCTGTTCATCATCCACGCCATCTAGGCCCATACGTTTAATCCAGTTTCTACCGCCAATACTATTGTTTTTGTCATCACGTTTTATACGCGGCAGATTGGTTACACCATTAATAGAGATCGCACATTTATATAGATCAGGTTCGGTAATCAGACCCATGAGGGATGCATAACCACCATAAGATCCACCAACAATGCAAATACGCTCAGGGTCAGCGTAGCCTTCACTGATAAGCCATTTAGTGGCATCTGTTAGATCATCTTGCATTTTGCCGCCCCACTGATTGAAACCAGAGTAGCGGTGTGTCCGGCCATATCCTCCAGATCCACGAAAATTGGGCTGCAATACGATGTAGCCGCGACTGGCATAAAATTGGGCCCAATAGTCCCAATGTGCATCATCTCTGACCCCGAAAGGGCCTCCATGAGGTAAAATAATTGCCGGAAGACTCTTGGTGTCTTCTTTACCTGCTGGGAAAGTAAGAAAGCTTGGAATATTTATGGAGTCTCGAGCGGTTATGTTCACCATTTTAACGGTGCCCATTTGCTCTGGAATAATATGAGCACGTACAGGAGCTATGACGTTGAGAGCTTTTAGTCCGCGATCATAAAGATAATAGGTGCCAGGATTTTGATCACTGGAAGACAGGAAAAGATAGCGTTCCTGTTCTTTTGCCGCATGGGTAAGGGTGGTAATATCCTTCTTTAAGACTTTGGCAATGCTACGCTGGATTTTTGCCATGGTTTTATCGAAAAACTTCACCCGGTAAAAATCTGTAGTGTAACCAACGCCAATAACTACTCCGGTGACTGGATGGGTTACAATGTTACTCATATCAACATCTTTATGTTCAAAGAGAGTATCAATAATTTTGCCTGAATTCAGGTCTAGCGTATATAATCCGTCAGTGCCGTGTTCAGATGGGCCGCTGACATAAATAACATTAGGTTGTGCGGTAAAGCCTTCGATGTCGTATGTTTTATACCAATCAACCTGGTTTAGGCTTTCCCAGTTGCCCTTATGGTTTTTAAAGGTAATGCGGAATTCATCATCATAATACCCTAATCCAAGGCGGACTTCCGAGTTTTGATCCGTGAACCACTGTTGAATACCAGGGCGATCTTGAATGATTTCACGCTTGCGACCATTTTTTACGTTCACTTTGTAGACAGATGATCGGCCATCAAGTTCAAAATCCATTTGCATTAGGATGTACTTGGGATCGTGTGGGAGCATATCTACGATACGTTCGTTTTGTGATGTGTAAATCGTAGCATTGCTGGTGCGGCTCTGTTTAGGTTGTCCGAGCCATGTATATTCACGCGTTTTCAGATTGAAAGCAGTTACTCTGGTTTCGGAAGTTTTTGTATTAAACTCAAAACGTTTCCATGTGCTGCCATACTGTAGAACGATGGTATGATTGTTTGCCCACCGGAAGCTGGTCAGGTTAGTGTTTTCACCTGATGGGATAATTTGACTCTCTTCCCCATCAAAGGGTTGAATCATTAAAGCTCTGCGGCCTTGAAGATCAACGAAATAGGCGACCTGATTACCATCGGGAGATAACCTGGGGCGGCTGAGATTTGGTAAGTTTGAAAAGGCTTCTACTGGTATTATTTCGTCTGTTGCATAACCCGGGGCCAGAGCGAAAAATAAAGCGCTGGCGATTAATAGTGATTTCTTAAATCCCCCCACAGGATACTCCTATAAATATATTACTATGGATTACTAATGGCATCTTTAAGTTTAGTTAGTAGAGAAAATATAACGATTAAGTAAAAGTATGAGCAACCGTTGATTGATGCGCTAATCGTCATTTAGGTTCATCTTCCAGGACGCAGTTTAATGCCGCTTTCCTGAATAGGCATTTCCTCGTCTAGGAACTTTTTAATTGCGGTTAAGGCTTTTAATCTTGAGCGTTTTGTATTGAGTGCAATACCGCCGTCTTTCGTTTCCACATAGGTTGCGCGTCTTTTTAATTTTTTGAGGCGCTTATACATCAGACGCGTTGGTTTTTGACTGTATGGGGAATGAATGTCGTCCGCAAAAATATATAAACCCGGTACATTATTTTCGTCGGCGCGGTGGTAAGGAGAGGCAAATTTATCAGGTTGGTTCTTCAGGCTAATGAAATCGTTCCAAAATTCATGTGTGATTGGGTGTGTTACCAAATAGGTACGTTTATATTCCGCTAAATCGAATATACCGTTGATGCTGATAAGACACTTAAACGTATCAGGGGCTTTAATTGCGCTCATGGCTGTTGAGTAGGCTCCATGCCAGACACCCATGGTGCAAATATTGTTTGAAATTCCTTGTTTTTTTAACCACCTGGCGACATCGATAATATCATCCTGTGGTATACCGCCCCATTGGTTTTTGGCTGCATATTCATGTTCTGCACCAAAGCCACGCGTACCTCTCGGGTTTGGTTTAATGACAATATAGCCACGTGAATTAAGATAGGCACTATACGTATCCCAATTTGTTGACTGATAACTGGATAAGCCATTATGCAGCATCATGATTGCTGGCATTGCCACGTTTTCTTTATAACCTTTAGGGAAGGCTATATGTGTTTCAATCGGAGTGTTGTCTCGATTGGTGATGATATGTGTTTCTGTATGAACTAAAGCAGTTTCAGTCATAGTTGGGTAGCTTTGAGCCCATAAGCTGATTTGTTTGTTGGCACGGTCATAAAGGTAATATTGTGCTGGTGTATGTGGGCTCGAGCTTTTGATGAGATATAGCGGCTTATCTTTCGCAAAGCTTATGATGTGATTTGATGTCGTCTTTAATGCTTTATCTATCGTACCTTGTACGGCCTTCATTTTCTTATCGAAATAAAAGTATTTTATTGAACCGTTTTCTGGGTAGGAGACCCCGATTATATGGCCATTTAGGGGATTGGTAAGAGGCCGCAAATAATCTATCCCCGGCATGGAAAACAGGGGCTCAAGGAGTTTTTTGGCAGCCATGTCAAAACGGAAAATGCCTCGAGTACCATATTGGGTGAGAGATTCTACCAATATGATGTTGGTATTATCGGTGAATCCAATGAAATAGAGACCGTCAAACCAGCTTTGTTTGTTAAGGTTGATCCATTCACTGGCGCGGGTTTTGTAGACGGTTCCTGTTCTATCACGATCTGTGAAAATTGCTTTGCTGCTGCGTCTGTCTGAACCGTAACCAAACCGTACCTCTGAATTATGATCAGTAACCCAGGTTTGAATACCGCGCTTGCCGCCTTTTTCTCTCAACAAATGTTTGCCAGTTGTTAGGTTGGATTTATAGATCGTACGTTGAAAGTTGTCTTGTGAATCGAGGCTGATGAGTACATGCTTGGGGTCGTTCGGTAATAAATCTACGAGTTCCTCACGGAATGAAGTTGCTTCCTGTTTTTTGCCATTGGGTTTGCCGAGCCAGCGGCTTTTTCCTCTTACAACATTGTGAGCAATAAGCCTGTGAACAGTGATGTTGGTATCTGTTTTTGTAACGTACAGCCATATGAGAAGTGTTTCTTCATTCGCCCACATCAGCCGTTCAGGCAATAGCTTTTTGTATGGTGGGATGAGAATAGGTTGTTTGCCAACAAGGCTCTGAACCACAATATAACGTGTGTCATCAATAGTTGATATGTGAGCTATTTTATCTCCTGAGGGGGAGAGGGTTGCTTGCTCATATTGTGGAAGCTCTGCAAATAATTCAGCGTTTTCTGCCTGTGCAGGTTTTAAAGAAACCTGTGCTCCGAGAAGAAAAACACCAGCAATCCACATCATGAAAAAAGTTTTCATGTTTCCCCCATATTCATAAAGTAGCTAGATCTCTCTAAAGCGGTGCATGCGTGTTGTGTATACTCAAATTTAATCAGAAACGGGCAAGTGTTTACCGAGGAAGTTTTCAACTGCTTTAAGAGTTGTAAGTCTTGCAGCTTCGGTGTTCATGCTGTGGCCACCATCTTTAACTTCGACATATTTCGTTTTTAGTTTCTGTTTCTTAAGTTTCTTATACATATCCTTCGACATTGTATACGGAATGCGTGCATCATCTTTTGAAGCGATGATGAGTGTGGGGACTTTAATTTCCTTCGAGCGGTGATAGGGCGAAACACCGTTTACTTCACCGTCTAGATTTCTGGTCACTCTCCAGTTTTTGCCGCCAAGGAAGCGCCGGTCCAGCGTATTCAGGCTAGGTAGGTTGGTTGCGCCATTAATAGAAATGGAACATTGGTATAGCGCTGGTTCTTTGATGGTACCCATCAATGCTGCGTATCCGCCGTATGAAGCGCCCATAATACAAAAGTCACTGGCATATCCATTATCTTTAAGCCAGTTTGTGGCGTCTGTTACATCATCCTGCATAACACCGCCCCACTGATTTTTCCCAGCTTGCTCGTGTTTGTATCCGAAGCCGTCAGAGCCTCGGAAATTAGGTTGTAAGACAACATAGCCGCGGTTTGCCAAAAACTGTGCCCAAGCATCCCAGTGAGCAGTATCGTGACCGCTGGGGCCGCCATGCACCAATATTATTGCAGCCTGCTTGGTATCTTTCTCGAAACCTTGCGGTAGAGTAAGAATACTTGGTATTGAAGCGTTGTCTCGTGCAGGAATTGAGATGCTATGAACATCGGCCATTTCTTTAGGGTTAATGCCATCAATTCTGTCTCCAAGGTAATTGAAAGTACCAGTTTGCATATTATGTAGGAAATATTTCCCTGGGATTTTTGAATTGCTTGAAAAGATAAGAGAATAAGGCTGTGTTTTTGCGCGGCTTACCAGAATATTGGAGGACCCCTGAATGGTTTTGTCCAGAACAGATTGGTAAGACTTGAAGGATGGATCGAAATAAAACGGTTTCTTCAGGCCATTTTCATAATAGGCAACACCAATGAGACGGTTGGTAATAGGGTGATGAAGCAGATGAGCATAGTCCACGGTTTCATTGGTGAAGAGTGTGTTTACGATTTCACCGCTGAGAAGATCGAGCTCAAACAGGCCGTAAGTCCCATATTCAGATATGCCTGAAACATATAGTCGGTTTGGATTTGGTGTGAAGTCCGCAACAGAATAGTATTTGAACCAATCAACATTTGTCAGGTCGATCCATTTGCCTTCTGTATTCTTGAAACGTGCATAGTAAGTTCCCTGATCATCATAACCAGATCCAAGGCGAACTTCATGGTTTTGATCGGTGTGCCAATCCAGTATACCTTTGCGTCCGCCCTGAACTAATTTACGACGACCTGAGTTGATGTTTACTTTGTAAACAGCGGGATTGCCGTCTAATTCAAAATCTAACTCTACAAGTATATGGTCAGGGTCGTTTGGTAGTAGATCGTTGATCTGTTCAAGTTGTGAAGGGATTTGGTCGCGACCAGTACCGACGGTTTGTTTGCGTTTAGGTTTGCCGAGCCAAATGCTTTCCTGCGAGGCGGTGTTGAAGGTAACGAGCCGTGTTTCAGCGGTTGCTCTATTGCCAAACCGTTTTGTTTCCGCCAACTGTTTCATGATAATGACATCATCATTTCCCCAATAGAAGTTGGATATCTCCATCTTATCAAGGGGCGGTAAGGTGAAGAATTTATCTCCGGAAAAACTTCTTACCTGTAAATACCGTTGGCCCTCATGAGAAATGAGGTAACCGAGCGTGGTGCCATCGGGAGAGATTTTAACGTTATCAAGAGAAGGAAGGCTGGCAAAGCGCTCTGTCGGAACCTGTGGTGGTAAAGCAAGGGCGTTATGAGTGCAGGCGAAAATTAAGAAGCTGAAATATACCAAAAATGTGCGAGCAAAAACCATGCTGCGTTCCCCCATCAAGTAGAAATGTTCAATCGCGCACACAATTAACAGTAGAATTATTGCGGGGCAATCGTGAATTTGATGAGCAGTTGATTTTGCTGCATGTGCGAAATATTATAGGGAAAGTGATATCTTTTCTTGCAGTTGCATGGGGTTGAAGGCTAAAAGTAAACTCGAATCAAAGCGTCCGTCAGTGGCGCCGGGTCAACAATGTTAATTTCTGTCAGGGGACTTTTCATGGCAAAAGCGAAGCGTCCGCTTTCCCCCCACCTTCAGGTTTACCGCTGGGGTGCACATATGGCTGTTTCCATATTGCACCGTGCTACAGGGTCAGCTCTTGCTGTTGGCTCAATCCTGCTTGCGTGGTGGCTCGTTGCAATGGCAACAGGGCACGATTACTTCAACACTGTTCAGGGATACGCAGGCTCAGCGCTTGGTCGTATCGTTCTGTTCGGTCTTACGTTTGCACTGATGCAGCATTTAGCATCAGGTATCCGTCACCTTTATATGGATGCAGGCAAATTGTATGATCTGAAAGTGAACACTCTTTCCGCTAAAGCAACTTTCGTTGTTTCGATTGTCCTAACAATCGTGATCTGGGTTGCAGCCTATAAAGTGATGGGAGTGCTTTAAATGACAGATTATAAAACACCACTCGCAAAAGTGCGCGGCCTTGGTTCTGCCAAGGATGGAACCCATCACTGGTTCACACACCGCATCACAGCGCTTGCCAACATTCCGCTGGTAATCTTTTTCGTGGTTTCCTTCGTAGGAAATGCAGGTAAAGGACACGACGAATGGGTGGCATGGCTCAAGCAGCCGCTGGTTTCAGTGTTGATGATTTTATTCGTTGCAAACTTTACGCATCATATGCGCCTTGGTTTGCAGGTGTTGATTGAAGATTATGTGCATACGCCGGGAACAAAAATGTTCTCGCTTATCATGGTGAACTTCGCTTGCATTCTTATTGCAGCAATCAGCATCTTTTCTGTTCTACGTATTGCATTCGGGGGCTAGGCCATGACTGCAGCTTATCCTATTGAACATCACACCTATGATGCCGTTGTTATTGGCGCGGGTGGTTCTGGTTTGCGTGCAACGATGGGCCTTGCGGAAGCTGGCCTGCGTACAGCATGTATTACAAAAGTTTTCCCAACACGTTCACACACTGTGGCAGCACAGGGTGGTATCGCGGCATCCCTTGGTAACATGGGCCCGGATACATGGCAGTGGCATATGTATGACACTGTTAAGGGCTCTGATTGGCTTGGTGATCAGGACGCGATTGAATATATGGTGCGTGAAGCACCAGCCGCTGTTTACGAGCTTGAGCACTACGGTGTGCCATTCTCTCGTACAGAAGAAGGTAAGATCTACCAGCGTGCGTTTGGTGGTATGACAACTGAGTTTGGTGAAGGCCCTGCGGCACAGCGTACATGTGCGGCGGCTGACCGTACTGGCCACGCGATGCTTCATGCGCTTTACCAGCAGTCTTTGAAGTATGATAGTGATTTCTATATCGAATATTTCGCGATCGACTTGATTATGGAAGACGGCGAATGTCGCGGTGTTATTGCCATGAACATGGAAGATGGTTCGATCCACGCTTTCCGTGCGAAATCTGTTGTGCTTGCAACAGGTGGTTATGGCCGTGCTTACTTCTCTGCAACATCAGCGCATACATGTACTGGTGATGGCGGTGGTATGGTTCTCCGTGCTGGTCTGTCTATGCAGGATCTTGAGTTCGTACAGTTCCACCCAACTGGTATTTACGGTGCTGGCGTTCTGATTACAGAAGGCGCACGCGGCGAAGGTGGTATCCTGATTAACTCTGAAGGTGAGCGTTTCATGGAACGTTATGCACCTTCTGCGAAAGACCTTGCGTCTCGCGACGTGGTATCTCGTTCAATTTCTAACGAAATCCGTGAAGGCCGTGGTGTGGGTCCTGATAAAGATCACATGTATCTGCACCTTGATCATCTTGAGCCTTCAATTCTCGCTGAGCGTCTGCCGGGTATTTCTGAATCTGCGAAAATCTTCGCAGGTGTGGATGTAACCAAAGAGCCGATCCCGATTATTCCAACAGTTCACTACAACATGGGTGGTATTCCAACCAACTATCATGGTGAGGTGATTAACCCAACAGCTGACAATTCTGATGCGGTTGTACCTGGCCTGTTCGCGGTCGGTGAAGCTGCTTGTGTATCTGTTCACGGTGCGAACCGCCTCGGTTCAAACTCTCTTATTGACCTTGTGGTATTTGGCCGTGCGGTTGGTAAGCGCATTCCTGAGACTATCAACAAGAACGAAGCCTTCAAGCCACTACCAAAAGGCTTTGATGAAATGGCTCTTGGTCGTCTGGATGCAGCACGTTATGCAGATGGTGGTATTCCAACGGCTGAACTTCGCCTTGAAATGCAGCGCACGATGCAAAATAACTGTGCGGTATTCCGTACGGAAGAAGTTCTTGCAGAGGGTGTTGAGAAAATCGATGCTGTGGCTGCGAAAGCTGGCGACGTTAAGACAACTGACCGTTCACTTGTATGGAACAGTGACCTTATCGAAACGCTTGAGCTTCAGAACCTGATCCCGCAGGCAGTACTTACAATGCATGGTGCTGCAGCGCGTAAGGAAAGCCGCGGTGCGCATATGCATGAAGATTATCCAGACCGCGATGACGTAAACTGGATGAAGCACTCCATGACTTGGTTCGACGGTAAGAAAGTGACAATGGGTGAGCGCCCTGTGCACGATTATACGCTTACCGAAGAAGTTGAATACATCAAACCTAAAGCTCGGGTTTACTAAGGGAGGGTATGAACAATGGCTGAATTTTCACTTCCCGCTAACTCCAAAGTTGGTAAGGGTAAATCTGTAAAAGCTGATGGTGCTACAAACACCAAGAATTTCAGTGTTTACCGTTGGAATCCGGATGACGGTGAAAACCCGCGCATGGATACTTTTGAAGTAGACATGGATAACTGTGGTCCGATGGTGCTGGATGCGCTCATTAAAATTAAAAATGAGATGGACAGCACTGTAACGTTCCGCCGTTCCTGCCGTGAAGGTGTTTGTGGTTCATGTGCCATGAATATCGACGGTAAAAACGGTTTGGCGTGTACAACTGCTATTGAAGACGTGAAAGGCGATGTATCCATCACGCCACTTCCGCACATGGAAGTTGTGAAGGATCTTGTGCCGAACATGTCAAACTTCTATGCGCAGTATGCTTCCATCAAGCCGTGGATGCGTACACAGAGCCCAACGCCTGAAGAAGAGCGCCTTCAATCACCAGAGGACCGTAAAAAGCTTGATGGCCTTTACGAGTGTATCCTTTGTGCTTGTTGTTCTACTTCTTGCCCAAGCTACTGGTGGAATGGCGATAAATATCTTGGCCCAGCTATCCTCTTGCAAGCATATCGCTGGCTGATTGATAGCCGTGATGAGACAACAGGTGAACGTCTGGATGAACTTGAAGATCCATTCCGTCTCTACCGCTGTCACACTATCATGAACTGCTCAAACGCTTGTCCGAAGGGCTTGAACCCAGCGAAGGCGATTGCAGAAACTAAGAAAATGATGGTTGAGCGCAAGTATTAGTTACGCGCTTGATTTCTAAGTTATTGAAAAGGCATAGCTTGTTGGCTGTGCCTTTTTCTTTTGGCTGATTTCGCGGGGAATAACTAAGTTTTAACATCTTCTATGCATAATGCGCCGCATGAAATGGAAAGACATATTTCTTCGGAATGGGGCAATGGTGGGTGCTGCACTAATATTTGGTGCGGCTTCTTTTTTGCTGCCTGTAAGTAGCGTGTATGCCGAAGATAAAGTTGTTGCAGGTATTTCAAAACAAAGTGTGTTGCGCACTGCATGGCGAGCAATACTTGATGAAACAGGCTTGCCGATCGAACTTAAGACCCTTCAGGCAAAGGACCGAAGGTTACAGTTTGTTGAGGGGCGTATAGATCTTGATTGTTGCTCAATCCCTGAATGGCGAACAAAACCTGAAGAAATGGCAGTGCAGCTTTATACCGAGCCGTTTTTTGTATCTGCTCAGTTTTTTATCTACCACGAAACAATGCCGTTTCACTATAAAACGCCAACTGATCTGAAAACAAAAACCATTGCCGTTATCAGGGGCCATGATCATCTCCATCAGGAGTATTTTGGCGATAAGGTTTTGGTGAATGATTTCAGGGAACTGTTTGAAGCGGTGTCTGATGGACGTGCGGATATTGCAATTGTGAACGAACAGGAATTTAAGTTCCAGATGTCGCAGTATGATTTTCCTGTGGCGCAGGGGGATGTGTTTCACCGTTTGGCGGCGAGAGCCAGAGTTCATAAAAGCCGGGTTGACCTACTGCCTAAGTTAAATGGCGCAATCAAAAGGCTGAAAAGCAGTGGTGAAATCAATATGCTTATTGGCCGTGAGATGCGTAAGAGAATGTACCAATCTAAGCCTTAAGCTAGGTATATATCTCTCAGATTTTCTAGGCGATCATCATCTAAACCAAGGGCTTCAGCGAAATAATTTTGCAAGCTGCCATAGTGTTTTTCAATAGAAGCATACGCAGCATGCAGGAATGAGGCTTCAACCCCTGCCAGTGGTACAACATCGGTTGGCTTGATGATGCGCCCAGCTTTCTTTGAAATCCACTGCGCAATTTCTTCTGTTGCTGTGTCTAGGTTTACCGCGCGGTTGGTAAGCAAGAAATCTTCCATAATCTGCTCATCAGGAATATCCAGCGCCTTCATAAGAAGGGCACCAGCAATCCCGGTACGATCTTTCCCCGCAGTACAGTGGAAAAGAACAGCATTGCCTTTATGGTCGTCAATCAACGTGTTGAAAAATTCTCTCAGGCCTTCGGCATTTTCAATAGGGATAGTTTCAAAAGCTTTGATAAACTGTTCATGTAGCTCTTTCGCCGGGAAATCACTGTCTGAAAGGCGGTCATAAAGTTCTTTAACCCATGCGGCTGCATTCCCGCCGATTGGTACTGGGTGATAATCGGGTATCCAGCTGTTTGGCCAGCGAACAGGATGGCGATCTTTCTCTCGTGGTGAGCGAAAATCAATCACTGTTTCGATATCGCGGGCGAACATCTCTGTGCCGCAGTTTTCTGTCATATCTGATAAATGGCCAGATCTGAAAATGCGGCCGGGGCGCATATACCTGCCGTCTCTTGCTCTGTAGCCTGCCATGTCGCGGAAATTTTTTACACCGCATAGGGGCACGATACGTGAATCGACGTTCATAAACAGGCCTTTCTTAGGGTCGCGCGTATCCATACGACTCATGATACCGCAAAATTACTAAAACATTATGATTACGTAATGTTTTCTTAGGGCGAAATTAGCAGCTTTCAATTTCTTTTACAGGCTTGTCATTCAGTGTGCTTTCGCTACATGATACGGAGACGAAAAGATAATAGAGGTTTTCAGTGTCCGAGACCATGCACCCTGAGGGGCCACTCGCAGCTTATACTGCCTTGGAAAAAGAAGGTGAAATCCGTGCGGATGATGATCAGCGCAGGGTTCTTGAGTATTTTGAGCGCCTTTATGGAGATTTGAAGGACTATCCCGAAGTTGGGGATAAGTCGGGCGGGCTTGCGCTAAAGAACTGGCGTTTTTCCCGCTTGTTTCAGTGGTCGGGTAAGGACAGAAAGCCTCCCCGTGGTCTTTACGTATATGGCGGTGTAGGGCGTGGAAAATCCATGATTATGGATTTGTTCTATGAGATCGCTCCGGTAAAAGCGAAACGCCGGGTGCATTTCCATGAGTTTATGCTGGATGTACATGCACGCTTGAAAGAATGGCGTTCTTTGTCCGGCAAAGAACGCGCGGCACGTGGTGGCAGAGCGTCAGAGGATGATCCTATTCCACCCGTTGCACGGCAGTTGGCGGCTGAAGCTACACTTCTTTGTTTTGATGAAATGCAGATCACCGATATTGCGGATGCGATGGTGATAGCGCGTCTCTTTAAGGAAATGATGGAATGCGGTGTTGTGGTTGTTGCTACATCGAACCGGCCGCCGAATGATCTTTATAAAGATGGTCTGAACCGTCAGCTGTTCTTGCCGTTCATTGATAAACTCAATGCCGATTTTGACGTGATTACTTTAAATGGCCCAACGGATTACCGCTATGACCGCCTTAAAGGGGTGGATACATATTACACCCCGGTGAATAGTGAAACCACGGCCAAGCTCTCTGAAGCCTTTTTTCGCCTGACGGACCGGGATGTTGAGAACCGAGATAAAGTACCTTCTGATGAGTTAACTGTTCAGGGGCGTAAGCTGTTCGTTCCGAAAGCTGCTCGTGGTGTAGCGGTTTTCTCATTCAAGCGTTTGTGTGCCAATCCTCTCGGTTCCGCTGATTATTTGGCTATCGCTCGTGCCTATCACACTGTGATCATGGTGGCGATCCCGCAGCTCAGCAAGGAGAAGCGTAATGAAGCGAAGCGTTTTGTAACTTTCATCGACGCGCTTTATGAGCACGGCGTTAAATTCCTTTGCTCTGCTGAGGTAGCTCCAGAAGAACTTTACCCGGCTGGTGACGGCTCGTTTGAATTTGAACGCACCGTTTCTCGTTTGATGGAAATGCAGTCAGAAGATTATCTTGCCAGGGGACACGGTATAGAGGCTTAAGATAGTTTCTCTGCATTGATGAGGGGCTTTTGGTTCGAGTCGTTAGAAAATAAGCTAAATTTCACCGATATTTCCGCTTAGTGGATGGTTAGGCTTTTAATTCAGTTGAGTTTTGTTCATAAAAAATTGAAGAATATTTCCAATTATGTGTCTGGTACGCACTAAATGCATAGCTGATGGGCTGAAAAAGTACGGCAAATGGGGTGTTTTTTTACTATGGTAACGTTTCGTCAACATATACGGGGCTAGGTAGAGTAATCATGGCTTGTCTGAGGGACATAAACGCGCTAGTTACCACCTTGAATATTCTTTCGTTTTCAGTAGCGACCTCAAGCTCGTTGTCGCCAAACACTTTGCTGGAGCATAATTAAATGGCACGTAAAAAAATTGCACTGATCGGTGGCGGTCAAATTGGTGGAACCCTTGCGCATCTCGCAGCGCTTAAAGAAATGGGTGATGTGGTACTTTTCGATATCGTAGAAGGCTTACCACAAGGTAAATCACTAGACCTCGCACAAAGTGCTCCGGTTGAGGGTTATAACTCTACACTTAAAGGCGCGAATGATTACGCAGACATAGAAGGCGCCGATGTTGTTATCGTAACAGCAGGTGTGCCGCGTAAGCCAGGCATGAGCCGTGATGATCTTCTCGGTATTAACCTGAAGGTAATGAAAGCTGTTGGTGAAGGCATCGCGAAGTACGCTCCCGATGCCTTTGTTATTTGTATCACAAACCCGCTTGATGCGATGGTTTGGGCGCTACAGAAATTCTCTGGTCTGCCAACAAACAAAGTTTGCGGTATGGCTGGCGTTCTAGACAGCTCACGCTTCAGCCACTTCCTAGCAGAAGAATTCAATGTATCTGTTCAGGATGTAACAACATTCGTACTTGGCGGCCACGGCGATACAATGGTTCCGCTAACACGTTATTCTACAGTAGCAGGTATTCCTGTTCCTGATCTTGTGAACATGGGTTGGTCCACACAAGAGAAAATCGACGAGATCGTTCAACGCACACGTGATGGCGGTGCCGAGATCGTTGGTCTCCTTAAAACAGGTTCTGCTTTCTATGCGCCTGCAACAAGCGCAATTGAGATGGCTGAATCCTACCTCAAGGATAAAAGACGTCTGTTGCCATGTGCTGCTTTCCTAAGCGGTGAATATGGCCTTAACGACATGTATGTTGGTGTACCAGTAATTATCGGTGAAAACGGTATTGAGAAGGTTGTGGAAATCGATCTTCAAGGCGAAGAAAAATCTGGCTTCGACCATTCAGTAGATGCGGTTAAAGGTCTGATGGATGCCTGTCAGAACATTGATCCAACTCTAGCATAATAGTAGGGGCACTCCTTTAGGGGTTTTGAATAATGAATATTCATGAGTATCAGGCGAAAGGCCTGCTAAAAAAATACGGCGCACCTGTTCTTGCAGGCGGTGTCGCTTACACAGCAGCGGAAGCTGTTGACGCTGCAAAAGAGCTTGGCGGTCCTGTTTGGGTTGTTAAAGCGCAGATCCACGCTGGTGGCCGCGGTAAAGCGGGCGGTGTGAAAGTTGTTAAGTCTCTTGATGATGTTGAAGCAACAGCAAAAGAACTTATCGGCAAAACACTGGTAACACACCAGACTGGCCCAGAAGGTAAAGAAGTAAAGCGTGTATACGTTGAAGATGGCTGTGCTATCAAAAACGAATTCTACCTTTCCATGCTTCTTGACCGTGCATCTGGCAAGCTAGCGATCATGGCGTCTACGGAAGGCGGTATGGATATTGAAGAAGTTGCTGAAGCAACTCCTGAGAAAATCGTAACAATCACGATCGATCCGGTAACTGGCCTTCAGCCTTACCACTGTCGCCGTGTTGCGTTCGGTCTGAACCTTGAAGGTGCAGCTGCTAAAGAATGTCAGAAAGTTGTGGCATCTCTTTATAATGCATACACAGACCTTGATGCCTCTCTTCTTGAAGTGAACCCACTTGTTCTTACTGAAGATGACAAGATGGTTGTTCTTGATGCGAAGATGTCATTCGATGGTAACGCTCTGTTCCGTCATGCTGACGTTCGTGAACTTCGTGATGAGAGCGAAGAAGATCCAAAAGAAATCGAAGCTTCAAAGCACGACCTTAACTACATCAGCCTTGATGGTTCCATCGGCTGTATGGTGAACGGTGCTGGTCTTGCGATGGCAACTATGGACATCATTAAGCTTAAAGGCGGTGAGCCTGCAAACTTCCTTGATGTTGGTGGTGGCGCAACAAAAGAGCGTGTAACCGAAGCATTTAAAATCATCCTTTCTGACGACAACGTAGAAGGCATCCTTGTGAACATCTTCGGCGGTATCATGCGCTGTGATGTGATCGCGGAAGGTGTTGTAGCAGCTGCTCGCGAAGTAGCGCTGGCTGTGCCACTTGTTGTACGTCTTGAAGGTACAAACGTTGAACTCGGCAAGAAGATCATGGCTGAAAGCGGCCTTCCGATCATCACTGCTGACGATCTAAATGATGCGGCTGAGAAAGTCGTTAAGGCCGTGAAGGAGGCCGCGTAATGTCTGTTCTTGTTGGAAAAGATACAAAAGTTATCTGTCAGGGTTTCACTGGTGCGCAAGGCACTTTCCACTCTGAGCAAGCAATCGCATACGGCACAAACATGGTTGGTGGTGTAACACCGGGTAAAGGCGGCTCTAAGCACCTTGACCTTCCTGTGTTTGATACAGTGGCTGATGCACGTGAAGCAACAGATGCGAACGCTTCTGTAATTTACGTTCCTCCCCCGTTCGCTGCTGACGCTATTCTTGAAGCAATCGATGCTGAAATCGAACTTGCTGTATGTATCACGGAAGGTATTCCTGTGATGGATATGGTTCGTGTGAAGCGCGCGCTTAAGAATTCTAAAACACGTCTTGTTGGCCCTAACTGCCCAGGCGTTATCACTCCAGGCGAATGTAAAATCGGTATTATGCCGGGCCACATTCACAAGCCAGGTAACGTTGGTATCGTTTCTCGCTCTGGTACACTTACATATGAAGCTGTTGCACAGACAACTGCTGCTGGTCTTGGCCAGTCTACATGTATTGGTATCGGTGGTGACCCAGTAAACGGTACAAACTTTATCGATTGTCTGGATATGTTCCTTGGTGACGAAGATACACACTCAATCATTATGATTGGTGAAATCGGCGGTTCCGCGGAAGAAGAAGCTGCTGAATTCCTGAAGCAAAGCAAAGTGAAAAAGCCTGTAGCAGGTTTCATTGCTGGCCGTACAGCGCCTCCGGGCCGTACAATGGGCCATGCTGGTGCTATTGTTTCTGGTGGTCAGGGCGGCGCTGAAGACAAGATCGAAGCTATGCGTTCTGCTGGCATCGTTGTGTCTGACAGCCCGGCAGGCCTCGGTACAACACTTCTTCAAGCTATTGGTGCTTAACTACTAAACAGAGGGGTGCGGCGTTATACCCGCACCATTTTGCCCATGGGTGCAGACCTAGATCAAATCGCCGCGCTGGAAGGCGTAAGCCCGCAATTCGTTGAAACACTTTATGAACAGTATATTGCTGATCCTACATCCGTAGATCAGGGGTGGCAGAATTACTTCTCCTCCCTTGAAGCGGGTATTTCAGCATCTGGCCCTAGCTGGGGTCGGTCTGATTGGCCACTTCGCCCGGATGATGACCTGACAACAGGTCTCGACGCGACAGACATGTTCATTGAAGCCAAAGGTGACAAACCTAAAGGCGCCTCGCTTTCAAGCGAAGATGTGCGCGCAGCGACAATCGACAGTATCCGCGCTCTGATGATGGTACGTACATACCGTGTACGTGGCCACCTGATGGCAAACCTTGATCCTCTGGGACTTGAAGAACGTCCAACAAACATTGAGCTGGAGCCGGCAACGTACGGCTTCGGCCCGAACGATATGGATCGTCCTATCTTTATGGACGGTGTGCTTGGTATTGAAACCGCAACGGTTCGCGAAATTATCGCCATCCTCAAGCGTACATATTGTTCAAACATCGGCGTTGAATTTATGCATATTAACGATCCGGATGAGAAATCCTGGATCCAACGTAAAATCGAAGGCCGCAATAACGAGATCGAATTTACTGACAAGGGTAAAATCGCGATCCTGAACAAGCTGATTGAAGCTGTTCAGTTTGAACGCTTCCTTGGCAAGAAATACACAGGTACCAAACGTTTCGGCCTTGATGGCGGTGAAGCAATGGTGCCGGCTCTCGAAGCTATTATGAAAACCGGTGGTCAGCACGGTCTTGATGAAATCATCATCGGTATGCCGCACCGTGGCCGCTTGAACGTTCTCGCGAACGTAATGCAGAAGCCGTACCGTGCGATCTTTAACGAGTTCTCTGGCGGTAGCTTCAAGCCTGATGATGTGCAGGGTTCTGGTGACGTAAAATATCACCTCGGTACATCTGCTGACCGTGAGTTTGACGGCAATAAAATTCACCTGTCCCTGAACGCGAACCCATCGCACCTTGAAGCGGTGAACCCGGTTGTTATCGGTAAAACACGCGCGAAGCAGGAACAGAAAAAAGATACTGGCGAACATAAAACAACCCTTTCGCTTTTGCTGCACGGTGATGCAGCGTTTGCAGGGCAGGGTATTGTTGCAGAATGTTTCGGTATGTCTGGCCTTCGTGGTTATAACACAGGTGGTACTGTCCACTTCATCGTGAATAACCAGATTGGCTTTACAACAAGCCCGCAGTTTGCACGTTCAAGCCCATATCCATCAGATGTGGCGAAAATGGTGCAGGCACCAATTTTCCATGTGAATGGTGATGATCCGGAAGCTGTTGTGTTCGCAACAAAACTTGCGACTGAATTCCGCCAGGAATTCAAGCGTGATGTTGTGATCGATATGTTCTGTTACCGCCGCTTTGGCCATAACGAATCTGATGAACCAGCGTTCACACAGCCGCTTATGTATGCTGCGATTAAGAAGCACCCAAGCGTTGTGAACCTGTATGCTGACCGTTTGATTGCAGCTGGTGTTATTACCGCCGAGCAGTTTGCAAGCATGGAAAACGAGTTTATCAGCTACCTCGAAGACGAATTTGAAGCTGGTAAAGATTATTCTGTAAATAAAGCGGACTGGTTTGAAGGTAAATGGCAAGGTCTTGGTCTTGCTGATGAAGACCACGAAAAACGCCGCGCTGAAACAGGTGTTGCTGAAATTATGCTCCGCGAAGTTGGTGAGCATATCACCCAGTACCCGGAGAGTTTCAATATTCACCGTACGCTGAAACGTGTGCTGGATAACAAACACAAGATGTTTGAAGAAGGCGCTGGGTTTGACTGGGCAACAGCGGAAGCAATGGCTTTCGGTACGCTGCTTCGTGAAGGTTACGGTGTTCGTCTTTCTGGTCAGGACTGTGGTCGCGGTACTTTCTCACACCGCCATGCAGTGTTTGTGGATCAGAAAACTGAAGACCGTTATGTGCCACTGAAAACTATTTCAGATAAAGCACACTTTGAGGTGCTGGATAGTCACCTCTCAGAATATGGTGTGATGGGCTTTGAGTATGGTTACTCAATGGCGGAACCAAATTCCCTTACTCTTTGGGAAGGTCAGTTTGGTGATTTCGCAAATGGCGCTCAGATTATTATCGATCAGTTCATCAGTTCTGCGGAAGCGAAATGGCTTCGTATGTCTGGTCTGACACTTCTTCTACCGCACGGTTACGAAGGTCAGGGGCCTGAGCACTCATCAGCGCGTCTTGAGCGTTATCTGCAGCTTTCTGCTGAAGATAACTGGCAAGTTGTGAACTGTACGACGCCTGCGAACTATTTCCACGTTCTGCGCCGTCAGATGCACCGCCCGTTCCGTAAGCCACTTGTGATTATGACGCCTAAGTCGCTTCTGCGTCACAAGCGCTGTATTTCGAACCTTGAAGATTTTGGCCCGGGCTCTCAGTTCCACCGTGTACTTTGGGACCATGCTGAAAACGAAGTTGGTGGTTCTATCAAACTGAAATCTGATGATCAGATTAAGCGTGTGGTTCTATGTTCTGGTAAGGTTTACTACGACCTTCTTGATGAGCGTGATAAGCGCGGTCTGGATGATACGTATCTTCTTCGTGTTGAGCAGCTCTTCCCATTCCCTGTGAATGCACTTTCGAAAGAGCTTACACGCTTCAAGAATGCGGAAAGCATTATCTGGTGTCAGGAAGAACCTAAGAACCAGGGTTCATGGAACCATATTAACGAACCGCTTGAAGATACTCTTATCAGCCTTGATCTGAAGGTTAAGCGCCCTGTTTATGCAGGCCGTGCTGCAAGTGCTGCTACTGCAACGGGCCTTGCGTCCAAGCACGCAGCCGAGCAAGCAGCGCTGGTAAATGAAGCACTTGGTGGTTAAGGTTTAACAAATTTTAGTCTGAATTTTCGACTTATTGATAAAGGGTAGGAGCACACCCAATGGCAATCGAAGAAATTGTAATCCCGCAAATGGGCGAATCTGTCGCTGAGGGTACGATTGGCACATGGCTGAAACAAGTTGGTGAAGCCGTGGCTCAAGACGAGCCTATTGTTGAAGTAGAAACTGATAAAGTTGCGATGGAAGTACCAAGCCCTGTGGCTGGTGTGCTTGTTGAGCATATTGTTGCTGAAGGCGATACGGTTGAAATCGGCGCACTTATTGCGAAGATTGATACTGAAGGCGCAGCAACGGCGGCACCAAAGGCTGAAGCTGCTGCTCCAGCCCCTGCGGCAGCGCCAGCAGCGGCCCCAGCGGCAGCGCCTGCACCTGCGGCTGCTCCGGCGCCTGCACCTGAAGCATTGATGCCAATGTCTCCAGCTGTTCGCCGCATTGTTGAAGATTATAATCTTGATCCAACATCAATTGCTGGTACAGGCAAAGATGGTCGCCTTACAAAAGGCGATGTGATGAAAGCGATTGAAGCAGGCTCTGCTCGTACACTTTCAGCACCAGTTGCAGCATCTGGCCCGGTATCGAATGAGCCACGCGAAGAGCGCGTGAAGATGACACGTCTTCGCAAAACAATTGCTCAGCGCCTTAAGGATGCTCAAAACACTGCAGCGATGCTTACAACTTACAATGAAGTTGATATGACAGCAGTGATGGCAGCGCGCGCGAAATACAAAGATCTGTTCGCGAAAAAGCACAACATCAAGCTTGGTTTCATGAGTTTTTTCACAAAAGCATGTTGCCTGGCACTTAAAGAAGTACCTGCTGTAAACGCACAAATTGATGGCGATGAAATTGTTTACAACAACTTCGCAAACGTTGGCGTGGCGGTATCTTCTCCTAAAGGTCTGGTTGTTCCGGTTCTTCGTGATGCACAGGATATGTCTTTCGCGGATACTGAACTTGCGATTGCAGGTTACGGTAAGAAAGCCCGTGACGGTAAGCTGACAATTGAAGATATGCAGGGTGGTACCTTCACTATCTCTAACGGTGGTATCTTTGGTTCACTTCTTTCAAGCCCGATCCTGAATGCACCGCAGTCCGGTATTCTTGGCATGCACAAAATTCAGGAACGCCCGATGGCAATTAATGGTCAGGTTGAAATTCGCCCGATGATGTATCTGGCGCTTTCATATGATCACCGCATCATTGATGGCCGTGAAGCGGTGACCTTCCTTGTGCGCGTGAAAGAAGCACTTGAGGATCCAACCCGTCTTCTACTGGACATGTAGGCATCGGCAGATTGATCAATATTTAAATGGGTGGAGCATTCAGTGGTTCCACCCGTTCTTGTTAAAAAGGGACATAAAATGTCTGACACATTTGACGTAGTAGTAATTGGCGCTGGTCCTGGCGGTTATGTAGCAGCTATTCGTGCGGCGCAGCTGGGCCTCAAGACAGCATGTATTGAAAAGCGTGAAACACTGGGCGGCACATGCCTTAACGTTGGCTGTATGCCTTCTAAAGCGCTTCTACATGCATCACACCTGTATGACGAAGCAAACCATGATTTTGAAAAGTTCGGTCTTAGCGTTAAGGGCCTCGATTATGATATCGAGAAAGTTCTTGCGACAAAGGACGAAACTGTAAAAGGTCTTACTGGCGGTATCGAATTCCTCTTTAAGAAAAACAAAGTGGAGTGGATCAAAGGCGCTGGTAAATTCACTGGTAAAGACACCATTGAAGTTGCCCTTAATGAAGGTGGTTCCCGTACAATCACTGCGAAGAATACTATCATTGCAACAGGTAGTGACGTAGCGAACCTGCCGGGTGTTGAAATTGATGAGAAAACAATTGTTTCTTCAACAGGCGCGCTTGAACTGAACCCTGTGCCGAAGAGCATGGTTGTTATCGGTGGTGGCGTAATCGGCCTGGAGCTTGGTTCTGTTTGGCGCCGGTTTGGCAGTGAAGTTACTGTTGTTGAGTTTATGGACCAGGTTCTGCCGGGCATGGATATGGAAGTGCGCAAGAACTTTGGCCGTATGCTGAAGAAACAGGGCATGACCCTGAAACTTTCTTCCAAGGTAACTGCTGTTGAGAAAACAGGTAAGGGTGCGAAAGTAACGTTCGAGCCGGTTAAAGGCGGCGATGCAACAACGCTTGAGGTTGATGTGGTTCTTGTATCCATTGGTCGCCGTCCGTACACAGACGGCCTTGGCCTTGAGACAATCGGCGTTGAAATGGATGAGCGCTCGCGCATTAAAATCGGCCATGATTTCTCAACAAATGTACCGGGTGTTTATGCGATCGGTGATGTGGTTGAAGGCCCAATGCTTGCGCACAAAGCGGAAGATGAAGGTGTTGCTGCGGCTGAAAATATCGCGGGCCTTACTGGTTATGTGAACCATGATGTGATCCCGGGTGTTGTTTACACATACCCTGAAGTGGCATCTGTTGGTAAAACGGAAGAAGAACTTAAAGAAGCTGGCGTAGCCTACAATGCTGGTAAGTTCCCGTTCACAGCAAACAGCCGTGCGAAGGCCAATCTTGCAACAGATGGTTTTGTGAAAATCCTTGCTGATAAAGAAACAGACCGCGTTCTTGGTGTGCATATTATTGGTGCTGACGCTGGTAATATGATTGCGCAAGCGGCAACTGCGATGGAGTTTGGTGCATCTGCTGAAGATATCGCACTTACATGCCATGCGCACCCAACAGAAACAGAAGCAATGAAAGAAGCAGCGCTCGCAGTTCACAAGCGCACAATTCATATGTAATCAGTTTCTGATTTAAGCATTTAAAAAGCCCTCGCAGATTGCTCTGCGGGGGCTTTATTTTTTATAAGTTGTCGTTGGCGGTTAAGGCACAAGCACAATTGGAATGCCGATTACGTGCGCAAGCTTGTTTGCAACACTGCCAAGCAGTAGATCAGAAATCCGAGAGCGACCACGACGACCAATGAATACCTGGTTCACATGTAGGTCTTTCACCCGCTTGCGGATCACCTCAACAGGGTCACCCCAATGGAATTCGGTATCAATTTCAACACCGTCTGCGGCGTATTTCTCAACAAGCGGCTTCAAAACGTCTTCCTTGGCGTGGCGCTCTTCTTCCGCTTTTTCCAGCGGGCGGTGTGCCATTTCATCAAGGGTCATAGGTTGGAAACCAGACCAAGGGATAACAGTGATGAGTTTCACCGCTGCTCCGGTCTGTTTTGCCATAAAGGCCGCATGCCTTGCAGCGCGCTCACCCCACTCACTACCATCTACTGCTACTAGATAAAGTTGCTTGGTCATGTCTGGTCTCCAGAATCATTTGCTTCCGATGAGCCATATTATACAGGAGTAGATTTGTAAGGATTTGACTGTGGTCAAATCAGGCGCGTTCTATACGGCACTGAAAGCAATGATATTTTGTGGTGCGAACATGGAGATATGCCACCTCGGGGTTTTTCAGTAATGCTCTACATTCGAGCTCCAATTCTGCAGTTTTAATGACCTTGGCGGCGTGATAATCAATCCGGTTATCTTTACTATAGCCTCGCACAATTACTTCATCCCAGCGGCTAAAGATTTCCGGTTTCTCGGATGTATTCGAATAAGCATCACAAGTTTCCTTATGCAGGAAGATTGGGCCCGTTTCTGCGTAGGGCTGATTTTCTTCAAAAGGCTGGTAGGCGAGCACTAACATATCATCTTCCGCTTTGATGGTAGTCAGGCAGTGGCGACAGTGACAGCCGGGACCGGATGAGGGGTGAACTTCTGGTGCCATGCCGTATGCATCCTTACCGTTTGATTGAAGAGCTTGAACATCATCCGTTGGGATACCGATAAATTTGAGCGCGGTCATATTATGTTTCCTATTATCTGGGCATACGAAAGGGTTGGCGCCCAGTGGGAGCATTGCCAAACTTTACCGTGTTGAGTGAGTTAGAGGTTTAGAATTGCACCTTCGTGCTTCAATAGCCATTCTTTACGGTCAAGACCACCTGCGTAGCCTGTAAGACTGCCATCAGCACCAATAACCCTGTGACAGGGATGGATAAGGCATACGGGATTTCTGCCATTTGCCCGCCCAATGGCTCGAGGGCTAGAGCCGAGCTGTTTTGCTAGCTCGCCGTAACTCATAGTGTTGCCTGCAGGTATCTCTTGTAGCGCTTTCCAAACGGATTGTTCGTAAGGTGTGCCAATCGGGCCTGATGGGATAGAGTTCAGAATGTCTCGATCACCAGCGAAATAGGCTTCAAGTTTTTCTCTGAGGCTTTCAGGAAGTGGTGTTTCGGTGATTTCATGGTTTGGGTAGAATCGTTTTATCTGTTCTTCCACTCGGTGTTGACGGTCAGCAAATTCGCAAATCACCATTGTATTATCTTCCAGCAAGATGGTGAGGCCCCCAACAGGTGTGGAGAAGGTAGATTTATAAAGTGTGGCCATTTGCAGTTCTCCATTCACTTGGGGATATTTTATAGTGTTGCCTGAATGCTGTATTAAATCGCCTCAGGCTTTTGAAGCCGGATGCAAAAGCGATATCAGCAATCTGGGAAGTTGGGTCCGTAAGCATTGCTTCGGCGAGATTAAGACGGTTTTCATTTCTGATTTCGATGGGGGACCGGCCCAAATGTTTCTGGAAAAGCCTCCTTAAGTGACGGTCAGAAACACCAAGTTCGTCTGCCAGTTCTGCCATACTATCTGGGCTGTCGCCGCGCGCAAGAATACGCATGGCGCGAATGATTGTGGCTTCGGTACCTTTCCAGGCAGGGCTTCCCGGGCGTGTTTCGGGGCGACAGCGTTTGCAGGCTCTGAACCTTGCTATTCGCGGCGCATCTGCATCAGAAAAATAGAGTACATTCTCTGGCTTGGGTTTTCGAGCCGGGCAGATTGGTCTACAAAATATTCCTGTGCTGGTAACCGCAAAAAACATCTTGCCGTCATACCTTGCGTCTCTCTTCAGCAGAATATCATAGAGAATATGTCTGGGTGTATCGTTCATGCCAGTGAGTATAGCAGACGCTTTTTAAAATACTCGCCGTTTTCGGACCTATATCTAAATGCCGCTGAAAAGCCTGATAGCGATGATGAGAGTGATGGAGATGGTCAGGAAAGGCCATAGATCCAGCTTTGGGATATCCCTGCTTTCCTTCAGGTGCTTAAAGAATAGAAGCATGGCACGCAGGTTTAATATTGCAGAGGTAAAGCTCAGAAAGGCCAAGCCGATAAGTATCATTGGTATTTCAGCTATGTTGTTCGACAGCTGGTAACAGGTGTAGAGAATAAGAAGTGAAATAACGCCAAGAACGCCATATAAGGCAGCTATAGTCCAGCCTCTGAATTGCTCCACGTAACGATCCTCTCAAAACTAACTAACGGCGGAATGCTTTATCATACACATCACGAAGGCGGGCGCTATCCACTTCTGTATAAACTTGTGTCGCTTTGAGATCAGCGTGTCCGAGAAGTTCCTGAATAGTGCGCAGATCGCCCCCACGGGATAGCAGATGGGTTGCAAAACTATGCCGCATTGCATGGGGCGTTGCGCTTTCAGGCAGACCCAGCACTGCACGAACTTGCTGCATGGTAGTTTGGATAACACGGGCATTGAGCCTGCCACCACGGGTGCCGCGGAACAGGGCTTCACCAATATCAAGCGTATGCGGGCATTTCCTTATGTAGTCGTCAACGGCACTATGAACTACCGGTAACAGAGGAACGATACGCTCTTTGCCTCGTTTACCAATAATGCGCATGCTGTCTCCCGGCGGGATATCGCCCATATTAAGGGAAAGTGCCTCACCTATACGAAGACCACATGCATATAGAAGTGTGATAACCGCGGTATCTCGAGCGGCCTCCCAATCAGTTTTCGCGAAATCACCCGCTGCCTCAAGTACGGTTTTTGCACCTTCTTCATTTAAAGGGCGAGGCACGCGGTGTGGAATTTTTGGCCCCTGAACAGCTTTAATAGCATCATTAGTAATGCCTTCGGTGCGTGCCAGAAAACGGTAAAAATTTCGAACTGCTGAAAGGCTTCTAGCCGCTGTTCTTGCTGAGATATCATCCTGACGTCTGTTTGCCAGAAATGCCCGGAAATCGCGGATTGTTAGCGAACCTAAAGCATTAGGCGATAGAGCCATATCTTTATGGGATGCCATGAACCGAATGAAGCTGCTGAAATCCCTGCCGTACCCATCAACTGTATGGGCAGACATTCGTTTTTCGCTAGTAAGGTAACGGTGCCAACGTTCCAATAAAAGGCGTGCAGCATCATCCAGCCCCGTAAGGCTTTCACCATCCAGAAACGGTTTTTGTGGGACCAAGGTTAGTGGCTCGTTGGGTAACGAAGGCGGCCAAGAAAGCCAGAAAGCGAAGGCATTTTTTCGCATGCTTTACGCATTTGAAACTTGGCTTTCTCGATTTTCATTACATCTTCGATGCGGCGATCAAGAAAGGCCCATGTATCGGCGAAATCTTCGCTTTCATCGTTCAGCCAATACATTACAACGGCACTGTAAACACCGCTTAGTGTCATACGCTTGGTGTACCAGTTATGATCTGTGCTGGTATCACCCGCGGCGCGCCACATGGTATCCGACGTAGCCCAAAGTGCTTTGGAGCCGAGTGCCAGATTTTGCGGCATCGCAAGTGTTGCTAAGCCTCTTCTAACAACTTCGCGGTTTGGTGTTTGTTGTTCAAGCCGCGTGCGAACGGCTACTGTAATACGGTCTCGGATTTTCATGGATTGAATGTCCATCTCATCCAGTTTTTCGGCGAGCGTTTTATCTGCTTCTTCAAAATGCAGCTCTAGGACTTCAATAACACCGCGAGGAAATGCAAGTTCAGCCATCTCGCGTGAGATATTTAAATCCTCTGCAGCCATTTTAAGCGCTGTCTCTGTCCAGCCATCGAACGCTACATGCGGTAGAATCGCTTCCAGTAGTGGAAGGCGAAGTTCAAGTGGTGTTCTATCGTCTGAAGCTGAAGTCATGAGGTATCTCGCGATTCGCAGGTTTTTACTTATCAGCTATATTCTTAGCATGCTTAAGTGCCTGATGCGAGAGACATAGTGCCGCAATTTTGCGTTATGGCCTCAAAAATGGTATACTTTCAGCATGAAAAGAGGTTGCTGCAGTTAGGAAACTTTGCAGAGACCTCTACTTGTGTTGAAAATACTTGTGCCATACATGGGGATTTGCTAAAGAGCGCGTGCCCATGCGAACTTGTTCGTAAATTATGGCTATGGAAGGAGTGTGAAACCCATGGAGGTTTCCGTTCGTGATAATAATGTGGATCAAGCTCTTCGTGCTCTGAAGAAAAAACTTCAGCGTGAAGGTGTTTACCGCGAGATGAAAATGCGCCGCTTCTACGAAAAGCCATCTGAAAAGAAGGCTCGTGAGCAAGCTGCAGCTGTACGTCGTGCACGTAAGCTAGAGCGTAAGCGCCTTGAGCGTGACGGTCTGGTTACTAAGAATCGTTAATTCGGTTTTTAAAACAGCATAAAGCATTTAAAAAACCCCTCGGGATATGTCCTGAGGGGTTTTTTTATTTATGCATCTGCAGGTAATTTCAATAGCCGCAGCGGTTCATATCGATCAAGCTCACTTTTTATAAAAGTGTCGCCGTAAATGCTTGTTCCGATTATTAGTTTTTCGATGCCTGATCCGTCTTTAAGGCTGATAAAATATTCAGACCTGCCAGAACGGATGTTTTCAACAGCCTCATCATGAGAGACGAGCCACTCAATACCATTGTCTAAACGACCCCCGATATGAGTAACAACCTCCTTGCCGCCCGAATCTCGCTTCCGCTTGGCAAGGTTCACCATGTGTTTCAGTGTCATTACTTCCCTTCGACCTCTTGAACTACAGCCTGAGGTGGGGGCGAAACTACTGATATTTGTACAACTGAAAAGGGAAAATTAAATTCCCTTTTTATAGTAATGCTTTGAAAATTTTACGAAAATTTGAAGCTTCTAATCAATCCACGAATCAGTGCAAATCACTATTAATAGTGATTTATACCTGCCTGAGGGAACTGATAGTTGCGGTGGGTGCAATGGCTTCAGGGTCTACCATCACTTCAATAAGAGCTGGCTTGCCGGATGATTGCGCAGCTTTCAGCGCTGGCGCGAAGTCTTCCGTTCTTTCAATACGTGTAGCGTGAAGGCCATAACTTTCGGCCATAGGCACAAAATCAGGATTAGTAAGCTCTGTGCCAGAAATGCGCTCGGGATAATTTTTTTCCTGATGCATGCGAATAGTGCCAAACATGCTGTTGTTGAACACGAGGAAAATCACATTTGCACCGTAACGAGCAGCTGTTGCAAGTTCCATAACGCTCATCATGAAGCAGCCATCACCTGCGCAGCAAACTACTGTTTTTTCCGGTGATACGATCTTGGCTGCGATGGCCGCGGGCACACCGTAGCCCATAGCCCCTGATGTTGGAGCTAGCTGGGTTGGAAACCCTCTATACTGATAAAAGCGGTGGAGCCAGCTGGCGTAATTACCAGCACCATTACAGAAGATGGTATCTGCAGGTAATTCTTCACGCATATGAGCATAAAGTTCAGCTAGCTGCACATCCCCCGGATTTGGGAGTGGCTGTTGCCATTCTGTATATTCGGTTTTTGCATCTGCCACATGATCTGCCCAATCCACGCTGCTGATGTCCCAGTCTTTGATAAGGGAGAGCAGTGTTGTTGGTGTGGCATTGATCGCGAGATCAGGTTGGTAAACTCGGCCAAGTTCTTCTGCACCTTGATGCATGTGAATAAGGATTTGTTCAGGAACAGGGGCTGATATCCGGCCATAACCGTCTGTTGTCATTTCCCCTAAGCGAGGGCCAAGGGCTAGAATAACATCAGCGCCCTGCATGCGTTTTACAAGTTTTGGATTTGCCCCGATCCCCATATCCCCCACATAATTGGGGTGGCGATTGTCCATTCTGTCCTGACAGCGGAAGGAAGCGGCGACAGGTAAGTTATTCTTTTCTGCAAATTTTTGCAGCATATTAACAGCTTCAGTTGTCCAACCACTTCCGCCTGCGAGCACAAAGGGGCGTTTTGCGTTCTGAAGCATGGACTTCATGTTTTCCAGATCAGCCGCTCCGGGGTGTGCAGTGGCTGCGGTGTATGGCACAGTTTTCTGGGGAGCACATAGTTGACGTAGCATGTCTTCTGGAAGGGCTAGTGCAACAGGCCCGGGCCTGCCTGAGGTTGCAACCCTGAATGCGCGGCCAATATATTCGGAAATACGCGAGGCATCATTAATTTCCGCAGTCCATTTGGTTACTTCAGAAAGGAACCTGCGGTAATCGATTTCCTGAAAAGCTTCTCGCTCTACCTGATCAGCAGCAACCTGCCCAATGAGCATAATCATTGGGGTACTATCCTGGAAAGCAGTATGCAGACCGATTGACGCGTGGGTGGCGCCAGGGCCGCGTGTTACGAAACAGATGCCGGGCTTGCCTGTCATTTTGCCATAAGCTTCGGCCATGTTGGCGGCACCTGCTTCGTGGCGGCAGGTAATAAAACGCAGTTTATCTTCGGTATCATGTAGGGCATCAAGGGCGGCAAGGTAGCTTTCCCCCGGAACTCCAAACGCGATGTCTGCACCGTTTGCAATAAGTGCATCAATTAGGGCTACGCCGCCAGAAACTTGGTCCGCCACAATTATCCTCCCCAGGCTGCAACGCTTCGAAAGATCGTAGGCTGGCCCAAAAAAAAATCAAATGGAACTAAAAGTTTGAAAATTATTATTTTTCACAGGATCAAACCTGCTGTGGTATGAGATTTGAGGCACCTTCACCAAGCTGTGAATAATGGTTACTGTTTCATGGGAAATATATGTCGCATATGGTTTAGGGAACTCGAATTGTTATTCAGTATGAGGGTAGAGTGTCGGAACTAGATACCAGCAATAAGCCATCGGCTGTCGCAAGTCCGTTAGTGGCAAAAGAGCTGCGTAAACACGCGGAATATGGTTTGATCAGACAGGTGGCGGACGGCATTTTGTGCGTGCTTGCAGATAATCCGAAAGATTATACCGGACCCGGAACAAATACATATGTGATTGGTGAAGAGACTGTGTGGATACTTGATCCAGGCCCAAATAGCCAAAAGCATATTGATGCGGTATTGGCTGCAGTGAACGGGCGCAGTGTTGAAGGTATTCTCGTGACCCACACACATTTGGACCATAGTCCAGCGGCTAATCCACTGAAAGAGATTACCGGGGCAAAAACATATGGCTTTGGTGCTCTCTCTAAAGATATTCTTGCGCTGACGGATGAAGATATTGATGAAGATTTCGTTCCTGATGAGGCGCTTTCACACGGCCAGATGTTGGGTGAAGGTGATTACCGCATTGAAGCGCTTCACACACCGGGGCACTTCCCAAACCATATGTGTTACCGTCTGTGGAATAAGGATGTTCTCTTCTCTGGTGATCATGTAATGGGCTGGTCAACAACTGTCGTTGTACCGCCTCTTGGACACCTTGGTGAATATCTGCAGAGCCTGAATGTACTGGAAGCCTGTGAGGCATCTTTGATGCTGCCTAGCCATGGTGATCCTGTTGATAATCCGAATGGTCGTATCCGCGAAGTGCGCGAACACCGTATGATGCGGCATGCACAGGTGGCGGATTGTATGGCCGAAGGCCTTAAGTGCCCAGAAAAGATCGTTGAGAAATTGTATGTGGATCTTACGCCTCGTCTGATTGAAGCGGCAAAAGGATGCGTTCAAGCTCATATTGAACTGCTTGAAGAAGAAGCCACTATGATAGCGCCAGTGAAAGAGTCTTTTGCATTTGATGTTGTTGCCCCTTAAATGAAGCGTGGAGCTTTTAGGGGAAAACAGAGTGCAGATTGTTGGCGCTGGTTTACAGGCATTTCTAAAAGAACAGGGTGGCGATCTATTGCCGCCTTTCAAACAGCGGTTCCCATGGTTGGGGGCTGATCTTCAAACCGTTCGTAATAGCTTTTCTCGTAACAAGCCTGTAGTTGAGATGCATAGCCGTCTTTATGCCTCCCTTGAAAATGGAGAGGCCATAAGTGTTGCGGTTACAGAGCCTCAAATACCTTCAGTGCAAAAATCTTTAGTATTAATCCACGGTTTGGGTGGGAATGAAGATAGCCACTATATGAAAGAGACGGCTCTAGCTTTCTCTCAGCTTGGCTGGCATGTATTCCGTATGAATGCTCGGGGTGTCGGGCCCTCCCGGGAAACTTCAAAACCGCCCTATAGTGCGGGGTTAACAAAAGATCTTAGATCGGTTCTTTCGGCGGTTCATAAGTGTCACCTTGAGAATAAGATTTATGCCATGGGTTTCTCGCTTGGTGGGCAGTTGCTACTGCGGACCTTAGGGGAAGGTGCATTACCTGTTGATTTAATTGCTGGTGTATCTGTATCTGCGCCCCTTGATCTGTCAGCCAGCCAGCAAAAGCTGGAGCGCCGAAGAAACGGTGTTTATGTGGATTATCTCGTTAAGAATATGCGAGCTGATCTCGAAGGTACAAAATCGCCAACGCATGATATTGCTCTCGAGGATATTAAAACTATCCGAGGATTTGATGAATATATCATTGGCCCATATTTCGGCTTTGAAGGGGCTGATGATTATTATTCGGGTATTTCCTGTAAATCAGTTATTGCAGATATCAAGCAGCCTGTTCTAGCTATTCATAGCGCCGATGACCCTTGGATACCTGTTGAAGATTATAGAGATGCCAATTGGCCATCTGATGTGGCAGCCGGAGCAGCCGTACTTCCGAAAGGGGGGCACGTGGGTTTCCACTGTAAGTATGCCGGCACTCCCTGGTATATCGGTGCGGCGAAACAATTCTTTGCAGTAATTTAGAAACAATTTTATTAAAATGATTCTATCTATGATAGATAAAAATTTATCCATAAGTTGACTAATTAACAATCTTATCTGACTATTCTTTCTCTCATCAGGCAATTGAATCGGAATTAAAGTCACTTCAGGCGTAAGTGAAATAAGCCGGTGAATGCGGGAAAGAGTGCATTGGTAGATGTAGCGAAATTAGAAAAAATGCTTCTTGCCAAGCAGGTGGGCCAGTTCTTGTGTGGTGACCATAATGCTGAAGAACGCACAACTGTGGAAGCCGCTGCCCGTAAACTTGCCGAAGATGTTTGCCGATATGTGCGTGAAACTTTAGCTTTTGAACTTCGCAAGTGTGATGATTTAGCACCGGATCTGGCTGAGAAAATTGCGCGGGATATTGAACCGGTTTCCAGCCCGTTTTTAGAAGAAACCAATGCTTTTTCCACAGCAACGCTTATTCGGCTAATCCCTCAGTTAAAAGAATATGCCCGTGCAGCAATCGCGCGCCGGACAGACCTGAGTGATGATGTACAGGAAGCATTGATTAAATCATCTTCTGAACAAGGTGTTACCAGCCTTGTCCGAAATGACAGAATAGAAATGCCGGAGAAAAACTGCAGCATCTTGGTACGTAGATTCCAGGATAATGTACGGGTAATGGATCAGTTCTCGGCTCGTAATGATTTACCGCTGATTATTATCGAAAAGATTGTGAATAAAGTGTCCACCCACTGCCGGAATATGCTTGTTGAAACATATTCTATTCAGAATGTGGTGGCAGACGAGCTGGCTGAAAATACTCAGTTTGAAGCTATGTGGCAGAAAGTAGCCGGGGCTACAGCAAGCCAGATCCACGGCTATGTAACAGATTTAAGAGATGAAAGACGGCTTAATCATCCATTGACTATCAAGGTGGCAAATCGCGGGTGTTTAACATTCCTTGAAAGCGCACTTGCGCTTGAAGCGGGTTTGCCAACTGGGCGGGTGAAAGAAATGCTCAGTCTTGAAGATCAAGCTGCATTTGTTCGTCTGATGCAGATGGCAAATGTTGATAAGAAGTTTGCACCTCAATACTTGAAGATTGCGAAGGCAAACTATTTGCCGGAAGGTAAAAAAGCGGCATAACTTTATACTCTGTAAGGGTTTGAAGTGTAAAACTGGATAGAGAAAAATTTTATCCAATGATTCAGCTTTTATAAAGTTAAAGAATGCCATACTTTGTTTCGGAACATTGAATGTTCCGGATGTTTTGGAGCTGGTTAATGAGTTTAAACACTGTAGACATTGTAAATGCTGCAACGCTTGAGAAGGTTGTTCTTGCCAAGCGTATTTCTGCATTTTTACGTGATGAGCACTCTGAAGAAGAGCGCGCTACAGTAGAAAATGTTGCCAGAATGCTGGCGCAGGATATCGCGCTGCAAGTGCGTGAAACACTCGCTTTCGAACTTCGTACATGCAACGCTCTGCCTTATGACTTGGCGGCCAAACTGGCGTCTGATGTAGAAAGTGTGGCATGCCCGTTTCTTGCGTCCACCTTGGCCTTCACTGATATGCAGCTTGCGGGTCTTGTACCGCATCTTGAAGAATATGCTCACGTTACGCTCGCACGTCGCCCTGACTTAGGGCCTCAGACATGTCAGGCGATTGTAACAGTGGGCTCTGATAAAACTGCCACATATGTGGTGCGGAATGACCATATCACGCTATCAGATCAAACCTGCGATATTTTGGTTAAGAAACATGCGGAAAACCAAGGCGTGATGGATCACCTTTCTCGCCGCACAGATCTTCCATTGTCTACTGTTGAAATGATCATGCATAAGGTTTCTGCTGAGTGCAGAACTGCACTTGTGGAGCACTACAGTATTGATCGATCTGTTGCCGAGGAAGTGACAGGTAATAGCATGTTTGAGGCGATGTGGCGGCAGCTGGAAAAAGCCAGCCCAACACAGGTGCATGCTTATGTTATTGACCTGAAACGTTCTGGTAGGCTTACCCATGATCTGGTGAAAGATATCGCCGGCCGTGGTTGTTTGGCCTTTTTGGAAAGCATGCTAGCTCTCGAAACAGGGTTAACATTGGGTGCTGTACGGGAAGTTCTCTATGCAGGTGATACAAAAGCCTTTGTTGGCCTGATGCAAAAGGCGAAGATCAATAAATCAGCTGCTCAGGATTACCACCGGATCGTTAATAGCCAATAACCGTTCTATTGAAAGTGGGTATAAAAAAGGGCGCTTTGTAGCGCCCCTTTTTGTTTATGCTTCTGTCGCTTCTGGCTTCTTGCCAAGCAGCGCCATAATTTCATCCTGACGGCGATACAGCATGTAAAGTGCAAAAATCAAAACGATCACAGCAGTATTAGCGAGTGTGTCATCCACGTGCTCTACACCGGCTTCATCTGTAAAGCGTACCACCCAGCCAAGCGGGCTGAAAAGGTGGAAGAAGATCGCACCAGCCATTGTGCCTGCGGCCAGAATCGCACCGTATAGGCGTAGGTTTGGGATAATCAGTAAAATTGAAGCAGCAAGTTCAATCACACCAGTGATCATCGCACCGTACTGAGAGAACCAATTCATACCAAGCCAGGTGCCGATTGTAGTAAATATATGTTGAGGTTCAGTGGCCTCCAAGATTTCAAATTTGAAAGGCAGGCTGCCCCCCAAAATTGCTACCATAAAAATAACTAAAGCCCATTCATGATGTTTCTTAATAAAATCCATGATGCTCTCTCTTCCTTTAGTTCTGGTTATGCCCCAGTTGTGCGATTTAGTGTGTTATTGGATATTGTTTTGTTAGTTGTTTTTCACGCCACCAAGCTTTTGCAAGTTTTCTCAATGACGTAGGGGCATGGCCCCGCTTCCTGTTTTTTGCACCAATAGCATATAAGTGCCCATATTGCTGCATCAGCGTTTTATAGGCTTGCCACAAGGTTGTACGCGAATCCCATATATGTGTTGGCTCGCCACCAGCACCATTCACTTCTATGATTTTGAAATCTTCCCCATTCTGGAACTTATCAAAACTTCCAAAGCGTACATCAAAACGGCCTACGTGGAATTCGTTCATGGTTTTGGCAATTTCGTCAAAACGTTTCACCATACCTTCGGTGATATGTTCGTTGCCGTTTCTGAAAATAGTGCCCTTGCTGTGGTTGCCTGCAAATGCCAGCTTAATTGCTTCACCAGAAGGAATAACTTCATCAAGGCGATCTTTGTGCCGCTCTAAATATAAGTGTGGTACCTTGCCTGCGCGCGGGTCTGCCATAATAAGTTCCCGAAGGGTAGCTTTGCCGTCACCATACACACGAGGGAAATATTTAAGGGTTAGGCTGATGATTTGGCCTTTTTCTTCACCAGGATGCTTGATGTAATAAACCCCAGCTTCACCTTCTTCATCCACAAGGGCCTGCAGCATAAATTCAGCGCCAGCCGGATAGCTTTCAATATATGCATCAAGCTCTGCATCTGTTTTAACGAGTTGCACTCCGGCCCCGCGCATACCCATATCAGGCTTGGCTACAAGAGGTAGGGCAAGGCCTGCTTCTTTCATTGCTTGTCTTGCGTCCTTCAGGCTGCGCTTCAGAGCGCCATCGCCGCTCCAGCGGACGCATTTTACATACGGGGAAACATAATCCCGTGCAGAGCCCGTAATCTCTTCCATCACTTCATATTTGCTTTCGCCAACGAGACCTGAGAAAGGCAAATGTGGGTTTGTGTTGGTTGGAAGGGTTAAGCCCATATGACGCAGCATCAGCCAGCCGCAATAAAGCGCTATGGGAGTATAAAAAAGATGCGATGGGGCGAACTCAAACCATGAGATATCAGCAGCTGACGCATCAAGCGCAGGCATACCAGCATGTGGTTCATTGTTATGTTGTGTTTTTAAGCTAGTTGCTTCCACGTGAAGTCTCAAAATTAGGGGGTAATGGTAGGTCTTCTTTTTCCTCTGTAGGATCAGGCAATTGGGTTGATAGGCCTGACGTCTTAATAAAGCGAGGAATAAGGATGATCATGGCTAAGGCAACAATAACAGCTGCAGAAATACTGGCGATACTGCCGTATTCAGAAAATGCCTGCTGGATTTCGCTGACGAACAGCACCATTGCGGTAACCCAGACGATGGCTGCTGCGCCCATAACAATCACAAAACGAGTGAAAGATAGCTTCAAAAAACCGAATGTCAGGTAGGTTACTAAGCGAGTGCCGGGTGTGAAGCGCGAAAAGAAAAGCACGCCCGATTCTTTGCCCTTTAACCAGCGTCTTAATTTTCTGGTTTTGCCAATTGGCAGTTTTTTACGCAGATAATTATTATCTCTGGCTGTCCAGCCAAGGCCGTAAAGCCCGATATCACCAACCAGAATGCCTGTGGCAATTGCTGTTATGGCAAATAGCGGGCTAACCACTCCCATACCAACGAGAATGCTGCCAGCAATTAGGGTACCGTCTTCTGTAGCGAAGGTGGCTAAAGCAAGTGCTAAACCCAGCAATAGCGGGTCATGCGCCAGACTTTCCAGTAGCTGGATGATATTTTCTGGTGACAAATCCATTACTTTTTACATCGTTTCCTTAGACCAGTTTGGGTATCTGGTGGCTTGTGTCAAGTTTCTGCTCTTTGGTCAACTGCTTCATTGCCACAAAAGATTACCTAAACCCAGCGTTCTGAAAACCTAATTTTAGGTGATAATAAGCGCGCGCTTACACACGGGTTTGTGAAATAAATGTGTAGCATCAGTTTATAGATAACAGTTTAGAAAGCCTCTATTCTAAAGTTTATTTAGGGTGCGATTGGAAAAATATCGCTGTTTTTTGAGATTGTTTAGTTTTGCCCTTGCGAATGCAATACACATTCTTGTGGGTGGAGTAAGCAAAAGTTAATGGGAACTCAGCATCAAGAACTGAGGCGGTAATAACTGTAATGATGAGTGAGACAGCAAGTGATAGAACAGCAACGAATTGATGGATATATCCGCACGATCCCGGATTTCCCAAAGCCGGGCATTGAGTTCAAAGATGTAACAAGCCTGTTTGCTGATGCGGAAGGTTTTCGCTTACTGCTGGATAAGTTTCAGCAAAAGCTAACTGGGTACCGTATTGATGCGGTGGCTGGTATTGATGCACGTGGTTTTATCATTGGTGGCGCGCTTGCTGATCGCCTGCGGTGCGGTTTTGTTGCTATCCGGAAAAAAGGGAAGCTTCCTGCTGATACCATTTCTGAAGCATATGAACTGGAATATGGTGAGGAAATTTTAGAAATTCACAGCGATGCAATCCAAAAAGGGCAGCGTGTTCTTCTCGTGGATGACGTGCTGGCAACTGGTGGTACAGCAAAAGCTGGCGTTAAGCTGATTGAGCGTATTGGCGGTGAGATTGTTATGTGCGCCTTCGCGGTCGATTTAGCGAATCTGGGCGGCCATGATGCGCTTGAAAGCGATGGCTATGAAGTTTTCAGCCTTAGCCAATTTAACTAAGGCTGATTTTTCTAAATTATTTTAAGCTTATAGCTCATCTGCCATATGGTGGAGTGTATCAATACATGCGCGTGCCAGATGGCGGCAACGCTGTGGGCTCCAGCCAAATTCTGGATCTGGTAGGTCATCATTATCTTTGAATGGCATTTCCAAAGTCATTGCCAAACAGCCATGTGTTTCAGCCACATAATCAGTACATTTCTTCATGTCTGCTGAACCCGGGGCATCAACGTCATAACCGAATTCCTGCTGGAAATCTGGCGAGATGATGCAAAGCAAATCTTGATACATTTTCAGAAGTTTCATCTGTTTTTCTGTAAGCGAAGGAATGCCTTCGAAGCCTGCGATAAAATTATAAGGCAGTGCTTCATCACCGTGTACATCCAGATGGAAATCAACACCTGTCTCTGCCATCTTTTCACGTACAAGGTAAACTTCCGGGCTGCGGTCCATGCTTGGGTTTGCCCATTCACGGTTCAGGTTGGCACCAGCTGCATTCGTACGCAGATGACCGCGTTTTGAACCATCTGGGTTCATGTTAGGCACAATATAGAAATGGCACTTTTCGAGAAGAGCTGTGGCAACTGGGTTATCTTGATCAAGAAGATAATCAAAGGCACCTTCCATCCACCATTCTGCCATGCTTTCACCAGGATGTTGGCGGGCGATAAGCCATACTTTCTTCCGGCCTTCAGGGCCGTAGCCAATTTCTACAAGGTCTAAATCCTGGCCGTCTAGTGTGTGGCCAAGTACGCTTGTGGAAACAAGTGGGCTATCTGAAACTTCTGCGACCATATCCGAATGGCGTTCCATGGAAAACGGCGCGAAATATGCGAAATAGAGGCTGTCTTGCTCTGGCTCAATTTCCCATGAAAGGGCGGTGCCGTCATATTCGGTTTCAATGCGGAACCAGCTTTCTCTGTCATAGGAAGCGCAAACTTTATATTCTTCCCAGCCTTCTGCGTAAGCTGCCCCACCTGCATTTTCGATTGTAAGCTTGCAAGGGGTATCTTCCACACCGGAAACACGGAAGTGGAACCACTGATAAAAATCGGAATTATTGTCCTTACGAATTGCGAGTCGCACATCTGACGGATCATCCGCCTTAATAATTTCGATATTTCCACTATCAAACGCACTTGAAATAAGCATGCTTGTGGCTCCTGAGCTTGGTTTCTCAATAAATGTAATTTGCCTTTGCCTATCGCCTTTTAGGGGCTTTGGTCAATCAGCAAGTTTGTGAACCTTAACGGAAACCATAGGGAAACGCTAAGGTTCGTATCGAAAAAACGTGAAAAATTAGTACAGATACTGTACTATCATCTTACTGACGCATATGCGTGAGAGGACTACCCTTGCTATCTAACAGGGGAATTTGAGGCGCTTTCTGCCAAGGCGGGAAGCGCCTTCCTTTTGAAAGTGCTATTTTCTTCTATGAAACAGGGCGCAACCTATTGACAGATTGGGCATCCCCCCTTATGTTCCGCCGCCAATGGATTCGAGGAATAACAGATTCGTTGTTCCCGCCGATTCCCGGTTTTCTGGGTCGGTGTAATTGTTAACTGGTTTAAGGAAGGGCCCGCGCTATGAAAGTTCGCAACAGCCTGAAGTCCCTAAAGTCTCGTCACCGCGATTGCCGTGTGATTCGTCGTAAGGGCCGCACATACGTAATTAATAAGACTCAGCGTCGTTTTAAAGCGCGCCAAGGCTAATCCTAGACTAGCCAGAGCATTATTGATTAAACCGCGCACTCTCATGTAGAGTTGCGCGGTTTTTGTGTTTGTGGGGTTGAGCAATGGCAGCTATTAAAACTGTACTGTTTGATATTGGTAATGTGTTTGTGCATTGGGACCCTCGGTTCCTTTATGAGAAGCTTATTCCTGATGGCGATGAATTAGATCGTTTTCTAAAGGACGTGGTGACCCTTGAGTGGCACACGGAGCATGATAGGGGTAAAAGCTTCAAGGAAGGCACTTCAGAGCTTGCTATGCGCTTCCCTAAGTATGAAGACCTTATCAAAGTATATGATACCCGCTGGACAGAAACCATCAGTGGCCAGATAGACGGAACAGTCCATATCCTTGAGAGACTCGTGGAACGAGGCATCCGTGTTTATGCGCTTACAAATTTCTCTGCGGAGAAATGGCCTCCCTTTTGCCGCGAATATGCTTTTACAGATTTATTTGAAGGTGTTGTGGTTTCCGGTGAGGAAAAGCTTGTGAAACCTGACCCGGCTATTTTCCAAATCGCTATAGACCGATACAGCCTTGATGCTGAAGCCACTCTTTATGTGGATGATCGGCTGGAGAATGTGGAAGCCGCTGAGGCAAAAAAAATGCAGGGCCATCATTTTACTGACCCTGCAAAATTACTTGCTGATTTGGAGGCGAGAGGCCTGCTTTAAGGTGTTAAACCTCGCTGCCATCCACCCATGCAATATGCAGTACGTTTGTAGCGCCCGGTGTGCCGAATGGTACACCAGCGGTTACCACAATGCGGTCACCAGCTTTGGCAAGGTTACTACGCAGCGCCATGCGCTTAGCTTTGCCAATCATTTCTTCAAACGAATCTACATCCTTGGTCTTCACCGTATGCAGGCCCCATACAATCGCCATGCGGCGCGCGATAGGTGTGCTTGGTGTTAGTGTAAGGATTGGTGCACTTGGGCGCTCACGTGATGCTCGGATCGCTGTGGCGCCAGATGTGGTGAAAGTTACGATTGCTTCAGCACCGATTGATTTAGTAACCTGACGTGCAGCTGCTGTAATCGCATCTTCTGTGCGGGAATTGGCATTCGCCAGTTCCTGACCTGTGGCCATATAATCTGGTTCTGCTTCCACACGCTTTGCTACCCGGTCCATTACAGCTACCGCTTCACATGGGAAATCACCAACAGCTGATTCAGCAGAAAGCATCACAGCGTCCGCACCATCTGCAACAGCTGTTGCGACATCAGTTACTTCCGCACGTGTCGGTACAGGTGACTGAATCATGGATTCGAGCATCTGTGTGGCAACCACAACAGGCTTGCCAGCGTGGCGTGCTTTACGGATAATTTTCTTCTGGATACCCGGAACCTTTTCAACAGGTTCTTCAACACCCAAATCACCGCGGGCCACCATCACACCGTCTGAAAGCTCGATGATTTCATCAAGAGCATCAACAGCTGCTGGTTTTTCAATCTTCGCCATAACGGCAGCTTTGCCGCCAACCAGTTTTTTCGCTTCCGCAACATCGGCAGAGCGCTGCACAAAGGAAAGTGCAATCCAGTCAGCACCGGCTTTTAGGGCAAATGCGAGATCAGCTCGGTCTTTTTCTGTGAGGGCAGCAAGCGGGAGAACCGCATTTGGAACATTCACGCCTTTGCGGTCTGAAAGGTAGCCACCTACAAGCACAGCTGTGTGGGCTTTGCCGTCTTCGATTTCAGTAACTTCAAGGCGGATTTTACCATCATCAAGAAGGATGTTTGTGCCAACCTCGATTGCATCAAAGATTTCTTTGTGTGGTAGGCCAACACGTTCTTTCGTGCCTGGTACATCGGTAAGATCAAGCGTGAAACGTTGGCCTTCTTCAAGAAGGACTTTACCATCCGCGAACGTGCCACAGCGTAGTTTTGGGCCCTGCAGGTCTGCAAGAATGGCGATAGGACGACCAACTTCTTCTTCAACACTGCGGATAATCTTTACAAGGTCTTCTTTGCCAGCATGGTCACCGTGGCTCATATTCAGGCGGAATACGTCAACACCTGCTTCAAAGAGAGCTTTAATACGTTCATGAGAACTTGATGCTGGGCCAAGGGTGGCGACAATACGAGTTTTACGCTCACGTCGGAATGCGGAAAACTCAGTATGGGTATAGGCGGTCAATGTTGCCTCCAGAAAGGGGGTTATAGTTCAACTTGCATGCATATGGGGGCTTTAATTTTTGCGCATGCTGCTTTAAACCTTGTGAAAGGTCCAGTTATTTTTTCAACTGAAACTAAATAATCATATATGTTAGGCCCTTCTCATGACTGTAGCAGCATACGCGCCAGAAATCATCAATCCTGACGCTACGGAAAATTTGGTAATTTTGTGTGAACACGCCAGCAATCATATCCCTGCGGATTTGAATAATCTGGGATTGCCTGCTGAAGAACTGAAGCGTCATATTGCATGGGATATTGGCGCGGAAGCTGTTACTCGCAAAATGTGCGAAATGATGGGTGTTTCTGCCGTAGTTGCTAAGGCTTCGCGGCTTGTACTTGATGCTAACCGGGAACCTGATCACAACACGCTTATTCCACTTGAAAGTGATGGCACCCTCATTCCGGGAAACCAAAACCTGAGTGTTGAAGATATTCAAAACCGTAAGGAAGCGTTTTATGATCCGTTCCACCAAGCAGCAGATGCAGTGATTGAACGGCACCTGGAAGCGGGCGTTAACCCGATCGTGATTGGTATGCACAGTTTCACACCGCATATGGATAGTTTCGACAGGCCTTGGCAGATCGGTTTCTTGTGGAACAAGGATCAACGGCTCGCGCAAGCGATGATCGGCCTTCTTGAACGTGAGACAGATCTTACCATTGGGGATAATGAGCCATATTCAGGGCAGGACCTTTATTATACCATGCAGCGGCATGGGGCTGATCGTGGTTTGCCGCAAACGACTATTGAAATCCGGCAGGATTTGCTTGCGGATGATAACATGGTTACCCAGTGGGCAGCGCTACTTGCAGAATGCCTTGATGAATGTATGGGGCGGGCTGATCTCATGAAACGTGAATATTTTTAGGAGCAGATAAATGAGTAAAGAACAAGCAATTGAAGCAGCAGTATTTCGCCGGCTCCTGAAGCATCTGGATGACCGCAAAGATGTACAGAATATCGATTTGATGGGATATGGCGGGTTTTGCCGTAATTGTCTATCTGATTGGTATGCTGAAGCGGCGGCGGACGCAGGTGTTGACGTGAGCAAAGATGAAGCGCGTGAGCGTATCTACGGTATGCCTTATGGTGAGTATAAAAAGGCATATCAATCGCCTGCAACTGAAGAACAGCTCGCATTGATGAATGAAAGCGTTGCGAAAAATAAAGCAGCACGCGGTGAAGCTTAATTGAATGTAGGAAAGGTCGTCATCGGCGGCCTTTTTTATTTACCCTGAAACCAGTTTTTCACGCCTTCGATTTCAGCAGCGGTTAAACGCAGCCCTAATTTTGACCTGCGCCATAGCGCATCTTCAGCGCAAGTGGCCCATTCTCTGTCCCGCATAAACTTCAATTCTGCCTCATAAAGACAGGCGCCAAAATGCTTGCCCATGTCTTCTATAGAAGTACAACCTTCGAGGATGCTGTGGATATCGTTGCCGTATGCTTCAATGAATCTTAGGCGAAGGGCGCGCGGCAGGAAGGGATAATCATGCTTGATGCGAGTGTTGAAGAAATCCATATCCGCATAATTAAGACCAACAGCGCCAGGCAAATGGGCATCTTTGGTCCAGGTGCCTTTATCAAACCCGAGAAGAGGTTTCAGTTTTTCCAGTGCTTCTTCGGCCAGGTGCCGGAAGGTAGTTATTTTACCGCCATATATGCTGAGAAGCGGGGCATTCTCTTTTGTATCTAACTCAAGCACATAATCCCGAGTGGTCTTTGAGGCATTTTTCTCACCGTCATCAACGAGGGGACGAACACCTGAATAGCTCCACACTATGCTCTCTGGTTTGATGGTGCGTCGGAAATAATCACTGGCTAGCTGGCACAGGTATTCTTTTTCTGTGTCGTTAATTTCCACGGAATTGGGGTCAGCTTCAAAAGGTACATCCGTTGTGCCGATAAGGGTGTAATCTTCTTCGTAAGGAATGGCAAACACCACACGGTTATCACTCCCCTGAAATGTGTAAGCCTGAGCACCATCATAGATTTTCGGCACGATAACATGGCTGCCTTTCACCATGCGAATGTTTTTGCGGCTGTCAGGTGCGGGGAAAGATTTTGCTTCGATATCATCAACCCATGGGCCGGCTGCATTCACGAGAGCTTTCGACCTGTATGTAGTTTCTTTATTTTGGCTGTTGCGCACGGTTATGTGCCAAAGCCCGTTTTCTCGGGTGGCTTTAATCACTTCATGCTGCGTTAGGATATTGGCTCCTTTATCTGCAGCGTCTCGGGTAGTAAGCACAACAAGACGTGCGTCATCCACCCAGCAATCGCTATATTCAAAACCTTTTGTGTAGCGCTCCTTAAGGGGCGCACCACTGGTGTGTTTCCTAAGCGCTCTTACTTCTGTAGGGGGGAGAAGTTTTCTGCCGCCGATATAGTCATAAAGGAAAAGACCAAGCCGTAGAATAAATGCGGGCCTCAGGCCTTTATGATGTGGCAGAATAAACCGCATAGGCCTGATAAGATGCGGTGCAGATTGCAACAGTATTTCCCGCTCAATAAGCGATTCTCTTACTAATTTAAATTCATAATGCTCAAGATACCTCAAGCCGCCGTGGATAAGTTTGGAGCTGGCTGAAGATGTATGCGAGGCAAGATCATCTTTTTCAGCGAGGGTGACCTTAAGCCCCCGGCCTGCTGCATCGCGCGCAATTCCTGCCCCGTTTATACCCCCACCAACTACAAAAATATCTGATATAGAATGCATAAATTCATAAGCCCCTTAACGGTGATATACTCTGCCTTCATTACAAATTTCGGTAAACAAAAAACTTGATTGAACCGCTATGGGTGGAGGCCTATAGTGCTGCCAATTTTGAGATTACCCAAGGGAGTTAACCGAATGGTTCAAGCAGGTGGTGTTGCTGGTGAACAGCTGCGCGGATTTATTGAGCGTATTGAGCGTCTGGAAGAAGAGAAAAAAGGTATCGCAGAAGATATCAAGGAAGTTTACGCAGGCGCTAAGGCTGTTGGCTTCGATGTGAAAATCATGCGTAAAGTAATTTCACTGCGCAAGATGGATCAGGCGGACCGACAGGAACAAGAAGCGCTTCTAGATGTTTATATGCACGCTATTGAAGGCGGCATGCGCCCTGAACCAGCTGGTACTGGTGTTGGCGAAGCTAATGAAGGCGCGGGTGACGAAGAATAATCTTTGTTATTTGCTATAATTTAAAAAAAGCCGCTTTTCAGAAATGGAGAGTGGCTTTTTTATACGTTCAGTTTCGCTTGATGAAATTGATTCAAGTGATTGGGCAAGAACAGGTTGGTCTTATTCACGGCTTTTGGATCCCCTGTTGTAAGTAGGCGAATATTGCCTTGGCCTTTGCTGTGGAAATGTGGGTGTCGTTTTAAGTAATCCGCGAGCGAATCTGCGACAATTTCTGGCTGGCTATAGAGAGAAACATGATCTGGTAGTGCAGTTTCAAAATAATGCTTCACCAGCGGAAAATGTGTGCAGCCTAGCACCACAGCATCAGGGTTAGTTTCAAGGGTTTCAGATACAAAACCGGATATAAGGCCGGAAAGAGGGGCGTCGCCAGCGCCGCCTTCGATAGCGTCTACTAAGCCTGGGCAGGCTTTTCCTGTTAGCTTGATTTGTGGTGCGCGCTTTAGCACTTCTTCTACATAAGCGCCGCTTTCAATGGTTTTACGCGTGGCAAAAAGGGTGATGCGGTGATTCCTGTTATCATCCGCATGAGGGCGTTCCTGTGACCACGGCACGCCGGTGAGAGCTTCAACCATTGGCACAAGTACGCCGAGGATACGGTTGCCCGGGTAAGCGGTTTCGAGCCAGTTTTGCTGGAGCGTGCGGAGCGCAACGGCGGCGGCAGTATTACACGCAAGCAGTACAAGCGAGCACCCTTCCCGCATGAGGTAATCGACAGAAGTTTTGGTCATCTCCACAATCTGTTCGCTTGTACGGTGGCCGTATGGTGCATTGGCGTGATCACCAAGATAAAGAAAATCCTGATCAGGCAGGCGTTTGGTAAGTGCATCAAGAACTGTGATACCGCCGGAACCTGAATCAAATACACCAATCATATAATGAGCTTCCCCTAAGTTTTCTGTGCGCTGTTAATAGAGTGTTTCTGCCTGCCGTTTAGGCAAAATGGCATCATAACTTTCTGCATCAAAACTTTGATCAGTGGCTTTTATCATCTGACCAGCGGTTGGAACAGTATCAAGATTATCTTCAGGTACCTTTTCCCAAAGAGCAGAGCGTTTAATGGCTCGCGCACACTGAAAATATACCTTGTCGATTTTCACGATGATAACAGTTTTTGGTGGTTTGCCATTCTCGCTGAAGTTTTCCAGCAATTTGGGATCAGCCGTGATGGTTGCTTTACCTTTAATACGCAGTGTTTCACCAACGCCGGGGATAAGGAAAAGTAAAGCGACATTCGGGTTTTTAATAATATTCCTGAGTGTATCAATGCGGTTGTTGCCTCGCCGATCAGGGAGCATGATAGTTTTGGGGTCAGCTATTTTAAAAAGCTCGCCTTGCTTATCCCCGCGAGGTGAACAATCCAGAAAATCATCACCCTGACTGGAAAAAGCATAAAAAGGCGCATGCTCCAGCCATTTTTTATATGTATCCGTTAGGTGATCGGTTTCTTTATCAAGTGATGCTTGTGCTGGCTGGCCGTACAGGGTTTGTAATTCTTCCAGCGTTGTAATTTTATGTGTGTCTGTCACATCGTTCTCACTTATCTAAACCGTATTCAGCAACTTTGCGGTATAAGGTGGAGCGTCCAATTTTTAAGCGCCTCGCAATTTCAGCCATACGGCCGTCATAACGCTCGAGCGCTGCTGCAATAATTGCAGCTTCCAGTTCCTCAAGGGACTTCATATGTCCATCTTCTGTGTGAAGGAAAAGTGTGGCGCCAGTTTGACCTGATTGTGGAATCATTTGCGGCGCGGGTGCGTAATGCGCAGGCTGGGCTATATTTACTTCAGGAACATAATTTTGCTGAGTGTCAGCAAACAGAGAGGGGAAATCATCTGGGGTAAGCACATCACCTTCAGATAAGATGACCGCACGGAACAACATATTCTGAAGTTGCCTGATATTGCCGGGCCAATCATAGGCTGAAACCGCGGCCAGAGCCGTTGCAGAAATTCTGCGTTGGTCAAGTCCTTCCATGGAAGAAATCTTTTCAAGGAAATGGTCTGTAAGGGCCGGGATATCGCTTTTACGTTCCCGAAGTGGGGGCAGCAGAATGGGGTAAACATTCAGCCGGTAGAAAAGATCTTCTCTGAACGCGCCTTCACTGATGCGTTCAACCAAGTTTCGATTCGTTGCCGAAACGACCCTTATATCCACTTTAATAGACTGTTTTCCGCCTACTGGATCAATCTCTTTTTCCTGTAAAGCGCGGAGGAGTTTCACCTGAATGTCAAGGGGAAGTTCACCAACTTCATCAAGAAACAGAGTGCCGCCGTTTGCTTCCTGGAATTTACCAAGACGTTTTTCGGTCGCGCCGGTGAAAGCTCCTTTTTCGTGCCCGAACAAAATACTTTCCACCAAATTTTCAGGGATAGCGCCACAGTTTACTGCAACAAATGGTTTGCCGGACCGGTCGCTTGCATCATGAATAGCGCGAGCAAACACTTCTTTACCAACCCCTGATTCCCCTTCGATAAGCACAGGAATACTTGCTTTGGCTGCTTTTTGTGCAAGCTTTGTTGCCCGCTGCATGGCAGGGCTATCACCTACTAGATTATCGAAAGAAAGCGGGCCAATGCTTTCCTGCATAGGGCCGATTTCACCAACGAGTGCTGTGGTTTTCAGAGACGCTTCCATAGCTGAACGAATACGTTCAGCGCTGGCAGGCTTTACGATGAAATCATTGGCGCCTGCTCGCATAGCGTCCACTACTGTATTAATAGAGGAATGCGCCGTTAGCATAATCACTGGCAAATTGGGGAATTTCGGCCTGATTTCACCAAGTACTTCAATACCGCTTTTGCCCGGCATTACAAGATCAAGTAGCATAATATCAATGTGTGGTGCAGGGCTCGTGTTAAGGCGTTTAATGGCTTCGCTGCCTGACATGGCTTTTTCCACATCGTAACCTGCGCGGGTAATAACCCCTTCAAGAAGCGCAAGTTGAGTGAGCTCATCTTCAACAATTAAAACACGTTTACCCAGCATAAAGCCCCCAAATAAAAAGAATATTCAAGGTGTATCATTTCAGGACATAGTAAACAAACATCTTATTGTATTAATGTGTATGCGTTTGTGACGTAGCGTAAAATAGCATGTAATCGTGCAAGTCGATCACAGTGATGTGTTTTTTTTGATAAGATGATACCCTTGTTTATGAAATTATGTTGCTCAATTAGGTATTTGCATTACCTACTAGTGCAAGGCGCTGAAGGCCCGTCAGAGGGGGCATATAATCAGTAATAACTAATGCTGGAGCCGGAGAGCCTTTAATTGATTGATATTAACCGTTTATTTTGGAGAAAACCCAATGAAGTTAGCGGTTGTTCGGGAGAAGCGAGAGGCTGAAAAGCGTGTCGCAGCAACTCCTGAGACGATTAAAAAACTCAAAGGCCTTGGCTTCGATGTTCATGTAGAAGCCGGGGCAGGCCAATCAGCATCAATCCCTGATGATGCATTTAAAGAAGCTGGTGCCACCATTTCTGCTGATATCGGATCAGCTCTTGATGGCGCTGATGTTATTTTTTCCGTTCAAGGCATTGAAGCAGAAGATGCGGCAAAAGCCAAAAAAGGCGCACTTCAGCTTGCCGTTTTGAACCCGTTTGTTGAAAAGGACCGTGTGAAAGCATACGCAGAGGCTGGTTTGATGGCGGTTGCTATGGAATTTGTACCGCGTATTACACGGGCGCAGTCCATGGATGTACTGTCATCTCAGTCAAACCTCGCAGGCTATAAAGCGGTGCTTGATGCAGCTGCTGAATTTAGCCGTGCATTCCCGATGATGATGACGGCTGCAGGTACAGTTGCCCCAGCCAAGGTAATGGTGATGGGCGCAGGTGTTGCAGGTCTTCAGGCGATTGCTACAGCAAAACGCCTTGGTGCGGTTGTAAGTGCGACGGATGTGCGCCCGGCTGCCAAGGAACAAGTAGAAAGCCTTGGTGGTACCTTCGTGATGGTCGAGGATGAAGAAACAGCTGCTGCTGAAACATCTGGCGGTTATGCGAAGGAAATGAGTGACGATTATAAAGCCAAGCAGGCTGCGCTCATCGCTGAAACGCTGGCGAAGCAGGATATTGCAATTACCACAGCACTTATCCCCGGACGTCCGGCGCCTAAGCTTATCACAGAAGAAATGCTTAAAACCATGAAGCCGGGCAGTGTGATTGTTGACCTAGCCGTGGAAATGGGCGGCAACTGTGCCTTATCGAAACCCGGTGAGATTGTGGAAGCCCACGGCGTGAAAATTGTCGGGCACCTTAATGTGCCGTCGCGCCTCGCGACAGATGCGTCCGCGCTTTATGCCCGTAACCTTGTGCACTATATCACGCCCCACGTGAAAGAAGGTGCGCTTGAAATTGATTTTGAAGATGAAGTTGTTGCTGAATCGCTGATTACCAAAGACGGTGCAGTGGTAAGCGAACGCCTTCAGGAGGCTTCATAACATGCATGAAATTCTCGTAAATCCATTCATTCAGCAATTCACTGTTTTTGTGATGGCTATTTTCGTGGGCTACTATGTTGTGTGGTCCGTAACTCCGGCTCTCCACACGCCGTTGATGGCGGTAACAAACGCTATTTCAAGTGTGATTATCGTGGGTGCGCTTATCGCTGCTGGCCCTGAGGGCATGACACTTTCCAAAATTCTTGGCTCAATCGCGATTGCGCTTGCAGCGGTGAATATCTTTGGTGGTTTTGCGGTTACCCAGCGCATGCTCGCCATGTATAAAAAGAAAAAGCCTTCCGAAGGTAAGGGAGGTGACAAATGAACCAGTTACATGCTGACTTAACAGCCGTTGCATATCTTGTTGCTGCTGTTCTCTTCATCCTGTCACTTCGAGGGCTTTCAAGCCCGGAGACAAGCCGCAAAGGTAACACTTACGGCATGATTGGTATGGCGATTGCCATTATCACCACGGTGTTGAACCCAGAGGTGGTTTCCTATGACTGGATCATTGGTTCCATCGCTGTTGGTGGTGTAATCGGCTTCATCATCGCTCGCCGTATTGCCATGACAGCAATGCCGCAGCTTGTAGCAGCTTTCCACAGCTTGGTTGGCTTGGCTGCAGTTCTTGTGGCTGCTGCGGCTTTCCTTAATCCTGTGTCTTTCGGTATTACCGATAGCCTTGGCCAGATTTTCATGGCCAGCCGGATTGAAATGTCCCTTGGTGCAGCGATTGGCGCAATTACCTTCTCTGGTTCTATAATCGCGTTCGCGAAACTTCAGGGCCTTATGTCTGGTGCACCGATTATGCTGCCGGGTCGCCATGTGATTAATGCGGTACTTGGCCTTGGTATTATTGGTATGATTGCTGCCTTTGCTATGAGCAGTGGTGCAGCATCCGGTGGCGGTATGCTGATGTGGTATATCATTGCAGCAAGTTTTGTTATCGGTTTCCTGCTGATTATCCCAATTGGTGGTGCTGATATGCCAGTGGTGGTTTCCATGCTTAATTCATATTCTGGCTGGGCTGCAGCTGGTATTGGATTTACGCTGCAAAACACAGCGCTTATCGTAACGGGTGCTCTTGTGGGCTCATCCGGTGCCATCCTTTCTTACATTATGTGTAAAGGCATGAACCGCAGCTTTATCTCTGTGATCCTTGGTGGTTTTGGTGCTGATGATAGCGCGGCTGCTGCCGTAGGTGGCGGTGAACAGCGCCCTGTGAAACAAGGGTCCGCTGATGATGCAGCCTTCATTATGAAGAACGCTGGTAAGGTTATCATTGTGCCGGGTTACGGTATGGCGGTAGCGCAGGCACAGCATGCTCTCAAAGAAATGGTTGATATGCTGAAGGCGGAAGGTGTGAAGGTTTCTTATGCTATTCACCCTGTCGCAGGCCGTATGCCAGGACATATGAACGTGCTGCTTGCGGAAGCCAACGTGCCGTATGATGAAGTGTTTGAGCTTGAGGATATCAACAGCGAGTTCGCTGGTGCAGATGTGGCGTTTGTGATTGGTGCAAATGATGTAACCAACCCGGCCGCGAAAACCGATCCTCAATCCGCCATCTACGGTATGCCTATCCTGGATGTGGAAAAAGCAGGCACAGTATTGTTTGTGAAGCGTTCTATGGGAAGCGGTTATGCTGGTGTGGATAACGAACTTTTCTTCCGGGATAACACCATGATGCTCTTTGCAGATGCGAAGAAGATGGTGGAAGAGATTGTGAAATCTCTGAACTAAGTGCGTTTAGGATGAAACTAGGAAAGCGGGGTGTTTTTGCCCCGTTTTTTATTGTTTGAATATATGAAGAATTGCTTTGCCAAAGACGACAGCTTAGGTTTGCTTAAAGTATAAAGATGATAGGTCGTGATGATGGGAATGGACCTGCAGAAAATCAATATAGTGTTGTATCGTAAGCCTTTACGCCGATTTTTAGGCACAATAGTACAGGGTTGTATGCTTGGGATAATTCTTGGCATTTTCCCTTTTGAGAACTTTATTGAATATGATTTTAGCGGGTGGGGGAATGTTCAATATCTGTACGCAGGAGCACTCTTTGTAGTGTTTCTAGGGATATTATACGGGTTTATTATCCATACTTGCTTTGCTCATATCCGGATTTCATCTAGAGGCGTGTTTCGGTTTGGTGTTGGCGGGATTATAAAAATTTTTGAAAGTCAGGAAATTAGAATGATGGAATGGCATGCAGAGGGACTTCTACTTGTCCAAAATAATGGGCGAAAATACCTCTTTCCTGCCACTCATTACAACAGCCCTTAAGGTATCATTGCTAAGTACACGGGGGCATTTTCATTGTGTTGGCCAATATACAAAATAAAAGGCCGCTTCCCATGGCGTGGAAGCGGCCTTGTCTTTTGCCTTAGGAAAACAAAAGGAGAGCGGTGGGATATCCAGGGCCAACAGGAACCCACCTATGGTATTAACGCCGCTGTCAGGTCCGGCGTGCAAGTTCAGCTCCCTTGATTGCGTCGCTTGCAAAATCATATAAACACGCATGATATTAATAATCAATCGCAAAAATGAAAAAAGTACATTTTTTTTAAACTCTCTGTGACAGATCGGTCTAAAGCGCTGCATTTCCTTGCTGAAATCCCCACATATGGCTATAGAACTATGGCAAATAGAAAGTGATGGCATGATAGAACAAGCGTCGATAATTGATTTTTTGAGCGCAAGCCTGCGTGGTTTGGAGGCTTCTGGCCGCTCGATTCTATCACCTGCCGAACAATCGGTTGCTGATGAAATTGCAAGATGCCTTGACGCTAAATTGCAGGAAATGGTGGAAGAACTAGAGGCTATTGCATCCTGCCAGCAGGATATGCCGCGAGTGGAAGGGCTTGATGAGCTGCCACCATTTGAAGCTTTCTGTATTGGCCTGAAAACAATCGGCGATGCTCTTCTACCGCACTTGGTGGCTGAATTTTCTACGGCTTGTTCCGAACAGGGTGCTCCAACAAAACCATTTCAGTGGATCATTCGAGCACGGGCCGATGCGTTTGTTGCCTATTTACTACAGATTGCGCAGGTTCACGGCCTTGCTTTTGATGATAAGCTTGAAACCGTTGGGAAAAGTGAGCAGATTGCCCTAGCAAACTTGGGGGCAGACCTGAGATTACGCATGCAGCAGGAAATGGATAAATTGGTATGAACCGCTGTTCAGCCAATATTAATGCTACATCGCTAGGTTAGGTTTGTTAACTGTGTTGGGATCTGTGATGAGAGCCTTGTCTTTAATTTTTATATTTGCTCTGGGAGTGATGCTTATCGGCGCTGTTCATGCAGCCGATGATAAGAAACAATCTCGGCAGGAAAAGTTGACGGCAGAACGTGTGGCTAAACTGAATGAGCGTTATCAGCCTACGGGTAAAATGCGCAAATGTGTGTCTTATTCCCAGATTCGCGATACTCAGGTTCTTGATGATCAAACCATTTTTTTTCGCGCAACCGGGCGACGTGGGTATGTGAATAAAATGAGTAGGAAGTGCCCCCGACTGCTTTCTGAAGAACGCTTTGCTTATCGCAGCCATACCGGGCAGCTTTGCCGCGGCGAAGTTATTTCTGTCCTCGATTCTTTTGGTCAAACCTGGGCAAGCTGCAGCCTTGGGGAATTTCAGGAATATATACGGAAACCAAAAGAGGAAAACGGCGATAAATAAAGATAAACTAAAGGGGTGTCACTTTAGTTTGAACGTATGATCTTTGGTATAAAGATGTTACATTCTATCGCACTTTGCTTTCCATTTAGCGCATAAGAATTTCTTAAATCAGCAATTAGGCGCATACCCGTTTCAAAGAGCTAAAAAGCCATTTGACGCGAGGTAAATCATGCAGCTCACCGAAAAAAGTTTGAAGAATCCAGCAGCCGTTATCGTGCTTGCTATGATCGCACTGGTTCTTGGGGGCGTTATGCTTACCAAGCTGCCAGTTCAACTGTTCCCTGCTATCGAACGTCCGCAACTGGGCGTACAGGTTTTCTGGCGTGCTGCCAGTCCGTCTGAGATAGAATCAGAAATCATCGAGCCAATTGAAGAAGTGATGCAGGGCGTGCCGGGGCTTGAGGAAATGCGCTCCTTCTCGAACCCTTCATTTGGCTTTGTTTCGCTTGAGTTTACCCTTGAAGCAGATATGGACCATGCACTTATTGAAGTGATCAGTCGTCTTAACCGATTACCACCACTTCCAGCGGACGCAGACAGGCCTCGTGTGGTCATGAATGGTGGCGGTGGCCCAGCTTCTGAAACACTTATTTATCTGTTCACACAGTTCCGTGAGGGAAGTGCCCTTCGCCAAGAGGAATATGTTCCTTTCATCGAGGATGAAGTTGTTCCGCGTCTTGAAGCAATCGAAGGTATTGCGGATATTTCTGTTGAAGCGGGCGCCGGCCTTGGTGACCAGTTGCAGATTGAATTCGACGCAGTAAGGGCCGCTCAGCTGGGTATTGATATCAACACGCTTACACGCCGTATCGGCCGTACAGTGGATAGTTCAGGCGGCTATATGGAAGTAGGGCGCAGGCGGTACCTTATGAATTTCCAGGGCCGCTATGAGCCGGATGAACTCCGGGAACTTATTCTGGATTGGAGAGACGGCAGCCCGGTGACACTTGGTGATATCGCGACGATCTCTGTTGCACCACCAGATGCTACTCAGGTGGTTTACCAGAACGGTAACAAAGCCATTGGTATGCGTGTGGTGCGTGAAAGTGGTGCGAACGTGCTGGCAACAATTGATAGACTGACAAAGGTACTGGATGAGCTGAATGCAGGTATGCTCGCAGACCAAGGTATTTCTATTCAGAAATCTTTTGATCCGTCCGTATTCATTAACCGCGCGATCAACCTTCTTTCCAGCAACCTGTTGATTGGTGTGTTGCTGGCGGTTGGCGTGCTTTGGTGGTTCCTTCGTCAGGTGCGTGCAACCTTGTTGATTGCGCTTACAATTCCGATTTGTCTGCTCTCCACTATCATTGTTCTCGCTCTCTTTGGGCGAACAGTGAATGTAATCTCGCTTGCAGGTCTAGCGTTCGCAACGGGTATGGTGCTTGATGCGGCTATTGTTGTGCTGGAAAATATTGTAAGGCTCCGTGAACGAGGTGAGAAGCCAAACATGGCATCCCTTATGGGGGCAAGTCAGGTTTGGGGTGCACTTCTGGCTTCCACAGCGACAACAGTGGCTATTTTTGTGCCGATCCTGTTCCTGAAGGATGTGGAAGGCCAACTGTTTGCTGATTTGGCACTCACCATTGCAATTGGTGTTGGGCTTTCGCTTGTTGTGGCGGTGACTGTGCTGCCGGTAGTTGCCGAGCACTGGCTAAAAAAACTACCTAAAAATGATGATGCCGGTGAACGTGCTGAACGTTTCTCCGCGCGCATTATGCGTATTACAGGTACACCAATGCGCCGTGCTGGTATCATCACGGGTTTGATTGGTGGTGCGGTATTCCTTAGTTACTCGCTTCTGCCGAACCTGAATTATCTGCCACCCGTGAAACGGGATGCGGTTGATGCGTTCATTATGTTCCCGTCCGGTGCAAACACAGAAACTGTGGACAGAGAGGTTGCGCAGGTAATCGTAGAACGTCTTCAACCTTATATGGACGGTGTTAAAGAGCCTGCGCTCAAAAACTATTACATCATTACTTTCCCGAATGGTCAGGGTGGATCGCTTGGCGTTCGTGCGAAAGACCAAGGTAAAGTTAAAGAACTGGAAGAAATCGTTCAAAACGAAATTCTAGCTGGTTTCCCTGATGTCCAGGCGTTTGCGCAGCAAGGTAACTTGTTCGGCGGCTTCGGTGGCGGTGGTTCAGTTCAACTGAATATACATTCCCGTGATCTTGATGGGCTACGTGATGTAACATTACAGGCAGGCCGCATTATCGGCGAGGCTGTGCCTGGTGCGCGTGCACGCCCGAACCCGGATCCAAACGTGATTTCACCTGAACTGAAAATCAACCCAAATGACAGACGCTTGGCGGAAGTAGGTTATGGCCGGAATGATATTGCTCGGATTATCCGTGCGCTTGGCGATGGTCAGTGGCTTGGTGAACATTTTGACGGTGAACGTCGTGTGGATATGATTTTGAAATCTCAGGAATGGACAGATCCTGAAATGCTTGAATCTATCCCGATTTCAACACCACGTGGCGGGATAGTACCGCTTGGCGAGTTAGTGAATATCGAGCGTGGTGTAGGCCCAACTTTCATTCAGCGTGTGGACCGCAAGCGTACGGTAACTTTCAATATTAACCAGCCTGATGGTATGGCTCTGGAAGATATGGTTACGATCCTGAAAGAGCAGGTTGAACCGCAAATCAGGCCGCTACTGCCTGCTGATGCGACCATCTCTTATGGTGGTAGTGCTGATGCGCTTGACCGTGCTGTTGGCTCACTCACTATCAACTTTGTTTTGGCTCTCGGCTTATTGTTTATGATTTTGGCAGCACTGTTCAAATCACCAAAAGATGCAATCTTTGTGGTGATTACGATCCCGCTTGCCAGCATGGGTGGTGTGCTTGCTCTTTGGATATTGAACCAAATTAACTTTGCGCCGCTAGATCTCCTGACAATGATCGGCTTCATCATCTTGCTGGGGCTTGTGGTGAATAATGCGATCTTGTTGGTGGCGCAGACACGCGCAGGCGAGGCTGAAGGTTTGAGCCGTGAACAAGCGATCGAGCGCGCGCTCGCACTTCGCCTGCGCCCAATTTTCATGAGCACGCTCACATCCATTATGGGCATGCTGCCGCTCGTACTGTTCCCAGGCGCGGGTAGTGATATTTACCGTGGTATGGCAACAACAATTGTGGGCGGGATGAGTGTATCAACAATCTTCACCTTGTTGCTATTGCCGTGCTTGCTACGCCTGACAGCTCCCAAGATTGAAGCACCAACAAAAAGTCTGCAACCAGCAGAATAAGCGAGGATATAAGATGACTATTCTGAACAGATTACAAAACCGTATGAAGACCCGGGTTGCCATCTTGTGTGGCATTGGCTTAATGGCAATGAACCCTGCTATAGCGCAAAATGGGCCACCACCCGCGGTGGTGGAAATTGCTGAGGCCAGTACTGAGGTAATGGCGCCACAGGTATTTATGCCGGGCACAGTTGTGAGCAGAAACGATAGCCGTATCGCCGCAGAAATTGCTGGTCGGGTGATGAGTGTTGTACCTGAGGGAACCGCTGTTCAAAAAGGCGATGTAATTGCTGAAATTGATAACCGGAACCTTAAGCTTCAACTGGAAAGAAATAAATCCCAAATCAAAAGGCTTGAAGCACGGATTCGTTTTCTCGAAGCTGATCTAAAGCGAGTGAAAGAACTCGCAGAAACCAATCACACGCCAGTAAGCCGTGTGGATGAAGCGCAAAGCCAGCTTGATATGACCAAGGAAGAGCTCGCACAGGCAAAGCTTAACTTGGATCAAACCCGTGTTGATCTTGACCGAACTAAAGTGCGGGCACCATTCCCGGGCCGGGTTGTTGAGCGTTTGGCACAGGCTGGGGAATATAGTGCCCCGGGCCGTGAAATTGTTCGTCTTGTAGATACAAGTCATTTAGAAGTAAGTGCTCAGGCACCAGTGAATCTTGCAAGTGTTCTTTCTGATAATCAGCGTGTTGCTCTTCGTCAGGGAGGTAGCTTTTCTGACGCAACGATCAGAGCACTGATCCCTGTTGGTGATGCGGTAAGCCGGACTATGGAGATTCGCGTGGAAGTACCCGAAGGGGCTGCTTTTGTTGTTGGGGCCGCAGTACAGATTGGCCTGCCGTCCAGCGCACCTGAACAGGTAGTGGCTGTGCCAAGAGATGCATTGGTTCTTCGCCGTGAGGGTACTTATGTATTCCGAGTGAAAGAAGATAATACGGCAGAGCGGTTAACAGTTCGCACAGGTGCCGCAAATGGCGCACTTGTAGCTGTTGTTGGTAATATCTCTAACGGTGATCGTGTAGTGATCCGTGGGGGTGAACGCTTGCGCTCCGGGCAACAGGTTAAACTACGAGATGAAGTAACAACCAGCCGCTAAGTTATTATTGTTTGGAGTATCATGACCAAAAAAAATAAAAACAAGGTTGGCGATACGCCTTCTCCTAATCATAATGCTGCTTCAGAAATCGATTTGAAGCAGCCAACCCATTCGGCTGCAACCAGCATGGAAGGCCGCTCTGGGACTATGAAGTTAGTAGAACGTTTTTTTGGTACAAAAGACCGAACTTTCTGGACTTTTCAGGCCGCCGGCTGGACCGGTTATGCAATGCTGCGCACGCTCCAGGCGGTTATTAACAGCGAAACTTTTCCTGAATATTTAGGTTTTGTAGTTTTTGTCCTGCTTTTGGGTGTGGGACTTTCTCTGGTAATGCGTTCCATATACCGCGTGGTTAGAAACATGTCATTGGCGGTGACGCTCTTGGGTATCATTGTGACATGTGCAGGACTTGGGCTTGTGTTTTCATGGGCGGAACTTCAGGTGGGGCCTCTGCTTGTCGAAGACATGGAGTTAATTGGTGGCATTCGCTTGTTGGGCAACGCCATGTTTGAAATTACAGTGCTTTTGGCGTGGTCTGCCATCTATTTCGGATATCACTATTATACCAGTCTTCAGGAACAAAAAGAACAGGTGCTTAAAGCAACGGCAATGGCACACCAAGCGCAGTTGAAGATGCTCCGCTATCAGCTTAACCCCCATTTTTTGTTTAATACGCTGAATGCCATTTCTACGTTGGTACTGGAAAAATCAGAAGCTGACGCAAACCGTATGCTCACGAAGCTTTCCAGCTTTCTACGTTATACACTTGTGAATCAACCTACCCAGCGGGTAACACTTGATCAGGAACTACATGCGCTTGGGCTTTATCTGGATATTGAGAAAGTTCGTTTTCAGGATAGATTGCTTCTTGAATTTGATATTGGTGAAAAAGCGCGTGATGCCTTGATACCAAGTTTGCTTCTACAGCCTCTTATTGAGAATGCTATCAAGTATGCAATAGCGCCTTCTATTGATGGAGGTACTATCAAGGTAAGTGCCGATGTAGATGACGGACGCCTGAAGGTGGCGCTTACCGATACTGGCCCGGGTATGGAAGACTTAACAAATATCGTGAGTAAATCTGGTTCCGGTGTTGGTATTGCCAACACACGCGAGCGCTTGATGCAGATTTACGGTGATGATCATGAGATTACACTCAGGAATATGGACCCAACTGGTTTAGGTATTTTTATTGAACTACCTTGTGACCGCTAATTTTATGTTTACATAATGATGTGAAAATGCCGTTGCTAAGGCTCGATAGGGGAAGAATATATGGCTAAAATCAGAGCGCTTTTGGTGGATGATGAACCACTTGCGATCCGCGGGTTAACGCTACGCCTTGAAAAATTTGATGATTTGGAAATCATCGGAACATGTTCAAATGGCCGGGAAGCCGTGAAAGCAATTAAAGAACAAAAGCCTGATCTGGTTTTCCTCGATATCCAAATGCCCGGCTTTGATGGGTTTTCGGTTGTGCGTTCACTTGTTGGGCAAACGGAAATTCCGCTTATTGTTTTTGTAACTGCTTTTGATCAGTATGCCTTTGAAGCGTTTGAAGCCCATGCGCTTGATTATCTTTTGAAACCAGTTGAAGAAGAACGGCTTGAAGAAGCTATCGTACGTGTGCGTGAAGCGCTTAGCCAGCGTATTGCAATTGAACAAAATGCGCGCCTTGTAGATTTGATTGAAAGCATGGATGAGCCCCCCAAAGAAGCGCTCACCGCTATTCTGGAAAAGCCTGTAGAGCATAAAGAGGAGCGTTATGATCCGCATCTTCGTATTAAAGATCGCGGGCATATCACGATTGTGGATGTTGCAGATGTTGATTATGTAGACGCGGCTGGCGATTATATGTGTATTCATGTGGGTGAGAAAACCCATATTCTTCGAGAGACCATGAAAACCATGGAAAAGCGCCTTGATCCTCGTGTTTTCCAGCGTGTTCACCGATCTACTATTGTTAACTTGGATAAAGTGAAAGAAGTGCGCCCTCATTCAAACGGCGAGTGTTTTCTGACCCTTATGTGCGGCGTTGAATTAAAAGTAAGCCGTTCATACAAAGATGTTGTAGGTAGGTTCTTGTAAAGTACTACGCCAGCAATGAATTAGGATTTTTTTGAAACACGTTTTGGGTAAAGGTTATATTTTTTTAGCCTTAACTAAAAATTGGAAAGTAGACCAATCTTCTATTCTGTTGTGCGATATTTCTTCAGCGGGTTTGTTAAAAAGTTTAGCTAATTGTTTGATTGCATTATTAGTGTTTTGTGTTTGAAATTTTCTAGGCTTAACAAATTCAAGTTCAAAGCCACAGGCTTCAAACATGCTGATAATTGTAGCTTTTGTGAAAAATCTTAAGTGCGTTTTGTCTAATAGGCCTGCATCAGCGTATGGGAACTGACCATTCACCAAGTTGAAAATTATACTCCAATGAGACGTGTTAGGAATACATGCGCAAACGTGACCACCTGATTTTAAAAATTGACTATGACGTTTTAGTGAAGTCCAGGGATCTATAAAATGTTCTAAAACATCGCCGTAGATGATCAGATCAAAATGCTCATGAGTGTATCCATCATACCCAAGGTCTCGTTCTTCGGCGTTGCCAACAATAATATGATCAAGATGTTGTTTTGCAACGTTTGCAGCAGGTTCAAAAAGCTCGAAACCTACACACCTGGAAGCAGGATTTATTTCTTTATAACGTCTGAGAAATTGCCCTTCACCACATCCAAACTCAATGACGTTGGTAGCATTATGGCAAATGTCTAGCAATTCAGTGTTAATGTTGCTGTAGTATGTCGAGGATGTATTCATAAAATTGCTATATCCTTGGGATATGTTCCATAAGGCGAGGACCCATGCGCACGGGTTCAATGCGTTTGGCGAGGCCTGTGCGATCATCTGTTTCGACAAACGTGCCGCATACCGTTGCTTCACCACTTGCAGGATTGTACCGCTCTTTATTCATCTTGGTCAGGAAACGGCTGATAGGTTCTTCTTTGTCCATGCCGATAACACTATTGTAATCACCGCACATCCCGGCATCGGTTTGGTAGGCTGTGCCTTTATCAAAAATCTGGCAGTCTGCAGTTGGAATATGGCTGTGAGTACCCACTACAAGACTTACCCGGCCATCCAGATATTGGCCCATAGCCATCTTTTCACTTGTAGCTTCACCGTGAAAATCTACAACAATGGCGTCCACAGTAGCGCCAAGGCGGTATTTTTTCAGAATGTCATCTACAGCACGAAACGGGCAATCCATAGCGTTCATAAACACACGGCCCATGGCGTTGATAACCAGTACCTTCTTGCCTCGTGGTGCATCATAGATATTGTAGCCGCGCCCCGGGGTGCCGGGTGGGTAATTCACCGGGCGAAGAATGCGGCCATCAGCACCAATAGCTGTAAGTAGTTCTTTCTGGTCGAATGTGTGATTGCCACCAGAGATGACATCGGCACCAGCCTGAATAACCTGTCCGGCAATTTTGCTTGTAGTCCCAAATCCAGAGGCGGCGTTCTCAGCGTTTACAATAACGAAATCCAGTTTCAGTTTTTGGCGGAGATCAGGCAGGGCATCTGTAGCAGCGTTTCTGCCAGAACGGCCCATCAAATCCCCCAGAAATAGTAAACGCATATTTTTTCTTTCTAATTTCTTACCCGTTACATCATTTTTTTGCGGGGGAGAATAACACCTTCTTCGGTGATAATACCCTGCATTGGCCAATCAAATTCACTTCTTGGCAAGTTTTCCACAAATTGTGCCCCGTATGCAAACCCGAAGGCTTTAATTTCCGTATGAGCTGCCAGCGTGCGGTCATAGTAGCCGCCACCCCAGCCAAGGCGGTAACAATCCTCATCAAAAGCGAGCAGCGGTGCTAATAGAGCATTTGGAGTAACTTTAGGTGCATCTTTAACGGGTTGCATGGTGCCTAGGGCACCTTTCTCAAGCGGGTCGCCTTGCCCCCATAGGCGAAAGGTAAGCGGTGCATTTTCTGTGCTTACGACCGGTAAAGCGATGCGGTATCCAGCCTGTTCAAGTGCCAACATCAAAAACCGCGGATCAAGCTCATCTCCAATTGGCCAATAGCCCGCAATAATAGCGCCTTTGTTGAAACTGGAAAACATCTGCAGGCCATGTTTTGACGCTTTTTCTGCGGCCTCAAGAGCATACATTTGCGCGGCACCTGCACGCATGCGTTTCGCTTCGGCGCGGAGATCAGCTTTACTTGTTGGTCTTTTCATAGTGTCTTTCTGGTGGGTGCGGGACCACCTCTGCCGTTCTGACGTTTGTACTCTCCGGAACCTGATAAATCAGGTGGGCGCCGTATGAGAAGAACCACGGTTCTAACCAGTGACAGCTCCCTAGGAGTGTTTATAGCCCCGGGAATTACTGCATATCGCACGCACAGCGCAGTGCCCGCGCCGCATACTTAAGCGTTTGTGAGCTTTTCTGCAATACCTTCTACTTCTGAAGAGACTTCATTCAGGATTTTAGCGAGGTCAGATTCTGAAATAGCACTCATTAGTCCACCATTGCCGCCATTCTCGAGCGCTTCATGCAACTCATCAGCAATTAGAACAGCTGCCATTAGTAGCAGGCGAGATTCGTTGATGTGTCCAAGTTTGCCAGCAAGATCACGAGCTTTAGTATCTACATAAGCGGCAAGTTTTCGGATGCGGTCTTCATCACCTTCAGCGCAAGCGAGTGGATAAGGCTTACCGTTAACGTTCACACTAATCTGGGCCATTATACATCTCCTGCCAGTGGGTCAAGATTAGCGATCGCCTTGTCAAGTTCGGCCTTGATCATCTCTTTTTCTGCCTGCATCTCTTCCAACATCTTTTTCATACGCTGCATTTCTATTTGAGCACTCAAATTAATATCTACAGGTTTGGGTGTTTCCTGGGCTTCCAGCAGGTCAGCATACTTGGTTTTAAGTAATTTGTAGTTTTGCTCAAGTGAGGCTTTTTCTTCTTGTACAGTTGTTAATTGCCTTTCTATATCTGCAGAAGGTGTTTGCAGAGCATAGGCTGCAATTTGTTCATGTAGCTTCAGATTTTCCGCTTCCAGTTTTGCAACGCGTTCGGCTAGCTGAACTTTCTCGTTTGTAATGCTAGCGGCAGAATTTAGAGCTTCACGTGTTGTAACTACACCTTGAGCCAAGCCTGAAAGAGCTGTTTCGAGTCGCGCTCTTGCTGCTTCTAATTCCTGTGAAGATGTGTGCTCTGTCATTTTCTTGTCTCAACTTACCAACGGCGTTAGAGCCGATAATATCAGTGTGCAAAAAGCTAATTTCTCTTGAAGATAGGGTGTTTGCAGGACTGTCGTCAATCATACACAAGCATTGTTGCATCTGAAAGTAAGAAAAACACTGCTAAATAACGCTCACAAAGGTTGACTATGCAGTTCTTCCCCGCCATTTTGACCGCGATTTTCACGTCGCCTTTTTAGGGCCAAAAAGACAAGTTGATAGAAATGAGCGATATTTCACTCCAAGCTGAAAATGATCTTGAGCAAAAAATGGCAAATGCGATCCGCGCTTTGTCCATGGATGCAATCCAAAAAGCGAATTCGGGCCACCCTGGTATGCCAATGGGAATGGCCGATGTAGCAACAGTTCTTTTCTCTAAGTTTATGAATTTCGATCCCGCGTGGCCAACATGGCCAAACCGGGATCGTTTTGTATTGTCAGCTGGCCACGGCTCAATGCTGATCTATTCGCTCCTGCACCTAACTGGTTACGAAAACCCGACAATGGAAGATATTAAAAACTTCCGTCAGCTTCATAGCCCAACCGCTGGCCACCCAGAGTTCGGTGAGTGCCCGGGTGTTGAAACGACAACTGGTCCGCTAGGCCAAGGCCTAGCAACATCTGTTGGTATGGCAATCGGTGAGCGACTATCAAACGCTGAATACGGTGATGATATTACCAACCACCACACATATGTGTTGGCGGGTGACGGCTGTTTGATGGAAGGTGTTTCTCAGGAAGCTATCTCTCTTGCAGGTCACTTAAATCTATCGAAGATGATCGTGCTTTGGGATGATAACTCTATTTCTATCGATGGTTCGATCGATCTGTCATCAAGTGAAGATATGATGGCGCGTTTCGAAGCGGCTGGCTGGCACGTTCAGGCGGTAGATGGCCACGATATGGAAGCGATTGAGGTTGCAATTGGCCTTGCTAAAGAAGCAGATAAGCCTTCCATGATTGCATGCCGTACTACAATCGGTTACGGCGCACCAAATAAGCAAGGTACATCAGCAACACACGGCGCACCACTTGGTGACGATGAAATCGCTGCAACACGCGAGTTCCTTGGTTGGGACGCTGAACCATTCGTAGTTCCGGAAGATGTGCTGAACGCATGGCGCGCTGTTGGTGCAAAGGGTGCAAGCGCTTCTGCCGCATGGAAAGATAAATTCGGTGCGCTTGATCAGTTCGTGAAAGAAGATTTTGATCGCCGTCAGAATAAAGACCTTCCAGCAGGTTTCACAACAGCGATCAACGAATATAAAGCCCAGCTTGCTGCTGAGCCTGTAAAAGTTGCGACACGTAAAGCAAGCCAGATGGCGCTTGAAGTGATCAATGGTGTTGTACCTGAAACAATTGGTGGTTCCGCAGACCTTACGGGTTCGAACCTTACAAAAACAAGCCAGACAGAAGGCATCACTTCTGATGATTTCTCTGGTCGTTATATGTATTACGGTATCCGCGAATTTGAAATGTGTGCGGCGATGAATGGCCTTGCGCTATACAATCAGCACATTCCGTACGGTGGTACGTTCATGGTATTCACCGACTATGCTCGTCCGGCCATTCGTCTTGCGGCTCTTATGAAGCAGCGCGCGATTTATGTGATGACACACGATAGCATTGGTCTTGGTGAAGATGGCCCGACACACCAGCCAGTTGAGCATGTGATGAGCCTGCGCACGATGCCGAATGTGAATGTTTTCCGTCCATGTGATGCTGTTGAAACAGCTGAATGTTGGGCGCTTTCACTGGAAGCTAAAGAAACACCAAGCATTCTATCTCTTACACGCCAGGGCCTTATTCAGCAGCGTACCACACACACAGATGAAAATCTCTGTGCTAAAGGTGGTTATGTTCTGCATGAAGCAGAAGGCGGCGAGGCGAAAGTTGTGTTGATCGCAACAGGTTCTGAAGTTGAAATCGCAGCAGCAGCGCGTGATACACTTCAGGCAGATGGTGTGCCAACGCGTGTTGTTTCCATGCCGTGTACGGATCTGTTTGATCAGCAAGATGTAGCTTATAAAGCAGAGGTACTGCCTGCTACTGCTTTGAAAGCTTCTATCGAAGCGGGAACTACATTCGGTTGGGAGCGTTATACTGGCCTTGACGGCGTGAATATCGGTATGACCACGTTTGGTGCTTCGGCTCCAGCTGATGAACTATATGAGCATTTCGGAATTACAGCTGATGCATTGGTTGCAGCTGTGCGCGAGAAGCTCTAATTAATTACAAATATTTTGTTTGTACGAATACACCACTATTTGGAGGACAACCTCAATGACTGTACGTGTTTCCATTAACGGATTTGGCCGCATCGGCCGTAACGTTCTTCGCGCTATCTATGAAAGCGGTCGCACAGATATCAAAGTTGTAGCGATCAACGATCTTGGTGATGTGGAGATGAACGCTTACCTTCTCAAGCGTGATAGCGTTCATGGTCCATTCCCTGGTGACGTGAAAGTAGACGGCGATGCAATCGTTGTGAACGGTGACCGCATCCGCGTTACTGCTATCCGTAACCCTGAAGAGCTTCCTTGGGGTGATGAAAATGTTGATGTTGCAATGGAATGTACAGGCATTTTCACAGCTCGCGAAAAAGCAGCAATGCACCTAACAGCAGGCGCGAAAAAAGTTCTTATCTCAGCGCCTGGCGCAAATGCAGATAAAACAATCGTATACGGCGTGAATGATGGTGATCTGACAGCAGAAGATACAATCGTATCAAATGCGTCTTGTACAACAAACTGTCTGTCGCCAGTTGCTAAAGTGCTTAACGACCTTGTTGGCATTGAGCGCGGTTACATGACAACTGTTCACGCTTATACTGGTGACCAGCCTGTTCTTGATACACTGCATTCAGACCCGCGCCGCGCACGTGCGGCTGCACTAAGCATGATCCCAACATCAACGGGTGCTGCTAAAGCTGTTGGCCTTGTTCTTCCTGAGCTTGCTGGCAAGCTTGATGGTTCGGCGGTTCGTGTTCCAACACCAAACGTATCTCTTGTAGACCTTAAGTTTGATGCTGGCCGAGCGACAACAGCGGAAGAAATCAATGAAGCGATCAAAGCTGCTGCTGAAGGCGGTATGAAAGGCGTTCTTGGCTATGAAGATATGCCTGCGGTTTCTATCGACTTTAACCACAATGCAAACAGCTCAACATTTGATTCAAGCCAGACAAAGGTAACAGACGGCACATTCGTTCGTATCCTGACATGGTATGATAACGAGTGGGGCTTCTCCAACCGTATGGCTGATACAGCTGTGAAAATGGCGAGCCTCTAAGCTCTTTCATTTAAGTGATTATAAGGGCGGTCAGTTGATCGCCCTTTTTACTATCAGCCTTCTTCGAGAGTGATAAAAATGGCTTTCAAAACAATAAAAGACCTTGGTGACCTTACAGGTAAAACTGCTGTTGTGCGTGTGGATATCAACGTACCAATGCAGGACGGCAAGGTAACAGATGCAACTCGTCTTCACGCAGTGAAGCCAACAGTGGACGCAATCGCAGCCGCTGGTGGCCGTTCGGTTCTTCTGGCACACTTTGGTCGCCCTAAGGGTAAAGTGGTGCCTGAGATGTCCTTGAAACCAGTTGTGCCAGCACTTGCTGATGTTCTTGGTCGCAGCGTTGGTTTTGCTGAACTGGGCGATGATCTGCCAGCTGATGATGTGGTTGTTCTCGAAAACACGCGTTTCTTTGAAGGCGAAGAAAAGAATGATCCTGAATTGGCGGCAAAATTCGCTGAACTCGGCGATGTGTATGTAAATGATGCATTCTCAGCGGCGCACCGTGCTCATGCTTCAACGGCTGCTATTGCAAAGTTGCTTCCTGCTGCTGCTGGTGAAACCATGGGCGCTGAACTGAAAGCGCTTGAAAATGCGCTTGGTACGCCTGTGAAACCTGTTGTTGCTGTTGTGGGTGGTGCCAAAGTTTCGTCAAAGCTTGCAGTTCTTGAAAACCTTGTGGAGCAAGTTGATCATCTGATCATCGGTGGCGGCATGGCTAATACATTCCTTTTCGCACAAGGTATGGATATCGGTGCCAGCCTTTGTGAGAAAGATTTGAAAGATACGGCCCTTACCATTCTTTCCAAGGCTAAGGATGCTGGCTGTAAGGTGCACTTGCCATCTGATGTTGTTGTAGCAACTGAATTTAAAGCGCACGCTGCAAACGAAACTAAAGGCGCAGATGCTGTATCTGGTGCTGAGATGATCCTTGATGCAGGATCTGCAACTGTTGCTGACCTTGCTGAGGTGCTTAAGGTATCCAAAACACTTGTATGGAACGGCCCAATGGGTGCGTTTGAAATGGAACCATTTGACGCGGCTACAGTTGCGCTAGCAAAGGCTGCTGGCGAGCTTTCAGAAGCAGGTTCTCTTCTCACTGTTGCAGGGGGTGGTGATACAGTAGCGGCACTTGCCCATGCTGGTGTGAAAGAACAGTTTACACACATTTCCACAGCTGGTGGCGCATTCCTTGAGTGGATGGAAGGCAAAGAGCTTCCGGGTGTCGCGGCGCTTGGCTAAAGCTTCTTAAAACGTTTCAGGAAAGGCTCGCATGTGCGGGCCTTTTTTTATACCCGGTGAGTTTGCAGGCGAGAGAGATTGAAGATTTCTTCCATCAAATGCTCTTTGCTGATGGGTTTGGAAATAAACCCATTAAAACCAGCAACAAGTAGTTTTTCTCTGGTCAGCGGATCATTCTGGGTTGATGTAGCGATCATTGGCAGGTGCTTAAAGCGGGAGTCCATACCCCGGATTTCATGCATGGTTTCTTCACCGTCCATAATGGGCATATGAATATCAATAAAGGCCAAATCGATAGGGGGGAGATTAGGATAAATCAGCAAGTCTTTCATCGCTTGTATGGCTTCAGGCGCATTCTTGCAGGGATAAACTCTGTGCCCAAGCTTTTTGAGAAGGCTGATGAGGAAAGAGCGTGTTAATTCTGAATGCTCAACAAGTAGAATATTAAGCGGTTGCTGTTCGCGAGCAGTTAAGGCTGAATAACTGAAGTCGGACTGTGGATCAGCAATAGGCACTTCCATTTCCAAACTGAATGTGGATCCTTCTTCCAAAACGCTTGATACATGGATATCAGCGTGGAGGATATCCGCAATATCTTTACAGATAGTCAACCCAATACCCGCACCTTTATAGTTTTTGATCCGCTGATCATTCGAACGGTAGAAACGATCAAAGAGATGTTTTTGCTCAGTTGGGGCAATGCCGATGCCAGTATCAGATACTGATACATTCAGCAGCATACGTGAAGCATCAACAGGCTCACTGTTAACTGCGATGGTAATTGAACCTTCTTCGGTGAAACGAACAGCGTTATCCGTGAGGTTTACGAGTATCTTCCGAATGAGAATAGGATCGCTTTCCAACCAGATTGGGTCATCCTGATTAGATGTAACCCTTATAGCCAACCCTTTCTTTTTGGCCTGCATGATAGTGCTGTCTACGATATCCTGAATAAGAGAATTGATACAGAACGCTTCGGATGCTGGTTTCACAGTCCCTGCTTCAAGTCGACTGGTTTCAAGCAAGTTACTGATCAGGCCAGAAAGTGTGCGTGCGGATGCTTCTGTAGAGCGAAGATAAATTCGGGCTTCTTCATCCAGCTCTGATTCTCCGAGAAGGTCAATGAAACCAAGCAGTCCCGCAAGAGGTGTTTGGATTTCATGGCTCATGAAGCTTAGGAAGTTATTTTTTGCCAGATTGGCAAGTTCTGCATCATTTTTGGCATCTTCCAGCTCGGAAAGAGACTGTTCAACCTTCTCCGCCATTTGGTCGAAAGCTCGGCCAATTTCTGCAAATTCGTCAGCGCCAACAAGGTTAGAGCGAGCACCTTTTTTATTTTTTGCAAGTTTGGCCGCAGCACCTAATAAAGGTGAAAGGCGCATATCCAGATGACGCCGAAGAAGAATAATAGCGATAACCGATAAAACAAGCATCAGTGTTGCAAGTAATTCAGAAGGAATTGCAGCAATATCGGTGATGGATTTGTTCAAGTTGGAAAAATCATGAACGATAATCAGCGTCCATCGTTTCTGGTCACTTCCAACTGTGTGTCTTAGGGCTGCATACCCTGTGAGTAGTGTTTCATCCTTATCATGCCATTCTACTGATAGGGTAAGGGTGTCATTAACCTTATCAATCTCTGCCTTGGTGTATGGCGAGTTTGTAGAGCTTAGAGGTTCACCGATATTTCGGGAACGGTTTGAATATTGTACGATGAGATTTTCATCTACAATGAATAGCCGTTTGATAGCAGGATCGTTGTTCGCGAAATAAATCTCTTTCTCAAGTTCGCTGGTATCATCCAGATACAAAAGCTCAATGAATCTGGATTGCTGAATTTGAAGGAAGGTAAGCGCTTGGCGTTTGCTGAGATCTACAGCTTCTTTTTGGGCAACAGGGAAGCCAACTGTATAGAAGAACACCACAAGCATCAGGCTGCCGCTAAAAAATAGCAGTGGAATAAGATGCCTGAGTGAAATGTTCTTCAACATTGGATAATTCTAATTTTCTGTTTCTAGCGCTTTGGCGTCTTCAAAAGGTTTCGTATTAATCTTCGGCATAGACGAAAACTGCATCCGGTCACTGATAGCCTGAAATGCCATCAACCGTTTTTCTATGGTGTCTTTCAAGCGTCTGGCATCATCCCCTAGGAACGTGGTGTTTTCAGCGGTTCCAGCAAGTTTAACTTGGTTTTTTACTGCCTGAAAATCTTCAGGTTTCAGAAGGCCAGCAGGTAGATCACTGCCAGTTTCTTGGTTAGATATATATTCAACAGCCTTTAACCAGCCTTGTACAAGCTTTGTAACTTTGGACGGGTTTTGTTCCAGGTATTGGGTTCGGACAATAAGCACATCCAGAATTTCGCCTGGTATTTGTGAGCTATCAAAAATCTTCCGGGCACCCATTTGGGTCATATCGTTGATAGCTGGCCCAAAGGCGGAGGCAACATCAATTTCACCAGCTGCATAGGAAGAGGCGAGCACCTCATTTTCCATGGGGGCAAAATTTATATCATCAAGTGACATGCCATTGTTTTCCAGTGCTCGCAGCAGAAGGAACATGTTAACCGTATTGGCTTCTGCCGCGACATTTGCGCTGGTGATATCTTCAATGGATTTTATTGGTGGACGGGCTAAAATCTGATCAGCCCCATTGGACCAATCCAGAACCAGGATAATGGAGATATCTTGCCCTTGCTGAATGAAGGTAAGGGCGCGGCTTAAGGATATAGCTGCGGCATCCACTGTACCGGCTTGCAAGCTTTGCATTAACACCATTGAGGCTGGTGTTTCGATGAGATGAATATCTTTACCGGAATAGAAGTTTAGAGCCTCAGCAATATAGAGCGGTTCATACCCCGGCCAGTTGCTACTTGAAACCCTGAGGGGTTGATTAGGTTCAGATTGTTCGCATGCTGCGGTGAGGCAGCAAGCAAAAAATAAGGCAGATACGCGCAGGTATCTCTGAAAAACCTTAGTCCAACCAATATTTTGAGTGCGTTTCATATAGTCCAATATGTTGATAAAATATTAGTCTACTCGCCCCTTGTCGCATAATAACCTTATCTGGTATCAGTTAACCAGTCATTAAAGATGGAATTATGCGCCTTCAAACGTTGCGAATGCTAGGGAGTTTGTGTATCAAGGGCGCACAAAGCACCGCCTATATAAACACTATAGATCCTTTAGGGGGCCCCAATGAGAGTTACTAGAACTGTCAAAAATATTCTCGCAAACTACGAATCTGATAATCCAGGTACTAAAGCAAACCTAGCGCGCATTTTGTGCACAGGTAAGCTTGCTGGTACTGGTAAAATGATTATTCTACCAGTGGACCAAGGCTTTGAACACGGTCCGGCACGTTCATTTGCACCAAACGCTCCGGCGTATGATCCTCACTATCACTACCAGCTCGCTATTGATGCAGGCCTTAACGCTTATGCATCTACGCTTGGGATGCTAGAAGCTGGCGCTGATACATATGCAGGACAAATTCCGACTATCCTGAAAATTAACAGCTCTAACAGCTGGGCAACAACAAAAGACCAATCAGTAAACGCTTCTGTGGATGATGCTATCCGCCTTGGTTGCTCTGCAGTTGGCTTTACTGTTTACCCGGGTTCTGAGCATGCACTGGACCTGTTTGAAGAGTTCCAGATGATTGCTGAAGAAGCGAAGGCGAAAGGCCTCGCTGTTGTTCTTTGGTCATACCCACGTGGTGGTGATCTGTCTAAGGACGGCGAAACAGCAATGGATGTTGGCGCTTATGCAGCTCACATCGCAGCTGAACTTGGCGCACACATCATTAAAGTGAAGCTTCCAAGTGCTCACCTTGAGCAGCCAGAAGCGAAGAAGGCTTTCGAAGACGCTGGTATCGATCTTTCTGATCAGGCAGCACGCGTTCGCGAAGTGATGCGTTCTTCCTTCAACGGTCGCCGTGTTGTTGTATTCTCTGGTGGCGCGAAAAAAGGTGCTAACAGCGTTTATGATGATGCTCGTGCGATCCGCGATGGTGGCGGTAACGGTTCTATTATTGGCCGTAACACGTTCCAGCGTCCACGCGAGGAAGCAATTGCTATGCTGAATGAGATTATTGATATCTACAAAGGCAAAGCATAAGCCTATAGCTTATAAAGCTCTTTAGAATTTTGGCCCTTTCCCTATAGTGTGGGGGAAGGGCTTTTAAGTTATTGAGGACCAAAAGAAATGGCAAAAACCAAAGAACCTTGTGAACTGTATCTGTTAACACCTGATACACTTGATGATGTGGCGGCTTTTGCTGCCGATTTGGATGCTGTTCTAGCAACCGAAATGGTGCCTGTGGTGCAGGTCCGCCTCAAAGATGTAGATGATGAAACTTTCACGGATATTGCGAGCCAGCTGAAAGATGTTTGCCACAAGCATGATGTTGCAGTGATCATTAATGACCGAGTGGATATTGCAAAGGCTATTGGTGCTGATGGTGTTCATATCGGACAAGATGATATGAGCCTGGAAGACGCACGCAATATCCTCGGCGAGGATTTTGATATCGGCGTCACCTGCCATAACAGCCGTCATCTGGCCTATGAGGCAGGTGAGGGTGGTGCTAATTATGTGGCTTTCGGAGCGTTCTTCCCAAGCGTGACAAAAGCAAATGCAGAACCTGCGGAAATTGAAATTCTACAGATGTGGGAAGAAGTAACAGATATCCCGTGTGTGGCAATTGGTGGTATCACAACAGAGAACTGCCGCAGTGTTGCGGATGCAGGCGCACATTTTGTAGCGGTATGCGCGGGTGTTTGGCAGCATGAAGCGGGTCCTGTAGCCGCCGTGAAAGCCTACCATCAGGCTCTTAACAGCTAGGCAATAAAAAAACGCGGCTTTGAGGCCGCGTTTTCTGTTTTAAAGCTTATCCAGCTCAGAGAGAATAACTTCTGTCTCTGGTCTGTTTTTATAGCCTTCTTCAAACAACTTGGCTTTGATTGTACCGCTGTTGTCGGTGATCAAGATAATTGGGTGCGGAATACCGTATACACGGTCACCGGGTTTGTACTTTTCATTGAGTACACCAAATGACTTGATGATTGCAGAACCATCATCGGAAAGCAGCGGATAGCTGATACCGCGTTTTTTGGTGAATTTATCAAGTACCTTCACGCTGTCATAGCTAACACCAACAACATTGAAACCACGCTTACGAATTTCTTCTGCAGCTGACTTCTCGATGTTGATAAGCTGGCGCTGACAATATGGGCACCACTTTGCTGAGCGGAAGAACACCAATACTGTGCCATTTTCACCAGTAAGCGATGAAAAAGACTGTTGCTGGCCTTTTTGATCCATCACTTCAAGATTGTGTGGGATTTTAGAGCCAACAGCCGGCCCCAAATCGGATGCGGCGGCAGGGAAACTGCTTGCAATCAGCAGTACAATGCCGCTTAGAATTTTTTTAAACATAAGCTCCCCTGAACTTTATTAATAAACACAAGGGTGCTTATGAAACTATGTTTAGTTGAAACCAATTCACATCTAATTGATAACGATAACAGTTCCGTTATAAGAGGTCGACCTGTGAGGTAGTTTCCGGGGCCTGTGCAATTGCTTCCATCAGGTTAAGGAATTGACTACGCACATGATCTGGCATTCTTTCGGTATATTTAATGAGCTCTGCGATCTCTTCTGATTCTGGCACATCTTCATAGGCCATGCTGCCTTTAAAAAGTTCAGAAACGTCTACGTTGAAGATGTCAGCGATTTGAACAAGTTTGCTGGCAGAGATTCGATTTTTGGCTTTTTCGTATTTTTGAATTTGCTGGAACGTTAACCCGACTGCGGCGCCTAATTCTGTTTGTGTGATGTGGCGCTCCTTGCGAAGCTGCCTTATTCGCTCGCCAACAGCGATATCTACTGGATCAGCCATGAACTCCCCCTCTAAGCTACAGGGCTTTATTATTAACTAAAAGTTAATTATGGGGAACTCTTTATTGTAGCATGATTTACCTTCATAGCTGCATGCCGGGAAAAGTCTTTATATTAATTATGCTTATATCCCAGTGGGGATAATCGTTATTTCATAACATCCGCTATGATTATCAGGGGATTGAATTCAAGATGGTGAAAAACACTGTGAATCACTCTTCAGTTTGTTTTCCCTGATTGCTTTCTCTTGATAAATCTGCTATCCCCCGCCCAATTTTGTTCTTTGACTTTGAGAAATCTGAAAGGCTGTTCCATGAAGATAGATGGTAACTCTATCCGTCCGGGTAATGTAATTATTCATAATGGTGAATTGTGGCGCGCAGTAAAAATTGCACACACGCAGCCGGGCAAAGGCGGTGCTTACCTGCAGGTTGAACTTAAAAACCTGATCAATGGCAGCAAGCTTAACGAACGTTTCCGTTCCAGCGAAAAAGTGGAACGCGCTGTTCTTGAGCAAAAAGATTATCAGTTCCTGTTTGCTGATGGTGATATGTACACATTTATGGATGGTGATACATACGAGCAGATTTCTCTCTCTTCAGAAGATATTGGTGATGACACTGTATTCCTTCAGGATGGTATGCAGGTTCAGATCGAATTCCATGAAGAAAAGCCACTAGGCGTTAGCCTTCCTGATAAAGTAACTCTTGAAGTTGTTGAAACTGAACCTGTTGTGAAAGGCCAGACAGTTTCTTCAAGCTATAAACCTGCTGAACTAGATAATGGTCTGCGCGTTGGTGTGCCACCATTCATCAAAGCAGGTGACAAGATTGTCGTATCCACAGCTGAGCGCGAATACGTAAGCCGCGCTGACTAACAGCTTTTTAATGATTATTGCCGTAACCTGTTTCGCCGAAAACACAGCGAAGCAGGTTATGTGTTTTAATAAAGATTTATAGAGAGAACCCCCATGGCCCGTCGTTCCCCCCTAATTAACGTGATGGTCTCTGCCGTAATGAAAGCGAGCCGCAGCCTGCGCCGCGATTTCGGTGAAGTTGAACAATTGCAGGTTTCCCGCAAGGGTCCAGCAGATTTTGTATCTATGGCTGATAAGCGAGCAGAAGATACCCTGTTTGAAGAGTTGCAGCGCGTACGCCCGGATTTCGGTTTCCTTATGGAAGAGCGTGGTGAAGTTAAAGGCAAACGTGATGATGTTCGCTTCATCATTGACCCGCTTGACGGCACAACAAACTTCCTGCACGGTCTTCCGCACTTTGCGATGACAGTAGCTGTGGAAGAGCGCGGTGAAATCACAGCGGGTGTTATTTATGCGCCGCTTACTGATGAGCTGTTCTGGGCTGAAAAAGGCCAAGGTGCTTACCTGAACGATAGCCGCCTTCGTGTATCTGGCCGTAAGCGTATGGATGAAGCGCTTCTATCCACAGGTATTCCGTTTAAGGGCCGTGAAGGGCACGATGAGTTTAAAGCTGAGCTTGCTGAGTTTATGCCGTCTGTTGCCGGTATTCGCCGTTTTGGTGCTGCAACACTTGATCTCGCATATGTTGCTGCTGGCCGTTATGATGGTTTCTGGGAGTCGAACCTTCAGCCATGGGATATCGCAGCTGGTATTCTAATGGTGAAAGAAGCAGGCGGTTATGTAACTGATCTAAACGGCGGTACAGATATGCTGAAAACAGGTGATATCATTGCAGCCAACGATCAGCTTCATATGCCGATGCAACGTGTGATCAAACGTGCGCGTCGTGGTTTAAAGCAAGGCTAAAATATAAAAACTACCTTATGGTGGAATTTGATGCTTTCGGGCAGGAGGGGTATAGTGATCCTCTCCTGCCCTTTTTGTTTCATTGAAGCCCTTTCACGGGAGATAAGAGCGATAAAAATACGCTTTCCTGAAGCTAGGCATTGCAAGTCATAATTTCGCCCTTAAACTAGGCTGGTATGTATTCCAACGTGTTGGTACCATTTGATTTCTTCGCCGGGGAGAGTTGCAGGCATGCAAAAGCCAAACAATTTCATAACACGCATGGCACTATTTTCACTTGCTGTGGTGCTGTTGGGTGTGCTCCTGAGGGATGCGCTGGTTGATGCATTTATGGCCAATATAGCTCTGAATGGGGTTATAGTTTTCACTCTCCTTATCGGTGCTGGTTTTGCGTTCCGCCGGGTGTTTGATCTGAAACCGGAAATTGAATGGATCAATGTCTTTAAACGCCGTGATAGTACGACCACATCAGTAACACCAAAACTTATGGCGCCCGCTGCTCAACTACTGGCAGCACAGGAAGAGGGCGGTATGCGTTTGTCCACTCTTTCCATGCGGTCTGTGTTGGATGGGATCGCTTCTCGTCTTGAAGAAAGCCGTGAAATTAGCCGTTATTTCACGCAGCTCCTTATTTTCCTTGGTTTGCTTGGTACATTCTGGGGGCTTCTCGGAACTATTGGCGCAATTGGTGGAACCATTAACAGCCTCACCGTTGATGGCGGTGATATGGCATTGATGTTCGACGAACTTAAGGCTGGGCTTGAGACGCCGCTCGCAGGTATGGGGACGGCTTTTTCAAGCTCGCTTTTTGGCCTAGCTGGTAGTTTGATTCTTGGATTTATGGATTTGCAAGCCAGCCAGGCGCAAACGCGTTTCTATAATAATGTGGAAGATTGGCTCGCTTCTGTAACTCATCTTTCCCGCAGTGAAATGTCTGAAGGTGTCGCCAGTCCAAACAGCTATATGACAGCGCTTATGGAGCAGACGGCTGACGGCATTGACCGTTTGCAGCGTACGCTTAAGCAGTCTGAAGATGCTCGTAATCAAACACAGTCGTCTATGATTGCTATCGCAGAAACACTCGCCAGTCTTTCTGATAAAATGGAAGCGCAGGCAGAGCTTGTGCGTCATAGCGATGAAACTAACCGGTCACTGGCAACAGCAATCCAGCAATTGGCTGCCGCGCAAGCAAAGCCGCATGATGTGCCTGCACCAGCTCCTGCGATGGATGATGCCACCAAAGGGCATATCCGAAATCTTGATCTGGGTATCAAGCGTTTGATTGAAGAACAGTCTCGCAACAGTGAAAACACTGTGGATGAACTCCGCAGTGAATTGAAGCTTTTATCGCGCACGATTGCAGCAGGGCTGGATAGCCGCCGTGATGGGGAGCAATAAGCTAGATGTTTGCTCGGCGTAAAATAGGCGCTCAAGGGGATAGTAGCTGGCCGGGGTTTGTGGATGCATTGTCCTCGCTCTTGTTGGTGATTATCTTCTTGCTATCCATGTTTGTGCTTTCGCAGTTTTTCCTTGGGCAGGCACTTTCAGGCCGTGATCAGGCTCTTGCTGAACTCAGAGGGCAGGTGGCTCAACTCGGGAATCTTTTGAAACTTGAGCAGCAGGCTAATAGCTCGCTTAGGGAGAATGTGGCTAACCTCTCTTCTTCATTGAATGCTGCCAATGCAGACCGTGATAAATTAAGTGCTGATCTTGAGGCAGTACGCAGCGCGCTTTCGTCTTCTGATACACGGCTTGAAGAAATGACAGAAGCGCGTGAGCGTTTTGAAAAACTCGCCAGTGATCTGGAGCTTAAGCATAAAATCTCGTCTGGAGCACTGGCGGAAGAAAAGGCGATTTCCCAGCGTGCGCAGCAGCAGGTGGCGCAACTACAGAATAATATTAATGTGCTCAGGGAACAGCTTGGGCGTCTTGAAGCTGCTTTGCAGGCTAGTGAAGAGCGGGACCGCCGTAATCAGGCAGTGATCGTGGATATGGGCCGCAGGTTGAACCGTGCTCTCGCCAGCAAAGTGGAAGAATTGGCAGGATACCGTTCAGAATTCTTTGGACGGCTTAAAGAAGTGCTGTCTACACGCCCTGAAATTCGCATTGAAGGTGACCGCTTTGTATTTGCTTCAGAGTTGCTGTTCGCAAGCGGACAGGCCGACCTGGGTCCAGAAGGTCGCGCGGAGCTTCGGAAATTTGCCGAAACACTGATTGAAATTTCAAGCCAGATTCCATCGGAGCTCCAGTGGGTATTACGGGTTGATGGCCATACAGATAAACGCCCGATTTCAACAGCGCAGTTCCGGAGCAATTGGGAACTATCAGCGGCGCGAGCCATTAGCGTGGTGGAATTCCTTATTGAAGCGGGTGTACCAGCGAATAGGTTAGCAGCCGCAGGCTTTGGTGAATTCCAGCCGATTGATCCTGATGATAATGTATTTGCTTATAGCCGTAACCGTAGAATTGAAATGCGCCTGACCCAAAGATAAGAGTTTTTATGCAAAGATTCGGAACCGTAATATTCCTCATTTTAGCATTATGCACTTCAGCCTTTGCTGATGATATCAGCCTTGTTGGCGAGGAAATCAGTGAGGGTAAGCACAAAGGTGTAAAGGGCGGTATTGTTGCGGTGGATGGTAAAATCCTCTTTGAAGCTTATGCGCCGGGTGAGCAGGCGGATAAAGCAAGGGATATTCGTTCAGCGACCAAATCCATTACATCCCTTCTGATTGGGAAAATGATTGAGCTTAAAATGCTCAAGAGTGTAGATGTGCGGGTGTCGGAGATATTGCCTGATGAGTTTGCTCATATGGCACAGAGTGACCCACGGCGGAATATCCGTATTAAAGATATCCTCACCATGCGTATGGGTTTGGCCTGTAATGATTGGCAACCAGCTTCACTGGGGCAGGAAGATAAAATGTATGAAACGCCTGATTGGGCGGCATTTATACTTTCACAGCCATTATCCCATGAAATCGGGGAGCATTTCAGCTACTGCACAGGTGGTGTGGTGCTCTTAGGGCGTGTGATAGAAAAGCTTTCAGGTATGAAAGTACCTGCATTTGCAGATAAGCATTTGTTTGCGCCGCTTGGTATCAAAGTAGCTAAGTGGGATAAAACTCCAAAAGGATATACAGATACAGGTGGTCATCTGAAGCTAACTCTTAAAAGCCTGTACCGAATTGGCGAAATGATGGCGTCTGGTGGTGAAGATGTTATTCCGGCATCGTGGGTTAAGGATGCAATAAAATCCAAAACACGGATTTACGAACGCCCTGAAGGGTATGGTTATCTGTGGTGGCTTCATGGCGGTGAAATTGAAGGTAAGAAGGTTACCCTTATTTACGCCCATGGGAACGGAGGGAATTTTATTTTCCTCGTGCCGGAACTCAAAATCGTAGCGGCGTTTACTGGTGTGAATTTTGGTTCACGAGACCAGTTCATTCCTAAAAACCTGCTTACACGGCGCATTATTCCAGCCTTGTTAAAATAGCCAAACTCTCGGTTTTTCACCGAGCATATTTGACCATTATCAAAGTAACCATTGGCGCGAATGCTACTGATGGATTTTGGTATTGGGGGTATGACTGAAAGGGGAAGCCGCATGACAACGACGCAATCCAAACAGCAGCAAGTAAAGCCAGCCATCAAGGCTGTGCCAAAATCTCAGCCTGTTGAGGAGACAGTGGAAAAATCATCTTTCCCTGTGGTGTCGCCTGATAAAATCCGTGAAGCATTTGAAACGGGTGAATACCCCTATAAAGAAAAGCTCTTGCGTAAAGCTTATGAAGATGAAAAAGCCAAACTGCAAGCGGAGCTTCTTAAGGTGCAGCTTTGGGCGCAGGAAACAGGGCAGAAATTTGTAATTCTGTTTGAAGGACGTGATGCGGCTGGTAAGGGGGGCACCATCAAACGCTTCACCGAGCATCTTAATCCGCGTCATGCGCGTGTGGTCGCGCTCAATAAACCAACAGAGGTGGAACGCGGTCAGTGGTTCTTCCAGCGTTATATTGAGCACCTGCCAACTGCAGGGGAACTCGTTTTCTATGACCGAAGCTGGTATAACCGTGCTGGCGTCGAGCGTGTGATGGGGTTCTGTCAGCCAGATGAATATCTTGAGTTTATGCGCCAGACCCCTGATCTTGAACGTATGTTAACCCGCTCTGGCATCAGGCTCTATAAATATTGGTTCTCAGTAACTCAGGATGAGCAGAAACGGCGTTTTGATGGCCGCAAGACCGACCCACTCAAGCGCTGGAAATTAAGCCCTATTGATGAAGCGAGCCTTGGGAAGTGGGATGATTATACCGAAGCTAAAGAGGCGATGTTCTTCTATACGGATACAGCAGATGCCCCGTGGACGGTGATTAAATCAAATGACAAGAAACGTGCCCGTATCAACTGTATGAAGCATTTCCTGAGCACCATTGAATACCCTGATAAAGATTATGATCTGGTGAATGGCGTGGACCCGCTGATTGTTGGGCATGCCAGCCATGTAATTCACCGGTCAGAGCATATCTTGGGACGCTCTCTTCATCCCGAGCAGCGACGCGGTAAATAAAGTTAAGAGAAAGCCCTTATTTTTGAGGGCTTTCTTTTCAGGGGAGGCTTAATCAGGAGAGGGCTTGGTAATTAATGTGTGTATCTGCATCAATACCTGTTAGACATGTGAAAATTTCAGTATGAAAACGGGTGTTGCATGGACTTTCTGAGTAAAGTGAAGCAAATTTTCAAGAAGACTTCGCTGGATGATGATCTTCGCAGTCAGATAGAAAATATTCTTAGTGGGCAAGCAAAGTTACCTGCTTTTAGAGCTCTGCATCATACGATGCGTGAAATAGAAAAACGGGATGTACTTGCGTCTTTCTTTCGCCCTCCGTTCTACCATTGGAAAAGTCTTCTTGGAAAAGAAGAACGTGAACAACTAGCAGTTAGGTGCAGAGTACTTTCTAATCACACTGATGCGCTGACCTCTCTTGATCATATAAGAATTTATGGTCTTTTGCTGCGTTTGCAGGGGCCTGTAGAGGCTGAAGTGCAAGCGTTTAATGAAGTGATCGAATCTCTTGATAGTATTGAAACGCTTGACGATGAACTTTTGAATGAACTTCTTATTATTCTTGTTGCAGAGAGTAAATTTCCTCGTGTACGGCAATATGTTCTGAAAGCTCTTGAGAGAACAACCATTAATTCTCAACTGCGTGAGCTGTATTGCGATTTATACTTTCAAAGTATTTATAACAGTATTGCCAGTCATGTGTTCAAGGATACCTTTGATGATACGCACCGGAAGTTGCTGTCGGATGCCTTGGAGCTCTGTGAAATGTATTTAGGTGCAACTAGTCCGCACCTCAATCATTATAGAGCCATCATTGAATGTACGGAAAAAAGACATGAGGAGAGCGTTCGCTGGCTATGTCGCCCTGATAGCAAAGAAGGGTACTTCTCTCAATTCTTTAGGGCTGGTTTTAATGTGAAAACCCCCGAGGATATGAGGGCTTTTGCAGAAGCACCTGTTGGCGAAACAGAACACCTGAAGATCAATATGCGGCACACAGGGGCGCGAGATTGTACACTCGTTTCCTGTAACAAAGTTTATTACAGCATGTACTTTAAGAACTTTGCGGAAAGTTTTGCCATCAAAAATCCAAAGGGTACGCTGCATTTGCATGCCATTAATTTTGAGGTAGATGAAGATGCATTACAAACGATTGAAGATGAGTTTGGCATCTATATTAACTTCACTGAAGATTCAACTGATCTGGATGTGTTAAACCCCGATATTATGAAGGGGTATTGTGCTGGGGCACGTTACATGTATGTGCCTCAATATTTGGATATTTATGATGAAATCCTAATTACAGACATTGATGGTGTATTGAAGCTATCGCACCAAGATGTTTGGTCTGGCAGGGAAGGCCGTATCCTTCTTTCAACCTTGATTCTCGATCCTGCGCGCGCCGCAAATTTTGTTTTCTGGAGCAATATTGGCGCAGGTGCAACGGGTATCCCTGCGACGAAAGAGGGGCGGTTATTTGCCAAAATATTCTCTCATTATCTATTTACACGCTTTGTAGAATGCCAAAAGCGGGGAGAGCGTTTCTTTTTTTCTGATCAGGTTGGGCTTCTGCTCAGTTTAATGTTTATGAATTTTGACAGTGAAGTGTTTATGAAAATGCCTCAACTTTTTGCACAACCCGCGGCAGATAGAGTGGTTAACAGGGGCAGGGCAAAGAAGGACGCACAGAGCAAGTTGCTTGAAGGTATGCGTGAAGCTGAATAGAAGGCCAGCATGCGCTGGCCTCAATAAGGTTTTTTTAGTGCATTTCGCCAAACTGTAAATCGGCTAGACGTTTATACAATCCGTCTTGTTTCACCAGTTCACTATGTGTGCCTTCTGCGACGATCTTACCTTCATCCAAAACAATGATGCGATCAGCCTTTTTCACCGTTGCAAGGCGGTGTGCGATCACAATAGTAGTTCGGTTTTTCATCAGGTTCTCAAGCGCCATCTGCACCTTTTGCTCGCTTTCAGCGTCCAGAGCGCTGGTTGCTTCATCAAGAAGCAGGATTGGTGCGTCTCTAAGAATGGCACGGGCAATAGCAAGGCGTTGGCGCTGGCCACCAGAAAGACGGGTGCCGCGTTCACCAAGATAGGTATCATATCCTTCACCGGCACGTTCAATAAAGCTATGAGCCGCTGCCGCCTCTGCGGCTTCAATAACCTCTTCGTCGGTGGCATCAGTGCGGCCATAACGGATGTTCTCTGCAATCGAATCAGCAAAGATAATTGTTTCCTGAGGCACGAACGCCAGATGCTGGCGAAACTCGGTTGGGTCTGTATCTTTGATATCAATACCGTCGATTTTAATATTGCCTGACTGAGGGTCATAAAACCTCAGAAGAAGCTGCAGTACAGTTGATTTACCGGCGCCTGATGGCCCTACCAGCGCGATTGTTTCGCCCGGTTTGATATGCAGGTTTAGCTTTTCAAGTGCCGCATCATCTTTCTTGGTTGGGTAGTGGAAGGTCACATCATTAAAATGAATACTGCCGTCGATATCCGCGGGAATCGCAAGCGGTTTTTCTGGTGCCTGAATTTTGGCTTCTGCGGCGAGTAGTTCGGCTAGTCGCCCAGCAGCGCCTGCGGCACGCTGAAGCTCGCTATATACCTCAGAAAGCGCTCCAAATGCTCCTGCTACAAAAATTGCCAAGAGGATAAACTCTACCATATCACCGCCACTCATGGTGCCGGCAATCACATCCTGTGCTCCTTTATAAAGAACAAAGGCGATGGCCCCGAAAATCATGAAAATCATGATGAAAGTAAGACCAGCACGCACTTGAATACGGCGTTTCGCTGCGATGAAGGCGTCGTCTACATGGTCGCCAAAGCGTTTTGCTTCAGTGGTTTCCTGTGTGAAAGCCTGAACAATATTAAGAGCCGAGAGCGATTCGTTTGCCCTTGCACCTACATCTGCCACTTTATCCTGACTGGTACGGGAAAGGTTCCGCACTTTCCGGCCAACAATGATGATGATGGCAAGAAGAAGTGGAATTACCACAGCGATATAAAGCATCAGTGTTGGTGATTTAATAAACAGAAGAACAGTACCCGCGACAGCAATTAACAGATTCCGCGCCCAAACAGAAACGCTGGAACCAACGATAGATTGGATCAGTGTTGTATCGGCAGTAAGGCGAGAGACAATCTCACCCGGGCGATTCTCTTCGAAGAATTCAGGAGAAAGAGTAATAAGCCGTTCATAAACACCTTTGCGGATATCTGCGACGACTCGCTCACCAAGCCATGTCACGAAATAAAATCGGAAAGCAGTAGCCACAGCCATGATGGTTACGATGGCAACAAGAACAAGGAAATAGTCATTTACCAGAGTTGCGCTCTCTGAATTGAACTCGTTATCGATGATATCACCCATAGCGCGGGGTATAGCGAGCGATGTAGCAGCAGCAATAAGCAAAAACAGTGAAGCGAGAATCAGTTGCGTTTTGTAAGGTTTTACAAACGCCCACAGGGTTTTCAGCTGCTTAAGTTTGCCTTTTGGCGGTTCATGCTCTTTGCGGATGGTACTATCTGACATAAATGTTTCCTTGCTCCTAGAGTGCCAGATATAGGGGGCTAAGGGCCTAATTCCAACGAATGTTTTTGAATAAACATGATCGGAATTGTAAATAAATTGCGAAAAAAGCGCAGGCCATGCGGAAAAGCGCATCATAGCCCTTGCATTATGTCAGAGTTTCTCTTATACGGACGGCCTGTTTTGGAGATTTGACCAATGAAACAAGATATTCATCCCGACTACCACACTATCAAAGTGGTAATGACTGATGGGACAACTTTTGAGACTCGTTCTACATGGGGCTCGGAAGGTGACACTATGAACCTTGAAATCGACCCGAAGTCTCACCCAGCGTGGACAGGCGGCGTGCGTAACGTTATGGAAGGTGGCCAAGTGGCTCGCTTCAAGAAACGTTTTGCCGGTGGTCTTTCTCTCAAGAAATAAGTGCACTGCCCAAAGTTTTCTTAAAAAAGGTACCGAGTTTCTCGGTGCCTTTTTTTATTTCTAAAGTTTTTTAACCTTTATCCCTTGTAAGCTCAAAATCGCATACCTACATGAAGTTTACCGGTCGCCGTATAGCGGGGCTGGATAGTTTTAAAGGCCTGACCATGATGGTGGGCGTTAACCAACTTGTCGCTTCATATAGGAGGACTAGACATGCGTAATTTTGACCTTTCTCCATTAATGCGTTCCAGCATTGGATTTGACCATTTATCCCGTCTTGTAGATTCAGCTTTATCCAGCGAAAGCAGTGCTGCTTATCCGCCGTATAATATCGAAAAGCTGGATGAGGACGATTACCAGATTACTATGGCTGTGGCCGGTTTTGCCCCTGATGAACTGAATGTAGTTATCCAGGAAGGCACATTATTGATTTCCGGTGCGGCTAAAGAAGATACCGCAGACCGCAAATATTTGCATCGCGGTATAGCAAAGCGCGCTTTTGAACGCCGATTTGAGCTCGCAGAAACCATTAAGGTTGGGGATGCCCACTTTGAAAATGGACTGCTGCAGATTGATCTTAAACGAGTGATCCCTGAGCATAAAAAACCGCGTAATATCGAAATCAGATCAAGTGAGCCACGCGTGAAAACGCTTGAGTCCTCGGATATCTAAGCCCAGATTTCCCTTTAAGTTGCGATTTCTCCCTATTCCACGATCCTCGCAGTCGTGAAACTTCAGCGGGAACCGACCAATCCTCCCCCGATATGGTCCGTTCCCGCCTTTTTTCGTTTATGATTTGAAGAAGGCGTCTGCCGTCGCGCGGCTCGCTTTTTTGGCCTTTATTTCCTCTTCTGTACGCGTAATCTCTGTTTTTAAAACGGTAATGCGTTCTTCAAGCTGATCAACGCTTGCTTCAGATAGGTCTTCTTTCTCAAGAGCAGCAGTTGGCGTATCTTTCTTCAGTGGTAAATCATCAAAGTCCATCACGGGGTCTCTCGTATAAAAACTTGTACATGTATCAAAATTGCCCACATTATACGGGTTATTGGGAGGATGTATGCAAGCAATAGAAATTAGTAAGCCCGGGGGGCCTGAAGTTTTGGTGCCCTGCGAACGAGATATCCCTGCACCCAAAGCAGGTGAGGTGTTGATTAAGGTAAAAGCAGCTGGTGTAAACAGGCCGGATTGTGTGCAGCGAAAAGGCTTATACCCCCCACCACCGGGTGTAACAGACATTCCGGGCCTAGAGGTGGCAGGCATTATTGAAGCGCTCGGCGAAGAGGTAAAAGGGTTTGCTGTAGGCGATTCGGTATGTGCGCTCGTGCCGGGTGGTGGTTATGCGGAATATTGTGTTTCTCCCATAGAAACCCTTCTTCCTGTGCCGGAAGGCTTCAGTTTTATGGAAGCGGCAGCTATTCCGGAAAACTATTTTACCGTATGGTCAAATGTGTTTGACCGCGCGGGGCTGCGGGCAGGTGAAACCATACTCATACATGGTGGATCATCAGGAATTGGTGCCACAGCTATTCAACTTGCTAAAGCTTTTGGAGCAACTGTTATCACCACAGCAGGTAGCGAAGAGAAAGTTGCTTTCTGTGAAAAACTTGGTGCCGATAAATGCATCAACTACCGAGAGCAAGATTTTGTAGAAGAAGTGCTTTCTTTCACCGGTGGCGGTGTGAACGTCGTGCTGGATATGGTTGGCGGAGAGTATATTGGCAAAAATATTATGTGCCTCGCGCCTGATGGCAGGCATGTTTCCATTGCATTCCTAACGGGACCGCAGGTGGAAGTGAATATGATGCCTGTAATGCTGAAAAGGTTAACACTTACGGGCTCCACGCTTCGACCAAGAGATAATGGTTTTAAGGGTGATATTGCAAATGCTCTAAAAACACAGGTTTGGCCACTGCTTGAAAAAGGGCAGTCAACGCCTGTTATTGATAGTGTGTTCCCTCTAAAGGATGCTGATAAAGCGCATGCTTTGATGGAAGCGAGCACGCATAAAGGGAAAATCATTCTAGAAGTTGCAGAGTAATGAGCGGGATAAAGCTCCCTTGATGCAGTTTTTGTATGATTTAAATCAGAAACCACCATTTCGCGGTGACAGTAAGCCTGTTACCTGTTAAGAATGATTCAGGAGGATTTTCTCCACCCCCTTTTCATTACAATTGAAAACTTCAGGGGGCAGGCTGGCGGGGGCTAGTCTGTGCACGGGAGATATCTGTTTAACAGTTAGGAAATTGGGATGACACAACCTTTAATGCCAATGGCCACTGCGGTGTGGCTGGTTGATAATACGGCCCTGACATTCAAGCAAATTGCGGATCTCTGCAATCTGCACGAGCTTGAGATTCAAGGTATTGCCGATGGTACGGTTGGTATCAATATTGTAGGACAGGATCCAACGGTAAGCGGTCAGCTTACGTGGGACGAAATTAATCGCTGTCAGGAAGATCCAAAAGCATCACTTCAGATTGAAGAGGACGATGTGAAGGCGCTCCCGCGTACAAAGGGCCCACGCTACACACCGCTTTCCAAACGTCAGGATAAACCAGATGCGATTGCATGGCTTGTGCGTCACCACCCTGAGTTAACTGATCTACAGATCAGCCGACTTGTGGGAACAACAAAGCCTACGATTCAAAGCATTCGCACACGCAGTCACTGGAATATTTCGAATATTCACCCGCATGATCCGGTAGGCTTGGGGCTTTGTAAGCAGCAGGAGCTTGATGAAGCGGTTCAGGCTGCTGCATCGCGTCGTGAGAAAATGCTGGCGGACGGTGAAGAAATAGCGGCTCCAGAACCAATGGCTGAAGAACAAGTAGAAGAGCCAAACGCACTGGATACAGATCCAACGTTTTAGGCGATTTGAGATTTAGATAAAAAAAGAGCGCGGGAACCATCTGGTTCGCGCGCTTTTTGCTGAAAGCTTGTTAATGTTTGGTGAGCCTTGTGAGCTCTTCTTTCAGTTTCAGTTTCTTTCGCTTGAGGTTCATCAGACGAATACTGTCTGGGGAGGGCCTATGTTCTTCTCGTTCGATAGAGAGTTCAATCTCTGCATGTTTCTGGTTGAGTGATTCTACATGCGTTTCTAGGCTCATACCTGTCACTCCTCTATAAGCTTTTATGTAAGAGAAGTATTCGACCATCTGAAATGCGACTTGTCACGTAAAAGATTTACCTTCTTCAAGATAGCCTGTATCTTCGGGCACTTAGCTTGATCACTTTTTTTACCCGCGAAGGATTGTTTCAAAAAATGCCAGAGACTCATCAGGAAAAAGAGACTCGTAACAAACGCATGATCGTTGCTATCACTGGCGCGAGCGGTGTGTGTTATGGTGTGAAAGCTCTGGAGCTTTTGAATAAAGCTGGTATCGAAACGCATCTTGTTATGTCGAAAGCGGCGGAACGCACCCTTCATGAAGAAAGTGATATCAGCCCCGCTGATGTGAAAGCAATGGCCCATACGCTTTATCCCACCAAGGATATTGGTGCTGCGATTGCCAGTGGTTCTTTCCTGACAGAAGGAATGATTGTGGCGCCGTGCTCCGTTAAAACAATGGGTGAGATCGCAACAGGGATCACGTCAAGCCTCGTTAGCCGAGCAGCTGACGTGGTGCTTAAAGAACGGCGCAGGCTTGTGCTGATGGTGCGGGAAACACCACTCCATACCGGACATCTACGAACGATGACCAAGCTTTCTGAAATGGGCGCTATTATTGCGCCGCCGGTGCCTGCATTTTATTCAAAACCGAAAAGCCTTGAAGAAATGGTTACTTTTACAACGGCTAGAGTTTTGGATCTCTTTGATATTCATATGGATATTAACCGCTGGAGCTAGGTGTTTGTTATTCCTCGCCTTCTCTTGTCTGCGAGTTCGTGGTATAACCACAGCAGGGTACTAATTTCAGGGCTATTCAATGAATTTGGACGAAGATGCCATTCGGGAACATCTCACCGAAGTTATAGAGCAACACCGCGATTTAGACGATGCTATTACTGCTATGGGAGTGGCTGGTTCATTTGATGCACTTCAACTGCAGCGTATGAAAAAGCGGAAACTGGCATTAAAGGATGAGATTGAAAAATTTCAGAATATGCTGGTGCCGGATATTATTGCCTGAGGGAATCGCCGTACTTAGCGCGTGTTTCCTTCGCCCTTAAGTTCCCGTTTGTTTTCATACATGGCTTGGTCTGCCTTATTAATGGCATCATCTGGTTGATCACCTGAGCCAAACGTGTAGGTACCAAACGCCAGCGACATGGGGATGTTAATCCCGTTATGGTCCATTGGGTTTTTATCGAGAATACCTGCTAGTTGCTGTGCCTTTTGGGCGCCTATGGTTTCATCTGCTTGGGCAAGCAGGATACCAAATTCATCACCACCTAAACGGCCAATTACATCGGTACCCCGGATATTTTCAGAAAGCAGGCGCGCCACATGGAAAAGTGCTTTATCACCCACGTCATGGCCGTAGCTATCGTTGATTTTCTTCATGTCGTTCAGATCAATGAACATCAGCGTAGACGGTGTACCGTACCGCTCTGCAAAGGAAATCATTCTATTAAGTTCACGGATAAAGGCACGCCGATTTGGCACTGGAAGAAGGGCATCTGTATCGGCTAGGTCTTCCATTTCACGAAGACGGCGGTTGGTGTTATCAAGTTCCCGGCGTAGGCTATCTACTTCTTCCATCAAACCAAGGATGGCTTTTTGTACGCGTTCAGTCATTTCCTCAGGGGGAATGCTTAGAACTTGAACCGTATCGTGGATTTCTCTGGGTCTGGCAACAGAGCCTGTGCTGGTGGCGCTATCCGCCTTGCGAGTTGGCCGCGCTGGGCCTGTTCTCATTATGCCAGGTGTGTTGGTTATTTTCATCTGAATACGCCTACTTCTTAGACCCTTAACTATAAGACATACCTTAAAAAATCCTGAATGTGAATCCCTTAGTGAAACTTGTGAACAAAATGAAATTGCCAGCATGCTTGCATTCGGAGAAACGGTTTCTATAATGCGCGCTCCATCGGTTAGAGGCGCTTGGGGCTTCTAATCAGGTTCGCGGATCATAAAATGGGCCAATCCATGAGCGACACTACACCACTAGTGGGTATTATTATGGGCAGCCAGTCAGACTGGCCTACCATGAAACACGCGGCAGATATTCTTGCCGAATTGGGAATTCCCTTTGAAAGTAAAATCGTTTCTGCACACCGTACGCCGGATCGTCTTTACGATTATGCAAAGTCAGCCCGTGATAGAGGCTTGAAATGCATTATCGCGGGCGCAGGCGGTGCAGCACACTTACCGGGCATGGCTGCTGCCATGACACCACTTCCGGTTTTTGGTGTGCCAGTGCAGTCAAGCATGCTTTCCGGGAAAGATAGCCTTCTCTCTATCGTGCAGATGCCGGGCGGTGTTCCTGTTGGAACGCTGGCGATCGGTAAAGCCGGGGCCAAGAACGCAGGCCTTCTGGCTGCAAGCGTTATGGCGCTGATGGATGATGAGGTAGCAGCTAAACTGGATGCTTGGCGCGAAGCGCAAACCGAAAGCGTTGCTTTAGAGCCAGTTGATAGCGAATAAAGAGCTTTAAAAATGACGAAGATACAGCCAGGCGGCACCATAGGGATTTTAGGGGGCGGCCAACTAGGCCGTATGATCGCTCTAGCCGCTGCTAATTTAGGGTATAAATGCCATATATTTTGCCCGGAAGAAAACAGTCCGGCATTCCATGTGGCTTATACTCATACAGTTGCTGATTATACGGATCAGGATGCGCTTAAGGCTTTTGCCGAAAGCGTTGATGTCATCACCTATGAGTTTGAAAACATTCCTGCTGAAACCGCAGAGTTTGTAGCGAAGATCAAACCGCTTCGCCCGGGGGTACAGGCGCTTTCGCTTACGCAGGACCGTTTGACAGAAAAAGAATTTCTCAATGATGCTGGTGTGCAAACCGCGCCTTTTATGGCATTTGAAACAGAAGAAGAACTGCTTGCCGCCTATAAGAAAATAGGCCACCCGGCTGTCGCTAAAACTAGGCGTTTTGGGTATGACGGTAAAGGTCAGGCAATGGTGAAATCCAAACTGGATTTTGATGATGTCTTGGCGGTTACCAAGGGTACTCCCGCTATCCTTGAAGGCTTTGTGCAGTTTGACCGGGAAGTAAGCGTGATTGTTGCTCGGTCTGTTTCAGGCGATGTAGCGGCTTTCCCTGTGGGCGAAAACGTTCATACCAATCATATTCTTGATACTACCACAATCCCCGCGAACGTATCAGAGCGCCTTGAAGCGACTGCCAAAGTAATGGCCACTAAAGTTGCAAATGCCCTTGATTATGTGGGGGTGATGGCTGTGGAGATGTTTGTAAACGATGATAGTGGTGAGATCGTGGTGAATGAGATTGCACCACGTGTTCATAACTCTGGTCACTGGACTATTGAAGGAGCGGAGACCAGCCAGTTCGAACAGCATGTTCGTGCTATTTGTGATTTACCGCTTGGTCAAACAGCAGCACGCGGCAAGGTGCTTATGAAAAACCTTCTTGGTAAGGATATTCTTGAGCATGAGAAATATCTGGATGATCCAAAAGCCAGCTATCACCACTACGGTAAGCAAGAACCCCGCGAAGGTCGTAAAATGGGCCATGTTACTTGGGTTGATAGTGAATGACTTTTATCCCTGCTGCCGAATCGCCGTTGGGAATGATGGAGTTTGCTTTTGGCGATTCTCCAGAGTTGGCCGATGAACTTCTTGCCCTTGTGCTTGAGGGTAAGAAAACAGCGACATGCGATGAGGCAGACAGCGAAGAAGTTTTCAAGGTTGGTAAGCGTCAGGTTGTTCTGAACGGCAAAGGAGACCGCGCCTGTGTGATTGAAACCACAGCGGTCGAACGTGTGAAATTTACCGATGTAACAGCCGCGCATGCAGCCCGAGAAGGTGAGGGAGACCTGAGCCTGAAATTCTGGAGAGATGTTCATATAGAATATTTCACCAGAACAGGTGCTTATGAACCTGATATGCTCCTAGATTGTATCACCTTCAAACTCGTGGAGGTATTCTGAACATAATAGCCTATACCGGGGCAATGCCCCGGTATTCGTATAGTTCGCGCATCAAGCCGTCCGGCCCTTCTGCTTCATAGAGAAAGTCCCACCCTGTCAGCGCTGGCTCAATAAGTTCACGCTGGGGTGTGTACAGCTCAAGATGTGCTGCCCCAAAATCCGCAAGAAGTTCTTCTGTTAATAACCCTAACAGCATCTGCGCCTCTCCCGCGGAAAGTGCATTCAGGATTGTGATTGTATCTTCCTGAGCTGTTGCTGTAGGGGCACTGCGGCCCACCAGCTTATAGTGGTGGGCACCACCTTTATATGTACATAAAAGTTCAGGCATAAATCTCACCTGTTATCCAGTTGGGCGCGTACAGCCTCAAGTCCCTGCAAAGTAATGCGGTAGGGGCGGCTGTTCTGGCTTTTGATAAAGCGGCGCTTTTTGAGTTTTTTGAAAAGCTCAAGCGTAAAGCCCGAGAGATACCATCCTTCACGGTTTACACAGTTTGCTTTGATAATTTTCCGGGCGTTATCGCGTTCGATTAAAATTAAACCACCCTGAGCGAGCGCATGAAGCGCACGTTGCTCGTGTTTGGAAATATTCACTGGGGAATTCTCCGAGATCCATAAGTAAAGGGCACGGGTACGAATGCGTATCCGTGTTGCTTATGAAACCTGCCGCGCTGTGGAAAAGTGTGTACCTACAGGGGCAGGTGTTAGCGGGTCTCGGTAGAATTGTTCATCAAACTCACTCCAAATGTGATGGCTGAAGCATATGGAACATTGCAAAGTTTGTCTAGGTTGATTTAATGCTGGGGTGTTTGCTGCGTATCAGGAGGTTGGAATGCTTAAATATTTTGTGAGTGTGTTGTTTGTGCTTGTTGTTTTCGGAATGCCTTCGAGAGCAGATGAAAATGCAGATGTTCGCGCCGTAACTGAGCTGGCTGAACGCTATATCAAAGCAACCTACGAAGCTGATATCTCTGCTATGCGTGAGATATTCCATGAAAACGCTGTGATGAACGGCCATCTGTTCGGGAATGAGCAGCTAGGCACACCGGAAGATTTCTTCAAAAGCCTGAGCGCAAATCCTTCTATGAAATCTGCAGGCGCACCTTTTAAAGGTTGGGTCGAAGATGTGCGGGTGACAGGGAATGTAGCTAGCCTTACAGTTAAAGAAACAGGCTTTTTCGGCAAAGCCAGCTTCACCGATTATATGCACCTCATTAAACTGAAGGGCCGCTGGTGGATTATCAGTAAGACATTCACCTCTGAATAATCAGGGGCGCGTTAACACCCAGGTTGCCCAATCAGCTTCCACTTTAAACCCGTGTTTTTCAGCGAATGCATTCACGGTCTGGCGCATAGGGTAGCCCTTAGTTCGGTTCCAGTGCCAGTCATCACCTGTGATACGGGCGTTTGGCCATAGTTCGATACAGACGTCGAGGTCATCAGGTTTTTTGGTGCTGTCGATATAAATCAGATCAGGTTCAAAACCTTTTTCTTTCAGGCTCGGTAGGGCCTCTGGTGAATAAGCGCGGTAGGGTACAAAGCGTTGCTCATAGCCCTTAAGGTTTGCCATAGCGGTGGCAAAAGGGCCCTGTGTTTCGATATCGCTGGCGAACTGTTCCTGCACTTTAATATCTGGGTAAGCGCGCGTAAGGTTCGGGCGGCCCACATATTTTTTGCACTGGTCAATGAGCCAATCAGACCACGGGTCTACGCCTACAATTTTCAATTCTTCTGAAACATTCATCCAGCGTTTGGCGGATGCACCTAGAAAGCAGCCAATTTCCAGCATGAATTTTGGTTTATCCGTACGGATGATTTCATCAATCAGTTCGCGCCCGCCGCCGCCAAGGCTGTAATCCCACGCGCGGATACCTTCCGGGTTTGGCCACGGGTTTTCTTCACGAAGTTTCTGGAATGCTGTTTCTGTCATGGCTTTTTACGCGTTTGTTTATATTTATTCCAAGTATGATGGGTCCAGTTGGAAAAGATATATGCAACATAAATGACAGGTCCCATGAACCAATGCTTTTCGAACGTCTCAATATACAAGGTGATCGGTTTTTCAAGGATAATATCGAAAGGTATTGGGCCTGACAGTAAGGCGCCTATAGGTAGCATACCAAAGCCAAAAAAGATCATGAATATGAGCGCATAAATATTATCGATAACAAAACTGAAGCGTTGAATACTTCCTGTGCCAATAAAGAAAATATTGTCAATTTCTTTATTAGTGTAGTTTTGTTGGAGCATAATTTTTCGAAGTATATGGAAATGGCCTGCGTTTAAGGCTTCCTGAAATTCAGGAAGGGCCATAACTTTCTTGGCGTGCTCTATTTCTTCAGTTTCGGTCATAATCTTTATGGCATATACAAAAAGGGCGCATGGTTGACCCCGCGCCCTTCTGGAAAACAGGTATTAAAGGATTGAGAAGCCTGTTGCTGCCCAGTCTTTATCAAAGCCTGCTAGGCCATTGTCTGTCAGTGGGTGTTTTGCAAGCTTGCGCAGCACATCAATTGGGAATGTTGCAACATCAGCACCGATGCGCGCAGATTCGAGAATGTGTGTAGGGTGGCGAACAGAAGCCACGAGGATTTCTGTATCGAACGCATAGTTATCATAGATATTGCGGATATCTTCGATCAGCTCCATGCCGTTGAAGCCGTTATCATCATGACGGCCAACGAACGGCGAAATGAAAGATGCGCCAGCTTTGGCAGCAAGAAGCGCTTGGTTCGCAGAGAAACAAAGCGTTACGTTCACCATGATACCTTCAGCGCGAAGAGCCTTACATGTTTTAAGGCCTTCAAGTGTTAGCGGCACTTTAACGGCGATATTGTCAGCAATTTTCGCGCACTTAAGGCCTTCTTTCAGCATAGTTTCGTGGTCGTGTGCTACTGTTTCAGCAGAAACCGGGCCATCAACTTCCTTGGCGATTTCAGTGATTACTTCGAAAAACTCACGGCCAGCCTTTTTAATAAGAGATGGGTTTGTTGTAACACCATCCAGAAGACCAGTTGCGTTTGCTTCGCGGATTTCATCAATATTGGCAGTATCGAGGAAGAATTTCATTTTATGCTCCTTGAGGCCCGTTTGGGGCTAGTCCCTTATCGCGGCCGACTATAACAAGACTATCCTATAAAGCGTGAGGATAGCTTACGCGCTGGTGTCTGCCTATTCGAGATTGGCGCATTTTTCAAGTGCTATAGGTAATTGCGCGCGTGGCTCTCTATGCTTATGGTGCGGGGAAAGAACGAAACAGGAAATTATGCAACAGTCTTCCCTTATACTTGGTGATGAAGAGGCCCTGGAGGCCACTCGGGTTAAGGTATTGTTACCACTGCCTCTTAATGGCCCTTTGGATTACCGTTTGCCGGAAGGCTCAGGCCCATTGGTGGTGGGGACGATTGTTGAAGTGCCGCTTTCGGGCCGCAAAATTGTTGGTGTTGTCTGGCCTGCGGGGAACAACGGCGGCGGTAAAACCCTGCCACTTTCAAAGCTGAAACCGATTGAGAGAATCGTAGACGTTAACCCCCTTGGGGAAGATTTGGTGAAATTTGCCGAATGGGTTTCCGCATACACACTGGCAAATTTGGGTGCTGTTCTTAGGATGTGTCTGTCGTCACCGGCTGCGCTCCAGCCTGTACCGACCAAACGTTACTATATGCTTGCAGACCCGCTACCACCCACACTGAAGATTACCTCTGCGCGCGAAAGCATTCTTGACTGTATTCAAGATGGTGAACCACGCCTTGTTTCTGAAATTGTGGAAATGGCTGGGGTGAGCGAAGCGGTGGTGCGTGGTTTCCATAAAGCAGGCGGTATGGTTTCAACCGAAATGTCTGTGGATAAGCCGTTTGGTGCGCCAGATGTCTCTATAGAAGGGCCAATTCTTTCGGAAGAACAAGATGCTGCGGCCTCTGCGATTCGAGAAAAAGTACAATCCGGCGGATTTGCGCCTTTCTTATTAGACGGTGTAACAGGTTCCGGTAAAACCGAGGTCTATTTCGAAGGTCTGATTGAAGCGCTGAAAGACCCTGAAGCACAAGTGCTGGTGCTTGTGCCGGAAATTGCGCTTACCTCCCAATGGATGGAGCGGTTTGTAAAGCGTTTTGGCACTCGGCCTGTTGTTTGGCATTCAGAAATCGGGCAGGCAGGCAGGCGGCGTGCGTGGAAAGAAATTGCGAACGGAAGTGCCCGTGTGGTGGTTGGTGCCCGTTCGGCGCTATTCTTACCGTTCCAGAAATTAGCGTTCATTACGGTGGATGAGGAGCATGATCCTTCCTTCAAGCAGGAAGACGGTGTTCTGTATCATGCACGGGATATGGCGATTGTACGGGCCAAACAGGCGGAATGCCCTGTGGTGCTGGCAAGCGCAACGCCTTCCCTTGAAACGCTCGTTAATGCGGAAGCTGGGAGATACCAGACGCTGAAGATGCGTGAACGACACGGTAGTGCAGTGCTCCCTGAAATGAAAGCGATTGACCTGAGGCATGAAGCACCTGAGGCAGGTACATGGCTTTCACCGCCGCTCGTAAAAGCAATTGAGGAAACCGTTGCTGCTGGCGAGCAGGCAATGCTGTTCCTGAACAGGCGCGGGTATGCACCGCTCACGCTGTGCCGCACATGCGGGCACCGAATCGAATGCCCAAGCTGTTCGGCATGGCTTGTGGAGCATAGGTTCAGGAAAGAGCTTCAGTGCCACCACTGCGGCTTCACCATGGAAACACCGAAAGAATGCCCTGAATGCGATACTGAAGATTCGCTTGTGGCTTGCGGTCCGGGCGTAGAGCGTATGTTTGAAGAAGCAACACAGCGGTTCCCGAATGCGCGAATCTCTGTGATGACCAGCGATACGATGACAACAACCAGTGAAACGGCCCGTGTTGTTGCCGATATTGCAGCGGGCAAGCTTGATATTGTGATTGGTACACAGATTGTAACCAAGGGCTATCACTTCCCCGGGCTAACGCTCGTAGGTGTTGTGGATGCTGATCTTGGTCTGCGCGGTGGTGATTTAAGGGCAGGTGAGCGGACGTATCAGCAGCTTGTGCAGGTGGCGGGGCGTGCGGGACGTGCTGAGAAGCCGGGTACTGTATATCTCCAATCATACGAGCCTGAACACCCTGTGGTGCATGCGCTTTTGTCGGGTGATCATGAAAGTTTCCTTGCGGCAGAGAAGGATGCTCGCCGCCTCCACCATATGCCGCCCTTTGGGCGTTTGGTGGGAATCATCCTTTCTGGTGAAGATATGAAAGATACGCTGGAGCAGGGACGTAAACTTGCTGCTTGCGCACCTGTTGAGCATGGAGTGGATTTTGTGGGTCCGGCACCCGCGCCAATGGCTCGGGTAAGGGGGCAACACCGATTCCGTATGCTGGTGCATGCAAGAAAACAGATAAAGATCCAGCCGCTTATCCGGGATTGGGTGATGAAAGCCCCTAAAATTAAAGGGGTGAAAATCAAGGTGGACATCGACCCATACAGCTTTATGTAAAAGCGTGAATCTTGAGCCTGAAAACGGTGTGAATTATGCCTCTTTATAAGAAGAATCGAAAATGAGGCATAAGGCGGCTTGCATGCTGTAATTCCCTGTGCTAGAGGGGTCACGCATTTTGGCTGGTTTGCGCCATGCTAAGACATTTTGTCTTGGAGAAAGCATTCCAAATTTTTTGAGCGTGTTCGGGGCCATTCGGCACCGTTTCACATATGATTAACTAGGTTCAACCTAGGGGAACGTCTGAAGTGACCTCGCACAAAGCGATAGTTTCTGGGATTACAGGCCGCTATGCGGTAGCGCTATTTGAACTCGCACAAGAGGGCAAAGCGCTTAAGGCGGTCGAATCCGATATGGCTTCACTGAAGGATCTGCTAGCAGAGAGCGCAGATCTTCGTGAGCTTGTTAGCTCTCCACTCATCAGCAGGGACGAACAGTCCAAAGGCATTGAAGCAGTTGCTAAAACTGCTGAGCTTTCCGAGCTGACTGGCAAATTCCTGGGCACACTGGCTGCGAATCGCCGCCTTGCTGCTCTTTCAGGAATTGTTACAGCGTTTGAAAAGCTTGTTGCTCACCACAAAGGTGAAATCAGTGCTGAAGTTGTTAGCGCGCATGCCCTAACAAAAACACAGCTGGCTGAGCTGAAGAAAAAATTGAAATCTGCTGTCGGCCGTGATGTTGCCATCGAAGCTTCTGTCGATGAAACATTGCTCGGCGGCCTGAAGGTTAAAGTGGGTTCCCGCATGGTGGACAGCTCACTTAGAACTAAACTCGATAACCTCGCAATCGCCATGAAAGGGGTTCAGTAATGGATATCCGTGCTGCGGAAATTTCCAAGGTCCTGAAGGACCAGATTGCAAACTTTGGCAACGAAGCTGAAGTTTCTGAAGTTGGTACCGTACTCTCAGTGGGTGACGGTATTGCTCGTGTATACGGTCTTGACCAGGTACAGGCTGGTGAGATGGTTGAATTTCCAGGTGGTGTTAAGGGCATGGCTCTTAACCTGGAAACTGATAACGTTGGTATCGTTATCTTCGGCGACGACCGTGGAATTAAAGAAGGTGACACAGTAAAGCGTACTGGCGCGATTGTGGACGTACCTGTTGGTAAAGGTCTTCTAGGCCGCGTTGTTGACGCGCTTGGTAACCCAATCGACGGTAAAGGCCCTATCGAAGACGTTGAGCGTACTCGTGTGGAAGTTAAAGCTCCTGGCATTATTCCTCGTCAGGGCGTTTCCGAGCCTATGCAATCAGGCCTTAAGGCGATTGATGCTCTTGTACCAGTTGGCCGTGGCCAGCGTGAGCTTATCATTGGTGACCGTCAGACAGGTAAAACTGCTGTAGCGATCGATAGCTTCATTAACCAGAAAGCTGTAAACGACGCTGCGTCTGACGATTCTGGTAAGATGTTCTGTATCTATGTTGCGGTTGGCCAGAAGCGTTCAACTGTAGCTCAGATCGTTAAAGCTCTTGAAGAGAACGGCGCGCTTGAATATTCAATCGTAATCGCCGCGACTGCTTCTGAGCCTGCACCTATGCAGTTCCTTGCACCATACACTGGTACAGCAATGGGTGAATATTTCCGCGATAACGGCATGCACGCTGTAATCGTACATGATGACCTGACAAAGCAGGCTGTTGCTTATCGTCAGATGTCTCTACTTCTTCGTCGTCCTCCAGGACGTGAAGCGTACCCAGGTGACGTATTCTACCTACACAGCCGTCTTCTTGAGCGTGCTGCAAAAATGTCTGACGAGCGTGGCGGTGGTTCCCTCACTGCGCTTCCAGTAATTGAAACACAGGCTGGTGACGTATCTGCATACATCCCAACAAACGTGATCTCTATTACTGACGGTCAGATCTTCCTTGAGACTGAGCTTTTCTATAAAGGTATCCGTCCTGCGATTAACGTTGGTCTGTCTGTATCCCGTGTGGGTTCTGCAGCGCAGATTAAAGCGATGAAACAGGTTGCTGGTTCCATTAAACTTGAGCTTGCTCAGTACCGTGAAATGGAAGCGTTCGCACAGTTCGGTTCTGATCTTGATGCCGCTACACAGCAGCTTCTGAACCGTGGTGCTCGCCTAACCGAGCTTCTAAAACAGGCACAGTATACACCGCTGCCAGTTGAAGAGCAGGTTGTTTCCATCTTCGCAGGTGTGAAGGGCTACCTGGACGGTATCGCAACAACAGACGTAACTCGTTTCGAAGAGCAGTTCCTTGCTGAAGTTCGTGCGAAACACGCTGATGTTCTTGCAACAATTCGTACAGAGCAAAAGCTTTCTGACGATACGACTTCTAAGCTGAAGTCTATCCTAGACGCTTTCGCAAAGTCTTTTAGCTAAGTAACCGGACGGGAGAGGCTGAGCAATGCCAAGCCTTAAAGATCTAAAAGTTCGCATTAACTCCGTTAAGTCGACGCAGAAAATTACTAAGGCCATGAAAATGGTTGCTGCGTCGAAACTGCGCCGTGCACAGGAAGCTGCTGAAGCAGCACGTCCTTATGCAGAGCGTATGGAGAAAGTTCTTGCGGGCCTCGGTTCTGCCGTGAAAGATCAACCTGGTGCTTCCCCGCTTCTGGCGGGGACCGGCTCTGATGATGTACAGCTCGTTATCGTAGCAACATCTGAGCGTGGTCTGTGTGGTGGCTTCAACACGAATATCGTGAAAGCAGCACGCCAACACATTAGCGAACTGGTTGCCGCAGGCAAAACTGTGAAAATCCTTTGCATCGGCAAAAAAGGCGTAGGCCTTCTTCGCCGTGATTACGGTGATCTGATCATCGACACCAAGGATATGTCTGGTGTTAAAAAACTTGGCTTTGCTGATGCACAGCCAATTGCACAAGAAGTGCTTGGAATGTTTGAGCGTGGTGAATTTGATGTCGCTACACTCTTCTACGCTAAATTCCAATCAGCTCTCGTGCAGATCAACACCAAGCAACAACTAATTCCTGCACCAATTCCAGAAGCAGCCAACGATGACGAAGGCGATGATCTGGCTGGTGCGATTTACGAGTATGAGCCATCAGAAGAAGCAATTCTTGATGACTTGCTTCCACGCAACGTGGCAATCCAGCTTTACCGTGGCCTTCTTGAGAATGCTGCGTCAGAGCAGGGTGCACGTATGACTGCGATGGATAACGCAACTCGTAATGCTGGTGACATGATTGATAGTCTGTCTATCACGTACAACCGTACGCGTCAGGCTAACATCACTAAAGAACTGATTGAAATTATCTCAGGCGCTGAAGCGCTTTAGTAATTACACGAAGGAGTGTAAAAAATGGCTAAGAATACTGGCCGCGTAACACAGGTGATTGGTGCTGTTGTTGACGTACAGTTCGACGATAGCCTGCCGACTATTCTGTCTGCGCTTGAAACAACAAACAATGGCGAACGCCTTGTTCTTGAGGTGGCTTCCCACCTTGGTGAGAACACTGTTCGCACAATCGCTATGGACGCGACTGACGGTCTCGTACGTGGTCAAGAAGTAACAGACACTGGTGCACCGATTTCTGTACCAGTTGGTCCTGAAACTCTAGGCCGCATCTTGAACGTTGTGGGTGAGCCTATTGATGAGCGTGGCCCTGTTGGTCACAAGCAAGTGGCTCCAATTCACGCTGAAGCGCCAGCTTTTGATGATCAGTCTACAGAACAGGAAGTTCTTGTAACTGGTATTAAGGTAGTTGACCTTCTCGCACCTTACGCAAAAGGTGGTAAGATTGGTCTGTTCGGTGGCGCGGGTGTTGGTAAAACAGTACTTATCATGGAACTGATCAACAACATCGCTAAAGGCCACGGTGGTTACTCTGTATTCGCTGGTGTTGGTGAGCGTACTCGTGAGGGTAACGATCTTTACCACGAGATGATCGAATCAAAGGTTATTAACCTGGACGGCGATTCAAAAGCTGCTCTCGTATACGGTCAGATGAATGAGCCTCCAGGGGCGCGTGCACGTGTGGCTCTAACTGGTCTTACACTTGCGGAATACTTCCGTGACCAAGAAGGTCAGGACGTACTATTCTTCGTAGATAACATCTTCCGCTTCACACAGGCGGGTGCTGAGGTGTCAGCGCTTCTTGGCCGTATCCCATCTGCTGTGGGTTACCAGCCAACACTAGCGACAGACATGGGTGCCCTGCAGGAGCGTATTACATCTACTAAGAAGGGTTCCATTACATCTGTACAGGCCGTTTACGTACCTGCGGATGACTTGACTGACCCTGCACCTGCTACATCATTTGCGCACCTTGATGCGACAACAGTACTATCTCGTCAGATTGCGGAGCTTGGTATTTACCCAGCGGTGGATCCACTAGATTCCACAAGCCGTATTCTTGATCCACGTGTACTAGGCGATGAACACTATGCTGTTGCTCGTTCTGTACAGGAAGTACTTCAGAAGTATAAGTCTCTCCAAGATATCATCGCGATCCTTGGTATGGACGAACTTTCTGAAGAAGATAAGCTTGTTGTGGCACGTGCTCGTAAGATCCAGCGTTTCCTTTCACAGCCATTCCACGTAGCGGAAATCTTCACAGGTATCCCTGGTGAGCTTGTATCTCTTGAAGATACAATCAGCGGCTTTAAAGCGATTGTAGCTGGTGAATATGATCACCTTCCAGAAGCTGCATTCTATCTTGTAGGTAACATTGAGCAGGCTATTGCGAAAGCAGAGAAACTTGCTCAAGACGCTGCATAATTAGGGTTGAAGGACATCATGGCTGAGACAATGCGTTTCGAAATCGTATCTCCAGAGCGTCTCTTGAGAGATACAGAAGTTGCGATGGTTGTGGTACCAGGTACAGACGGTGATTTCACCGCGCTTCCTGCCCACGCACCAATGATGTCCACACTCCGTCCCGGTGTTGTAGAAATCTTCGCGGAAGAAGGTGCTGAAGGTGAAGAGCTGTTCGTTAAGGGCGGCCTTGCACAAATCGGCGCTAAAGGTCTGACAATTCTGGCTGAAGAAGTGATTGCGCTTGATAGCGTGAGCGCTGATGATCTGGCTCAGAAAATTTCAGATACTCGTGAAGATATCGAAGACGCAAAGGATGATGTGGAGCGTGCATCCGCTGAAAAAGAGCTGGCTTGGATGACAGCTCTTCAGGATGTGATCGCGGCTTAATCAGCGGTTACTTCAATCGAATATTATGAAAAGGCGGCCTTGGGTCGCCTTTTTTGTTGGGTAATTCGACATGAAATGAATGCGAAGGTTAAAGGAGCAGCTCTTCAGCGACCTTTACGTACACATCGCGTTTGAAATCTACGATCTCACTGATAAGTTCTTCTCGGCTGGACCATTTCCAGCGGATGAATTCTGGGTGTTCTGTTTCAAGGTTAATCAAGTTTTCATTGCCGATTAGTTCAAGTAGGAACCAGTGTTGCTTCTGCCCGCGAAATTTGCCACCCCACGCCACGCCGACTAGGTCTGAAGGGAGATCATAGGCAATCCAGTCAGATGTCCGCTTGAGGACCTTCACAGCGCTTGCGGGTACACTGATCTCCTCCTCTAATTCCCTGAGCGCGGCTTCTTTCAAGCCTTCGCCTTCATCCACACCACCTTGCGGCATTTGCCATGCGCCTGGTCGGTCGAGCCGTTCGGCAGTGAATATCTTGCCTTCAGAATTCAAAAGAACAATGCCAACACAAGGACGGTAAGGAAGATCAGTCATTTGAGATATCCTGAATGGGATTTTTGAATTAGCGAGGAAGCGGCTGAAGGTCTGCCACAGCACTTACAGGCACAAAAAGGATCCCTTTATCAGCCAATGTATCTTTCCAAGTGTTGATCGCACGGATCGTAACTGGATAGGCACGAGCATGGCCAAGTGCAGCTCCTTGCGCTCTAGCTCGTTTTTCAAGCTCTTGAAGCTGGCTCATAATCTCGCTTTCGGACAGTACTTCATCCAGATTACGGTTATTGATCGCGGTTGGCATACCAATGGCACGAGACATAGTAGCCGCCACTGAATATTGTGATGAGCGGCTATCAACGAACATCAAGCCACGACGGTTTAGTTCGGCAAGAATAGGTCGGATACTGTCTGCAGACGCAGTAAAGCGAGATCCCATATGATTGATAACACCGACGTAACCTGTAAAGCGTGCCAGAGAAGATTTCAGTAGGTTGATGTTTTCCCGCGTAGTGCGCGCTGTTAACAGTGAAAACGGCCCCGGATCATTTTGAGGATAATTTACGGGTTCCATCGGAATTGTAAGGTAAACCTCGAAACCTTTTGTGCGGGCTTCTACTCCCCATTCATTCAACCGCGCTGAATAGGGTGAAAATGCTAATCCAACCTCTGTAGGCAAGCCGTCAATCGCGCGTTTGGTGTTACGGGATAATTTGCCAAGGTTAGTCATAATCAAAGCAACACGAGGTGAATTTCTGTCTGATGGTTGAGGCGCCGCATAAACATTACGAGGCTTGCGACCGTCATCAGCAATTTTCGGAAGAAAACCTTGGCTTGTTTCCTCTAAAAGTGCGGGTATTGCTTCGATTTGAATACTTGCCGTAGCAGTTTGAGGTGCCGGTTGATTATTCACAGGTGCTGCTTGACCAGGAGCTGGCAGGCTTGGCTGCTGAGTAGCAGGCTGAGTGCTGTTATTGTTTTCAATAGGCGCCTGAATAGGTTGATTAAGCGTAGCTTGTTCTTGTGTTTGTTGCTGAGGGGTATCCGTTTGTGATGTAGTCTGTGCAGGCGCATCCATGGAAGCTTTCTCCATGGTGTCAGCAGTATCCGTATCTTCTGCATGCGTGTTGGTTGATGCAGGCTGTTCTTTCGCCATGGGCGTGTGAACAGCTTCAAGCAGCACCAAACCACCAACAACGGTAATCAGGCTTAATGCCCAAGCGATTAGAAGCGCATTCAGGTTAGACGGCACGTTAGCTCGACCCTCTTTGTTTGCTACAAGCCAGAAGCAATTGCTTCTGGCAAGCGGCTATTGTTTAATTTCAGCTTCCGCCACTTGCTCTTCAGGCAAGCGGGAAAGGTTTTTCAATAGCTTAATCGCATATCTCAGTTGTACGTCAACCCGTTCTGGCTCTTTTCCTGCAGTTTCTTTTGTCGCTTCTTCAACAGAAACACTATTATCGAGAGCGCCTTCTTCACCACTGCGGTCAAGTTTGCGCTGGTCGTTTCTGATGACACCGTTTAAGTCTGCTTCACGGCGAGGCTGCGCATTGCGCTGGCTTTTTGGACGTGGGAACTGTAGTGGGATATCTGGCTCCACGCCACGCTCTTGGATAGAACGGCCACTTGGTGTGAAGTAGCGTGCAGTTGTCAGGCGAATAGCTTGGTTCGCGCGGCGACCTAAACGAATTTCACTTTGCACAGTACCCTTACCAAATGTTTTGTCACCAAGCACGATAGCACGGCGATGGTCCTGCAAGGCACCTGCAACAATTTCAGAGGCAGATGCAGAATAAGCATTTGTCAGAACAACAACAGGTAGGCCATCAAGCATATCACCCGGTGTAGCGTACCAGCGGTTATTGTTTTCTGGACGGCGGCCACGAGTAGAAACAATCTCACCACGGTCGAGGAAAGCATCTGAAATACGGATGGCTTCTTTTAGAAGGCCTCCCGGATTGTTGCGAAGATCTAGAATAACACCGTCAAGCGCACCACCAGATTGTTCCATCAATTTTTCAATAGCGTTTTCCACACCAACACCAGATTGCATGTTGAAAGTGGTTACACGGATATATCCGATTGTATCTTCTTCGATACGGTGGCGAACAGAGCGAACGAGAATTTTCTCGCGGATAATTTCCATATCAAAGGGGCCATCTTCACCTTCGCGAACGATGGTAACGATAATTGGTTCACCCACTTTGCCGCGCATTTCTTTCACGGCTTCTGTCAGGGTTTTACCGAGAATGGCATCACCATCAATATGGGTGATATAATCGCCGCCCTGAACACCTGCTTTGGCGGCTGGCGTATCATCGATAGGGGAAACGACTTTCACCACGCCGTTTTCCATCTGCACTTCAATACCTAGGCCACCATATTCACCTTCGGTTTGAACACGCACCTGCTGGAAAACATCGGGGTTCAGATATGTTGAGTGTGGATCCAGCGATTTCAGCATGCCTTGGATGGCAGCTTCGATCACTTCTTTGTCGTCCACTTCGTCTACATAATCATTTCTGACGCGCTCAAGAATATTCACAAGAAGATCAAGCTGTTTATATAGTTCATCTTCATCAGATTTAGATTTCTGTGCTTCTGCTGGCATAGCCATCATGAAAGCAATCAAGGCGCTCGTCACAAATTTACGCATTACATACCTTTCTACTCATCTGCAATCAGCGAGAAGCTAATTGCTTTTGTAACCAAGGTTCTGGGTTAATTGCGCGGCCCTTATGGCGCATTTCCAGATACAGCTGGTCTGTTTCATCACTCAGTGCCATGGTTCCTAGCGGTTCCCCTGTTAAAACCCACTGTCCAACAGCGCCTGAAAGTTCATCTAGTCCCGCAAGCAGACTATGGTAACCGCCTGCGTGTTCAACAATCAATAGTTGGCCATAATCTCTAAACGGCCCGGCAAAAACGATTTTCCCTTCATAGGGGGCAACAACTTGTGCACCTAATCGGGTTTCAATCTTAATACCTTGTGCATTTCCAACGGGTTCCTTGTCTCCAAAGTGGCTTATCAATCGTCCGATAGCCGGGAAGATCAAACTTCCTTTTCTGCGGTTTATCGGTACACCCGTTAAACTGGCGTTTGCACGTTCTATAACTTTAGGCCGTTTTTCAGCTAAACGTTTCGCTTTTGCGGCCTGCTGTTCCAGTTTTGCGATCAAATCCTGCAAGTTTTTAGCATCACGTGCAAATTTCTTTAGTTCACGTTCCAGTGCTTCTGCTTGCTGAGACGCTTTTTGCGCTTCACTTCTGCGCTGTCTTACCAGTAGATCAATTTTTCCTTGATTAAGGGTTAACTGCTCCAAGGTATTTTTAAGGGCAAAGCGTTCTTCACCTAACTCCTTTTGCATATTGGCAAGCAATGTAAGCTCGCCTCTAAGTGCTTGGGCTTTTTCCCTAATATCAGGAATGATGGTACCCATCAGCGAAGCGCTTCTTGCTGTTGTAAGGGCTTCCCGTGGCTGAAGTAAGGCAAGAGCTGCTGGGCGCTTGGAAAGGCGTTCAAGAACAGAGAGCAGTTCCAGAAGTTCATCCTGTCTGCCATCTAGCCGTTGTTCTTTATCCCGTACTTCAATTTCCAAGATTTCAATACGGTTTTCGAGCCTACTGGCGTTCGCCTCTGAGGATCGGATACTTTGTGCGAGCTCAACAAGCTGAATAGAAAGCCGTTCCGCTTCACTAAGGGCGAAGGTGCTTTTATCTTCCAGTTCTTGTTTTTGAGCTTCCGTTTCTTTGATGGTTTTGGTGATTTCTTCCAAACGCCGTTTAGCGGCTTCATTTTTTTCCTGCGCCAGAAGAGGCTGGCTTACCATGAGCGTAGTAGCCAGCAAGCCGCTTAAAACCAATCGGCTATGAGCAAAGTGCCCTTTATATTGCCGCTTAAGCAGAGGCACGAACGTCCGCTTCATTTGATACGAGTGATCGGCCTGTCATCTCTGTTGGTTGCTCAACACCCATAATAGAGAGAAGGGTTGGCGATACATCGGCAAGACTACCATCTTCAAAACTTGATTCATGGTTTATAAGAAGCGCTGGCACATCAAAGTTTGTGTGTGCTGTGTGCGGTTGGCCTGTGTTTTCATCAACCATCTGTTCCACATTGCCGTGGTCAGCGGTGATGATCATAGCGCCGTCTACCTTTTTCACTGCTTCTTCAAGACGAGTGATGCATGCATCAATGGTTTCAACAGCTTTAATAGCCGCTGATAGTACGCCTGTGTGGCCCACCATATCCGGGTTCGCGTAATTAACAATGATTGCGCCGTACTTGCCGCTTTCAATCGCTTCTACAAGCTTATCGGTTACCTCAGGCGCTGACATTTCTGGCTTGAGATCATATGTGGCCACATCGGGTGACGGGATAAGGATACGGTCCTCGCCCTCAAATGGGTCTTCAGCGCCGCCGTTAAAGAAGAAGGTAACGTGGGCGTACTTCTCTGTCTCTGCTATGCGGAGCTGTGGAATGCGAGCATTTGCAAGTGTTTCACCAAGGCTGTTTACAATATTTTCTGAAGGGAAAATTACCTTTAGAAACGCATTGTGAGCGCTGGAATATTCAACCATGCCGGTTTGTGCGGCAAACTTAATTGTGGTGCTGCGGTCAAAACCGTCGAAGGCTGGGTCCACAAGTGTGGTCAGGATTTCACGAGCACGGTCAGCACGGAAATTAGCCATAAGAAGGCCATCACCATCTTGCATGCCGGCATAACCACCAACAAGTGTTGGCTCTACAAACTCATCATTCTCATCACGTGCGTAAGCAGCTTCAATGCCCTCAATGGAATTTGTAGATGTATAAGCCGCATCACCTCTAACCATAGCGTTATAGGCTTTTTCCACACGGTCCCAGCGGCTGTCACGGTCCATAGCCCAGTAACGGCCTGTCATCGTTGCGATAGAAGCATCATTTGCACTTGCTATGTCAGCTTCGAATTTCTCAAGGAACGGTAGGGCAGAGCGTGGCGGTGTATCGCGGCCATCCATAAAGGCGTGGATGCGCACAGGCACCCCAGCTTCAGCAATAATTTTTGTAAGTGCTGTCATATGATCCTGGTGGCTGTGCACACCACCCGGTGACATAAGGCCCATCAGGTGCGCTGTGCCACCGGATGCCTTAAGCGCATCAATAAAAGCAACAAGTTCCGAGTTGCTTGCAAGCTCACCAGTTTCAGCAGCTTTATCAATGCGCGGCAGGTCTTGCATCACCACGCGGCCACCACCAAGGTTCGTATGACCTACTTCAGAGTTACCCATTTGGCCGTCAGGCAAGCCAACAGCCAGACCACTGGTTTTCAGCCATGCACGCGGCACACTGTTCCACAAGCGGTCATAGGTTGGGGTATTTGCCAGTTTAATCGCATTATCCGCTTCCTGTTCGCGGTATCCAAAGCCGTCCAATATGCAAAGAACAACTGGTTTTTTCGGCGTGGCTGTGTTTGTGCTCATGGCAAATCCGTTACTCGTCTGACAGTTTAACTAGGGCGTTAATCCCTATGATAAGGGTGCCCAGTAATGATCGACCAGGCACGATATATTTGTTCTGATAGCATAACCCGCACCATCATGTGAGGCCACGTTAAACTACCTAAGGCAATTTTCAAGTCTGCACGGTTGAGAACACTGCTATCCAGCCCGTCGGCACCGCCGATTACAAAAGCAATATGGCTGTAGCCAGCCATCTGCCAGTTATCAATTTTACCAGCGAATTCACGGGATTTGAAATTCTTGCCGTTCTCATCCAGTACCACAAGGGCGGCGCCGTCTGGCACAGCCGCGAGCAAGCGTTCGGCCTCACGCTTCTTGCGTTCAGCCGCTGTACCCGCGGGCTTTTTCATATCGATTTCTATGATATTGGTCTTCCAGGGAAGGCGCTTTTGGTATTCATCCACAAGCGCCTGTTCAGGACCCCGTTGCATACGGCCAATAGCGATGATTGAAATGTGCAAAACAGCCTCTTCGAAGCGAAAAGCTTCGGTCAATATCCTGATAACAGAAAGGCAGGGTGATTAGTTCACCACTTCCTTGTCATCAAGATCAGCACCCCACATTTTATCCAGATTATAGAAGCTGCGAACTTCAGGGCGGAAAATGTGAACTACAATATCGTTAGCATCGATCAATACCCAGTCAGCTTGCTCAAGGCCTTGAACAACAAGGTCTCTGTGGCCAGCTTTTTTTAGATCTTTGATAACATAATCAGCAAGCGCAGCAACTTGGCGCTGAGAGCGGCCATTCGCGATAACGATATAGTCTGCAATACCTGATTTACCAGCAAGATCAATGGATACGATGTCTTCAGCCTTATTGTCGTCAAGGCTGGTAACTGCTGTTTTTAAAAGATCCTCAGCAGCGAGTGCCGGGGAAGGATCAGCGACGCTTGGCGTCTCCGATGATGTGTGCAACTAGGTGTCCTTTCTTTTCCAATTCGCATACCAATTATCACCAACTTGGTTACGAATTTGTGTTGCCGAACCCGGATGACGGGGAATCGTCATAAAGGTCCATGCAGGTGTTTTAGATCGTTTAAGCCTTCGATACGGCACTTGTTTGCGAGCAAACTGCCGGGCAAATTGGCTCTTCAATCCTTTTAAAGCATACTCTGACCGGTCAAAAACCGCAATGGGTAGGATTCCTGCTATCTTTTGCCAATCCCGCCAATGGTGGAAAGTGGCAAGATTATCAGCGCCCATCAGCCATATAAAGTTTGTGTGCGGTAGTTCTGATTTCAAGGCAGAAACCGTATGTATGCTGATGTTTGTCTCAAGTTCTGATTCGATATCTCTTACCCGGAAGCCTGCACTGCCGCCTACACGGTCGGCTACGCTTTCCATGCGTTCTTCTAAGCTTGCCATCCCTTGGGTTGGTTTTAAGGGGTTGCCGGGGCTTACGAGAAACCACACTTCATCAAGACCAAGGCGTTTTTTTGCTTCCCTAGCAATATGGATATGGCCTTTGTGGGATGGATTGAAGCTACCGCCATAAAGGCCGATGGATCGGCCTCTATATTTTGCAGCTTCCCTGAACAGGGTGCCGGATTTCCAGGGGGTATTCACGAGCGGGTTTGCCCCGTGCCGCGTACTTGATACTTAAAGCTTGTTAGCTGCTCTAGCCCAACAGGGCCGCGGGCATGAATGCGGCCAGTTGCAATACCAATTTCTGCACCCATACCAAATTCACCGCCATCCGCGAACTGGGTAGAGGCATTATGCATTACAATGGCGCTGTCTACGCATTTTAAGAATTTCTCTGCGGCTTCTGAATTTTCAGTGATGATTGATTCTGTATGCCCGGAAGAGTGAACAGAAATGTGTCCTATGGCATCGGCTACACCGTCCACGAACTTCACAGAAAGGATAGGCTCCAGATATTCTGTATCCCAATCTTCATCTGTAGCTAGTTTGTATGAAGCATCTAGTGCCGCGATAGTTTCATCACCGCGGATTTCACATCCCAAAGCCGCGATAGGTTCGATAATCTCTAAAGCTCTATCAGCGATCTTGCGATCAATCAGCAGTGTCTCCATGGCCCCGCAAATGCCTGTGCGGCGCATTTTAGCGTTAAGCGCTACGTCTTTTGCTTTTTCGATATCAGCATCTGCATCCACATATACGTGGCAGATGCCTTCAAGGTGCGCAAACACGGGCACTCGGCTTTCGTTTTGAACACGCTCAACAAGTGAACGGCCGCCACGAGGTACGATGATATCAATCACGCCTGTCATCTTCAGCATCATACCAACAGCACAGCGATCACGGGTTGGTACAAGCTGGATAGAATCAGCAGGTAGACCTGCGCCTTCTAAGCCTTCTACCAAACATTCGTGAATGAGCGTACTTGAATGGAAGCTTTCACTGCCGCCGCGCAGGATAACCGCATTACCCGCCTTAAGGCAGAGTGCGCCAGCATCTGCCGTTACATTTGGGCGGCTTTCATAGATCACGCCAATCACACCAAGTGGTACACGCACACGGCTGATGTTCAGGCCAGATGGTTGGTCCCACTGGGCCATAACATCACCTACGGGGTCATCCAATTTGATGATTTCTTCAAGGCTGGCTGCAATTGCTTCAATACGCGTATCGTCCAGCTTCAAGCGGTCAATCATCGCGTCCGTCAGGCTTTTTTCTTCACCGTAGATAATATCTTTGGTGTTGGCAGCAAGCAGGCGGCTTTTGTTGGCGCGCAGGCTGTCAGCCGCCATTTGAAGCGCTTTATTCTTTTGTTCTGTCGGGGCTTGAGCGAGCACACTTGCAGCTTTGCGGGCGCGTTCGCCCATGCCTGTCATCAACTCAACAATTTCCTCAGCGGTCTGCACCCTCAGTACTCCTACAATAAAACCAGGTCATCGCGGTGGATTAGGGAAGAGCGACCTGCATGCCCAAGAATGGCATTGGCTTCGCTGCTTTTAAGCCCCATCATTTTTTCCGCATCTGATGCCGGATATGATATCAACCCTTGTCCGACGAGATGGCCATCTGGCCCCATGATAGCAATAAGATCACCCCGTTCAAAATTGCCGTCAACTTCTGTAACACCCGCTGAAAGAAGACTTGCGCCTTTCTTTAAAGCGTTTACGGCACCTTCATCCACATGGATAAAGCCCTTTGGTGCCATCATGCCCTGTATCCACTGTTTCCGAACCGCCAGCGGGGTGGTGGTTGCCGGGAACAATGTGTTGCGCTCTCCGCCCAAAAGGCGCTTCACAGGGTTCGGTTTGTCGCCGTTCATAATAATCATCGAGCAGCCACCGGCTAGCGCAATTTTCGCTGCGCCGATCTTGGTAATCATACCGCCTGAGCCCACCCCTTGCTGTGCAGGTGGCCCGGCCATATCCTCAATGTCGGCTGAGATGTTTTCGATCACCGGCAGATGCTGTGCATCAGCATTAGAACGCGGATCAGCATTGTAAAGGCCGTCGATGTCGCTCAGGAGTAAGAGCGCATCTGCGCTTGCCATTTGGGCCACACGTGCTGCCAGTCTGTCGTTATCGCCAAAGCGGATTTCAGTGGTAGCTACAGTATCATTTTCGTTGATCAGCGGTACGGCGCCGTGATCAAGCAGGGCTTCAACCGTGTTACGCGCGTTCAGGTAACGCGGCCGATCTTCCATATCATCAATGGTAAGAAGCACCTGAGCAATTAGCGTATCATGCTTGTCAAAGAGAGACTGATAAGCTTGCGCTAGTTTGATCTGCCCAATTGCCGCCGCCGCTTGTGCTTCTTCAAGCTGCTTGGGGCGAGATGTGTAGCCAAGCGCTTCACGGCCCATGGCAATCGCGCCGGAAGAAACGAGAATAACCTGCTTTCCTTCAGAGCGGAGCATGGCCACATCATCGGCGAGTGCTTCCATCCAGTCTTTGCGCAGGCCATCACCGTCCACAAGTAAAGCCGAGCCGATTTTAATCACGACCCGGTTTGAAGTTTTCAGAAGTGTATGATGGCTTTCGGCTTGCATAATCTCTCGCTAAATTGGAGACCAGCCGCCTGTGCTTTCAGTCTCTTCTTCCTGCTCTTCTTCGATTTCTTCTTCATCTTTACGGCGGTTAGCCATATCAACTTTTACGATTTCCCAGAGAGCACCGAGAACTTCTGGCACATTGCCGCCAGTGGCACCTGAAAGTGGATAAACCACATCACCGGAAGCTTCCTCAAGGGCAGCTTTCTTTTCAGTAATTTCTTCGTCAGTCAGGCTATCAATTTTATTCAGGCCAATGATCATTGGTTTGCCAATCAGCTCACCGCCATATTCATTCACCTCATTCATGATGGTCTCATAGGCGTCCACCACGTTTTCTTGCGTACCGTCGATAAGGTGGAGAAGCACACCACAGCGTTCAACGTGCCCAAGGAAACGGTGACCAAGGCCAACACCTTCACTCGCGCCTTCGATAAGGCCCGGGATATCAGCCATCACAAATTCATTGTTCTTGAAGCCAACCACGCCTAGTTGTGGGCGAATGGTGGTGAACGGATAATCTGCAATCTTCGGGCGTGCGCGAGAAACGGCGCTCAGGAATGTGGATTTTCCGGCATTCGGCAAGCCAAGCAGGCCAGCGTCAGCGATAAGTTTCAGACGCAGAACAATCCACATTTCTTCGCCTTCACCACCTGCTGTACAGCGGCGAGGTGCGCGGTTTGTGGATGTTTTGAAATGAGTGTTACCAAGGCCACCTTCACCACCTTTTAGAAGGGTGATTGTATCACCTTCTTTTGCAAGGTCGGCGAGGATAAATTCCTGATCTTCATCATAAATCTGGGTGCCAACAGGTACCTTCAGGATCATGTCATTACCGGCAGCACCCGTCATGTTTTTACCCATGCCGTGCTGGCCTTTTGGCGCTTTATAGTGGCGCTTATAACGGTAATCTACGAGCGTGTTCAGGCCTTCGACAGCTTCAAAAGTGATATCGCCGCCTTTGCCGCCATCACCACCATTTGGGCCGCCAAACTCTACGTACTTTTCACGGCGGAAAGAAACAATACCGTTTCCACCCGGGCCGCTTTTTACAAAAATTCTTGTCTGATCTACAAATTTCATGGGCGCCTTGTAACAGATAGTGAAGCTGTTGATAACCCGCAGAAATGCTTATGCAGGCAATTTATTTTTGCATGAGTGGCAAATTTAGCCTGCTTTTGCTTCTTGTGTGCTGGATTGAGAGTTTTTGTTGATGGTATCAGACAGGCATTTATCGAATTTACTATAGAGCTCTGTACGGCCCGCTTTACGAGAATAAGCCAAATAAACCGGCATCATGTTAAGTGACTGTTCTGAAGCAACCACTTTATCTTCGAGGCCTTGCAGGGAAACACCGTATTCTCCCATACGTCTGTCACCAACAAAGGCATATAGTCGGTTTCGGGAAATACTAAGCGCCATGGCATCATATCGTTCGCGGGCGGCCAGTTTGAAGCGTTTTTGCTTTTTTGCGACTTCAAAAGCTTCAGAGATGTATACGTTTCTGATTGTGCCGATAGTTTTTCCGTATAATTCGCGCAAATCTGCACTGATTGGCTGCTTGTTTTCCTTTAGCGTGAAAACGGCCATATCAAGTGTGAAAATTGGTTGCTCGGAAAAAATATAGGTTTTGTCGCGCCCATTTGTTTTGGCGAGAGGCGCAATAGCATCTGCATGCCCCATCTCTGCATGCCTGAGAGCACGTGCCCAAGTGTGATTGCTCAGTTCGATCTGAATATCGCAGTTTTTACCAGCAGCTTTCAGGATATCGGCACCGATGCCGGAGACAGAACCATCATCTGCATAATTGAAATAGGGCGGTACATGAGTAGCGATCAAACGCAAAGGAGTTTGGTCTTCCTCGGCATATGAACTTCCGGATAAACATCCGATCGATGTCGCTAATATTAATAACACTCGAAACATTTGTTTCAGTCTATCTATTTCTTGGGCTGTCAACGCAAGGCGTCGTAAGGAAAAAAGCCCAGACTGACAAGCCTAATTTGAGGGTCAGCCTGGGCGAATCACTTAAGTGATTAGTATTACGCTATATATTTTTAACATCTGTTAAGAAGCTTTTGACCAGTCTTTGTAATTCTTCATTGTATTTTGCAAGTATACTTGATGATTCTTGCACTTTTGAAGAAGAGTTACGCGTTTGACTGGCGATGGTTTGAACTGTTTCCACGCGATGAGATACGGTTTCAGTCCCTTGATAAGCTTCTTGAACACTGCGAGAAATTTCGCTGGTTGCGGCTCCTTGCTCCTGTACAGATGTAGTGATGGAGGCTGAAATTTGGCTGGTGGCCTCAATTGCCCCTTTAATAGAATCTACAACAGAAGTTACTTCGTCTGATACAGCTTGAATGTTGCGAACATGTTGTGCGATATCTTCCGTCGCTTTCGCTGTTTCATCTGCAAGTGATTTCACTTCATGGGCTACAACTGCAAACCCTTTACCGGCATCACCTGCGCGGGCAGCTTCAATGGTAGCATTGAGAGCAAGAAGGTTGGTCTGTTCTGCGATATCATTGATAAGCTTCACCACTTCACCACTTCACCAACTTTCTCAGAGGACTGATTGAGCTGATCAACAATAGTGGCCGCTTTTTCGGCTCCCGATACCGCATTGTTGGATTTATGGCTGGATTCAGCTACATGACGGCCAATTTCCTGAATAGAAGCGCTAAGTTCCTCAGTAGCAGAAGCTACGGTTTGCACGTTGGCATTTGTTTCTTCGGCAGCGGAAGCAGCAGCAGAGCTTTCTGCTTCATTTCCTTCAGCCTGCTTTGCCATATCGTTCGCAGTTATATCCAGTTCGCCAGCGGCTTGAATTAAAGCTTCAAGGGCTTGGTTCACTGAGGAATCAAAACCTGCTGTAAGTTCTTCCATTTTCTGAACTTTAGCTTCCCGTTGCCTTGCTTCTTCTTGTTCTAGGGCCAGTGCAGCCGCTTTTTCCTCTTCGGCCTGAAGGCGGTCTTCTTCTTCCCGTTGTCTTTGGACTTCCTCACCGGCTCTGGCTTTTTCTTCAAGTTTCAAGCGTTCCCGGGCATTTTGTTTGAAGGAATAGATTTAGCCATCTGGCCTATTTCGCTACCGTAATCAATAAAGTCTACATGGGTATCAAGGTTGCCGTCAGCTAGTGACACCATTGAGTTCCTGAGTGATTTCAGCGGGCGAGCTATACTGCGGAAGGTAATGAAGCAAGCAGCCAACAGTAAAACAGTGCCAAGAACGGTTAGGATAATGATGGTGATCAGGCTCGAATAAGCGCTGGATGAAAGTGCTTCTGTTTTATTCCGAATAGTCTGTATTTGAAATAATGCCTTTTGTTTCAAGAGCATGGTCACGCATTTGCTGAACGCGCCGAACAGGTGTTCCTGCGACTGTCCTGTCATACATAGCGGCCACCTCAGCGGAACTATAATCTTTGAAGGTACCCATAAAGGCATTTTGCGCTTCAATCAGTCCTACGAAACGGTTGTAAATATTGGTAGGGAAAGTGCCTTTACTAAAACCATTATTACCCATCGCGCGTTCTTGCCCAGCACGTTCTTTCTGCTCCAGTAGGCCAATATAAGAAGTGATTTCACGCGAAATATCAGCATCTCGGCTCAGAAGGGCCATGCTTTTGATGATATCCAAAAGTTCAGCAATCGTGCCTGTATAATATCCTGCCATTTGGCCTACAGAGAGCTGGCCGTCGTTGATGGACTTACGGGTTTTGCTAAGTGATTTTAGGCTGTTTTGTGCCTTAGTGATCAGGTTGGAAAAATCGTTTCCGAAGGCGGCACTGTCAAAATCAGAAGTTGTTGCCTGAAAAAGTGCTAATTTAGTGTCCGTATCTTTCCGTTGGTTATTCATATTGCGCTGACTGTCGCCCGCACCTTCTGAACCAATGAAACCAGCTGAGCGTCCGCGTTCTTTTTGTAGTTCATGCACCAGGTTGCTGACAGATGGCGCATAGTGTGAAAGCTGACTCAATGCTGCGGCTTCTGAATATGTAGAAGCTGCATTGAAAGCCGTTTTTACTGCAAAAAATAGAGCAATGAGAAGAGGGGCTATAGCGAGGGCAGAAATACGAGCAGCTAGTGAAAGCTGATTCAGTTGTTTTTCCATAATGGAATACCTGATTATTAGCTATTGAATTTTGAATTCAATTCAAAGTTTCTATGCACTTTGTGTATAGTAATAGGATTACCCAATAGTTAACCATAGCTGTACAATTCAACTAACAATCAGAGAATACACAAAAAAAACGGGCTCCGAAGAACCCGTTTTCTAAATTCCGAATTTTCGGTGTGCTTAGCCTTCAACAGAAACAAAAGCTTTGTTGCCTTTGCCTTTGCTGAATTTAACCTGGCCTTCAACAAGAGCGAAGAGAGTGTGGTCTTTGCCCATGCCTACGTTTTCACCAGCATACCAGCGTGTACCACGCTGACGAACGATGATGTTACCAGCAAGAACTTGCTCACCACCGAATTTTTTCACACCAAGGCGGCGACCAATACTGTCGCGGCCGTTATTGGAACTACCACCTGCTTTTTTATGAGCCATTAGAGTGTCTCCTTAGCTTATAGCTTCAACGGACGCGGACTTAAGCCGCAGCTTCTTCAGTTTTCTTCGCAGCTTTTTTAGCTGTCTTAGCGATCTTAGTCACACGAAGTACAGTAACCTCCTGACGGTGGCCAACTTTACGACGGTAGTTGTGACGACGCTTCTTTTTGAAAACTGTTACTTTTTTGTCTTTCTTTTGCTCAAGTACTTCAGCAGTAACATTAGCGCCTTTTACAAGTGGCTCACCCACTTTAACGCCTTTGTCATCACCAACCATCAGTACTTCATCAAGAGTGATTGACTTACCAACTTCGCCGTCAAGCTTCTCAACTTTAACAACGTCGCCTTCAGTAACGCGGTACTGTTTACCGCCTGTTTTAACGATTGCGAACATCAAATGTTCCTTTCAATTCTTACCGCAGTAAACCGGGTGGGGCTTAACCCTTTGAAATATCCCACACTTTGGGCGGTTTCCGCTGGCTATAGTTACATAGCAAAAGAGGCAGCAGGAATCGCTTCCTTCTGCCGAATGGGCGGAATATACGGATTTGGGGCTAAGAGTCAACCAGAGTCTGCCTATCAGCAAGGTAGGCTCTTTAAGTAAATTGCCTGTGAGCATAGAATAATTGCATTGGGTATCAGGAAAAGGAAAGCTATAGCTTTTGAAAACCCATAGCGAGATACCGGGATGATACTGAACAGCTTCATATTACTCATAAGCCTGTTTTTGCCGTTAGAGCAAAAGAGGCAGGGAGATATTCCTGTCTATAGCTATGAAATTGTGAATGTTTATCCGCATGACACTACAGCCTTTACTCAAGGGCTTTTCTTCAAGGATGGCTACCTTTTTGAGAGCACGGGGCAGGTTGATCAATCCACTATCCGTAAAGTGGAGCTGGAAACAGGAAACACGGTGCAGGTAGAGAAGTTTCCAGCAGGTATATTCGGGGAAGGTATTATTGATTGGGGGGACCGTTTAATCGGCCTCAGTTGGCGGCACCAGACGGGATTTGAATGGGATATCAATTCCTTCAAGATGAAGGGTACATTCGAATATCCGGGTGAGGGCTGGGGGCTAACCCGCAATGATACGCATATTCTGATGAGTGACGGGACACCGGCGATCCGGTTTCTTGATCCGGAAACGCTCAACGAAGTTCGCCGGATAGAAGTAAAAGCCCAAGGGCGCCCGCTGATAAACATCAATGAACTGGAATGGGTGGATGGTGAGATATTTGCAAACATCTGGCAGACAGATTTTATCGCAAGAATAAACCCTGAAAATGGCGATGTTGTTGGCTTGATAAACCTAAGAGGTTTGCTGAGCCGTGAAGATATTATTCCTGGTTATACGGATGTTCTGAACGGCATCGCTGTTAATGCTGAAGGCAAATTATTTGTAACTGGGAAATACTGGCCAAAGCTTTTTGAGATACGGCTCGTTAAAATAAAATAGTTGGGAGGGCTTTATGAGCACGATTATTGGTGCGGTGGTGCAGGCTGGCACGCCGCTTTATGATAAGAAAGCAACTTTTGAAAAACTGGCAGACCTGATCAGCGATGCAGCAAGCCAGGGTGCGAAGCTTGTTGTGTTGCCTGAAGCCTTTATTGGTGGCTACCCCAAAGGATTGGATTTTGGCGTGAGGCTTGGCTCGCGTACGCCCGAGGGCCGTGTGGAATTTCAGCGCTATGTAGAAAATGCTATTGAGGTGCCTTCCGCTGATACAGACCAGATTGGTAAAATCGTTCAAAAATTGGATGTTTATCTGGTTGTTGGTGTTGTTGAGCGTGATGGCGGTACGCTTTATTGCACCAGCCTTTATTTCAGCCCTGATGGCGGCATGATTGGTAAGCACCGCAAGCTTATGCCAACGGCGCTTGAACGTGTAGTGTGGGGCTTTGGTGATGGGTCAACGCTCGCTGCCCCTAAAACCGAGATCGGCACACTTGGGGGCGCTATCTGTTGGGAAAATTATATGCCGCAGCTTCGCCTTTCTATGTACGGTAAAGGTGTAGAGTTTTACTGCGCCCCAACGGTGGATGATCGCGATGTATGGCTGCCGACAATGCAAACCATCGCTCTTGAAGGCCGCTGCTTTGTGCTTTCCGCCTGTCAGTATATGGAACGTGGGTACGGCCCAGAAGATTATCATCCGGTACAGGGCGAGGCTGATGATACAGTACTGATCAGGGGAGGAAGCTGCATTATCTCTCCCATGGGGGAAGTGTTGGCAGCTCCGGTATTTGGTAAGGAAACCATCCTTACGGCTGAGATGGATAAATCAGAAATTATCCGTGGTAAGTATGATCTGGATGTGGTGGGCCATTACGGCAGGCCAGATATTTTTAGTTTGCATGTGAATGAGGAACCACAGAGCACGTGTAAGTAGGAGTGCCGCGATTAAGCGGCAATCCCTTTTTTCACTGCAAAGAAATACTCATGCCCAAGATAGAGTGAATAACAAGGAGAGAATTTAGCGATAATCTCTTCTTGTTTTTCTTTGTTCATCAAATTCCATTCGGAGAGAATGAGGTTTGGTGTCCGCCTTTCTAGATCAAGTGCTTTAAGGATTGTGTAATCGTGTCCTTCACAATCTGTTACCAGAAGGTGCAGGTTGTCATAAAAGCTGTGATCCAGAAGCTCGTTGATTTCCACGAGGCGAGCCATTTGCTTCTCAAGAGTTTCTTGTATCTGCACATTAATGGCCAGATCTGTTTCCTGCGAACCATCTGATGTTTCATAAACATCATCCATCCCATTTTTATTGAATTCTAGGGTGGCCATGCCTTGTACCCATTTGGGCAGTTTTTCGCTCTGTACGGCATGTAAAGGAATATATCTTAGCTCTGCTTCGCCGTTACGGTCTGATACAGCGATATTCAGGAAACTTACATTTTTACGGCTTGCGTAATTCTGAACCAGAGTACGGAAGTAATCCACAACAGGTTCTATGAGTGTAATATGGATGTCCTGTCTATCCTGGATATTATGATAAACAGGGTCATAGGATACACCATCATTGGCACCGATCTGCATAACCTTGGAATTTTCCGGGCTGTCTGTAAGAGCAGATATAAACTTTTGCAGAAGGTCTTTGTCCTGAAGGTCTGTATAAAGTTTTGGTTCGTTCGTTACCGCTTGCTGTTGGGTAGCGGAACCGTAGCGCATCTGCAGCTCTTCACATTTTGCTACATATTCAGTTTTTTCCTTATCATTGGAAAGAGTCCAGAAGATAGCGTCAGGGCTGCAGCCCACATCGGAAAGAAATTTAGCATCAATCAAACTGACATTATCTTGGGCATACATATAGCTGCCAAGCAGAGCCATTTGGTCAATATACCAAAAGACTTGCGCTTCTTCTTGGCTGTAAAAAGCACTGTAGAGATAATTAGCGCAGCGGTTAATGAAGCCTTTGCCAGCATCAGTATGGGGAATAAAAACAAATGGCGCTGATATCGTATCCCAGATGGGGCTTTCACCAATGTAATAAAGCGCGATGTTTTCTTCAGTTTTATAAAATTTTTCCAGAGCTTTTTGATTATTCAGGAGGGAATCCGCATCAACAATTAAATAATCGGTTTTAAATTTTTCAATGAAGTATGCAGCACGAATGAATCTCAAAGAGGCAAGGTATGTAGGTCTTTCTGAAAACTCGTCTTCACTTGTTTCACTAGAGACAATTAATTGAGGTCCCTCATACCCATCCAGCCATGCTAAATCTTCTGTCGTGGGGTTCATTAGGTGAATGTGAACGGTATGGAGGTTTTGGCTGTTTTTCAGTGAAAGCAACAAGTTCTGGGCAAACTTGCCGAAGTAGCCACTGTCACAACTACATAGTATAACAGGCTTTTTAGCGAGTTGGTCCATACTGTCCGGCACTTTATGGAACGTTATATTGGTATCATCCAATATTTGTGCAGAAGCTTGACTATTCATTTCAAAAAGTTCTGCGGTTTTAAAGGGTAGAACCTGGCTAGGGCTTCCCATTAAAAACAAACTAAACGTAAAAGCTTTTGGTAAGGTGCTGTGCAAATTCTTACCGTTTTGGAGTGCTTTCTTTGAAGCTGGAATTGCTTTGCCGTAATCCTTCGCCAATGATGCAAGAAGCCCTTGAACAGACCAGGCATCAATATGGTCATCATTGTAGTAGGTGCAGAGCTGAAGATATGTCATGGCATCTGCATAGTGTGCAGCACGTACAAATATAAGGCCAATCAGGAAATATAAACTATCATCATTCGGGTGGTTTTTAATAAGCGATCTAGCAGAAGTAAGTAAGTCCATACGAGACATCGTACGAAAATTATTCATCATTTCCTTCAGAAGAAAAAAACTCTCTTCTGGTTTGTTTGCCGCTTTAGCATCACCGTTATCAAAACGTTTGGTGAGGGTATCAATATCTAGCTTCTTATAAAATCTGGGAACTGCAGCTTTAACAGAAGATAATATTTGCAGATAATAGGGGTTAGAGAGATGAATCCCTTTATAATCAATTTGCTGATGTAAATTGCTAAACGTCATTACTTTACCGAGAATACTACATATAAAAAGTGGACTAGAGTTGTAACATTCTAGTCCACTTGTATTCCAGTAAAATTACATGATTAAGCATCAGGTAAGCGAAGGTTCACTCCGCAGCTGCTTTTGCCGCGCTTCCGCCTAAAATCCGGTTCTTTGCTGTTGCATACTCATCCATCAACCGTGCAACCACTTCACCTGCTGGGCGAATATCCTTCACAGCGCCAATACCTTGGCCGCAGCCCCAAATATCTTTCCATGCTTTAGATTTTTCATTACCGCCAGAACCGAAGCTCATCTTGGACGGATCGCTTTCAGGCAAGTTGTTTGGGTCCATGCCCGCAGCTTCGATGGAAGGCTTCAGATAGTTCCCGTGAACACCGGTGAATAGGTTGGTGTAAACAATATCATCTGCAGCATAATCCACGATGGATTGTTTGTAAGCCTGATCGGCGTTTGCTTCTTCAGTTGCGATGAAGGCAGAACCAATATAGCCGAGGTCAGCACCCATTGCTTCAGCCGCTAAAACAGCATCACCTGTTGCAATAGAACCAGATAGCGCCAGCGGTCCATCAAACCATTCACGAATTTCCTGAATAAGCGCGAACGGTGATGTTGTGCCAGCATGACCGCCAGCGCCAGCGGCAACAGCGATGAGGCCATCAGCGCCTTTCTCAATCGCTTTCTTTGCGAACTTATTGTTGATGATGTCATGGAGTACGATACCACCATAAGAATGGATAGCCTCGTTTACTTCAACACGTGCACCAAGCGATGTGATGATAATCGGCACCTTATATTTCACACATAGTTCCACATCGTGCATCAAACGGTCATTTGATTTGTGTACAATCTGGTTCACTGCGAACGGTGCTGCTGGTTTATCTGGGTTGGCTTTATTATAGGCATCAAGCTCTGTTGTGATTTTGATGAGCCATTCTTCCAGAACCGGACCTGGGCGAGCATTCAGTGCAGGGAATGAACCCACAATACCCGCTTTACACTGTGCAATCACCAGATCAGGGTTCGAGATAATGAAAAGGGGTGAACCAATCACCGGAATACGCAAATTATCAAACTGTTCAGGTAAAGCCATGTTTCCCTCTCTACTAATTCTATTGTGCTTTTTGCTTAGCACTCTCGAAAGAGAGAATAGATTTATGGACCCAATAGTCCAATTATTATTGAAAATTAAAAAATCCATCCCGCTCGCGCTGTGATCACCGAACGGTGAAACCTGTTTATTGGTGTCATCTTAGGTACCGCCATACCATAGTCGATATTGAATTAGGCAGATGTTTATGTGGTTTGTTTTTTTTAAAGGTATGTTGAAATGGGCACAGCTTTTAGCGTGTGTATCTATTCTGGCTGCGTGCGGTAAAAGCTATGTAACGCCTGAAACGGTTGTGAATGCAAAAGAAGGTGTAGGTATTAAAGGGTATGATCCTGTTGCCTATCATGCTGCTGCCAAACCCGCTGAAGGTAATGCAGAGCAGGCTTATGAGTATGCGGGTGTTACTTACCATTTCTCAACGGCGGAAAATAAAAATGCCTTCGCATTGGCGCCTGAAAAATACATTCCCGCATATGGTGGTTATTGTGCCTATGCCATGTCTCTTGGTAATGTTGTCGATATTAACCCAAAAAACTGGGCGGTGGTTGATGGACAGCTTTATCTTAATGCCAATGGTTTTGCTCAGGCCCTTTGGAATCTGGATAGACAAGGCAATATCCAGGATGCCAACAGAAAATGGAGCGCTATCAAAACGAAGGCGCTTGAACCCTCTCCGGAAAATGTTAACCAACAGTAGGACCTCCCCCTATGTTTGATCCTCACTTCCCTGATGCAGATATGAATTTCTGGCACAATACCAGCGAACTTGGTGTTGCTGGAACTGGCTTTGCCCTTCCGGGCGCACCGATTTCCACGCCTGAGCTTCTCGCACATATGGAAAAGCAGTTTGGGCTCGAATGCGCAAAACGTGGCCGTATTTACGCTGAGAAAATGAATATCCAGCACAGGCACATTGCGCGCGATCTTCTGGAGCGTAGGGAAGGCCCAAGGGAGGGGCATAGTAACCCTGATCTGGCTGCTCAAGCGATTAAGGAAGCCCTTGCTGATGCAGGTATGGTGGTAAGTGATCTTGGTTATATCATTGGCCATACGGCAAGCCCGGCGCGTCTTATTCCTAACAACATGGCGTTTGTGGCAGATAAGCTCGAATACCGTGGGCCTTATATGGAACTAAGGCAGGCATGTACGGGCTTCGCCAATGCACTCGCTATCGGATACGGCATGCTTTCTGGCCCAAGCGCAAAGCCCATTGCTATCGTGGGCTCTGAAACCGGTTCTGCTTACTTTGATCCTGAGCGGGTGAAAGAAGATGCAGGCCAATTGGTGAATTTGGTGCAGATGGGTGATGCGGCAGGCGCGATTATTCTTGTACCTGAGGGATACGAAAGCAAAGGCAAGCTTTCCCACAGTTTCTTCGGGCATATAGGCCTCGGCCGTGAACCTGGGTTTACAGTACTTGAAGGTGGTTCAAGCGCACCCTTTACAAGTGGTGACGTGATTGAATTTGCTCATGAATTTGGCTCTGTACGTGTGAACGGGCCAGAGCTGTTTATCGCAGGTATTCAGGCATCGCTTTCCATCGGCAGCGGCATTGAAGATGTGAACCATATTATCCCGCATCAGGCGAACGGTAATATGGGTGCATTGATGGAAGAACATATGGGCATGGATGGCAGCCGTGTCTTTGTGAATGCGCATAAGCGCGGCAATACAGGCTCAGCCGCTATCTGGCTGGCGCTTGCAGAACTTAGAAAACAAATGGTTGGGGGGGAAACCGCATTGATACTGGGAGCTGAGGCAACCAAATATCTGTATGGTGGGTTCCGGTACACACATGGATTATGAACCACTTCTCAGCGTTTCCGTGCTTCAGAAACGCTTTGGTGAACGTATTGCAATTGATGGCTTTGATCTGACCCTTGAAAAAGGGCAGGTGTATGGGCTTTTGGGGGCTAATGGTGGCGGTAAAACCACATGCCTTCGTATGCTGGCAGGGCTTTTGCCACCGGATGGTGGCTTTGGCACGGTGCTTGGCTATAACCTTGAAGGAGGGGATAGAAAAGCGTTTGAAAGTATGCGTCACCGTGTGGGTTATATGGCGCAGAAGCATTCGCTCTATGATAATCTCACTGTTGAAGAAAATCTCCGTTTCCGGGCTGATGTTTACTGCCTGAAGGATGCCAAAGCGGCTGTTGCGAAACTTATTGAAGAATTCGAACTAGGCGAATACCGAAATGCCCGTGCGCGCGAGCTTTCAGGTGGCTGGGCACGAAAGCTTCAACTTGCCGCGGCGTTGGTGCACGGCCCTGAACTGGTGCTGCTTGATGAACCAACGGCCGGGCTTGATGCTTATGCTAAAGCCGAGGTGTGGGAATGCATCAGTAAACTGGCCGATAAGGGCGTTGGCGTTATTGTTTCCACCCATGATCTGATGGAAGCACAGCGGTGTGATAAAGCCAGCTTCTTTGTGGATGGTTCTATTGTTGCGAGCGGTACACTGGATGAGATTATTGGGCAATCTCTCGTAACCCGTGTAACTTTCTTGAGCACTGATTATGAAAGCTACCTCAAGGAACTTACCGAACAGCCTTACACGCTCAGTATCGTAAAGAAAACCGATGGCTCATGTCTTGCCTTGCCTTCTGAAGAACTGCCTGCCTTGATGGAGTTCTCGGAGCGGAAGGGAATACCAGTTCAGATGCAGGCCCCAACGATTGAAGATGCAGCGCTTGCGCTTGTGCGTGGTTGGTCAGAAGAAAAGGGCGGGCTTTATGTTCAGTAATATCAAACGCCGCCTGCACCGAATTACGGCTGTTGCCCGGCTTGAGACTATTCAATTGATGCGGGAACGTACCACGTTTTCCCTGATTGTGTTGATCCCTCTTGTGCAAATTATCCTTTTTGGGTTCGCTGTGAATATGAATCCTAAGGATGTACCTATGGCTATTGCAGGCACGCAGGATGGGCTTTATGAGCGGCTGGAAACGATTGCAGAAGGAACAGGTTATTTTCTTCCGCTGGATGGACTCTTGCCGCAAGGAAGTGCCGAAGCACGCGTGCGCAGCGGACAGGCGCTTATTGGTATTGAACTGGCGGAAGAAGTCGATTTTGATGATCTGGAAGCGGATGCAAAACCGCTTACGGTATATGTTGATGCGTCCGACGCGCAAGCAGTGGCAGCGGCAGCTAGTATGATGGAAAATGCTTACCTGAAGCACTTGCTGATGGGGGAAGTTGGGAACGCTACTTCCAATACGGTTTGGCTCTATAACCCAGAACGAGAAACCGCCTGGACAATAGTACCCGGCCTTGTAGGTGTGGTGATTATGATCAGCATGCTTATGCTGGGTGCGCTTTCACTGGTGAGCGAGCGGGAGCGGGGCACATGGGAAACACTTCTCACGACCCCGGTTGAAGGGCTTGATGCGCTTTTTGGCAAGCTTAGCCCGTGTGTGGTTATGGCGCTTTTGCAGGCGGTACTTGTTGTGGTGGCAGCGAATGTGTTGTTCAGTGTACCCATGAGCGGAGTTGCAGCGCTTTTGTTGATTGTGGTGCCGCTGTTTGCTGTTGCGCATTTAATGCTCGGTTTCGCTTTTTCAGCCCTCGCACAAACACAGTTGCAGGCCGTGCAGGGGGCCGTGGCTTTTTATCTGCCTTCCATGCTGCTTTCAGGTTTTATGTTTCCTTATCAAGGCATGCCAATCTGGGCCAAGGTGATTGCTGAGATACTACCGCTTACGCATTTTGTAAGGATGGCACGTGGTTTGATGCTAAAGGGGCAAAGTTTTGCAGCCGTGGCACATGAACTGCTGCCCATTCTTATCTTTATGGTAATTGCGATGCTGTTTGCTCTCAGGGCATACCGCGCGAAGCTGGACTAACTTTATCCCAAATAACTGTTTGGCAAATACTGCTTGTGCCGATGGGTTTTGGCATTCAGTATCCGTTTTATTGCCAAACGGTTTTCGGGGGTGAAAGCATAATGAAGCTGAAATTTCTTGGTATCGCTGCAGCGTTTATGATTTCAAGCGCCAGCGTGGCTGCGGATAAAGCAACAGAAACAGTGGTGCTTATCACTATTGATGGCCTCCGCTGGCAGGAACTGTTCACAGGCGTGGATAGGGCCTTCTTCGACCAGAAGGATTATATCGCCTACAAGAAAACCCACGGTGATTTTAAAAAGAAATACTGGCGGAAAACAGGTGATGAACGCCGCCGTGTGATGATGCCGTTTTTCTGGGATACGGTCGGCAAGGAAGGCCAGTTATACGGAAACCGTGCAAAGGGCAGTATTGGTAACATCACCAACCAATTTCATTTTTCTTATCCGGGGTATAGCGAAATCCTTACAGGATTTGCGGATGATGCCCGTATCACCAGCAATGATAAAATACCAAACCCGAACCGCACCATTCTTGAATGGTTGAACGGTAAGCCTGCACACAAAGGGAAGGTTGCTGCATTCGGTTCGTGGGATGTATTTCCGTATATTGTGAATGAAAGCCGTTCCGGTGTGCCTGTAAACGCTGGGTTTGAAGCGTATGATGAAAGTGTTTCACCAAGGGTGAAAGAACTGAACAAGCTGCAGGAACAAATTCCAAGTCCGTGGGATACAGTACGTCTTGATGCCTTCACCATGGGGTTCGCCCGTGAAGCAATGGCAAAGGAAAAGCTTGATCTCGTCTATATCGCCATGGGGGAAACTGATGATTTTGCCCATGATGGCCATTATGATCTTTATGTGGATGCTGCACACAGAACTGACCAGATGATTAGTGATTTGTGGGTATGGTTCCAGTCTGACAAGCGCTACAGCGGCAAAACCACCATGATCATCACAACAGATCATGGGCGCGGCAGTGAAAGCCTTGAAGCATGGAAATCCCATGGACGGTTTAAATACCGGAAAGAAGACGGTGCAGAAGCTATCTCCAGTTACAAAGGCGATACGGAAATCTGGATGGCGGTGATAGGGCCAGATACCCCTGCGGTAGGGGAGGTATCCGGTGGGCCTGTCGTAACCCTTTCCCAAATAGCAGCAACAACCGCCCGCTTCCTTGGGTATGATTATAAGGGTGACCACGCAGGGAAAAAAGCAGGCGCTCCCATCAAGGAAATGATGAAGTAAGAAGGTATTTGTTTGCTATCATCTTACAAATTGAGGTGAAGGCAATTTTCGAAGTATGAGGATGTAAATGAATAGGTGTTTCTTAGTTTTTCTTGTCTTTTTAAGTGTGGCGGTTAAGGCTGAAGAGAGGATAAAGGACAGGCGTTTTCAACTCGAAGAAAATTTGTGTGTTCACAACATAGACGGTGTTGAGATATTTCGAAATGGCACTGATTTTTTGATTGTAAAACTTAAGATTAAAGACACTGTGCTGCTGACATATATGGGCAACCATCCGCAAACATCGGTTAATTTTAGTGCGCTTTCCGAGCAATTACCGCCTTTAGTTCAGGAGGCTCCTTTTATCCTGATCCAAGGTACTAATGTTTATCGTCAAATGAATGAGTTTTTCCCAGCTTACCTGCATTTTATGGGAGTTGAAGATCTGTCTATTCTCGAAGACCTTAAACATATTCAAGTCACAGAGAAATGTGGTGAGGTAAAATCTGATTAGGTGATTTACTTCTGCTGCATGCTCATCGGGTGCCAAACATCTATAATGCATTAATTCGTAATGTTTATATCATCCTATCAAACTTGAAAACGGCTGATTGATTTCTGAAAAACATGTCCTAATCGTCCGAACAAGTCGCCTCAACTGCCTGTTTTCTATAGGTCGTGCGCCCAAGATTGAATTTTGCACAAGGTTCGAATTATATTCATTTTTATAATCGAAAGTTTGGCATCCCGTGATGTTCAGTGTAGGGTAAAACCTAGATATTGAACCCATTAACCAAGAAAGTTTTGAAATGCGTGTTCTAACCTCCCTTCTTCTCGTCGCATTCCTTGCAGCTTGCGGCAGTTCGGAAAATGAAACTCAGAAAGAAGCACCTGTTAAAGGGCTTCGGGTTTTTGAAGTAACCCAATCAGCATCAAAGATGCTGCGTACATATCCAAGTGTTATTCAGCCATCAGAAGAAAGTAAGCTTTCTTTTGAAATCTCAGGCCAGCTTGGTGAAGTTTCATTGGAAGTGGGAGAGCGGGTGAAGGCTGGTGATGTGCTACTGCAGCTTGATGATACATCGCTCAAGCTTGAGGTGCAGCAGGCGCGTGCGGCCCTTGAGCAAGCGGAAGCTTCTGAGAAAAATGCCCGTACGGATTTCGAGCGTAAAGCAGCGCTTCTTCAATCAGGCAACGTAACTCGCGCGGCATACGATTCCGCTGATACACAGCTTAAAAGCTCTGTCGCACAGGTGGAACAGGCGCGCCAGCAACTTGGTCTTTCAGAAGAAAAACTTGTTAAATCAACCTTGAAGGCGCCGTTTTCTGGTGTGATTTCAGCCCTTAATGTAGATTCCTTTAATACGGTTTCACCGGGCAATGCAGTGCTTACTCTTTACGGTGAAGGTACGTATGAAGTTGCCTTTAATGTGCCGTCTACTGTGATCAATGACCTGAAAGTGGGTGACCAAACGAGCGTTGAGGTTTCTGATCTGAACCTTACTGGCCTGAAGGGGCACATTAAGGAACTAGGTTCTCGCGCACAGCAGGTTTCTGCGTTCCCGGTGGTGGTTGTTCTTGAAGACAGCAACAGCAACCTGAAGGCTGGCATGCCAGCTGAAGTGGAAGTTTCCGTGAACCTCATTGGCGGTACAGAAGGGTTCCTTGTGCCTATCCACTGTTTTGTGCTGAGCGAAGCGGGTGAAATGGACCGTGCTCGTGCGGTGCGGGATGAGCATAAAGATACCAACCTTCTTTATGTGTTTGATCCTGTCTCCTCAACAGTGAAAGCCCGTGAAGTGGTGATTTCTGGCGTACGTGGCAATATGGCGATTGTAACATCTGGCTTGAACGCTGGTGAGCTTATCGCTTCTGCTGGTGTATCTTACCTGAGCGACGGCCAGAAAGTTCGCCGTCTGCCAGACCTGCGCTAGTTAGGGGAATTTTCATGTCTCTTACTGAATTTGGATTATCCAAATCACGGTTCGCCTACTTGCTTATGGTAGGCCTCGTGATGGCTGGTTTTATTCTATATCCGAACTTCTCCAAGCGGGAAGATCCGGAAATTACCATCAGAAACGCGCAGGTGGATGTAAAATTCCCCGGCCTGCCGCCGCAGAAGATGGAAAAACTGATTGCCGAACAGCTGGAACGCAAGGTTCGGGAAATCAAGGAAGTGAAGGAAATTAACACGGTTATTAAAACCGGTAGCCTTCGCACCAGCGTTACGCTGAAAGATGAATATTCTGATCTGGATGGTATCTGGCAGGACCTTCGGGATAAAATGAATGACCTGAAGCGTGATTTGCCTTCTGGCGCACAGGGGCCGTTTGTAAACACAGATGTGGGCGACGTGGCGATTGCCACTATTGCGCTTACGGCTGAGGGTTTTTCCTATAACGAGATGGAAGAAACCGCAAAAGATCTGCAGCGCACGCTTTATACTGTGAAAGGTGTGGCCAAAGTTGAAGTTTCTGGCGTGCAAGAAGAACGCATCTGGCTTGAGCTTGATGCCCGGCGGTTCGCCACTATCGGGGCGCAGGTAAACACGCTTATCGACAACCTGCAGAAGCAGAATATCATTCTGCCAGCGGGTGAGCTGAATGCGGATGGCGCTTCTTTCCAGCTCGAAGCATCGGGTGATTTCCAGAGCGTTGAAGAAATTGAAAACATGCTCATTAAAATTAATGATGCAGGTGATTTCGTACGTCTGAAGGATTTGGTAACGGTGAAACGCGGTTATGTTTCACCGAAGCAGAAACCAATTTTCTATAATTTGCGCCCTGCTGTTGTTGTAACAGTGCAGATGCAGCCAAGCTTTGATATCCAGCAGGTGGGTGATGGTGTGAAGACCGCCACTGAAGCTTTCGAAGATGGCCTGCCGATTGGTTATAAGCTTGATTTTGCAACCTTCCAGCCAGCTGAGGTAACTAAATCAGTAAACAATGCGCTTAGCAACGTGGGGCAAACCTTCGTTGTGGTGCTTATTGTGGTTCTTTTGTTCCTTGGTGTGCGCTCGGGTATTGTTATCGCCTCCATTGTACCGTTTGCGATTATGTTCTCGCTGATTGGAATGTCCGTACTTGGTATTGCGCTTGAGCAGGTTTCCATTGCCGCGGTGATTATCTCCCTTGGTCTTCTTGTGGATAACGGGGTTGTGGTGGTGGAAGATATTCTCCGCCGGATCAAAGAGGGGCAATCAAACCATGAAGCAGCGGTTGGCGCTGGCAAACAGTTTGCTGTGCCGCTTCTTGTATCGTCGCTTACAACCATGTTTGCTTTCACGCCCTTCTTCCTACTTGTGGGGAACGAGGGTGAATATGCCTTCTCACTAGGTACCGTTGTGGTGCTTACGCTCACGGGTTCATGGCTTTCTGCCATGTATTTCATGCCGCTTATCGCCGCTAAGGTGTTGAAGCTTTCAAAGAAGGATATGATACCTGAGGAAGAGCGTAAGCCGTCTAAACTGGCGGAGATTTACATGCCGCTTCTTCGCACCTTTACCAAGCGTGCGGGTGTTGTTGTGCTGGTGTGTTATGCCCTTGTGTTCGGTTCTATGCAGCTCTTTGGGTATGCGAAGAATGAAATGTTCCCGGTCAGTGAGCGCGGTGAAGTGCTGATTTATATGGATATGCCAAAGGGTGTTCATATTGAAGCAACAGAAGCCGTTGCCAAAGCAACGATGCGCTATATCGCTGATAAGGATATCAACCCTGAAGTGGTTGATCATATCGCTTATGTTGGTGATGGTGGCCCGCGTTTCTATCTGGCGCTTAGCCCTGAGGACCCTGATCAGGCATTTGCTTTCTTCCTTGTAAACACAAGTTCGAATGAAGGCGCAAATAAGTTTGGCGAACGCTTCAAACGGTATGCATTTGAAAATATTCCTGATGCTGTGTTCCGTGTGAAACGCCTTAGCATGGGCGCGGGCGAAAGTGGCACGGTTGAGATCGAGCTTTCTGGCCCTGATGCATCCCGTCTTCTTGATATGGGTAATGAAGTGAAGGAAATCTTCGCGCAGGCTCCAGGAGTGATTGAAAACAAGCATGACTGGGGTCAACGAGTAATGAAATTCCTGATTGATGTTGATCAGGATAATGCTCGTCGCCTTGATATTACGTCAGAGCAGATGGCGCAGGTGCTCAGCGCTTATTTTGATGGGTATCAGATTTCGGATTTCCGTCAGGCATCAGAAACTATTCCGATTATGCTTCGTGCTTCAGAACGGGACCGTAACAGTGTTGAAGACCTTCTGAACATTGTGCTTCCGGGCCCGGATGGTTTGATGTCGCTTGAGCAGGTGGCAACGCTGAATACCCAACTTGTTATGTCACAAATCCGCCGTAAGGATCAGGTGCGCACAATCACTGTTCGGGCGAAAAGCAACCAGCTTACTGCGCAAGAGCTCTATAACACCATTGAAGCTGATCTGAACAAGGTCGATCTATCTGGCGGCTATAAAATCACGATTGGTGGTGAACTGAAGGATTCGTCTGAGATCTACGGCAAGCTGGGCGCAGGCCTTCCGTTTGCTTTCCTTCTGATGATCCTTGCGGTGGTGTTCCAGTTCAACTCTATGCGCCGCAGTGCTATCATCTTTATGTCAGTGCCGCTGGCGCTTATTGGGGTGCCGGTTGGGCTGCTTGTAACGGGTGAGCCGCTTTCCTTCTTCGCAACACTTGGCATTATCAGCCTTGCGGGTATCGTGATTAACAACTCCATCGTGCTTGTTGATCAGATCGATATTGAGCGAAAGGAAACTGATTTGTTGAGCGCGATTGTAGCGGCAGGGGGAAAACGCCTTCAGCCGATCCTGCTTACATCCATCACAACGGTGGTTGGCCTCCTGCCGCTTTACTTAACGGGTGGTGCGCTGTGGTCTCCGCTCGCGGCAGTGATGATGTTCGGTTTGGCGATTGCGTCTGTGCTTACACTCTTCTTCGTGCCAGCACTTTACTACATGTTCTATCGCCGTGAGGCCGCGAACGCGTAAGACACAAGAAAGCTTATCAAGGCAAAGGCGCCCCAAGAGGCGCCTTTTTATTATGGCATGCGAACGCCGTTGTAGGCTTCAATGATGCTGTACCAGTCTTCCCTGTCCAGCGTGCACTCAAGGGCTGCAACAGCTTCATCAAGGCGTTTGGTTTTGATGGTTCCTGTGATGGGGATAATCTTCGCAGGGTGTGCCAGAAGGAAAGCAAGGCAAACAGATGCATTATCTGTTTTATGCTTGAGTGCGATGGCATCAATCACTGCTTTTATGCGCAGAAGGCGTGCGGCTCTATCTGTGCTCAAGCCTTCTGTATTCCCAGTAATTAGGCGGCCGTGCCCAAGTGGGGACCAGGCAATAGGTGCAATCTGCATTTCCATACATTGATCAAGTAGGCCACCTGTCATCGGGTTTATCTCGAACGGTGAGATTTCAAGTTGGTGGGCTACAATGGGACTATCTAAATAGGATGCCAGTGCGCTTACTTGTGAAGTGGTGAAATTGGAAACACCGATATGCTGGATTTTCCCAGCGGCTTTAAGCGCTTCAAGAGCGCTTGCCAATTCTTCTGGGTGTGTGAGCATATCCGGGCGGTGGATATAGTAGAGATCAATGGTTTCTACCCCAAGGCGTTCTAGGGAAGCTTCGCAGGCGCTGGTGATATAATCCCGAGACTGCACATAAGGCGCGCCCAGTTCTTTGTTGATACCGCCCTTGGTCGCGGTAAAGGTTCCTTTGAATATCTCTGGCGATGCTTCACGTGCTTTGCCAAGCAGAGCTTCGATGCTGCCGAAACCTAAAGGTGATTTGTATCCGTATATGTCAGCGCTGTCAATTTGATCAAAACCAAGAGAACGAGCGTGTTCGATAACAGCCACCGCATCGCTGACGGATTTTGGATCAAGGCCCATGGTGCCGAAGGCGAGGGGGAAAGATGTTAATCCTGATTGGCCCATAGGGCGTGCGTCTTTTGAAAGGGGGAGAGAGAGTGCCATGTGATTCTCATGTAATAATAACAAGTTGCAAAAACGAAGGGTTATAGTGGCTTAATTTTGGTCGATGTCTACCTAAATGTCGCACCGCAAAGCTCAAATTGGGGACAAACTGACGCAGTTAAAGGCATTTTTTGTGACAAGCTGCCGCACAGACATTCCCTTTTGACAAAAGTCAAACCAACTTCCGGCCCAACAACTTACACCTTTAAGCATGGTGTAATACCTATAAGGGCCAATATTGTGGAATACTTCTTACAGCAATGCCAAGTTGCGCTGGACGCAAACGGCAGCATTATCTTTTCGCTGTTCCTTGGCGGGCTGCTGGGAAGTGCGACCCACTGTGTTGGTATGTGTGGGCCCTTTGTTATGGCTCAGGTTGGCGGTAAAAAATCGGGCGGTGAAGAAGGTGTATTAAAACGTCTTCAAGCTGCGGCGCTTTTGCCGTATCATCTTGGCAGGGTCACAACATACATTCTCCTTGGGATGGTCGGAGCAAGTCTTTCCCAATTCTTGGTAGGTACACCTGTGCAGCGCGGCGTAGCTTTTGTGCTCCTAAGCGTTGCAGGACTTTTGTTTCTAGTTAATGCAGTTCCGAGTTTAAAGCGCTTGGTTAAAGCTAACACTGGATTGGTGGTTGGCCAGAAGTTTGGACATATTATCGGAAGATTGGCCCGTCCTTTTTTCGCGAACCCAGATCCTTTGCAGCGGTATGCTCTTGGCATTCTACTTGGCTTCTTGCCTTGTGGCCTTGTAGTTGCCGCGGTGATGGCAGTTGCTGCTACAGGGCACGCCGCTACAGCCGCGTTTGGCATGTTAGCTTTCGGGGTAGGAACCGTACCTTCGCTTTTTCTTGTTGGAACTGGAACTCAATTTGCGCTTAACCGCTGGCCCGCCCAGGTCCGCTCGGTTGCAGCGTTTGTTATGGCCGTAAATGGCGTCAGCTTAATGGTAATGGCTGGCGGTATGGTCTTGTGAGGGAAGAGGCATGAATAAACTCACGGAAAAACCAATCTATAATGACGAGATCGTAAAGAAATTTACGCTCGCCACTGTTTTTTGGGGTGTCGTTGGCTTCGCGGTCGGGGTATTTATCGCGTTGCAAATGGCGTTCCCGGAACTAAACTTCGGTGAATATTTCACCTTCGGTCGCTTGCGTCCGCTCCATACTTCAGCTGTGATTTTTGCATTCGGTGGTAACGCACTGTTCGCAACCAGCTACTTCTCAGTTCAGCGTACTTGCCGTACGCGGTTGTGGGGTGATGGTTTTGCAAACTTTACTTTCTGGGGATACCAGTTCTTTATCGTCTTAGCGGCTGTTGGTTATGTAACAGGTGTTACACAGGGTAAAGAATATGCTGAACCTGAGTGGTATGCTGATCTATGGCTAACCATTGTTTGGGTTGTGTATCTGGTTGTGTTCCTGATGACCCTGAAGAACCGCGAAGAAGCACACATTTATGTGGGTAACTGGTTCTTCCTGTCGTTCATCGTAACAGTGGCGGTTCTGCACCTCGCGAACAACGCGGTTATCCCTGTGTCTTTCACAAGTGTGAAAAGCTACCCACTATGGGGCGGGGTACAGTCTGCGCTTATTCAGTGGTGGTACGGCCATAACGCTGTGGGCTTCTTCCTGACAGCTGGTTTCCTGGGTATTATGTATTATTTTGTGCCAAAACGTGCTGAGCGTCCGGTATATTCTTACCGTCTGTCTATTCTGCACTTCTGGTCACTGATTTTCATCTATATCTGGGCTGGTCCTCACCACCTTCATTACACATCTCTTCCAGATTGGGCACAAACACTGGGTGCGACATTCTCTATCATGCTTTGGATGCCTTCATGGGGCGGCATGGTAAACGGTATGATGACCCTTTCCGGTGCCTGGCATAAGTTACGTGAAGATCCTGTACTTCGTTTCATGATCATCTCACTTGCTTTCTACGGTATGAGCACATTTGAAGGCCCACTGATGTCTATCAAAACAGTGAATGCTCTCAGCCACTATACTGACTGGACTATTGGTCACGTACACTCTGGTGCGCTTGGTTGGGTTGCTTTCATCAGCTTCGGTGCCCTTTACCACTTGGTTCCAGTTCTCTGGAAACGCGAAGGTCTTTATTCACTCAAGCTTGTGAATATGCACCTGTGGATCGCGACAATCGGTATCGTGCTTTATATCGCAGCTATGTGGGTATCCGGCATCATGCAAGGCCTGATGTGGCGTACATACGACGATATGGGCTTCCTTGAGTACAGCTTTGTAGAATCTGTGATGGCTATGCATCCATTCTATCTGATCCGTGCACTGGGCGGCATCCTGTTCCTCGTTGGCGCACTGATCATGGTTTACAACTTCTACAAAACAATCAAAGGCGACAGAACTGAAGAAAGTGAATCTCGCTTTAAGGAGGTAGCTCATGCTTAAGCATCACGAGAAGTTAGAGAAAAACTCAATCCTTCTGCTCCTTTGTACTGTGATTGTGATCTCAATCGGCGGGATTATCGAAATCCTGCCACTCTTCCGCATGGAAACCACTATCGAGCCGGTGAAAGGAGTTCGCCCTTATACACCGCTTGAACTGGCGGGTTACAATGTTTACCTGCGTGAGGGTTGCTATAACTGCCACAGCCAACAAATTCGTCCACTCCGTGACGAGGTTGAGCGTTATGGTCACTACTCCCTTGCAGCAGAAAGCATGTATGATCACCCATTCCAGTGGGGTTCAAAACGTACGGGACCTGATCTCGCACGTGTAGGCGGTAAATACTCTGACGAATGGCACATTCAGCACATGAAACGCCCGAAAGATCTGGTACCGGAAAGCATCATGCCTCCGTACCCGCATCTGGCTGAGCGTGGTGCTGATCTGGAAAATATCGCCAGAGATATGCAAGTGCTGCAGACCATTGGTGTTCCGTACACTGATGAGATGATCGCCAATGCCCATAATGATGCGTATGCACAAGCGGCAAACGAAAGCGATTATCATGATGGTCTGGTTGAGCGTTATGGTGAGAAAGTGAATTACCGTAATTTCGACGGTAAGGAAATGACCACTGAGCTCGACGCACTTATCGCTTATCTGCAGGTTCTTGGAACAATGGCAGAGCTGAAAGACTATAAAGCTGCGCCTCCGAAAAGAGGAGGCGAGTAATGGTTGATTGGCTTGCCAACAACGCCGGTACAACGGGACTTTTGTTCTTCTTCGGCACGTTCCTTGTTATCGCCATTTGGGCGTTTCGTCCAAAAGCGAAGCAGCAGATTGAATCCTATAAAAACATTCCTCTAGCGGAGGATGACGCATGAGACCTGAGAAAAAAGATATTGATGAACTAAGTGGTATTGAGACCACAGGCCATAGCTGGGACGGTATTAAAGAGCTTAATACACCTTCCCCGCGCTGGTGGCTGATCATCTTCATCGTTAGCTGTGTGTGGGCGGTTGGGTATTGGTTCTATTACCCAGCATGGCCAACTCTAACTGGTAACGGTGAACGTGGCGGCACCGAAGGCACTGCAGGCTGGACCCAGTATAAACAGCTTGAAGAGCAACAGGCAGAGATCGTAGCTCGCAAAGCTGCTTACCAAAGCCGTTTTGATGCTGCGGATTTCTCAACAATCCAGAATGATGAAGAGCTTTATGCCTTCGCCATCGCTGGTGGTAAATCTGCCTTCAAGGATAACTGCGCAACTTGTCACGGTACTGGTGGTGCAGGTGGCCCTGGTTATCCAAACCTCAATGACGATGACTGGATTTGGGGCGGTACCATTGAAGATATTCAACAAACTCTTCAATATGGTATCCGCGGGAATCATGACGAAACACGTTTCAATGAAATGCCAGCTTATGCTGATATTCTGGATGCGGAAGATATCGAAGCTGTTGCTGATTATGTGGTGGCAAAAGCGGCTGGTAATGCGCTTCCTGAACGTGGTGCCGTTGTATTTGAAGAAAACTGTGCTGCATGTCACGGAGAGGACGCCAAAGGTCTTCGCGAGCTTGGTGGGCCAAACCTCGCTGATGCGATCTGGCTTTATGCCGACGACCGCAATGCCATTGTGTCACAGATCAGAAAGCCAAAACACGGCATTATGCCAGCGTGGGAAGGCCGCCTGAGCCCAAGTACTATTCGTCAGCTTACAATTTATGTTCATAGCCTTGGTGGCGGTGAGAAGTAAGAGTAACTGAAAGAAAACATTATGAGTGATACTGCTGCACCCTTGAAGCTGTTCGCCAAAAAAGAACGCGTTTTTCCAAAGCGTGTTTGGGGTACATTCCGTAAGATTAAATGGGTGGCTATGGTCACCCTCCTCGGAATTTACTATCTCGCACCGTTCCTGCGGTGGGATAGGGGAGAGTTCGCACCAGATCAGGCCATTCTTATTGATATGCCTGCGCGTCGTGCCTATTTCTTCTTTATCGAGATTTGGCCTCAGGAGGTATATTACCTCACCGGCATTCTCATTGTCGCGGCGGTGTCACTCTTCCTTGTTACCAGTTTGTTTGGCCGCGTCTGGTGCGGCTATGCTTGCCCTCAAACAGTATGGACTGATCTGTTTGTTTGGGTTGAGCGGATTGTGCAGGGCGACCGTGCCAAGCGCATGAAGCTTCATAAAAGCAAATGGACTTTTGAAAAAATCTGGAAGATGGCGCTTACCCATTCTATCTGGCTGGTGATTGGTATGCTCACTGGTGGTGCCTGGGTTTTCTATTTTAATGATGCGCCAACGCTTCTGGAGCAGATTATCCACCTTGATGTACCGATGAGCGTGATCAGCTGGGTAATTGCCCTTACGCTCTCTACATACATCATGGCGGGTTTTGCGCGCGAGCAAGTGTGCGAATATATGTGCCCTTATGCACGTTTCCAGTCAGCCATGTTTGATAAAGATACGCTGATTATTTCTTATGATGAAGATCGTGGTGAAAAGCGCGGTAAGCATAAGAAAGGCGAAAGCTGGGAAGGCCGAGGCCACTGTATTGATTGTACTGCCTGCGTGCAGGTTTGCCCGGTTGGCATTGATATTCGTGATGGTTTGCAGATGGACTGTATCGCTTGCGGTCTGTGTATTGATGCCTGCGATGATATTATGGACAAGATCGACCTGCCGCGCGGCTTGATCAAATATGATACCACCACGCAGCTTGAAAAACGCCGTGAAGGTATTCATGAAAAGCTACAGATATTCCGTACCAGAACTTTCTATTATTTTGGTATTCTTGCCGTTGTTGGAAGTGTGATCCTTTATGGTCTCCTGAACCGTGCGGAAACAGAATTGCATGTGCTTCATGACCGTAACCCGCTGTTTGTTCAGCTTTCTGACGGTACTGTGCGGAACGGCTATGATATCAAAATCCTGAATAAAACCCATGCGGACAGGCATTTCATACTGAGTGCCGCAGGGATTGACGGTGCGAAAATCCGTATGCAGGGCGCTGGTAAAATCGAAGCAGATGATCTGACAGTGTTTGCAGATAGCGTGGGCCATTTCCGCTTGTTCCTTTCTGCGCCGAAACCTGCGGCAAAAAGGCATGAGATTGTATTCGAACTTCGTGATACATCTGGCGCACTTGTTGAAACATATGACAGTGTCTTTATTAGCGAGAAACCATAATGACTGACGCGACAAAACATAATGCTGATATGGCAGAGGGCGGCCCACGTAAGCGTGACAGGTTGATCCCTTGGTATTTTGTCGCGTTCTTTGTTGTGCTCGCGGTCCTCGACGGTATCTTCGTTTATGTAGCCACAACGACTCATACAGGGGTGGTTACAGATGATGCCTATAATGAAGGCCTGAACTATAACGAAACGATTACCGCAGCGGCTAAGCAGGAAGCACTGGGCTGGTCGAGCGATATCTCTCTGGAAGGCGGTATGATTAAAACACGCCTTCTGGATGCAAATCAAAATCCGATTAACGGGGCGAAGGTAAGTGCCTTTTTTATGCGCCCTGTTGTAAGCGGCAAGGATTTCACCGTGTCCTTAACTGAAAACGGTGATGGCCATTATGCGCTTCCGGTTGATCTGGAACAGGGCCAATGGAATGTGAGGGTTTTTGTAGAGTGGAAGCAGCAAACCTATCAAGCGTCGACACGACTTGTTGCAAAACAAAAATAGAGTGTAAACACTGCGGTGAACCTGCGGGCGAGAACGGTTTTTGCTGCTCTGGCTGTGAAGCGGCGTATCATGCTGCCGCAGAAGCACATCAGTCGACCATTTTCTCTGGTCTGGCGCACGAGCTTGAGGATGGTGAATACCGCCTTGAGTTAGGGGCTGAAGGTATTCACTGTGCATCCTGTATTCGCTTGATTGAAAACGCGCTCGCTTCAGAAAATGAAGTAACCTATGTGCGCGTGAATATGACAACAGAACGCCTTTCCTTTTCCTGGAAGGGGGTACGCGAGCGTGGTGATGCGCTTTCTGCTAAAGTTAGCAAGCTTGGTTATAAGCTCCATGCCCTTGGGGATAATGACAAGCACGGCGAAACTTCTGAAACCGAAAAGAATTTGATCCGCGCCATTGCGGTAGCTGGCTTCGCGGCAGGTAACCTTATGCTGGTTTCCATCGGACTTTGGTCCACAGATGCTGTAACCATGGGTGTTGCAACACGGGATTTGTTCCACTGGGTATCTGCGCTGATTGCACTTCCTACTGTCATTTATTCTGGTATGCCGTTTTTCCGCTCTGCGCTTTCTGTACTAAAGGAAGGCCATACCAATATGGATGTGCCGATCTCGCTGGCGGTTGTTCTTGCCTCCGCTATGAGTATTTCAGAAGTGATGCGCAGTGGTGAGCATGTGTATTTTGATTCCGCTGTGATGCTTCTTTTCTTCCTTCTGATTGGGCGATATCTGGACGCACGCGCGAAAGGAAAGGCTCGCACCTCTGCTTCTAGGCTTCTTTCAAAACTCGCCGGAACCGCTGCGATACTCGAAGAAGGTAAAATTAAGCGCGTACCGATCATGGAACTGCACAGCGGCATGACTGTTGTTGTTGCTGTCGGGGAAAATATTCCTGCAGACGGTACAATCACCAAGGGTGAAACCGAGGTTGATATGTCACTCATCTCAGGTGAAACCCTGCCGCAGCATGTGCAGGAAGATGGGCAAGTATTTGCCGGAACTCTTAATCTATCGGCGCCGTTTGAGATGGTGGTCACTAAGGCATCTGAAAACAGTCTCCTTAGTGAAATCGTACGCATGATGGAAGTGGCCGAACAGGGAGCCGCCAAATATGTGCGTCTCGCTGATCGTGCTGCAAAATTATACACACCAGTTGTGCACACATTTGGCCTGTTTACATTCCTTGGTTGGTGGCTCTTGATGGGGGCGGATTGGCAAGTAGCACTGTTAAACGCTGTTACTGTTCTAATCATTACGTGCCCTTGTGCGCTTGGCCTTGCGGTGCCTGTTGTGCAGGTACTTGCGTCTGGCAATCTCCTGAAAGCTGGTATTCTGCTTAAATCCGGTGATGCGCTTGAACGATTGGCGACTGTTGATACCATTGTGTTTGATAAAACCGGTACGCTTACTCTCGGTAAACCGGAGCTGCTTGATGGTGATTACGCGCCTGAGCATCTAAAGCTGGCGGCGTCACTTGCCGGTAAAAGTAACCACCCGCTTTCTCAGGCAATTACTCGAGCGTACGATGGTGAAATTGAAACTCTTGATGTGAAAGAGCTTCCGGGCAAGGGTTTGCAAACTGAATGGGACGGGAAAAACGTCCAACTGGGTAGCCGCCGCTGGTGTGGTGATGAAAACCACGGTGGTGATGCGGTTCTTGAACTATGGCTCGCCATCGACGGTAAGCCTGAAGCGCGGTTTGCCTTCGCAGATCAACTGCGCCGCGATACTGTGGATGTGATTAAGAAGCTGAAGAAATTGGGTGTGGATACATATCTCCTTTCTGGTGACAGACAGGTAGTTGCGGATGAAATTGGCCGTGAGGCTGGTGTCGACCATGTAACTGCAGAGGTTAATCCGACAGAAAAAAGTGCTTTCCTTAAAGACTTGCAGGCTCAAGGCAAAAAAGTGCTTATGGTCGGAGATGGTCTTAACGATGCACCAGCGCTCGCAGCAGCGGATGCTTCCATGTCGCCGTCAACCGCCGTGGATATCAGCCAGAATACAGCGGATATTGTTTTTCAGGGTGAAAAACTGATGCCAGTTTATGAAGCAGTTTCCGTGGCGCGTTATTCCACCAAATTGGTTGCGCAAAACTTTGGGCTGGCGATCATCTATAATATTATCGCTATACCGCTTGCGATTATGGGGTATGTTACCCCGATGGTGGCTGCGGCAGCTATGTCTGGTTCGTCGCTTGTGGTAATTTTGAATGCGTTCCGTCTGAACTTAAGGAGCAAAAACTAATGGGTGTTCTCGCTTATTTAATTCCTATTGCATTGTCCCTTGGTGTGATCGGTTTAGCGGCGTTTTTATGGTCTATGAAGTCTGGTCAATATGATGATCTGGAGGGGGCCGCACACCGCATTCTACTGGATGACGATGAATAATTGAAAATCGTCTGAAAACGTTGGTTTTCTTAGGAAAAATTGACTTTCATCAAAGTGAAATACGCTAGAATCGCTAAATTCCACTCATACACTATCAGAGAGGAAAAAGAGATGCGTATTTCTCCTTTATTTAAGATCCTAACTTGCGCTGCTGCACTTCAAATGGGCGCTGTAGCAACTCTTGCTGACGACGAAAAAAGCCCATGGCAAATCCGTGTGCGTGCGATTTCTGTAACTCCAGATGAGAGCAGCACAACATCAATCGGCGGAGAGGCGACAGCAGACGGTTCTATCGTGCCAGAGCTGGATATCACATACTTCTGGTCAAAGAATTTTGCGACTGAGCTGATCCTTGCAACTTCGAAGCACAATATGGGTGCTCGTGGTACTGCTCTTGGTAATCTGAGCCTTGGCGATACTTGGGTTCTGCCTCCAACCTTGACATTCCAGTATCACTTTAACCCTGAAGGTGGTGTTCGCCCATATGTTGGTGCGGGTATCAACTACACAATCTTCTACGGCGGTGATGAAGGTGATGTGGATTCTGTTGAATATGATGACGGCTTCGGTTGGGCACTTCAAGCTGGCGCAGATTTCAAGATTGATGACAACTGGGTATTTAATATTGATGCCAAAAAGCTATGGCTGAACACAGATGTTGAGATTAACGGCGGTGCTGTAACTGCTGATGTTGATCTGGACCCATGGGTGTTTGGTGCTGGTTTCGGTTACCGCTTCTAAACCCCTGACAGGTTAGAGCAAAAAAACACCCTGCGGGATGATCCTGCAGGGTGTTTTTGTTTGTAAGCAGTTTATTGCTGGCTAAGACACTGCAAAGGAGCAAATATGATGAGGAAACGGCTATTCTTAAAGCCGTTCCCGGATAGGTAAGTGTTTAAGCCACTTGTGAATGTTGGGCTGCCTGCGGCTGAATGTAGGCATCAAAGGCGGCACAAACAATTCGGGAAACCTGCGCTGCATCAGTTTTGATGCGGATTTCAGAACCACGCATTTCCACAAGACCATCAGCAATCAGTGGTGTAAGTTCCGCCATGTAATCGCCGAGGGAAGCATGATTGATACCGTGTTCCTCACAAAAGCGAGCAACATCTATTCTTTGGTAGCACATGATATGTTCAATAAGAGAACGTCGGGCCTTATCATCGTCTGAGAGCTCCAAGCCACGAGCAATATCCAGATCGTTGTCATCTAGCGCGCGGTAATAATCTCGGTTGTTTGGTGTATTCTGGTAATAGCCCTGTGGTAGGCTACTGATCGCGGATGGCCCAAAACCGATAAGAGCTGGGGCTTTATCTGTTGTGTAACCTTGGAAGTTGCGTTGTAGTTCACCCTTTAGGTAGGCGCGCGCCATTGTATCTTGCGGCTGAACAAAATGATCGAGCCCGATTTGAACATATCCTTTTTCAAGGAGGGCTTCGCGCGCTGCTTCAAACTGCAACAGGCGTTGTTTGCCGTCAGGTAGTGTTTCTTCAGCAATCAGCTGCATATGTTTTTTCATCCAGGGCACATGTGCATACCCAAAGAGCGATATACGGTTTGGCGAGAGCCCGGCGGCGATACGAACATTCTCTCTGATCTTTTCAATGTTCTGATGCGGAAGGCCATAAAGCAGATCAATGCTGATATCGCTGATCTCATACGCTCGAAGCAGGCTAACGCATTCAAATACTACGTGAAGGGGCTGAATACGGTTGATAGCCTTTTGCGTGTCTCGGTGGAAATCTTGTACACCCAGGCTCGCACGATTCACCCCCGCTTGCGCATATGCTGCTACTTTGGGCTCAGTGATCTCACGAGGGTCCATCTCAATGGCGATTTCACAGTTATGCGCAATCTTAAAGTGCGCACGCACCGTGCTCATAATATCTCTGAAATCATCAGGCTGTAGATAGCTGGGCGAGCCGCCACCAAAATGAATATGGGTTACACTTGGTGCGGCTTGCAGCTTGGATGCCGTTACCTCAATCTCTTTCTTAAGGTAAGAAACAAATGTGGCAACCGGATCATACTTTTCTGTCGCTTTAGTGTGGCACCCGCAATACCAGCAGATTTTCTTGCAAAAAGGCACATGAAAATAAAGGGACAGATTAGTGCCATCATCAAGTGTGCTCAGCCATGAAGATACAGTTTCGCTATCTACCGCGTCTGAAAAATGCGGGGCGGTTGGATAACTGGTATATCGAGGCACTTGATTATTGTGCTTGAGTAATGCTTTTAAGGTTGTTGCTTCCACGGTTTTATCTCACAAATTTGTCTCACGATCCTCCTATAAAACAGCCGGGAATAGGGGTATTTGACTCATGTCAATTGCATCTGCTTCACCTTGTGGTTTTCTGCGCGCAAGGGAAGAGAAAAGAGCAATGGTGTGACAGCTTTGGAAAAGCTTTTGGAAAGCTATGTCACGGTTTGTAATGATGTGATCAGTGCAAATCGGGATAGATTTCCATACGGACAAATTTGGGAGGCGGCAGAACAAAAACTGTTTGGTCGCTGTTTCCGGTTTGAAATTAATGTCGAGGGCAGGTTGGAATTTTATTCCTGTACGCTTCATGATGGGCGTATATATCCGCTTCAGTCAGAGGCAGCATGCCTGACGGTACGCTTCACAGAAGATTACGTACGTTCTGTGGTCGACAATCCGGCTAAATTTATTGAAAATCCAACCCTCATCAATTGGGATTGGCTCCAATTTTCACCAGAAAAAGATTGCAAATGCTCTTTAATGAAGGTCGTCGCAGGGAAATTCGCTGGAACAAGCAGTACAGGCATAGTGTGACAGAGCGTCAATTTCCGGTATTTCTACGTTTGAACCCTTAACCGCAATGCTCGTATCATTCCTAAGCTTGTTAAGCGCGCGGGAAAAGGTTTCGCTTTTCATACCAAGGCGCGCTGCGATCAATGATTTATCATACGGCAATTGAAGGCTGATCGGTTCAACATCATTCACCCGGCACAGGCGCAACAGGAAGCAGCCAATACGCTGTGACGCATTCTGAAGGTTCAGGCTTTCGATTTCCCGTGTTTGCTGTTTGCGGTGGCGTGACATGGAGCCCAGCATTGCAAGAGCCACAGCATGGTTTTCTGCTACAGCTGCCTTCAGCATTTTTGATGGGAACCGCAGCAGATCGCATTCCTCAACAGCAGTGGCACCAAAGGAGTGAATGCCGTCATCAATAATCGCACTTTCACCAAATATATGGCCAGTGGTTACCATGTCGATCACTGCTTCATCGCCGTCCAGTGTTTCGCGGAACAGCTTCACCCAGCCTTTAGTGATGATATAAAACCATTCGGCTTCGTCATTTTGCATGAAAAGGGTTGAACCCTTTGAGACAGTAATAGGCTGAGCTGCCTGAACAAAACCTTCTACAAGTGTATCAGGCATTGCAGCAAATAAAGAATGTCTGGCAATAATGTCTTCAAAGCAGAATTTTGTATCTGCTTTTTTGCAGTTCACGGCAGCCATATGTGTACCCCTGTCTTTACACATTCGGTTATTTCAGTGCTCACATAACCGTGATCGCGTTATTTTGCAATGCGGCAACGTGGCGCACTCATACGATAGTGTATGTATTAAGCCGTTAAATTGCAATTAACACAGCAAGTTTCTTCTTATTGTCAAAGTGCGCGAATTGTCGCGTTTCTCTTCCGATTTAATCTGAATTTGCTATGGTAGCGTAAATAATTTGTCAGGTCCCCTATGTCCGGAAGGATTTTTTATGCGTACATTCGTTAAAGTGGCAGCGGTAGCAGCCCTTGCAACAGTAGCTTCAGTAAGTAGTTTTGCGGAAGGCGATGCCGCCAAAGGTGAAAAAGTGTTCCGTAAGTGTAAAGCGTGTCACACTCTTGAGGCAGGTAAAAACCGTGTTGGTCCATCACTCTCTGGTTTTATTGGCCGCAAGGCTGGTGGTCTCGATGGCTACAAATATTCCAAAGCTATGAAGGCGGCTGATTTTGTTTGGGATGATGCAAACTTTAGCGAATATATGAAATCCCCACGTAAATTTGTGAAAGGCACAAAGATGGCGTTTGTTGGCCTTAAAAAGCCACAAGATGTTGCCGACCTTCTTGCATACCTGCGCGCGAATGGTGGTTAGAGAAATAGCCAATACCATACGAAAAGAAGAAGGGCCGGAATTTCCGGCCCTTTTTACTTAGAAAGTAAAGTCAGCGTTATTAAGTGTATTAAGAGTGAGGCCTTGAAGGAAAACGCTGTTTCCTCCTCCTAAATCGATCAACACACCAGATATACCGCTTATCGTGGTTTCACTAGCGGCTGCGGTGACAGAAGCTAGATCAGTAAAATCTGTTGTTGTATTTGAGATATCCAGTACATCATTCGCGGTGTTGAAATCGGTAATAACATCATCTCCACTGTTTCCGTTGAAGAAGAAGGTATCACTACCTGTACCGCCAGTAAGTTGGTCGTCTCCTGCGTTAGCACGCAGAGTATCGTCCCCGCTTCCACCGGTAACGGTATCATTGCCTGCACTGTTAAATAGATCATCGTCTCCGGCACCGCCGTCAATAGTGTCTGAGCCGCTACCGCCAAAGATAGTATCGCTACCGTTTCCACCTAGAACGCTGTCATCTCCGAAAGAGGCAAAGATTTCGTCATTGCCATCTTCACCATCCAGCACATCATTTAGAACGCCTGAATCCGTATCGCGACCACCAAAAATGACGTCGTTGCCATCACCAGCCAATACTGTGTCATTACCTATTCCGCCCCCAAGAATATCTGACCCCGCATCGCCGTAGAGCACATCATCACCTGAGCCAGCAAAAGCGGTATTGGAAGAGGAATTCGTGAAGACTAATTCACCTGAATCTACAATCAGATCGCCGTCGCTATCATCGAATTTAGCGGCAATTATCGTATCATTCCCAGAGCCTCCGAAAAGAGTGTCAGAGCCTGCTGCTGTTGAAACGCCTTCGATATTAGCAAGGCCTTGGAAACTGCTGGTTAGTGCATCACCAACAATAAGGTCATTTCCGCCGCCGCCAGCAAGGATATCATTACCGCTTTCACCTACCAGAACATCATTCCCGGTATCACCGCTCCCAGCAAAGACTTCATCATTACCTCTACCAGCCGAAACTGTATCGTTTCCTGCGCCGCCAACGATGAAATCGTTTCCGTCATTGCCTTGAAGCCTGTCATCACCTTCTTCACCGCGAATACGATCATTGCCGTCTGCGCCTTGCACCGTATCGTCACCTTCGCCACCTTCAATCAAGTTGTCAGCTGCATTTCCGATAACACGGTCATCTTCGACTGAAGCGATGATATTTTCGATCACAGTCTCCGGCGATACAAAAACAGTTTCGGTCCTGGTTCCAACAACTCTGCCGCCACCAAAATAGCGAATGGTCGTACCTACATTGATAAAAGCACCGCCAAGGTTATCTTGATCAGGGGTGAGGTTAATGTCCACGCCAGTGCCTGCCCCGGTGATCCTGATAGTGTCTGTACCACCTAAATCATAAATGGTCTCAAAATAACGATTGGACAGGTCGAATACATAGGTATCATCACCGCTGAAGGCTGTATCAAGGCCATCATATATATGGCGAAGTGTTAAAATATCTGCATATCCGAATGTCGTGGGGAAAAGGTCCGCCGATGTAACATCGTCAAAGAAGGCAGATTGAAAACTTGGGACAAGTAATGTGAACTCTGCACCAAAGAACTGGCTCGGAAATTCGTCTGTTGGATGGCTAAGTCCAAGAGCGTGCCCAAGTTCATGAAGAGTGACAAAATCCAGTCGTGAATTGTCGCCGATAAAGTCTTCAAACAAGAAAATATCGCCCGCAGTATTCGACCGACTAGGCAGGCCTGCTATACCCAGAACGTTTCCTGAATCAGCATTGTTGCCCGAAAGCCTTAGGACACCAAAGTTGGCTCCGTCCTCCTGAATTTCCTCGAATTGAACATTGGCAACCTCAGAAATAAAATCTAGCCCATTCCTGAAGATTTCAACGGCTCTTGCTGAGGCAGGAACATTGGTTTCAGTTAGATCTATCTCTGTGCCTGCATCTTCGTCATCTAAAATAAACGGTGCTGTAAAAGTTGCATCTTCATCTGGGAAACTGAAAGTAACTCGTGTGATGCCATCATCGCTTGGTGAAAATTGCTGTGTGGTTGTTAGGCCGTTGATAACATTATTGCCACTGTTTGGTGTGAATTCAGTTTCATGTTGATCTGGGCGCGTGGAGTTTTCTTCTGTATCGACATACAGCGTATAACTCCCTGTATCGATTTGATTGGTGTTGTCAAAGTGTGAAGCTCCAATCAAATATGTACCTGATACGGTCGGCGTGAATAAAATACGGCTGTTTGTAACCAAGCCACCATCATCATTACCGTTTGCAACACGTGTAACACCATCTTCCAGAAAAATGCCTGTGAGTAATGGATCGGTTAGTGTGCCTGATGCAGTGGGAGTTCCTTCAAGGTCAATTTGATAGGTAACACCAGCCTGAAGAACTACTTCAATAAAGTCTACTTCGCCTTCAACGCTAATCGTTCCTGTAACGCTACTTCCTACAGTAACACTGGCTTCGGCTGTCATTTGGGCGGTTTGGGTATCGCCCGTTGTTGCTTGAGCGCTGCCGGTGGTCTGGTTTGTTGCCTCTGTATCCGTGGATGCCTGAGCATCAAAAGAGGAAGCGCATTCATCACTACAAAAATCGCTGGAACCGCTTGAGCTACCGCATGTTTGGCAACTGTTACTGTTGCCTAGTAATAACAGATCACTGGGTTTTACCTGTGACGCTGGCAGGGTTGTTGTTTCAGTTTCATTTTTTGATGTATCGTAGGACGACTTACAATCATCGCTGCAAAATTTACTAGAACCACATGAGCTGCCGCATGTCTGGCAACTACCGTTATTATGATTATGCACTATATCTCACCTGATTGAGGCAAACACCGCGGTCAAATGTTTGCGTTTACTATTCAACCCTATCTGCTATTTCAAACTAAAGTTTTGAAGATTTAAAGAAAGACTTGAACACATTTCTGTGTAAATTCAGATGCGCATAACGCAATTATGCGCCACTAAGTGATTGTTCTAACGAATAAGTAAGAATGACTGCGCGCTCAAAATCATTAAGTTTTTGAGGGGTCGCAGCTAGTAGTTTCACAGCATAATCGTATGATTGGTTTGTTAGTGCTTCTTCCATCTGTTTAAAGGTAGCATGTATTTCCAAAGCGCCAACTGAGCCTGCTGCACCTTTTGCCGCGTGGGCACTGGCTTTTGCTGCTTCATAGTCTTGTTTGTGCAGGGTAGCTTGGGTTTCAGCTAATTTTTCCGCTAAAGTTTGAAGAAACTTGGAGACCAGTAATTGTCCCTCGGCCACATCGGTTTCAAAAATGAAATCTATCCGACTTGAATCAAACAAAGCTTCAATATCCAGCATATGGTCGGGCGTTGGTTCTGTTTTATTTTCGCCGTTTGTATTTGGTGCTTCCTGAAGTGCCACTGGTTCGCCTTGTGTGCGTCTTAATTGATCTGCTGCTGGCAGCCATTCACAAATAGTAGCTTCAAGGTCATCCATTTCAATAGGTTTACTTAGAAAACCATTCATGCCGATTTCTCGGCATTTATCCTTGGTCTCTTTCAAGATATCCGCTGTAAGGGCGATCACAGGAATATTGGTATGCCGTTTATTCTCTAGTTGCCGCAAAGCAATTGTGAAATCCATACCGTTCATAACCGGCATATGAAGATCAGATAAAATTAGACCATAGTTATTCTGCTGTATTTTTTCCAAAGCTTCTTCGCCGTTGGAAGCTATATGAAACGCAAAGCCAAGGTGCTTCAGGGTCTTTTGAATTACGATCTGGTTAACAGGGTTATCTTCCACCACCAATATCAGGCACCCATGAGAAGCTGCGTGAGCATCACTTGGTTGAGTGTAATTCAATGCGGATATTTCTTCAGCTCTCACGGTGTTTAGGTGAACACCATCACGTACAGATGCAAGCAATTCAGTAAGTGTTTGTGGGTGGGCTGGCTTGCTGATGTTCCCGTCAAAAGGTAGGAGATTTTGTAGAGAATTACCGTAAAGGCCTGCAGGAGTGAGGAGGGCTACTTTACAGCCTTTTTGGCTGACTGTGCGGCGCACTAGGGTTCGCAGAACCTCATCATCACTTAGCTGGTCATAATCCAGAAGCAGGATCGTATCACGTGTGGATAGCTTACTGATATCATCATGTCGCTGTGCAACAAAAGCATTGCCGCCCGCCAATTCTATCCATTCTTTCCATAGATCGGTGTTTTCTGCTCGGCTGCGCATAATGATATGAGCGTTATTCAGCGGAGCTAAGGTTTGCCTTGAACGCTCATCTACCACTTCGTAAGGAATGGTGAAAAAGAAGTCGCTGCCAACATTAACAATGCTGTTTACACCGATAGACCCACCTTGAAGTTCTGTGAGACGCTTACAAATGCTTAGCCCAAGGCCAGAACCTCCAAACCTGCGAGCAGTTGAGGTTTCTGCCTGTTCAAATGGTGTGAAAAGTCTTGGCAGTACGTGTTCATCAATACCAATGCCGGTATCAACAACCTGAAATGTAACTTCGGCTACATTTGGAACCGAAGCAGCCATCATATGAGATGCTTTTAGTGTTACATGGCCAGTTTCTGTAAACTTCTCAGCATTCCCGATAAGATTGATCAAAATCTGTCTGAGACGGTTAGGATCCCCATTGATCAGAGAAGGAATGGAGATATCTACATCCACAATCAGTTCAAGCCCTTTCTCCGAGAATTTAGGGGCCATAAGGTCGGCCACTTCCCTGATAAGGGTATGAAGATTGAACGGCGTTTTCTCTATATCAAGTTTGCCAGCTTCGATTTTAGAGAAATCAAGAATGTCATTGATGATAGATAAAAGCGCTTGGGCCGAACGGTTAATAACGCCCGTCATATTTGCCTGCTCTGAATCCAGTTTGCTCTGCGACAGCAGGTCAGACATGGTAATGATACCGTTCATAGGAGAACGGATTTCATGGCTCATAGTAGCAAGGAATTGGCTCTTAGCTTCAGTTAATTCTTCCGCGCGAGCTTTTGCTGAGGCGAGAGATTTTTCAGCAAGCATATGTTGGGTTACATCAGCTAAGATCATTTGCAATGCAGGAGTGTCGTTCCAGATCAATCCTGTGGTAACCAAATCCACCCATTTTTCTTCGCCGTCTATATCGTCCAGATGAATACGGCTATAGCTGTTTACTTCACCAAGTTCTGGAACGGAAAAGACTGTTTTTGGAAGTTTTTTGAAAATGTCTCTATGGCTTTCCATATTGTCATCTGTATTCAAGCCAAACAATTTCGAGAAAGCACTATTCCAGAATAAAGGGCTATCATCGGCGATAATGATAATCGCCTGAACTGAGCCTTCAACGATAGAGCGGAACTGGCGTTCGTTCGCCAGAATACGTTCCTGCCGTTCATCAATTTCCTTGATGAAATAGCTAACGGAATTACCAATTTCTGCGATTTCATCATTGCCCGAAGTTGGAATTGGTTTGGCTTCCCCTTCAGCGCGAGCAACCACGGCCACATTGAGATCTAATAAGCGGCTGGTAATGTTACGGTCAAAATAAACAAAAATAACAATGCCGATGGTAAAGGCCAGGAGTGATGCAACCATGATATACTGAATTTGCTCGTCAGCCAGAGTAATGAGTTCTGATGTGTTTTCTGAAGCGGTACTGTTGATTGTCTCTGACAAGGTTGCCATCGACTTAATCATTTCATTTACAAGTACTCTCGTCTGGCGTTCCAGGCCTTGTACCCTGAGGCGTAGACGAACGGCATCTGTTGCCGTTTTAAAAAGCCCTTCACGGCCTAAAATAATCTGCTTCAATTTATTTTCGGTCGCGAGCTGATATGATAGCAGTTCAGGATTTGAGCTAAGATGATTAGCTTCAAAAGAAGTGAACTCGCGCCTGATTTCCTTCTGTATAGAACGGATATTCTTCAGGTTTTCAGTGCGGCTGATCTGGAAAGATTCCAGTGTAATCAGGGATAAATTTGACTGCCATTTAAAGAGCTTGTGTTGAAGAGGGCTGTCGTCAAAATTATCTTCAACCTCTTGAAGATACTGCCCGATCTCGATGGTGAAGGTGTTCAAGTCTCCTTCGATTTTATTAATTTCAACAGACTTATCCAGATGGCGGGATTTAATGGTGTTCAGGTCCTCGACAGAGATGGATAGCACCTCAACCATCGAAGTGAATAACAGGTCTTTATACTGCCCCTTCAGGTTATCGGTAATCAGCTGTACGCGCTCAAGCGCTTCGCGGCTTTCTGAGATACTGATCCGCCGTTCCGCATGGCTTTGCACTCTAGCCAATTGCACAACATTCAATACTACATTTTCAAGTTCAGTGTTGAGTTGGGCGGCACCAGACAATGCTGGTAATGCTTCGGAAGACAGGCTTTTTACATCGTCCTGGAACCGTGTCAGTGAGTAATAAGAAATGGAAGCAAGCAGTAAAACAAGGGCCACCAGAGTTAAAACCCCAAGGGTAATACGAACGCTGATGCCGAGTTTACTTTTACTAATAACCTGATGTTGCACGCTATTTCCTATGAAGCAGAGCTTCCTGTTGCCTGATCATTTAACCTGTTTTCTAATTTGGGAGCTATGGTTTGCTGTTCTTCTAACTGATTTGCCACAACTTCCCAGAGTAGTTTACCTGATAATAGATTAGTTTTCTTTGGCATGTTTTGTAGCATTTTAAAACCATCACCTCCATTTGCGAGGAAGTTTAATGTTGCAGCTGTATAGGTTTTTCCGGTTTCCAGCGGCTGCCCGCCAATAAGAACATTAATAACACGCTGCCCAGAGGGCGCTTTGCTGTTATATTCCATTTGAATGTTTGAAACCTGAAGGAAGCAGCCATCTGTTTCATCAAGGCAGCTCAAGCCGTGTTCAAGCGCTCCCTGAATTTGCTCACCCGTAATTTCAAAAAGCTGCACCGTATTATTGAAAGGCAATTCTGATTGAATATGCTCGCGGGTTAAAATAGTACCTGCAGGATACCGGGTGTTTCCTCTAATGCCCCCGCTGTTAATAAAGGCAATATCTGCTTTCATCGCGTTTCGAATTGAATCGGTTACAAAATTCCCAAAAGCATTCTCACCAGTACGTACGGTGTTGCGCTCGGTATTCATGGCGGTGTCTGTTGTGCCGAGCTGTTGTCTGAAGAGAATGTTTAATCGCGCACCATAGGATTCAACGATTGATTTGATCTCTGGATCTTCTTCAAAGGAGGCAATATCTGACAGTTCAATAGAAGCTTTTTTGCCCTCAGGATTATCCAGATCCACGTTGATGGTGATGAGTTGACCGTCCAGCATACCTTTGCTGAGTTTTTCCACACCAGTATCCACAGAATAGGGGTTGCCGATATTATGTGCATAAAGGATCAGATCAACTGTGCCGTCCGCTGTATAGGTTGAAAGATCATCATAGTCTGTATCTGCCATAAGCACGACATATTCAGCGCCTTCAGAGCGAAGCTGATCGGCGGTTTTTTTTATGGAATTTTCAAGAGGTAAAGCTTCCAACTTATAAGAACCATACTCGTCGATAACATTTTCAGATGTTACCGCCATAAAGCCGATGCTGTGGGCCAGTGTATCAATCACATAATATGGCTCCAGCCCCACAATAGGTGTTTGGCCTTCTTTCAACTGGATATTAGAGGAAATGAAAGGGAACATTGCTGATTGTGCATGGAGGGAAAATTGATCTTCCTTGTAGGAAAACTCCCGTTTGCCAACGCCCATCACATCAGGTTCAAGGATGTTTAAGACATCAATCATATGCGCGCCATTATCCATTGCACCCAGGATAGAAGGCCCAAGAGAGGCACCGCCGTGGACAAAAATAATATTATCGGATTTAGCGCGTTCTTCGCGCACGGCTGTAGCAATTTGAGCTAAAGAAAAGTCATGCTTGTTTTTTATGATCTCAGGTAATGAGGAAATATAGAGAATTTTTACCTCTTCAGCTGTACTTAAAACTGAGAAAAAACATAATGTTCCCAGAGCACATAGCGTCTTTAGAAGCTTTCTCATTTTTCTATCCTCATGATCATTCCTTAATCATCTTGGTATGGGAAAGTTAACTAAGCGTATAATTACATGATAAAATAGATAGTTGCACAGTAAAAACAAAATGCTGTTACAAAACCGGGAGAAGTTTTGCCTGTGGTTACTTCGAGCAGTGAAACTATCTTTTGATCTGTTTTGTTCATATATGCAGATTAACGGCTTGATTGATTTTCAAGCCTTTGTTGATGGCATGATAGGTCGGAAAAGGTGCGCGGTGGGATAGGTCGATATCGCGTTTTAGCCATTCTTGTTCTTCAAGAATACCAAGAGATTTTGATAGCGCCCGATCTGTTATGGTTTCAAGTCCTGTTTTAATATGGGAAAAGCGCTGCGGTGTTTGTGTTACAGCAAGAATTGGTACAGCCCAGTTGCGGCGGATAAGCGAAAAATCAGTTTCCTTAGTTACAATTTCAATAATACGGCTGGCCATTGCTGCTGCGATAATGCCTTCTGGTGTAAGCCTGAATTCAGGCCTTAGAGGGTGGCCGTGCCCCGGGTTTTTCTCAACAAGGCCAAGTTCCATCAGGTGCGCAAGGCTGGATGTGAAAGAACTGCGGCTTGCCTCAGTCGCAGCCAAAAGCGGCGCTTGCCGCGCTGGGGTGCCTGAATGCAGTAAAGCCAGAATTTTAAGAGACCAGGCTTTTGATGTGAGCTTGACAAGGTACGCAATATTCATAAAGTATAGTTACTATACTTTTGCTACAAGGGGAAGCATTATGTCGGTAGTATCGCTAGATAAAACAATCACACTCTCACTTTCTGTGAAGGATAGGCATGCAAGTGCTGAGTGGTATGAACAAAACCTCGGCTTTAAACTTCTGTTCCATATTGATGAAGCTGGCTGGAGCGAGATGCAAACCAACACAGAAGGTGTAACGCTAGGCCTTGGTGAACAGGTAGAGCCCACACCGGGAAACTGTGTTCCGGTGTTTGGTATTGCGGATATTGCGTCAGGACGGAAAGCCCTGGAGCAGGCTGGTGTGAAGTTTGATGGGCCGACAGAAACGATTGAAGGCATGGTTAGCATTGCGACGTTCTATGACCCTGATGGAAATGCCCTGATGCTGGCGCAAGATCTATCGCAGTGAATAATAAAAAAAGGTGTGGTCTAGATGACCACACCTTCTCTGAAGGAAGTGCGCTTTTGTCTATAGGGCAAGAACCAGCGTTTCCGCCCGCGCACTGCGGACGGTAATAATCTGTTTGATTTTGTTAAGAAGAACGTTGGCATGTTGGTCTGCTACATCTGTGCAATCCAGTTCAATCCACTGCATGCCGTCGACTGTACGGCGGGCAGATACACTATCACACGCTAGGCCGCGGATAGAGAATAGCTCAAGCACTCGGGCAAGGGTGCTGGCTTCATATTCCGCTTGCACGGAAAATTTCGTTTTAGTTGATCCTAACAAAACCATTTGATTTCTCCCTTCATTATGGCTGCAAGAAAAATAGCCAAAACCCGCTGAGAAAAAATCTCTAATATTGACGATATATAAAAAAATATGAGAACATATCTCGGTTAGTTTAGCTAATGTGAGAATTTATCTCGTATGTATGATGATCTTGATGCAAAAATCCTGAATGAGCTGCAAGAAGATGCTCGAATCCCGCTTGTGGATTTGGCCGAAAAAGTAGCTTCAAGCAGGTCTGCTGTTTGGCGGCGTATCCAAAAGCTGGAGCAGGATGGTGTGATTGAACGTCATACAGTTATCCTGAACCCGGAGAAGGTTGGCCTTGGAGTAATGGTGATTGCCCAAGTGAAAATGCAGGCCCATACCCGTGATAGTTTGCCCCTGTTTATTGAAAAGGTGAGGCAGTTTGATGAGGTGGTAGAGTGTCATACCCTGATGGGGGATGTAGACTTCTTCCTGAAAATCAGAGTGAAAGATGTACAGGCCTACGAAGACTTCTTCTGGAACAAACTATCACCTATTGAAGGGGTTCGGGAAATCAGCTCATCTATCGCGCTGACCAACTGGAAAAACACCACTAAGTTCAATGTAAGTCTATAATAAAAGCCAGCACCGCGTTTGCAGTACTGGCTTCTGAAAGATTGATTGGTGTTTACTGAGCGCGTACCTGTGCCAAGAAATCATGTACATTATTTGAAATGTCGGTGGATAGCGCTTCAAGTTCCTCGGATGCTTGCTGTACGTTTCCTGATGCTTCGCCTGTCTGGTTCGCGCCGTCGCTTACCATAGCGATTTGCTCTGTCACTTCATTGGTTTTTTCAGAGGCAAACTGAACGCTACGGCTGATTTCCTGTGTCGTTGCTTCCTGTTCTTCAATAGAAGCAGAAACCGCAAGAGTAAGTTCGTTAAGACTTCCGATGGTTTCATCAATGGCGCTCATGGCTTCAACTGCCTTGCCTGTAAGGCCCTGCATCTCAGCAATCTGGTTCGTGATTTCTTCTGTCGCACCGGCTGTTTGGTTTGCGAGCGATTTTACTTCGCTTGCTACCACGGCAAAGCCTTTACCGGCATCACCCGCACGGGCAGCTTCGATAGTTGCGTTAAGGGCAAGAAGGTTGGTTTGCTCTGCGATATCATTAATCAGCTTAACCACGTCTTCAATCTTGCTGGAAGCAGCAGAGAGGGTAGAGATAGCATCAGAACCACTGTTTGCCACATTTACTGCCTCCGAAGACATACGGCCTGCATTCTGGATCTGGTTGGAAACTTCTGCAATGGATGCTGCGAACTCTTCAATGGCTGATGCCATGGTTGAGATATTGCCCTGCATTTCGTTGGAAGCGGCTGTTACCGTGCCAGCTTGATCACGGGTCATATCTGCAATAGACACCATATTTCCTGCGGTATTACGCATTTGCCCGGCATTGCCATCCAAACGGCCAATGGCGTTAGAGATGGTTTCGTCAAACTGGGCAATAAGCTGTTCCACGCGTTCCGCTTGGCGTTGGCGGCTTTCTGAAGCAAGGCGTTCTCGCTCCATCTTCTCGCGTTCTTCTTGCTGTCGTAGCTCGGACTCTCTGATTTGTGCTTGTTGTGCTGCTTCTCTTTCTTCTGTGAGCTTTTCTGATTTGGAAAGTTCATCGCGGAAGAAACTGAGAGCTTTGCTCATATCACCGATTTCATCATCACGGTCCGCATAAGGGATATCGGTATCCAGTTTGCCAGCCGCGAGTGAGCGCATAGTGCCCGTGATTTCCTGAAGTGGCGGCGCGATAGAACGGCCGATGAAACGCGCAATATATATAGCGAGGAATACGCCAGCGATAAAGGCTACAGCGAGGGAGATGTTCTGCACAAGGAAGGCATTCGACATGTTAGAATCTGTGAGTGCCTGCTCCTTTGTTTGCAGCTCCACAAGATCATTAATGGAGAACAGCACCTTCTCAAGCGGAGGCCAACTAACGCCGTCGATCTCCATTTGAATGGCTTGCTGTTGTCCATCAGTGGCATCGCTGAGCGCCAGCTCCATCTGTTCTGCAAACACTTTACTCATAGCAGTAACATTGCGGCCAAGTTCACCAGCAAGCTTCAGGCCTTCAGGGTTTTCAGCGAACAGTTTTTTTAGTTCGGCAAGGTCCTGGTTAAAGGTTTGCTCGCGTTCTTTATAAAGCCCGCTTAGAAAATCATTTTTTGTCAGCATTACACCACGGGTAAGCGCCAGCATATCTGTTACATCATACTGAACCTGGCGTAACATAGCGGTGGATTTCAGGCGGTTTGTTGCTTCATTCGCTGTGTTCTGCACATAGAGAATCTGTGCCCAGATAACGATGAGAAGCAAAGCAAAGAGCCCTACAAGAGCTCCTTGGCCGCGTGAGAGTTTCCGAGTGATTGGGAGGTTATCAAATTTTGACGTTGGTGAACCTGACATACGAGCATACCCTAACCCCCGTGATGGAGGTTTATAAATTCATTACAGTGGAAGGTAAAACAATCATGCTTCCCCAATGTTGCATGGTTTCACCAGTTTTCCACGAACCCAGTTTTTGACTATAAAGTCAAGAAACGAATAAAACCTATAATGGTTAAGAGACTGTTACAAGCCTGTACAATAAGCAAAAGCTTCATTCTACTTGCAGCTGCCCACATCTTCACGGTATATCCATAAGCGGTGGTGCCTTATATCATTGAGGTTAAAAGGGAACTCAGGATGCCAGCTTGGTTTGTCTGGGGCTGTACCCGCAACTGTGAATGGAAAGCTTTACTGCAAAACCACTGAACACATTTCTGTGTTTGGGAAGGGCAGTCAGGTGTTTGATCCATAAGCCAGGAAACCTGCCACCGTGTCGCCTTTTCACAGGCCGGGTTAGCCAGGTGAAAGCGGAAATCCGTATTGGCGACAATCCCATGATGTGTGGAGATTGTAATTGTGGCCAATATCGTATTGATATTCATAAGTTTTGTAGGGATGTTGTTCTTCTCTCGCGCTGTTGTCGCAGAGGAAACGGACCGAATAGCGTCTATTGATTTTTGCGCGGATCAATATTTGCTCGCGCTTACAGAAAATAAACGGATCGCTGGCGTTTCGGAAGATGCGGTGGGGGACCGGTCCATGTTCCGGGAAAAAGCACGTGACTTAAAGATTGTGTCCGCCAATCTTGAAGAATTACTGTTGCTTGATCCGGCCTATGTGTTGCGTTCGTGGCGGGGGAGTTCACGTGGAGACGTCCTTCTAAAAAAAGCAGGTATTGAAGCTATCCAACCGCCCTATGCTGCTACTTTTGAAGCAGCGATCGAGAATTTTGAAAAGGTAGGTGAGCTCATCGGCGAAAGGGCCAACGGCGCTAAACTACGAGCGATCTATAGCCAGCGCTTGAAAGAGTTGCAGAAGCTTTCATCCTATGGGCTTAAGGCAGTGTATGTAACGCCAAGCGGGTTCACCGCAGGCACGGAAACTTATATTTCCAAAATGATTGAGCTGGCAGGGTTCAAACCTTATGTGGCTGATTATGGGCTTCAGTATTGGGCACCGCTTTCTCTTGAGCATATTGCCAACAACAAACCAGATGTGGTGATCGCCAGTTTCTTCGGTGATGAAGATGTGCATATCTCCCACTGGAGCAGTGGCAGGCACCCTATCTATCGCCGTCTTATGGCCGATATCCCAACCATTCACCTGCCAAGCCGTTATTTTTCCTGCGGCAGTACCTTCGCGGTAGATGCTGTCGAAGATATTCGAAAGCAAGCCAAGCTGCTCGGGCTTAAAACAGAAGGAGAAAGCCGGTGAAATCTGTTTCCAGACTACAGCAGAATATGCTGCTTATCGGTCTTTCGGGGCTTCTCCTGGTTGCTGTATTAGCTTCCAGCATGTTCGGCGCTGTGAACCTGTCCCTTAGCCAAGTGATTGAGGCGCTATTTGGTGGTAGCGATACGGGTGTGAATATCATTGTGCAGGAACTCAGAATGCCGCGCATTATCCTTGGTCTTATGGCTGGCGCTACGCTCGGGTATACAGGGGCCGCACTTCAGGGTCTGCTCAGGAACCCACTTGCTGATCCCGGTGTGATTGGGGTTTCATCTTCTGCAAGCTTTGGTGCGGTGGCTGCTATTTATCTGGGGTTAAGTGCTTATTCAGCGATGGCAATTCCGGGTATGGCGATGATGGGTGCGTTGGTAGCGACCTTGATTTTGATGCTGCTTGCATCACGGGACAGCAGTGTGCTCACGCTTATTCTTGCCGGTGTGGGTATTTCCAGTATCGCAACGGCTGGCATTTCGCTCATTATGAATTTTGCGCCTAATCCTATTTCCCTTCAGGATATGATTTTCTGGATGCTGGGTTCCCTTGAGAACCGCACCTATGATGACCTGATGCTTGCAGGGCCGTTTATTATCGTCGGCTGGTTGATGATGATTGGTGTAGGACAAGGGCTTAACGCGCTTAGCCTTGGTTCAGAAGCTGCGCATACTTTGGGGATTGATCTCAAACGTCTCAGGTGGCGCGTGGTGCTGGGTACAACGCTTTCAGTAGGGGCGACGGTTTCTGTATGCGGTGCAATTGGCTTCATTGGCCTAGTGGTGCCGCATCTTATTCGGGCGCTTATTGGGTATGAACCGCGTAAACTTCTGCTTCCGAGCGCACTCGCAGGTGCTGTGCTTATGACGGCTGCCGATATCCTCACTCGCCTGCCTATTGGCCACGGCCAGCTCAGGCTCGGTGTGGTTATGGCGGTTATCGGCGCGCCAGTCTTTATCTACATAATCTTTAAAACGCGGGAGAGCATGAGATGATTGGTCTTGAGATCAATAACCTTGGCGTTGTGCTTTCTGGGAGAGAGATTGTGCGCGGCGCTAGCTTCACCGTAAAGCCCGGTGAAATTGTGGGCCTTATTGGCCCTAACGGCGCGGGGAAAAGCACGGTGATTAAAGCCATTTTGGGGCTTGTAGAAAAAGCTTCAGGCGATGTGCTTCTAAGCGGTGTTGGCACCGATGAATTTGAAGCCAAGGAACGGGCGAGGAAAATTTCCTATGTGCCGCAAGGTGCGCCGATCCACTGGCCACTTACCGCAGAACGTACGGTAGCGCTTGGGCGCACGCCGCACCTAAACCCCTGGCAGGATATGCGGGATGAAGATCAAACAGCAATCAGGAAAGCCATGAAGCAAACTGATTGCTGGCATCTGAAGGACAGGTTAGTCACCAATCTCTCTGGCGGTGAACGGGCGCGGGTAATGCTAGCGCGTACTATGGCGGTGGGTGCTGAATATATGCTGGCGGATGAACCAACTGCATCCCTCGATCCGTTTCACCAATTACAGGTGATGGATATTATGAAAGCGCAAGCGAAGGCTGGCGTGGGTGTGCTTATCGTGATGCATGATCTTAGCCTCGCGCTTCAGACCTGTGATAAGCTTGTGTTGATGCATGATGGTGCTGTGCTCGCCAAGGGTACAGCCGCTGAGGTGCTGACAGATGAGAACCTGAAAACGGCTTTCGGTGTTGCTGTTACCCGCTGGTCGGAAAATGGTCTTGAGTACATTGCCCCAAGAGCTGCAGGTTAAATCATGGTCGCGAAATCATTGATGTTTCAGGGTACGGGGTCTGATGTAGGGAAATCTATCCTCGTGGCTGGTTTGTGCCGTGCCTATACCCGGCGCGGGCTAAAGGTATTGCCGTTTAAGCCGCAGAATATGTCAAACAATGCAGCTGTTACCCCGTGTGGCGGTGAAATTGGTCGTGCCCAACACCTGCAAGCACTGGCGGCGCGAGCTGAACCTACGGTGCATATGAACCCGGTGCTTTTGAAGCCTGAAAGCGATACGGGCGCACAAGTGGTGGTGCACGGCAAGCGGTATGACCGTGCCGAAGCAGGATCTTATCAAGCTATGAAAAAGCACCTGCTTGGCGCTGTGATGGAAAGCTTCACCAAGCTTAAGCGAGAAGCTGATCTCGTACTGATCGAAGGGGCAGGTAGCCCCGCTGAGGTGAACCTCCGTGCGAACGATATTGCCAACATGGGCTTTGCGCTACCAACCAATACACCTGTTGTGCTGATCGGGGATATAAACAGGGGCGGCGTAATTGCGGCTGTTGCTGGCACGCATAAGCTACTGCCGCCCGAAGAGCAGGCGCTTATTAAAGGTACCATTATCAATCTGTTCCGCGGGGATGTACGTCTTTTTGATGGCGGGATTTTGCGCATGGAAGAAGAAACAGGATGGCCAAACTTTGGCGTGGTGCCATTCCTCAGGTGCGTTGGTGATTTGCCGCCCGAGGATGCGGTGGTGCTCGAAAAATCCGCGTATTCGCAGAAGGAAAAATTCCGTGTGGCGATACCTATGCTGCCGCGCATCGCGAATTTTGATGATATTGATCCCTTAAAGAATGAAGAAAATATTGAGGTGGTTTTCTGCAGGCCCGGTACGCCACTGCCAAGAGATGCTGATCTCATCATCATCCCTGGCAGTAAAGCCACCATCGCCGATCTCCGTTTTATGAAATCGGAAGGGTGGGATATTGATATTCTGGCCCATGCCCGCGCGGGCGGTGCTGTGCTCGGCATATGCGGTGGCTACCAAATGCTGGGTGACGTAGTGGCAGACCCAAAAGGAATTGAGGGGCAGGTAACCCACGAAAACGGCCTTGGTCTCTTGCCTATCAGTACGCTGCTGGCGGAAGAAAAACAAACCCGAGTGTGTGAAGCGACGGTGATGGGGCTGGAGGGCAGTATTACAGGCTATGAAATCCATTCGGGGGAAAGTGACGCTGGTGGTGGGTTCGAACCTTTCATGACTGTGGGCAATGAACTTATTGGTTTAAAGGCCATGGGCGCCCCTGTCTGGGGCACATATCTACATGGCCTGTTTGAAAATGGTGCCTTCAGAAAAAGCTTCTTCGCTGGTATCGGTGCGGAAATCTCGGGCGCGGATTTTGGCCCCAAGGTGGAAGCAGCGCTGGATGCTCTCGCTGACGCGCTTGAGGAGCATCTTGACCTTGATGCAATGCTGCTGCACGCTCAGTGATGGTTGACCCGCAAGCTGCCTTCGGGCATTTGGCGGTTAACGGTATTTAGCTGAAAGAAAACCTTATGGAGCAGTTGCTGACATTCTTTGATCTCGCCGGTGTGTTTGTGTTCGCCATCTCTGGTGCGCTTGCAGCTGTGCGCAAAGGTATGGATGTATTCGGCATTATGGTGCTTGCGCTTATGCCTGCCGTAGGCGGCGGTACACTCCGTGATCTGGTGCTTGGCGAGCCTGTTTTCTGGGTGCAGAATACGGCCAGTATCTGGGCAGCCCTTGCTGCAGCAACGCTTACATTTTTTGTGGCACCAAAGCTTGAAAGCCGGATGAAATGGCTCATCTGGGCGGATGCTGCGGGGCTCGCGCTTTTCTGTGTGGTGGGGGCTGAGAAAGCTTTAACCGTTTCGGGTAGTCCGCTGATCGCAGTGATGCTCGGCGTAGCAACAGGGGTTGCGGGCGGTATTGTGCGCGATATCATTTGCAATGAAATCCCTCTTGTGCTGAAAAGTGAGAGCGAGATTTATGCGACCGCAGCTTTTGTGGGCGCAGGCCTTTACTGCATCATGATTTTCTTCGCACTTCCCCCAACCTACGCCCTTTGGGCAGGTATGTTAGCCGCCTTCCTTACGCGTGCTGCTGGCATCAAATACGGCTGGCGCTTGCCGAAAGCACTTTACTAAAAGAAAAGCCCTTCAGGTTTGAAGGGCTTTCTTATTTCTAAAACTTCAGGATATGGCCGTCTTGTGGGCTGGCGGTGCCGCGGGTGACAGCATCATAAATCTCGCCCATTTTATCTGTGCCTTCTGAGGTTACGATGTTGGTCCAGCCGCTCGCTTTGGTGATGAATTTAATCCATGCGTCTGCGGTGCGGGCCTGAAAACCTTCCGCGCCCCAATCCTGCTGGCGTTTTTGGCCTTGGGCTGGTGCGAAAAACAGTGTTGGTTGCGCGCCTGGCAGGTTATCATTTGATCCCATCTGGTCCCAGTGGGAAGCGCCTACTGAGCAGCTGTATTTCAGATTATCCCCGAAATGCACATGCACATCACGGCGCACATCGCCGTTCCCGGCCATATCCACATAAACAGTTGGTTTGCTCGCGTCTAAGGTGCTGATATCACCGTAGGTAACCGTTTCACCGTAGCTGCCCATGCCTTTCACGAAATCAACATTGCCGCCTGATGTAAGGCCGATCACCTTTACACTGCCGCGCATGGCGAGAAGGAAAGCAAGGCCGTAAGCGGTTTTGGAAGAAGCACTTGAAAGCACAATCTGTTCCGCGCCGAAGAAGCCGTTGTCATCAAGGAAATCATCAATGAGGAAGCTGGTCATAAACAGTGGACGGAACACCATCTGCAGCCCTTCCATATCCGCGCGGTATGCTGGATCACCCGTTGTGCGGTTATAGAAATTATAAATGGGGCTCAGGTGTTGGCGGTGGGCGGCACCATCAAAGAAACCAGCGGCAGAGGCTTTCACTGGCTGTACCTTCAGGTGTGATGACATGGGATAGTAACCATATAGCCGTTCGCCCACTTCCACGCCTTCGCATTTTGATGCCACTACATCAGCAAAGCCCCACACTGGTACCCGGCCCATGCCTTCGCGCGCTGGGAAGAAATCCCAATATTTCATATGCACACCAAAGGCGGCATAGGTGGTGTTGTTGGCCGTGAAGGCGAAATGATCCACTTTCAAAAGCACTTCACCCTCTGCTATTTCCGTATCACCAGAGTTTTCAACCGTATGTTTGTGGATATCCGCGCGGTCCACGAGGAAATGTGTCATTTCAGTCATGCTGCTTCCCTTCAAATTTTGTTTACACTGAGGCTAGGGCAGCAGCTTTCGGTTTCAACCTAAAACGCTAATTATCCGTTCAATTGTCCAGAATGCCGCGACGGAACCTGTGGGGTAAAGTGCGAGTTTTTGTAGCTGTTTTTTATGGGTGGCGAGCGGTTTTATATGCAGTAACAGCCAGTAGAAACCATAAGCCAGCAGCACGAAAATTATCTGCCCGATTTCCACGCCGATGTTGAAGAAAGCAAGCGCCTGTAGCTGGAGACCATAAGGCAGGCCGATTTCCATGAGTGCACCGCCAAACCCGAAACCATGGAGAAGCCCAAACCCTGCGGCCACCAGAATAGGGTAGCGGTATGTGAGTGTGGTTTTATCGCCTTTCATAATTTCTGCGGCAAGCATAAGAATGCTGAAGGTGATAAGGGGTTCCACCAGCTCAGACGGCAAGCTTAGTTGCGCAAGCGCCGACATGCCGAGGGTGATGGAATGCCCAAGCGTGAAGCCGGTTACAGTTAAAAGAACCCGCTTTGGTGCGGCAGCCAACAGCATAAGGCACAGCACAAACAATAGGTGGTCATACCCTTCAAGAATATGATCTGCGCCGATGACAGTATAATCATAGGCCACGCTCCAAAAGGTGTGCGCTTCGGGAAGAGGAATTGTAAGCTCTTCGGGGCCTTTGATAATTGTGCGTTCCTCTGCTGAAAGCTTTTGGTAGAGAACCAGCGTGGAAAGCGCAGGGTTGGTGTGAGGGTAGGTGAGCGTAACCGCTGAAACACTGCCTCTACATTCATAAAGCTTTGCGCCAAGAAGCTGGGGGCGGTGGGTGCCTGCGGTTAACTGGCAATCTCCCATCAGTTCAATGTTGGGTTCAGCGCCTGTGGGTAGTACAGGCGGGATTTTCCAGCGCAGTTGCCACCGGTTCTCTGTTCCTTCAATTACTTCCACATAAACCGGCCTGCCTTCGTGTGCACCGGTGGGTAACGAGAAAACAAGCAGTAATAATCCAAATAACAGGCGCATTTAATTGGCCTCGTTTTTGCGGATGATGGTGTATTTACGCTTGAGCTTTTCAATAGCTTCCGCTTTTGCCTGGTCTCGCCTTGTGCGCCTCAAATCATTAAGCACACGGGCTGCTACCTGCTCGAGCAATGGCTGGCGTTCGGGCTTAATGTTTTGGGCATATATCAGGTGATACCCATATTCAGATTGTAGCGGCCCTTGCCATTTGCCTGTCTGTGCTGCGCTAAAAAGATATGAGGTTATTTCTGATCCGAAATGATCATTGATAAGCGCACGGGGTTGCTCAATATAATTGCGGTGGAAATAAAAGCGGTCTGCAGAGGGTGTGCTGCCTGCTTTCAGAGCCAAAAGTGCTTGTTCAGCACGATCTTTCGCGACATCTAGGCCACCTTTTTCTTTTGAGAAAAACAAGTGGGTGAAGCTGGCTTCTGCAGGCAGTGTGTAATCCCGGTGGTTGGCTTCATAAAAAGTTTTCAGTTCCTGTTCCGTAATCTGCTGATCTGCGGTGGTAAAGCCTTCAATGATAAAATCCATTTTCTGGATCAATCGCCGCCGGATGATTTCATCGTCCTTGCTAAGGCCAAGGTTTTCAGCTTCACGCACCAATATTTCATCGCGGATAAAATCAGCTTCAAGGCGGGTGCGGTGATCTGCATCCATGCTGCCTAGCAGCTGAGTACTCCTTGCCGCATCAAAGCTTTTGTTCTGGAACTGAAGGTAGGTGAGAAGGGCTTCTTCACTCACCTCAATCATGTAAGGATTGACCTCAGGTTCACCAGCTTTCAGGTTCAGGAATGCATAGAACAGCAGCCCGCCAATAACAAACTGGACGAGCGGTTCTTTTATCAGGGTGCGCATACCGGCAGCCTTACGGTTTATACCAGATGGCGGATGTGTAGGCACGTTCCTGTATCACTTCCGGGCCTTCTTCCGGCGCGTTATCCAGCCCCAGTGCTATAGCATCAAGAAGCGAATGGCGTGCGGTTGGAATTTGAAGCACCCGCACATAATAAAAGGCGCGTTCATTCGGGTTAAATTCAGGGTCGCTCCATTTGGTGATCAGCTCAGGTGTACCGATGGTGTTGTCGGTTTTTCCTGTTGTACGGTCTACCGTATCGCCAATCGCAGGCAGTTTGCCATTCGCACCGATGGTACGGCTGCCCGACCACGCAACGTCAAATACCTTTTCATGAAGTTGCCCACCAGCATCCAGCCAACCTTTTACCACTTGTACGCGGTCAAGGTTTGCGCCAACCGGATCTTTCACCGCTTGAATGAGGAATTCTGGCGTTGCGCCTTCTTCATTTGAGCTTGAGAAATCGCCGCCCATAGGCACACCGCCCGCATAGCCAACTTCTGCAATGTTACCAGCTTCAGCATCAAAACCATCAAAGCCCCAGCCAGCGAAGAAACGCACACGCATGCGTGGGCCGGTGGTGCCGTAAACTTCTTTACGTTTGAAAGCATTGAAGATGCTTTCGCGGGTATTTTCTTCTGCCCACACGGCAGCTAAACCCTGTGCCGCCATGTTCCAGCCGTTTACAGTGCGGCGGCCAATGCCGAAATCTTTTTTCGCCTCCGGTATGCTATCTCGTGCCATTTTGCCCCAGAAATTATCTTCATCAGCAGACGCCAGCCCGCTGTGGCTATCAGTAGAGCCGATCACACCAAACTGGTATGGGTTCACGCCAACTTTGCTTTCAAGCTTAAGGCCGGTTTTCAGGGCTGACCGAATATAATCTCCCTTACCCGGTTTATAGGTGTAGGGCTTTTCGCTGTTTTGGATATAGAAGCCGTAAGTTTCAAAATCAGCAAATTCATCTTCTGGTGAAAGGTTAGGGTGTGTTTCGCTGTCTCCCTTGATCTGAGTGATCTCGGTAACTGGTTCCCAGAAGCTGCGGCGGGTGGCGTATTCTTCGGTTATTGGCTCACCCTTCAGGGTGGTTTCCTGAAACATATAACCTTTGGAAATATTGGAATTATGCGGGATGGCCAAAAACTTGGCGCCTGTGCGCTCTGATGTTGCTTCAAGCCATGCCCATAGGTCTTCCGGGTATTGGCTTTCATCTGAACCGTAGGGTAGATACTGCTTGGCGGTATCGCCGCCATCAGGGGACATAACAATCCGGTGGAGATTAGCGCCCGTTGGAATACTGCTCCATTCCCAACCGATCAGGCTGGTAAATTTACCCGGTTCGTTGTGTTTTTCCGCCGCATCAACAATTTCATTCCAGGCAATTTGTTCAATGGCGTTTGTGTTGCCAAAGGTGCGGGTAGGCATGCGGTTGTTTGGATCTTGTACCGGATCGCCACCCGGGTTGGCCATTTCCTTTGGGAGCAGATCCACGAAAACATCAGCAGCCGTACCTTCTTCAATCTTATCGTTCAGGGTGTTGATAGCAAACCAGCGGTACAGGCTATCCCACCATCCCATCTCGGGCAGTTCTTCAACCAAATCAAAATTAATAGCGCGGATCACGCCCATCAGTTCTGCATGATCAGCCACCACAAGGAAATCCAGTGGGCGCTCAAGCTGCACCCGCGCCCGGTTATAAGGGTGGATCACAGGTTGGCCTTTGGCCCAGCGGTAGGCGGTATCCGGATCAGCAGACTTATTCTCGTTCATGAAGGCATCAAAGGAATAGGAAGTATGAAGGTGAGTATCCCCCCAATAAAGATTTGTGGGTTCTGTATCTTGTGCAGCCACCGTGAATGAAAGCGCGAGTAGCGCACAGCCACTAAGTAATTTCTTTATCATTTTTCCCTGCTTCCCTTTGGTTGATCCATGTCTTTGATCAATTTAAATCATATGATTTAAATAATGTGTATCATTAAATAAATGTCGGGGCAAGATGGGGTACTTTTTCACAATTTCGGGAAAACACGGCGAAACGAAAGTTAAATCAGAGGAAATGCAGGGTTCTATTACTAAAGTTTATTGACGTAACAGTGTAAGCCGCGCTTAATGTGGCCCCAGTGGCGCATGGTGGGTCAGCGCTATAAAAATCAACAAAAATGGTTACAGTTCCAAAGGGGGAACACATGAAGAATTTACTGAAAATGTCTGTTGCGACAGCAGCCCTTTTGATTGCGGGCGCATGCTCAGAAGGTACAGAAACTGCATCTGCTCCAGCAGAAGAAAAAGCAACACAGGTTGCCGCTGCAAAGCCTGAGCTTGGCACGTGGGGCGTTGATATGACAGCGCAGAAAGCCAGCATTAAGCCGGGGGATGATTTCTTCCAGTATGCAAACGGCACATGGCTCGACACATTTGAGCTGCCAGCAGATAAAACAAATTATGGTGCTTTCAACGTACTTGGTGATCGTTCTCGTGATCAGGTAAAAGCAATCATTGATGAACTTGCCTCCGGTTCATACGCGGCTGGCTCTGTTGAGCAGAAAATTTCTGATTACTACAACAGCTATATGGATGTTGAGACAATCAACAAGCTTGGCATCGCACCGCTTCAGCCAACGCTTGATTATATCGCGGGCATTAGCGATGTAGCTGGCCTTACAGAGGCATTCGGTCGTCAGGATATTGATAGCATCACATCGCCACTTGGTTTTGGTCCGGGCATTAACCGCACGAACCCTGATGCATACCAAATGAACCTTGGTTTTGGCGGCATGGGCCTTCCTGACAAGGATTATTATTTCAACGAAGCAGAGCGCTTTGTGAAAATCCGCGAAGCTTATGTAGCATATATCGAAAAGATGCTGACATTCGCGGGCGTTGAAGGCGCAGCGGAAAAAGCACAGGCGGTAATGGCGCTTGAAACAAAGCTTGCTGAAAAGCAGTGGGAACGTGCTGATCGCCGTAACCGTGATAAAACATTTAACCCAATCAATTATGCTGATCTGGCAACAGAATATCCGGGCATTGATTGGGATGCGATGTTCAAAGCAGCAGGCTATGCTGATTTTGCTGACCTGAACGTATCACAGCCATCTGCTGTGAAGGATGCGATTGAGCTGATCAACACCCTGCCGATTGAAGACTGGAAAGCATACATGACTTTCCACCTGATCTCAGATCACTCTGCGGTTCTTCCTGAAGAAATTGATCAGGCTGCGTTTGATTTCTACGGTAAAACACTTCGCGGTCAGCCACAGCAGCGTGCGCGCTGGGAACGTGCTGTTGGCCGTGTTGGTGCTCTAAATGCGCTGGGTGAAGCGATTGCACAGGTTTATGTGAAACGTCACTTCCCTGAAAGCTCTAAAGCACAAATGTCTGAGCTTGTGGAAAACCTCCGCACAGCACTTGGTCAGCGTATTGATGGCCTTGAGTGGATGGGCGATGACACGAAGGTAGAAGCACGTAAGAAGCTTGCGTCTTTCAACCCGAAAATTGGTTACCCGAACAAGTGGAAAGACCTGTCTTCCATGGAAATTAAAGCGGGTGATCTGTTCGGTAACGCCAAATCTATCCGTCTTTATAACTATGAAGATACAAAATCTCGCCTTCACAAGAAGACAGATAAAGACGAATGGTTCATGACACCGCAAACAGTGAACGCTTATTATAACCCTGCGTATAATGAGATTGTGTTCCCTGCGGCAATCCTTCAGGCACCATTCTTTGATCCGGCTGCTGACGCTGCTGTAAACTACGGTGGTATTGGTGCTGTAATCGGTCACGAAATGGGCCACGGTTTTGATGATCAGGGTTCCAAATCTGATAGCGAAGGCGTTCAGCGTAACTGGTGGACTGATGAAGACCGCACAAACTTCGAAGCGCGTACAAAAGCTCTTGCAGCTCAGTATGACAAATTTGAAGCGGTTCCTGGTAACTTCGTAGACGGTAACTTCACACTTGGTGAAAACATCGGTGACCTTGGTGGCCTTGCAATGGCGTACCACGCTTACAAACTTTCCCTTGGCGGTAAAGAAGCGCCAGTGATTGATGGTCTTACAGGCGATCAGCGTTTCTTCCTTGCATGGGCACAGGTTTGGAAGCGTAAGTACCGTGAAGCAGAGTTGATCAACCGCCTAAAATCTGATCCGCACTCACCATCTGAGTTCCGTGTGAACGGTATCGTTCGTAACATGCCAGAATGGTATGAAGCGTTTGGTGTGAAAGAAGGCGATGCGCTTTACCTAGCACCAGAAGAGCGTGTAGCGATCTGGTAATCAGGCTGTTTTAAAAAGTTTTGGAAAGGGTCGCTTATGCGGCCCTTTTTTGTTTATGCGTCCACTTTATGTATTTGCACCTTAAAACCTTCTTCTGCGGTGGGTGGTGCATAATGCTTGGTGATACGGTGGAACTGTTCTTCTGTTGCAGCAAAAGCATGCTCGCCTGCTGCGTTTCGCGCTTTTAGCCGTTTCAGACACAGATCATCCGGTGCTTCAAGAACATGAAGGGTATGGGCTGCACCAGAGTTTTTGGTGATTGAACGCATCCAGTTGCGGTTCTCAACTGTATTTGCCGGGAAATCCAGTACCACTGAAACACCAGCTTTAAGAAGCGCAGTGATGTGTGGCCCCATTATTTTCCTCAGATTGCCAGAGCGGTGTACATAGTCCGCGACTGTAGACATTTCCGCGCCGTGCAATGTGCCAAGCCAGTCGTCCTCAGAGATAAGAACAGTTTTCTCGGCCGCCGCAAGTTTTGCAGCAAGGGTTGATTTTCCAGAAGCGATTTTGCCGCACAGCATGTGCAGCGTTGGGTATGCAGGTGTCATGATAAAAACCTTGGTTTCCGCGTATGCGGTATATTTCACATAATTTAAAAAGGCTTAACCCGGCCCGATCGATCAGACCGGGATGGTAATTCGCTTTTGCTGCCGAAGGGCATTTATGTGTTTAAAGGTATTTTTCATCATAAGATATGATGTGGCATTATCCCCGCATGATTTCAAGGCTTGGGTTTATTCTGCTAGAGGCTTTTCCTGAGCGCTTAAATTAGCGGCCACTATCAGCATCCCCGATGCTATGACATCTATCCAATACACTTTCGTGAGTGACGAATTTAAGGGCTCCAACAGATGATACAGCAGAATGAAACTCAGCATGCTGGTCAATCCCATAATGCTTGCTGTGGGGCGGTGCTTTGGCTGAAAGGCTGACAGCATTATAAACCCACCAATAATGCCGAATAAAACGGCCCGGTGCTGCAAAAGAAGAAGCATGTCCTTGGGTTGCTCCGGAATCTGGTAAAGCGCAGACAATTGGTCTTGCCCCAGAACACCCATAAGCGGTGTGAAGTTAATCAGCCCAACGATTAGGTATAATCCAGTGATAAGATGCTGTTTCACGCCTATCCCTTCTATTCAACTTTAGTTTGAGGGCAGTAGGTAAGGAAAGCAATGGTGTGAAAGGTAATAAGTGTAAGTGTGAGTATGATGGATAAAAGAACCCAAAACACTGTTATCGTTATCATGAAATTAAGCATTTATTCTTTAAATTGGAGCAGTAAACATGATTCTGAATTTCAGGGGTGAAGGAAGAATGTCCGCGTTTAAGAAAATACAACAAGTTCTTAGCATAACGAAAGCTAAAAGAAATATGGCCATCGCATGCGGCTTGCTTTCTTTGATGGTTGGGCTGTGCGTGGTTTTAGGTTTTAGGTTTGATTATATTACGCCTGTAGAGCGTTATACCGCACCAATCACAACTGTTATTTTTTTCATGCTGGCTCTGGGGTTTGCGTTTCTTCCTGTCCGTTTTGATCAACGACTAGGATTTGTATTTAAAGTTTCGTCCGGGGCTATGCTTCTAAGTGGACTTTTGGAAGCCTCTTTCTTTCAAAAGGCAAATGTAGAATTTTATCTTTTGATGCTATCTCCTTACTATTTGATGCTTATGTTTTCTGATGCTAATTTAGAGAAGATAAGATGGGAGCGTTGGTTTTTTCTTGGTTCCAGTGCGGCCATTATCATCGCTCTTATTTTAGGGCCTTTTGCATGGAATGATCGCCGAACGATTCTTATGGTTGCTGCAATAATCAGCCAGTTCTCCATTCTCAAGCTTTTTGGGTTCCTTCAAATTGTGAATATCAAACTGAAGAAAACAAAAGAGCAGGCTAAAATTGCCAAAAATATTGCCGAGGCGGCGGAGCAGGCACGGCAGGAAGCTGACAGATCGAACAGAATGAAATCTCAATTCCTTGCGAATATGAGTCATGAATTACGCACCCCTTTGAACGCGATCATTGGATTTTCTGAAATGATTAGCTCGGGTGTTCAGAAGACAGATCCGTCGGGCAAAAATATAGAATATGGTCAATATATCCTAGAAGCGGGGAGTCATCTCCTGAGTATTGTGAATGATATGCTTGATCTCGCTAAAATTGAAGCGGGTCGGATGCGGCTTGATGAAGAAAACTGTTCATTACATGAAATTGTTTCGTCTACGGTGCAGGGGCTTTCACCTTTGATAGAAGAGAAGAAATTGCAACTGTTAACAGATGGTGTGGAAAAGGGTGTTTTTCTAAGTGTTGATGCGAGGATGGTTAAACAGGTTTTTGTTAACCTTATTTCCAACGCCATTAAGTTCACTGATCCTGAGGGGATAATAAAAATAACCAGCCAAGTACATGAAAGCGGTAAATTAACTGTCTCTATTGAAGATAACGGCATTGGTATGGGGGTGGCTACCATTAAGCGAGTCCTCGAACCGTTTGTACAGGGAGAGGATTCATATGCAAAAACCAAAGGGGGCACAGGATTGGGTCTTAGTTTAGCCAATGCAATGATAGTATTGCATAGAGGGGCGCTTTATATCCACAGCGAAGAAAATGTAGGCACTGAAGTAACAGTCGTATTTCCTGAAGACAGAGTGCACCGCGCATAATCGCAGGGGTTTTGTTAACCTAACCCCAACAGCCAATCTTTGAAGATATGAACCTTGCTGCTGTGTGCCATGGCGGCGGGGTATGCAAGATGGTACCCTTCTTGGCTTCGTACGGGTTCACCAAATGGGGCAATCAGGCGGCCTGCCTTCAGGTCTGCTTCCACATAAAGCTTAGGCATGATAGCAACGCCTAGACCGCTCATCACCGCTTCGATCATCATGGTGAAATTCTCAAACTTCGGGCCGGTTTTTTGGCGCGTGGCACTCATGCCTTGGGCGGCGAACCATTCGCTCCATGCAGCTGGCCGCGTTGTCATCTGCAAATGGCTGTAGCTGAAGATATCGTCTGCGCTGTAATGGGCTGGTGCGATCACGGGCACTAAATGCTCATCCAGTATCTTATGGCTGATGTAATCAGGCCAATCACCGCTCCCGTAAATAATCGCTGCATCCACCTGCGCACTATCAAAATCCTCAAACGTAAGGCCGGAGATAATATTGAGCTGCACACTGGTGTGCTTCTCCGTGAAACCACCAAGCCGGGGAATAAGCCAACGGCTGCCGAAGGTGGGCAGAAGACCGAGCTTTAAAATGTTTGCATCCGCCCCGTAGCTGATAAGCCTGCTTACAGAGCGTTCAAGCGTTTCAAGGGTTGGGGAAAGTGTGCGAAGGAATTCTTCCGCTGCGGGGGTAGGGATTAACCGTTTCCTTTCTCGTGCGAACAGGGGCTTTCCAGTGAAATCTTCCAGATTGCCAATTTGCCTGCTCACAGCACTTTGGGTGAGGTTGAGTTCCTCTGCTGCTTTGGTCACCAACCCATGCTTCATTACACTTTCGAAACATTCTAAGGCTATGAGGGAAGGTAAATGGCGACGCATCATTGCTCTTTCATTACATTTTGTAATGAATTTATCAGAATTAATCACTTCAATACAGGGTTTTTATGGTGTTTTATGATCTTTAATCATTAATTCAGCCTACGGGGAAGTAGCCATGTCATCGAAGCCGCAGTTTAACTGGGAAGATCCATTCCTGCTTGAGGAACAGCTTACAGAAGAAGAGCGGCTGATCCGCGATAGCGCGCGGGATTATTGCCAAGATAAGCTGCAAACCCGCATTCTTGAAGCCAACCGCCATGAGGTGTTTGATCGCGCTATCATGACAGAGCTTGGTGAAATGGGCCTCCTTGGCGCAACCATCCCTGAAGAGTATGGCGGCGCTGGTGTGAACCATGTGGCTTACGGCCTGATCGCCCGTGAGGTTGAGCGTGTGGACAGTGGTTACCGTTCTGCGATGAGTGTGCAGTCATCTCTCGTGATGTACCCAATTTATTCTTACGGCACTGAAGAGCAGCGCAAGAAATACTTGCCAAAGCTGGCGTCTGGTGAATTTGTGGGTTGTTTTGGCCTTACTGAGCCTGATCATGGTTCTGATCCGGGCGGCATGAAAACGCGTGCGGAAAAAGTGGATGGCGGGTACCGCCTCACAGGCGCAAAAATGTGGATCACCAACAGCCCAATCGCTGATGTAGCCGTTGTTTGGGGCAAGCTTGACGGTAAAATCCGCGGTTTCATTCTTGAGCGCGGTATGGAAGGTTTTTCAACTCCGAAAATCGAAGGCAAGATGAGCTTACGCGCTTCTATCACCGGTGAGATTGTGATGGATAATGTATTTGTGCCGGAAGAAAATCTTCTACCGAACGCGTCTGGCCTCTCTGGCCCGTTTGGTTGCTTGAACAAAGCGCGCTATGGCATCGCGTGGGGTGCCCTTGGTGCAGCGGAATATTGCTGGCATGCAGGCCGCCAGTATACGCTGGACCGTTCGCAGTTTGGTCGCCCACTCGCGCAAACCCAGCTGGTGCAGCGTAAGCTCGCGGATATGATGACAGAAATTACCCTTGGCCTTCAGGCTTGTCACCGTGTGGGTCGCCTTTTGGATGAAGGTAAAACAGCGCCTGAGAATATCTCCCTTATCAAGCGCAACAGCTGTGGTAAGGCGCTGGATATCGCCCGTATGGCGCGGGATATGCACGGCGGTAACGGTATCTCCGATGAATTCCATGTTATCCGCCATATGGTGAACCTGGAGACAGTGAACACCTATGAAGGCACATATGATATCCACACCCTTATCCTTGGCCGTGCTCAAACTGGCCTGCAGGCCTTCATGTAATGGCAGGACCGCTTGAAGGCATAAAGGTTCTTGACCTGAGCCGGGTGCTTGCGGGGCCGTGGGCCGCGCAAACGCTGGCTGATTTAGGCGCAGATGTGGTGAAGGTGGAACGCCCCGGCGCGGGGGATGATACCCGCCAGTGGGGCCCGCCATATTTCAAAGATGGTAACCGCGAGATCTCCGCCTATTTCATGACAGCGAACCGCGGCAAACGCTCGGTCACCGCTGATATGCGCACGCCAGAAGGGCAGGAGTTTATCAAAAAGCTTGCAGCCCGCGCGGATATCGTTGTGGAAAACTTCAAAGTTGGCGGGCTTGGAAAATATGGGCTGGATTACACGAGCCTGAAGGCCATTAATCCGGGCCTTATTTACTGCTCTATCACAGGGTTCGGGCAAACCGGGCCGTATGCCAAACGCGCAGGGTATGATCTGATTATCCAAGCCATGGGCGGGTTGATGAGCATCACCGGTGAGCCTGATGATGTGCCGGGCGGCGGGCCACAGCGCGCAGGCGTTGCCGTGTCTGATCTGTTCACGGGGCTTTATAGCACGATCGGTATTCTCGGCGCGCTTCACCACAGGAGCGTATCGGGCGAGGGCCAGCATATTGATGTTGCGCTCTTGGATACACAGGTGGCGATGCTGGCGAACCAAGCTTCCAGCTATCTGGTTTCAGGCACACCGCCAGAACGCCAAGGCAACAGCCATCCTTCCATTGTACCGTATCAGTCGTTCGCGACGAAAGATGGCCATATGATTTTGGCGGCGGGGAACGATAGCCAGTTCAAGCATTTCTGCGAAGCCGCTGGTATGCCGGGCTTAGCGAGTGATGAACGTTACAGCACGAACCCAAACCGTGTGGCGCACCGGGCGGAGCTGGTGCCCATTGTTGCCAGCATTATAAAAGGCAAAACCACGGAAGAATGGATCACGGTTCTTGAAGGTGTGGGTGTGCCGTGCGGTGCTATCAACAAACTGGATGCTGTGTTTGCGAATGAGCAGGTAAAAGCGCGCGGTGTGGAACTGTTGCTTGAAGGTAAAATGCCTTCTGTGGCGAACCCCATTAAAATGTCTGGAACACCGCTCGAATTCACCAAAGCCCCACCCCATCTGGGTGCTGATACAGAAGATGTGATGAAAGAATTGGGCTAAGCCCGAGACTATTAAGGAAACGGTAAAAGCTGGCCCCGTGCCAGCTTTTCCTTTAAAAGGCTTTCACATTGTTTCGGGGTTCGCGGCACGCCGCAATTGGGGAATATCAGATGCGTTTTTTCACCGCTTTTTTACTGGTTTGTTTTTGTGGCCTACCGCTTCGGGCGGATGATGGCCTGAAGGCCGCGCTTGATGCCCAGCTTCTAAAAAATGAAGCGCGGTACGGCATCGTGGGCCAATCTGTCATGCTGCTGAAGAATGGTGAACCGCTTTACCGCGGCAAGGCGGGCCTCGCGCATCTGGAACTGGATGTGCCGGTGGCAGAAAATCACCTGTTCCCCAGTTATTCGGTGGCAAAGCTTTTCACCAGTGTGCTGGTGATGCAGATGGTGGAAGAAGGCAAGGTTGATACGGGCGTGTCTATCCGCACCTATCTGCCAACCCTTACGGAGCGCTGGCAGCCTATCACCGTGGCGCATGTGCTGAACCATACATCAGGTATCCCGCGCTATATTGATGATGCCATCACCAGGAATAAATTCCTGCCTTCCAAAGCCGCGGTTTTTGAAGCCTTCGCAGATGCGCCAGAGCATTTTAAAATCGGTACCCGGAACGGCTATAACAATACCAATTATCTGGTACTGGCTGCCATCCTTGAAGAGGTAAGTGGCGAAAGTTTTGAAACGCTTGTGAACGCGCGCATCATCACCCCGCTTGGGCTAAAGCACACAGGGCACGCCAGCGCAAAAGCGGTGGTTAAAAATATGGTTTCCAGCTATCAGGGCGCAGATGGCACCGTGCGCAAAAACATTGATGTAGACTGGCCCATTTACACCTTCTCGCACTCAGCGCTTTATTCAACACCGGAAGACCTCACTAAATTTATGACAGCCCTCGTGGGCGGCAAACTGGTGCCGCTTTCAGCGCTCAAAAACTTCTGGCAGCCTATGGCGCTCGCGGATGGCAGCAAGGGCCACTATGCTTTCGGTTTCGAATATGCGGAGCGGGACGGTTATATCCAGGTGGGCCATGATGGCGGCAACCGGGTGAAACTGCGGCATTATTTTCCCATAAGCGGTGAGGGTGATAGCTACACACTCGCCTACCTCACAAACGGCTATGCACACGGTGTGTGGACCGATATTTTCGCTGATAGCGTGATGGCCCGTGTGAACAAGGGGCAGTTCGCCCGCGCCCATATTACAGAAGCCTTTATGGCCCATATGCTGGAGCATGCTGGCGAAAGCACAGCGGCGCTATATGGGGATATCCTCAAGGCGGTGGGGAGCGCTGCGGCAGCAGAAAGTTTTATCACCAACCGGGCATACGCCGTACGCTATGCCGCAGGCCAGAAAGCCGCTATTCCCGCCTTTAAAATGCTTACTGACCATTTCCCAAACTCCGCTAATGCATGGAGCCACCACGCCGAGCAGTGGGAGCATCTGGGCGATACAGCAAAAGCCATCAGTTATTATAAGAAGGCTGTTGAATTGAACCCAGAGCATGGTTATGCGAAGCGAAGGTTGGAGGTTTTGGTAAAGTAAAGAAAGTTTACCTTGCTATTTATGGTGAAATACCGAAGCGAGGAACTGCATTATGTTCCGAAGTATCTGTATTCCAGTGTTTTTTGTAAGGTAGATAAACTAGCGTAACTTTTGTATCAGCTGTGAAGAAATCTTGATTTCTTATATTGTACATGGTCTCGATTTCTACGCGATCACAGCCTTTAGGTAGAGGAAAAATTTCGTGTTGAAATGGTAAGTTAACAGTTAGATTTTCTGTTAATTTTAATGCTTCACCTGCCTGCGTCTTGATGTACACCCTGCCATTAGGGGTTTTTTCTATTTCTTTAATTATTTTGTTATTTTGAAAATAGCGTATGCTATTTCTGTATAGAAATTTAACATTGGAAAGCTCATATTTTCCGGTATTTGTAATCTGAAAAATCAACGCATCTTGAGTGTCGTTTATGGTTAGTCCTGAAATGGAGACTTTGGGTGTATTTTTTCGGATATATAGATTGTAGAATCTATCGGTTATACCTTTTAACTCTCCAGTTTTGAGTGTAATTAATTTTTGGTTGTCGTTGAAAAGCTCTTTATTTTCTTCGCGTAATGATTTGATTTCCAGATTAGCAGCTTCAAGTTTCTTAGAGATTTTTCCTGTTTCAATATTCGCCTGATCCAGCTTTTCTATTACTTCATCTCTTTCTTTTTTTGCTTCTTCTTTCGAATTTTCTTGGCTGATATAAGTTAGGATTAACACTATAATTCCAAGAATTAATAAAGTTAGTGACAAGTTGAAGTGTCCTTTAAAAGATTTCATGTGACGATGAATGGCCTCTAGTAGCGGTGGCTAATTTCTCAAAAGTCCATTAGATAGAAATTCACGATCTAAATGCACTTTATAGGGGTTTTTTGACTTATATAATTGAGTGTATATTATTAAAAGACAATAGTGCAATAGGAGGATATATGACTGCGTTTCGCAAAGAATATGCTGATAAAATACGCATAATAGCTTCACGTAATGATCTCAAAAATGTTGAGAAAACAGATGGCATCAAATTATTTGAACCAATTACAGTTGAAGTTGATAATCCTGCTGCACCGGATGGAGATATAGGCTTTTCCAAGGCAGTGGAGTTAGCGGAACCCATAATATGTGAGCTTTGTGAGATTTCCATTGAGGAGCTACAAACATTTTCTATCGACTATTTCATGAATGTTTCAATCACAGCTAAGGCTTTATAGAACGTTAATACCCACTCCCATCCTTCTTCGTGAACACCCAGCCGTCTGGGGTGAAGGTGGCTTTCATATCATCTTGCGGGTATTGAACGGTGTCGTCGGCGCTGCGGTCACCTACCTCTAAGATCACAGCATCAGCACCAGAACGGTTCACCAGTTGGTGGGCCTCACCGCCCGCAGGGAAGCCCGCGCACATGCCTGCTTTCATCACTTGCTCACCGCTTTCGGTTACCAGCACCACTTCGCCCGCGAGGATATAGATAAATTCATCCTGGCTTGAATGTTTGTGAAGGAGGGCGCTTTCCCCGCCCGGCGCGAGCGTGGTGTGGTTCACGCCGAAGTTCTTCAGATCAAACACATCCCCAAGCACCCGTTTGGTGCGGCCTTCCATACGCGTGGCGAACTGTTGTGGGTACACAGATTTCACTTTGCGCGGCTCGGCACTTGCGGCATCAAAAGCGGGTTTTTCGGGCGTGTTTGACATGAGCTGTCCTTCCGGTTTCCTGTTGGCGTAAACTTTATTTAGGAAGCTTCTTCCGCGAAATCAATTGGCTGACAAAGATATGATTTTGGCCTTGCTGTGCCAGCTGGTGCATGCCTATGATCATGGCCTTTCGAGCAGCCGGATAGATGGGGGATTTTATGATCAGATGCGCGTGCCTTGTGGATATTGTGGGGGATACTGTGCTTTTGGTGCGCGCGCGGGATAATGATGTGTGGTATTTCCCCGGCGGCAAGATTGATGCGGGTGAAACGCCCACTGAAGCCCTTTCCCGCGAGCTTGAAGAAGAACTGGGTATCGTGCTTTCTGTCGCTGAGTTTGAGCATATAGGCACCGTTTCCGGCCCGAACCATGACCGTACGGCAGAGGCAGAGCTTATCTGTTACCGCGCGCCCCATGTGCCGGATGTGAAAGTACAGGCTGAGATTACGGGTGTGGAGCGCATGCGGGTTTCAGACCGGGCGCGCATGGCGCCGCTTGTGGAACAGCTGCTTGATAGCCTTTCCTGAAGTATTTCATTTCCAAAGATGCCGCCCGCCGTTATGGTGCAGGCATGTTTAGGAGTGAGTATGTCTGTTAAGGAACGCCTGTTTCATATGGTGCTGTTTGAAGCCATTGCGCTTCTACTGTTTATCCCGCTGGCGATGCTGGCAACTGGGGAAGGCGCGGGTGCTATGGCGGGGCTGAGCATCGGTCTGTCGCTTATCGCGATGTTGATGAATTTTCTCTATAACTGGGGTTTCGATATTGTGTTCGGGCATGAACGCATTAAACGCACCGTGAAAATCCGCATCCTTCATACAGTAGGGTTTGAAGCGGCGATGATTATCAGCTCCTTCCCGCTTATCATGTATGTGCTTGATAAAGATTTCCTTACCGTTCTGCTGCTTGATATCGGTGGGGTGGCTTTCTTCCTTGTTTATGCGTTTATCTTCAACTGGGTGTATGATGTGGTGCGCCACCGGATGGTGACGCAGCAGAAGGCAAGCCAGATACCTTAATCCCGGTTCATGCGTTTGCGGAATTCCCGTTCTTCCCATTCTGGGCCAAGGAATTTGAAGAAATTGCAAGTAATTGCCCCTTGCAGTGCAATGGCAAACAGCCACGGCACCAATACAAAAATCCACCAGTGGAATACGGGTGTAAGCAAAAGATTGAGAAGGATAAGGCCCGGCATAACCAGCACGAACACCAGAAGGTGTGTGTAAAAGCCTTTCAGGTTTTTTACATGCTCAATAGCTTCTGCTTCGCGTGATGCCTTAAGGCTGCTGAAGCTTGGGTGGTTTTCTGTCGTGTTCTCGGGCCGTGTTTCTGTTTTTTCAGACATCGTTCTTTCCTGTGTCATTAAATCGCTGACGTTAGTTTCAAGAACGGCCGCAAGGCATTTAAGTGTCTCGAGGCTAGCGGTTTTGCCGCTTTCAATACGCTGAATTGTGCGCACGCTAACTCCCGCATGAAATGCGAGTTCTTCTTGTGACCAGGCTTTCTCTAAGCGGTATTTCTGTACACTCATACTATGCTCCGTTGTTGATGCCTGATGCATATTGGAAACACGGGGTTATAAACCACGACACGCCCCCGCCATGACGCGACAGGGGCGTGATTTAACTGTATCCGCACGCTAAAAAATTAGCAAATCAGCCTTTCCTGAAGCTGCCCGGTGTTTGCCCTGTCCAGCGCTTGAAGGCACGCGAAAAGGAGCTCGGATCAGCAAAACCAACCAGAAAGGCGGTTTCATTTACAGAAGCTTTTTGTCCGTTCAGATAGTGGATCGCCATTTTTTCCCGAAGTTCATCAAGAAGCTGTTCGAAATTTATTTCTTCAGCTTTCAGGTTCCGGTATAGCGTTTGGCGGCTGATGTTCATCTGCTCTGCCACCGTATCCATATTATAATTGCCTTTATGCAGAACTGGAATCAGGAGGCTTTCCACCTGAGCGCGGGTGGTTTTACCGTGCTGTAGTTCATCCAGCAGCTTTTGCGCATGTTCGGACAGTACCCCGAGGATATAAACATTCGGGTAAAGGAGCTGAATATCAAGCCAGCTTTCGTGAATAAGAAGGGCGTTTCTGTCACTGCCGAACACCACAGGGCCGGGCATAAATTTTTCATATTCTGCGGCGTGTGCTGGTGCGGCGTGGGTAACATGCACTTCAATCACATGAGGTTCATCAGGGAAGGTGCGTTTGGTTTCTGCCACAAAGCGTGACCATGTTTCCTCTGTCATTTCAGGGAAATCATTCGCGTTAAAACGGGTGTCTACCATCCATGTTTTACCGCTTTCGCGTACAATCTGGAAACGGTCGTCTTTTTCTGGCACATCCAGTTCGGCAACCAGGTAACCGAATCTGTTAAGAAGGTTTAAGCCCTCTGCCATAGTGTGCGCTGAATAGCACATCATGCCCACCACAGAGATTTCATTGAAGTTTTCATTCGCCCCTAATTTAAGCGGCAATGCGGGATCACCGGTTAGCTCCTTTGCAGCGCGGGTAAGGGCGATATAGCCTTCAAGCGGAATTCGGTTATCAGGGTTTTCAAGCTGGGAAGCACTGGCACCAGCACGGGTAAGAAGATCTTCCCGGTTCGCGCCGTGGGCGCAGGCAAATTCAAGGTGAGCAGAAAAATATCCTGCGGAGACTGTCGCTATATTCATGAGCGTTTCCTCATTGTTTTTTTCTTAGTTTAAAGACCGCGTTACGAGATGCCAACAGTTTGATTGCTGCAGTCATGGGAATGCTGGATGGGGACCCTTACATAAAGGAAATAACGATAAAAATATAATGCGAGGAAAACCCCATGACAGATATGACGGCCCCCGGTTTGGCGCCGGGCAGCAAGAACACGCGCAAGCGAGCGGCGAAACGTTCTCTTGATATGGCAGCAAAATACTGGTGGCTCGTGACAGCCGTTGGCCAGTGGTTTTTCACGGCCTATATCGCGGTATTTTTTGGTAGCCGCTTTTTCGCGGGCGGTGTAGCTGCGTTTGAAAATACACACCTTCCTTCAGGCTATGTGGAAGGTGATGTCGTTGGTAATTTAGCGGTGGCAACCCATGTGCTCTTGGCAGCGATTATTATTGGCGGTGGGCCACTTCAGCTGTGGTCCCAATTCAGGGCAAAATTCCCAACCTTTCACCGGTGGAATGGCCGATTTTATATGTTGGCTTCCCTGCTTGTGAGCGCAGCTGGGCTTTATATGACCTGGTTTCGGGAAGGTGGTATTGGGGATACCATCCAGCATATTGGTACCAGTAGTGCAGGTGTGTTGATATTTATCTTCGCGTGGAAAGCATATTTCACGGCTCGCAACCGGGATTTTAAAGCACACCGAAAGTGGGCCTTAAGGCTCTTCATGATGGTAAGCGCCGTATGGTTTGTGCGGCTTATGATTTTTGGCTGGATATTCGCCACTGGCGGTATCGGGATTGATTTTAAAACCTTCTCCGGCCCGTTCCTGTATTTCACCTCATACGGTCAGTGGTTGTTGCCTCTACTACTGCTTGAGGCCTATTTTTGGGCACAGGAACGGGCGCAGGAAACAGGAAAGTTCGTAGTTTCGGGCACACTGTTTCTTGCAACAAGTGCTATGGCATTCGGTGTGTTCGCGGTAACTGCCGCGAACTGGATTCCGAAAATAATGCAATAGCCCGATGGGGTTTGAGGGGTGCTTTACCCCTCAAACTTCACCCCGTCCATCGGGCGGGTATTTACTGAAAGCTCAAAGATATCAGGACGGCTATAATGCCCATTTGTATCAAGGGTTTGTGCTTGCTCTTTGAGAAGGCTGGTATCTACCTCTGCAATCACAATACCGCTTGCATCAAAGAGCGGGTCTGCCAGATAGCTGCCATCAGCTGCGACGATTGAACTGCCGCCATTATGGATGAAATCACTGTTTTTACCTGGCATGGCTTCCAGCATTGCAAGCGCTTCAGCGTTTGTGTTTCCGAGCGATTTATAGCCTTCAATCACATCGCCTCGTGTCATGATCGAGCCTGCAGCTGCAACCGTGCAGCGGCCTTCAAATGCATAGTGGCGACTGGCCACTTGGTGCATATCTTTTACAATCGGCCACTGAGCGATATGGAAGGTTTCGTGCTTGGCATGCATGGCAGCCCGCGCGAGCGGCATCCAGTGTTCCCAGCAAATCAGGCTGCCTAATGTGCCCCACGGGGTTTCCACCGTTTCCATTGTGCTGCCATCACCGCGGCCCCACACAAGGCGTTCTGTATAAGTTGGTACCAGCTTTCGGTGGGGTACTGGTTCTGCCGCACCCGGTGTGAAGGTGAAGGTGGTGTTATAAAGCGTGTTACCGTCCCGTTCGTGGGTACCGATTACGATATAGCTGCCTGTTTCATTACAGACATCCTGAATAGCTTTCAGGTGTTTGTCTCCGCGTACCACAGAGTTTTCATATAGGGTGCGGAATAGGGCTTTGGCGCCAGCATGATCCCAGATCGCAGCTTCCGGCGAAAAATCCAGCCATACTGGGTAGCCCGGTAACCAGCATTCTGCGAAGCTGATGATATTTGCGCCTTGGTTGGCTGCTTCCCGAATATGCTTTACTGCTTTCTCAGTACTGGCTTCAAGATTCAGGAAAACAGGTGCTTCCTGAACAATGGCGAGTTTTGGATTTTCTGTCACGATATACCCTCCCTAAAACGTGGCTGCAGTTTTCCACGAAACAGCACCTTATGGAATAGTTTCTGATACACGAAATCTTTACCTGACGTTAGGGGACTCTCTGTATTAAAAATCCTATTGAGGGTGGAGTAGTTTTTAGTCATGGGTAGAGACATGAAATTTGTAAAAAATATTTTCATCGCACTTTCATTGGTATTTGGCGGTGCGGCTGCAGCATCAGCAGAAGAAGATGCGATTTATACAGGCCTTCTAAGCAGTGAAGCGGTAAGCGGTTATGATACGGTTGCTTATTTTACTGAAGGTAAAGCCGTTAAAGGCTCTGACGAGTTTTCAACAAAATATATGGGAGCTGAATGGCTGTTTTCTTCAAAGAAGAATCTTGAGCTGTTTAAGAAAGATCCTGCGAAATATGCACCGCAATATGGCGGTTACTGCGCGTGGGCTGTAGGCCACGGTTACACAGCATCTGGTGATCCGGAAGCATGGAAGATTGTGGATAACAAGCTTTACCTGAACTACAACAAGCATGTTCAGGAGCGCTGGTCAGAAGATATTCCAACATACATCAAGGATGGGGATAAAAATTACCCTGGCTTGGTGGACTTGAAGTCGGCGAAATAATGCAAACAAGCCTGTCTCATTTGAGGCAGGCTTTTTTACTTAAGGACTAATGAAATGAAAGCAATCCTGGCGGCAGCATCCATCGTGGTGTCTTCCCTTATCGCAAGCCCGGTAGTGGCACAGGAAAAGACAGAAATCGTTACAAAAGGTGTTAATCACCTTGGTTTAGCTGTACGTGACTTGAAGAAGACAGCGGCCTTTTTCACAAAAACACTTGGTTGGAAAGAAGCGGGTGGGCGCCCGGACTACCCAGCGATTTTTGTGACAGACGGCAGTTTGTTTTTAACTCTTTGGCAGGTGGAAGATCCTGCAACAGCAACACCGTTTGATCGCCGCAAGAACGTGGGCCTGCACCATTTGGCCATTACTGTGAATACGCTTGAAGATCTGGATGATCTGCACGCCAAGTTCCAGAAAGTGGATGGTGTGGAAATTGAATTCGCGCCTGAATTTTTGGGTAACGGACCAACCACACATATGATGATCCGCGAGCCATCAGGTGTTCGCCTTGAGTTCATCGTGCCGGGCGGAAAACGCCGCGGGCAATAATTCATTGGAAAATCTGAGCAATAAAACAATATTTTATAGCACAGGTTTCAACATATTCTTGCAATGCAGGGCTTTCCTTTTCTGGCGAATATGCCCTAATGTAGGATGGAATTATGTAAGGGCTGTGGTTTCACAGCCCTTTTAAATGATCGGGGAGTATTTGTATGCGTTTGATGTCTTTGGTTTCAGCTCTTGTTATTGGGGTTAGCGCCACCTTTGGTGTGTCTGCTCAGACAAAATCTCCAACCCCGCTTATTACATATGACATTCAGTATCACCCAACTATCGCCAAGAACGGCATGGTGGTTTCTCAGGAATATCATGCAAGTGAAGCTGGTCTTGAAATTTTAAGGGCTGGTGGTAATGCGGTGGACGCCGCGGTGGCAACGGGTTTTGCCCTTGCGGTTACTCACCCACAAGCTGGTAATATCGGCGGTGGTGGTTTCATGATGGTTTATCTGGCGGAAGAAGATAAAACCATCGCTATTGATTACCGTGAAATGGCGCCAGCGGCCGCGCACCGGGATTTGTTCCTTGATGCGAACGGTGATGTTGATAATGCGCTCGCGCGTTTCAGCCTAAAGTCATCTGGTGTGCCGGGCACTGTAATGGGCCTCACGCAGGCGCTTGAAAAATACGGAACTTTACCGTTGAAGCAAGTTATGCAGCCTGCTATTCGCCTTGCCCGTGATGGTTTTGAAATGACATGGGCCCTGCAGGACAGTTTGACCCGTTATAAGCCTCGCCTTGAACGTGACCCGATTAGCCTGAAGCTTTTCTATAAAGCAGATGGCAGCCCTTATGTGGCGGGTGAGGTTTTCAAACAGCCTGAGCTTGCAAATGCCCTTGAAGAGATCGCGAACAAAGGCGCTGACGGTTTTTATAAAGGCTGGGTAGCGGATGCCATTGTTGAAAAAATGAAAACAAGCGGTGGATTGATAACCCACAAAGACCTTGAAAACTATGTTGCCAAAGAGCGTGAACCAATCGTTGGTACATACCGTGGGTTCAAGGTGGTAACAATGCCGCCGCCATCATCTGGTGGTATCCACGTTGTGCAGATGCTGAATGTGCTTGAAGGGTATGATATGGCAGCAGAAGGCCATAACAGTGCGGGCTATATTCACCGTCTTACGGAAACAATGAAATATGCGTATGCGGACCGTTCCAAGTGGCTCGGTGACCCTGATTATTTCAACGTACCGCGCGCTGCGCTTACAGATAAAAACTACGCCGCTGAAATCCGAGGCAAAATCAAGCTGGATCGTGCTACGCCATCAACAGAAATCGCACCAGCACCAAAGCTACCGCGCGAAAGCCATGATACCACCCACTTCTCTGTGATGGATAAGGCGGGTAATATGGTGGCAAACACCTACACGCTGAACTTCACATACGGTAACAGTAAATCGGTGGATAAAGCTGGTTTCCTTCTTAATAATGAGATGGATGATTTCTCTGCAAAACCGGGTGTGCCAAATGCCTTTGGTCTTCTTGGTGGTGAAGCAAACGCTATTGAGCCGGGTAAGCGTCCGCTATCCTCGATGACACCAACCTTCCTGTTCAAAGACGGTAAGCCACTGATGGCAACAGGTAGCCCAGGTGGTTCGCGCATTATCACTACAGTATTGCAAACAATCCTGAACGTGATGGATTTCGGTATGAATGCGCAGGCGGCAACCAGCGTACCTCGTTTCCACCACCAGTGGTTCCCTGATAAGATTTACACAGAGGCTGGCTTCAGCCTGGATACGCGCCGTATTCTCGCGAAGATGGGCCATGATGTAAGTCTTGACCCGGTTAAGGGCCGTGTTGGTGTGCTTGGCGCTGAACAATCAGTAATGATGACACCGGACGGCTATATCACAGGTGCTGCAGACCCGCGTAGACCGGGCTCCCATGCTGCTGGTTTTTAGGTACAGCGAAAGCTAGACAAACACTAAAGCCGCTTGCATGATGCAGGCAGCTTTTTTTGATGAGGATAGATGTGTTTAATCGCGAACATATAAGAAGAGGTTTCATAAGAAGGATTTACCAATGGCCTTTGATGTTAGGATTGGCCGTTTTTGCGGTGTCTATCTTTACGGTATTCTTGAGTACCTTTTCTTGGGTGGACACATTGAAAACATTCTTTCTCTCAAGCATTCTTTTGATAGTGGCATACATAATTTACAGAAAGAGAAGCTGACCTTGAAAGGTCAGTGCTTAAACTGGCCTTTTGTAGGTTAGTTGTTTGCCTTAATCCACTTCCCTAAAGCTTCCATTGCTTTCTTATCATGCCGCACGCCGTTGTGGGATGCGCCTTCAGTGAGGTAGAAGGTGCCATCTGTGTTGTTTCGCACTACTGGGCCGTAAACCATTGAATTAAAGGTGGTGTCATGGCTGCCTATAGTTACGAACAGGGGTTTATCAATTGCTTGCAAACCGTCTTTATAGTGGGCCGGTGACATGCTGGCAGCGGCATTGAAACTGTATGTGTTCAGAGGCGCCTCTTCAGGCAAGTTAAAGAACATCACAGGCTTATGGTTCCATGCATCAAAACCGAAGATATTTAAGAAACCCAGCGCGATAAGGCGCGGAATATGCACTTTCATAAAGCCGCCGCTTTGTTTCTCGACACTGTTTGGCTGCTCCATAGTGGGCGCATCTTGCCCGAGAAGCGGGGCGAACAGGATATAGCCGTCCACCTGTGGCGCATCATCCATCATGGCGTAACGGAGAAGGATGCCGCCACCCATCGAATGGCCCGCGACCATCACTTTGCTGTCTGGATGTAGGGTTCGTACATGCTTAACAATATCAGCCACATCATCCCGGTACTGGTCTGTGTAGCTTAGGTCACCCGGTTTGCCGCCAGACATACCGTGGCCTCTCAGGTCAATGGAATAGACCGTTGCATTCGTGGCGTTTCGAATGTTGCCAGCAAATTGGTTGCTTTGAAAACCGTCTGCCAAAACGCCGTGGAGTTGGATGATAACCGTATCTGCGTTCTTGCTAGCGTATTTTCGCCCGAAAATTTTAGTGCCGTCTCTGACAGTAAAAGGATGAGGTTCATGGCTGAATTTTTGTTCGAACCCTAAATCAGCAACCATCTGAGCACTCATTGGTTCTCTTGGGCCTGCATCAGAGAAATCTGGATTATCTATATGAACCATGGCAGCAGCCGCTCCGAATAAAATTGGGGCAACCACGGCTAAGGTAGTGAAGGTGCGTTTAATGAAACTCGTTGGTTTTTTGTCCTGCATTGTGTCGCTCGCTGTGTGTTGTTGCTTATGTTTCATTATTCGCGAACGGCGCAGGGTTTATCACACGAGGCAAATAAAAAAAGGCTGCGAAAAACGCAGCCTTTCTTGTTTCTTTATATCAGCGCTGATTATTCAGCTGGTGCGCCTTGGCTAATGCGCTTACCACGACCTTTCATGCGGCTCTTCAAGTTGCTGAAGAAGCTGCCAAGGTCTTCGCCAATTGCATAAAGTGCAGGCACCATAAACAATGTTACGAAGAAGGCGATAAGTACACCAGAAGCAAGGGATACAACGATTGGCTTCAGGAATGCTGCCTGAATTGACCTTTCAAGCATCATTGGGACAAGGCCAACAAACGTTGTTACCGATGTTAGAAGGATAGGGCGGAAACGCGCCACACCTGCTTCTACCACTGCTTCATAAGCATTCAAGCCACGCTCACGCAGGCGGTTACAATAATCCATAAGTACAAGGTTATCGTTCACCACTACGCCAGCTGCAGCGGCGATACCGAAGTAGCTGAAGATTGCCATAGTTAGATCAGCTGTAAAGTGACCGAATACCGCACCGGCAAACGCATACGGGATTGCCACAAGGATCGCGATTGGCTGCCAGTAGCTCTTGAAGGCAACAGCAATCAGCATATACATCGCGAAAATCGCCATTAGGTAAAGTTTGATAACCTGAGAAACGAAACGTGCTTCACCTTCAGCCTGACCGATAGAGCCACGGATAAGGCCTGGGTATTTTTCTTCCCACTGTGGGAAGAAGTTCTTTTCCAGGTCTTCCATGATTTCGCCGCGCTTGTTTTCTTTCATGTCAGCAGAAACACGTGCTGCACGGTTGAAGTTCCAGCGCTGAATGCTCTTGATACCAGGTGCAAACTCTACCTGAACAACAGATAGAAGCGGTACTTCACGGCCATCATTTGTACGGATACGCAGATGCTCAAGGCTTTCCACACTGCGGCGGTCGCTCTTAGGCAGGCGAACCATTACTTTTACATCCTGACCAGCACGTGGCAGGCGCTGTACTTCTTCACCGAAGTATGCCTGACGAACCTGACGAGAAACATCAGCAAGGTTAAGGCCTAGTTTCTCTGCACCAGGGCGCAGTGTTAAGCGAATTTCCTCAGAAGCGGCTGCAAGGTTGTTACGTACATCATAAAGAATGTCGTACGTACGCATCTTGTCTTCAAGGTCAGCTACCGCTTCACGAAGGATATCAAGGTCAGGGTGACGAACAGAAAGTTCGAAGCCCGGGTCATTGTTTCCATCTTTATATTCAACGGTTACTGATTTGGCATCTGGGATTTCACCAAGTAGTTCGCGAAGACGAATAGCGGCATCTTTTGTAGTAAGGGTACGCACTTCTGGCGGCGCAAGCTTCACAATCGCAAGAATATTTTCTGCGCGTGAGCGAGTGTACCAGTTTTCAATAAGAGTACCTTTTTTACCTTCTTCCGCTTCTACTTCTTCTACAAGCGTACGCTCAGCATCCTGAAGCTGCGTTAATACTTCGAGAGCACGGCTGTATGGAGAACCTTCAGGCATGTTCACATTCACTCTGATTTCATCTTCTTCGAAATCAGGGTTGAAGCTTTTCTTCACAAAACCAGCATTGAAGAGAGTCATAGCAGTCATAAAGACAGCAATGAAGATAGCAGTAGTTAGATAACGGTTGTTAACTGACCACTGACCCATGCCGCGATAGTGGTTTTCAGCGAAGCTGATAATACCGCCAGCGATTTTCTTTTGGAACCTGCCAAATGCACCAACCTTCTCACGTGGTTTCAGGTGTGAAAGGTGAGCAGGTAGAATAAGAAGAGATTCTACAAGCGAGAAGAATAGAGCAGTGATAACCACCCATGTAATGTGACGTGTAAATTCGCTTGTTGAACCATCAATCATAATCCACGGAACGAACGCGATAATGGTGGTTAGAACCGCGAATACCACTGGCTTGGCAACAAGCTGTGTACCAAATACTGCTGCCGTAATACCGCCACCAGTTTTCTGGCTTTCTGTGTGAATACTTTCACCCACTACAATGGCATCATCCACCACAATCCCCAGCACAAGCAGGAAGGCGAATGTTGAAAGCATATTGATGGATACATCAAGTGCAGGCAGGAATACGAAGGCACCAGCATATGCTGTTGCAATACCAGCTGCTACCCAGAAAGCTACTTTCGGACGTAGTGACAATAATAGTACGATTAATACCAGAATAAGGCCGGAACCAGCGGCATTAGTGATTGTTGTCATACGGCCGTTGTAGGCTTCGGCTTCATCAGTCCAAAGAGTTAATGTCGCGCCAACTGGAAGCGATTCCTGACGTTTCTCAATCCATTCATTTACAGACTGGGAAGCTTTTACAATATCCATAACCTCTGTGGTCATCACTTGCAGTAATACTGCAGGCTCACCGTTCAAGGTTGCAAGAATATCGAAATCTTCAAAACCATCTACTACAGTTGCCACATCCTTCACGCGGATTGTACCGCCATCAGGCTGTTGACGAACAATGATTTCGCCGAACTCTTTTTGCGTATCCGCACGGTTACGAATTGCAATTGTATAAGCACCGGCATCTGTCCGAACATTACCACCAGAAAGGTTGATAGAGCTGTTACGGATAGCAGTAGCTACATTTGCAAAAGAAAGATTATAGCGGCGCAGGTTTTCCTCGGAAACTTCAACTGAAACTTCTTCACGGCGAACACCAAACAATTCTACCAGATTTACCCCTGGTAACTGAGCGGCTTCACGGCGCAGCTTTTCTGCTAAACGTTTCAAATCACGTTCAGGCAGTTGGCCGGAAAGGGCCACACGGATAAATTCATCTCTGTTTACCCACTGTTGAACCTGTGGCGGTTCAATATCACGCGGGAAACTGGAAATGGAATCTACACGGATTTTCACATCGTTCATGAACTGTGTGAAATCAACACTTTGCTCTGCAAGGATATATACCGCACCGAACCCTTCAGATGAAGAAGAGCGAACCCATTCAACATTATCAAGGTCACGCACAGATTCTTCAATCCGGGCTACGATTTGGTCTTCCACTTCAGTTGGGCCAGCGCCAGGCCATGCCACCTGAATTTGAAGGCCAGGGAAACGTACCTGTGGGAACATTTCCTTTTCCATGGACGTAAAGCCGAAAATACCAGCCAAGATGATACCAACCATCAATAGGTTAGCAGCAACGGTATTACGCGCCCACCATTCAATTAAACCATTCATGTTGGCCTCCCCTTATTCTGAGGTAGTGTTTTGGGCGTCAGCAGTCTTTGTAATGGCTTCCACTGACATGCCCTCAACCGCAGATAATACAGGTGATGTCACCACTTGGTCACCTGGCTGAACGCCTGATGAAACATAAAGGTGATCACGTGTTGTCGCCATAATGTCTACTGTACGGATTTGTAGTTTGCTGTCGCTGATTACGTAAACCTTGTCTTCGCTTCTAAGAGCCAGACGAGGCAGTACCATTGCGTTGCGCGGTGCAACACCTTGGATTTCAGCGTTTACAAACATGCCTACTGCTAGCGGTACATTATGATCTGCTGCGGCACCGTAAGGATCGTTCACTTCAGCGATTGCGTACACAAGGCGTGTCTGCTGATCGATGGAAGCATTGATGCGTACGATCTTACCTTCCCACTGGAAAGTTTTTGTGCCCATGGATGCTGAGAATGTTACGTTTGGCGCCGGAATTTCACCAGCGATAAAGCCGATTGGCAGGTTTAGTTCAGCAAGTTGGGCATCTGTAAGTGGTAGTCTTACTTCAACAGTATCTGTCGCGAATACGCGGCCAAGCTGTGTGCCCTGCGATACAAACTGACCAAGACCAATGCTGCGCTCTGCGACACGGCCTTTAAATGGCACTGAAATTGTTGTACGGGCTAAGTTGAGTTTAGCTGTTTCAAGATCAGCTTCTGCTGCACGCATATTTGCCTGAGCTTCAGCAACCTGTGGTGCGTTTAGGGCTAGGGGGGTTGGTGTTCCGTCTTTAACCCAGTCTTGCCACTGCTTCTTTTTGATGCGGGCATCAGCAAGTTGGCGCTCCAGCTGCACTTTAGCTTGTGCTACACGAGCTTCCTGGCTGATTACGGCAAGTTTATAATCTGAGTCATCAATCTGGATGAGTGTTGTATTTGGCTCAAAGGCCCCGCCTTCCGCAAATACATCAGAAACTTTAACGATGCGTCCATTCACCTGCGGCACAAGGTTGATTTGTGTCTTGGGTGTTACTTCGCCTTGCGTGGTAACGGAAAGCGTTACATTTTCCGCACGAACTTGCTCAACATACATGGAAACCGTACGTGGCGCTTCTGGCGTAGTTTCTGGAGCTTCTTTCGATGCTGCAAGCACATTTAAACCAATGGCGGCAGCCACAACGACCGAAATAGGCGCTGCAATCTTTGCAATCTTCCTCACTGCTATCCTCGCATATGTTAGTGTGGCTTTGTGCCACTTCTTATTTATCTTTTTCGTTATATAACAGTCGGCCTCAAGAGTCGACCTTTAAATTATTTAGGAAACTTAACCTAAAATTACGAGTTATATTTTATAAGCTCTTGAAAAGTATGTGGAATAGTATTTCAATGGTGAACATGTGCACGAACGTCCATGTTTGGTGAGCATGTTATGTGTAGTAAGGATCGATGAGATGTTAGGTGTATGTCTTTATGTTTACACGATTCTTTCATTTGGGGTTTAGCTAGTGTCGCAGGGTTCAGATACGCAAAATCAAGGTGAGGAAGCTGTTAAAAGAAACAGCAGGCCCGAGATGGCGATGCTCCTTGATGCTATTACGGAATGTGTTTTTGTAAGTAACAGAGAGACAATGTTATTTATGAACGGTGCAGCGAAGGCATTGTTCACTGATACAGATGCAGAAAATATCAGCGATTTATCATATTTTATGGGATGGGTTTTCCCTGAAGATCGCATTCTTCTTCAACAAAAACTCGAAAATTGCCTTGAAGGTAAATCTGACGGCGGCACGTTTGAATTCCGTTTCCTTGTGAACTCAACTGAAATGCGCTGGTTCTGTGGAACCGTGAAGCCTGTCGTTTGGGAAGGCCATGAAGCTGTTGTTGCATCGCTCTATGACGTGACAGACCAGAAGGAAGTGGCGCATGCCCACGACCGTTCCGAGCAGTTGTTCCAGAATATTTTCCGTATTACCCCTGAGGTCATGTTGCTCTCAAGCCTCACAGATGGCCGCATTTTTGATGTAAACCCGGCTTTCCTGAATGTGTTTGGTTACCGCAGAGATGATGTCATTGGCCGCACATCTGAGGCGCTCGGTATTTGGGCAGACTCGACCTTCCTTAACAGGTTTGTTGAAGAACTGAAGATGACAGTTTCCATGACAAACGTGCCAGCAACGGTACGTACACGCGGCAATATGATTAGGCATTTTCAGTTGAATGCACAGAAGATTGACCATGCTGGCGAACAGCTTCTTTTGCTTATTGGCCGCGATGTAACGGATGAACTTATTCAGGCGCAGGAACTGCAGCGAAGTAAGGATTCGGCAGAACTTGCGAACCGTGCGAAATCCGAATTCCTCGCGAATATGAGCCACGAGCTTAGAACGCCACTGAACGCAATTCTTGGATTTGCTGAAATTCTTAGAGACCAGATTATTGGGCCGATTGGGAATGATCGTTACTGTGAATATGCACAGGATATTCATGAAAGTGGTACGCATCTTCTTTCCATCATCAACGATATCCTTGATCTGTCGAAGGTAGAAGCAGGACGGCTTGAAGCGTATTTACATTGGATTGATCCAACCAATAGCCTTGATATGTGTATGACACTCGTGCAGCAGCGTGCGTTTGAAAATGATATTACGCTTGAGAAGGATATGGACGAGACAGTTGAGCTTGAGGCTGATCAACGCCTTATCAAGCAGATTGGTTTGAATCTTCTTTCAAATGCAGTGAAGTTCACTGAGCCGGGCGGGCATGTGAAAATGTGCCTGTCTCGTACAGGGAATGCGGGGCTGTGCCTCAGTATCTCTGACACGGGTATTGGCATGACACCAGATGAAATTAAAATCGCGAAGCGTCCGTTCGGGCAAGTGGATACCAGCCTGAGCAAGCGTCATGAAGGCTCGGGGCTTGGCTTACCGCTGGTGACTGCCTTTACTGAAAAACTGAATGCTACGATGACAATCGATAGCCAGCCAGGTATCGGCACACGGGTGAATATCCTGTTCCCGCCTGAAAAGGTGCGGGAGAAAGTTAAAGATAGCTATGAAGATGAAAGCCTAGATCAAATCTAGGCTTTCGGTTTTTTGATTAAGCTTTTTCACGGGCAACAGCACGCCAGCCTATATCTCGACGGCAGAAGCCATCATCCCATTTAAGTGTATCCACAGCAGTGTAAGCTTTGGCTTGAGCTTCAGTAACAGTTTCACCAAGGGCGGTTACGTTTAGAACGCGTCCGCCAACGGCAAGTACATGGCCGTCTTCCTGCTTTGTGCCCGCATGGAAGATTTTTGCGCCCGTTGCTTCTGCGGCTGTAAGGCCCCTGATCTCTGTACCTTTTTGGTAAGAACTCGGATAGCCGTTCGCGGCCATCACAACAGTAAGGGCAACTTTATCGTTCCAGCTTGCAGTGTGCTCCGCCAGTGTGCCGTTAGCTGTCGCTTCAAGAAGAGGAATGATATCGCTATCAAGGCGTGACATCAGTACCTGACATTCAGGGTCACCAAAACGGCAGTTATATTCGATAAGTTTAGGGCCGGTATCAGTGATCATAAGCCCTGCGAAGAACACACCCGTGTACGGATGGCCCATATCAGCCATGGCTTCTGTGGTCGGAAGGATAATTTCCTTCATTACCCGTTCGCACATATCATCTGTCATTACTGGCGCTGGTGAGTAAGCGCCCATGCCGCCTGTGTTGGGGCCCGTATCGCCTTCACCAACAGCTTTATGATCTTGTGCAGTGGCAAGTGCGAGCGTGTTCACGCCGTCGCAGAGTGCGAAGAAGCTGGCTTCTTCACCTGTCATGAATTCTTCCACAACAACTTCAGCACCCGCGTCGCCGAATGCACCGTCGAAAATATAATCAACAGCGTCCAGTGCTTCATCGAGCGTCTGCGCGATAATCACACCCTTACCAGCGGCCAGGCCGTCAGCCTTAATAACAATAGGTGCACCCTGTTTGCGGATATAATCTTTCGCAAACTCCGGGTCTTCAAAACGGCCGTAAGCGGCTGTTGGGATACCGTACTTGGCGCACATATCTTTGGTAAAGCCTTTTGACCCTTCCAGTTGTGCGGCACCCTTGGTTGGGCCAAAGGCCAGAATGTCTGCGGCTTTCAGATCATTCACGAGGCCGGCAACCAGTGGTGCTTCCGGGCCAACAACAACCAGATCAACTTCATGATCACGGCAGAATTCAATCACTGCACCATGATCTGCTGCATCAAGTGTGACACAGTTTGCAACATCAGCGATGCCGCCGTTACCCGGTGCGCAGTAGAGAGTTTTCAGGAGTGGACTTTGTGCGATCTTCCATGCCAATGCATGTTCACGGCCCCCAGAGCCGATCAGCAAAATATTCATAATTTTTTGCCCTATCGTGTGGTGTAAGCTTGTAGGCTGGCTCCTTGTATCATAGGTTCACTGTGAAACAAGCACATTGATAGATTCTTTTTAATTGAGCGAACTTCTTTTATGGCCTCTAATGAAGCAACCACCAATGCCCATGAATTTACGGTTAGTGAGCTATCTGGCGCGTTAAAGCGCACAGTAGAAGATCGTTTCGGATATGTAAGGGTTCGAGCCGAACTATCAGGTGTAAAACGCGCGGCATCTGGCCATATCTACTTTGCGCTAAAGGATGATAGTGCGGTGATGGACGGTGTTATGTGGCGCGGTAGTGCGACGAAACTTTCCTTCGTGCCCGAGGATGGGCTCGAGGTGGTGGCGTCGGGCAAGCTAACCACCTATCCGGCACGCTCAAAATACCAGATGGTTGTGGACCGGATGGAACCAGCGGGGGCTGGTGCCTTAATGGCGCTTCTTGAAGAACGCAAAAAGAAACTGGCGGCAGAAGGATTGTTTAATTCTGACCGGAAGAAACCAATCCCGTTTTTGCCGAAAGTGATTGGCGTGGTTACATCACCAACAGGTGCTGTGATCAGGGATATCCTTCACCGCTTGAATGATAGATTCCCCCGGCACGTAATGGTGTGGCCTGTGTTGGTGCAGGGTGAAGGGGCTGCTGATCAAGTGGCAAAAGCTATCGAAGGTTTTAATGCCATCGATGGTTCAGGCAATTTACTAAGGCCTGATCTTCTGATTGTAGCCCGTGGCGGCGGATCAATTGAAGATTTGTGGGGGTTTAATGAAGAGGCTGTGGTGCGTGCGGCAGCGGCTAGTGATATTCCGCTTATTTCAGCCGTTGGCCATGAAACGGATACCACGCTTATTGATTATGCTTCTGACCTGAGAGCGCCAACGCCCACAGGTGCAGCAGAGATGGCGGTGCCGGTCCGTGAAGAGCTCAACTATACGGTAGCTGATCTGGGGCGCAGGCTATCAGGCCTGAAAGTAAGCATGATTGCTGACCGTCTGGAGCGCGTGAAAGGCCTTGCGCGCGGTCTTCCAAGCCCTCGCGATTTGTTGGGGCTGGCGTCTCAGCGGTTTGATGAACTTTCTGATCGCCTGCCGCGCGGCCTGCAGAATGTAACTCAGAAAAAAGATATCCAGCTAAGCAGATTGGCCGGTGGTTTGAGCGCCGGGCGTTTGGTCCAGATGAAGAATTTTAAGGGTACTCAGCTAGAAACTACTACCAAGCGGCTTGAGCCTGCTTATGAACGCAAACTGGCTGATTTGTCACAGCGTTTGAACAGTGCAGGCCGAATGCTTGAAAGCCTTTCTTATGAACGTGTTTTGGATCGTGGTTTTGCCCTTGTTGAGGATGCTTCTGGCAAGCCGGTTGCTTCCTCAGGTGAACTCCATGCTGAACAACAGGTAAGTGTTCGCTTTAAAGATGGCACGCGCGGCATGAAAGTGTTGGATGGTGAACCTGTTGAAACAGTTGAAGCGCCAAAACCAGCTCCAAAGCCAAAAGCGAAGCCGAAAGCCAAACCACAAAATACCAATCAGGGTAGTTTGTTCTAGAGTGTCAAAATTCCGCCCATATTGTCTGGTGAAAATGCGCCCATGAAATATTTAAAACACATTCTTCTACTTTTGGCATTTTATAGCTCAGTTGCTGAGGCGACCGAGCTTAAGGGAGATATTGCCCAAGGTGGCCTTGTTTGGGGGCAGCTCAAGCACGGCGCCGAACTGCGGCTAGACGGTAAACCTGTTTATGTAGGTAAAGAAGGATATTTCGTTTTCGGCTTCAGCCGGGATGCGGCGGATACGGCAACGCTGGTTATTCTTCACAGAGATGGCAGGCGCGAAGAGCGCACGTTGAATGTAGCGCAGCGTAAGTTCAATATTGAACGGATTGAGGGCTTACCGCCTAAAACTGTAACACCACCAGCAAGCTGGACTGAACGGCGTAAGGTGGAAACTGGTCGTGTGCGCAAAGCCCGTGCAGCCCGTGCTGTAACGCGGCTTGATTGGTTGAATGGTTTTATCAAACCAGCCGAAGGTCGTTTTTCCGGTTTCTATGGCAGCCAGCGTATATTGAACGGTAAACCGCGCAGCCCGCATTATGGGCTTGATATCGCAGGACCTGTGGGTACACCGATTGTAGCACCAGCGGGTGGTATCGTTACACTTGCAGCACCTGATTTTCTCCTTGAAGGGGGAATTGTGATTATTGACCACGGCTACGGTGTTTCTTCCACACTTTTCCATATGAACAGTGTTGATGTGCAGGAAGGGCAGCGTATCGAGCAAGGAGAGCCGATTGGAACTATCGGTTCCAAAGGCCGTTCAAGCGGTCCACATGTAGATTGGCGAATTAATTGGGGTAATGTGCGGCTTGATCCGCTATTAACTCTTGAAGAATAAAAGCGACAGGGATTTTCTGTGAAAAATATCTTTATCGGTTCAGCACTGGTTGTAGCTGCGAGTGCAGGTGCTTTTGCTCAGGATAGTGAAAGCGCTTGGTCATTAGATGGGTATGTAGCATTAGCGACAGATTACAGAGACCGTGGCCTGACACTTTCTGATCGGGATCCATCCTATTATGGTTCCCTTTCACTATCCCATGAGAAGGGATGGTTCTTTGGTGTTGATGCAGCTCGTATTGATGACCAGCGTGGCGGCGATGTACGCACAGAATTTTTCGTGGGTTACCAGATCGATGCAGGTGATTTCATTTATACTCTTTCAGCGGAAGTTGATGCGATACACGGTAATGGCAGCCAGTATTACCCGGAGTTTAAAGCATCTATCGCGAGAGATTTCGGGCTTGCTTACATCAGTTCCGGGTTTTCAGTAGCACCTGACGGACGCTGGAACACACCAGATGTTGATAGCTACTACAGCTATGTGGATCTTGAAGTGCCGGTACCAACTATGCCTGAACTCACGCTGATTACCCATGTGGGGTATGATATTCGCGATGGCCGTTCTGATTTGTGGGATTGGTCAGCAGGGCTTTCAATCTTTGTGAATGATTTTGAACTCACGCTTACGTTTGAAGATAACAGTCTTGATAACCGCTTAAGCAATGGCCAGTTTATTGTAGGTACCAAGTTCTACTTCTAAGCTTATGAAGCCAGTTCGGTGCTGTCACAAACGTCAGATGCGCCTTTAAAATCACAGTCATCACAGTGGCTCGTGCATAGCCCGCCAGAACGTTCTGACGGGAAGGTAATCAGTACACTTGTACCGATACTTTTATAGGTGTTGATCTTCAGTGTGCCGCCGTGAAGCTCTACCAAATCTTTCACCAAGGGCAAGCCCAGGCCTGTCCCTTCGTGGCTTCTGGTGGAAGTAGTTCCTGCTTGCCCAAAGGGAGTTAAAGCGATTTTCAGTTCTTCAGGTGTCATGCCTGAGCCTGTGTCTGATACTTCAATCTGAATACAGCCATCATCCAGTATAAGGCCGAGCATTTTAACACTGCCATAAGCGGGGGTAAATTTTACACCGTTACTTAAGAGATTAAGAAGAATCTGTTTTAGCAGGCGCCTGTCAGCCTTCAGGTAAGGTACTTCATGATCAACAACTACAGAGATGGTTATTTGCTGCGTTAGAGCTTTTGGCTCCAGCACCGCTTTCACATCCTGGAACAGGGAACATAGATCAATTTTTTCTTCAAGTAACTGAAGTTTGCCGCTTTCAATTTTTGAAAGATCCAGGATATCGTTGATGATATCAAGAAGGTGTGTGCCACTATTATGAATATGGCCCACATATTCTTCATATTGGTGTGCGCCCAGTTTTCCAAAAACCTGATGAGACATCATCTCAGAGAAACCTAAAATGGCGTTGAGCGGTGTTCTTAATTCGTGGCTCATATTAGCCAGAAATTCAGATTTTGCTTGATTGGCTGTTCTGGCTTCTTCAATGCTCTGAGTTAACTGCCGAGTATGTTTACGCTGTTGGAAAAAGATGATGGCAAGGCCAATAGACCCAAGGAAGATCGCTACCCAAGTTGCTCTCAGGTAAGCTGTTTCAGCGGCTTCCAGCTTGGATTCTGTTTCCTGTTTTGCGATAATAACCTGAAGGTTGGACTGGAGTTCAGCAAGGCTGTCACGGAATGTTGCAAACTGCTCATCCAATTGATCTTTACGTGCTTCATCCAGCAATTGGAAGGCTTGGTCTGGTTGGTTGCGTGCTGTTGCGATAAAAGCAAGAGTCAATTTTTTAGCGGTTTCGAAATATTCCAAGCCTGCTTCTGGGTTGTTGGTATAAAAACTTTCTTCCAGCGCCAAACGTTTTTCCGCTTTTTCTGGATTTCCTGTGCGAGCATAATTCAAAGCGGTAAGGCCATTCATATTTGCTATATGCTGCGGTGTGGCACCTTTATCGGTTAAAGTCAGGCTTTTCTCGGCATGTATATTGGAGGCTTCGTAATTTCCTTTGGTATATTCAAGCAGCGCTAATCCAGAATATAGGTAGAACTCATTTGTATAGTTTTGAGTTTGGTCCATTATGGCCTTGAGCGTTTGATATGCGAGTGCAGCCTCTTCGAAGTTCCGTTCGTTTGTTAGGGAAAGTGCTAGGTTGTAAACAATAGTTTCTCGATCAATAGCTAGGTTTGACCGCTGTGCTGTTTGAAGGGCTTGACCATAATATTTTATAATACCGTTTATATCGTCAGCGGCACCGTAACTGAAAGCTATGGTGTTTAAAGCTATCATGCGTAATTTGTCGCTTGATGGCGTTTGATCGAGAGTTGGTTCAAACTGTACGAGCCGTGCTATACCTTCAAGATAGTTCCCGGTTTCTGGCCCTAAATTCGCTTCAACAGCATCAACGAAAAATACAAGCTCTTCAGTACCACGAACTTGAGCAAGTTTACGTGTTTGGGCAAAAATATCCCGGGCATTGGTGTAATCCCCTTCAAGCGAGAGCGCATTTGCGTTTGCGACTTCGGAAAATACTCGGAGTTCTACATCTGGCAGGCTGAAAGAGAGCGGTAGGGCCAGTTTTGAATATTTATACTGGCGTTCGATATCGCTCATATCGATAGCGGTGTATAGGAGATCTTTATAAAGTGCTGCGAGCTCTTGGTCATTTTGTACGCCAGACAGGCGACCTTCCAATTCACGCATGTGTAGGAACGCATCATTTTGTTTGGCATCTTGAAAGGCAGTTAAAAATGTTTGGGTTTTTTTAAGTGATTCTGAGGTAGCAGCACTGTTTTGCGCATGAACAGGCGTGTACAGATAGAAAGTAACTATCTGGAATATAAATAAAAAAGCAAACGCTCTATATATATGGCGCCAGTTCAGCATGAATTCACCAACTCTACACTATTCGACCCCATCTAATTTTTATCTGTAAAAAGGAAATTGAAAGTTAACAAGAGCCAGTTTTAGTAAAAACAGTTCTACTTGATTTATAAAAAGAAAATCACTTGTTTCTATTTCGCCATTTCTCAAGCGCTGGCGTAACGCGGTCCATAATGGAAGGAATCAGGTTAGGGCAGGATGCTATGATATGAGCGTGAAGTGGTTTCTTGCGGTTGAAGAGCAATCTGTCTTGATCACCAGTTGTAAGGAGCCCGCCAGCTTCTTCCAAAATCAGGTCTGCAGCAGCTACATCCCAATCATTCTTGGGCCTTAGGGTTACACAGCAATCAAACTGCCCGTCTGCGATCTGGCATATTCTTAGGGCGATGCTGTTGGCTTGTTCTGTATGCATGCCTTCAGGCCAAGGCACTGGCCAGAAAGGACTGGTGTGTTTGAACGCTTCCGGATCGCCCATCATGCGGGCTTCATCAAGGGTGGCGTTACAGCTTACAGCAATTGGCTTGCCGTTCAGGGTTGCCCCTTTGCCGCGCTGAGCAAAATAAAAGGCGTTTTTAACAGGTGCGTAAAATGCGGCGATAACGGGTTTTTGGTCTTGCACCAGCGCAACTGAAATACCCCAGTTTTCTCCGCCAGCCAGGAAATCGCGAGTGCCATCAATTGGGTCCACGATCCAGAGCCTGCCGCACCGAAGCCGTTCAGGCTGATCTTCAGTTTCTTCAGAAAGCCATCCGTATCCCGGGCGGTTCTGCATAAGCGTGGTGCGGAGAAATTCATCAACCGCCATATCAGCTTCTGAAACCGGGTTGTCGGGGGATTTATCCCACTGGTGGATATCACCACGTACAAAATAGGAAAGCGCAATACGGCCAGCTTCTTCTGTCACATGCTGCACCAGATTTGCTTCCTCGGTAAGATCCCAAGGACAGCTATCTTCATCAAATGGTGCAGCGTTTGACACTCTGAAAACTTTCTGGCTGGCTTATGTTCCCGCTACCATCATACCGTCAATACGAACGGTTGGGGCGTTGGCACCGTATTTAAACTCAAGGTCTGATGCTGGCACAAGAGCCATGAACATATCCTTAAGATTGCCAGCAATTGTAAATTCGCTCACGCTTTCGGTGATCTCGCCGTTTTTGATCATGAAACCAGATGCACCGCGGCTATAGTCACCTGTTACGCCGTTTACACCCATGCCAATAAGCTCGGTGATATAAATGCCGTCAGCGATATCAGCCATCAGTTTTTCAGGGGAAAGGGTACCAGCTTCCATATAAAGGTTGGTGGTGCCAATGCCGGGGGCGGAAGATGTGCCGCGTGATGCATGGCCTGTTACTTCCATTTCAAGCTGGCGTGCGGTGGCACTGTTCAGTGTCCATGTTTTCAGTGTACCGCTTTCAACGAGGTTCATTTTTTGAACCCTTACGCCTTCACCATCAAAAAGTTTGCTTGAAAGCCCACGTTTCATCAGCGGGTTATCCACAATGGTAACGCCGTCTGCGAAGACGGCTTCACCAAGCCGGTCTTTCAGAAAGCTGGTGCCGCGCGCGACAGCGCCGCCTGAAATAGCACCTGCAAAATGCCCAAGTAGTGAGTTTGCAACACGTGGGCTGAATACAAGTGGTTTCTGACCGCTTTCCGCTTTGGTTGGGTTCAGGCGTTTTACGGCAAGTTCACCCGCTTTTGTACCAATAGCAGCGGCACTTTCAAGATCAGCAAAATGGCGGGTTGATGTGAAATCATAATCTCGTTCCATGCCGGTGCCTTCGCCAGCAACCGCAGAAACACTGGATGAAAAACTAGAGCCTTTATAGTGGCCTGCAAAGCCGTGGCTGGTCACCAGGTCAATCGCCCAACTGCTGGCTGATGCACCAGCGCCCGGTGATGTGGTTACACCCTCAACAGCGCGGGTTGCTTCCTCGGCTTCACGGGCAATTTCCGCCAGTTGTTCGGCGGATACTTCCGTATCATCATACAGGTCAAGCTCAGCAAATGGGCCTGTGTGAAGTTTATCTTCGGGTGCCAAACCACAATATTGGTCTTCCGGCACTGCGCGTGCCATAGCAAGCGTGCGCTCAACCACTTCTTTCAGGTTGCCCGTGCTGCGGTTGCTGGTGGAAACCATCGCCTGCTGTTTGCCGATCATCACACGGAGACCAATATCTTCGCCTTCAGAGCCTTCAACATCTTCCATCTGGCCTTCACGCCAGGAAACCCCTTTTGAGCGTGCATCAACGGCAACCGCATCGGCTGCATCTGCACCGCCTTTAAGCGCTGCTTTTACCAGATCATCAAGCAAGTCGAGGGTGCTGTCAGAAGACTGAGACATCCAAAAATCCCCATGTGAGAAATTACCAAATACAGAAGCCACAATAAGCCACAGAAGAGTGGTTGCGGCAAGGGTGTTTATGTCCTCAAAGGTATGTCAGAGCACACTACTTTTGTTTCAGCATTTTCTACTCCTTTATTTTGAAGAAGTTCGATGAATGTTTTCTTTAAAGAAGTGGCGTGGTGACTTGGGCCAATAATAATACGATTGATGATGTCTTTTGGTGTCGCACCAATGAAGCCTTCTTCAGGGTAGTCTTTCAAAGGAATTTTATAAATTTTTTGGGGAATGTCATCAAGAGTCACAGTATCTGCTATTAGTTTGTCTGATACAAGTACCGCTGGATTATATACTATTCTCAGTTCTTTTTCTTCTTGGAAACCAGGATGTTTGATCGCCAATGGAAAGCTTAAAAGATACATTAGTATAGTGTCAATCAAACGCTCTTTAGGTATCGATGAAAAGTATTCCCTCTCTTCTTGCAGCCTATGTAAGGTTTGAAGGAGATGGCCTTTTAGGGAGCTTGTTTTTTCATAATCAACCAAAAATGATAATGCCTTTGTACTATTACTTTCGGAAAAGAATGGCCCAGTATTAAATATTATCGATACACCTGAGTTGCCACCGTAGGCTCTCCACATTGAAAGTCGCCCAAGATCATTTTCACTGACAGGGTCGTGTTCGGAAAAACACGATATGTATGTTTCTTGGTTTAAGTAGGGTGCCATTCTATCAAAGCGTTGGGTTGTTTCATTAAATATACCTGGTGATATTGAATTAAGAGTATCTTTGAAGAAGTTTAAAACTTCTGTGCTACTCAAGATATTATGTAAGCATTTCAAACCATGATTAACTTCATCATGATCGTTCATGTAATTTGTATTTCTTAGCCATATTTCCTCATTTTTAATTATTTCATATGCTGTGCCTGCTGAAGTGTAGTGAGCGAGTTTAACTTCATTTTTCTCAAAAAACGGCAGTTTTGACTTATATTTTGGGAAAAATACATCGTAAGCTTTTTGTTTAAATAGTTCTTGATCAATTGTCATAAATGAACTCATAAGTATTGTTGGAATTTAGAATAAAAGCTCTTTTTAGGTGTAATATTATACCCTGTGTTGGTATATAGTAATGGTTACCTGCCCGTTAAAGTTTAAAGTTTGCAAAATTCAAACTAACTTATGTACTGTTAGGTACTCTTATTTAGATTAAGAACTTTATGCCCATACGCCTGAAATCCATAATGTTGAATGATTTGGAAGCGTTCCATGAACAGCTGAATGATCCGCTTGTAGCGCGGAACAGCAGTACAATCCCGCATCCGGTAACGTTGGATTTTGCCAAGGAAAGGCTTATTAGCCGCGGTAGGGATGAGCGGCTTTTGTTTAACATGTTTCAGCGCGGTATTTATGATGGTGACGTGCTTGTGGGCAGCGGTGTTTTGTTCATCAATCCAAAAGATGAATGGGAAATTGGGTATTTCATTGGTGCTGATCATCGGGGGAAAGGCTATGCAACCGAGGCTGCGCAGGCACTTTTGAAATTGGCACAGCAACTGGAACCGAGGCGTTCTATCACAGCAAGGTACGGGAAGGATAATCCGGCATCCGGGCGTGTGCTTCAAAAGCTTGGGTTTGTGTTTGATAGCATTGAGATGGTGCAATCTGTTTCAAGGAATGCAGCATATCCAAGTATGAAGGTTCGGTATCCGCATCCGGCTGACCCTGACGGAGTTATGCTTGCCCGTTTTGAAACAGTTGCTGATATTGAATGGATTTACAGTCTGAATGAAGACCCGGAGGCTCTGCTTATGGCAGGGATCGCGGGTGAAATGATTGATAAAGCCAGCTTTGTGAAAGCCATGCAGGACGATTTAGCTAATCCTCAAAGTGGTGCCTATGTGTTTCTCATAAGAAAGAACGGTGAGCGCGCGGGGTATGTTGATCTTTCTCCTACACAGGCGGGAGAGATGGTGCTTGGGTACTGGATTGACCGCAAATTCTGGGGGCAGGGGATTGCAGGACGGGCGGTGGCAATGCTGTTGCAGGCTCAGCCTAAGGCGATGCGGCGCCAGCCACTTTTCGCGCGAGTGCTGGACGGTAATGAGGCGTCTATTCGTATCCTGGAAAAACTGGGGTTTGAGGCGATTGGCCGGAACAGTTATTATTCCGGCCCCCACAAAGGTAATGTTCAGCAAACAATTTTCCGCCGCTGAGCATTATTCCTGCTCAAGTGTGAAACCAATAGTTTCAACAGCTTCAGCGTTGGTGAATGGTTTGTATGGTGTTTGTTTGCCGCCCATACCGTTCACAAAGCTGTTCGGGAACACCTGAATGCCACTGTTGAAGGCTTCTACATTACCGTTAAAGATGCTGATAGCTGCCGAGATGTTATCCTGCAGTTCGGAAATCTCTTTCATCAATCCTTTGGTAACACCAGCCATCTCCAGGTTCGGGTAGGCTTCCATAGCAATATTAAAGCTGCCAAGCATGCTTTGGGTGCGGGCTTCAATTTGTGCCAGTTGGCTTGTGTCTACATCGCTGGTGTTCGCGCGAGCAAGCGTACTTCTGAGAGCTGTGATTTCCTCTAGCAGCTTTGCTTCATGTTCTTGATATTGGCTCGCAACACGTTCAAGTTCAGGCAGCGTTTTATTTTTCTGCCGTTCGTATGTGATGACATCCGACCATGCGCGTACCACCATGTTTTTCCGGCGGATAATGCCGTTGTTGATGATGATAAAGCTGATTATCAAAACGGCTGGAATTAGTAGCCATATAAAGAGTGTTGGGTCCATGTTTATGCCTTCCCTGTGGGTAAATTAGCTAAAATTATCATCTGAATATTTCATCAGTTTTTCTATGAATGCGAGAGCGGCAGTAAGCCTTGGCTGGTTGGCTTTGCCCTCAATCTCTGCTGCAAATTCTTTGGGTTGTTTCAGGCTGAATTCCCTGTTTATCCGTATGGTGTCGTTATTGCCGAAGGAAAAGCACAGATCACCACTGCCGTTGAATTCAAGCACTATTTCACTAAGCGCATCGCCGGTTGCTTCAATTGCCTGAAGCACTGCGGGTTTCAGGAATTTCACAACTTCCATTTCGCTGTCAAAATTCACGGAAAACTTTTTGTTGAAACTGATGGAGCTGGTTTTATAGCCAGTCTGGAACAATTTCAGGTATTTTTCGGCGATATCTATATTGCGGGCGTATTTGAACGGTACGATGAAACCATAACGGTGATGATGATCATATACGGTTTTTGTTCTTACATTCCCTTTACTGTCCGTGGTTGTTACACGGCGGCGGTCTACATAATGGAAATGATAATAATTATAGTTGAAGCTATTTTCTTCGCCTTCATGCTTACCTTCCAACCACTGTTCAATCAGGCGCTGGTGGTTTCCTTTCCTGAAAGAAGTGAAACGACCCGCCAGCTCCTTGGCTTTATCCGGTGCATGAACTCTTATTTCTTGCAGGTTATAATCAAAAAGCGTGCTGCGAAAATGGATACGGTCAGATAGTTTATCAAAGCTAGCTCTGCGTTGGTGCCAGAAACTGCCGTATATGACCAAAACCAAAACTAAACCGCCGAGCGGGACGAAGAGGTATTCTTCTGGTATCTGTATGAAATACAGAGCTGCCCCGATGAGTATAAATAAAGCTGCAAAAATGCTGGCGAACATATTCAGGCGCCGGTTATCGTATGCAACTGGCTGTGGGAATTGTTCTAAGCGCTTGATGGCTGTGATTAGCTCATCATCGGAAGATGCTCCTTCCGCCCTTAGTTTTACTTCTATTAATATTGATTCAAGCCGTTTGTTATGTGGCTTTGAAGCGGATGATGCTTCCATATTTCCCCCGATTAGCAATGAATGCCATAAGGTTTATATAAGAAGCTTCTCTGGCGGTTACAAAGGGCTTTTCTAAGTTTGATGGTAATTAATCGTATTTATCGATTGAAATGTAAAATTTAATAAATTTGCGAAATTAATAGGTTATGCATATCTTGGTTTTACAGACACAAACCAAGAGGATGAGACCATGTCAGGAAACACTCCAAATATTCTTACTACAGCGAACGGTGCTCCCGTTGCTGATGATAATAACAGTATTTCAGCTGGCTCTCGTGGCCCGCTAACTTTTGATAATTTTCGCCTGATGGAAAAGCTGGCGCACTTTAACCGCGAACGCATTCCTGAGCGTGTAGTGCACGCCCGCGGCAGTGGTGCATACGGCACATTCACACTTACAAAAGATTTGAGTGATTACACCATCGCCAACTTCCTTCAGGGCGAAGGCAAAGAAACAGAGGTGTTCGTTCGTTTCTCCACAGTAGGTGGCGGTCAGGACAGCAGTGATTATGCCCGTGATCCACGCGGTTTTGCTGTGAAGTTTTATACAGAAGAAGGTAATTTTGATCTTGTTGGTAACAACACGCCTGTATTCTTCCTGCGTGATCCATCAAAGTTCCCTGATTTTGTACACAGCCAGAAGAAAAATCCCCGTACAAACACACCAGATGCATCTGCGGTGTTTGAATATTGGGCGAACCACCCGCAGTCTTTGCACCAATCAACCATTTTGATGTCAGACCGCGGTATTCCAGCAAGCTACCGCCACATGAACGGCTACGGTTCTCACACCCTTAGTTTCTGGAATGATCAGGGCGAGCGTGTATGGGTGAAATTCCACCTGAAGACCGACCAAGGCATTAAAACACTGCGCGGTAGTGAAACAGCAGGATTACCTGCATATGGTGCGCAGGAAGATTTGGTGAACTCGATTGATGCAGGTGATTTCCCAAGCTGGACTGTGAAAATCCAGATCATGACAGAGGCTGAAGCGAAAACATACCGCTACAACCCGTTTGACCTGACGAAAGTATGGCCGCATTCAGATTTCCCGTTGATTGAGATTGGGAAAATGGAACTGAACCGCAACGTGGATAACTATTTCGCGGAAACAGAGCAATCTGCTTTCACACCGTCAAACCTTGTGCCGGGTGTGGGCGCATCGCCTGATAAGATGTTGCAGGCACGCTTGCTGGCATATCCTGATGCGCAGCGTTACCGGGTTGGTGTGAACCACCAGCAGTTGCCTGTGAATGCGCCGAAATGCCCTGTGCACCACTATCAGCGTGATGGTGCGATGGCAGGTATGGTGAAATGCCCTGTAACTGGCCATGCGGCGAACCAAGGTAGCGGTGCCAACTTCTTCCCGAATGATCGGGCTGCAGAAGGTGCACCAGTGCCGAAGCCATCAGTGATGGAGCCGCCAATGCCACTTGAAGAAGATGCATGGGTTGGTTACCACGAAAGCCGCGATGAAGATAACTTCACGCAGGCTGGAGAACTGTTCCGTATCATGACGGAAGATCAGAAGAACCAGCTCGCTGAAAATATCGCAGGTGGCCTAAGCCAGGCATCTGAAAGTGCGCAAGTGCGGATGCTGGAACAGTATGCAGCAGCGGATGTAGATTATGCCGCACGCGTTAAAAAAGCGATTGAGGCCCTTAAGGCCTAAATCAACGAGAAATCCTCGGGAGGGGTGCGGAGCTGTCTGGAATTTGCCGCACCCTTAAAGAACCGCCAACCCTGTTGTTTCCTCAAGGGTTGGCGGTTTTCTTATGTGGTGTGTTTGTTTAGTGAACCCAGGCGTTTTTAATCACTTCACCAAGTGCTTTGAAAGTTTCAGCCCGTGGGTTGGTTTTCCGCCAAATGAGGCCAATGGTACGCGTTGGGTTAATATCTTTAAATTCCACAATATCCACACCTACGTTATCCGTGAGGCCAGCATCCACTGCCATCTGGGGCAGTAAGGTTGTGCCGTGGCCAGCTGCTACCATTTGTAGAATTGTTGGCAGGCTGGTGCCAGAAAGTTCTCGGCGGGCCTGATTACCAACAAGCTGGCAGGCATCAAGTGCGTGGTCGCGCAGGCAGTGGCCTTCCTCAAGCAGCAGCAGATTGCTGTTATCAAGCTGTGCTGTTGTGATTTCCTTGCCCGGAGCTGTGTCTTCGGGGAAAGCGGCGACAAAACCATCATAAAAGAGCGGCATTTCGGCGGCATCACCACATGCGAACGGCAGCGCATAAAGAACAAGATCCAGCTCGCCAGAGCGCATCAGGTCACAGAGATCAGCAGATTTATCTTCCCGTAGGTGTAGCTCAAGGTCTGGGAGTTCTTTTTGCAGGGCAGGCATTACCTTCGGCAGTAGATACGGGGCGATCGTTGGGATAATACCGAGGCGGACAATACCTTTGAGCGGGTCTTTGGCGGATGCTGCCATGTCAGTGAGGTCATCCACATCGTTCAGGATTTTGAGGGCACGATCCACTACCTCTTCACCAAGGGCTGTGAACATCACGCTTCTTTTGGTGCGTTCCACCAGTTGTGCGCCAAGCAGGTTTTCAAGTTCCTGCAGGCCAGCGGATAAGGTTGACTGGGTCACATGGCTGCTTTCCGCGGCACGACCAAAATGGTTAGTTTTATGAAGGGCTACCAGATAGCGCAGCTGCTTTAAGGTGGGAGGAAAGCTCATTTACCTGTCCGATCAAAAAATATCTATATAATTCATTCAGTCGATTATGTTTCGAAAACTTCTGAAACGCAAGCTATTCAATGGGTTCGTTATTATATCGTTAAAAACGATTACAGAATATATTTTAATCGGTTGGATTGTTTTGTTCTTTACCTGCATATTCATTTCAACAGGCAACGACAGCGAGACAGCGACCGGCCTGAAACAGATTTGATTATATTAGAGGATACCAAGACCATGCTTACTATCGGTGATAAAATTCCAGCGTTCGACCTTAAAGCAGTTGTTGATGCAAACATGCCTGCGGATGATTTCCCGCGTATTACAAATGAAAGTAATCCTGGTAAGTGGACAGTGCTTTTCTTCTGGCCAAAAGATTTCACATTCGTATGTCCAACTGAAATCATTGCTTTCAACGAACTGAATGAAGAATTTGCTGATCGTGATGCAGTTCTACTTGGTGCAAGTACAGATACAGATTTCGTACACCTTGCATGGCGCCAGAGCCGCGATGACCTTGGTGAGGTTTCTTTCCCGTGGCTTGCGGACGTGAAGAAAGAACTTTCTGACGGCCTTGGTATTCTGGACAAAGAAGAAGGTGTTGCACTGCGCGCTACGTTCATCGCTGATCCGGACGGCATCATCCGTTACGCCGCTGTGAATGATCTATCAGTAGGCCGTAACCCTGCAGAAGTTCTCCGTGTTCTTGATGCACTGCAAACAGATGAGCTTTGCCCATGTAACTGGAACCCAGGTGAAGAAACACTCTAAGACTTAATACCCCTAAGTTTCCCTGACGCAGGCTGTGTATATCCCCCTCGCAACAGCCTGCACTTGGCCCCGGCTTTTCCTCGCATAATTTTCTTTTAGCCGGGGCCGCCCCTTTTTTTGCAAGCGACAGTTTTAAGGATAAGAGACATGTTAGATACAATTAAAAGCCAGCTCCCCACGTATGCTAAAGACCTGAAACTTAACCTTTCTTCCTTGATGCGCGAAGAAACTCTCTCAGTAGAGCGTCGATATGGTGCGTTGTTCGCAGCTGCTCTTGCTTCAGGTAATGAAACGCTCATCAAAGCGTTCGCGGATGAAGCAGGTCAGCATCTAAGTGCTGAAGAAATTGAAAACGCCAAGGCGGCGAATGCCATTATGGGTATGACAAACATTTACTATCGTTTCCTTCATATGGCGAAAGACGGTGAATATCAGCGTATGGCTGCAAACCTCCGTATGCAGATTATCGGCAAACCACCAGCTGATAAAGTGAACTTCGAACTTTTCTCGCTTGTTGTCTCTGCAGTAAACGGTTGTGAATTCTGTGTGGCTGCACATGATGCGGAACTGAAGAAAGCTGGCCTGAGCCGCGAAGAAATTCAGGCAAGTATTCGTATTGCTGCAACTGTGCATGCGGTGGCAGGTGTGCTGACAGGCGAAGAAACCCTTGCTGCTTAGCCAGCAATAGATTGTCAGGCGTATGGATGACCCTGCAGAAAAATGCAGGTGTCGCCTGATTATTGTCATAATTCAGATGTTATAAGAAAGTGGGCTAGGTTTCTGGCCCGCTTTTTCTGTTTGGGGTTTCGTAAAATTTTGTCTGATTGATTTCTTTTATAGCTGTAAAATGCAGCTAATAAGGGAATTTTGCTTTAGACAAAAAAGTGGCCGGGAAATACCCGGCCCGAGTCACGACAGCGAGGATAGAGTAACCACGAGGCGTGGTTACAATATGGAGAGACGCAGCAAGGCCGCGCCCTCTCGCAAGAACTAAAAGACCAAATCTTGAGCGCGAGGTCAATGCCTTAGTCATAAGAATCGTGCAAATCCTTGAATTTCTGCGAAATTTTTGTGTTTTTGTGATCAGAAGGCACCGCTTTTTCCATCGAAAGATTAGTAAATGCTGCTCAAATCATCGCTGCGACAAACTGTGCAGAAACTGCGGGGAGTTGTTTTGGAGGATGATTCGCCATTTAAAAGGCGAATCGGGTGATGGTGCGTTTAACCGCCTTTGTTGATGAAATCATCAGCCACTTTACAGGCGGCAGGGCCCATAAGTACGACAAAGAGTGTCGGCATGATGAATACAATGAGCGGTACCGTAAGTGTGGCTGGCAAACGTGCCGCTTTTTCTTCTGCTTTCATCAGGCGTTCGTTCCTGAATTCTGCTGATAAAACACGTAAGGAAGTAGCGAGTGGTGTTCCGTACCGTTCTGACTGGATAAGTGTTGTCACCACACCTCTAAGTGCGGGTACATCAACTCGTTCAGACAAGTTTACCAGTGCCTGTTTCCGTTCAGGTAGGAAGCCCAGTTCAATAGCTGTTAGGGAAAATTCATCCGCAAGCTCAGGGTATGCTCGGCCTAGTTCCTTTGCTACACGGTTTAAGGCACTATCCAGTGTTAAGCCTGCCTCCGCACACACAACGAGCAGATCAAGCGCATCAGGAAGCGCGAGGCGAATGGCTTCTGTGCGTTTCTGTTTGGAATTGGTGATATATATATCCGGCAACTTCAGCCCAAAGAACACCATCGCGATGGAGAAAACAGGGTAGAGATTTTTATGCTCAGGCAGGCTACCCATGCCGTAAAATAGGATAATACCTATTAAACCCATTAGAAGCGGTAAGGTGAGGCGCGCTACCTGATAAACCACCACAGCGTCGTTTGAGCGGTATCCAGCCTGCATAAGGGCTGCGGAAATTTTGCGAGTTTGTTCCGCTTGCAGAAGTTTGAATTTATCTGCGATCAAACGCATTAAATTCATGCTTTCCACTTTTTTAACAGGTGAGCGTCGTTTGCTGCTTGTTACCAGGCCTGCTTTCAAAGCTTCCCGTTTATCCTGCAGGTTTTTTACCCGCCCTTTCATAGGGTCACGTACAATAGTGGTTTGGTAGAAGGCATACATTACAAGGAAGGCAACAAGTGCTGCGGCCATTGCGAGCAAGTCAATAATCGGAATTCCGAGTGTGTTCTCTATATCCTGCATGTTACACCTTGAAACTAATCATTCGAGACATGATGAACATACCTATGCTCATCCATATCAGGGCAGCGATACCTGCGATTTTCGCTTTTGCGTGGGTGAAAAGCACGATGCCGTAATCATAGTTCAACAGCATGATCACTCCGAGCATAATGAAAGGCAGTAGGCCAACAATCCACGCGCTGGCTTTTGCTTCTGAAGACAAGGCTTTGATTTTTAATTTCATTGCCTGACGCTGCCTCAAGATATTAGCCAAATTTTCCAGCGTTTCGCCAAGGTTACCACCTGTCTCCCGCTGTACGACGAGAGAGATAACAAAGAACTTAAAATCTGGCGTATCCAGCCTGTCTGCGGTTTCCCACAGTGCTTCTTCAAGCTGTTTACCAAGCCGCATGCTATCGGTGATTTTCTGGAATTCGGTACCTGTTGGTGCAGGCAGTTCCGTTGCCACGTTTGCAATACATTCGTTCACTGGCAGGCCCGATTTAAGACCACGCACCATAAGGTCCATCGCTTCGGGAAACTGCTTGGTGAATTTCCCGATACGGCTGTTGATCCGCATACTGAGAAACCAGTGGGGCAAGCCAATACCAGCGATAATGCTCATGAGCAGCGAGAAAACCGGTGTACTACCTGCCAGTAGTAGAGTGACCAGGGTAGCAACAGCCAAACCGCCAGATGTCATCGCATACCGGGAAAGATTGGGTTCAATGCCTGCTTTGCTGAGCCGAATTTTAATCTGGTCTCTGCGCGGTAAAAGCTCGGCCAGCGTCGCTGCAAAACCAGTTTCCTTTTGGTTCAGGCGAATAGAGCGTGCTTGCTCGCCTTTCAGGGTTTTGCGGTCATTAAAGCGTTCCTGAAAGCGGTCCAGCTTTTTCTGAGTTTCTTTTTTGCCTTTGTTCATAGACCCAAAGAGCGTGATAACAGCAATCAGTATGATCAGGCCGATCATGCCGCCAGCAAGAAGAAGGATATCGAGATTTCCGTTTTGCATGGCTCTGCCCTTATCCGTTCATCGCGTCCATCAAAGCACGGTCCAGACCGAAATATTCTGCTTTGGTAAGGAAGTGAGGGCGAACGCCTGTGGAATTCCAGTTACCAACTAGACGGCCGCTTTCATCTTCGCCGGTGAATTCATATTTGAACAAATCCTGAGTGGTGATGACATCACCTTCCATGCCAACAACTTCTGTTACATGAGTGGTACGGCGGCCACCATCCCGCATCCGCTGGACTTGTACGATCATATCAAGACTGGAACTAACCTGTTCTCTGATTGCTTTTGCAGGCAAGTGGAGGCCTGCCATGTTTACCATGTTTTCGAGGCGGGTCAGCGCTTCCCGTGGGCGGTTTGCGTGAATGGTGCCCATGGAACCATCGTGACCAGTGTTCATGGCCTGAAGCATATCAATCGCTTCGCCGCCTCGAATCTCACCAAGGATGATACGGTCTGGGCGCATCCGTAGTGCGTTTTTAACCAGATCGCGCATTGTAATTTCGCCTTGCCCTTCAAGGTTTGGAGGGCGGGTCTCCAAGCGTACCACATGTGGCTGCTGTAGCTGTAGCTCAGCCGCATCCTCAATGGTAACAACCCGTTCGCCTTTATCCACCATACGGGAAAGGGCATTCAACATCGTTGTTTTACCGGAGCCTGTACCACCTGAAATCAGGATATTAAGGCGACAGGCGCCAGCGATTTTAAGTAGTTTAGCAAGAGGCGCTGAAATACTGGCGAAATCCAGCATTTTATCCAATGTGATCTTGTCCTTTGTGAATTTCCGGATGGAAATGGAAGCACCGTCAATGGCAAGCGGTGGGGCGATCACATTCACCCGGCTGCCATCTTCAAGGCGCGCATCACAGATCGGGGATGTTTCATCAACCCGCCTGCCAACAGCTGTTACAATACGCTGTGCTACATTCATCAAGTGCTGATTATCGCGGAATGTTACGTCAGTAAGCGTAAGGCGGCCTTTTTGCTCCACATACACTTGCCGCGGGCCGTTCACCATAATATCGGAAATGGTTTCATCAGCGAGCAGTGGCTCCAGTGGGCCAAGGCCAAGCATATCATCAAGAAGAAGGGTAACCAGATCCCGTTGTTCTTTCAGGTTCAGGTTGATCTTCTCCTGAACGAGTAGTTCACCCACTACTTCACCAACCTGTTCAGCAAGTTCCGGGCGTGGCAGTTCCGCGGCAGCTGCTGGATCAATATGTTCCATCAGAAGCGGTTGGATATGTTCTTTTGCTTTAATCAGCGCTGCGGTGCCATCATCCTGCTTGTCGTTTGCAGCATCCAAATCCATTGGGATATCGCCGATACGGCCAATCGCTGTTTCTGCTTCTGAAAGGAGATACAGGGCAAGTTCAGTATGTTGGCGTTCACTGAGAACAGCATTTTCCATCTGCGTACAGCGACCAATAAGCTGATCGATTTTCTTTTCCACATCCCCTTTGGTGGACATCCGGAGTTCATCGGCCGTGAAACTTTCAAGAAGCATGGAGCGGGCACATGTGGTAACGGCATCAATGTTTTCAGCACCGGCGCCTTCTGGTTCCGGGGTAGGCGGCATTGCTTCTGGTTGAAGTGGTTCAAGTGGAAATTCATCCGTAACACCCGGTGCGGCAGGCATAGCTGCACGGCCAAAGCTGCCGCTTTTTTTAAGCCCCTGTCGTTTTTTGCCGAATGCCTGAGATTTCATACCTGAATGCCTGTACTTAGAACATGTGCTTAGCTAGCTTTGCGCTGCAAAAGCTTGTTAACCCATGATGGTTTTTGCCCATCTGCATTTTCGCTGCCTGAGGTAAACAGGCTGTTAACAGCCTTCATGCCTGCGGTAACTTTTCCTGATTTTGTGTGATCAGCGATAACTGTGCCTTGTTGCACAGCAAGAAGCATTGCTTTCGCATCAAACGGCACGCGTGCGTTGATTTCTGTTTCGATGCTATTGGCGAAATCTTTCTCTTCCACTTCAGCAGGAACTGCACCCAGCTTATTCAGAACCACGTGAACTGATGCCGCTGGTGCACAGGTTTTTAAATAAGCCTTCAGGCGGATACAGTCCCGCGCTGAAGAAAGGGAAAGATCGGTAATCAGAACAATGTCCGTAGCTGTGTTCAGTACTTCCGGTTGCTCAGGTACCATGTGGCGCGGCATATCCACCACAACATTTCGGTATGTATTTGCCATTGTATCAACAAGGTGTTCAAGCGCTCCTTCTGCAGGACGAGGTACTACGCCAATCGCTGCTTCCGTGCAGAGAATGGAAAGCTTTTCGCTTGGTTTTACCACAGCGCGGTCAAGGAATAATCCATCAACCCGGTTTGGGTTATCAAGTGCATCTAACAGGCCCCGGCCGGGTTCCAGATCAAACTGGATTGCTGATGAGCTGAAATGAAAATCAAGGTCCAGAAGGGCTGTGCTTTCACCGCCGTTTGCACTCAGCCATGCGGTGTTTGCAGCAAGTGTGCTTGTGCCCATGCCGCCACGTACTCCAATGAAGAAAATCGTTTTCCCTTCACTGGCTGGGCCTTCTTCTTCCACTTCCTCAACTGCATTCATGGCCTCTTCAGCTGAATGCATAGCTGCTTTGATAACATCAACAGCAAGAGGTTTTACCAGATAATCATGAACACCAGCGTGCAACAGATCCCGATAGAGACCAACGTCATTCAGGGCACCAATAGTGAGAACAACGGTACCTTCTTCACATACTTCTGCGAGCGCTTGAACGTCTGCCCGAGGGTCTTCACTGTCAGATAAATCAACAATTAGAAATTCAGGGCAAGGCATGGCACCAAGCGCTCGCACTGCTCCCGCGATACCACCTGAAAAGACCATGTTTTCTGACCAGCCACGGCTTGGTGCGGCAGCTTTTAAAAGGTCGATGGTTGCTTCATCGCAGCAGTAGGCTGCGAAAGTTTCTCGTTCGGTTTTCTTTGAAGGACCTGTCATCATATCCTCCTAGTTGCTGCCACTTGAATTGGTATTTGTCGGCGCAATCTCGTTTAATCCTTCCACTGAGAAGGTTACCCTGGGGCCAGTGCTTGCCGGTTGTGATAAGCCGTTAACTGCTGAAACTGCAGCTTGCGCATTTGCTCGACCGTTTTGTCCTGCCACCAGATCGCGAGGGTTCGCTACCATCAAATTCAGGGTAGCGGTTGTTGCACAGCCGTGGAATGGCGCCGCGTTGTTTGGGGCAATAGAGGCATTGTCTGCTGGCCAAACCCCACAGTTAGGCACAGTAACTTGATAGCGTTCCACATATAGCATAACGCCTTGTTCAGATGGCGCCGTCCCGAGAGGGGCAACCCCGCCAAACGTGAGCCCACGTTCTTTCAGAAATTCCTGAATAGCTTCCAAGCGTTTCGGGGTGGCGGATGGTGCGTCCAGCATAATGATGTCGCCGTAACCCGCATTTACGCTGGTTAGGAATGCATGCATGGATACAGCGGATTGAGCAGATAGTGTGTCAGTACCATCAGCCTCGGGGCGAATTTCAAATGGCAGGCGAACCAGTTCCACGCTGGAACGATTCACGGCATCTGTATGACGGGTTGTACCGCTTGTTTGACATGCGCTCAACGCGATGATGCCAAGCGCTAAAAGAGCGGTTTTGGGGGCGGATTGTATCATGTGCCTAATCATCATACTGTCCTTCCATTAATCTAACTGGAAACCAGCACGTTGCTTTAGAGAAGCGCCTGTGCGGTTATCTTGGTTTGCGATAGTATTTTGAGTGCTGCCTTCCCAGCTTTTACCGTTCAGGATGCGGTTCACATCATTTGGTGCGATAAAGTTATCGGTAGGCAGATTGATGTGTCTGTTTGACACTGGTTTCACCAGATACGGTGTCACCACAATAAGCAGCTCTGTTTCTTCACGGCGGAAACGATCAGAACGGAAGAGAGCACCAATGATCGGGATATCACCAAGGCCGGGGTATTTATCCTTATCCTGAGAAACACTGTTTTCAATAAGCCCTGCAATCGCGAAGGATTGGCCACTTCCCAGTTCAATGGTGGTTTCTGCGCGTCGTGTGCTGATAGATGGCACGCTGATACCGTTGATACGGATTGCACCAGCATCAGAAAGATCGCTGACTTCAGGGCGAACCTGCATGGAAATACGACCCGAGTTTAGAACAGTTGGGGTGAAATCCAATTTTACGCCAAATTCACGATATTCAATGCCAATACCGTCACGGCTTGGGATTGGAATTGGAAATTCACCGCCCGCAAGGAAATTCGCTGCCTGACCTGTCAAAGCTGTTAAGTTTGGCTCTGCCAGAACGGTAAGGAAGCCTTCGCGGTCAAGTGCATCAATGGCATAGTTCAGGTCAAGGTTTCCCGGGGTAATCGTGCCTAAGAGAGAGCCTGTATCTGCACCCGGTATAAATACTTTTGAAGGAATGCCTGTAACAGGATCAGGCACCAGATCAAAAACATTACGACCGGTTGCGATACCAATACCTGCGCCGCTTCCGGATAGGAAACCTTCCCAACTTACACCTAGCTGTTTAAGGACGGTGCGGGAAACTTCAGCAATGCGAACATGAAGGTTCACCTGAGTTGGTTGAAGTACATTGATATTATTCATTACCTGATCAGTCCCTAAAACAGATTTTGCAAGCTGTTCAGCAAGCGCTGCCTGATCAGGTGCGCCGACGTTACCCTGAAGTACAATAAGTTCTCCAAGTGTCGTGGCGCTAATGGGAGAGCCGGGCATCATGCGTTCGTACGCTTTATTAAGTGCTGAAAGATTGCGTGTTACGGCAATGCCAGAACTGAAGATGGTGTTATCCTGTTCGTCAAGCGCATAGAAGGTGGTTTCGCCCTGTGCTTTCCCGAAGATATAAACAACCCGTGCTGATTTAACTTGCACATCTGCAATTTCAGGGTTCGCGATAAATACTTCAGATGCAGGGCGATCAAGACGTACAAGGGTACCTTTGTTGATTTCAATGCTCATGCCGCCTGCGTGCGGTGTTACAAGTTCTGCGCCTGATACTTTGTTAAGCGTTGCAGGGTTTGAAGGTTCTGCGGCTACCGGAGCGCATAAAATGCTGCTCGCAAGTGCCATATACTTAATGGATTTTATCATTTGTCATCTCCATCAGATGGAAGATTGTCTGGCTGCGTATCACCAGTACCATTTGAAGGGACAACAACTGTTGCAACGCTGCCTCTTGCCACGCGGATGGAGTTCTTTTTACCGTTGATACGAGGTAGGTATTTACTAACGTCGTTGCCGTGGCTTTGGCTTGTTGTCACCATGATTGGTGGTGTGTTTGGATCTGCCAGAGGGCCATCATTACCGCGCTCCAGTGATCTGAGAGCAAGTGAAAGCTTTCCAACATTTGCGACAATCGCCAGCTTTTCAGCCATGCTTTGGGTAACTTCCAAAGTTGCAGTTTTAGCTACTTTCACCTTGTCGTTCTGTTGGTTTTTCTGATCTGTTGCGAGCACACGTACATTTTGGAAAATGGTTTCTGCAACTTGATATTTCTCACGGCGGGTCACTTCCACTTCGTGAGTAAGGATCACATCAACACGGTCGCCCGGAACGATGAAACCAGCCACGCCTGATGTTGCTGTAACAGGTACTGTGAAAGCACGCATCCCTGGGGTTAATGTCGCAGCAAGAACACCACTTGCACCTTTTTTAACCAGTGCTGATTTGGTGATTGGATCACCTTCATTCATAGGTGTGCGTACGATGGTGCCAACCAGATCTTTTATCTTTGCATTTGGTTTGCTGTAGTAGGCTTTGTTCACACCGCTTTTGGGCCAAGCCTGCCAAACGAGGCTTTCTGCAGTAATCGTTGAACCTACATGGAGATCTGTTTTCGCTACAAGAATTTGAGCTGCGGGTGTTTTCGCTGTCAAAACCTGTGCTTGTTGTGCTTGTTGCTGAGCATTTGAAAGGTATGAGCGGGTCATAAACCAGACCAGTACCATGCCTGCAAATGCAACAAGAATGAGGAGTAGTTTTTTGATGCTCATGTTTGCCTCCCGGTGGTACAGAAAACTGTACTTCTACCGAATTTCCCCAACTCTTCCGGGCCTTATGCCATCAGAAAAGCATGCAATCCTTTGGCTTTATGTCACCAAAGAGGAAAAGCATTGAAAACAAACCCAGAGACCACCAGCGGCGATTGCAACGCCGTAAGGTACTTTAGCTTGATCAAGTGTTGTTTCTTTACTGAGTTGGGCATGAACCAAAGTTCCTGTGGCTACAAAGCCGCCCAATAAAGTTACATAGAGCACGAAATGAAGGCTTAGAGCAGGGCCCGCAAAGAGTGCGGTAGCTGCCATCAGTTTCACATCGCCTCCCCCCATAAGCCTGAGCGCAAAAAGGCCAGCACCAATGAGGAACACAACGAAAGCACTTAAGAGAGGCCAAACAATAGCCCCTAAAAATGCGGCACCTGATATCACTTCAGCAAAGGCAAAAACACTAAACAAACCACAAATGGCAACCGATAAAGCGTTCGGTATTCGCCTAGACTGCAAATCAGATACTGCTGCCGCGATAAGCAAGCCTGAAAAAGCTACCGCGATAAAAATATCTATGCCTGAGATGATCTGCATGGTTCTGTTTTTGCCTGTTATCTGGGTACTATTTTACAAATTTCCCAAAAATAAAGCCGCCGGAAAACTGCCATCCCCCGGCGGCTTTTGATAGGTTAATTGATATGTTTAGATGCGAGATCTATTAGCTACCTGTGCCAGAACCAGAGCCAGAAGCACCTGTATCTGTTGCATCAACATTTCCATCAAGTGTTGTTGAAGCTTCACCAAAGATTGTCTGTAGTGAACCGCCTAGCGCGCCAAGTGCTGTGATGAGGCCAATAGCAACAAGTGCTGCGATAAGACCATATTCAATTGCAGTAGCGCCTTCTTCATTACGGCGTAGTTTAGAAAGAAACTTAGTCATTTTAATTCTCCAGCTGCCAAGTTCGGATGAGTTTTTTATACGGCTTGAGTCTTAAATAAAAAGTTAACGTCAATCCTAAAAAGATATTTAAAAACAATAACTTAAATGAAATTTAATATCTAATTATCTTCAAATTTTATCTAAATTTTAAAGCTGTTGAAAATGCGTGATAATTCGCCGTGATTAAAATTTTAATCACTGAATTGGGAGCTGCTGAGAGGAGAAGAAAAAAGTAAAAAACTGATTTTTTTGTTGCTGTGACTGTTGGAAATTAACGGGTGGCGGGATGATTTGGTGTAAATATTAAAGAATCTTAGCCACAAAACTTCAGGTTTAGCGGCAAAAGGAATCGGTTTTAGCCGCTTTCGGGGCTGAATAAAGGAGAAGATTCGGTTCGAAAAGAATCGGTTTCCCAAGGAATATATAGGGACTTTATGTAAGTTATCGTTCTGGGTTTAGAAATAGGTCGGCTTCGGCTGTTGAAGCGAAGGCTATTGGCTTAGCACCAAAGAGCCGAGAACCCAGATATTGCCGAAAATCGATCAGGCTTTGTTCCATATCAACCAGTTTTCCGCCTGTGGTTCTCTTGGAATGCATGCCTTGCTGTACGCGTTCACAAATCCATTTGTCTTCTTCCAGAAAAGCAGCTGTGAAATCGGCTGATATTTTATCATCGTTCCCAGGTTCGTTACTAATTCCTCCGGACATGATCTGGCACTTTTCCGCTGCCTTGGGTAAAACGGCAATCCACTGCAAGCTGCCGTAAGTTAGAATACCAATAAAATTGGGCGGCAAAAATATCAGGAGATAATGGCTGTATGCCTCAGGTACTTTACCGGTGAGCCACTTTTCAAGGGTGCTTCTTGTGTCTGCCATTTTACCACCGGTTAAAGTCCACTCGGAACTACCCGCCACATAATATGAAGTTTTGCTGGGTGTTATGGTTTCCAGTGTTTCTTCATGAACCTTGAAAAGGTGATAGCTTTCTATGGCGTTTTCCACGGCCAGCTTCCAGTTCGCCTGCCATTCTTCATCACCAGATTTAACGCCGTGGATAAAACTATGGGGTTCAAATAAGTGAAGATAATCATTGATACCTTCCACTCGAGCAGCAAAAGGGGATGGGTTTTCAGCTAAGTTGATGAACAAAAGCCCATGCCAGCTTTCAAGGTGAAAGGCGGGCAAACAGTGTTCTGATTTTTCGGGTTTATGGTTCCGCGTAAAAGGTGCCCCTTTGAATTTGCCTGTCTGGTCATAAACCCAGGCGTGATAGGGGCAGGTAATGTGCTTTTCAATCGTGCCGTATCCTTCATCAAGAAGTGGCGTGCCACGGTGACGGCAAATATTGGAAAGCGCACGGATTTCACCGTCGGTACCGTGGATTATTGCAATTGCTTCGTCCGCAACAGTGAGTGCGAAATAATCACCAGGATTGGGGAGAAGCTGTTCAGCACATACGAAAACCCAGTCACCCCTGAATATATGATCCATCTCCAGATCGTAGATTTTCTTGTCGTGATAAACCTCAAAAGGCAGAGATGCAGCCTCGGAAAGGGAATGGGAAGCCGAGGCTGCATAGGCTTGAGGGAGGTTGGGCATGTTGTCATTCCTGGTGTTTGTCTGATTTGGGTATAGACAGAATATGGGAATGAATTATTTATTGTCAATATTGACAATTTACAGAGAAAGCTCCTTTAGCTGGTGATTTCCTGCAAAGCTCCAAGGCGCGGCCGGAAATAAGATACTTTCCGGATTGTGCGAGATGGCAAAAAATTAAACATGATAGGCTCGTAGGAATAGAAAATTTCTGTCGCGATAATAGTTTCATTATCTCGCATCGTGAATTCAGAAGGTAAACTTGCAGGATCTCCTTCTTCGCCAAAGCGGCTGGTTTTAACTAATCTGCCCCCACCAATACGTTGCCAGAAAACACTTGCAGGAATAGCACTTGTTTGGCTTACGGAGCTTACAATTGCCACCACATCAGCAGGGTCGTTGTAAGGGGCAATAATTTGGGGAACAGCAGAGAAAATATCCTGCATGGTTGCTTCAGAAATTTCTTCATCCCGCGTTACCAGATCAGCAATCGCAACAACTGTATGTTGGGCTTTCAGGTTCAACAGCAGGTAATGACCAGCTTCGACGATACCAATGAAAAGGGTAAGATAAAGTGGAATAGAAAGTGCGATTTCCGTTAGTACACTTCCTTCTTCATTGCTTTTTAAGCGTTTCAGGAATTTTCTAATATGGCTCATTGCGTACCGCCACTGTTGCTGAAACGGAAACGTTTCGGTAAGCCCAATCCGCGAAGCCTGTAAGACTGCTGATATCATAATTAACGCGGTAAAGAACAATATCCCCACCACCACCAAGGCCAGATATAGCCATATCGGCATCCCACTGACCATTGCCGTTTACATCTGTGTAATCTTCACCTTCGTCATAACTGCCGCTGGCATTGTCATCGATAAAAGGTTCAGGTTCGCCGATATCTGCAAAGTTTTCATAGACCAGTGTTTCGATATTCACTGTATCCATGTTTACCTGACCAAACGTTTGCTCGCGGATGATATCGCGCACTTGTTGTTCGCGGGTTGTGCCTTCTTCATTAGAGCCGGTAATACCAAAGCGAGATGCTTGCAGAACGGCATTTTCAATCGCTGCCGCTACGAAGAAGTAATGGGCGATTTCCAACACGCCAATTATGGTGGTTAACAATACAGGAAGGCCGATTGCAGTTTCCACAACAATGGCGCCTTCTTCATCATGCCGAAGACGTTTTTTAAAGGACCATATGTGAGACAAGAACGACATAGTCACCTTTATTTGGACAGTCGGAGGTTGGAAAGCTGACGGCCGATTTTATCAAACACATCCTGAAGTTCGTCATTGTTGGGGGCATGGAAATAAAAACCGGGGTTCGTTGCACACGCTTCAAAGGCGGAACGTGTGGAAGAATCCGGGGTGCTTCCAAAAGTGATCCCGTAAATCAAAATGTCATCATCTTTGATGTTTGTGCAAATTTCATCAAAACGATCATCCACATCATCACGGGCATCATAGATGGAGCTGTGGCCCATATCCTGAATAGTGCCGTAAGCAGTGTAATCAGAACCACCGAGCTGGCTGATACGAGAGATAAACTCATTTTTGCCATCGGTGAGGATGACGATCACTTTGTCCATGAAAGCTGCATCATGAGCAAGCGGCAGATTACTTGGCGTGTCACCGCCCCACAGGCCTTGCCAGCGAGGGCTGATAACACGCCAACCCCAAGCGAGACCTGTGGGTGTAGCGGTCCCGCCAAAGCTCCAGGGTTCCATTTCCTCAATTGCATCCAACACCTTGGTTTTGCTGGCAACGAGGGGTAATATTTCTTGGCCGCAGCCGCGGTTAGGACCCTTGGCCAATGAACGGCTATTTGCTTCGTAAATTGATACGACACCGTTATGAATCCAGTTGTTGGGCCTGTAGTATGAATTGTAAGCAGGTTCATCCGGCCAGAACCAGGGCTCAAATGGTTCTATGCTGGGTGGAGTATCTGTAAGGTCTTCACCATCGTCCCGCGCAAACAGGCAGCCCGACCATTCAGTTGTTCGGTATTCGCCATTATCAATTTTCTGCAGGCCAGCTTCTGAAAGCCAGCTTTCATGCCCGTCACCAACATTCACATGAGCTACATAGGGTACGACCCCAACCCAAAGGTTGTTGTTGGTATCATTTTCGCCGTACACGGCTTCCACCAGAAGTTCAGCTGCTTCCTTCGCTGCATCAATCTTGCCGTTATTGCGCATAGAGCCTGTATTATCCATTACAATAACAAGTTCCATGCCGCGGGTTTCGCGGGTGATCTCGGTATCGGCAGAAACGGTCACTTCATTCACACCGAAGATACGGCTGAAGTATGTATCTACTGATGCTGTAGCTGTTAGTGTAATAAGCTTGTTATCATTGCTGAAGTTGATAACCATTTCGCTGGATTTGACCACGTCACCGATGGCAGCAATATTTGCATCGAAAAATTCCTGCGCGTCGGATTCCATATCATTGATATCAAGAGCATGGCCTGCGGCCAGACCAGCGCTATCAAGCGATTTCTGTAAAACATCTTTCACATAGAACATGCGTGCGCCGTCTACGGTTAGCCCAGCTGCGCTTGTGAGCACTAGAATACTGGTGGCAACAGCGGGCATAAGACTGCCTCTGTCATCCTGCCATAGGTTCTTTGCGAAATTCATCAACTTGCGGCCTAAGCAAGTGGAGAGTTTATGCGTATGGTTCTTTTTCATCATGATATTTGCCTGATCACTTACGCCTAAAGTGAACTATGCAAATGGAAATTCTGTAAATCTTTGCAGACAATTTTAACTAAACTGCACCCACTTTTTGTCTTGGTTATTTTTTTAAAAAATGGCGCATGATATTGATATTTAAAGAGTTTATTGGGCGTTGTTGCAGGGCGCATGACAGCTTGGTGAGCGATAAATCCGTATTTTGTGATTAGGAAAAATACGAGGAAAATATATGAAACCACTCAGCGGGAGGTTGGGCTGTTTTCTCTGGATGGATGATTCGACGTCGGATTAATGGTGGAGCTAACGCGATTATTGAGACTGAAATTTTCTAAAACTATGGTTTTCCTACGGAAATTTTACTGGAAATTAACCATAAGACTGTGCATGCTGAGGTATATATAGGCCTAAGTGGCTGAAATATTTAGGCATACTGCATATTTAGTAAGGGGAATAATATGCAAATTATGGCGGAGGCGTGTGTGAGTAACGATAAGCTACCAACACAAGAGACGTTGGATTTTGCGAAGGCTAACCGGAGAGAGCCACCTAAAGATACGGTGTTCGACTATTTCAAGTCCGCCGATGGGGAACAAATCCGGTTCGCCAGATTTCCTGCCAGTAATGTGCTTGATATTAAAGGTACAGTTATCTTTATTCCAGGCCGCACTGAATTTATCGAAAAATTCATAGAGGATGTTCATATCTTCAATGCGCTGGGTTTTGCCTGTGCTGCAATGGATTTGCGGGGGCAAGGTATGTCTCACCGTCCGCACCCAGACCGTGAAAAGCATTTTGTCCGCAGCTTTGATCTTCATCTTGAAGATCTGAAAACCTTTTTTGATAAGGTGCTGACCAACAAGATGGAAAAGCCATATATCTTGATGGGCCATTCAGCTGGCTCACATGTAATTCTCCGGTTCCTGAAAGAACATCCGGGATACGCGGATGCTGCTATTACGGTAGCGCCAATGGTGAAGGTTAATGGCGGTGGTGTGCCAGAATTTATATTAAGCGGTTTACCGTGGGTAATGCGTCATCTGGGGCTTGGTGGTAGTTATATTCCTGGGCATACCGCCTTTAAAACAGGCCGCTGGGGTTGGCGGAAAAAGCTAACTCACGATGATGACCGGTTCGAAGATGAAGATTATTTCATTCATAATAAAGATCGTCGTCTGGCAGTAGGCGGTGCCACTCATAAATGGCTGTGGGAAGCGGTTAAATCTACCAAAAAACTAAATGCACCTGGTTATGCGGAAGCCATTGAAACACCAGTATTGATGCTTCAGGCGGGTGAAGATCAGATTGTGGATAATGACGCCCAAGATAAATTGGTCGCGCGTATGCCAAATGCTCGTTTGGTGAAGATTGAAGGCGCCATGCATGAAATCCTGAAAGAAACGGATGATCATCGAGCTGATGTCTGGAACGCTATCAGAGAGTTTATGAGCCTAAGAGAGCGACCCGAGTTTTAAAGCATGCTTCAAATTTTGGGCACTAGAATTAAAAAGACCGCCGATCATAGTTCGGCGGCCTTTTTATTTAGAATCTAGATTGAGTGTCAGGCAACGTTTTGCGCGTTGATGCTTGCTGGTACTTCGGCAAGACCCAAGCCTCTTAAAATCGTCTCTGCCATAGCATACAGTTGTTGGCGATCACGGATTACCTTACTCATCATATTGATGCCGACCATCTGGGATACAAAAGTTGCTGCAGTGGTGCGTGGGTTATCTAATCCGGCTAGTTCTCCGCTATCTATGGCGTGTTCAAGAAGTTCCGTATAGCGGTCAACACGGGTGCCCATAATATCCCGGAAAACATGTGCTACTTCACAACTTTTTTCATTGTTGGCCATGCCGTTTGTGACAAGACAGCCTTTGGCGTCCTCATCATCCATTCTTGCATCAATCAAGTTTTCTAAAACTTTTCTGAAGGCGGGCAAAATGGGATCGCCTTCCTTAAGGTCGTTCATGAAACGATCACAAGATTGTTTGCCGTACAAAGCAAGAACTTCACTGAACAGTGCTTCACGCGAAACGAAGCTATTATAGAAACTGGAGCGAGTGATGGACATACGCGAAGAGAGCTCGCTTACGGACGTAGGTTCATACCCCTGTTCCCAGAAAGCGTCGAGCGCAATTGCTATTGCATCATCTCTGTTAAATTTTGCAGGTCTTCCCATGGCTACCCCTCCTTAGGTTTACTGCGGTTTCAATATCTGTTGAATATATAGTCCTTGAGGTTTGTTTTGCCAAAACAATCTTATGAAATGTTTCACTTTGTCGCTTTTAGCTAGGAAATTTTACTCATTTATGGTGTGTAGTGCGTCTTTAAGGAGACCTTTGTCACCCACTACAAGTAATTTTCCGCAATCTCCGGGAGCTTGACCTTGCCAATTTGTTGCGCTGCCTCCGGCTCCGCGTACAATCGGAATCAGTGCCATCATGTCGTAAGGTTTCAAGCCACTTTCTATAACGAGATCCATAAACCCCGCCGCGACAATACCATAAGCGTAGCAATCCATGCCATACCTTATCAGTTTGCTCTGGTTCAAAATCGCGTTAAAGCATGTACGTTCGTTGTCTTTGAATAGATCAGGGTCGGTTGTAGAAATAGTTGCATCTGATAACGAGGCACATGACCGTGTTGAGATAGCCTCTCCATTTAGAGTTGCTCCTTCTGTCCACCCAAGATAGCGTTCTTTGATGTAAGGCTGATCCAAAACACCAATCACAGGTACGCCTTCGTGTTTCAGGGCAATAAGAGTTCCCCATGTTGGTAAGCCTGAAATAAAAGCACGTGTACCGTCTACGGGATCAAGCACCCATTCAAATGGGCTGTCTGTTTTCTTTATGCCGTATTCTTCCCCGTGAATACTGTGATCAGGAAAGCGTTCATCAATCAGGGCTCTGATAGCTCGTTCGGCTCCTTGATCCGCTTCGGTTACGGGGTCAAAACCGCTATCACCCAGTTTATTATCAATATCCACTTTCTGCCTGAAGTACTTAAGTGTCACTTCGGCTGCTGCATCAGCAAGCTCACAGGCAAAGCTTTTTAGTGTTTCCACTGAAACACCACTTAAACTTTCAGGAAGAGTAGATGGTTGGATATAGCTCATGATCAGCCCCTTTTTCATGAAACAATGTGATGGATGCTTGCCAAACTGCCGACTTTAGACCACATATGACCCAGTAAAAGCAACGGGTACTGTTATGTTGGATACTGAATTTTTAGTTATTGGTGGTGGGATTGCGGGAGCAGGTATCGCTTATTTCCTCGCACCACATGCAAAGGTTATGCTTCTGGATATGGAAGCACAAGCCGGCTATCACACAACAGGTAGATCCGCAGCATTTTATGCTGAAACATATGGTGGGCCACTGCTTCAACCACTAACAACGGCCTCTAAAGCATTTTTACTATCTCCTCCCGCTGAAGTATCTGAAATTCCGATCCTTAGCCAAATGGGGGCGATTCATGTAATGAAAGATCATCAGCGCAGTGCGGCAGAAAGTCTCTTAGACGAAATGAGCGAACTGCCTGGCGTGCGTGAATTAACGGTAGATGAGGTTCTGGAGCGAGCGCCTCACCTTGATAGAACCCAATTTGTCGCCGGAGTGAATGATCCGGATTGTGGTAACCTTGATGTTGCGGCCCTTCATCAGGGGTATTTACGAGCGGCGAAAAAAATGGGTTTAGCAGTCCGTCTGGAAGATGGCTTTGAAAGTGCTGAATTTAAAGCGGATCACTGGTTGGTAAAAACCCGAAAAGGGCAAATAACAACTAGAACACTTATTAACGCATCGGGTGCCTGGGCAGATGACGTTGCTATAAAAGCGCAGGTTCAGCCACTTAAGCTTAAACCACAGCGCCGTACTATTGTAACAATACCAAGCCCGGAAGGGTTACCGTTTGAGAAAAATAGCCCGGTTGTGATTGATGTGGAGGAAAGCTTCTATTTCAAACCTGAAGGTGCAGGTTATCTTGTGTCTCCGGCGGATGAAACACTAAGTCCTGCATGTGATGCACAGCCAGAACTTGAAGATATTGCGATGGCTGTAGAGCATTTTCAGAATGCAACGGGCAGTACGGTTGAGAAGATTGAAGCGAAATGGGCTGGCCTTAGAACTTTTGCAAAAGATAAAGCGCCCGTTATCGGATATGATGAAAACCAGCCAAATTTCTTCTGGAATGTTGGGCAGGGTGGATACGGTATTCAAACATCCCCAGCATGGTCAGAGCTTGCAGCTAATCTGGCAATGGGTAATGCTGTGCCGGAGCATCTTAGAAAACATGGTGTGAAGGCCGAACCTTACCGTCCGGCCCGCTTGCTTGATTAGAGTTGGTAGTTCTAGTCTCTGCTACGGCGTTTCTTTACGCCAATATCAAACATAAGCATGAGAAGAACGGCACCCGCTGTGCCTGCAATAATGTCAGCTATCAGACCGTTTACATGGAAACCGATAACTCCGAACAGGAATTTGCCGAGAATACCACCTGCAATACCAATTAGAATGTTCCAGAAGGCCCCCATGCCTTCGCCGCGCAGGATTTTACCCGCGATAAAACCAACAAGTGCACCAATAAGAATTGAATAGATCATTATTTGCTCCCCTTAGTAACGACTATATCTATCATAGCGTCCATAACGAGCTCTGTCATAATCCATTTCACGACGCAACTCATCATTTCTGTATTGGCTAAGGGAATATACTGCCCAAATAGCTGCTACCGGCCACCCGATAACGGTTAGCCATAAAAGTGCACAGAAAATTCCTTGAATGGGCCGCCAGATTGTAAAGAAAACTAACGGCGGGAAAATGATCGCCAACAAAAGGCGCATTCGTTCCTCCTATATCCTCGCAATGTGTGTCGTTCATGCCCTCTTACGGGGCCTATAAAAAAATATGTAAGAATTAATCATGATTTTACAAGGGGTAGGGATTCCTTAAGGATTTAGAGCCATTTTTTGTGATGCAATTGAGGCACCTTATGGTAACAATTGCGCGGGGGCAGAATGATTGTTTTGGGTCAAGGGGATTATTGAGTGACCAACTTCTTGCGTAACTTTAAAGTTAATGTACGTATCTGGACATTAACTGGCCTAGCCTTTCTGGGCATGCTGTTTATTGTTTTTGAGTTTAATACGCTTATCGAAGAATTGCGCAGCGGTACTGTGAGCGATGCCCAGTTCGAAGATGATGAGTTTATGGTCTATGTTTGGACCGCTGTTTTCATGGCACTTATCCTGTTTTTGTCATGGTCTATCACTAACAGTGTGATGAAACCTCTTCGGCGCTTGCAGCAAGAGCTCGAAATTCTTTCTAATGGTAGTTATGAAACGGCCGTTTCTGACCTGAATCATAGAGATGGTATCGCGGCAATGGCACGCGCTGCGGAACATCTCCGTGAAGGTGCGCTGGAAACTGAAAAATTACGTGAAGAGGCTGAAGAATCCCGACTTGCGCGAGAAAATGAAGAGCGCGAACAGGAACGTCGCCGTATAGAGGAAGAAAGCCGTCAGCGTGAGGAAGAAATCCAGCGTCAGCAACAGATGCAGGATGAGCGCGCCCGTATGCAATCGGAAATGGCTGATAGTTTCGAAAGTGAAGTATCTGGTGTTATTCAGTCTCTTTCAAGTTCAGTTGCTGAACTGCAGATGGCGGCTGATACTATGACAGATGCGATCGAGCAAACTGGCGTGGAAGTGAATTCTGCGGCAGGCGCAACCAATGCGACTGGACAGGATATGGTTTCCGTTGCAGAGGCAACTGAAGGCCTGACAGGTGCCATTGGTGAAATCCGGACGCAGGTAGAGCAGGCGAATACTATTACCACTAACGCAATGAATGTGGCGAAGGACGCCGAGGGTCGAGTTACGTCTCTTACAGCTGCTTCTGACCGTATTTCAGAGGTGGTGCACCTTATTAACGATATTGCCGAGCAAACCAACCTGCTGGCACTTAACGCGACGATTGAGGCAGCGCGTGCCGGTGAGGCAGGTAAAGGTTTTGCGGTTGTGGCATCCGAGGTGAAAAACCTTGCGAACCAAACGGCAAGTGCAACGCAGGAAATTGAAGAGCAAGTAAGTGCGATGCAGTCAGCTACGCACCAGACAGTGGATGCAGTGAAAACTATCCATAAAACCATTGATCAGGTGAGCGAGATTTCAGGCATGATTGCTGCAGCGGTTGTGGAACAGGAAGCCTCTACGGGTGAGATTAGCCGCAGTGTTCAAAACGCAAGTCAGGGCACTGCTAACCTGAGCCACAATGTAGGGCGTGTACAGGAAATGGCTGAGCGTAGTTCCGGCGCTGCAAAAGTGGTGAATGAAAGTTCCGGTGGCCTTACTGAGCAAACAAGTGTGCTTGAACAATCAGTAAACCGTTTCTTACAGCGGCTTCACGGTTAAAGGGTTACATTTCTAAACGATTAGAAAAGCACGCTAATTCAGCGTGCTTTTTTTTGTGCATGAACACCCTGGCTTTTGAAAAATTTATCAAACTCTGCATCCAGCCAACCGCTTTCAGTGATTTCTTTCAAGCGTGACTGTAGGTGAGCTAGAAAAGGTGCTGTTTTTTCATTTTTGAAACAAATGATACCGTCTACGAGTTTATCCAGCTTTATATCAGTTTTAGTGATTTTATCGCTCACACCAAGGCGCGGGGCAAGTGTATCCAGATCAAAATCAAACCCAACTAGCGCTTCGATACGGCCGATGGATAACAGGTTCAGCATTTGTACCTGGCTTTGCAGGGAAAAATCTTCCTTCAGGCCATATTTCCGGATAACGCGCAGCAGGTTAACATCAGAAGCTAGGCGTAAATTACGTAGTTCTTCGATACTCATTGGAACAGGGCTGCTGGCTGGTACATAAACGGTTACAAACAGCTCCCTGATAGGGCCAACGAAGGCAAGTTCATCAGCAGTAATGCCGTTATTTTCCCAAGCATCAAGCGCTCCGGTGGAAATATAGTTGCAGTCCAGATCACGGTTAATCATTAACCGTGTAAGCCGTGCTGAAGGGTAAAAGGTGATATTATAGTTACCGTCATACCCTTTAGTAAGTTCTTCCAGCACCTTATGATAAACGCCAACGCCGTTTTCCTCATAGGCGTATGGAATTTCAAGACTGGCTATGTTGATAGTAGCAGATGTATCGTCTGCGCTTGTTTCCCCTGATAAACTTAAGAATAGAAGTGCTAATAAGCTATTCCTAAAATTCATTCACTTCCCCTGTTTCCCTCGCCCCCCTTAGGCTTGGATGGATACTATCTGTGCCTTTTCATTTTTCAGACAGGTTTTTGATAGCATTACTGTGATGAAGGTGTATTTCGCCCGCATCAATTGGGTACTCTAAAACTCTTGTAATAAACGGTCGTTATTGTTGGCTTTGGCTTGCGAAAAATTTCTCAAACTCAGCATCCAACCAACCGTTTTCGGTGATTTCTTTCAATTTGTTACGCAGGTGTGCCCGAAACGGTGCCGTTTTTTCGTTTTTGAAGCACACAACGCCGTCTACAAGCTTATCCAGTTTGATATCTGTCTTTACGATTTTATCAGTTACACCGAGGCGTGGCGCTAGAGTATCGAGGTCAAAATCATATCCAACAAGGGCTTCAATACGTGCAATAGAAAGAAGGTTCAGCATTTGTACCTGGCTTTGAAGGGCAAATGATTCCTTTAATCCGTATCGGCGCACTGTATGGACAAGGTTCACATCCGATGCCAAGCGCATGGTTTTCAGATCTTCAATAGTATGGGGCACTTTACCGCCAGTGGGTACATATACTGTTACAAACAGCTCCCTGATAGGGCCAATAAACTCTAATTCGTCAGGACTGATGCCGTCTTTTTCCCAGCGTTCAATTTTTTCCGTGCCGATAAAATCACAGTCCACTTCCCGGTTTGTCACCAAGCGGTTGAAGCGGGCGGACGGCATGAAGGAGACTGTTACGTCACCTTTATAACCTTCAGTCAGCTTTTTAAACACGGTGTTATAAACGCCGTCGCCTGTTTCTGTGTAGGCATAGGGAATTTCCATGCTGGCGACGGTAATATCATCGTCGGCGGCATTTACTTCAAAAATTGAAGCAAAGAAAAATGTAGAAAGCAGGGTGCTCACAAGATTTGTTTTCGCACGCATCACTTTGTGGCCTCTAGTATTCTCGGTTTAGGGGAATAAATCCCCGTGTGGTATTATTAGTTATAAGCATAAACCAATATCCGTTAATTTTTCTATACCATTACAATTGTTAATGAATTCACCCACGGAAAGGTGAATAAATTTGTAACATATTGTCCATATAGCTAATCCAAAGGTATCAAGTGTACGATTGGGGTCGGCAAAATGGCATTCAAGTTTTCTAATATCTCCCTGCGGTGGAGAATTGGGGCAATTGTTCTCACGGCGTCTGTGGGTTTCCTTATCATTGCGGCAACGGTTTTTGTTACCAGCCGTGAGCGAAACGCGGTCGATCAGGTAGCTTTGAAGCTAGAGCGGATGACCGGAGAAGCAAATACGCTTAACCTCGCGGTTCTGAAAATGCGTCAGCATGAGAAGGATTTCCTGTTGAACAGGGATATGGGATTTGTAACGGCTTATAAGTCGGAACTTCGGATGGCTCTGGCACTGGAAAGTAGCCTGCAGAGTGAAATTGGTGATGCTGAAACCAAACAGGAACTCCAATTTATTCGGCAAGCTATAACTTTCCACGGCAGGCGTTTTGAAGCGCTTGTCAAAACCATGCAACAGCTTGGTTTAACGGAAAACGAAGGGCTTGAAGGCGCACTTCGTTCTTCCGTTCACAATGCGGAAGCACAGCTCAAAGCCTACAGTGCTGATGCTCTTACGGTAAAAATGCTGATGATGCGCCGCCATGAGAAAGATTTCATCATGCGGAAGGCCGATAAATATATTGGCCGTCATGCAACGAGGCTTGCGGAGTTCGAAGAATTACTACCAGCCTCTACGGTGCCAGAGGGCGAGCGCGGTGCTTTGATGGAACTGATGAAGACTTATCACGGTACCTTTAAAGATTTCGCAGATATCACCCTTAATCGGGAGGCTACTGTCACCGACCTTGCGGCATTATTTGAACCAGTGCCGGAACTGCTGGACGGTGTGGTACAGTATCTTGAAATTTCCGCAAGTGAGGCAGAGGCTGAGCGTACCCGGGTGCAAGATGGCGCCGAACAGCTTATTGTGATTGCCATCACCCTCACCACAATCATTGCTGCGCTGTTCAGTATTTTCGTGGGCTTTTCCATTAGTCGCCCAATGGAGCGTGTACGCCTGAGTGTGCAGGATATCGCGGGTGGCGCGCTTGATACTGATGTGCCGTGTGTAAGCCAAACCAATTCCATTGGTGCTCTCGCACGCGCTGTGGATGAAATGCGTGAAGCGATCAAAGCAGGGGAAATTATTAAAGCCAAAGCTGCCGAGCGCGAACGTGAGGAAGGTCGCAGGCGCGAGGAAGAAATCCGCCGCCAGGCAGAAATGGAACGCAGGCAGCAGGAACGTGAAGCTACAGAGGCCGTGCGCCGCATGGAAGCCGCACAGAAAATTGATGGTCTGATTGAAAACTTCAGGCGCGATAGCAATGCCATGAGCACTGTGCTTGTGCGGTCTGTTGAAGCGCTTCAGGCTACAGCAAGCCGCATGGCCGAAATTGCTGAAGATGCAACAAAAAGCTCATGTCACGTACAAAACACCACAGAAGAAACGGCTGATAGCGTGCGGGTGGTTTCCAGCGTTACCGATGAAGTTTCCCAAGCTATCAGCGATATGAATGCGCAGGTAAAATCAGCGAGTGATACATCCGCAAATACAGTAAATCGCACAGAAGAGGGCAGCGAGGCTATTCGGAAGCTTGAAGAAAACTCAGGCAAGATTGGTGAAATCCTCAACCTTATTGATGATATTGCCGATCAAACCAATCTTCTGGCGCTGAATGCTACCATTGAAGCCGCGCGTGCGGGTGATGCGGGTAAAGGGTTTGCGGTTGTTGCCTCAGAGGTGAAAAGTCTTGCAGGTCAAACAGCAGGCGCGACCGGGGAAATCGCAACCCAAATTGAAAACATGCGCGCCGCAACAGAGCAGGCGGTAAAGGCCAATAAGGAAACGGTGGAAGGGATTACAGCCCTGAACCAGACACTGGTTTCTATCTCTGGCGCGGTAGCCCAGCAGGATGCATCCACCCACACTGTGCAAGCAAATGTAGAAACTGCGGCTCGCAGTACAGAAGATGTAAGCCGGGAAATTTTGAATGTGGTTTCCCGTTCTTCTGAAACCAGCGCAGAAGCTAACAGCGTGATGCAGGCTGCTGAGGATATGAGCGGCGCAGCAGAAAAGCTCACGGTTTTGATCAGTTCCTTCCTTGATAATGTGCAGCAAGTGAAAGGCATGCTTGGGGATGACGTTACGCATCCGCCAGAAATCATGCTTAAAAGTGCATAGATCAAAGGTTTAAAGACACCTGTTCCCTTTGCGCCTGAAATTCGCTATTGTAACCAAGGGTTTCAGGTGCACCGTTATTGAGGAAAAATGATGGATTTTTTTAAAACAGACTCTGCGCTCTATGATGAGTGGATTTCAAAGGGCATTGATATGGGCCTCGCCATTCTTGGCGCCCTCCTTATTTTATTTATTGGTCTCCGTATTGCAGGCTTCACAGAGAAGCACCTGCGGAAACTTTTAGGCAAAAGCAAAAAGATGGATGAAACGGTTTCCCAGTTCCTTGCGAGCCTGGCGAAATATACCATTATCATCATCACCTTCATTGCTATTCTCGGCCAGTTCGGCATTGAAACAACCAGCCTTGTGGCCGTTGTTGGTGCAGCCGGTCTTGCCATTGGTCTTGCGATGCAGGGCACGCTTTCAAATGTTGCTGCTGGTGTAATGCTTCTTATCTTCCGCCCGTTCAAGGTGGGTCAGTTTGTTGAAGTGGCAGGCCATTCTGGCGTTGTGAAAGCGATCACTCTCTTTGTTACTGAGATGGATACTGGCGATAATGTACGTATTGTTATCCCGAACGGCAGCGTGTGGGGCAGCAGTATCCGCAACTTTAACCACCATGATATCCGCCGCCTTGATCAGGTTTACGGTATTGGTTACGGCGATGATATCGATAAAGCGATGGACGTAATCAAAGGCGTGTTGGCATCTGATGACCGCTGTAAGACTGACCCTGAAGCACTTGTTGCAGTAGTGGGCCTTGGTGAAAGCAGCGTGGATATTGTTGTGCGTGTTTGGTGTAACGCCAGCGATTACTGGCCGCTTAACTTTGCGCTGCTTAAAGCAGTGAAAGAAGCGTTCGATAAAGAAGGTATCAGCATCCCATACCCATGCCGCTCGCTTTACATGGAAAAAAGCTGATTCATGACCTGTAGATAAACTTATGGGTGTTAATTAAGGGCGTTTTCTTAACGCTCTTTTTTTTAAACTTATGTTCTTTTTCGAAAACCTCCAAGATCATATTATAGGTGTATTTTCAATGTTTTAAGATTTTTTTAAAATCTATACAATAATAAAGCACGCAATAGGAGAAACTATTTTCTTGACTCTAAACTATTAAACTAATCTTATTTTCCATGCAGAGGGGGTTATGTTTGGATGAACTATAAGTTCGTTCCCCCTTTATCTATGTCTATACAATCAATGATTAGGTCGGGGAATTCTCATGCGCCAAATTAGTTCATTTTCTAAGTTCATTAAAAAATCAGTAATGTTAACAGCAGTATGTGGTGTTTTGGCAGCATGTGGCGGGCAGGCAGTTCATAATTCTGCGGGGGTAGCAACTGTTTCGCAAGATCCATCACGTACAGGCGCTGTTGCTGGGGTTGGCATTGAAGGCCAAGACATTCAGGCGATGACTGATCAGATGATGAGAGACATGCTGACAAACCCAATGCTGGCTAATGCAGCAAACCCCCCGGCAATTATTGTTGATAGTGGTTTCTTCGTGAATGATAGCACCCAGCGTATGAACAAAGACCTGATTACCAATCGCCTTCGCGTGAACCTAAACCGTGCTTCTATGGGGCGGATGGTTTTTGTTGGCCGTAATTATGCAGGCATGGTGCAGCAAGAACGTTCATTAAAGCGTGAAGGTGTGGTTGATACCGCAACACGCGGCACTACACAGGCACAGGCTGGTGCTGATTACCGCCTTGGTGGCACAATTGCTTCATCAGATAGCCGCGATGCACGCACAGGCATGATGCAGCGTTACACCCAAATTACCTTTGAAATGGTTGATCTGGAACGTGGTGTTATTGTCTGGAGTGGCATTTATGAGCTTTCAAAAGCTGCCGCAGATGATGTTGTTTACCGCTAACACTATTTTCAAGCCAACCTTTCAATAAGGTTGGCTTTTTCTTTTGGGGGTTAAAAGATGCAGAAATCAACTTTATTAGCGACTGTCGCCATTTGCGGCTTGGTTGCATTTACACCTGTGGTCGCTGACGATAGTGCCGCTCTTCTGGCGCTGAGAAGCCAACCTGCTGTTAGCCAGGATGCACTTGCGCATGAACAGCAATTACAGGCACGCCATGACTATTTGAAAACAACCCTTAAAGCTGGTGGGCTTTCCAAAGCTGAAAAAAAGCAAATGAAGGCTGATTTGAAGGTTGTAAAAAAAGAACTGAAAGCAGTTAAAAAGGCTAATAAAAAAGCGCAGAAAGCTTATGATAAACGATTGGCTTCCTTAACGAAAAATCTTCGCAAACAATATGGTATGGGGCCATATCCAGCAGAAATTTCGAACTTTGTCGCAGATAAACCTGAAGTGTTAAAGCCGTTTTATTCAAGCTTGTTCATTGAAGGTGAACGGAACGCCACGTTGAATTTGAACCGTCTTGGTTTGGCCGCAATGGAAGCAGGTTATTATGGGCATGCTGAATGGGCGTTTGATCGTGCGATTGATAAAATCGAAGCAATTTATGCTGATAACCCACAGGCGAAAGCCGCGAAATCCAAGTTTAAAGAGGAATCTGTAAAAGATTTTAAAGGCGAGCCATATGAACGCGCTATGGCATATTATTATCGTGGGCTGCTTTATCTTCGGATTGGAGATTATGAAAACGCCCGGGCCGTTTTTCGTGCTGGCGAATATCAGGATTCGGTCTCTGATCTGGAAGAATTCCAAGCTGATTTTGCGGTTTTGAATTATCTGGACGGTTGGGCACTTCAGTGCCAAGGTAGAAGTGGGGAAGAACCCTTCCGTCGGGCCAACGAAGTGCGCCCTAACTTAGCGGCGCCAGCGCCAGAAAATAATACATTAATGATTTCAGAATTGGGTGCAGGGCCACAAAAAATTGGCGAAGGTAAATATAACGAAATTCTGAAATTTGAGAAAGATGAACGCTTTGGTGAAACCAATGCCAGGTTCATCGTGGAGAACCGCACAGGCGCGACAACAGAATTTACGAATGAAATTGCTTCAAGCGTTTATTGGCAATCTTCCACGCGCGGTGGCCGCCCTATTGATGGCTTACTTGAAGGGAAAGCTTCCTTTAAGGAAACAACGGATGCCATTGGCGATGGACTGGCAACTGTAGGAACAGGCGTGGCGCTCGCAGGCCTCGCATCGGGAGATTCTGATGCCGCTCTTATCGGGGCTGGGGTTGCTATTATTGGCGGTATTTTCTCTGCTGTATCTGCCAGTTCAAAGCCGCAAGCTGATACACGTATGTGGGATAACTTGCCTGATTTGGTAACAGTAAGCACGGGCGCGTTCCGCAGTGTTGGGGAGTATCGCTATTCAACCGTTTATTCTGGCCCACACGGTGATATTGCATCGCCATCAGAAGTTTACATGATGGGTGCGGGTGATACCTGCGGCATTATATGGACCAGATCGCGTAGCGCATTAAATGTTCCGGAATCAAGCCCCGGCGCTCGTATGACATGGAAGAAAATGCGCAAACAGAAAAAGCGTGTCCAGCAGAAGGATATGAACTTCCGAAATTGGCTGCTTGTTGAAGCACCAATAGATACTTTACAGGCTGAATTAAGATGAAAAAAATATTAACGCTTGCTGCGGTTCTTGCAGCAGGGGCTTCTGTTGCAGAAGCCTCAACTGCTGTTGGTCCAACAGTGAAATGTGATTTTCGCCCCTATAAAAATGTAGTAGGCGCGGGCCCGGCTCTTATTTCGGATGTGCCAACAACCATGGCAGCAATTCCCCTGAATGCTGTGCAAATTGTTGATAAAAACATTCGTAAGAAAATTCTTCCACAGGCTGTGTTTTCGAAACGCACAGCGACAGGTACGGTTGAAGTTATGACACGGCTTGTTAACTGTACGGATTATAATCAAGAAGTGCTGGTAAGAACCTCGTTTATGGATATGAACCAGATGCCGCTTGAACCAACAACCGTTTGGAAGCGAGTGTTTTTATCACCAAAAGCCACGCAGGTTTATTCCGAAAAATCTATTTCTACTGGCGTGGGGTATTTTCTTATTGAAGTAGACGAAGGGGATTAAGCATGAAGCTATTTATGAAAGCCTGTGTTTTTGCGCTGGCCTGTTCCGCGTTTTATGTGCCTTCGGTTTCCGCACAGCAACGCCCGAATGTACCGCCGGTGATGAAAAAAGCACCTGAGCCCAAACTGCCTGATCAGAAAGAATTTATCAAAGCCTTCTATCGGGAAAATAAAAAGAAGAGCAGGCCCCGTTTTATACTATTCTGGAACCGGGAATTTTCTGATGAAGTTGTCACATATTATATTGATTATGTAGCTGCCAGTTCAAGCGCTTATGCTAGCGCCAGCCACAACCCCTATACAGGGCGGACAACGGCCAATGTTTCACCAGGAACGACTGAAGTTACATCTGGTACCCGTCGTTTGAACAAAGATCAGGCCCGAGAAAATCTAAGGGAATTGTTGAATATGAAGCTGGAAAGCAGCTTCAAAAAAACCATGATCCGGGGTGGTACGCGAGTGATTAACCGGGAAATGGCAATTCGGACGACTGGGGCTGATGCAGCCAGCAATGAAGAGGTGAACACACACTCGTTGGAAACCAAAGCCATGGTTGGTAAGGCGGATTTGATGATTGAAATCCTCCTAACCCCAAGTATGGAAACAGAATCTGGTTTTGCCTTTCAGATGAATGTGATTGAGATTGAAACAGGTGAGAATATCGCCAGCTTGTTTACGGATGGTATGCCTCCTGTGATTAACCGACAGGAATTTATTGCCACTAACCGTGGTTTTGAACGCCACACTTTCCTTGAAGGTTTTAGTGATGAAGCTGTCGGCCGCCAATTAGCCATTGAAACCATGAAGGAATTAACCAGTTATTGGCAGATGATTGCGGAAATGGAAGGTTAATAGAGAAACGCAAGGTTACTTCACCTTTATAGCAGATGCATAGAAAAGGCGTTTATGGCGCCTTTTCTTTTGTAGTTATATGGACTGTCTTAAAAATTCTATAAAAGCGTAACAAACCCCTGCCAAAACTACCCTAAGTAGGGACGCTTGGGGGCTTGGGTGATGAACCGTATCACCCGGAGCTGTGGGGTTTGGTATGATTAAGTTTACGGATGTATCGCTCAGGGCGCGTATTGCGGCCACGGTGGCGACTGCGCTGATTGGTTTTCTGGTTATTGGCTACACTATTTTTTCGGCTGGCCAGAAGCTCGATGCAGCAAGCGATACCTTTTCAGAAAATGAGTATTATACCACGGAAGCTAAATCCCTGAATTTATCGGCGCTGCAGATGCGCCGGCATGAGAAGGATTTCCTTCTCCGGAAAGATCCAAAATATATCAGTTCTTATCGGACTGAGGCTGCGAATGCGCTCGCGCGTGCTGATGCACTTATCGCCCAGCTCCCCGCTGGCGCGCTAAGGGACAGTGTTCAGACAGCGAAGGAAGCACTGGTTGAGCACGGTAAAGTGTTTAAGGAAGTATCTTCGCTTATCACTGCTATCGGGCTGAATGAAACCTCAGGCATGGAAGGGGAACTACGTGCCGCCGTGCACGCGGTGGAAGAAAAGCTTAAAGGATACGGGGCGAAAGACCTGACCATCCTTATGCTGATGATGCGCCGCCACGAGAAAGATTTTATTCTCCGACAGCAGGAAAAATATATCACGCGCCATGATGCGCGTGTGGAAGAATTTAAAACCGCACTTGAACGGTCAACTGTACCAGTGGGTGAACGCGCTGAGCTTTTGGCGCTTATCCAAACGTACAGCGCTACATTTAATCAGTTTGCAGATATGAATTTGCAGAAAACTGCGCTTACTGGGCAGCTATCAGCGCTTTATAAAAATATCCCTGAGGAACTGCGGACAATCTCATCAGAAACAGAAGCTGCGAGAGATGAAGCGCAGGCGGTGTGGATAGAAACCCAGCGTTCTACCGAAAACCAAGCGCTCGTTACCATTGCCTTCACCAGTGTGGTGGCTGTTGTGTTCAGCATTCTTGTAGGGCGTTCGATCACAGGCCCTCTTACCGAGGTGCGAAATGCAGTGATGGCAATTGCGGGCGGTAACAGGACAACGCCTGTCGCTTGCCGGGAGCAGGGCGATGCAATTGGTGAACTTGCGCGTTCGGTGGAAGATATGCGGCTTTCGATTATTGAAGGTGAGGAGGCGCAGTCTGCCCTCTCTGATAGCCGTCGCCGAGAGGAAGAACAGCGCTTGGCGCAAGAACAGGCCGAAGAAGAAGCGCGCAGAATTGAAACCCAGAAACAGCGGGACTCTGAAGAAGCGCAGCGCAGGGCAGTTGCTGCTGGTCAAATTAGCCACTTGATTACCAGTTTCCGTTCCACAAGCACTGAAACAACATCAAAGCTGCAAACCTGTGTTGGAGAATTGAAACAAGCGGCGGAAAAAATGGTGCATATCGCCAGCAGTGTTTCTGAAAGCTCCAATAGCGTGATGGCAGCAACCCACCAGACATCTTCAAATGTGCAGTCGCTCGCAGTAGCATCAGATGAGATGGCGGCCTCTATCAGGCAGGTAAGTGATCAGGTGCAAACTGCGGGCACTATGTCTGGCCATGCGGTTGAAGCGACAGAAGAAGGTAATGCAGCCATCAGTAGGCTGGTGGGGAACAGCAGCAAGATTTCCCAAGTCCTGAACCTGATTAAGGATATTGCCGACCAAACCAATTTGCTGGCGCTGAACGCCACTATTGAAGCAGCGCGTGCAGGTGAGGCTGGGAAAGGTTTCGCTGTGGTGGCGAGCGAGGTGAAAAATTTGGCAACTCAAACTTCGGATGCCACAGGTGAAATCTCCCAGCAGATAGAAGAAATTCAGGCAGCGACCAAAAGTGCTGTTGAAGCCAATGAAAAAACCGCTGGCGGTATTGGTGAACTGAACGCGACCCTAGGTGAGATTTCTTCCGCTGTTGCAAGGCAGGATGAAACTACTATCAGTGTGGGCAGGAACGTGCAGGAGGCGGCCAGAGGGACGCAGTCTGTCGCCGATGAAATCACAGGTGTTGCTGGTAAGGCTGATGAAGCAAGCCTTGAAGCTGGTGACGTGATGGAGGTCTCCCAGCGCCTTGCAGCTGCGGCAGATGAAATGGCGTCTACTATTTCTTCTTTCCTTGAAACTGTCCAGAATGTGCAGGCGATGCTTGATGATGGACATGAAGGTGAAGACGAAGACGCGCTTCTGTTCGCTTAAAGAGCATCAATACAGCGATTTCCTTAATATCTTTCCATTGCTTGTGTTTGCCGTCATACTGCCTACATAAAATAAAAGACGACAGGCGAGGAATATCATGGAATTCAGAGGCAATAATGCCCTGCGCTGGCTTTCTTTCTGGGGCCAGTTTTTAGCTTTAATAGTGTTAGTGGTTGTGGTGCTTGAAGTGCCAGAATGGTCAGGTGTTCTTAAATATTTTGTGCCTTATATTATGCTCCCGTTTATGGCTTACAGCGCGTTTCGGGGGTTTCTTTGGGTGCGGGAAGATAACCCGACACTTCATATTTCTGATGCGGGTATAATCTATAGCGGCCTTGGGAATATTCTTATCCCGTGGGATGATGTGCTTGAAGTGAATGAGAAGCTTAACATCCACCTGAAAGACGAGAAAAAATACCGCCAACATATGAATTTGGCCCACAGGCTTTCGCTGGTAGAGCGTGGTTTTCTTCATGGTTTGCTGCAATTGCCGCGTGCTTCGTTCCTTATGGAAACAGGGGCGATTTATGAAGCTATAGAAAAACATATCCCTGACCGTATGGTGGATGCGGAAGACGATGAATTTGAAGAGCTTACATATAATTGGGGTCTGAAAGAAGATACAGAGCATCCCCGCCCAACATCCGGCTACGGCGCGAAAAAGAATAAAGGTTGATATATGACAGTAAACGATGGGGGTGGGGTAACTTTTACGCAGCCAAGACGGATACTTTGGAGACAATTAATTGTCTCAATCGGTTTCGTATTGTTTTCTGGTTATGCAGCATATGAGTGGGGTGGTATTAGAAATGGCTGGGAGGGAATTGATTTTAGCCGATTGCTTATGCCTGTGATTGCGGGTGTAGTCTGTTTGTTTAATATGATCAGGACCTTATACTATTTTACTCAACCGCCGGCGTATTTCTGTTTTTCTAGGGGGGGGCTGGTCTATAGCCGCCACAGTTTACGGCCAATACCATGGGAAAGCCTCCATATTGGCTGGACTTATACATCACATCTATACTTCATAAAGCAGCAGAGTAGATTTTTATTATATCTCCATAAAGGGACAGCGCATGAAATAAGAATACGCTGTAATATTGCTGATTTCTTGGGGATGTGGAATGAAGTTGTTCCTGTAATGGTGGAATATGCTGAGCAATATGGGGCTACTATAGATGTGAAGCTGAAAGAGTATCTTATTGACGAATACGACTTGGATACCAAAGAGAGCCCAGCGGAAAAAGTTGAAGTCGTGACCCAGAAAGCCTCTGTTCGAGAATACGGATATAAAAAACATTATAAAACGAATTATCGATCATCATCAGTGAATGCAGAAGCGCTTGAGTATGGTAGGAAGCGTGTGAGATAGCTATTAAGTGCAACACTGAATATAGTTGATGCTCGTCAACAATATATGTAGCAATCAATCATCATCGTTGTTTATGCCGAGGACAGAGCTTTGAAGAAAACACGGACAGTGCATGAAGTGGCTTTTCGCCTAAGCCATGATATGGGCCAGCAAATTGCACCGCGCCTTGGTGCTTTGGGGGCTGATCTTGCGCCGCAGCAGTTGAGGACTATGCGGCTGATCTGGTCTGGTGAAAATGTAACGCTGGTGGATGTGGCAGATACCCTCAAGCGAGATAAGGCGCAGGTTGTGCGGCTTATAGATAAGCTTGTGGAAGCGGGTATGGTAACGCGTGAACCAAACCCTGATGATGGCCGGAGTAAAATCCTGAAGCTCACACCAAAAGGCCTTGCGTTTTTTGAAGGAATTGAAGCTCTCGAAGCTGAGTTTTCGGGAAAGCTCACTGAAGGCATTGCCCGGAAGGATTTGGAAACATTCTTCAGGGTTTCAGACATACTGTCCAAGAACCTGCGCGACATAGATGTTCCTTAAAACCCTACCGGGGCTTGCTGGCGGCTGGTGCGGGGGGAGCAGCCACTAGGTCGTGCTAGGCCTGTGCCATTGTGGCATCTTTTGTTTGTATCTTTTTCGTAGCGCGGCGGAAGATTTGCAGTGCCAATTGGGAAAGCGCAAATAAGCCGAAGGTCAACAGCAGCCCACGCAGCATTACAGGGTCATATTGCTCATTAAAGAGCGATACCACTCTCGCACTTCCATTAAAGAGAAAATAAAGTGATGCCGGTAGAAGCAGTATCCAGTCTTTCTTCAAAGCACCGATAGCAGTGATCAGTGCAATACTCAGGAGCGGTGCACCCAGCGTACGCATGTTAGTGAAGCCGTAATCTGTATTGGCATTAAAACCAGCAGCCAGATTTACAGCATCAGGGGCGAAGATAAGGGTTAGGGCTGATGTGCCTAAAACAAGCACAAACAAGCCGGACAAAAGTTGGGCAAAGCGTAGCATGGTTGGGTCTTTCATATATGGGGAGTTAAGCGGCAGCTGCAGCTGGTGTTTTGTTGGCATAGGTCTGAAGGTCAGCCAGAACCTGCCCGAATTGTTTGGAAAGGCCAAACTTCAGGAAGGGATAGAGGATATAACCAAAGGCGGTTAGCTCTATATTAGATGTCCAGCTGACTTCAGCTTTATCGTTACCGAGCGCTGTTACAGACATAGTTACAATGTTTTTGTGTACTGGGAAAATACGTGGAGCATTCACAGGCACTACATCAAATACAAATTGCTTATTCTCTGGCGAATAACTCAGGATTTTTTCAATGGCTTTAAGCCCATCTGGATTATCTGTGAATTCGCAAACTCTGCCCGCTACTGGGGCACCATTAGCGGTATCGTCGCTATCAACCTTGTGGGAATGATGCACAAAGCTCATCCATTTATAAGCTTGGTCGAATTCTTCGGCGACGATGTGCCAGGCTTCATCCGCTGTGCGGTCTATGACCACTGTTTTAATAATCTCCATCATTTCTCTCCAGAATATAGTTGATTTTTATCAAATATGTTATTTGATTGATAATTGTCAAGTATGTACGAGTGGCAGAGGAATCGATTAGTGAGCCGGGCATTGGTTAAGCCTATAGAATTCATAGCCTTTCATTTTTTTAAAAAAATATGTCAATATTGCCTTTCGCCGTTCGACATAGGGGTAAGCAAGCGCGCTGGGCGCTCGCTTTGTCAACGAGGAAACAGAGACATGAAATCATTTGCACTGCTGCTTAATCACGCGCCTGATCGTTATCAGGGCCTTTCCGAAGCAGATTATATGGATATCATCAAAGACTATGTGGGTTGGGTTGAGGAAATGACCGAGCGCGGCATCTATAAAGGCGGGCATAAGTTGATGGATGAAGCTGGTAAAACCGTTACCCGCGTAAACGGCAACACAGAAGTACATGATAGCCCGTTCGCGGAGCTCGCAGAGGTACTTGGTGGCCTGATGATTATTGAAGCGGAAAATTATGATGCGGCGCTCGAGATCGCAAAAAGCCATCCGCACATGAAACATAATATCTCCATGGATATCCGCGAAATCCATGATGTTTAAGCCCGAGCAAACATGACAGCGTTTGATCCAAACAGGCTTGATCAGTTAGCGAGGCGGGAACGGGGGCGGTTGATAGCCAACCTCGTTCACCGGCTTGGTCCGCACAGGTTGGAACTGGCAGAAGATATGGTGCAAGAAGCGGTACTGGCTGCAATCAGTAGCTGGCCTTATAGCGGCATGCCGGATAAACCAGCCGCATGGCTCGCCCGTGTTGCCCAAAATAAAGCTATTGATCGCCTGAGGAGAGAAGGGCGGGAAGGTCTCTTTGAAGAAGATAATGACCCTCGTGAACAAACGGGCGTAGCCGATAATATTTCCGATCCCCGACTTTCTGACCCAGAACTGAAATTGATATTTCTATGCTGCCATCCTGTGCTTTCCGAACAAGACAGGCTTATGCTGACGCTCAAGATCGTGAGTGGTTTCACAGCAAGTGAGATAGCAAGTATTTTTCTGATAAGTGAAAGTGCTGCAGCACAGCGGCTGGCGCGGGCAAAAAGAAAATTAAGATTGGATGAGCAACAGCTGCTTTCTGGTATTTCCCGTTTTGAAGTGAAAGCCCGTCTGGAGACAGTATTGAAAGTAATTTACCTGATGTTCAGCGCAGGATATGCCCCGCGGTTCGGGGACAGGTTGATTTTGAAGGATGTTGCGTTTGAAGCGCTCAGGCTTGCTGAAGTTATTGTGGCGGATGAAGAGACAACGACACCAGAAGCCCATGCACTGGTGGCGCTTCTAGCCTTTCAAAGCAGTAGGTTTAATGCCCGGATGGATGAAGACGGCAAATTACTCTTGCTTAAAGAACAGAACCGAAAGCTGTGGGACCATAAATTAACGGAAAAGGCGCTCTGTCATATGCCGCTTTCCCAAAATGGGCACGCCCTCAGTCGTTATCATATCGAAGCCTCAATAGCTGCTGTACATGCTCTGGCGCCAACGTGGAAGCAAACAGACTGGGCCGCCATATGCGCGCTCTATAATGCGCTTGAGCAGGTGGCTGATAGCCCCGTTGTGCAAATTAGTTACAGCGTGGCTGAAGCCTTTGGTGGTGAGCCTAAGGCTGGCCTTAAAAGGCTTAAAGACATCCCTGAAGTAGAAGGGTATACTCCCTACTATCTTGCCCACGCAGAAATATACAGGCAATTGAATAATTATATGGAAGCAGAAAACATGCTCGAAAAAGCAAGGGGATGTGATGCTTCAATGGTTACGGCTGATTTCCTGATGGGATTGACATACAGCTGATATTCTTTGGTAATGAGAGTATCATCTGTATCTGTTTAGCCAGATTTAATACCTTTTAAGATTAGGCGCGCCAAATGGCCCCAGCGGTTTCCGGGATTGGTAATCCGTTTGGCAAGGGATCATGTTCTTCCACGGTAAAAGTGGCTGTGCCGCTATAATGCGCGCTGCCACCAATTTCTGTAATAACAGCTGTCTGATCGCCCAGAGTGGTTTCACGCACGATGCGGCCTTTGAACGGAATGCCGCTGATACCGCAGAACTTATAAGAAGCGCCCGGGTCCATCTGTCCTTTTGCGTGCGCAAGCGCTAGCCGCGCTGTTACACCGCTTCCTGTTGGGCTGCGATCAAGCTGACCTTCCGCGAAATAACAGAGATGCGGGTTAACTTCACCGTCTTTCAGTGGTCCATCATCTGTTATGATCGTGCCGTAAAGAAAGCCAAGATCAGGTTCTTTCGGGTGCGTAATGGCGTGATTTTCACGAATGGTGTTGGTAAGGTTAACTGCCGCGCGGCGCAGATCCTCAAGCGGGCTGTTCGAAAGATCAAGCCCAAGGCGGGATGCTGGTACGAAGGCATAGTAAGCACCGCCGTAGGCGATATCAACGGTAACGGTTTCACCGTTTTTAAGTGTTACTTCCAAATCGCGTTCCGCCAGATAGCCTTCAACACTTTCAAAACTTACATGGCTTACTTTACCCTCAGATGTTGCGGATTTTACATGCACTGGCCCGCACGGGCATTCCAATACAAATTCTGTAAGGCCTTCTTTGGCTTCTACAATGCCGCTTTCGATAGCATAACGGCCCATGGCAATGGTGGCGTGCCCACACATGGTGCTGTAGCCAGAATTGTGGGTGAATAGAACCGCTAAAGCAGCATCCGGGTGGGAAGGGGCTGTTGGGATAACGCCGTACATATCCGCGTGTCCGCGCGGTTCAAGCATGGTGATTTCCCGCAAGCGATCATGGTTCTTAAGAGCATCCCGGCGTTTTTCCAGAATGGTGTTTCCTTTCAGTTCAGGATAACCGCCTGTAATGATACGAACAGGTTCGCCAGCCGTGTGCATATCCTGCACATGAAGTTCGGAAATTTCTTTCGCCATTTGATGTATCCCTCCCCATATTTTCAAGGAAGCCTACATTAGAAAAAGGGATAGGCAAGCCTTATTTCATGCGGTATGCAGGATAAAAGAGGGTTATTTCTTAAGGGGGTAAGATGAAGTTTATCGAAGCAAAAGAAATTGCTGATTATACGCCATATTCTGCGCTTGTTGATGCGCTCGAATGTGCTTTTTCTTCTTCGTTTGAAAGCCCTAAACGTGCTCACTATGAAGTTGGTGAAGGTGGTTCCACCATGCTTGTTATGCCGTGCTGGGTAGATGATGATTGCTTTGGCCTTAAGACAGTGAGCGTGGTGCCCTTGAATGCCGAACGAGGGTTGCCGACTGTAAGCGGTATTTACCAACTATTTGATGCGAAGGATGGCAGGTTGCTGGCGTTGATGGATGCAGCTGAGCTAACAGCGCGCCGAACGGCTGCGGCTTCCGCTCTCGCGAGCCGGTATCTCTCTCGCGCTGACAGCAAGCGCCTGTTGATGGTGGGCACTGGTAAGCTGGCACCGTATTTTATCGAAGCTCATGCAGTGGTACGTGAGCTTGAAGAAGTTTATGTTTACGGCAGAGATCAAGTGAAAATGAAGACAGTGTGTGAAGCGGTGCAGCATCTTGGGCTTGATGCACAGCCTGTGGGTAATCTTCCAGATGCTGCAGCAAATGCAGATATAATCAGTAGTGCCACAACCAGTAAAACACCTATCGTGCTGGGTGAATGGCTCAAGAAAGGTGTTCATCTTGATCTTGTGGGGGCATACAAGCCTGATATGCGGGAGGTGGATGGTGCTGCCGTTTCAAAAGCCAGTGTTTTTGTGGATACCCATAATGGCGTAATGGGTGAAGGCGGAGATATTCTTCAGGCAATTGGTGAGGGTGTGTTCACCGAGGCAGATATAAAAGCTGACTTGGCTTCGCTATGTATGGGTAAGCATGAAGGGCGATCATCTGCCGGTGAGATCACGCTCTTTAAATCCGTAGGGGCTGCTGTTGAAGATTTCGCAGCGGCAAAGCTGGTTTACAGTAGGTTCCAGGCAGCACGATAGGAAACGCGAGCAGCGGTGGCTCGCATTCCGTGACATATTCTTTATTGAGAGTAATTTCTAGCGGAACAGTTTTGTTAGCCGCTTGATAATACCTTGGCGTGGTCCTCTGTTCGCTGCTGCGATAGCTGCGTTATGCTCTGCAACCTGGCGTGCATATTCAGATTTCGTTACGCCGTAGTGGCACGGAATAGGTGATGTTTGCATTTTTTTTCTCGCGTTTGTCGTCGTGTCGGCTATGCCGTTTTTTCTTTATACTTGCTATGTAGGTAGGCTGGATTTGTATTTCAACCGTCCAACTGCAATTTTCTTATTTCATGAGAATAAGGCAAAAAAAAGCCGACCGCAAGGGGCCGGCTTTTTTCAAAACTTCAAAGGCTTAACCTTCAATTGATTTCGCGTGTTTCTTACGCTCGTGCGGCAGAAGGTAGCGTTTGCGAAGGCGAATGCTTTCTGGTGTTACTTCCACAAGCTCGTCATCATTGATATAGGCTAGAGCTTCTTCAAGCGGCAGGATTTTTGGTGGTGTCAGCTTCACTGCATCATCTTTACCAGCGGCACGGATGTTTGTTAGCTGCTTGGCTTTCTGTACGTTCACATCAAGGTCGTTGTCACGGCTGTTTTCGCCAATGATCATACCTTCGTATGTATCAGAACCCGCGTCCACCATAATGATACCGCGTTCTTGCAGGTTAAAGAGCGCGTAGGCAACTGCTTTACCGGCACCGTTCGCTACAAGTACACCGCGCTGGCGACCAGCGATTGCGCCTTTATAAACGTCATAGCGATCAAATGAGCGGCTCATGATACCTGTACCGCGTGTATCAGTTAGGAATTCACCGTGGTAACCGATAAGACCACGCGCAGGCGCATCAAACGTGAGACGAACCTTGCCGCCACCAGATGGAACCATGCCAGATAGCTCAGCTTTACGGAGAGACATTTTCTCAACCACAATACCCTGATACGCTTCGTCCACATCAACCTGAACTGTTTCATATGGCTCAAGGCGCTGGCCGTTATCATCTTTCTGGAACAGAACGCGTGGGCGGCTGATAGCAAGCTCAAAACCTTCACGGCGCATTGTTTCAATAAGAACACCAAGCTGAAGCTCACCGCGGCCAGCTACTTCGAACGCATCCTTGCTTTCAGTTTCAGTGATTTTAATCGCAACGTTACCTTCAGCTTCTTTAAGAAGGCGATCACGGATAACGCGGCTTGTTACAAGCTTACCTTCGCGGCCAGCAAGCGGGCTATCGTTCACTGAGAATGTCATCGCAAGGGTTGGTGGATCAACCGGAATAGAAGAAAGAGGCTCTGATACTTCTGTTGTTGAAAGTGTATCAGCCACTGTTGCTGTTTGTAGGCCGGCGATGGCTACGATATCACCAGCTTCTGCTTCTTCAACTGGCACACGCTCAAGCCCACGGAACGATAGAAGTTTGGATACACGGCCAACTTCAATCACTTCGCCTGCAGCGTTCAGGGCGTGGATTGGGTCTGTTACCTTCACACGACCAGTTTCAATACGGCCTGTAAGGATACGGCCAAGGAAGTTGTCACGGTCAAGCATGGAAACAAGCATGGAGAATGGTTTCTCTACATTGCCGTCCTGTACCACTTTTGGCAGCTCAACATGTTCAATGATTTTATCTAGAAGCGGGTGAAGGTTTTCGCGTGGACCGTCGAGGCTTTCATCACACCAGCCATCACGGCCTGATGCGTAAAGCACAGGGAAATCGAGCTGGTCATCGTTCGCGTCAAGGTTCACAAACAGATCGAAACATAGGTCTGTTGCAGCGTCCGGGTTGCCGTCTGGTTTATCAACTTTGTTCACAACAACAATTGGCTTCAGGCCAAGGGCCAGGGCTTTGCTTGTTACAAACTTAGTTTGAGGCATCGGGCCTTCTGCGGCATCAACTAGCAATACCACGCCATCAACCATCGAAAGGATACGCTCAACCTCGCCACCGAAATCGGCGTGGCCTGGTGTATCAACGATGTTAATGCGTGTATCGCCCCACATTACAGAAGTACATTTTGCCAGAATAGTGATGCCGCGCTCACGCTCAAGATCACCGCTATCCATCGCACGTTCTTCAACGCGCTGGTTTTCCCGCACAGTACCAGACTGTTTAAAAAGGTTATCCACAAGCGTTGTTTTGCCGTGGTCAACGTGCGCAATAATAGCAATATTGCGGATTTTCTTTGTGCTCATGACACAGACTTTCACGAATAAGGGGCGGCTTTTACTTCAAGGGAGGGCCAGCCCGGAAACTAAAAAAGCCTTCCCGGATATGACAATTACATGACAAGGGGGAAAGCCTGAAACCTAACATTTGCGCGCCTTATACGCGGAAAGCCGCGCTGCGGCAAGTGAGAAAGTGATAGGGGGAATTATGTGAGGATTGATTGCATTGTTTAACTTGCAATTGTACATGTTATGGTGTTAATAATCGGGTGGAACAAATAGGGTACATAATTGATTGGGGGATATTATGACATTCGAAGCAAGTGAGAAATCCATTTCAGCTGGTAAGTTGATTGAGCATGTCTTTAAAGGGCTTTTAAGCGGACAGTTCGGGATCACTCAAGTTATAATAATGCCATTACTACTGATGTTCGGGCTATATTATCTCTTCTTTTATTTGCTGGCTGAAGTGGCACAAGGACAAATCTCTGTTGCTGTTGCCAGTTTAGGTTTTATTGCGAGTATGGTGGGCATGTTTATTGTGCTTTCTCGCCTGTATTTTAACCTGATACGTATTTTTCTGCTGGGGCGAGATTATGCCACATTCTGGGATGGTGTACCCATTTTCTATAACCAGCAAACTTTGAAGCAAAAACAGCTCAATACTAAAGGATTTGGCTGGCGCTTCTTTGTGTTTTTGCTCGTCACTAATTTGCTTGTCACTCAAATCTCCAATGCTATTTATGTCTTCGGGCAAGGAAGTGGCGGAAGTCCGAACTTATTAGTAATTATGCTGGGGTATTGGTTTTCAGGAATGCTGTTTCTCACTTTGGCGGGTGTTTTTGCATTGCCCTTAGCTGCAAAGGTGACAAATTTAAAAGACAGCCCGTTTTGGGGGGGGGCATATACGAAATCAGGCGCGCAGCGTATTGGTGTGCTGCAAGGTGCTTTTTTCCTTGGTTTGGTTTTGATGCTGCCGACCTTGGTATATGAATTGATGTATGAGCGAATGCTTTCCTCTGTTTCCGCGTTTTCTCCATTGCTTCTTGAGGCTTTATTTGTGTCGCTTGGTGGTATTTGGCGTGCAGTGTTTGCGGCATTAATTGGTGCCAGCGTTTACACACAGCTGTTTCCCGATTTGAAAGATGAGGCGCTCGAGGATGAAGAAAGTGACAAGATGGCAGCATAAGAGAATAATTCTGGCAAGCTAAGCTGATTAGCTTGCTACTTCTTTTCACTCACTAAAAGTTGAGCCTTTCAACATAGGGAGCGTAATTTTACGCTTTAACTCAACACTCAACTGATTATTGTTTATAAATCAACTTTAGTGAGAAATTTATGTCGTTCAGAGTGATGCATTCTACTATTGGCGGTGTTCGCTATTTTTACCGTACACTGCCTTTTACTCTTCTTCTGGTATTAGGCTATGCACTTTTCCAGACGTGGTATGGCTTGTTTATTAATGCATTCCTTGGTGGTCCAATGAATATCAGTATTGCGGACGGTGTGTTGCTCACACCGGTTTCCTGGGGTGATATGATGCTGGCGCTGGGAGGTTCTTCGGTAGGATTGTTGATGGGTGGATATCTTGCCAGAATTTGGTGGGGTAAGTATTTAAGATATGATGAAGATAGTAGTGTACAGCCCAATGGTTTTTCTAAAGCTATTGTATTTCTTATCTGCATTTTTCTTATATTTTGGGGCGCAATGGCAGGCGCCGCCAAATTAGGATTTCCAGATATTTCTATAGGTATTCAGTATGCATTTTTTGGGCTAATATTTCTGTGTTTTGCAGGTTTTCTCAAATTACCGTTCAGTGTGCATGCCGAAACCAAATCGATATGGAAGGAGCTGAATTTGGGTGTTTTGCGCCATTCGATCCCTATGTGTTTTTCGTGCATACTCGGAGGTATAATTGGTGTTCTGCCAATTAGTTTATCTTTGGGCGGGATTGAGTGGTTGCTGAGCAGGCTTTTTGAAAGTGCCTCGCCGAGTATAACGAATTTTATGGACCTATTAACTTCAGGCAGTATTGGGCTGTTGTATGCCGCTATTATTGCCAATTATCTGAGTGATCTTGAGCCACGTTTCTCATTGGTTAAAAAGCTGAGAGAAAATAGGGAAGGTGGACTTTATCCTCAGTACTACGGGTGAATAAAAGCACCCTATGGTGGTTTCGGGGCTTTAAGAAAACCAAGTTATCCCCATATGTAAGATTGCATAAAAAATAGTGCGACAGATTTTCGGGGGATGATCAATGAAAGTAAGTATGTGGGCTGCTGCGAAAGACGGAATGAGTTTCGCGTGGCAGGTGAAGGATACAGTACTCGGATTTGCCACAGTCTATGGTCTTCTGTTTGTCGGGCTTGTATGGGCCTTACAGTCCGTCGGACTCAGTTATACTGATCCAGCAGCGATAATACAGACAGCTGCAACTGATACTGTGATTTCATGGGATGCTCAGACACTGAATATAGTTCTTCAGGTATTCGGCCTTTTTGCAACCATTGCTGGCGGCTATTATTTTTTGACCTCGTTCATTCGGCGGGCAGATAAGCCAACGGTGCCGCTTGCAGGTTCGTTTGGTTCCTATGCACTACAGGCGCTTGTGGTGAAAAGCGGGCCAGCCCTATTGCTGGCAGGGCTCTCTATGATTGGGCTGCCCACAGGGGTGATGGCGGCGTTAATAGTGGGTTTTATTGTCGTGCAGGTAGCGTTGATGCGGCTTGAACTTTCTGTAGTTTCTACTGCTGTGAATGGGCCTGACCAAGCATTTGCCAGTGGTATGCAGCTTGGAACGGGCTACGCCTTCAAAATGTTCTTGTCCCTTATTGCTACAATCATCATCGTTTTTCTTGTCTTTATCCCGGTTGATTTTGCCGTAGGCACTATGTTCAAAGGGTTAATTGCCGGAGACGGCATTTTCCTTTTCTATGTGCTTATGTTTCTACAAGCTTTTAAAGCCGGAACGGTTATTGCTGTTTCAGCGCTGGTTTTGGGTGCGTACTATTGTGCATTGCGTCCAGAATACGGGTTTGTGGATGATGATATGTTTTATGCCATAGGCGTTGAAGAAGATGATATCGCTGATAATGAAAAAATAGACGAACAGTCAGATGTCAAGGCTACTGCTGTATCTTCAGGGTATAGTAAGAAAAGTTAAAACAGTTCGTTTTTAATGGCAACTAACGCGAAGCACAGGGCCTGCACGTAGGTGCCTGTGCGGTCATAAAGGCCATCAGTCAGCAGGCCAATTGCACCACCTTTTTGTTTGGTATTATGGGCATTGAAAACTCTGTCCATTGCATCGCCCAGTTCAAACCCTTCGTTCAGTAATTCAGCCACCCGTGGTGGTAGCGGCAGTGTGCTGGTGCGGGCGGTGGCAATCTTACCGTCTTTGGTACGCACAGCCATCCAGGCGAAGGTGAATAATTGACCATCGATGGTATCAATACCACCTTCAAGGCCTACGGTATAATCAGCTTCACTTAGCGCCTGTGCAGCGTTTTCTGCGCGGGTTTTAGCGCCTAGTAAGGTTTCACCGTCACTGGCGGGTTGGTCAGCAACGCCAGAAGGAACATTTATCGGTTCTAATTCAAATTCTTGTTCGGGGAATGTTTTTGCAAAGGCTTCTGCCACAGCATTAATCTTTACCGGATTATGTGAAGCCACAACCAGTTTCATACAGCACTCCCATGAATAGTGTGATTAGCTTTTGCAGCTATTTAAGGCAGCTCTGAAGGCTGAAGTAAAGCCGGGATGACCAAGGTGAGTTGGCTTTGCAATCTGAAAACCAATTGGCATCTTTCTGAAAAGCTCCATCCGAAGATTTTCTTCAACCAGTTTTCTAGTTTCTTCAGGCAGAACACGGCGCATATCCACCGCAAGAAGAGCATCTGCTCTATTTGATAATAACATGGAAATCATGCGCTGTACGTCGGCACTACCTTCCACATAAACATATCTTTCTTTGAGCAAGTGGCGTTCCATTGCTGAGCCTTTATAGGCGGTCAGCCGCGCTTTGCGTTTAAAGTCCCTCGTTCCCGGTTTTAGGGGGTTATCCTTGAGCATAAAGAAATAGAGATTGGTATCACCAGCTGGGCCTACCATACGCGCATCACGTTCATCGGTGGTTTTCATGGATGAAGGGAACCAAACACCGTTTTTGTGATTTGTCATAAGGCTGTTTGCTCGTGAAAGTGGTGCAATGCTAACCTTGAACGGTTGGTTCATCTTTTCCATGGAGCAAGTGAAAAGGTCATAGGCTGGGCCTTTAAGGGTACCATCTGGCTGCAGTTGAGCCATGCGGGTATCACCGTGTGTAAAGAAGATAACAGGGGATTCTTTAATAGTATCTCCACGTGCAACGTGAGCGAGAGAGAAAGATAACAATATAAAGATGGCAAACTGCCAATTCCAACCGAACACCCTGATCATAATGTAACCTTTAAACGCCGAACAACATATGCGGCCTTCTATGCTTGAAGTAGTGTTACACTTCCTGTGTGTTGTGTCTATAACTTATGTACAGCGCGGTATAGAGTGCTACCTTTTTACACACCTAACTTGTTGAAAAAAATGGTGTTCAGCGATTTCCGCTACCTTGGTTGGATCGATAATGCACTGATAAATTGTTCCGCCACCGTTTCCCAGTTGTAGAGCTGGGCAAATTCAGCACAAGCCTTCCGTTCTAGCTTCAGCGCTTCTTTGATTGCAGAATCAAGATTCTCGCTTAAGGCTGCAATTTGCGTATGCCAATCACTGAAGGGGCCTTTGCCGTCTGCGCCAAGAACATCAAGAGGTCCTTGAACCGGATAGGCAGCCACGGGTGTGCCAGATGCAAGAGCTTCAATCATCACCAGGCCGAAAGTATCCGTTTTACTGGGGAAGACAAAAACATCAGCAGATGCATAGGCTTTGGCTAATTCATCACCAAACTTGGCACCTAAAAATTCAACGGCCGGATATTGTTCTTTGAGCTTATCAATAGCGGGGCCATCACCCACTACAATTTTCTTACCGGGAGTTTTACAAGCAAGGAAGGCCTCAATATTTTTTTCAACCGCCACACGGCCAACATAAAGCTGTACGGGGGCACCGACCTTTTCAGCTGGCTTGTGCGGATGGAACACATTGGTATCTACGCCCCGTGTCCAGGGAACGATGTTTTTAAATCCCTTGTCTCTCAATAGTTGCCTTACCGTTGGCGTGGCTACAAGCACGCCAGCGCTTGGTGCATGAAAACGGCGGAACATAGGGTAGAACAGGTTTTCGGAAAAGATGGTGCGCGCCGCAATATATTCAGGGAAAGCTGTATGGTAAGCGGTGGTGAAAGCTTGATTGTTCTTAATGCACCACTTGCGAGCTGCCCAACCAAGCGGGCCTTCTGTTGCGATATGTACGGCATCCACCTGCCAGCGCTTCATGATAGCAGGTAATCTGCCCACTGTATTCCACGCTAGTCTGATTTCCGGATAAGTGGGGCAGGGCATGGTTTTAAACATCTTGGGGGTTAGCATATAAACCCGGTGCCCCATGGATTTCAGTTCTTTTCTGAGGCTATCGAGGGTGCGAACAACACCGTTTACCTGTGGGTGCCACGCATCAGTTACGATGCAAATGCGTAAAGGGCGGTCTGTCATAATGAGCTCAATTCTTCCAGAGTTATTCGGCAGGAACTGGTGTGGGGGAAGAGCCTTTATCTTTGTTTTTATCTCGGCGTTTTCGCTTGGGTTTATTTTCGTCCCGGGCGGCAACAATATCGGCCCAGTAGAGTATTTCGAACTTACCGTTTTCGTGTTCCACAAGCGCTGTGCAGCTTTCCACCCAGTCGCCATCATTCATATATTCGATGCCATCAAAATTCTGGATTTCCGCGTGGTGGATATGGCCGCAAATTACACCGTCCAAACCACGTCTGCGGGTTTCTGCAGCAACGGCTTCTTCATATTGGCCGATATATTCAACGGCGTTTTTTACTTTATGTTTCAGGTAGGCAGAGAGAGACCAATAATCATAACCCAGCTTTTTCCTGATCCAGTTTACTGTAGTGTTGAGCTTGAGAAGCAGTACATAGGCATGATCACCAAGATGGGCGAGCCATTTGGCATATTTCATCACGCCGTCAAACTGGTCACCATGCAGTACCCAGTACCGCTTGCCGTTAGCACCTTCGAAAATTATTTCCGGCTCCAATGAAACCCCAGCCAGATCATGGCCTTCAAAACCCCGCAGGCCTTCATCATGGTTGCCGGGGATATACACCACCTTTGTACCATGTTTGGCCATTTTCAACACGCGGCGGATTACATCATTATGGGTGGTATCCCAGAACCAGGAACGTTTGATTTGCCAACCATCTACAATATCCCCCACCAGATAGAGCTGATCACAGGTGATGTTCTTCAGAAAATCAAGAAGCAGATCCACTCTCGCCGCACGAGTGCCTAAGTGAGTATCGGAAATAAAGACCGCTCGATAATGACGGCTTTTTTTCTTATCCTGTTGGTAACTAGATGTATCGGCGCTATGGGAGCTGCGATTGCTTTCGGAGCCTCCGTGATCAGGGCCAGTATGTAAGTCTCTGGCGATCACTGGAGAGGTTTCTAATGAAGCAGCGGGTGCGCTGTTCATCTCGCTTGCAACAGCGGCGAATGCCATAGGTGCATTCTTAAAGGCCGTGTGCATCAAATTGCTCAGGTCTTTCTTCATGTCTGCCTTTTTATGGCCGCAGAGTGACAGACTTGTGTCGGAGGTATGACGGTTTTTTGAAGGGATAGAAGGGTTTAGGTGCGTGATTTGTGGGTGGTGGAAGTGATTCGGATCGCATTTTCGTGATTGAAAAGCCTCTTTTGCAGGAAAAATAGAGATGTACAAAAAAAATATTCAAAAACTGTGTTCAAAAAAACACATGTAAAACAGGTGCTTGCCTTATGTTAACGAAAAATCAAGCTTCTGTGACATATCCTCTACTTGGAATTAAGGTTTAAAGACATTACCTTAGTAGTCAGCGGGTAATACCGCTAATGCCCTCCGTGGGCGTTTCCTCCCTGAGCCTGGGCCACGCATTGCGTGGCCTTTTTTTTGCGCGTGTATTTATTTTTGGTGGAAAACATACACTAAAAAAGTGTGATAGGGTGCACGGTGTCGCTAGAGCACTAATTGTTTATTGCTTTTTGGGTGAAACTTAGGGTGGCGCAGCTTATTCCGCGGCATTTTTCAGGTTGGGTCCTGACGCTGAAGAAATGGAAGCTGAAAAGGCTGTTACCACCTGCGACATTGCTTTTTCAAGCGCTGCTTTTACCCCTTCAAACTGAGGTAATTTTTCATAGGTACGCTCATTCATGTAAAGGGAGCGGTTGATTTCAATCTGCAGCGCATGGAGCCGCGCGTTCGGGTTACCGTAATGCTGGGTGGAATACCCGCCTGAATAGGGCACATTGCGCCGCACATGGAAACCGGCATCCAGAAGGGCTTCTTCTGCTGTTGCTGTAAGCTGTGCCGCACAGGCACTTCCCCAGCTGTCCCCCAGAATAATATCCGGGTGTTTTGATTTGCCTGTAATCGCGCTCGTTTCCGAAGGCATTGAATGACAATCAATCAGAAACGCACTGCCAAACCGCTTGCGCCTGTTATCCAGAAGTTCGTGAAGTTTGCCGTGATAGGGCGCGTGGATTTCTTTCACACGCTTTTCTGCCTCGCGGGCTGGCAGTGGTTCCTTATAAATATAAGCACCTTCTGCCACGATGGAGGGAATGATCCCTAATCCTGAGCGTACCCGGTGGCTGATATCCAGCCTACTGGGGTCAAGCGGAGGCGAAAACAGATTTGGGTCCAGCTCACCTGCCGCGCGGTTCAAATCCAGATAAGCACGCGCATGTGTGGCCGCGAGAAGGCAAGCGCCTTTCTTTGGCACCCAACTGAACAGTTCATCAACAAACGCATCTTCTGATTGCCTCAGTTCTGCATCAGAAAGAATGGACCGTGCACGAAAGCTTTCAGGATACAGCCGCCCACTGTGGGGCGCTGCGAACACAAAAGCCGTGTGCTGGTCTTCAGGCGGTATAAGAACAAAGGCCGGATGTTGCGGTGAAACTGTCATGGCTTCAGGCTACTTGTTTTTCCCTGTTCTGTCATCCCCAAGCTAAGCATGTGAAAAATAAAAGAGACTTGCGCCCAAAGTGACTGGGAATTATACAAAAAGAAAGCCGCGCTATCAGATGCGGCTCTCACCATGATATCAGGTCGGTTAGCTCAGTTGGTAGAGCGTTTCGTTGACATCGAAGAGGTCGCTGGTTCGAGCCCAGTACCGACCACCATTTAAACCATTGAAAAATAAGTATTTTATTATTTTTATGTTGCTTTATTGGATTTTAAATCCGGGCGCAAATCGGTGATTTTAGTAGGCTAAATGGCCACTTGACTACTGTTGATGTAAAACACCTCACTAGCTTGTGATAATCGCGTTAAAGTATCATCTTTACATCTGCAATTATAGATTGTTATTGGTTGTTTTGCATAAACTTTTTTATGCATTAAGGGAAGGAATAAGACATGGGTTACTTAGAAAAAAACCACATAAATTCGTTCTGCTTAGTTCTGATTTTATTTTTTGTTGTGGGATTGATTTTGTTTTTATATCTGACCTTTTTTCCATCAGATTTATCACGCTATTCTTCCTATATTGTGTTTATCACCGTTCTTTTATCGCTTGCTATTAACATCAGTATGATCCGTGAAAGAAGGAAGAAAGAAAAGGAAAAGGGAAGTAATAATGCCTGAAAATCCCTGTCATGAAGAAGAAGTTGCCTTTGCCTTAGCTGCCGCAAGTTTAGCAACGGCCGAAGTTGGAGTGTTTGCATCAGGTAGCGCTGGTCCTATTGGTGTTGGTGTAGCAGTAATAGGTTTAGGTCTCGCTGGTTATTCATATTTTGATACTAGGGGCGCCTTAATGCAGTGTGAAAGAGAAGTAGCACGTAGGCAACAAGAAGAACAGGAACAGCAAGAGCAAAATAATAGTGGTGCGGAAGGTGGCGATCAGGATGCGGGAGTTGATATAGGTTCCAGCAGTGAAAGCGGCGGGGTTATTGGCGGCGGTTTTGCTGGTAATAATAGACCAGGAAGCAGTACCAGCGTTGAAGAAATTATATTTGAACGACCCATAGCCTTGGACTTGGACGGTGATGGTGTGGAATTGGTATCAATTTTCAATTCTACCGCGCGATTTGATTTTGATGGCGATGGTGATCCGGATCTTACTGGATGGGTAGCCCCTGATGATGGCTTATTAGCGTATGATGTCAATGGTGATGGGATTATCTCAGAATTAAGTGAAATCTCCTTCGTATCATACCTTGAAGGCGCTAGAACTGACCTCGAAGGACTACGAGCATTTGACACTAACGATGATGGTGTATTTGGTGTCGGTGATGATGAATATGGATCGTTCTATGTCTGGCAAGATTTAAATCAAGATGGAGTATCTGATGAAGGTGAATTGGTTACATTAGAGGAAGCCGGTATAACTTCAATTGACCTAACCCTGACTTCTACCGAACAGGAAGTAGAAGGTAACATAGTTCATAATGTTAGCACTTACACAACAACTGGGGGCGTTGTGCATGACGTTGCAGATGTATCTTTCGCATATGCTGCTAATCAAGTAGCGACAATTACTGTTGATATTGATAGTTCTAGCACCAATTATCAAGGCAATGATTTAGTTGATATATTTATTTTCTCAGGAAATCACGGAGACGATACCATTACCAATTTCGATGTTGAAACTGATATTCTTATCTTAAATCAAGTATCTTCAGTATTTGACAATGTAGACGATATCATAAACGCAGCTACAGATAGCGATAATGGCGTTGTTATAGATACAGGTGATGGCTCGATAACATTAGCTGGATTAGAAATTGCTGATCTAGATTCAGTACAATACTTAATTTAATGAATAAAGCCTCACTGTTTGTTCGCAAGGATGGTGAGGCTACATCATAATGTCAGGTTATTTGACTATATGGATAAACTTCATATAGCTCGTAAGTGTTCTGTTGACATCGAAGAGGTCGCTGGTTCGAGCCCAGTACCGACCACCGTTTAAGTTTTTTTATTATACCTCTATATGAGGCGCCTCAAGTCAGTGTTTCGCTGAACAGATGCAGAAGACGGGTCCATGCCTTGGCGGCTTGCTCTTTATGGTATCCGTGGAAATCCGGTGTGCACCAACCATGAAGGGTGCCTTCATAGACTTCAATTTCGGCGGGAATACCAGCGGCTTTATAAGCTGCCCTTATGATTTCTTTGGTTTCTGGTGATCTTTCATCATCATTTTCTGCGACCGCGTGAAGGGCGGGTGCTGAGGATTTTGATATGAGGTGGTGAGGGCTGTTTGGCCCCTCTGTTACCATGCTGCGGCTGCCGTGGAATGAAGCGACGGCCCCAACACGGTGCGGCACGGCAGCAGCGGTGAGCACCACAAGTTCACCAGCCATACAGTAACCCATGGTGCCGATCTTACGTTCAGGGTCCACACTGGCCTGCTGATCAAGGAAATCGATATAGGCTTTTGCGTCTGAAGTGACGACTTCGTGGGTGAGTTTCCACGCCAGATCTCTTAAATAATCCAGTATGCCGTCATCGCTAAAGCTGGCGCTTGGGTCCACCACAGGGGCTTTTGCATCGCGGTAATATGGGTTTACCAGCAGTACGGAATATCCGGCTTCTGCCAGTTGTTTGGCCATAGCTTGATAGACGGGACGTAATCCTTTGATATCAGGCCACATAAGAACGCCAGGGTGTTTGCCGCTGGATGGATGCACGAAATAACAATCTGCGATACCATCAGGCATTGTTACCTGGACAGTTGTTTCAGTAACAGCATCAGCGAATGTGGCTTTTGGCACCATTGCGGTAAGGAGTGCCGCTGTGCCCAGTTTGCCAAAATCTCGCCTGTTTATAGTGTCGCGGTTTGCAAGGAAACGCTCTGCATCTTTTTCCGTTAATTCATCACACACGTTCACCCCTCCATCATGCATGTTATATAATTACATATGCTAACCCTGTTTTTTGTTTGAGCGGTAGTAAAGTTCTGGTGATGGTGCATATGGGTATTGAAAAGGCCGTAATCTAAAGCATCATATCAACTGCCATTATTCAGAGTTCAAGCACGATAAAGATTTCACTGGTTCTTTATGGAGAACCGTATATTTTATTAATTGCACTATTCACCTAAAATTAGCATTTGTTCGGAGTTTCCTTTCTATTTGGGGAGATGGGAAATGGACCATTCGAAACTCAGCCTGTCAGAACTTGAAGGTATCAAGCTGCTCAGAAAACGTATTGCCAGAGCTGAAATTCCAAGTTCAAAGCTTGATGAAACACTGAATATCGCCACATGGAATATCCGTCATTGGGGGCAAAAGAAGCGCAAACGCTTTTCGCTCCACTGTATTGCGGAGATATTCAACCAGTTTGATGTTATTGCTGTAACAGAGCTAAGGCGAAATATCTCTGAACTTAAATATGTGCTCGATCTTTTGGGCCCGTTCTGGGATGTGGTTTTCTCTGATTATATAACGGATTGGGGAGGCAATAAGGAACGTATTGCTTTTGTATACGACCGTAGAGCCGCTGATTTCACAGGTCTTGCTGCCGAACCGGATACCCCGCGAAAGAAAAATAGAACAACAGGGGTTTATGAGCCTAAGTTCAACTGGTGGCGTAACCCTTATATGGCTTCTTTTAAGGCAGGAAATTTCGATTTTGTGCTTCTTGCTGTGCACCTGCAGTGGGGCACCAATGCAGGGCGAACAGAAGAGTTAAAGCAGCTGGCAAAATATATCCAGACGTACCAGAAAGATGAATTTAGGGTGGATAGGGATGTGATTGCCATCGGGGATTTCAATATCCCTTCCTTTACCCACGATATGTATAAGGCTGTGGCCCAATATGGTTTGCAGGCGCCTAAAAGTTTGTTGGAAGCCGATTACGGAACAAATCTGGCGGGCAATAAGCGGTATGACCAGATTTTGCATCACCCGAAATATACGAAGAATGTTTTTTCGGAACATGGCGGCGTGCTGGATTTTTATGGCGGCAATCACAAAGCATTTAAACCATACAAAAATATGGATAAGGCTGCTTTTACCTATGAATTGTCTGACCATTTGCCGTTGTGGGTACAAATTAAATTGGATGTGGAAGAGGAACGTCTTGATCAGCTGATTGCGAAGCGAACTGATTAAAGCCCTCAAAGAAAAAGGCGAAAACCTGAGATAGGTTTCGCCTTTCGCGATCTCTGAAACGGGCCTCGCAGTTATGCTAGGCCCGATTTCGTTTACGCCAGTCTGTGTAGCGCGCAGATTTTGTTGCCGCCTGGATCACGAAGGTAAGCAAGATAAAGCTTGCCGCCAGCGCCTTCACGCACACCCGGAGGGTCTTCAAGTGTTGTACCGCCGTTTGCGAGGCCCACTTCGTGCCACTTATCAATTGTTTCAGGGTTTTCTGCAACGAAACCAATCGTGCTGCCGTTACCGCCAGATGCTGGTTCGCCGTTAATTGGTACGCTAAGAGAGAAAATGCCTGTTTTTTCCATATAAAAACAACGACCTTTGTCATCCATCACACCTGGTTTGTGGCCAAGCACTTCCATAATGGCATCATAGAATTTGCGCGATTTTTCCATATCATCCGCGCCGAGCATAATGTGACTGAACATAATTATATCCCACATGATTATTTGAATGCATATGAAACTATGGCCGATTTCGGGGAAGTCAATTCACTCATAGTTTAAGGGCCTATTCAAAAATGTTGGGCAAACCATTTTAGCGCAAGATTATGATATATCTGGATCGGGTATGTCGCCTAGAACAAGGAGAATATAATAAAAAATAAGGTCAACAGCGATGTTTGAAAAATACCCTCTCTTTCCACAGGAATTAAGCTTCAAAAGAAAAAGCTGGCCGTGGATCACACCACTTCTTGCGCTTCTAATTATCGGATTTGGTCAGGCAATTGCTTTTGTACCGGTTATAGAAACTGGTTTGATCCCGAAAGAGCGGCTGGAGAGTTACCCTGAAATTCTTTACATGCTCTTTGCGGGTTTTGGCGCAATGGTGCTGCTCCTTACCCTGTGGGTAAAACTGTTTGAAGGCCGGAGTATGGCCGGCATGGGCTTAAGCCTGAAGGGCAAGCCAGTTGGTGAAGTGTTGAAAGGGCTGTTTTTTGGCGTTTTCATGTCAGGCTCTATTGTGGGGCTTGTATATATATTGGGCGGCTACGAGCTTGAGATTGATAGCCGGATCGGTTTTGAAGGCATCGTTATCGTCACACTGCTGCTCAGCGGTTTTATGATCCAGTCAAGCACAGAGGAATTGATATTCAGAGGGTGGCTGTTTGGCCGTTTGAGCGAACAATACGGCTTGGTAATTGGTATCGCCGTTAACGCCGCGCTTTTTATCCTACTTCATCTGCCGGGGGTAGATTTTGCCAGTATCACAGCATTTGATACGGGCATCTATTTTATCGGAATGTTCCTGTTTTCCCTATATCCAAGCTTGATGGTGATGAATGATGGTTCCGTATGGCGTGCTGGTGCATGGCATGCTGGCTGGAACTGGTTTTTCATTACGGGTTTTGGCCTCGCAACTACGGGGATTGATCTGGGAACGGTGCCGATTGTGGCAGACCTGCAAGCTGTTGAAGGCCAGCCGAGATGGCTAACGGGTGGTGAGTACGGGCCTGAAGCAAGTGCTATGATGATGCTTGTGCTCGCTACAGCGTCTGCATTCGAATGGCGAAAATATAAGGATAAGAGATCTGTTTTGGCTGCGGTGGAAGAGGGGGCTTAGGCTCCCTTACGCCACCTTGCAGGTGTAGTGCCTGTATAGCGTTTGAAACGTTCGGTCATATGGCTTTGCTGAGCAAAGCCAGTGACTGCGCTGATGGATGCGAGACATTTATCTGAATTTACCAGAAGGTCTTTCACTTTTTCCAGGCGGTGGCGCATAACAAAACTGGCGGGCGAAAGACCACAGCTTTTCTTGAACATACGAGCAAAATGAAAGGGGCTTAGACCAACAACTTCAGCCATATCTTCAAGGCTTGGGGTTGCACATGTGCTTTCATCAACAAAAGCCATCACCTTCTTCAACTGTATATAAGAAAGTCCGCCTTTGAGTGTGGAACCCTGAACCGCACCACTGCAGTGGTTGGTGGTAAGCCTATAGAGAATTTCGTTGGTGGCTTCTTCTTTTGCCAGCAAACTAGTAGCTGCTCCTTCATGGTCCAGCTTTAGGCGCTTTAGCATTAAAGTGCGCAGTATTTCGTCTTGCTCATAAACTGTGTCTTTAAGGTTGATCAGCCTGCTATCCCGTTCCAGCGTGCGGCTGGTGAAGAAATCCAACTGTTCATCGGAAATATACAGATGTGCAAAGTTAATAGGCCCGACAATTTCCCAACTGGTTTCCTGCCCTTTTGGCATGATACACAGCCTGCCCACTTGCCCTTTGTTTGAAGCCTGATCGTGGCGGTAACTGTTTTCGCCGCCTTTAAGATAAAGGCTGAGGGTATGATAGCCGTCTTTTTTATAACTGATGCTGTTTCTATCCACTGACCAAAGCGCAGCCTTTGGCAGGTCTGCACCTTTGCCAGTATGTTCGGCTACATTGGTCGCAGCTTCAAGAAAAGCTGTATGGCTATCATGTTTCATGGTGACCTCATTTCAAGACAACCTGTTTCAAACGTTTTGCGCAAGAATCTGATATAAATTCCCTAAACCAATGTGGAAATAGAGGGGCAGGATTTCAAGGATAATAATGGCCTGTAGTTGTTTGTGGGCCTTGAAAGATTGTGAGACAGCTTATGAAGAAAACCAATATAAAACAGCCCATACTCCGTGCATTAACGGGAGTGGCAGTTTCCGCCCTAATGACCGTCGCCTCAGTGGCAGATGATGTAAATTTTGATATACGGCTTGAGAAGCTTGCTGAAGCGCTTGAAGAAAAACGTCAGGAACTGCATATCCCCGGTATGGCAGTGGCCATCATTAAAGATGATAAAATCATCATGGCGCGTGGTTTCGGGAAAAGTGATCTGGAAACTGGCACAGCCGTAACCCCAGAAACGGTGTTTGGCATTGGTTCTACATCTAAAGCATTTACTTCAACTCTTGTCGGCATGCTGGCGGATGAAGGTAAGCTAACGTGGGATGATGCTGCAACCAAGTATATCCCTTGGTTCACACCGCAGCTTAAAGATGCTGAGGGTGACCTGACAATCCGGGATATGCTTTCCCACCGTAGTGGTATTTCAAGGAATGATATCTTGTGGGCTAGCGGTAAAGTTGGTCGTGAAGCTATGATGCGGGAATCCCTTGATGCAGAACCGCTCACACCATTCCGCAAGCAGTTTAATTATAACAACGTAATGTATGTGGCAACTGGCATGGCATCTGCGAAAGCTGTAGGCGCTCATGATTGGGATACACTTCTTGAAACCCGTATTCTTGAACCGCTTGATATGGATAGCACTACATCGCGGGATGCGCGTGTTGATGAAGTAGGGACCCATGCCAAGGGATACCGCTGGAATGAAGATACGGGCAGTTACACTCTGCTTGAGCGCAAAAACACAGATAACATTGGTGCAGCGGGCGGCATTCACTCCAATGTGCTTGATATGGCAAACTGGGTACGTTTCCACCTGAATAAGGGCTCCTTTAAAGGTGAAAAACTGCTGAGCGATGCGCAGTATGGTGAAATGTGGAATACTCAGATACAGGTAGGCGGCGGTGCAACATACGGCCTTGGTTGGTTCCTACGTGAATGGGAAGGCAAGAAGATTGTTGAACACGGCGGCAATATTCTGGGATATGCGGCTCAGGTTGCTTTGATGCCGGAAGAAAATCTGGGTTTTGTACTGCTTGCAAACGTAACCGCAAGCCCTTTGCAGCAAGGTTCTATGCCGCTTGTATGGGACACGCTTTTAGGCGAGGAAGCAGAGGATGGTGCCAGCGAAAGCTTTGATACTTTCATTGGTGAATATACGGCGAATTTTGGCCCGTTCAATAATGCAACCTTCACGGTGAAGGAACAGAATGGCCGTCTGGCTGTTGATGTTCCGGGCCAACAGGTGTTTGAACTGAAGGCGCCTGATGAAGAAGGTAAACGCTATTTTGTGATTACTAATCAGGTTGCGGTTTCATTTGACGGTGCCGAAAACGGCAAGGCGAACCAACTGAAGATGTACCAGAACGGCATGACCTTTGAGCTGCCGCGTAAGGGTGTGGTTGTTAAGGCGGAAGTGGATATTGAAACACTTCAACCGTTTGTTGGAGATTATGAGGCAGGCCGCCTGCCAGCGCCAATTAAAGCGCAAATCGTGAATAACAGGCTCGCGATCGATGTGCCGGGTGAAATGGTTTATGAACTTCATTTGCCTGATGAAAAAGGCCACCGTCAGTTCCGGGTTAATCCACAGCTTAGTGCAAAGTTTACAGTGGGCGATAGTGGGGCCGTAGAAAAACTGGCTATTTACCGTGGTGAACGGAAAGCGCTGGAAGCAACTCGGGCAAACAAGGCCGAAGCTGGTCCACAGTTACCTACCGTTGATGACATTGCGAAACTCCGTAAAGTTAAGGAGCAGGTTGCGGCTTTCCAAAAAGCTGGTGGGTTCCGTTTCAAGGGAACACTTACCATGAAGCAGGCTGGTGTTTCCGGCACTCTCGAAAATATCGTTCCAAACGAAGATAGCTTCGAACAGCATGTGGATTTTGGGGATTACGGCCAAATTCACACCGTTGTAAATCCTGAAAAGGCATTCATGGATAACCTTGGTGATAAACAAAACCTGACAGGGATTTATGAAACGCAAATAAGACGTGATCACCCACTCGCGGGGCTTGATTGGGCAACATATTATGATCAGGTGTTGGTTGTTGGGCAGCGTGAGCATAAGGGGCGTAAAGTTCTGGCACTTCGCCTGAAGAAAGAAGGTTTGCCTGACGTGCGCATAATGCTGGATGCCCAAACAGGTGATGTTCTAAGGGCAAGAGGCCGGGTTGTTAATCAGCTTACAGGGCCAGTCCCGTTTGAAACCACATTCAGTGATTACCGTGATGTGAATGGTTTGCGTATTCCTTTCAAAGTTAATCAGTTCACACCAATGGCTGGTAATATTTTGATTGAATATGAAAGTGTTGAACCGATCGCAGATTAAAAGAATAAGCACGAGCGAGGGGAGGGGCCAGCTTTGGGGAGCTGGCCCTGTTTATTTACCCGCAGTGGTAAATAAAGGCTGCGTTTGTTCCGCCGCTTTGGCCAACCGCTAGTTCAATGTTCAGATGTGCAACAGCTTCCAGATAACGTGCAGCCGAAAGCTTATTGATGGTAACAGGGGCAAAGCCCATGCTTGCCGCTAGATTTGCCACTTGCTCCATCGCGCCTTGATCATCTGATGCCACAAAAGCAGTGGTAAGATTGCCGTTCCTGTTCTGGTGTTCTGCTGTCATTACATCTGCAAAGATTGTATTGAAGGCTTTCACTACTTTTACGCCCCGCACCAGTTTTGCAGTTTCTTCTGCTGCGGATGATGTTTCACCAAGCAACATGGGGGACCAATCTTCATTCAGTGGATTAGTGGCATCCACCAGAATTTTTCCTTCCAGTTGACCTGCATACTTGGGGAGTACATCTACAGTAGCGGCATAATGAATAGCCACAATGATAATATCGCCGTGTTTTACTGCCGCTTCAATCGGTGTATCACCATTCCGGTTGCCTACAACCACTTCATGTCCTGCTGCGCTGATTAGGGCTGCGAGGCGGGAGCCAACATTACCTGCGCCAATAATACCAATTTTCATAACTCATTCCTTCCGTGTTTGAATTCACGGCTGAAGGTATGTAGTGTAGTTTCTATTATCAATTAGGTACCCAGGAGTAACTATGGAGATTTTTCCAGCTGATGCACAGCCAGATGCTTTTGTCGCGCGCTGCCCATCAAGGCAAGTACTTGTTAGGCTTGCAGAAAAATGGACCATGTTGGCTATTGTTGCTCTGGAAGGAGGACCAGTAAGATTTGGGGAGCTTAAGCGCAGGATTGAAGGTGTTTCGCAGAAAATGCTTACTCAGACGCTAAGGAATCTGGAACAGGATAAATTAATCACCCGCCAAATTTATGACGAAATGCCTTTAAGGGTGGAGTATGAATTAACAGCTTTGGGGCGTGATTTATTGCCACTTATTCAGGCAATCAAAGATTGGACTGAGGTCCATTTTAGAGAGATTGTTGGCGAGGCTGAATAGCCTTGGTAGGACGGTGCCGCACCAGTAGAATTGATGCGGCACGAGGGGGTTATTCTGCGGCTGTTGCCTTCGCAAGCTTTTCAAAATCTTCACGGCTGTGGCGGTTTGGAAGCTGATCCGCTTCATCGCCCCACACACGGTTTACCTTGATACCGCGTTTCACGGCAGGGCGGGCAGCAATTGCCTCTGCCCAGCGCACCACGTTTGTATATTCATGTACAGAAAGGTATTTGGCAGCGTCATAAAGCTTGCCCATTACCAAAATGCCGTACCATGCCCAGATCGCCATATCAGCAATGGAATATTCATCACCAGCCATATAGGTGTTGTCTGCCAAATGCTTATCAAGCACATCAAGCTGGCGCTTCACTTCCATTGAGAAACGATCAACCGCATATTCAATTTTCACAGGCGCATAGGCATAGAAATGACCAAAGCCGCCACCAAGGTACGGTGCGCTACCCATTTGCCACATAAGCCAGTTTATGCATTCTGTGCGGGCTTTATGATCTTCGGGCATAAAGGTACCGAACTTTTCCGCGAGATACATAAGGATGGAACCACTTTCAAACACGCGTGTTGCCGGTGTTGTTGAATGGTCCAGAAGTGCTGGGATTTTGGAATTTGGGTTTACACCTACAAAACCTGAACCGAACTGATCACCTTCAGAGATGTTCACAAGCCATGCGTCATAATCTGCATCCAGCTTGCCAAGCTCCAGTAGTTCTTCAAGAAGCACGGTAACCTTCACACCGTTTGGTGTCGCAAGTGAATAAAGCTGCAAGTCATGCTCACCTTTCGGGAGGTCTTGCTCTTTTGTTGCACCAGAGATGGGGCGATTAATGTTCGCGAATTTACCACCGTTGCCCTGGTTCCATGTCCAGACTTCATCGGGGGTGTAATCAGAAAGTTCCTGTGCCATATCCAAAATCCTTCAGAGTTTTATTCCATACAGGCCAATAACATTGGTGCAGAAACGGGAAGCTGCAATAGGGGAATGTTAATTTTGTAGCGATAATTACAAAAATACGAGCTACCCCCGCAGTTTTAAGCTATATCACATTATTGCGATTGCTGGCATTGCACTGGTTTGCTTTCGGATTATAAATACATGCAGTGATACTTGAACGTAGAGTGTGATGGATAGTTCCCTTTATAAATTGATGAGCCTTCTTGCTTTTAGTCTCATGGTATTCATCCGCTTTGTGGATGTAGCTGTGTTTGATGGCGATCATCAGCATCTGGAACATCACGCCCGCGCTGAGATAGAGCAGGTATCGCATGATCATCACCATCATGATGATATGGGCCACGATACAGAAGAAAGCATAAGTGCACATGCTGGCTTTCACGCGCTTCTCAGTGTGTTTACCTTCCCCCAGTTTGAAGAGTTTATTTCATTGCTCAGGAACGCTTCCGTCTATGAAGCCATACCAGAGGGCAGCATAGTTTCGGTTCATAACGGGCCACCAGTTCCTCCTCCCTTGATATAGCCGCCTTGCGGTTTGCTGGTCCTTTCATGGCTCGGGCTGGCAGTTATGTTTTTGATCGCAGTGTGCGTTGGTACGCTGCATGGATATTTGAATTTCCGTATGCTCAGGGCTTTCCTGTGTGTGTGGATATTTGTGATGGAGTGAGTATGAAATTTATACACTCTTTAAAGCCGTTTGGGCATATGGGGCTGCTTGTTTTGCTTGCTGTTCTTATGGTGCCGGAGATGGCTTTCGCACACGGTGTTGATGATAAAACTCGGGTCTTTCTCGAGAATAACACCGGTGTGCAGTTTATTCCGTTCCTCTATATCGGGGCGAAGCATATGGTCACAGGATATGATCATCTGCTGTTCCTTTTGGGGGTTATCTTCTTTCTGTACAGGCCGAAAGATATTCTCCTTTACGTAAGCATGTTCACCATTGGGCACTCATTAACGTTGCTCTTTGGTGTAATCGCTGATGTAGGCGTGAATGCGCATATCATTGATGCCATAATTGGCCTTTCAGTGGTTTATAAGGGCTTTGATAACCTTGGTGGTTTCAAGCGATTGTTGGGGCATTCGCCTAATCCTAAAATCGCTGTGCTGATCTTTGGCCTGTTCCACGGGTTTGGGCTAGCCACAAAAATTCAGGAATTTTCTCTGCCGCAGGATGGCCTTTTCACCAACCTGATTGCTTTCAATATCGGGGTGGAGTTGGGGCAGTTCACAGCTCTGGCCTTTATATTGCTGATCATCAGCTATTGGCGCAGGCATAAAAGTTTCCTGAAGTTTTCCACCACCACTAATACGCTGCTGATGAGCGCTGGTTTCATGCTTATGGGATACCAGCTTGTCGGCTTTGCTGTCTCTTAAGGAGAAGATCATGCAAGAAAATATGACAACACAGTCACTCATGAAGGCAACCATTTTCTCTGCTTTACTAGCAGCGGTGGCGCTTCTTATTATCATTCTACCTGCAGAATATAATATCGATCCAACCGGAATTGGTGGCAAGCTTGGCTTAACGGTGTTCAGCGAGCCTGCTGAGGTGCCAGTGAGTGCTGACAATGCTTCCACAGGTGAGCGTGAAACAATCCTTATCACAGTGCCCGCTAACAAAGGCATCGAATATAAGTTCATCATGAACCAGTACGCCAAGCTTGAGTATGAATGGCTGACTGATGGCACGGCTCTTTACCATGATCTTCACGGTGAACCGGAGGGCGATACCACAGGCTATTATGAAAGTTTCACCATCACGACCGCCAGCGAGATGAAGGGTAGTTTTACAACGCCTTTTGCTGGTTCCCACGGTTGGTATTTCAAGAATGAAACGGATGCACCTGTTCAGGTGCAGTTGATTGTGAAGGGCGATTATAGCTCTCACGCCCTTAAGCAATAATTCAAAAGAAAGATACAAAAGATGACTAAATTTATCACAGCCCTTTTGGTGGTAATCACTCTCTCATTCACTGCGTTCGCGCATGATGGGCACGGTGAAATTTCGGATAAGAAAGCCAAATCAATCGCGGAAATCACTCTGCGTAAGATGACGTTCAAGGATATGGGTTTTGAAGTGGGTAAACTCGGCAAAGCTTGGAATGCAATTAAATCTGAGAATGCCAGCATCTACCAGAAGCTTGAAAAAGAAATCATTGTACGGGTACGCCACCCTGAAACGGCACAGGTGGTATTTGTGATTATGAGCAAAGAAGGCCGTATTAAAGATGTGAAAGGCGCCCCAACGCCTTAAAACCAAAAGAGGCAGGCTTGGTGTTCCGGGCCAGCTTGTCTTTTTTTTAATCAACAAACGCCAGTCGAATACCGAAATATCCAAAGAGCCCGCTCGCCCCCCAAGTGAGGAACTGGGTGATTTTTTTATTCTGTTTCACTTTTTTCCCTGTGTACGCTGAAACCACTGCAAGGAAGTGGCACCACAGCATGCCGTTGATGTTAAAAATCAGCCCCAGAATGATGAAGGAAAGCGCTTTATCCTCAACAGCGGGGTCAATAAACTGCGGCATGAAAGCAAGGAAAAAGAGCGCGATTTTCGGGTTTAAAATATTGGTTAGAAAACCTTGCCTAAAAATGCGGCCATAGACAACGCTGGTGCTGAATTTCCGCTCTGTTTCCGTATTTTCCCCGCTGGTGCGCAGCATGGAAATCGCTATATAAAGCAGGTAAGCAGCACCGATATATTTGATGATGGTAAATGCGGTCGCTGATGTTGCCAGAATGGCTGAAAGCCCGAAGGCAGCGGCGAAAATATGGATAAGTGTTCCTGTACCAATACCGAGTGCAGCAGCGGAACCTGCCTTAAACCCCTGACTTGCGCTGCGACCGATAATAAGCAGTGAATCTGGCCCCGGCAGCATGTTTAGTAGCAAACCAGATACTATAAAAAGCCACAGATTATGAATGCCGTCCATCCGTTTTTCCTTCAAAAAAAGCAGTTAGGCGCGCCAAGGCTGGCACGTTATTCGGGTGATTTAGGGTGTCCGGATTTTGTTAATTTGGAACGCTGGAAGAACCTGCCTGTTTCCACAAAGTTGGGACTTCCTCCTTTATAGAAACCAGCTTGGCTTTTCCAGTGTTAAATTGAGGGACGTAATTCGCTCTCGTTATTGTTCTGAGATTGAGAAATTCCAAGCGGTGCCGTTTTCACTGCCAGTTAAAATTACTTTCACCTTCTGACCTTTGAAGGGCTTTAATATGCGCGCGTAGCTCCCACCTATCATACCAGAATCGTAAACAACATTTTCCTGCCCGCCATCAATAAAGATAACGATAATTCTGTCAGGTACACTGTTCATATTATAAGATAGATAAAGTTGGCTCCCCGCTCTTGGGCGGCCGTCAAAATCAAACACATGTACCCCGGCACCGCCTGCGGCATAATTAGTGCCAAATTCAGCGTGGGGTTCCTTGGCTAATTCCAGTTTCTTGCATCTGTTATTACCGTAATCCCATGTTGTGTAATAAGATTCTGTACAGTCCTTAATATGCTGCTCTCTTTCGCGTTTGCGGCGCTCTTCTTCTTCCCGCCTGCGGCGTTCCTCCTCAAGGCGTCTGCGCTCTGCTTCCTCGCGGGCTTTGCGTTCTGCTTCCAGCCGGGCTTCCAGTTTCTTTTCTGCGTTTAAAAGCCTGCCAGTGATGCCGTCTGCGCTGCTATCTGGTGCTGGTGCTTTCTTTTCGCCGTTCAGGCGGGCAGCCAAATCTTTAAGTTTGTCTTCTTTTTTCTTTTTCTCTTCTTCGGCTTTTTGCTCTTTTTCTTTTTCGCGTTTGGCATAGGCCGCATCAATAGCCGCAATTTCCCGTTCAGGAATTTCTGCTTTCAGGGTGTTAATTTTATAAAGGGTAAGGGTTGTTGCGCAAACGAAGGTTTTTTTAACCACTTCCGGTGGATATGTATCATCATTCAGCCATGTGGCGAAATCAGCCCACGAACCGCTACCGGGGCTGAGGCTTGATTGCACTTCACCGTTCTTGCCAATAAGCAAATGTTTTGTGCTGTTCACAAACCGTGAGCCTCGGGCAAAGGTAACGGTATCCATAATTGTCGGGCCGCAATTTGGCTTCATGTCTTTCAGTTCAAAATCTATTTCAAACTCAAAGCTCAGAGGCTTCATGGCATCAAAGCGGCGAAGAAGATCAGGGTATTCTGAGAGATCATCCCAAGTGGTGCCACTGGGTAGCTGAAAGTTCGTTCCCCTGTTCCACTTGAGTTTATAATAATTAACTGGTTCGCCAAGAAGCTCCCACCACTGTACTTCAAGGGTAACGCCTTGAATAAATTCAAAGCTCGCATTCCCGGAATGGTTTTTGATGATCGCTTGAAAGCGTTCTTCTTCTTTTTCTACGGTGGTTTCGAACGGATATTGGGCTTGTGCCGGGAGAGCTGTAGAAAGCGCCAACGTCATAAGTGCCACTCGGCGCAAGCCGGAATTCAAAATACCCACAATTTTATTCCCCATAATTGAAGCCCATTTTAAAACGCCACGAAGCTACCATTCTACTGACTGCCTAATGTTGAATAATAAATTCATCTTCTGTTCAAGTTTTATTCCAATAATCGGCTAAACCATAGCCAAAATTAGAAAATATATTGCGCAGTAACGGAAAATGATGCGAATGTTTTTTGGGGATAGGTGAGGTGGATAAAGCTACTAAACGGGGGATATATTTATGCTGCTTCAACGGGCCAAAGCACATTTAAAAAACTATCAATTTTGCGCTCTGATTTTACTTTTCATGCTTGCACCAATGGGTGCCCAAGCACAACTGCCGCCTGAAGTGGAGCTTGATCTGGCGATCAGAGAACTGGAAACCGCGATTGAAAAGGGGGACTGGCAGAAAGCGCAAAAAGTTCTTTACGGCCGGCTTGATAATTTAGGGATAGAACTACCGCCAGTTATGGATTTTTATAAAGCTAAAACCTGGGTGGAAAAGAGTAATGGATTCCCGGCGCTTCTTGCTCTTGAGAGTTATTTTTCCAAGGTCGATAACTCACATGCCAAGTATACCGCTGCGCTTGATCTGTATAGTACCGCAAAGGCCTTCTGGTTGAAAACAAGGGCGAAATTTAAAAAAGATGCGAATGAGTTGAAATGGAAGCTTCAAGATGTTGAAGGAAAGCTACTTAGAGAGATCGAACTTCGCCAAATATACATGAACGTTAATTTCCCGTTCAATACAATTGGCGGTACCACATGGGAAGAAATGGAAACGGGAAATTTAAACCGCTGCATCCGTATTATGAACCAGAGATATCATGAAGCCAATACCAAGCTGGAAGCAAAGCAGTACCCAAAAAGCGAGAAGAAGGCCTGTAAAAAAGGGTGGTATCACTCATGCTCTTTATTGAAGCAAAAGGAAGATGCTGTTTATGGGTATGAAGCCTGTACGGGTGAATTTAAAACCGGGCTTATTGATAGCAATAGAAAGATCAAAGAATTACGGAACAAAAAGGCAAAACTGGAAGGAGCTATGCAACAGACTGTAGAGCTGCTGGAAGGGGAATATAAAGAAGGCCGATTTTGATTGAGATGATTGGGTAATCTATAAAGTAAGCTGAACTGGCAGTGTATAATCCCACGCAGTAACGGGAAATGGGGGAATGAAGATGGTTTTTTTTAAAGGAATGAAAACGTTTGCAGTATCTGCGGTTTTGCTGCTGGGTTTTGTGTGGCCCCCCGTGGTGAAGGCCAACGTTTTCTTGCCGCCGGAAGTGGAGTTGGATTTAGCCTTAAGGAAGCTGGAAACCTCAATCGAAAAAGGGGAGTGGTCTCAAGTACAAAAAGCTATTCTCCGCCTTGAGGGAATGGATATAAAGCTCCCACCGATTATTGAGTTTTATAAAGCGAAAGCAGAGCTTAAAGACGCGGCAACGTATACGGCTCTTGAAGCGCTTGAACGGTATTTTGCGCAGGTTGATAACACTCACAGCAAATATCAGGAAGCGCTTGATCTGTATAGTAAGGCAAAGACCTTTTGGGAACAGTTCAGGGAGGTGCACGTAAATGGTCTTAGATCGATAAGGCAAGAGCTTCAGCGCTTTGAGCGGGAGTTAGAAGCTGTTACCAATGAGCGTTATATATTTCTCAACAAACATGAACCATTTGATACAATTGGTGGTACCACATGGGAAGAAATGGAAACGGGAAACTTAAACCGCTGTGTCCGTATTATGAACCAGAGATATCATGAAGCCAATACCAAGTTGGCAGCAAAGCAATATCCAAAAAGCGAGAAGAAGGCCTGTAAAAAAGGATGGGAAAGTGGGTGCACTTTATTGAGGCAAAAGAACTTCGCTGTTTATGGGCATCAACTTTGTACAGGTGAATATAAATCCCATTTAATCAAGTATAACCAAAAGATCAAAGAATTACGGGCCCAAAAGGCAAAGCGGGAAGAGGCCATTCAAGAGATTGCCGACAAGCTGGCGAATGAATATAAAGAAGGCCGATTTTGATTGAGATGATTAGATAATCTGGTGTGTGAAGGGAAAGATGGTGATCTTTCCCTTTGTGTTTTATGGGGCTTAGCGTGTCTTTGACATATCAGGCAAATCAACCGCAATCGTGGTATCTATTACCGGTTTGTCTTCCATAAACAGGTTGATGGTTTCCTGCACTTTTGGGGAGAGCATAAAGAGATTATGCCCCGCGTTCACCACCGTTACCGCCGTACGGTTTTTCATCTCTTCTGTAGCTTCAAGCTGGCTTTCAATATAGGTGCGACCATCAAGGGTACCTGAAAGCAGAAGAAGGGGGATATCGCTCGCTGGTTTCGCTCGGAAACCATCGCCAAGATCCAGTTCTGGCGCAAGGCCATCCAGGTGATAACTGAAATTCAGATAATCCTTCAGAAGCGATGTTTGTGCTTCCTCGGCAATGGCTGCTTTACGGTCTGCCGTCATGCCAGATGCGATATCCATAAGCGATGACATCACATCATAGGTTACTGGATCTTCAGGGGTTATGAAACGGGCCATCAAGCTTGCAATCGGTTCGGTAACACCGTTATCCAGCGCATTATACATAGCGAGCAGGGCGCGGGTGTGAATGGGGTCCGAAACCATGCCTGAAGCCAGATGCTGCATATCCCTGCGGTGGAACATGTAATCCTTGGTGCTGCCATCCCGCTGCGGAAGTTTTAGAAGCACTGGTTCCTTATCCAGTTTCGCATGTACGCGGGTGATCATGCTTTTGATATCGCCGTACATGGCCTTGGCTGCTGGCTGGGTATTCACAGCTTCCTGCACACGGTTAAAATAATCATCTGTCCGGGCTGGCATTTTTACCGTTTGGTTCATGCCTTCTGCGCTCGCGATAATCACACGGTCAATATGTTCATCAAATTCCTTGATAGTAGCCATAGCCAGATGGCTGCCGTAAGAAATACCCCACAGTACCATTTTATCTGCGCCGAAGTGCTTTCTGAGATCATCCAGATCGCGGGAATTTTCTGTGGTGGTGTAACCTTCAACATCAATGCCTTCGGCCTTCCAGCGGGCAAGACATTCCATAAAGCCGCGGCGATAATAGCCGAGATATTCCTCATCGCTTGTTTTCTTTGCGGCAGGCACTATCTGGTTTGAGCGGCACTGATCATAAATTCTGGAGGCACCTGTACCACGCTGATCAACGGCGATAACATCACCGTATTCCCTAAGCGCCATAAACATGGCTGTGCGGCGGTGTTTTGCAGTTTGGATGCCTGAGCCACCAGGGCCTCCAGAAAGATAGAAGATAGGTGGGCCTTTTTTCTCACCCGTTGCCGGGAAGCGCACATAGCGCACCGGGATCATTTTACTGTTTTTGTTAGCCCTGTTTTCAGGAACTTTTATTTCACCTTCAAAGGCTGCGTAACTTTCGCCGCCACGGGTTTCGAAGGTGATTGCTTTTTCACTGTCATATTGTGCCAACGCGGTGCTCGTGAGGAGCATGGTGGATAGGCTTAGTATTATTGATTTATATGGACGCATGGTTTTCCTCGCTAGTTGTCGTGTCTCTATAGAGATTGCGTAATATGCTTGTTATTTCACGCTGTTATCTGCGAGCGGTTGGGTATCTTCTGCGAATGGTAATGGTTTTTTTTGGGGCTTGGTGCTAGCGTATTTCTTATGAATATTCGCGTATTTACATATATTATTCTGTTGCTTGCTTGTGCGTGTGTGCCGCTGAAGGCGCAGTCCTTTTACAGTATCGACAGATCATCGGTTATTGTTTGCCAGACCGCCGAACGGCCAGATTTCAGTAGCTCTGACTGTGAACGGATAGATGTCTGGGATGTTGACCCGCAAGGCACGCATTTCTGGATGCAGGCCGATATTGATATACCGCTTTCTCTTTTATCATCAGACCAGCCATTGGGGCTTTATTTTGCTGGTAAAGCCAGCGCTGTTTTTTATATGAACGGCGTGCGTGTGGGTGCAAGCGGAAAGCCCGGGCATTCACTTCGGGAAGAAGAAACAGGCCCAATGGATACGGTTTTTTACCTGCCGCGCAGTATCCTGAGAGAAGGTAAAAACACGCTGGTGATAGAGATGTCTGGCTATCACGGCTATATCAAGCTGGTACAGCCAATTCACCGTATCGGCGTGGCTGAATATGTGCAGCCAACGGATATTATTCTCCGTAGTTATTCGGGATCTATCATCCCGTTTGGAGTGTTGGTGATTGGTGTATTTTATTTTGGCCTCTTGGCGCTACGCTCTGAAACCCCGAAAACCCAGATATGGGTGCCTTTGATGGCATTTTTCGCACTTGGGCAGCTTTCCAGTGAGATCAGCAGGGGGCTTTTTCCGTACAGCTGGCCGTTTCATGATATTCGCCTGATGGCTATCCTGTTTTTTGGCATTGCGGCTTCCGCCAGCCTTCTTATGCATGTCGTGCAGCGGTTCTTGGTTAAGTGGCAAGCCCGGTCGATGCTGGTTTATTTGCTGGGGCTTTGTATTCCCGCATTTGTTGCTCCGGGGTTTGATGCAAAATCTGTTGCTGTATTCCTGACGGCGGCTATCATCGGTGCGGTGGTGAGCTTCAGCGCATACAGGCGTGGTGATCAGGCTGGGCTGAAATATGGTGTGGCTTTCCTGATTTTTACTATCAGCGTGCATTTGGTGCCATCAGGTTTTCTCGATCGTTATTACTATTATTTTGTTGCAGCTCTTCTCATATTTCTGTTTGCACAGCAGATTAAGCAGCTTGAAGCTGAACGTGCGCAGCAGGCTGAAGACCAAGCCCGTGCTAACCGCTTGCAGCAAATGCTGGATGAAGCAAATGAACGGGTTAATCCGCGCCGGATAAAGGTATCCCATGAAGGTAAAGTGGAACTGGTAAGTGCCAGCGATATTGCATACTGCAAAGGGGCTCGGGACTACGTAGAGCTTCAGTGCAATAACGGGAAAACCATTCTTTGCAGCCATACTCTTGCTGAACTTGAAAATGAATTATCTGGTAGCTTCTTGAAGGTACACCGATCTTATCTCGTGAACGGAGATTATGCCGAAACCCTTGAACGAGAAGCAAACGGGGCAGGGAAACTGCTTTTAAAAACCGGGGAATATATACCCGTCAGCAGGCGCATTATGCCGAAGGTGAGGAAAGCCTTGGCATAATGCTTACGGGCGCTGGTCGGGTGGGAAAATCAGGTCAGAATCTTCTGGCGGTTCTGAGGCGATAGTGCGGTTTCTGAATATTGGACGTCTTTCAGCGGAGGTAAGCTGGGTAGGCGGTTCAAGTAGATCTCCAACAATATCAGCGAACAGGAATTCTTCATCCTTGAAGGATGGGCGTACCATAAAGCTTACGAGTGACTTGGTAGGCGCGTTCCTAACCTTATTTCCATCCTTGTCTTTTGCTCCTACGAGAGAGGACGTGATCAGGTATTTATGGCTGTCTTCGCCTTCCCAGGATTTATCCAGTGAAACAGTTACCGTTTTCATTTCCCGCGGCAAAATAAGCAGCAAACGCTTATTCATTTTAATCGCAACAGGTTCGCGTGGGCTGTTTATTTTGCGTTGGGTTAGCTCCCTGATCCTGAGTTTAACAACAATAGGCGACGTGTGATTATTGCGGATATCAAAGGTGTAGCTTTTCTCTCCGTTCATCACTTTGGGTTCAAGGGGGGAAGAAACAGAATAATCGGCCTTCACGCCCGCAAGCACTGGCATTGCGAGGAGAGCCAGTGAAGCGGTTAATAACGTGAAGGCCTTGCGAGGGATCATTGTAATTCTCCAAAATCTCATGGAGAAGACATTGCATAAGGCTTGCCAAAGTTAATTTTTGTTAACCATATGATTTACAAGGATAAAAAAATACAGGTAGAAAAACACTCTTAGCGAAACGCTAAAATGTTGTTTTATTTTGCAAAAATAGATCGTTGCTTTATGCGATTCTGGTGCTCTAACGAGGGTAGGTTAAGGCACCGTGCCAAGTTTATTTCTTGTTTTGTAGGGTGAGAATAACCTCTGCCGCAAACCGGTAGACATTCCCCGTATATGTTGGCGTGTTTGAAAAGGCGGCTATTGTATAAGGTGTGCCAATCGCATGAATGAAAGCGATTTTTGTTGCCCCGTTAGAGCCATTTTGCGGCGAAAAACGTTCCGCAATTTTGGTGAAAAGCGGTTTTTCTGTCTGATACTGATTATCCATTTCACTTCCAGAATAAGCTCCGCCGCCATAGGCATAGTGCTTCTCAGGGCTATAGACGGTACTAAATTCTTTAAGCGTAGAGGGCGACAGAAGTTTACCGTTATAAAGTGCATCCATTAATTTGACGCTGTCTGCCGCAGCCATATAGCTACCGTGCCCCACAAAGGAAGGGAAAGGGTAATCCCCATCGTGCCGTTTGCCGCGAGGGTTATAACCAATAGCGATATCAACGGTTTTTGGTATCGCGCCGTTCAGATCAATTTCAAAGGTACCGCTATTTTCCATCCCAGCGGGGCCGTAAACATACTCTTGTAACACTTCACCGTAGCTTTTGCCGCTGACGGTGCGCAGGATATTCTGTAAGAGAATCCAGTTGGTGTTTGAATAATCGAAGCGTTCACCCGGTGTGAATTTTAAATCACCGCTGCCGTAGGCTTTTACACCTTCTTCCGGGCTCATATCCATGAAGCCGAGTGATTGCATCGTAGCGTCTGGGTTGGCCTTCAGGGCTGCTGGAATTTTCCCTACAGGCGGCATATAGTCATTGGGCAAACCAGAACGGTTTATAAGCATATGATGAAGAGTAACCTTATCGCCTGTGTCTGATCTGTAATCCGGCAAATAGCGAGTGATAGACGCATGAATATCAAGCAGGCCTTTATCCTGCATAGCGAGTATAGCTATAGCCGTAAGGTATTTGTCCACGGAACCAGTTTGAAAAACAGTGTCTTGTGTGAAAGGGCGTTTTGTCGAAAAATCTGCTACGCCTCGTGTAACAGTAATCGCTGGCTCTCCTTCAATGCCCACCACAAATACACCATTAAACTTTTGCTCTTCAGCCCAGTTGATGATTGTTGTTTTTAGCTGATCGTGTTTGACGCTTGAGTAAGAAGGCAGGGACATATTTGTCCCCACTAAAACGGTTAAGGCAACGAGCCAGAATTTTTTCATATTGTGATCCCTGTTTTATTGAGTTGCTGTCGTAACAGGGAAATTGAAACAAGGTTGAGGCGCACTCAAGCTCCCTTCTGCCAGCGGTAGTTTGCTGGCTGCGGATGGGGCGCCAAGAGGCTATATGTGTTTTTCAAGATCCTCAGCTGTCATAAGTTTGTAGGCAAGGGTCAGGAGAGTAAGGAAGAATACCGTTGGGGCGGTTATTTGGAGAAGTTCAGGAAAAGAACCATCCAGTATATATCCAGTTAATCGTGCAACAATAACGGCGATCAGACTAAAGAAACCAACATGGATATAGCGGCGATCGGCTTTGATGGCGCCTAATAACACGCTTGACCAGATAGCTATTGTCATGCCGCCGACAAAGGCTCTGGCACTTGAAATTTCACTTACTGATTTTAAAGAACCAAGCAGCATATGATCAAGTACGAGGCTTGGAACAAACATAACCATTAACCCGTTGCCAAGAAAGAAAAGAGCGATAAGCGTTAAAATACCGCGGCCAATATTTGTTTTCGTCATATCATATCCAATTAGATGAGTTTACATTAGGAGGCAGATGTTTATAGACTGTCAGTTCATCACAGCTTTTTGTATCTGTAGCCTCTCTGCTACATTGGTTTATGAACTATAGGTGCTGACAAAAAATGTCAGTAGTTATGATATGCGTTACAAAAGCTTGATGAAGATCAGGTTCGTAAATATTAGGCGAAGCGGGCACGGCGCAGAAGCTGGCTGTTTTTCTTCAAGAAATCGATGAATACACGTAATTTCTGGCTCTGCTGTGCACGGCGTGGAAAATAGATGCACGGGCCTTCTTCTGGTACTTTGAAGTCATTCATAACAGAAACAAGCTTGCCGCTTTCCAGATAGGGAGTGGCAAGAAAATCAAAATAGTAACAGAGCCCAAGCCCCTTACTGGCAGCATCTAGGGCGATGGCAGCATCTGCAACGATCAAGTTACCTGCGGTATCGATTTGAACTTCTTCACCTTCCACCGTCATATGCCAGCGGTATATCGGGCCATTTGGCCCGTGGCGAAACTGGATGCAATTGTGTTTTTGCAAATCCTCAATAGTTTTGGGCATGCCGCGTTTACGCAGATAATCTGGTGCGCCAAGAATAACAGAATTAATGGTGCCGTATAATGATACGGAAACCATATCTGGTTCAACGCTCTCCCCCAATCTGATGCCTGCATCATATCCTTCGGCAATAATATCTACGTTGCGGTTTTCCACACCGATATCCAATGCCACATCGGGATAGGTTTGAAGAAAGGGAACCACAACAGGTTCGATAATATTTCTAACCGCCATTGTTGGGATATTTAGCCTGAGCGTGCCTCTGGGAGCTTCTGAAAAAGCACGTACTTCATCAAAAGCCTGTTCTATCTCAGTGTTTGCGGGTGCAAGCCTTCTATGTAGAGCTTGCCCTGCTTCTGTAAGAGCTACGCTTCGTGTTGTACGGTAAAACAATGGCAGGCCTAATCTATCCTCCATTTGGCGGATTGCCTGACTGATGGCGGAAGTGCTCATTTCAAGCTCAATACCTGCTTTACTGAAGCTTTCATGCTTAGCGACTGCAAGAAAGATAGGTACGCTTGAAAGCCATTGTTTTTGCATAAGGCTGATTTCCGATTTATTATTAAGTACAGCTAAACAGTGTTTCTATATATTTAATATTAATAAAACAATGGTCAATACCCATACTCTAGTCCTCAGGTCCAACCCCTCGGCTAGGTGAATGTCATGGCATCAATAAAACTTAACGGGCAGCGCGTTTCAGTAGACGCTGCGCCGGATACCCCGCTTCTTTGGGTTATCCGTGATCATCTGAATTTAACAGGGACAAAATTTGGGTGCGGTGTTGCTTCCTGTGGAGCCTGTACAATCCTTGTGGACGGTGAGCCAATGCGGTCGTGCCAATTCCGTCTCGAGGATGCAGAAGGTGTTGAGATCAGCACCATTGAAGGGCAGGAAGATAGTGCCTTTAAAAATGTTCAGGCCGCATGGCGTGAACTTGATGTGGTTCAGTGCGGTTATTGCCAGTCCGGTCAGGTAATGGCGGCGGCGGCACTTATTCGTTCGAACCCCAAACCAACCGACGAAGATATTGATGAAGCGCTGAACGGCAATCTCTGTCGCTGCGGCACATACCAGCGTATTCGTGCGGCCGTTCATTTAGCAGCAGAAAAGATGGAGGCATAAATCATGAAAAATCTATTTGCTCCTAAAAATAGTGCGCAGCCGCAGCCAACCCGAAGGCAGTTTATACTTTCAGCCGCCGCAGGCGTATTAACGGTTAGCCTTGCACCAAGCATAGTATCAGGTGCGGCAAAAGCAGCGAGCCCTTATGCAGCAGATTTCCTTGAAGTGGCCGCCGACGGTACAATTACGGTTATCGCCAAACATTTTGAAATGGGGCAGGGCACGACCACCGGCCTTGCTACGATTGTTGCTGAAGAACTGGGCGCTGACTGGAATAATGTAATGGTGCGCTGGGCACCTGCTGATGTGAAACGTTACCAGAATATATTCTGGGGCGCGCAAGGCACAGGCGGCAGTTCCGCTATGGCAAACTCATACATGCAGTTGCGGCAAGCGGGTGCGGCAGCCCGCTATGCCTTCCTTGAAGCTGCTTCTAAACGGCTGGGTGCTTCGTCTGCTGAGCTTGTCGCGGAAGACAGTATGGTGAAGCATAAGCCTTCTGGAAAAAGTATCAGCTTTGGTGATCTCACGACAGACGCTGCGGGTGTAAAAGTTCCAGAGCAACTACCATTGAAAGACAGCAAAAGTTTCAAACTGTTCGGCAAGCATATCGCTCGCCAAGATAGTGATGCAAAAACTGATGGTTCTGCCATTTTTGCGCAAGATGTGAAGCTGCCGGGTATGCTGAAAGCAGTGATTGCCCGCAGCCCGTATTTTGGTGGTACGCTCAAGAGTTTTGATGCAACAGAAGCCCTGAAAGTGCAGGGTGTGGTGAAGGTGATTGAAACCTCTCGCGGTGTTGCGGTTCTCGCCAAGGATACATGGGCCGCCATGCAGGGCCGTGAGATGCTGGATATCCAGTGGAATACATCTGGCGCTGAATTGCGCTCGTCCCCTGAGATCATGGATGCATACTTGAAAGTTGCTGAAACAAAAGGCACGAAGGTAAGGCAGGAAGGTAATGCAGCCACAAAGCTTGCAGAAGCAAATGATCGTATCGAAGCAACATATCAGTTCCCGTTTCTTGCTCACGCACCGATGGAAGCACTGAATGCAGTTGCTCATATTCATGATGGCATGTGTGAAATTTGGGCAGGCTCCCAGTTCCCTACAATTGAGCAGGCAACTGCCGCCGCTATCACCGGTTTGCCGCTTGAGAAAGTGGAAATCCATACGGTTTATGCTGGGGGTAGTTTTGGTCGCCGCGCTACACCAAACGCTGATTATATCGCCGAAGCGGTAGAGATAGCACACCGCCTTGGAGATAGCACACCAGTACATCTGGTATGGTCTCGTGAAGACGATATTCGTGGTGGTCGTTACCGGCCTGTTGCTGTGCATAAAGTATCAGCATCTGTGGGTGCTGACGGTATGCCAGAAGCGTGGGAGCATACGATTGTTACCCAATCGATATTGAAGGGTACACCGTTTGAGCCAGTGCTTGTGAAAGATGGTATTGATTCCACATCAGTAGAAGGTGTGGGTGATACGCCGTATCCAATACCAAATCTTGATGTGAGCCTGCATTCGATTGAATCCAAAGTGCCAGGTCTGTGGTGGCGTTCTGTAGGGCATACGCATACAGGGTATGTGATGGAAACCATGATTGATGCCTGCGCAAAGAAGGCGGGTGTTGATGCGCTTGATTATCGTATCAAGCTGCTGAAAGGCCATAAGCGCCATAGTGATGTATTGGCGGAACTCAAGGCAAAATCTCGCTGGGGTAAACCGCTTGGGAAAAATAAAGCACGCGGTGTTGCTGTGCACGAAAGCTTCGGTACTGTCGTTGGTCATGTGGTTGAAATCAGCCGAGATAGTGATGGTTACATCAGTATTGATCATGTCACCAGTGCCGTGGATTGTGGCCTCGCCGTGAATCCGGATGTGATTGAAGCACAGGTGCAGAGCAGTGTTGTTTATGGTCTAAGTGCCGTAATGCAGTTGCAGATTACGCTTGATGAAGGGCTTGTGGAGCAGGACAACTTCCCAAGTTATGAACCAATGCGTATTTCCCAGATGCCAGAGGTTGAGGTGCATATTGTGAAAAGCAGTGTGCCAACACCGACGGGTATTGGTGAACCGGGTGTGCCGCCAATTGGCCCAGCATTTGTAAACGCACTTACTAATCTCACAGGGGAAACCTATACCAAGCTTCCGCTTGCGGAGCATGGTGTGGATTTCGCCTAAACTCTCTCATGTAAGTGGGATATCAAACGCGGCTTTCGGGCCGCGTTTTTTTATATGATGGGGTCATCCCAGCTTTTGGGGTTGCTGCTAAAGGACATTTCATGCACAGATTTTGTGCGAAGTGCTGTGAGGAATTCAACCTGAAATGCCGTTGACCAACCAAATACAAGGAAACCGTTGGCTGCGGTAAGGCCAGAAAGCAGGCGCCAGTTATCGGGCAGGATGATATCCCCGAAGCCGAGGGTGGTGTATGACACCAGTGCAAAATAAACGGCAGTTTCGAAGGTATCGAATATATCAAGTCCGATATAGACAAAACTCCAGAGAACCACTTCAATCAAATGCGCTGCCATTACCCAGATAACAGAAACGGCAAGTGCAATAGTCGTCGACCAGAAATGAGGGTTGTTTTGCGCCCAGTCTGTCAGCTTTTTATTGCGTTTAAGCGTGATGGATAGAACGCCGGCATGGATGAAGGCAGTTGCCACAATAACCGCAAGGCCGATTAATATCTGTATCAGCATATCTTTTCCCCTCAGGCCTGTTTAGCAGCTTTCCTCGCACGGATTTCAGCAAGAATACGCTCTGAGCGCTCTGTGGCACTGTCGATAATTTCCTGCTTTTCAGCATTACTTGCCCGTGACCAGCGGCCAATATCATCGCGTGTTCGGAAACATCCCATGCAGAATTCCCGGTTTTTGTCCAGCTGACATACGCCCATGCACGGACTTTTGATTTCTTCAACCGGGGTACTCAAGGCATACTTCCTCTGGGTAATTTTCTATTAATCGTTGTTTAGCAGGATTGGCACAGAAAATCAGCTAGTAACATGAGCGTCAATTTTTTGTGTGAGATTTTCATCAAATTTTAAGTTTAAGGATTTGATAATAAACGAGATATAGAACATGTGTTGGGGCCGGATTGCATCGTGTGGCTTGGCAGCAGTCACGATTGGCAATTTGTATGTTGAGGAAAAAAAGATGTCCGAATTTCTCGGCTTCTCTCTGGCGTTGGATCTGCTTTTCAATGGTCAGAATATGGATTATTGCGAAAGGCCGCTTAGCCTTTCCGCGATGGATAAATTCAATATCATTGATGATCTGCCCGAGGGTGGCCATGTTGCGGTGATTGCGCCTGGTGGTGGCCGTTTGGTACGGAACCTTGTTGAGCGCGGTTTTCGTGTGGATGCCTTTGAAGGGCGGGAGGAATGCCTTAGCCACCTGAAGGACCGTTTCGCAAACTTTCCTCGTATTGAATTAAGTAACATGACCCGGCTCGAAGATCCGTTTAAGCGGGAAAAGATGCATTATGATGCAATCTTCTGCATGGATGATCTGCGTTCTTTTCGGGAACGTGCTGGCTGGACAGAGCATGTGCACCGCATCATGAAGCCTGAAGGGCATTTCATTTATTCGCAGGTTTCAAACAAGCTTCCTGCAAAGAAAAATACCTTGGGTAAATATTTTAACCTGGTTGGTAGCCATAATGTAACGGAAGATACCTCTAAAGAGATCAGAGATAGTTACTTGAATCTGGATTACTGGCGACCTACGGAGAAAGATATCAAGATGGCGAAAAGCACACTTGATATGGTTAAATCTGCTTCAGGCCTGCGCAGAAATATCATGAGTGGTGTGGAAGTGCGTTATGTTGTGTGGCAGAAAAAAAGCCTGACTGAAAGTATTTCATGAACCTTTCCCTTTAATTGTTGCTTCATCAAGGGTTAAGTTAGCTGGTATATTATTGGGACCAACAATAGACAGCGGACGGAGTTGGTTAAATGATGAAAGCACTTGGAACAGCACTGGTTTCCTGCGCGTTGGTGGCCACTGCTGCAGCAGCTTCCGACAAAGGTAGAAATCCAGAAAAAGTAACCAAAGAACTCGCCAAATATGAGCGAACGGGCAAAACCAAGACATGTATTAATGTTTCAAGAATTAGAAACACAAAAGTTCTTGATGATTACACCATCATCTTTAATGGTCGGAACAAGACCTCTTATCTAGTTAATCTGGATAACAGGTGCCACGGTCTGGGTTTTGAAGAATCTATAGCTTATACGGTTCGGGCAGGTAGTTTGTGTAGAAGTGATATCTTTAGTGTCATCAACAGAGGTGGCGGTTTTATTCGTTCCACCTGTGGGCTCGCTTCTTTTGAAGAGATGAAGAAACTACCAAAAGATCAGCAGAAAAAGCAGCAGGCCCAATCAGAATAGATCTGAGCAGATACCCATAAAAAAAGCCGGAGCAGCGACATGCTTCCGGCTTTTTTAGTGAATACTTACAGAAACTTTAGAAAGCCAGACCGAAGTTGAAGCTCACTGAATGTGCGCGCTGTTGATCAAGCTTTTCGTAAGCATAGTGAATGCGTGCGGTCGAATCGATACCGAAGATATTGAAGGCACCGCCGATTTGTTCCACTGATTTTGCTGTCCGGTCTACTTCCGCTAGGAAGCTGGTGTCGCCGCCAACAAAAATTGCTTCGAGTGGCTCTGCATCAGCGCCTGACAGGTTTTGAGTGTAGGAATAGAAAATCTCAGGCCGTACAATGCGTGTTTCATTTCTTGTTTTCCAATTGAAGTCGTAGCCGAGAGCCGCGCCAACTGTACCGTCTACCCGTGTGAAAGATGTACTTTCCACTGTTAGATTTGCGCTATCACCGCCTTCTTCAGTATAGCCGCCTTCTGAATAGTTCTGCGCAGCGATACGGCCAAACGGCTTGATGTTTAATTTGCCAACAGAAAGATTGTATCCCGCTTCAGCAGTGGCAACAAAGTTCCATCCATTTGTACGGCTTGTTACAAGGCGATCAACGGTACCAAATTCGATATTCCGTTCACGGCGAATAGCAACATATTGCGCTGTTGCCTGACCACCAAGATAGAAACCACCGGCACGTGTAAGAGCGTAAATAGATGTAAATGGCGCGAAGGTTGATAGTTCGCTATCAATCGTATCATCTTTGCCGGACAGACCGTTCAGAGTGAAGCCTGCGTTTACACCAACCACCAGATTTTTATTCACTGGGGCATCATAACCAAAAGTCAGGCCAACTGTTAAAAGGTTGGCATCAAAAGCACTGATCTGGCTGGTGCGATCACCGATTGAAGTTACCTCACGTGCCCATCCGCCGCTTGCGAAGGATTTGCCTTCAACATAGTCCCCAAGACGGTTTGACAAGTGATTTGCCAACTGACGTCTTGAAGCTTGCGCAAGGTAGGTAGAACCGCCTGTGATATCAGGTAACAGAGCATTTAAAGCCGCTTCTGTTGTTTCCTGAGTTGTTAAGCTGGACAGGCTGGCTTCAAGAACATTATCCAGATCAAGACCACTGGTTACGATGTTGTCGTATAACCCTGTGGCTGCTGAATTGATGTTAAGTTCAGATGCATCTTTCGGGCGTACATTCAGCGTAATTGTGCTGCCATCCGCGCTATCATTTTGCGCAAGTGAAACATCAAATAAATATGGTGTGTTCGAAAGCGCAAGAGAAGACCCAGCATCTGCCAGCGTAATATTGCTCGCTGTAATCAGGTCAAAAGACTGCTGAGAGTTCGTAATACGGGTGATAACCGGTACAATATCCACACCAGATGATGCGGTGAGTGTATCGGTAATAACCAGTTGGCCGTTTTGACCTGCTTCTGGGTTCACAATAAAGCGTAGTTCCGCATCACCAGAGAAATCAGCATTTGTGAAGTTCAATTGGCTAATGGAAGCAATTTCAATGTCTGCATCGTTTACTGAAAGATCAAGCGTGCCTTCAAAGCTTGAAGAACCACTGAATACAGCTTCGTTTCTGATGTTCAGTGTGTTGTTACCAAGGCCAAAGGAAAGGTCACCTTCCAGGGTTCCTCCGTCTAGTGTAACAGTATCATCACCATCGCCCATCAGGACATCACCAACAAATGTACCTGAGTTAGTCAGGTTAAAGCCGCTGGTGTTTGCCCGCACATCAAGAGCAATTGCATCACCGCCGCCATTGCTGTCTGTAGCGATCAGGAAATTGCCAGTGTTCGTGAAACTTGTCAGTGAGCCTGATAGATCCCGAATACCGTAAGCATTCTGGTTTTCACCAAGTGAGTTGATCTGGAACGCGCTGCCATTTGTGAATGAAGAAAGAGAACCGCCTTCTTCAATCAGAATACCGGTTGCCACACCACCTACGCCCCGTGTTTGTGTGCCGTCACTATTGTTGGTGATAAGCGCATTGGTACCAATATTGATAATACCTTCGCTAAGGAAGTTTGGTACGGTTACATTATCGCCAATGATCAAACCAGTTGAATTATTATCCTGTGCGATAAGGGCGATGGAACCTGTATCAAACCAAATTCCCCCTTCAAGGGTAACAGGTGCGTCTGCAGTGCCTCTGAATTCAACACCAGTTGCTTCAAGGCCGTTGGAGCCACCCAGTGTTTCAATACGGCCCTTGTGAACCCAGCTGAAACCTGTGTCACCGACTTCACCAATAACGATATCGTTGCCGCTTTCTGTTGAATCCACAAGAAGCGCTGGTGCACCGCCAGTTGATGTAATCGTGGAATCTGTTGCAACATCCGGGTTGCCATCATCGTCTACATCATTGTTTTGGCCAACACCCTCAAACAAAACACCGCCTGTGATGCTGTCTTCAATTAAAATAACAGCTTTAGCTGGTTCGGCTTGATTGTCAGCTGTCTGTATATCACCAGCTGTTGTGTTACCTGCGATAACAAATGAACCGTCAATACGGTCACCGACACGAACTGCAACAGCACCTTCATCATCAGTGTTCACGCTGCCATCAATGGTTACATTGCCTGTTACCGGGCCATTAATATCAATACCAATGGTATTAACGCCGATAACGTTGATATCACCATCGTAATTAATGTTGCCTTCAAAAGCGGTATCAATCGCAAAACCTCGGCCACCGCTGCCGTGTACATCGAACACGGCAGTATCTTCTATAGTAATATCACCTGCGTACCCTTGGTCGCCGTCAATAAGCAGGCCTACAACAGTTGTATTGTTGGATTCGTTAAAATCACCAGCAGCCTGTACAGCTACAGAAACAGAACCAGCAAGAGTTAGGTCAGCCTGAATACGTTGATTGGAGGTATCAACAAGAAGGCCGCGCCCTGCCGCAATATCATTTGATGTAATGGTGCTGGAACTTTGGAGCGCAATATTATGGTTACCGTCCACGATAATCGCTGTCCCGTTTCCAACAGTCACCGATCCATCGGCGGTTACAGTAAGCGTGCCGTTATTGCCAATATTGAAACCACTTGTTCTTAGTGTTGTGGTGCGGGCTTCCCCCAATGTCGCATCCTGTGCGAAAGCTGGTGCTGATGCCAGAACGGCAAAAAGAGCAAGGGCTGAAACCTGTTGGCGGCGTGCAATACTACGAACCACGTGTGCGTCCTTTATAATTCTTTGTCTGCTGTCTGATACGTGCCAGACCGCAGTTTCCTCCGAGTGCTGTATAGTGCTTTTGCAAGCTGAATGTTTGCTGAACAACCCCACCAAATACAGCCAGCCTATAATTCAGTTGAAAAATAGGGCAGATATAAGGCGTTGGTAACAGAAAAACCGCTTAGGGCAAAGCGCTATTCAGTGCCAGCGCAGATGTTTTCTGCCACTAGCATAAATAAGCCACACCCATGCTTAAGTTTATTCCCTGATTAGAGAAAATTTTAGGCTTTGGTTCTACAGTTCCCGAACCAGTTTTACGGCGCGGGATGTGAACTCGCGGCGGGTCAGTACAAACACCACAGCAAGCGTTGCGCTCATGAAAACAAGGGGGCCAACAAACCATGTAAGCCCCGCAAGCGCGAAGAAATAGGCCCTGATGCCCCGGTTGAAATGGTGCCCGGATGCAGAAGAAAGTTTGGCAGCTACTGAGGCACGTTTCATACGCGCGGCTTTATCTTCATCATAGCGGCTATCGCTCATGCCGCCGATCACAATGGCACAGTAATTGGCAATGCGGAATGCCCATGCAAACTTGAAGAAAGCATAAATGAAAATCCCTACCAGCAGGCCAACCCGCACCACGAATCCATCTGCGGTTAAGGGTTTCGCGAGCGGGATGTGGGCAAAAGCCACCGCCAGTTGTTCGCTATACCCCATCGCCGCAATAAGCCCACCCAGCACAAGGATGGTGGAAGAAGCAAAAAAGCTGATACCGGTAACAAGAATTTTAAGAACGCCCGTATCAATCATCCGCATCTCGCGGTTCGCGGCTTCTGTTAACCACCGAAGTCGCTGCCCATCCATAAGGTGGGAAATTGCTCGGGTTTTATATTTGCTATGGTCTGCAAGGAATGTGTAAAGCGCCCAGAGAAGCAGGAAAAACAACAGCGCCATCATATCCATATCGCTGAAGTTCAGGCTTTCAGTGAATGTGGTGAATGTCATACTGATCTTCCCCTCTCGGCTTGGTTCCCTCTAGCTCAATACCCATAAAACATGCTGTTGGCCGTTTCTGCAACGTATTGTTTTTATGCGTGAAAACCACTGGTCTATTTTTGCACTGGGCCTTTGCAATAATCGTCACTTCCAGTCTGAAGATCCATCCCCATCTCTTGAACGTAGAGATATGAATTCTTCGGGAAATAAGCCCCCCAGCATTCCCAACCTGTGCCTCCCCCTACACAAAGCGCAGGTTTCCTCGCCTCAGCTATCATTCCCGTAAGCTGATGGTCTAAGCCCGCAACAGTCCCCTGATTTACTGTTGCGGGCTTTTTTTTATTAAGAGGTTCACTTTTGGGGTGTGTCTCCCATATAGTGAAATAAGAATGGTTCGCAAAAGGAAGATAGCTTGTGCGCTATATTTGGATGGCATGTGGGTGGATAGCGTTTGTGCTGGGGGTGATTGGCGCTTTCCTGCCACTTTTGCCAACGGTACCGTTTCTTTTGCTGGCAGCTTTTTGTTTCTCACGCGGTTCGGATAAACTTCATAACTGGCTGCTGAACCATGAAAAATTTGGCCCGCCTATCGCCGAGTGGCGCAAGCACGGCGCAATTGCCACCCGCGTGAAATTTATGGCTATGGGCTTTATTCTTTTCTCAATCGGATTGAGTTTTCTTTATGATGTACCCACACGCGGTTTCATCATCCAGATCGTGGTACTGTCCTGCGTTTCCCTCTTCATCCTAACCCGCCCTGCGCCGCCCAAAGAGGCCACTGAAGAGGGCGAGTGATGAACGAAATTGTTTTCGATTATTCTGATGTATATGATGAGATCGAACCGAATGATGATCTCACCAAGGTACTGGGCGGCTGAGTGCATGAATATGTGATGCAAGGCACGCTTGTGTGGAAGTTTGGTAATAGGGAATTACACCGCAAACACGAGCAGCTCTTAGGTTCTACTGAACGTGCTATTGATTGCTTGAATGAAGTTATTTACACGGGCAGCAGCGTCATTCGTACCTCTGTGATGACAGGTGGATGGAACATTAAATTCAGTCCTTGTGAGGATGGAAAACTCCAAATCGAAGCCAACGATTGGGCGCGGGATACTTATGCGAAAGTAGAGTTGATGGAATTCAGTAAAGTTCTTGGTGCTTTTCACCGAAAAGTACTCAAAGAAACTTTTGAGCGGCACCCAGAACTTTGTTTGAATAACTCATTCATCACCACAACACCATTCGGTTTTAAGTTGGCGCGTGAAGCAATGAATAATTCAATTGAATTCATGAGAGATAGAGTCTTCAACCAAACAGTGACAGATATTAATCCAATAGACGCAGAGCTTCAGTTGAAAGATTCAGCACAAATCATTCGTTTATCAAAATAGTGATTAATATTCGATTTCGTGGTGATCGAGATATTTGCGGTATGAGGAGAACTGAGGTTTGGTTTCCAGATACACAGCATAGGCGTTACATAGTGTTTGCCAATGTGTGATGATTGGCTCCCAGTAATCGAAGATACTGTAATTTTTCGCGGCTATTAACATATTCTCTAGTTTTGCAGATGTTTGAGATGTGTCGCTAAATAATCCCATAGGTACAGAGTGAAACTCATTTCTCATTCCAATATCGTAGTAATGTAATAGTAGCAGGTGCAGGTAACTGTTCTTAGGCTGTTGGTTGGTTGCTTTTTCTAAGATGCCTAAGGGGCTAAACCCATCTAATTCAAGATCGTTTGTATACTTTTGTAAAGACCCAGAAAGTCGTTCTGTCGTGTGGTGATGTTGAGAACAACGAGCTAACCAGCCAGCCGCATAGGGGTGGCTGTTTTTAAATAGCTTTACTAGAGTAGGGAGTAGTAAATCTTTGTAGAGAAGAAGATGCACTAAAGTATTTTGGGGAAGCGTAAATCTATCTTTGATAGGGTCACAGTCTGTACCGTATTCTCTGGTGCAGAGGTCTTCAACGAAGGCCTGTTGAACCGTTGCATCTTCCGCAATCGCATATTTAACAAATACAGAGACAGCGGCATTTACTTTTTTTTTAAGTCCAATGCGTACGAATTTACTATATGTCTCCCAAGCTTGTTGGCTTTCTTTAGACATTTTAGAAAGTGAAGGTAGGTCAAGGGTTTCCACTGTGAGTTATCCCAAAAACGTCTCAAGTCGTGTCGCGATATTTTCACGCAAGTTCATATAGAAGAGCGCCATATCAAGGTTATGGTAATTGCCGCCGAAAATGCCTGCATTGAGGGGTGCCTGCTCGGGTTTTGAGATTTTCAGGAAACCATGCTCATCAAGCTGGGCATCTGTGCCCGGCAGCATTGGGCCGATAAGGCCGTTGCATTTTAGGCCAAGCGGGGTATCTGCACCCGCCGCATACAGCTTTGGCAGCAAGCTCATATCGTTTGGCACTGGTGTGCAGATGCCTTTGTGAAGGCTTTTATCTGCGCGGGTACCGTCTGCTTTCCAGTTAAGAGGATTAATGGCTTTTACGGGCATCGCCGCACGGCGGAACCAGCCAGACTTAGCCCAGTGTTCAGCGGCATCGGGCTGATGAAGGGCATCTGTGCCTTCAAGGAATGTATCATACGCCACAAATACGCCTGTATCATCCGCCGCTGTTGCAGGCGCGGCGACATGGGCCATATCTTTCACGTTCTCACCGGTCACCTTAAAGCCGATCAGATAAGCGGCGATAAAGCGTTCCTTAAGCGCGGGATCATCAAATTCTTCTGCAAGCAGCCGCATCGCCATTGCGCATCCCTGGCTGTGGCCCGCAATGAAAAACGGCCTGCCGCCATTTTCAACGTCAATGAAATGTTTGAACGCGCGGCGCACATCGCGGAATGCGAGATCAAGGGCTGCGCGCCCACTTTCGCTTGGATTAAAGAAAACCGAAAGAGTTGCCTGCCTGTAGCGCGGCGCGAAAATGCGGCAACTGCCGTTAAAGATGCTGGCTTGCCCTGGCATGATTACATGGTCAACCACTTCATCAGCGCGGTTGCCGCCAATGGCTGCGTTCCATGTGCGGGTGCCTACATAGGTGGTGGGATGAATATAAAATACATCCGCCAGTGTATCTTCCGCATTAGTGCGCTCAATACCTTCTGGTGTTAAGGCGGCGTTGCCCAGCTTGCCGGGTTTTGCAGCCCACATATCATCATCGGTATAGTCTGGTTCAAGCGGCGGTGTTTTTTCATCAAACGTATGGTTCGGGTGGATGGCTTCCAGCCATAATTGCAAGCTGGATTTACCGGATGCCTGAGTAGAAGATTTATGAGTAGAAGATTTACCAGAGGAAGTAACAGAAAGATCGTCCACAAGAATACCCCAACCGAAAACGAATAAATGAATATTTGTCCATATAGGATGGAAAGCTTAAGATTCCACCCTCACAATGGTTTAAATTTTAATGGCCTGCATGATAATGCGCCGATCGGTCTCGCCTACGCTACGGAACGGGTAACAGCTGACCAGCAGGATTTGCTCCACGCTCTCTTGCGGCACCGAAAGCGCATCTTTATGTGCCACCCACGCGCGGGTGAGACGAAAGCTTTCCTCAGCACCATCAAGGGTTTTAAAGGTGAGGATATCGCCGTCCTCAATGTGCTCTAGGAACGCGAAATGGGTATCTCGGTGCCCAAACACGATGGGGGTGCCGCTCACTTCAGCCATTACGGGGCCAAACGCGAGCGCACGCATATTATCCCCCGCCAGCACATAGTGGGTGATGCCTTTATCCGGCAGGCTGAGTTTCGCCACCGGGTGTGTATCAGCCCATGACCACGGCTTTAGGGGCTTGCCCGTTTTCAGGCTTTCTTCCCACGCGGATTTTACCAGCACAGGGGCGAGGGCGGCCTTGGCAGCGATGATCGCACCGCCGCCAAGTTGCCACAGGCCAAGCGCCGTGAGGAGGGCAGCGCCAGCCATGATGGTTTTACGTTTACTACGCTTCACGGCGTGCCTCCCGGCGCAGCCACAAGATAAGCGCAGTGGCGAACAGCAGCAGGATAAAACCAGTGATTAGTTTCAGGTCTTTCATCGTGGCTGTTTGCGGGCCTGAGAAGTTTGACTGCGCCATCATTTGCGGTGCGCTAACACGGCGAAGTTTCATACCTTTCGGTAGGTTTTCAGGAACGATACTGTCTTGTGCCGGAGTGGTTTGTGGGCGGCTGCTTTTTTCCTCTACCGCTACAAAGCTTGTATATTTGCTGACAATCTGGTGGGTGAGCGCTGTTTTCAGGATTTGCACTTTTGCTTCTTCCTGCGGTAAGCCCCTGAGTGCGGCATCAGAAATGGCTTCCACTTTCTTGCGTGCCCACAGTTTGCTGATGCCTTTGCCGTTTTCCATGCGCTTTAGGCGCTCGCTGATCTTCCAGCGTTTGCCGTTCACGCTTTCGCCTTCAAGCCGGATTTTGCTGTCATCGGTTTTCACCACAAATACCGCTGGGCGGTTGCCGTATAAATCAGGAAGGCGTGTGGGATAAGCTTCAAACATACCGTTTCCTGAAAGCGCGAGTTTTTGAACGCTTGGGGCCGCCATGTTGCTGAATAGTTCTTCCAGTGTTTTCTCTGCTTCCAGTGGATTATCAATTTGCGTGTGGATACCGCGGCCAAATTCTGCTGCCTTGCGCATAAACCAACCGTTTGGCGCATTGCCGACACCAACAGTGAACAGGCGTGTGGTACCGAGCTTTTCTTCTACCAGCTTGAACATTGCTTCTTCGTAGCCAATAGCACCGTCTGTCAGGAACATGATCTGCGATAGGCTTTTTTTATCAGCGGGAGCTGATTGGTTCAAATCCAGTGCGTTCACAAGAGCGGGCATCATTTCGGTCCCACCATCTGCTTCCAAACCCAAAATATAATTTCTGGCTCGATTTACGTTTTCGGCGGTTGCTTGTTGTGTAGCACCAAATAAGCGACTGTAATCATTATTGAATTTGATGATATCGAACCTGTCTTCCGTGCGCAGGCGGTCCACTGCTTCAAGAAGGGCACGTTTGGCCTGAACAATAGAGTGCCCATGCATAGAGCCTGATACATCAATGATAAATTGAATATCTCTCGGTGGTGATTTCTCTAGGCTTTCTTCCTTCTTTGGTGGGATCACCATGCCGAGAACATAAGTGCCGCTTTCAGTTTCTTCCTTTATAAACAGCGGTTTGGGTTTGCCCGCAGGCTTATACTCCCAGCGCAGGATAAAATCCCGGTCAGCTGGTTCAGTATCAGCTCGGAGCGTAATGTGATAGCGGCTTTCTTGCTCGGCAATCCGAATATCATGGCTGGGGCTGGTGAGTTTCTGGATAGTTGCACCCGGCGTCAGAGCAATATCAAAAACCGCCAAATTCCCAGCGTTTTGAGGGTGGCGGTAAATGCCGTGCTTTTGGTGATGCGTAGTGAGCGCGCTTTTGGGTTCAGGTGTGGGTACCATATCTTCAAGTCGGTGGTACCGAGGTGTAATCGCTTGCGGTAACTTCCAACTAAAAGTAAGGCCATTTTGTTCCGTATGTGTAATGAAGGAAATCTCTACCGTAATCACGGCGCCTGGTGCCACATTCCCTACCTTTGAGCTGAACATGTTTGGCCTGATCTGGCTGAGGAGGGCAGCTTTCTTGCCTTCTTTCACAGCCTGGTCGTAAATGCGTTTTGCTTCCTGCTTCTCTTTGATTTTTCCTTTGATACGTTTTTCACCTACCAGCATTTCAAATGCATCAATGGCCGCAGTATCCGGAAGCGGAAAACGGTATGTGCCGTTAATCCACTGATCTGTCGTGTTTCTGAAGGATTGTTTGACGGTGGTGTAGGCAATGAAGCCGTTGATCTCTGTTTTCACCTCGCTTGAAAGCTGAAGGGCATCAAGCCATAACTGCGGCATGCCTTCATGCGGGATAGATTTTATTTCAAACCCACCTTCCTGCCAGCTTCTAAGCTGTTTCTGGTCAGAGCTTGCAGTTGGCGGTGATGTCTCATCCGCAAGTGCAGGCTGGGTGTTTAGAACAAGGCCGAAGGCGAGTGCGGCGGCTGTATAGGCATAGAGGAGTGGCTGTGAAAAGCGTAGCATGATGATATCCCGTTCTGATCTGTTGGGATAACTCTGCCTATAGAATGGGGTGGTTGCCTGCCGAGATAGTGGCAGGCTTAAGAAACATTAAGGCGAACTCATGCCGAAGAAGCGCAGGTCGCCCTGTTTGCCTTATTTATGAATACGGCGATTTGCTTTCACACGAACAAGCGCAGGGCGCTGTTGGCGGAAGTATGCAAGACCAAACATAAGCGGAAGTAGAAGCAGGATTGCTGATGGCTCAGGCACCGCGGTTGGATTTACTGTAAGAGTAGTGGAGCCCACGCCCGCATCCCTGATGCCGTTTACCTGAGGCTGGTTTACCGCAAACGGGTCGCACCCCGGAAGGGAGTATGTAACGCCTTCATGTACAATGCCGCAATCGCCGCCACCAAGGCCTACCGCCCCGGAAGGTAGGGTTACAAAAGCAGAGCTATCCAAGATCAGAACCAGATTAATCAAATAATTGCCTGGTGCAGTAAATAGGGAACCAACGCCTGTTGAAAATGTCGGGTTCAAACCAGCTGCAGCGTTAGCGCCTTCAAAAGTACCTAGTGTTTCTGTAACACCGTTCTGAGAAACCTGCCATGTAAGTGTAAAAGCACTTACGTCTGCGAGTGTACAAAGCCCAAAGCTTGGGCCTCCTGTGGTGTTACGGTGCACGGTTGAGCCGCAAGCATCCAGTGTGAGATCCTCACCCAGCGTAATAGGGTCGTATGTTCCGGCATCGGAAAATACATCAATATGGTAATTGAATGTTGCGTGAGCTTCTGGTGTGAACATAAGAGCAGCTGCAGAAATAATAGCTGCTTTAACGCTTGAGTTAAACATACAGTCCTCAATACCAATACAATACGCCCCCAAGCGAATCTGAATAATATTATATATATTAGTAGAAATAGGGAGTCGAAAAATGCACCCTAGCGTAAACGTGAGGTTATAGAGGGTATTACTAAACGGGTTTAAGCTATAGTTATGAAAGAGGTTTCCCTGCGATTTTCAGTTTGCCGCACTTTGAAAACATTTTACCGCAATTTCCACCTTTCACCGGAAAAGTATGGCATCAGCATCTCAGGGAAAGTGCAATAGTATAACCTGAACGGCATTATGCTTAAGTTTACAGAAGGGGTGAACTTAGGTTTTGTCCAAAGATAATATACAGGCCATCGCAAATCCGCTGTTTGAGTAAGGGCAAACAGCAAACTGTAATGATGCGAGAGCGAGGAAATAATGAACCTACTTTTAGGTGGGGAGCGTAAGAACGCTTTAACTGTGCTGAAATCGGCGACAGCGATTTTGGCGATAACGACATGCACCACTATGTCGTATGCGGTGGATAACGCCGCAGTTGATGATGATGGAGATGTGCCTGTAGCCAATGCGGCAAACACATACCCAGCATCTTTCTTTGATCAATATAACCCGCAAAATGCGTTTGAAATGATCCAGCGTTTGCCTGGCTTTTCATTTGATGGCGGTTCAAATGCACGTGGTTTTGGTGGTAACGCTGGTAACGTGTTGATTGATGGTGCACGACCTTCTTCAAAATCAGCAAGCTTGCGTGAGGTTCTTATTCGTATTCCTGTAGCGCAGGTTGAACGGATTGAGATCGTGCGCGGTGGTACAAGTGCAGGTGATACCGCAGGCCAATCCGTTGTTGCGAACGTTATTAAAAAAGCAGGCGGCACCAGTGGTACCTGGGTTGCTAAATTGCGCCGTCCACCTGATGGGCGTGTGCTACCAAATGTTGAAGGCTCGCTTGCAACGAAAATTGGTGGGTGGGATACCACAAGCCGGTTTGATGTTGGTTGGAATGGTGGCAATCGGGATGCGCTTCTTCGCGATGTAGATGCCGAAGGAAACTTGATCGAAAGTGAGGATGAAACTTTCGAAAACCAGTTTAACTTCCAGGTGTTCTCTGTTGAGGCAATCCGCGATGCGTTTGGTGGTAAGCTAACGGTAAACGGCCAATTTTTCCGCGATAGATTTAAAGGCGACTTCTTCCGTGAAGGCTTTAATAGCCGCTTGCCTGATGGCGGTACGCCAGATTTTACATGGCAGAATAATGAACGTGGCGGCGGTGAAGAATACGAACTGAGCGTTGACTGGAAAAAAACGTTCAGCAATCAGTGGAAACTTCATTCCATTATACTTGGTTCGGTTGATAACTTTGGTTTTGAAAGCCGTACTATTGAAAGCGAACCTTTTGATGTGGTGAATGATATTACGGATTTTGAACAAAACCGTAAGCAGAAAGAATTCATTCTTCGCTCAACATACGGGGATGCAAGTGCAAATAAATTCAAGCCGGAGTTCGGTTTTGAAGTAGCGCGTAACAGCCTGGATTCTGATCTGTCGATTGTATCAAACGGTGAAGCAATTGATCTAAGTTCAGCCAATGCGAGCGTTCGGGAAATCCGCGGCGAAGCATTTGCTAACTTTAACTGGGCAGCTACGAAAAAGCTTTCCGTGGATGGTGGCCTGACCGGCGAAATTTCAGAGATTGAAGTATCAGGTGATGCTGGTAACAAGCAGACATTCAAGTTTCTGAAACCACGTCTTACTGCGACATATAATTTCAGTGATAACGTTCAGTGGCAGTGGCAGATTGAACGGACGGTTGGGCAGCTTAACTTCCGTGATTTTGCCGCAAGTGCACAGATTAATGATGACCGTACAACGGCTGGTAACCCTGATCTGGCACCAAACAGTGCGTGGGAACTTTCTACAACATTTGATTGGAAGTTCAGCGAGCGTGGCTCATTGAGTGTTAACGCTTTCCACGAATGGCGCAGTGATATCCTTGAACAAATTATTCTGGCAAGCGGTGACCCGGGCCGTGGTAACGCGGGTAACGCGCGTTTTTACGGTGTGGAAGCAGAACTAAATATCCCGCTTGATTTCATTCTGCCGGGTGGTCTTCTTGAAATTGAAGCAAACCTAAGGGATGCAAGTTTTGATGATCCGGTAACAGGGCAGAACCGCCGCATCAGTGGATTTAATCCATCTTTCCTTGGTTTTGATTTCCGTCAGGACCTTGTTAAAGCGAAGGTTTCATGGGGTATTAGATATAATGGCATCTTCAGAGAGGAAGTATTCCTCACTGACCAGATTATCAGCTTCCGTGGTAACCGACGGGTTAATGCCTTCATTGAAACAACACGTTGGTTTGGTGTGAAAACCCGTTTTGCTGTGGATCTGATTAACACTGGTAAGTTCCGTAGACAGCGTGATTTCTTCGATCCCGCCCGTGGAGGTGCTTTCACTGGTTCTGAGATTTCAGACCGTACCAGAAAGCCGGAATTCCGTATTGAAGTGTTTGGTCAGTTCTAAGCAATTTGAACACACTTCCGTTAGGTAACTTGAAAGACCCTGTCAGCTTTGGCAGGGTCTTTTCTCGTTTTAGGGAGAGGGCAATGAAACAGATATTGGGCATTTTTGCACTGGCGGCGTTGAGCACAGCTGCCACCGCGCAAGACAGAGAAACATCCACAACAATGAAAGCCTATGCTGCGGGCTATAAGGCAGCATTTACTTGCAGTGCCACATTCAACGGCGGCAAAACGCCTGAAATGATCGCCGCACAGGAACTTACTGGTATTTATCAAGGCTTCAGAGCGCCAATGGCGGAACTGCCTGACGCAGTGATAGACCATAAAAACAAGCGTGTGAGTGTGAAGTTTAATGATGGTCTGCCGCCGCGTATCAGCCAGTGGCGCGAGGGGCTTGGCTGTACGCAACTTCCTGTTGGCGCTGATTTTGCCGATGCACAGTATCTGCCAGCCGTTGATATAACCCGGCCAAATACCAGCGATAGCCAGCCTTGGAAGAAACTTGATACAGGCAGTAGCGCGCTGAAAGCCAAGCTCAAGAGCATGATGGCTGATCCGTATTACGGTAAAGATGCGCTCACCACGGCGCTTCTCGTGGCAACGCCTGAAGAATTACTCGCTGAAGAATATATCGAGGGTTACACGCCAAAAACCAGCCAGCGGACATGGTCAGTAGCGAAATCAATTGCTGCATCTGTAATTGGTGCGGCAGTAGAGGACGGCATGATTGATGTTTCAAAGCCCGCAAACATCACCGAGTGGCAAAGCCCGATTGACCCGCGCAAAAACATCACGCTTGAAAACCTGCTGCATATGGCATCAGGCATTGATAGCAACCGGGCAGGGAACCGTACTGACCGCTTATACGCGGGTGGTGGCCGGATGAGTGATAGCGCGACAGAGCATTCGCTTGATGTAAAGCCGGGCACACGTTTTAAGTATGCGAACAATGATACCTTGCTGGCTGTACGTGCCTTAAAGAACAGCTTTGAAAGCACAAAGGCTTACAACGAATATCCGTTTACAGCGCTTCTCAATAAGCTCGGTATGAATGATACGGTCCTGGAAACAGACTGGGAAGGCAACTTCGTACTTTCAAGCCAGGTGTGGACCACAAGCCGCGATATGGCGCGCCTTGGTATTCTTCATTTGCAGGATGGTGTTTGGAAGGGCGAACGCATTTTGCCTGAAGGTTGGGTAGATTATATCGCAACCGCTAAAGGGCCGCAGCCCGGACCGCGCCGTGATGGCACACCAACAATGGGCTACGGTGCACAGTGGTGGCTCTATGATAAAGATTTTGATGGCATTCCAAATGATGCATATGCAGCGCGTGGTAACCGTGGGCAATATCTGGTTGTGGTGCCGTCTCGGAACCTAGTCCTTATCCGCCGAGGGCATGATCCTGCGGGTGGTGAAGGTTTCAAGCTTGATCTGTTCGTGCGCGATGTGTTGAAGCTGGTGAAATAGCTTACAGATGATCAAACACTGAGCCCACTCTCGGGCTCAGTAATCTTTCATACATTTGCATCAGATAATTATCTGTCATGCCAGCCACATGGTCACAAATCTCACGCAGGCTTTCGCCGTGTTCCACATATTTCCCGTATGCTTCAGAAGGCAGGAAACGTCGTGGTTCATGGGCGATAATCTCAAACACATCTACCACCATCTGTTGGCCTTTAAATTCAAGGTGTTGCACGCTCGGTTTCTGAATGAGCTTGTCATAAACAAAGGCTTTGAAATCCAACATCAATTGCCGTGCGGCAGGCGATAGATCGAGATTATATTTCAGCATAGGGTTACTGAAACCCTCCACCTCGTGCATCACCAGATGATCAAGGAAATAGGTAACCAGCATGCTGATGTTCATTTTACGGCGAGATGCATCACGCGCAAACATGCCGCTGATAAAGTTATCATAGGCATTATTGCTGCCGAAATATTTAGGCCGTTCACGTTGCTGGTATTCAATATAATTACGGCAACGATCTACGGTGAAAAAGGCGCGGAAATCTTCACTGTCTACGAACTTGAGCGAGATTGCATCCTCGAGATCATGCACAGCGTTTGAAATATCATCCGCCAGTTCCATGATTGAGCAATCAAGTGATTTATAGCGTGGCTTGCCGTGTTTACCTTCTTTGCCGGGCGCAACGCTTGTGAAGCGCGCCAATTCTTCATCGCTAAACACGCTTAGTACCCAATCTACCACCTGTTTTTCTGTATCCAGATAACATTTGGGCGGCTTGCAGTTGTTGCGGTCCAGAAGGTGAAGGCTGCCTGAGCTGTCACCTTTGGAGGGCATAATATCCTTGTTTGCCACGCGGCTATACGGCGCTGGATATTTAAGAATACCAAGCAAGCTGCGGCGGGTTAGGTTCGCGCCCGCATCTTTTGAGAAGTGCTCAAGTTTCGAAAGAATTCGCAGTGATTGACCGTTGCCTTCAAAGCCCCCGCTGTTTCGCATGCAATAATTAAGGGCAACCTCGCCGCCGTGCCCGTATGGTGGATGGCCGAGATCATGAACAGAACAGATGGTTTGCATCAGTGTGGTGGTGGGGAAATGTATTTCCAGATCAGGAAACTCGGTTCTCGCACGCTTCATCAGCCCTACACCAAGCTGGGATACCTCAAGCGAATGGGTAAGCCTAGTGCGGTAGAAATCACTATCCCCTAAATTCAAAATCTGGGTTTTTCCCTGCAGACGGCGGAAAGCAGCAGAGTGAATAATACGGCCATAATCTACATCATAAGCGGTACGTGCTTCTGATGCACCGCTTGCGCTCGTTTCAAACCGTTCTTCCCAAATGTTCATGATGGCTCCCCAGTTGGATTAGTATCACGGTGATACCACAAATTCCTGCCGGGAAAACCAGTTAGTAAGAGATAGTTGATGAAAAACTAGTAAGACAGGATCATATTTGCGCGGGATTCCAGGTCTGCTTCAATACGGGCTGATGGCAGGTCTGCTCTGGCTCTGAGGACATGGCCCTGACGAAGATCAAACATAAGGCGCGCGCGTTCTTCTGATGGGAAGTCTGCGGGTAGGCTACCACGGGATTTTTCCTCTTCAAACCTTGCAGCGAAAAGGCTGTCTGCCCCTTTAATAATATGCTGGAGTTTCTCTGTTGCACCTTCCACATGGCCAGCGCTGGTGGGCACACAGCTGCTGATAAAGCACCCTTTCGGATGTTCGGGTGTGCTGTCATCTTCTGTGATGCCGGTTTCAAGGAAAGCAATGATTGCTTTTTTGATATCAGTTTCATCATTAAAGGCGCTGATCGGGCTTTTACCAAAGTTTTGGGAATAGTGGTCAATGGCAGCCATAAAAAGCTGCTGCTTATCCCCAAAGACAGAATAAAGGCTGGGACTGTTGATACCCATGGCATCTGTCAGGTCACGCATAGAAGTGCCGTCATAGCCTTTTTCCCAGAACACTGTCACCGCAGCGTTTAGGGCTTGTTCTCTATCAAAGCCTCTTGGGCGTCCAACCTTCTTCTCTGGCATTTCTCAAAACCTCAAACACACATCAGATATTATATTAATAACGTTTGTTACAAATCTCAAGAAGGCTTGAAATTTTATAGGGTGTATTCCCGGTAAATATTTGGTTTTACTCTGGGAATAGAGAGATAACTTTTATTTGATAACGATCGTTACATAATTGGTTGAAAATTATTCATAGGCTAATTAAATAACAATCGTTACAAAATTAAAGGAGTGTTCGATGTATAGTAAGAAATTAGCTGCTGGAACCGAGTTTCCAGTGTTTTCTCTGAAGTCTACCAGCGGTGAAGACCTAACCCTTGGTAAGGCGTCTGAAGGGTTTGATTGGCAAATGATTGTGGTTTACCGCGGCAAGCATTGTCCCTTGTGTACACAGTATCTGCAGCAATTGAATGAAAAGCTGGATGATCTTCATGGTCTCGGTATTGAGATAATTGCTGTTTCTTCTGATCCGCTTGAGAAAGCGACAGTGCAGATGGAGCAGGTGAACCCGAATTTCCCTGTTGGTTACGGCTTGACCATTGAGCAGATGCAGTCACTTGGGCTTTATATTTCCAGCCCGCGTTCCCCAGAGGAAACAGATGCGCCGTTTGCCGAGCCGGGCATGTTTATTGTGAACGAAGAAGGCTTGTTGCAGGTTGTTGATTATGCAAATGGTCCGATTATTCGTCCGGAATTAGGTCTTCTTGTTGGTGGCCTTGCGTTTATTAAGAACCCGGAAAACAACTATCCTATCCGCGGTACTTTTGAATAAACTAATATCATGATTGAAGTGAATCCCGTGACCTATATGAGGCACGGGATTTTCTCGATTAATCAGAAGTTTAAAACCTGCTTGCCAAGTGTCGGCTTACTTACACGTACCTTGAAGAGTTTAATGTTTTTTAACTCTTTACGCCCACACTTGTAACGTTGGTTTGGGAGGAACCAGCCTAGAATTTGTGTTTTCAGTATCGTTTGAAGTGCGCAAAAAAAAGGCAGGGCATTGTTCACCAAAAATATATTCTTCCGCCAAACTTCATCTGTATCCACCCGTTTAAACCTTCTTAATCTTTTGGTGCTGCTTTCGGGTTTGTTAAGCATCGTTGGTGTTTATGAAATTCAGCTGGGAGCGCAGCTTCATAAATTAAACTACCAGCACCAAAAATATATTGATCAGGTTTATAAAGCCGTTGATCAGTTTGAACAAACGTCTGGCAATATTGAATCCGTCAAAGATTATGTAATTCTTGTAAGAGAACAGCCAATCGAATGCCTGAATATGGTGAGTGCGTTCGAGACGTTCATGATGAAAATCATAGGAACCGGTGAAGCGATTGCCTTGTGCGAGCAGGATAAACTTCTTGCGGATGATATTCTTGATGAACTGGACCAGTATTCCCGCGGCGAAATAACCAAAGAGGTTGTTGTTTCAAAGCTTAAAGTTGGCCTGGAGGGGCTATCCTCACACGGTGCTAAATTTCAGCCTTTTGTCGCGAAAACGGTATCTACAATGTATATCATTGTAATTTCCATGGTTATTACGAAAGCAATCATTGTCCCGTTTTTAGGGGTGATTTTATCATCCAGTGTTTCGCGAGACTACAGGACCCTCAACAACACGAAAAAGCAGCTTATTAATGAGCAGGAACGGAATGAGCTTATACAAAATGAGCGCATGAATGCACTGTCTACAATGGTGGCAGGTGTTGCTCATGAAATAAATACACCTGTTGGCGTTAGTGTTACCGCGGCATCCCATGCCCGCGAACGGCTTATGCAAACCGAAGAAGCTTACCAAAATGAAATACTCTCGGAAGAAGATCTTCAAAGCTATTTCGCTGATTCAAAAGAAGCCTTCAGAATTATTCAAAATAATTTAAGACGTACGTCCGAGTTGGTGAAAAGTTTTAAACAGGTGTCTGTGGATCAGACCGAAGATATTGTTCGAACCTTTAGTGCCAAAGAGTATCTGAAGGATATCATCATCAGTTTAAAGCCGATTGTGAAAAAGCCTTCTGTGGAAGTGGTTCTGGATGATGTTGAAGATATTTACATCGAAACATACCCAGGGGTTTTAAGTCAGATAATTACCAATTTAATCACTAACTCTCTTTCTCATGCTTTTGCAGCGAACGACGGTGGTGTCATCAATATTGCTTTGTCGTCTTTATCGAACAAAAAAGTTCAGATTGTTTTTTCTGATAATGGTTGCGGTATCAGCAAAGAGAACCTCAGGCATATTTTTGATCCATTTTTCACAACAAAACGCGGTCAGGGTGGTACGGGCCTTGGTTTGCATATCCTTCATAACTTAGTGGTCGATAAACTGGACGGTGAAATCAACTGCTTTAGTGCGGAAGGTGAAGGTACACGATTTGTCATTAATTTCCCGTGCGCGAACCACAGTGCAGAAGAACAATTTATCTAGTAGGGGATAGATAGAATGGCGTTAGTAGGAACAAAATTAAAGTTAAGCCCAAGTAAGCCGCAGCAGGTTTCAAATGAGGTAGTTAAAACCAACTGGAAAATCCTGATCGTTGACGACGAGGATGAAATCCACAGTGTTACCAAGATGGCTTTAAAAGGCTATGAGTTTGGTGGCAGGCAGCTTGAATATCTGGATGCATACTCCGCAGCGGATGCAAGACAGATCCTGAAAGAGCATTCTGATGTCGCCCTTATCCTGTTGGATGTTGTTATGGAAAGTGATAATGCAGGGCTGGATTTAGTTCATTATATCCGAGGTGATCTGGGGAATAAGTTAACGCGGATTGTGCTGCGAACGGGCCAGCCGGGGCAAGCGCCAGAGAAAAAGGTAATCATGGATTATGATATCAATGATTATAAAGAAAAAACCGAACTTACATCTCAGAAACTTTATACATTGATGAGCGCTTCCCTTAGGTCTTACCGCGATATGGTTGCACTTGAGGACAGCAGGAAGGGTTTAAGAAAAATCATTGAAGCTACGGCTGATATTTTCTCGATCAATTCTATGCAAACCTTGGCCGAGGGGGCGCTGGATCAGCTCATGTCGCTCTTGAGAGTAAAAGAAGGGGATTCCTTTTATGGCAGGCGAGTGGATTCTCTAGCCGCGTTAAAGAAAGATAATTCTTCTTTTGAAGTCCTTGCGGGTACAGGGCGGTACCGTATTGGGAATGATAACAGCGTGGACCCTAACTCGCTGAATTTGGAAGAGCTAATTGCAGAAGCCTCCCAAAAGGGGCAGGTGGTAAAAGGTAATCAGATTGTTAGTCATCATGTGGGGAAAAGCGGCCATGAAAATGTGCTCTATGTATCCGGTGAATTAGCGCTTGATCATATGGATCGTGATCTGATCGAATTATATGCCCGCAATGTCGGTATTGTGTTTGAAAATCTGGATTTGAACCGTCAGGTAGAAGAAACCCAGCGGGAAATTGTTTACCGGCTCGGTGAAGCGGTGGAAACCCGTTCTATGGAAACAGGCAACCACTTAAAACGGGTTGCTGAGATATCAAAGCTATTGGCGCTGAAATTTGGGTTATCTGAAGAAGAAGCTGAAATTATTAAATATGCTTCGCCTCTTCATGATGTTGGTAAAATAGGTATTCCAGATTCAATTTTGAACAAACCCGGTAAACTGAATGCTGAAGAATGGGCGGTGATGCAAACCCATGCGCGGCTCGGGTATGAAATGCTTCAATCATCAGATAAGCCTATTTTAAAAGCGGGAGCTATGATTGCGTTGCATCACCACGAAAAGTGGGATGGATCTGGGTATCCGCACGGTAAATCCGGTGAAGATATCCATATTTATGGTCGCATTACCGGGTTAGCAGATGTTTATGACGCTTTAGGAAGTAGGCGCTGTTATAAAGAGCCTTGGGCCCTTGGGGATATATATCGGTTTATTAAAGAACAGCGGGGGAAACACTTCCAGCCAGAACTGGTTGATATCCTTATTCAGAATATTGATCATGTGGAGCATATTCTTACGGTTTTTGCTGATAGTCAGGCGACGCACTAATTTTTTCCTAAGGAGCTTCTACAAGGAATGCAGCCTGCAAAGGTTGCAAAATAGGGTGTGTGTGATAGCAAAGGCTCCAAGCATATTTCTATGGGGCATTCTGAGACGTATCTATGACCAATATTATTCTTGATACAGATAGCTATAAACACAGCCATTATCTGCAGTACCCCCCTGAAACAACCATTGTGAACAGTTATGTGGAAAGTCGTGGCGGTAAGCATGAAAGCGTGCTGTTTTTTGGCCTTCAGGCATGGCTGAAGAAGCTGCTGGCGAACCCTATTACACAAGCGGATATCGATGATGCCGCCTGGGTGTGCCATGAACACGGCATTAGTTTTAACCTGGCTGGTTGGCAGCATATTCTCGATAAACATGATGGCTACCTGCCGCTTGAAATCGAGGCAGTACCAGAAGGCACGATTGTACCAATCAGCAATGTGTTAGTGCAGGTGCGAAACACTGATCCGGCATGCTATTGGCTCAGCAGTTTTGTGGAAACATCACTTCTAAGAGGCGTGTGGTACCCAACAACAGTGGCAACCATCAGCTATCACGCCAAACAAAGCATTCTGGAAGCGCTGGAAGAAAGCAGTGACGAGCTGGCTGAGCCCGTTGCGCAGTTTATGCTGCATGATTTCGGCGCACGCGGTGTATCTTCTGAAGAAAGCGCAGCGCTTGGTGGGCTTGCCCATTTGGTGAACTTCCGCGGTACAGATACCATGAATGCGCTTCTTGCGGCCCGCACATATTATCAGGAACCGATGGCGGCTTTTTCTGTCCCTGCGAGTGAGCACAGCACCATGACAAGCTGGGGTGAAGACCGGGAAGCCGATGCTTACAGCAATATGCTCAAGCAGTTTAAAGGCTCGAACATCATTAGTATCGTAGCCGACAGCTATGATATTTTCCGTGCAGTGAATGATATCTTCGGCGGTGAGCTGAAGGATCAGGTGCTGGAAAATGCGGAAGCAGGCTCACGCCTTGTGGTGAGGCCGGATAGTGGTGATCCTATTGAAAACCCGATCGCTGTTATCAAAGCTTTGATGGAACAGTTTGGTAGCCGTACGAACAGTAAGGGCTATAAAATTCTGCCTGATCATGTACGTGTGCTGCAGGGGGATGGTATTACCCCGGATACCATTAAGAAAATCCTTAGCCGGATGCTTGAAGAAGGCTTAAGTGCTGAGAATATTGTGTTTGGTATGGGCTCCGGGCTGTTGCAGCAAGTAACCCGTGATACACAGCATTTTGCCATGAAATGTTCGGCGGTAAAGGTGAACGGGAACTGGCAGGACGTGTTTAAGAACCCTATCACCGATAAAGGAAAAGCCAGCAAGCGCGGTGTGCTCGCGCTTGTAAAAAACGAAAATGGTTATGAAACTCGCCAAACAGAAGGCACAGAAGAAAGTGCGATGCGCACCGTGTACAGGAACGGTGAAATGCTGGTGGAGGATACGCTAGAGCAAATCCGCCACCGCAGCATGACATTTAAAGCTTAGTTAGCTTTCACAGGCACTGCCTGATGCGCAGTGCCTCCCTGCTTTGATATTTATAATATGTGCGGTAATGAGCGCCAAACCACCGGCGACACTGGCAATCAATTCGCCCGTTTCACTTTCGAGCACAAGCTGTGCCAGTAAAAGGAGTGCAACACCGCCAGCCGCGTTTACTGTAGGCTGCATGCTGCAGTGGCACTTGTATCCTCTGAATAGAGCAAAAGCGCTGAGCGGCAGCATGACCCCGATAAGCAGTAGTTCAATATCGTGGTTGATCTCCGCATAGGCTGCGATAGCAGGCAGTGCGGCGATAAGAATAGGGGTAAGGATACAGTGCACCACACACAGGCCAGATGCAGCCACGGCAATCCGGTCCATTACACTTGAATAAGCAGCAGGCTTTTCCATCACTATAATCCCGGATTTGTGCTGGGGCAGGTTTCTTCGCGGCAGAGGGTCATGATTTCCACCACTTTATCTCTGGGTGTAAAACCGGCGCTGCTGGCATTATCTTCAAGAGCATGCTGAAGAGCGGGATTTTCAATAGTGTCCACATGACCGCAAGCTTCGCAGATCATTAAGATACTGTGCTTGGTGAACGGTTTTGAAATAGGCCGGGCCGTAAAAGTGCGTGTGGAATGCACGGGCCGCACCAAATTTTTCCGTGTGAGATCAGTGAGCGCACGGTAAATGGTGGGGGCTGTGTTCACACCTTGAGGGCGCAGTATTTCAAGCAGTTCATATGCTTTTGCTGACCTGCCCAAAGATAGCAGTGCATCATAAACCATCGCCTGATTGTTTGTAAGCCTTGGAGGTCTTAGTGGCTGGTAGCCATTGTTTGTATTACCCGGTGCGGGTGCCATGCTACGCGCACTGGCACCATCATATAATTCCATATGTTTCATTGTTAACTCTCTCGCGTGCAGACGAGCTACACGACAAATATCAGCTGGCATTTGCTGCCAACTGGATCAGATATTCAGGTTGCAATAGGGAGAGTTAAGCTTTTGGCGGAGCACGGGCGCTTGCGGCTGAAATGCTGACGCTATGCGGGATCTGGCTATGAAGTGGATCATAATTATTGCCCGCGAAAGGGGGGAGGGCAATAATCTGGACATTGTCTTCAATATCCATAGCTGCATGCGCTACGAGACAGTATCCGCATTCCAGCCGCGCGTCAGTATCATCAAACTGATTTTCCATTCCATGGTGGTGGAATGAGAAAAGAATACGAGTAAAAATAAACAGCCCAAGCACAGTGAGAAGCAATAGATACTTCTTCAAGCAGACTGCGGGAAGAACAGGCTGTTTATGTTCTACTAACGTATTCATAAGGTAGGTTATATAATAACCATATCATGAAGGGAACCCTGATTTCGCTAAACCGAAGCTTATTTACGGTGTAATGCTTGTTGCATTGGCTGAGAGAATAGTCCGAGACTGTTGCCGTTTCAGGTACCAGATCACTATAAAAGCTACGACAAATTCGAACAATACTGCGATAATCGTGTCAAACCACGAGAACTGGATTTCCCCCAAGCTCAGAAGTGTTGTTGTAGGTTCACCGGGGATATCATGTCCGACCACTGTAAAAACAACTAAGTTATTGAAAATATGCATCCCAATCGCTGCTTCCAGGCCTCCCGTATAATGAGTAACAATACAGGCGATGAAGCCAGCAACAAATATCAGCAATGCATATTGATAGAAATATCCGGAATCTGCTTCAGGATTTGCGAAATGCAGGCTGGCGAATATCATGCTGGTGATCACATAAACCACCCAAGGGTTTTTCAAGTAGCGGATAAGAAACTGATTGCCGTACCCGCGTAATAAAATTTCTTCAGATGCAGCCTGAAACGGTACAAGAAGCAATGTAACCATAAAGAAAGACCAGTAAGTGGTTCCATCGTAAACCCATGTTACTTCACCTGTTAGCCAATCAAATGCTGTAAAAGCCACTAGAGCTAAGCCGTAGATATAGCCAGCCTGAATAAGTTGTTTCCATCTGAATGTTGGGGCACTTGTCAGCAGGTCTCGCCATTCACGTTTGTGTAACCGGGTCTGCATCACCCAAAGCGCAGGATAGAAGGCTAAAAAACTGAGGAGTAAGTTGACGTGATTTTCAAAGCCTCCGGGGCTATTCTCAAAAGAAAACATCTCGGTAATGCCAAATAACATCAGCATCGCGGCAATTAACACAGAAAAACCACAGATGATGGCTAAGATAAATCTCAGGAAATCATTATATCCGTAATTGGCTTGGTAGATGAAACCAGATTTTGCCTTTGGATCATCGTGCGATGTTTCCATCATGTCGCGCATAAATGCTTACCCCTAAAGTGCAGATGATTGATCTACCCTGAGTGGTGGATGTAAGCAATATTTCGCCAATGACAAGTGCGAGAGATGGCAAAGGCCGGAATAAACCCGACCTTCTAATTGGTTAGTATTACTTCAGTGGTTTGATAGGCAGGTTCAGGTAACTGCTGTTCTGCCATTCAAGCTTGAGCGGTTCGCCAGCGTCTTTGATGCTTTCAAGGCTTACATCTTTCCCTGTGCCGTAATTTACCTGTGCGATCACGTTTTTATTTACATTCACGATGGCGGCGATGCGACTGCCTTCGGCTATGCGCTTACTCACCATACGCGTGCGGTTAAATTCAATGCTTTCAATTTCACCGGGGGTAAGCAAGTGCCGCTTGGTTTCATCAGCCGCATAACTGGCGCGGCCCATATAGGATGCCAGGTGAATAAACTTACCGTCCGGTAGGATTTCATAAAGCGTTACAGCCAGATCTACATCCTTTTTGTTCATGCGAATATCAAGCTTGCCGGAGAACTGGCCCGATAGCTCCATATCTTCCGCGAAGGTATCGGTGAGGAATACTTTGCCGCCGAAAGTCTCTAACTGGTCGCGGATAATTGGCCACGGGTATGAAGCATTATTCTGTGTTTTGCGGTCAGTATAATTAACGGTTTGCAGCACATTACCTGTTTTTGTTTCCCGGTGAGTACTGAGGGTGTGGTGTTCGCCAGAACTTTCTGTATTCAGATAATAACGTACTGTATCAGAGTTCATTTCTGCCAGCGACGGCACGTGCTTCCATGTATCTGCTCCCATCACTTGATAGTTTACTTTGTTTTTCACAAGGGCAGGCTTTGGTGCTCCTTTAAGGATGTGATCCATCCATTCAAAAGTAATTTCCGGCACATTAATAAAGGCGCTTTGATCAAGCTCAATACCGCGCAGGTTTTTACGCTGTGTGCCTTGAGCGCTCCAATGATCATAAGGACCGATGACCAGATAGTGATCCGCGTTTTTGTTATAGGTGTGGTGATCATTCAGATACCTGAGAGCAGAAATTTGTCCGTCATCATAATAACCCGTAATGGAAAGCACCGGGATGTTGATGTTCTTATAATCATTTTTATAAGGCACCATTGCTTGCCAGTATTCATCATAGGCAGGGTGGTCCAGCCATTTCTGGAACCAGGGGTTTGTAAGGCCATCAACCGCATCATATTCGCGGTAAGGGCGGCCACTTTCAAACCATTTAGTGTTAAGGCTTCCCCATCGGGCATTATCGAAATACAGGTCGAAATCAAGGCCGCGGTTGTTGGCTACATAAAAGGGCCACGCATAATTGGCGCTGATAGAAATATTGTTTTCCATCGGCAAGCCATAACCAGGTATAGCTGCCACATAAGGAACGATGGTTTTAAGCGCTGGGTGTGCATGCTTTGCCGCCGCCCATGCCGCGAAACCGTTGTAGCTGCCACCATACATCGCCACTTCGCCGTTATTCCAGCTTTGCTTGCTGATCCAGTCAACCACCGCGTTAGCGTCTTTGTGTTCGGTTTCGTATGGGCGGATTTCATCCGTGCTGAGGCGTTTGCCGCGGGCATCAGCTATCACACCCGCATAACCGTGAGCTGCTGCGTTCAAGGCTTCACGAAGATTGCTGTCCGGTACGTTGTAAATTGTGAAATTAAGCGCTGCTGGCATTGGCTCGGCCACTCCGCGAGGGCGTACTACAACTGCTGAAAGGGTGATGCCTTCAGGTGTTTTTATAAGAACGTTACGATCAGTAATATAACGGCGGTCAATATCTTCTTCTTGCAGGGGTTTGCTGGCAGGAATAACGGCGTTGTAAACATAGTAATCCTGATAATTATAAAGAAGGCTGGCTGCATCTTTGCTGGAAAGTTCATCACTGCCAGCTACGCGCCCAAACACAAATTTCATGTAAGGGATACCTTGTTCCAGACTATAGCCCATATAATAACTGGCTTTATGTGCCTCCTTGTTATTCAGCGGGCGGAATATGGCTTCATATACATGCCTGAAAGCAGTTTCGAAACTTTCATTTGTCCGCTGTTCGCGAATTTTGGTTTTAAAGAATAGCTCCTGCTGAAGGGTAAGAAACGGATTTGCGGGATAAGCGCTTGTATCCTGATTAGCCCTGATTTCTGCCAGTACCTTCAGTGCTTCGTCAAATTGGCCCGTTAGTGCGAGCAGGCGCATTTTGGTATCCAGGTTATGGCCTTCACTCTTCAGCAGTTTTTCTGCAAGCGCCTGCATATCTCTGTGGAGCTGGCTTCCTGAGTTTAACCGTTCAGCAAAGCCCTCAAAATCGGCTTTCACGGAAGCAGGCGTTTTGAAATTGTCCTGCGCTATGGAAGTTGTGGAAAGAAGGGCTGTTAATAGAAGTGCTTTTGTAATTTTCATCGTCGTGCCTCGGTTCATCATGTTATTGCCTGCACCACATCGGTGCGGCTTGAGATACCAATTCCACGAGGCGAAAAATAAGTAATGATCACGAGGTGATTTTTAGGTGATTTTTTGTGACCAAGCCTAAAAACCATGATAAGTTCACCGCCAAACTCGGGGTGATTAAGCGGTAATGCGTTGGAAAATAAGACAATTTATCTTTGATGAGAAAGAGCAAGCTCTGCATGAAAAAAATGCAGACGGCATAGAAAAAACTGTGCAGCTGGAACCTCTCCTTGCTGAAGTGCTCACCTATTTTTGCCTGAACCCGGATAAAACCATCAGCCGGGACGAGCTTGTTGATGCAGTTTGGGAAGCCCGTGCCATTACAGATAATGCCGTAAACCGGGTTATTGCAAAACTCAGAAAACAGCTGGGGGATGAGCCTAAATCCCCCCAATTTATTGCCACCTATCCTAAAAAGGGATACCGTTTTATTGCACCAGTTTCTGAACTGGTGGTAGAATCGGTTGTGGAAACTGCTGCCACAGGTGGGGAAGTGCAGGCCAAGCCACATAGCAGTAAATCCATGATGGTGTTTGCGCTGTTTATTATTGCGGCTTTTGCTGTGATGTATTTGCAGCAAACCACAAAGCCGGAACCAACTGTGAAAGGTACCGAATTTCTAACCCGCGGTGGGGGCCAGGAATTTCAGCCTTCTGTTTCACCTGATGGGAACCAACTGCTTTACACCACCTTTGAAGATAATTTTCTTCAGCTTTATTTGAAGAATCTTACAACGCAGGAAACCGTTAAATTAAGTGAAGCGGGCGCGCACCACGGCCCTGCGGATTGGTCAGACAGTGGTAAATATATCGCGTATCTTTACACGGATCAGGAAAGCTGTGAGCTGCGGCGCTTAACCCTTGATGGTATGAAAGTAACGGTGCAAGAAACCATTCATTACTGCCCTAAGAACAGCTACGGCAAAGTGATATTCACCCATGATGATAATAAGCTTTTGTATGCAGAAGCTAGCGAGGTTGGCCCGCCATATTCCATTTATGAGCTTACGCTGCCCGCGGGCACCAGCCGCCGCGTGAGCCAGCCAGAACTTATTCTGGGCGGCAATACACAGTTTGATCTGCACCCGACAGAAGATAAGCTTCTTATTTCCTCGCCTGACGCAGAGCAGTGGCTCGCGTTTTTCACGCTTGATCTGCAGCGGGATAAACTCACCCAGATGTTCCGCCTTAATGAATATATGTGCTGCGCAATCTGGAACCTTCGGGGCGACCGTGTGATCGTAATTGGTGAACATCCTGCGTATGATCTTATCAGTTTTGATCTGGAAGGTGGAGACAGGCAGATTATCCACAGTGCCAGCCACCGGATTAGCACCCCAATTCGGGATGATCATACGGGTGGTTACGTATATGTGGGCGGCATTTATAACCGTGATATTATCTCCTTGGACCGAACAGATGGCTCGCAGGAGCTGGTAGCGGCCTCTTCAGTAGATGATCGGTTGGTAACGCTTGCGCCAAACGGCAAGATGATCGCTTATATGTCAGATAAATCAGGGCAAGATGAAGTATGGCTTCAGTCGCTTGAAGATCATCAGGAACGAAAACTTACATCAGGCAGCAGTCATACCCATTATTATGATTTGAAATGGTCAACTGATAGAAAGCGTCTGGTTGGTGTTACTATCAATGAACTTCATGTGGTTGATGCAGAAACTGGTGAGCGCCAGAAACTTGATATCCCGCAAACAGAAATCCGTGGTGTTTCGTGGTTTGATGCAAACACACTTTCTTACAGTATTGCTGTAAAAGGCGGATGGCAGGTGCATTACTATGACCTACCTACCAATACAGTAAGTATAGAAAACAGGTCTTGGGCCTATATTCGTTACGCCTCTGATATGAAAAATACCTTGTGGTTTTCAGAAACTGGTGCGCTTTTTTCTGGTGAGGGTAGAGAACCAACTGGCTTAACTCTGTCAAATCCGATTGTTGGTCGTAAATTTGCTGTGGAAAAACAGGGTGATAAGCTTTTTTACTGGCAGTTTGAAAACGGTAAATGGGCTTTCTATGAACATGCTGTTGGCGGGGAGAAAGAATTACTGCTTCAGGCAGACGGTATGCCTGCTTTCGCAGTTGCTGGTGATAAGATTTATCTCTCCACGCTGAAAAGTCATTCAGCGGATATTTACCGTACGGTAAAATAAAGCGCCGCACCCACCGCAAGGACGAAGGTATAGTTCACCAAGCGGTGGATGGGATTCTATGTGCAGGCTTCCAGCGAATAAGCGCTAAACCAACCCCTGACAGGATGAGGTTTATCGGGAAGTTTCAAATCCGGTTCTGGCAATGTTTTCTTCCGAAAAAGGGGCATTGCCAGAGATGCGTATCCGAATTTTATTGCTCCCTTGATGCAGGGATATGCGATCATTCAACCAAACAAGCATGCACAGCCAGAATAGGGGTTAAGCAGCCAAATCTTCCGCCGGGCCGAAGAATTCATAGTGAATCTGACCTTCTGGAATATTCAGTTCTTTTGCAATTTTCAGCGCTGATTGCATGAAAGGCTTTGGCCCAAGGAAATAAAATTCAACATCCCGATCGGATGGGATTTGTGCTTCAAGCATTTCTTTGGTGATAAAGCCTTTGGCATGTGGTGCACATGTTGCTGTTGGTTCGTTATATACAAAGATAGGCTTTACGTTGGTGTGCTCTGCCGCTGTGTTTTGTACATGTTCACGGAAAGCGTGGGTGTTTCTGTTCAGTGCCGCGTGAATAAAGTGAATTTCACGGCCTGTCGCTGCTTCGGTATTCAGCATGCTGATCGCAGGTGTAATACCAACGCCGCCTGTCACCAGTACAAGGGGTTTGTCATTCTTACGCAGGGTAAACTCGCCAAACGGAGGCATAAGAGCAATGCTGTCGCCTTGGTTCAGATTGTTATGTAGATGGTTTGAAACTAAGCCATGTTCTTCCCGTTTTACACTGATGCGAAGATAGTTTTTACCCGGTGCATCAGACAGGCTGTAATTGCGGCGAACATGTTGACCATCAATGTTGAAAAGTGCTGCAATAAACTGGCCCGGTTCAAATGCTGGTACAGCACCGCCATCCTTCGGTGTGAGGTAGAAAGATGTAATGATATCGCTTTCGCGCACTTTATCCTTGATGATAAATTCGCGTAGTCCGCGCCAACCGCCTTCTTTGCTGGCGCCTGCAGCATAAAGACCTTCTTCCGCATCAATAAGAATACCCGCGAGCTGGCCGTATGCTTTGCCCCATGCTTCGATGATGTCATCAGAAGCTACATCACCAAGCACTGCTTTGATGGCTGCAAGCAAACATTCGCCAACAATATTATAATGATCAGGCTGGATGCCTAGGGAGCAGTGCTTCTGGATAATTTGCTTCACGGCACCATCAAGAGCACCAAGGTTTTCAATATGGAGTGCATATGCCACCACTGCATTCGCCAGCGCTTTAGGCTGGGAACCTTTGGACTGGTGAGTTTGGTTGAAATACGGAATTACCTCAGGATAGCGCTCAAACATCAGGGGATAAAAGCAGGATGTAATTTCATCAGCTTTAGGAGCCACTACAGGGGCAGTTGCTTTGATAATATCGATAGTGTTTTGATCTAACATAATTTCACTCTCACAGCATTAAACTGACATTTACATAACAACAAACGTGCCAGTTTCAGGATTGGCGGTATCTCTGGGGTTTAAATGATCGGAACATGCTGGTGAGGTTAAATTAACTTACTTAATGGGATGTTAAAATAACTCAGGGTGTGTTAAATGAACCCGTATGAGTATGTTGCCGTTTATCAGTATTGTTGAAGATCTGAGTAAGGCGCTCAAGCCAGCGGAGCGGTATGAGCGCCTGATTGATGCTATCGCCCAAGCCATTGAATGCGATGCAGTTGTTCTCCTTGAGTTAAAGCAGAATATGCTGGTGCCATTGGCTGCCAAAGGATTGAGCGAAGAGGTGATGGGGCGCCGTTTTGATGTGGAAAAACATCCGCGCCTGAAAAATATCCTTGAAAGTGATCAGCCAGTTCGCTTTGAAGCGGCATGCAAGCTGCCAGACCCGTATGATGGTTTGGTCGCGGATAGCGAACAGCTTCATGTGCATGATTGTATGGGATCAAGCATCTATGTGGACGGTGATATTTGGGGCGCACTTACCCTTGATGCGATGAAGGCAGGTACTTTTGATGCCCTTAATCCCACAGAAACGAGGGCCTATGTAGCGGCTGTAGCTGCTGCGATTAAAACCAGCCTGCATATTGAAGCACTGGAAGCAAAAGCCAGTCAGCAACATGAAATCGCCCAGTCTCTGATGCATTCGGAAGCGCAGGATCACATGATCGGTGAAAGTGATGCCATGCAGGCGTTGGTGGGAGATATTGACACCGTTGCTCCGTCTCTGCTTTCTGTATTGATCACTGGTGAAACCGGCGTTGGTAAGGAACTGGTGGCGCGTCAAATCCATGATCAGTCGGGCCGGGCAAGTGAGGTATTGGTGCAGATTAACTGCGCGGCACTCCCTGAAAATATTGTGGAAAGTGAGCTGTTCGGCCATGTGAAAGGTGCCTTTTCCGGCGCGGTTACTGACAGAAGTGGTCGGTTTGAACTGGCTGATGGTGGAACGCTGTTTCTTGATGAAGTGGGTGAATTACCGCTTGGGGTACAGGCCAAGCTTCTACGGACGCTACAGAGTGGTGAAATCCAGCGGGTAGGGAGCGATAGGATTATCTCCGTTGATGTGCGTATCATCGCAGCCACTAACCGGAACCTGCAGGAAGAAGTGAAGGCGGGGCGTTTTCGGGCAGACCTGTATCACCGCCTGAGCGTTTACCCGCTTCCTGTACCTGCGCTCAAGGAACGCGGCAAAGATGTTTTGTTACTTGCAGGCTATTTCCTGGAAAAGAACCAGCACCGATTGGGGCTTGGTAAGGTTCGGCTTTCTGCCAGTGCGGTCGAAAGCCTGCTTTCTTATAGTTGGCCCGGTAATGTGCGAGAGCTTGAGCATATTCTTAGTCGGGCAACGCTGAAAGCAAGCCGGGACCACACGGGTGCTGATATGGTAACCGTTGGAAATCATCACCTGGCACTTGAGGATGGGGTGCATCAGACATTAGAGACTGACGTGCCTATCCAAGTTAAGGATCACAGCAAAGATATGCGAGAGTTGGTGGATGGTTACCAGCGGCAACTTATTGCAGACCGGCTTGAATATTATGGCGATAATCTGTCTGCGGTAGCGCGTTCCTTTGGGGTGGACCGCAGCAACCTTTTGCGCACCATGAAGCGTTTAGGGTTGCGCTAACTCTTCCCTGAAGCTGCGCAGGGAGAGTATCAATCCCGCAATGGATGCCAGAAGTAAAATGAACAGTGGCAGAATGCGTTCTGCCTCGCCAGCTGCAGGATCAATGCGAATAAAAAACATGGTGTAGAGCTTACCGCACATATAAGCCCAAACCCCGAACTGAAGCAGTTTGCCTTTCATTGCATTCAGCGACCGCAGCGCATAGAGAAGTAAGGCGATTGCCACATAATCATCCAGTGAAAGGGGCCAGAATTTATCGGAAGTGAGCACAACAATCGTCTCTCCTATGAACAGCAGAGCCGAATAAATGATACTGTAAATACGCAGAGCTTTCATCAGTTCTTCTCCGCAAGTGGTGGTTCAGTAAGGGCGAGTTCTTCATAATATTCGGGGCGATCACTGTAATCAGCTGGCTTGTCGATGTCTCCATTAAAGGGCGCAGCTAGCTGGCCTAAGTAATCCTTGGGGTACTCGGGGTTGTGGAGCCCGATAGAACCCACTTCCTTTTCTTTCGGCCAGAAGAAGGTGCCGAAAATAATATCCCAAATGATCAGGTTGTTGCCGTAATTGGTGTTGCTCTGCTCTATGGCTTTTGAGTGGTGCCAGCGATGAAGCTCTGTCATGGAGAAGATGTAATTCATCACGCCCAGTTTCAGGTAAATATTCGAATGCTGAAACAGGCCGTGGATACCGTTGAATACGAAATAAAGAGCGGTGGTTTCCGTGTTCACACCAAGCACAAGAAAAGGTACGACTTCAGGGATCAGGAAATAGATTTTCTCAATAGGGTGAAAGCGCCCAGCGTTCAGAAGATATAGTCGGTTAGGACTGTGGTGCACGGCGTGAAACTTCCACATCCAGTGAATTTCGTGGGCCCAGCGGTGAACCCAGTAACGGCCGAATTCAGCAACCAGCAGCATGAGAAACAGTTGCGCTATAAGCGGCCATTCATGCGGCCAAAGTGAGGATGCTCTCTCTCCGATTAGATAGGTCAAGCCTGATACTAGAGTGGCAAGATATAGGGGTTTTAAAAGCCGCGGCATGATGATTTGGGCAACCACCATATGAATAAAATCTGTGCCTACATCGTCATCATTCCGGTTCCAGCTTTTACGGAAGGGAAGAGCATGTTCTAGAAGCCAGATGCCAAGTGCACCAGGGAATAACACATAAAAAACCGCCAAACCTTCATGCACACCCATTTGCAAAAGTGCATAAACAGCAAGAAGGCAGCTTGTCATGAAGGCCGGGAAAATCAGCCGTGCAGCAAGTTCACGAACAAAGGTGGTGTTTTCCGCTTTTGTATTTTCGTTGGCCGTATCCATTTCTTTGCCCTCCCAAGTAAATAAATGGAAACATTGTTTCCGATAATAAGCAAAAGATGATAGATAGCAAGAAAATCCTGTTTTCTGCGGCTTGTGCTGATAAAGAAAGAGGGTGAAACAGGAGCTGTTTTTGGAACAAACACTGAAATCAGATAAGCGTAAAATTAAACCGGAGGCTCTGGAGAGCTTGCGGGCAACTATTCTTGCGCTGTTCAGTGAGGATGAGTTCCACCGCGTGGGGATCAGGGATATCTGCAAACGTGCGAAGGTAAGCCCTCAAACGGTTTATAAATATTACGGCAACAAGGAAGAGCTGCTGCTTGCCTGTATCGAGCCGGATATGGTGGAACTTACAGCACTTGCGAAGGAGCGATCAAGAACAGCGGTGGGGCTGAAGGCCAAGCTTTCCGCACTGGCTTCAACCCAGTTTGAATTTTACGCAGAACGCCCGGTGATAGCGAAGCTTGTGTTTATGAACCTGCCGCCCATTTTCTGGGTGAACCGTGCGTCTGTCGCACAGGCTGAATTTCAGGATTTGTACGAAGATGTGCTTAAGGAAGCCCGAGCGGCTGGTGAACTGCCTGACACGCTTGATCTGACATTATTACAGGATATCAGTTCAGGTGCGGCTTCCCGCGTAATCTTGCGGTGGTTATCAGCAGGTGCGAAGGATGACCTGCGCACTAGCGGTAAAGCATATTTCGAACTTTTATGGCGCTTGGCGAATGGCAATTAAGCTTCGGCTTGTGCTTTTTTTCGGGCACGGTAAGCAGCGGCTTTGGCGCGGTTACCGCAAATTTCCATAACACACCAACGGCGCTGGTGGTTTTTAGTGCGGTCGTAGAACCAAAGTGGGCAGGCCGGGCCTTCACAGTTCCTGATAAGTTCCAGGTGTTCATCAATGAGTAGGTCTGCAACGGCTTCTGCGATCGGTACCAGAAGGCTGTCTGCTGTTTCGATCTGGCGGTTGCGAGCAAGGGAAAGTGCACCCTGTTCCCCTGAACTGGTTAATTGGTGTTGATATTTAACGGGTAGTGCCAAAATATCGTTCAGAGGCTCAAGTTGAGTATCAGTATCCGTAAAATGAACACCATTTTCTTTATAACGTCCCAGATAGTCGCGCAGCCATTCACGCAGGTTGCGCGCAGTTTTTGCGGCTTTATCAAGAACGGCTTTTGAGAAGGCCTTCTTCACATATGCGTATTCTTCATCGGTCAGCAGGCCAGCCTGCATAAGCCAGTTCATAATGTCTTCCCCACTGGATAGCCAGTCAAACTCAGTGCCGGAAGGGGCGCAGCGGGTGTTGAGAAAATCAAGCGCTGTGTGTTCCGCCACAAAAAATGCATCTGGTCTTTCGTCTGTCGCCAAGGGGTTCTCCTGTTGGTCACTTACCTGTGATGAGTAACCTCTTAAGTGGTTCTTGACAAGTTACTATTCAATTAATAACTGTCAAAAAGTATTTTTAAAGGTTACTTGTGTAAACCATGTATGAAAGTGATAGAACCATGACCAAACTTCTTTATGTGAATGCCTCCCCGCGCAGGGAAACATCGCACAGCGCTAAAATTGCTGAAGCATATGTAAACCAGCGCTTGGCGGATGATCCGTCAATTGAGCTGGTAAGGCTTGATCTGTGGCAAGCGAACTTGCCGGAATTTGATGGTGATAAAGCCGCTGCGAAAATGACCTTTTTCGGTGTCGGTGAACTGGATAGCGGACTTGAGAACGCCTGGGATGAAATCGTGAAAATCACTAACCAGTTTATTGAGGCTGATGAATATGTATTCGCGGTGCCAATGTGGAATGGCGGTGTGCCTTATAAGCTGAAACAGTATCTGGATATTATTACCCAGCCGGGTCTGTTGTTTGGTTTCACACCAGAAGATGGTTACTTCGGCCTTTTAGAAAATAAGCGCGCAGCCGCTTTCTACACAGCTGGCGTTTTTGGGCCGGGTGTTCCTTCCCAGTATGGGCAGGATTTCCACTCAACTTACCTAAGCTGGTGGTTTGATTTGGTAGGTATCACGAACATCCGCGTGAACCGTTTCCAGCCATCTCTCCTGACAGCTGACCCTAAGGGGGATGAGCAAGAAGCGGTAGAGCGTTCAATCAAGCTTGCGAAAAATATCACCTAAAGGGAAGGTGATATGAAGGCGCGGGAACCTGCGGCCTGCGCCTTCACTTTTATTTATGCTGCTGCCGTGGCGGCACGTTTTGGTTTGCGGTTCAGCTTGCGTTTTTTCAGCCACATCCACACACCTGTTACATATAAAAACGGTGGAAGCAGGCCTGCGATGGCAAACAGTATTTGGTGGATAAGGCCAAAAGCCTGTGCTTCATGCAGCGGGCGCATCCAGTTAAAGAAACTATCAGCCGCCGTCATTTGTGAAGGTGACCAGTTGATAAGCTCTGCCCCGGTATATTGATCAAGCAACAAAATAGTATCACCGTCTTCGTGAATATCCCCGTCGTGTTTCAGTTCAAGGCGGTAGGTTGCTGTTCTCTCTTTTGGTAGACGAATATCTGTAATGGTGCCGCCGCTGTAGCGTTCATTCACCAACATTACCAGTGCCGAGAGAGAAAGTGGTTCGCCGCCACTGTCTTTGGATTCGAATGGTCCTTGAAATTGTGTGCGCTCAGAAAAAGCCGAGATTGGTGCTTCGAATACTTCAGGGAAAGCCATGGTAAAGCCGGTGAAAGCGCTTACGATCATTACAAGCCCAAGTGCAGAGCCAAAAGCTTTGTGGCTGTCAAAAAGCACACGCATGGTATTGGCGTTCCATTTGATTTTAAAGGCCTGCTTGAAGCGGCGTTTTTTAGGCCACCACAGAATATAGCCAGATAGTAGAATGAAAAAGGCGGTCCCTGCCGTGATGCCTGTGATGGTTTTTCCAGTGCCGCCCGCGAGGAATTTTTCGTGGAACTGCATCACGGTGAACATAAAGGTATCTGTAAAACGGAATTCACCCAGAATTTCACCTGAATAAGCATCCATTTTATAGGCACCAACATTCCGTCGGCCTTCGCGGTAATTGAAGCTATAAACACCGTCACTGCCAGTAGGAGGCTGAATGTCGGCTAGCTCACCCTTGGTATCGTGAGTTTCTGCCCAGTTCTGCATAAGAAGGGTTGCTTCCTCAAGGCTTAGCATATGGTCTTGTTCAACCGATGTAAGTTTATCTGAATTCATCAGGCGCACGATTTCATCATCGAAAGCCAGCATAGAGCCGGTTAGTCCGAGAAGAGCAAATAAAAGGCCTAGAGTTAAACCCAGATAAAGATGCAGCTTCACCAGAAAATCTTTAAAGGTGAAACCGCGTTTAGTGGAAGCGCGCGCCATGGTATCCTCGCTTGTCGTGTTCTGCTTTCTACGTTTCCCATAGATGGAACTGGTGCAGTATCCCTTCAGTTTCCTCTTGTCCCCACAAGCGATGTCTGCGAGCCCCATTGAGGGAACGGGTTAAAGCATGCAAATCATCACATTTCAGATCGGTATCCTTTTGAACAAAAACAGAAACGGCAAAGTGCAAACGCCATCTGGTAACTTAACTCGCTACTGGTTCACCACTGACAGGAGTTGCAGATCGTGTTTGGGCACGTTTACTTCCCACCAGTGATTGCTACACAGAATATTTCTATCTTTGTTCAGATATCCTCTCCGATGCTGATTGGTTACTGCACCAGCAACAGTGAAGAAGCACGCTTGGGCTGTGAAGAGAAGGTATGCTTTGATCACCGACAGTATCTAAGGGACAAACGGAGGCTTTCACTGGATGAAAAGTTGTTGGTCATTTCTTTACTGTTGTTTATCCACAATGGAGTGCGGATATCATTCTTTGCCTGTTAAATAATCTTTCGTTCAAATAGTTTGTCAGGGAATTAGAAAAGGAACTTGGTTTGCTGCGGCTTATCCCTAAAAACTGGAAAACAGATACATATATTATCGGGCTGGTTTGGCTTTCTACCCTGCTGCTTATTGTCTTCTCTCATGAGCAACCACATCTGCATGTGGGTGAGGCTGTTTATATGGTTTTCCGTGGCCTTTTAGCTGTGCTGTTGCTTTACGTGTTGTTGCCCCGGTTCTTTTATAAGGGCGAATATGCGCTCTTTACCTTGTCTGCGGTGTTGGCCTTTGCGGTGTTTGGAAGTTTTGAAGAAGGGGTGATTGAACCGTTTTTCTTTCCCTATACCCGAGGGGCAGATCCGTGGTCTGTCACTGGGGTGATTTATATGGCCATTGAAACCATGCCAATGATTGCGGTGATGACCTTTATCAAGCTGGCGTGGGATTCAAAGGAAGCACAGGAAAACTTGGTGGCGGCGCATAGCGAAAAGATGGAAAGTGAGCTGAAATTTCTTAGGTCTCAGATTAATCCGCATATTCTTTTTAACGCGTTGAATAACATTTATTCCCATTCACTGACAGATACGGGCAAAGCCCCGGATATGCTTTTGAAGCTTTCGGATTTGCTGCGCTACACGCTTTATGAATGCAGCGAGGATTTAGTGCCGCTTGAACGGGAATTGGTCTCTATCAATAACTACATCGCTATTCAGGAAATGGGTCTTGAAGGCAGAGGGTTTATTGATCTGCATATTGAAGGCGACACACAGGGGAAATTTATCCTGCCGTTCGTGCTTATCACCCTTGTGGAAAACTGTTTCAAGCACAGTTTTGATACTCAGGACAAAGGGATCGAAATTCGTATTTCTATTAAGGCGGGAGCAGATAAGCTTTGCTTGAAAACAGAGAATAGCTTTGATGAAGACCACCGTACGGAAAATGAAGGGGTAAAGGAAAAAGGTGTGGGTATTGCGAATGTGCGCCGCAGGCTTGAGCTTTTAAGTGGTGGAGAGTTTTCTCTTACCCACGGTAGGAATGGCGATGTTTATGTGCTTGAGCTGGAAATGCCGTTGAAGACAAAAGGGGCAGGTCGTGACTAAGCTTCGTTGTCTTGTCCTTGAAGATCAGTTGCCAGCACAGCGCGTGCTTAAAAACTATATCACCCGTCTTGATGGGCTTAAGTTGATCGCTACCTGTTCCAGTGCTGCTGAAGCTTCCGTGGTGCTAAGTACAGATAAGATAGATGTACTGTTTCTGGATATTCACTTGCCCAAAATGGATGGTTTTTCTTTTCTTAAATCGCTGGATAACCCACCACATGTTATCGTAACCACCGCATATTCTGAGCATGCTGTGGAGGGCTTTGAACTTGCGGTGGTTGATTATCTTTTAAAACCTTTTTCCTTCGACCGGTTTGAAGAAGCGCTTAACCGCCTGCCGGATGAGAAGGATGTTCAGGCGCCGCCACAGGAAGAAATAAAATCCCTGTTTATCAAGGTGGATGGTGATTATCTGCGACTTGATCTGGATAAGCTTGTTCACATAGCGTCGGACGGGAACTTCCTGCATATCAATACTGCTGATGCTAGGCACTATATTCTCGGAACACTTCAAAGTTGGGCTGATCGCCTGCCGCAGGAAAAATTTGTGCGGGTTCATAAATCACATATCGTGAATATGGATTATGTGGAGCGTATTTCCGGTAACCAGTTGTTTACTGCCAGTGGCTCTATCCCAATTGGACGGGCCTTTAAAGACGGTTTGCTTGCCAAGGTGATGAATTAATCATCTGGGTTTTCGCCATTTTTCACAAAACGTGTACGTCAGTGTGAGCGCAATTTTTGCGTGATCTGATTTGTGCTGTGTTGCTACTGCCGATTTCTCCGGCAGAACCGCGTAGCGCGGCATTAATTCAAAAATAGCTTCGTCAATAAATAGATAAATAACAATTGGTTATGATTTTTATGTTTTTTTTCTTGAAATTAGAATTTAAATTCTATTTTATACAAATACAAGATCTCACAGCGCTTCTTGGAATTGGCTAATGCTCAATTAAAGGGTGTTTTGGTGAGAGATGGTGTGGTCGCTGCATGGTGTGTGGTTTTGCTATTTACACAGCGCCCCCACCAACATGTTATCTGCTGTGTTTTGGCATGAAGTCGATCGTGTGGTGATATTAAATTCTTCTGCACGAGAGATGTTTTGAGTGAGTTTAGAGTAGGCAGTGGTCGTTTGCAGGTTGGGTACACAGTATCCTGCAAGTATGGTCATTGGGAGCTTAGCGACCACTGCTGCTACCGTTTGGGGCAACTTAATTTGGGAATTAAGAAATGGGTGCACACTCTGCGGCTTTTGAACGCAATGGGGATGGTGCTTGGCTATATGGTGAGTGGGTTAACGAGCCAGCACAAAACAGATCTGAAAAAACATTTTTCCGTTTTCTGGATGCAGCCGAGCAACTGCTTGATGATGGCCACTGGCATGAAGTTTCTGTACAAAGTATTGTAAAAGAAGCCGATGCGTCTGTTGGTTCATTCTACAACCGATTTCAGGATAAAGAAGCACTTCTGCACTGCCTTGACGGCAGGTTAGGGCAAGAATGTGAGTTGACGGTTGATAGCTTGCTTCATGAACTTGAGTTATGCCGTGGTTTGCTGCCGAACGCCGCCCAGATAATGGTAAGTTTGTTAATGCGCCTTTGTACTGAGCGTGGAGGTGTTATCCGGGCGCTTGATATCGCTGCAAAAACTTCTCCGGCGGGTATATACACGGGCTTTAATCAGCGGTTAGAAGAGGCGCTAGGCAGGTATGCAGAGCATCTTAAAAAGCATGATGATGTTCTCGCTAAATATGATGTAAACTGCATTGTGGGGGCGTTTCTTGAAACGTTCGCAATTGCCCGAGAAGCCATACTCTACCGTAAATATGCCAGCAGTGGCGAAACACTACATGTTAATCTGATGCGGCATTTCCATGTGAGTTTGATGAGCTGGAATTAAGCTATAAATAATTGCCCAATAAAAAAGCTGAGCACCGATGCTCAGCTTTTTTTGTATTCGGTTGGAATCTATTTATTCTGCAGTTTTCATTTCCGGTGAAGAAGTATCCCTCTTCGTTACAAAATGCTCACGAGGCAATGTGCCTGTGAGGGCCTGAAAATACATTTTGAAATCGCCCATCAAACTCCAGAATGGATATGTGAAGGTAGCAGGGCGGTTCTTTTCAATCACGAAATGCCCGAACCAGGCAAACGCATACCCAGCCACAGGTGTTGCGGCAATCAGCCAGTATTTCCCGGTGATGATAGCACTAACTACAAGGCCAATCACAATTGTGGTGCCGATATAATGCATAAAGCGATCAGCAGCTAAACTGTGCTCTGAGAGGTAAAAGGGATAAAACTCTTCAAAAGTTTTATATTTTCGTTCATCAGCCATGGTGCCCTCCATCTTTCCCAAGGTGCCGCAATGGTGGCGTTTATTGATAATTTTGTCAAATAACTTCGCTGGTATATTCGTTTGGAAAAGCTCGTAGATTTGACAGTTCTACTTAAAAATGAGACTATTCAGCCATGTACAAAAAAGCGAAGCCGTGAAAAATGGCGGGATAGCGACAGGTTTATTGGTTGGGAAATTTTCCTGTAGCCGCCTCTTATTTCCAGTTTTTGAATGAATTCATGGTTACGTCTCTTGAGGGGATAACGATGCCGTCTGAGCTGCACCGTGAGGCCATAATACGCAAAATCGAAGATCCCAGTGTGCTGCCTGAAAGCTCGCTGCATTTCGAATTTGCCGATTATTTGGCCAGCATAGCAGAACAGGGCATGATACAGCGCAGCAGCTTTGACCCTTCTGCTATTCCTCCAGAAATCCTACCAAACCTTATGATATGGGATGTATTTCCGCCGGAAGTCCGAACTGGTTTATCTGATATAGATTTCCGGTTCAGGCTTATGGGCAGTGGGCTTGTTTCAATGCTCGGGTTCGAGATGACGGGTAAACTGCTCACTGAATTCCCATTGTTGGTTTGTAAAGAATATCTGCGAGATAATGCGCTATTGGCGGAAAAGCATTCCAAGCCTGTGTTTTCTCACACAGCGCTTGAGTATCCTGATGGAACTTTCCTAACCACGGATAAAGCTTACTATCCTCTAAGACATAAAGACGGCTTACACGGTATGCTGGTTATGTTCACGGCTACAACCCTGCAAGAGCTATACAAACCTGTGATAGATTTAGGGGAGCCTTGCGCAGTTGAGGACCGTTTTCGCGTGCTGCCTGGTATTGCTTTGTGGAGTTAACTTATTGAAAATATTAAGCTATGTTAATATTTCTTTGTTGATTTCTAAGTTCTGTAGGTTAGCTGTATTATTTTAATAAGTTATAAAGCTTTTCCCGACACACTCAACTCAAGGTGATTCTTGTGTAGGGGCGTTAGGGGGACGAGCGTGTCGGTTTTTGATGCGATGGCAAACTTTTATGGAGCAGATCCAGCCGAAGATGAAATTCATCTCTGGCCAGATCATCATGCTCCGGATACCAGTAATCATTTAAAAGACGTTGCCGCTTATTTCAATTCCAAGAAGCTTGGTCGGTCTTTTAATCAGCGTCGGGATTTGAATCCTGCTGAACTGCGTAGTTATCTTACATATTTCATGTTGCTTGAATGTGAATTCACAGAGGGCTCAGCAGGGCAGGTCATTAGTGAAGCGCATGTCAGGCTTATGGGAACGGATGTTTCTGCCGTTTACGGCGATGGTACCGGGCAAAAGTTGAGTGACTTTCACGGTGTTGCGGCACTTGAACGTTTCAAGCGCGTTACAGAATATTGCATTCAGGAACGCACGATAACAGTTGCACGTTCGGCAGCTTTTAACCGCGGACGGCCAAATTGGGATGTAACAGCCCTTTATGTACCTTTTTCTGATGCAGAAGATAAAAATGTTACCCAGATTCTGGTTTTTACCGATGTGCTAAGGTGTGAGCCAGGGGCTGTTAATTAATCATGTCAGAATAGCCCTCTGGCAGAAGTGTAAAGCAGCGTTAAACAGGGCCTTTAAAGACTAACATCCGTTTATCGCGAACAAAGGGCATTTTACCGCAAGGGTCACGACAAAGAGTTTCTAGCCTGCTAGCTAGATATTCAGAGGAAAGAACCTGAGTTTCGACAGCTAAAAATCCCCACAGAGGGAAAAAGTGATAAACACGGTGCCAAAGGGTTCCGTGTTTTTGCTTTTTATAGGTCTTTTGGTTTCAGGAATATTGCCATTTCACTGGCCACAGACATCAGCGGTTCACTGCTTCTGGATGCGCGAGCTGCTACCAGCGCTCCTTCAAAAGCTGAAAGGATAAGCCGAGAAGTAGCCCTACGCCGTTCTTCGGGCCAGCCTTCGCGCGCGAGCATTTCGCAAACATGTTCGATCCAGATTTCATGTGTACGGTGGGCAACTGGGGTAATCATTTCAGATTGAGGTACGGTCTCTAATACAATCGTGGAAATGGGGTTCCCGTTTCTGTAGCCAGACCGTTCCATCCATTCAGAGAGAAGGGTGGCATACTCCACAACAAAATCGGCGGCTGTTGGTAGCTCTTCGCCAATTTTTTTGATGGCGTTGGTAAGTGTTTTACCTGCGGCTTCCACCGCAGCCGCGCCGATCTCTTCTTTGCCTTCGGGAAAGTAGTGATAAAGGCTGCCTCTCGGGGCTCCAGATTTTTCCAGAATGGCATTGGTGCCTGTCGCAGCGAAACCTTGCCGGCAGAATAATTCAGCCGCAGCTTCGACGAGTGCATCCCGATGTTTTTGTGGTTTAGCCAAAATTGTTTCCTAAAGCGCTTGGGGTTTTCCTATTATCTGAAGGCAAATGCCTAAAAGTCAAACCTCGAATAGCTAAGTCAGGTGAAATGCGCTTTTAAGTGTTGTTTATATGAGTGAAGGTACCGTAGTTGCCAAAAAAGCCTGTAACTGGCTGAAATGCTGAATCTTGGGCAGTTGTTGACGTAAGTTATTATAAATATTTGATATTTTTATAATTTTTTTACTTAAGGAGGTTTGACAGCGCTTTCTTAGCATGGTTAATTTTTGTTAACCTTAAATAGAAATGCGCTATGAATTCAGATGACTTTCAAAATCGGCCTCCTCGTATAACGGGTGATGTAGGTGGTTTTTCCGTAAGCCTGGCATCAGGAGAGGATGACCCACGCGCCAGCTTGGCTGGGCAGGAAATCATGAAATTTTTTCAAGCGAAGACTGAGGGGCAACGTCTCGCGACGAGAACCGATTTTACGCCGAGAGATTTTCAAAAGTATTTACCGAAGATAGCGCTGATTGATTTGCTATATGATGCATCAGGTAAAGTAGAAGATGGCGTCTTAAGGGTATCCGGTAGTGATCTTGATGCTATTTTTGGCCCAAGCACTGGCATGAAGGTTATGGATCATCCCAGTGGTGTGGGGTACCGCTGTATTGAGACCGCGAAGCTTGCTGTCCGAGAGCGAGCCAATGTTTTGGCCGATGCACAGGAAGTGCACCCATCAAAGCCTTTTTGGACCAGTCGTTCGGTGAATATACCTCTTGCTGATGAGGCGGGTAAAATTACTCAATTGCTTATTTATGTCAGCGTGGAAAGCAAAACGGGTACACCGAAAGAATGATTTCTTTGGGTAGGTTAGCTGCTCGTGGCGAAACGCCCTCGAACAGCTTGTACTGCTAACCAATATGCGCCGTAAGCTACCAGAAGCCAGCCAAGTGGAAATTCCATATCAAATACATCCGGCCAATAGTTAAACCAGATGAAAGCATTGACGAGATTAAGGATGGCATCAACAAATTCTTCCACGGCAAGCTTGATGAGATATTCAATGCTAAAGCCATTACTCAATAGCTTTCCAACCACTTCATAAAGCTGGCCAAGTTCGATGAACAGGTATGTAAAAAAGGCCATGGTGCCATAAAAACCACCACCAAATGTAACCCAGTTTTCCATAAGCCAGCCAGGTTTACTGTCGCCATTTTCTTCCAGTTCTTGTTCTACTTCGCTGTGATGGTTGAAAGGTGTAATGTGACCTTTTTTCAAGGCCCACCAGTGTATGGCATAGGTGAAGGCAAATAATGGCACACCTATAAGAAGCGCTGCTTTAAATATATCAACGATATTAATCATAACTATTTTTCTTGCGGCTCACTGGGGGCAGATTCAGTCTTTTGTTTAGCTTTTTGGGCATTTTGCAGCTTCTGCCATTCGCCTTTGGCTTTTTCTGTGGTGCTATCGCGCCAGCGTGCAAGAGCAGGCCATACATGATGGCTATATTGGGAAACCTGCTTGGAGCCGATATAATAGCCAAGATAAGCCATCGCGAGCCAGATAACGATATGATCTTCAATAACGCGGCCCCAGGTAATGAACCATATAATCGCTGCGATGAAATTATAGAGAGAATTGAGAAGAAACTGGATCAGTAGATCAAGCCCAAGATTGCTGAATATATAGGCGATCTTACTAAGGTCTGTGATGAATTCCCAAATTTCCTGAAGCTCTATCACCACGTATGTGAAGAAGGCCATGATACCATAAAAACCGCCACCGAATGTCATCCATTTGTTGATGAAGAAGTCGCCGTGATCGGTTTTTTCACCTTTTTCTTTTTTCAGTTTTTTTTCTTCCTTCATCTGCTCCATTTGGGCTTTTAGTTCTTCACGCGTTTCAAAATGCTTGAGCGTGCCCTGTTTAAGAGCCCAGCCAAGCAGGAAAAAACTGAAGATTCCCACAGGGATAGTAGCCAAGAAGAAGGCTTCGAATATTGCTGATATCATGCGCGCCCCGTTACGCTTTTTTTGTTTCCTCGCTATAAACTAATGTAGGAGCGGTAAGCCGGGGCTTCAATCCCTAAAAAAATAGGGAGCCCGGAGGCTCCCTTTCTGGAGGTGGGGTTTCCTCTATTTGAGGAATGGGTAATCCGTATATCCTTTTGCATCACCGCCATAGAAGGTATCGAAATCAGGTGTGTTTAGATCGGCGCCTTTTTTGAAACGTTCCACCAGATCTGGGTTGGCGATATAAGGTTGGCCAAACGCAACCATATCTGTGTTGCCTAGTGCAATCTCTGCCGCTGCAGTTTCTGCTTTAAAACCGCCTGCTGTTAAGATTGGGCCTTTAAAATATTGGCGTACAAAAGCGTTGATGCTTTCTGGCAGGTCAGGTTTATCTTTCGGACGGTTCAGATCGTCGTTCGCTAGCTCAACAACAGAAAGGTAAGCGATGCCTTTTTCGTTCAGTTTGGTGATGACATATTCATAAAGCGCACCGTTATCTGAAAGAGTTGCCTCAAGGAATGTATTCCAAGGCGAAACACGAACACCAATTTTATCAAGCGGCCAAATTTCTGATACTGCATCCAGTACTTCAAATAGCAGGCGAGCACGGTTTTCAATGCTGCCGCCATAACTATCTGTACGCTTATTCACATCGTCAGACAGGAACTGGTTCAGGAGGTAACCATTCGCTGAGTGGATTTCTATACCATCAAAACCAGCAGCTTTTGCATTGGCGGCCGCTTGGCGGAAATCCGAGATTAAAGCTTTGATATCATCCTCGGTAAGCGCGCGAGGCTCTACAAACGGTTGCCAACCAGCTTCGGTGAAAGCCTGGCCTGATGCTTCGCCGGGGATGCTGGCCGATGGCGCAACAGGTGTTTCCCCGTTTGGCTGTAGGTCAGGGTGAGAAATGCGGCCACAGTGCCATAACTGCGAGATCATCTTCGCACCGTTTGCCTGCACGGCACCGGTGATGTTTTTCCAACCGTCAATTTGCGCCTGGTTGTAAATACCCGGTGTGAAGGCATACCCCGCCCCTGTTGGGGAGATAATGGTTGCTTCGGAAATAATCATCGCAGCACTGGAGCGCTGTTCATAATATTCGCGCATTAAATCTGTTGGAACACGGTCACTTCCGGTGCGGGAGCGGGTTAGAGGTGCCATTACCACACGGTGGTTCAATTCAAGGCTTCCTGCCTTGAAAGGGGTGAACAAAGTATCTGTATTTGCTTCAAATGTTGTTTCTGAAGTCATGTCCTATCTCCGGATTCTGGGGGGATTCACAATGGTTTTTGTCAAAGAAGAATCTTCTGTGCGTTTCAGGATTGTCTCTATTAACGGGCTGATCACAAAACTGATCAATGGAATGATGACGGCTGCTGAAATCGCGCTCCTGAATAGGATCGAGGTTTCAGGAAACAGCGCAGCATTTGTGCTGGCAAGCAGTGCAACGGTTGGTGTTACAAACACCCACATCAACATAAGGACTGCGGTACGCGGCGGTTTTTGCTGTGCTTTTTTACCAGACATTGTTTTTCTCTCTGACGAGTGGATCAAATCAATATCTGCTAGATAGGGTAGGTTTATTAATGTTATAATAGGCAATAATTTGATATTTGTATTGCGTTTTGTGCAATAATAGATTTTTGCAGTTTATGAAAAGCGAGCCATAGTATGGATCAGTTTGCAGCCCTGAAGGCGTTTGTCATTGTTGGTGAAGAAGGCAGCTTTGTGAAAGCTGGCGCGGTGCTCGGTGTGGCAACATCTTCTGTTACGCGTCAGGTGAATAATCTCGAAGAGCATTTGGGGGTGAAGCTCTTACATCGTTCTACGCGCAGCGTAACGCTTACAGATGTGGGGGAGAAATATCTGGCTGATGTAAGCCGTGTTCTTGAAGATCTGGATCAGGCGAACCGCAGCGTTATGGATGCAGGCACCGGGCCAAGGGGGTTATTGCGGGTAAGCGCGCCGCTTGAGTTTGCGAGAGTGCATATTGCACCATTTTTAAAGGAATTTGGTGACCTGTACCCGGATCTTGAGCTTGAACTGGACCTATCCAACCGAGTGATTAATCTCGCGGAAGAGCGCATTGATGTAGCGATAAGGGTTGGGCAAATTGAATCCATGTCTCTTATCGCGCGCAGGCTTGCAGGGCATAGACGTATTCTTTGTGCCTCTGAAGACTATTTCCAGCAGTATGGTATCCCTGAGCAGCCGCAGGACCTGAAGCGGCATAACTGTATTTCTTTTGTCAGCAAGGCTGGCGGCAGAAACTGGCATTTTGAACGGGATGGTGAGCGGCACACTGTAAAAGTAAAAGGGAATATGCGGGCCAATAATTCCGAAATCTTGCGGCAATCAGCCCTTTTAGGAGGCGGGCTTATTCTGGCACCAGATTGGCTGGTTGGGTGTGATGTAACCTGTGGGCAGTTAAAACAGGTGCTGGCGGATTGGGAAGTTACCACGAATACCAAGAACGGGGACGTAAGTGCGGTTTACCTACCACATCACCGTGGATCACAGAAGATCAACGCTTTCGTTGATTTTCTTAAGGCGAAATATGAACCCACACCTTATTGGCTTAAAAGTGTACAGGGCTGCGATTTATTGTCCTCATCTGAATAAAATCTCAAAAATTGTATTTTGACCTCTTGAAAGCGTGTATGCAAATGCATACATATAACCTATAAGTTTTGTTAATGCGCACTAAGGGTGCATGACGAAGGGGGTTGAGATGGGGGCGAAATCCGTTCCATTAAGTGTACGTCTGCCGCAGGCAGATGCCGAATATATCGCCGGGCTTAAAGCGGGTGATGCCGTTACCATGAGCGAAAAAGTCCGCTTTTTGGTGGGGGAGGCCCGGCGGTATGCCGAAGAAGGTAAATCATTTGAGGGGCTGGTGAAGCAGCAGCACGGTATGCTGGAGCCGCTTGAAGATGCTATCGCAAAACAAGAAGGGGAAACTGGTGAGACATCAGCGCTTTTAAAGGCACTTATCCAGTATATTCCTACCCTTGTTGCTTCCCTTGAAGCCGTTGAATTTAATGGAAATATAGATTTGAAGGCAACGCTTTCTAACGTTGAAGCTGAAGCTGCAAATCTTACCAAAGCTTTTCTTGATCAACTGGCGCGATTAGCTGTGACCGAGGAGGCGCCTTGTATGAACCCGAGCGTTGCACGGGATATAATAGAACCGCTCGACGAGTTGTTCACACTTAAGAATTCCGCGCCATCTGGCGCTTGATTAACACTCTGGAAATAAAGAAAGGATCGGGATATGGCAAATCTTGCTTCCCGTGTGGGGCGACTGATTTCTGGTAGCATTAATGCAGCTGTGGATGCAGTTGAAGATATGTCACCTCTTATGGTGATGGAACAATCTGTACGTGAAGTGGATGAGGCAATTGCCGAAGTTCGTACAGAAATGGGAAAAGCAACCGCAGATAGGCATTTGGCGAATAAGAAGCTTGCTGAAAATAGTGGTAAACATGAAGAATTAGCGTCTCATATTGAAGTCGCTATCAAAGAAGGCCGGGATGATCTGGCAGAAGCCGCTATCAGCCGGCAGATGGATATTGAAGCGCAGATACCTGTGCTTGAAGAAGCGGTTTCAGAAGCGTCTGACCGTGAAGGTGAGCTTGAGAAATATATTGATGCTCTGAGAGGGAAAAAAGCAGAAATGCTTGAAGAGCTTCAAGTTTTCAAAACCCGGATGGCGGAACAGCCGGAAAATACAGTTATTGATGCTGGTGGTAACCCTTCTGCAGCCCACGATGTAAATCGGAAGGTGGATAATGCGTCGAGTGCCTTTGATAGGATTTCTGGTGCTTTAAGCACGGGCGATGTGAAAAACGGTGCTGATATTGCGGAGCTGGCACAGCTTGCTCGCAAATCTGAAATAGAGAAGCGACTGGCTGCTCTCAAGAACGAATAAGCCTCAAGGGGGCTTGAAGTCGCCGTCACTGTGGTGAGTATCTGCGGCTTCCAATCAACCCAATGCTCAGAGAGGGTTGGTTATGGGTACCCAATATTCAGGGGATTTATGGGTACCCAATCATCTTCATGATCATATAAATGAATAGGCTAATGAATGATCGATTTTGTTTTACAGGCTGAAAATCTACCATTTGCTGTAGCACTTGCACTTCTTGTTTTGATCGGTTTGATCGAGGGCGTAGGCATGCTTTTGGGCTTCGCGGTTTCTGGCCTTTTGGATAATCTGTTTCCGGATGCTGACCTGGATATGGACGCCGATATCGGTGATCACGGTGCCTTTGGCGAACTTCTTACATGGCTTCGTGTGAAGGAAGTTCCAGTGATTGCAATATTGATCGCGTTTCTAACCAGCTTTTCGATTGTGGGTTTTGCCATTCAGCAGGTGCTGTTCAGTATAACAAGTTGGATGCTGCCTGCGGTTGTCGCTGCTGTGATTGCGGTGTTTGCAAGTCTACCTGGTGTAAGGCTGTTCGCTGGTGTGCTTGCGAAGATTATGCCCCGGGATGAAACATCTGCGATCTCTCGTAATGAATTTATTGGCCATACTGCAACCATCACACTTGGTGTAGCAGCAACTGGTTCACCTGCGGAAGCAAAGTTCCGCGATAAACACGGCACCACTCATTATTTAATGGTGGAGCCAGATAATAAGGGCGAAGAATTTTCGCAGGGATCAGATGTACTGATCGTGCGGGAAGAAGGAGCCCGTTTCTTTGCGATCCCTGCAGAGAAATAAAAACACACATGAATAAAGCACTGCTGTGGCAGTGAACCTTCTCACTCTTTTTTGGGGAATATATATGCTTGAGAATCTAACAAATATTGGCATTTATGCAGCTATTGGTCTGTTTGGCCTTCTAACTATCGGTATCATCTTCGCTCGTCTTTATAAACGCGCTAGCAAAGAGGTAAGCTACGTTCGAACAGGTATGGGCGGGCAGAAGGTTTTCATGGATAAAGGTGGCCTTGTGTTTCCGGTGCTCCATGAAACAATTCCGGTAAATATGAATACACTCCGTCTAGCGGTTCAGCGTGCGAATGAGCAAGCGCTTATCACCCGTGACCGTATGCGTGTTGATGTGATCGCAGAATTTTATGTGCGGGTTCAACCCACACAGGAAGCTATTGGAAACGCAGCTCAAACCCTTGGTGCTCGTACCATGTACCCAGAACAACTTAAGGACTTGATTGAAGGTAAGTTTGTGGATGCGCTTCGCTCGGTTGCTGCTGAAATGTCCATGGAAGAATTGCACGAGAAACGCGTTGAGTTTGTACAGAAAGTACAACAGGCGGTTTCGGAAGACCTCCTGAAAAATGGTTTGGAGCTTGAATCTGTATCTCTGACTGGTCTTGATCAGACAGGTATGGAGTTTTTTAATCCGAACAATGCGTTTGATGCTGAAGGTTTAACACGCCTTACAGAGGAAATCGAACAGCGCAAGAAGATCCGCAACGATATTGAACAGGATACGGCGGTTCAAATCCGTAACAAGAACCTACAGGCGGAGAAGGAAACGCTTGAGATCGCAAAGGAAGAAGAATACGCGAAACTTGCGCAGGAACGTGAAGTGGAAATCCGCCGTGCAGCTCAAATGGCAGAAATTGCTAAAGAGCAAGCTGATAAAGAGCGTGATGCTCAGCAGGCGAAAATTGTTGCTGAACGTTCTGTCGAAGAAGAGCGCATCGAAAAAGAACGTGTGGTGAAAGAAAAAGATATCGCCAAAGCACGAGCTGTTGAAACGCAGGATATTGAACGCCGTAAAGCTGTTGAGCTGGCTGAACAGGAACGCGATATTGCTATTAGTCAGAAATCTCGTGAACAGTCTGAAGCTGCTGCGGAAGCAGATGCTGCCCGCGCAATCGCAGTGAAAGCGGAAGAGCAGGTATCCACCGCCCGCGATACTGAAGTCGCTGACCGTATGAAGCAGATAGAGCTGATTGAGGCTGCAAAAGAAGCGGAACGTGAAGCGCTTGCGATCACCATCGCTGCGGAAGCTGAGAAGAACGCTGCGAAAGATACAGCAGAAGCCAAGCGTGAAAAAGCACGTGGTGATGCTGACCAGGCGCGGATTACAGCAGAGGGTGAAGCTGAAGCTGAGAAGATGCGCGCGCAAGCTGCTGAGGTGAGTTACGCCGTGGAAGCTGCGGGTACCCAAGCGCTTAATGAAGCGGCGAACCTATTGTCGAATGATCAGATTGATATGAAGGTGAAGCTTGAGCTAATCGATAACCTGGAAAGTATCATTCGTGAGAGCGCGAAGCCGATGGAAAACATCGATGATATTAAGATCATCCAGCTCGATGGCCTGAATGGCGCGACAGCTGCTGGTGCTGCAAACATTGGTGGCGGTGAAAGTGCCCCGTCTGGTGGCGGTAATCTAGCCGATCAGGTTGTATCATCAGCGCTGAAATACCGTGCGCAGGCCCCCCTTGTAGATAGCCTGATGAAAGAAGTTGGCTTGAATGCTGGGGACTTAAACGGCTTAACCGATGGTTTTAAGGAAGCTCCTGCTTCATCCGATACACCAAAACGTATTGATGCTGCGGAGTAACCATTAACCTTCCCCGCCCCCTTTGGGCGGGGAAATATAAGAGGGATGTATGGCAGATGTTTTAGGTGAGGCAGTTAAAGGCCTTTTGGAGTTCTTATTACAGCTCGTCGTAGAGTGGCTGTTTAACTTTAGGGAACGCCCAGTTATCTCAACGGTCCTGATGCTTATGGTTATCACCTCTATTGGATATGTAATCTGGGTTTAGTGGCACGAAAAACTTAGGGTTTCATGGTGTTTTGAATAAGTTTCAATTTTTTGCATCTGTGATTTGACATATCGAAAAAACCGGATGAAAGTCTCGCATGTGAATTATCGCTCAGGTTTAGGGAGCTTGAGAGTTCAGTTTCGAAAATCGTGCGTAGTATTGAGTTTGATTTTCGTATTGCAGCCGCTGTTTTGAGGGGGCTGCCGGGGGTGCTCATCGGTGGGAATTGGTTGTCTTTGAGCACCTCCAACTATTTTGGTTGGTATTCATTCTCTTTCTTTTAGCAGGTGTACCCAAGAAGAACTTTCACTTGGCTGTGATTTGCTTATTGATCTCAATAATTTACAGCTTAGGCGTTATTTATGCGCCTTTGAGAAATTTATGAAACAAGATCCATATGATGCACGTGTGCAAGTTGCTATTGAACTCCTTCAGGCTAAAGGGGTGAAGCCTTATGAAAGCTATAGTTTGCCACAGCGCCTCTTGAGGTTTTATGGGTATCCAACACGGCCAATGTATTTCTTGCATCCGGTATGGGTTGGGGTGCAAGTGGGGATATTGTACGCTTTATTGATGACGTTGGCATACGCTATTCTTAGTCAGGAGATTAGCTACGGAATTGCTGTGCCTATCTGGAGTATCTTCTTTGGTACCTTTATGGCTATATTTTTCAAAAGAAGGCGCGAAAAGCTCAATTTACCTGCATGGGAAGATATCCCTGTCAAAGACCCTGTTTCAACGGATGTTGTGAATAAGTAAGTATTCTGAATGACAAATAAAGAAGTTTATGACGCGAGAATTGCTGTAGCTATCAAGCTATTGGAAGAAAAAGGGCTTCCCTCATATCAAGCTTATTCTCCATTGCGGCGCTTGCTTCGAAAGACGGGGGTTATCTTTCGTCCCTTTTATTTTCTAAGTAAACAGCAAATGACGTGGTTGATGTGCTTATATTCTGTTGTTTTGAGCGCTATTGCCAACATACTTAACGGTCGTCCTCCTGAGAGGGTTTTTACCACAGCTGTGCTTTTAACGGTTATTGGATATTTTATATTTCGCAGCTATTTTGGCTGGCGTTTAAAGCAGCTTGATTTGCCTGCTTGGGAAGATATTCAAGCTCACGATGTTTCTCAGCCCAAATAAGGATACGTTCTTTGTTGAAGGCTTGACAGATCGTGATGAGCACGGCTGAATGGCTTTCGCTGTTGAAGGAGTTGCCTTATGCCTATTGAAACCATTCTTGCTTTTACTCTTGCTTCTGTGCTTCTCGCATTCGCGCCAGGGCCGGATAATCTTTTTGTGCTTACACAGTCTGCGCTCAAAGGTGTTAAGGCGGGTATTTTTGTTACCTTTGGTTTGGCAACGGGGCTTATTGTTCACACAGCAGCCGTTGTGCTGGGCTTGGCGGCGCTCATTCAGGTGTCGGTGGTTGCTTTTACGGTGTTGAAGCTTGTGGGTGCTGCTTATCTTTTATATCTGGCGTGGGGGGCATTTCGTGCAAAGCCTGAAATTGCAGGCGAAGGCGAAGATACAGGGCTTACTGGTTTTCAGTATTATCGCCGCGGTATTATTATGAATGTTACGAACCCGAAAGTATCAATATTTTTCTTGGCATTTTTACCTCAATTTGTTGACCCTTCGGTAGGCAGCCTTACCATGCAGATGCTTACGCTCGCCTTTGTATTTTTCCTTGTGACAATTGTGGTTTTCTCGCTTTTTGCTCTGCTTTCAGGGTTTCTGGGTTCTCGGCTTGCCAGATCAGAGAAGGCGCAAAATATTATGAATAAAATCGCTGCATTTGTTTTTGCGGGATTGGCAGCCAAGCTTCTGGTTTCTAAAGCCTGAACCGTTTTAGAAACCTTTTTCTCTAATTTCAGTGAGGCGTTCCCACAGCGTGCGCGCCACAGTGCCGGGGCTTTTGTCCCGCCACCGCAACAGGTGTAACTGTGAACGCCTGGGCGGATAGCCTTCTATGTTCAGTGGAACCAGAGCTCCTGTTTTGAGTTCGTCCCTGATGAGGTATTCAGGGATGCCGCCCCATCCCATCTTTTCCAACAGTATTTCTTTTTTGGATGCAAAGTCAGATACAGTCCAGCGCAGGCCACCGGGTAGTAAATCCCGGCTTTGTTCTTCTTTGTCGCTATGGCTGCTATCGGAAACAATCACCTGTGTATAAGGCTGCATATCTTGAATGGTTTTAAAGCCCTGTTCTCTTATTGGTGCATAATCTGGGTGAGCAACGGGTATGATTGTCATGGATGCAAAAGGAATGGTTTCGACCAAGCTGGTATCCACATTATCCAGTGTGGAAAGAATGATATCGGCTTCATCCATTTTCAGTCGCTCAAGTGCACCGCCCATATTTTCTCGAAACAGTCTGATATGAGTGCTTGGGAAAACATCGGATATTTCTCTGATAACCTTAAGGAACGGCGCCAGCGGATAGGTGGCGGTGACAGCCAGTGAAACCTCTGCTTCCTGTTCTGCGCTTAGCTGTTTTACGGTGTCTCCGAGCTGTTGCATTTGTTGGAGCACTCGAGTTGCCTGGCGGTAAAAAACAGCACCTTCTGCTGTGAGTTTGGGCCGGTATTCTTCTCTTGAAAGCAGAGTAATCCCTATTTCATCCTCAAGTTTTTTCAGCATATGGCTGATAGCGGATTGGGATTTGTTCAGCTTGTTGGCGGCCGCGCGAAAGGTGCCTTCCGTTACAATGGCGTGCAATATTTGAAGTTGATCGTGTTTCATTACATATGATCTATTTTATTAATCATTTATATGAAAACATAATATTATTAATTAATCAAACCCCTTCCTATCTCTTGTCGTGATCCGATTATTGATAAGAGAAGGACCCTCTGATGAAACTCTATATTAAACCCGCCAGCTGTTCACTTGCACCGCATATCATTCTCAAAGAACTAGGGGTGCCGTTTGAAACAGATGTTGTAGATTTTAAATCCGGCCTTACCGCTTCAGGGAAAAGGTTTACAGACATAAACCCCAAAAATGTCGTGCCAGTACTCGAGCTGGAAGATGGAGAGCTTATCACTGAAAATGCTGCTATTTTGCAGTATCTTGCAGATTTGAAGCCGGAAGCCTCGCTTGCAGGTGCATCTGTCGCTTTGGGCCGTGCACGGTTGCAGGAATATCTCAGCTATATTGGGGCTGACCTGCATAAATCCTTTGGGCCGCTGTTTAGCGATGCTAGCTCAGATGAAATGAACGCAGATGCTAAAGCAAAAGTTAGAAGCAGGTTTGACTATCTGAACAGTTTGTTTGCTGATGGCAGAACTTATCTGATGGGACAGTATTCTGTCGCTGATGCTTATTTGTTCGTTGTGTGCAATTGGGCAAATTTTGTCGATATCCCGCTCGGCAATTGGCCAGACCTCTCTGCCTTTATGGAACGTGCCCAAGCCCGTGCTGCGACGCAGGATGCTATGCGTGCTGAAGGTTTGGTGAAATGACGAAAGACTATGAAGCGGTACATCAGGTAATCTCTCGGTATCTGGATGGTCTTTATGAAGCTGACAGCACGCAACTGCGTACGGTTTTTCACCCCGGTGCCTGTTATCTGAATACAGTTGAAGGTGATGAGGTCTGCCTTTCAATTGATGAATATCTACGGCAGGTAGATCAGAGAGTTCCGCCCGCGCAAACCAAAGATATTCGGGTGGAGAATATTCTGTCAGTGGAATTCGGTAGCGACACCATGGCTTTTGTGAAATTGCAGATGCAGATGTTTGAGCGTCGTTATACTGATTTTCTCACTTTTATTCGGTGGGAAGGTGCGTGGGTAATAGCCGCGAAAGTGTTCAGTTATTGTCCCCTGGAAAGGAATGAATAATGCCGTATGTAAACATTCAGGTAACCAAAGAAGGTGGTCCAGAAGGTACAGGGCCATCCGCTGAACAAAAGGCCGCCCTTATCAAGGGTACCACTGACCTATTGGTTGACGTCTTGGGTAAAAGCCCGGCGACAACATTTGTAGTGGTTGAGGAAGTTGCGCTCGAGAATTGGGGCGTAGGCGGTTTGCCTGTTACTGATTATAGATCAAGCCTAACTGAGTAGCCCCATATGAGTTGCTAACGAGGTTGTCTGGACCTCATAAAATCCTGTGTCTGCTGCTCCCTGAGGTTGGAGATTTCCTTCAGCGCCAGAAGGGCGGCAGCATATCCTGTCAGATCTTCTGTTATAGCTTTGAGCCAGGCCTTCAAGGGAGGGGCATCACAAGGGATTTCAGCAATTAACTGCTGGCCTTGTTTTTGATAGTGTTTTCTCACCTGATCATACAGTTGGTGATTAAAGTCTGGATAATTATTGCTATCTGCTTCCAGAACCAGAAGTTGCCACCGCGTAGCTGGATAGACAGTTGGCTGCCAACCGCACTTTTCGGTAATTTTTTCCTGAAAATGAGGAAGTAAGGTCCGGTAGGCGGTAAGCTGTTCACTATTGTAGTTTTTATAATTTCTTAAAATATAAGGCTCAAAGCCATTTTGCGTGTTTAATGAATGTGCAGGATAGGTGGTAAGCGCTGTGAGTGTAGTTAATATAATAAGAATATATTTTTTACTAAATTGCATAACTAAACTTAATAACATTTTGTTTTTGTAAATATTTAAAAATGTATACTTAATATTTTCTTTTGTTGAACCCGTGTCTTTTACTACATATAGTTCACTCAATTTTGTGGGAGCAAAAGAGTAGTGGGGCTTATGCATCAGGGACTCCGCGGCCTGTTTGGCCAAATAGTATTATTGTTAGCTTTTTTAAGCGGTTTTAGTGTGCAAGCGGATCAGCCACAAAAGCAAGCTGAAAAAGACCTTAACCCTGTGATTATGGGGTACATGAATTTTCCACCTTTGATGGAAGACGTTGAAGGTATGCCCAAAGGTTCCATGATTGATCTGGTTCGTAAGCTGGCGCTTGATCAAAAACTGGATGTAACCTTTGTTCACCCTCCAACTACTCGGCTCTATCAGGCAATTGTACTTGGTGAAGTGCATATGTGGGTGGGCAGCCCTTATACCAAACCCTTACAGGGTAATATTCTTTACACTGAAAAACCTATCACAAAGGCAAGCCTTTATCTGTTCGCGCGTAAGGGGCAAATCGTGCCTGAGCTGAACAAGTTAAGTGGTAAACCTCTTATCGTGTTAGCGGGATACCAATATGGTGAATTGCTGAAACGCATTACCAGCATGCATGAAAATATGCTTGTTTTGCCAGCTAGGAACCGGGCTACGGCTTTTGATTTGCTCGAAAAGGGGCGAGCAGATTATTTTCTGGATTACCGAAGGCCAAATCTCGGTGTGCTTAGGGATTACAGCACTCGGGCAATTCAGTCTTTTGATATTCACCTCATCGTTTCAAAAAAAGCGCCGCAGCCAGAATTGCTGCTTGAGAAGCTTGAGCGAGGACTTGTAAATATCGGGTATCAGACGCATGCAGAATAGAAGCGTTTAGGCGTATTTCTATTTAAAAAGCAGCTCCACCAGTATGGGAAGCTGCTTTGTTTGTTTATGCTTCAGCTTGTTTTTCTTTTCTTTCGCCACCTAACAGCATCACAATAATGCACGTAGCGATACCGCCACCCGCGAGCATGAGCGTAAGGGCTTCATAACCGTGTTCAAAAACAGGGCTGCTGGCAAGCGCTGCGCCAGCAGCTGCACCGATGGTGGGCAGGGCGCTTAGAAGCGAACTTGCTGTACCGGCTGCATGTGCTGCTGGTTCAAGGGCAATAGCATTTGCCACAGGCATCATGATGGAAAACGCCAGGCAGTATAGGAACACAAGAGACCACAAAATATAAAGCGGTACTTGTTCTTGTGCGCATAAAAGCATGGCTACACCGATGATGCCTGATAGTGCCGCGCCAAGTTTAAGCGGCGCGCGTACGCTACGTGTACCGAGAATTTTGCGACTGATAGCGGGGCCAATCATCACGCTACTGGCACTTAAGGCAAACAGCACACCGAACTGTTCCGGTGTTACACCGTAGTGTGCGTTTGTCATGGCAGCACCGATACCAAGAATGGCTGCATAGCCGCCGAACACGGTTGTCATGGCCAGCGTTCCCATCAGGAAATCTCTGTGGGTGAAAAGTTCAATAACCAGGCCGAAGGTAAGCGGTACTCGTTTTTGCACCACGCGTTCAGCGCCTTCACGGGACGGTGCGATAAAGAACTTGGCAACAAACATTAAAGCTACTGTAAATACTGCAAGGAACCAGAAGATACCGTGCCATGTGGTGAACAGTAGAATGCCACTACCTACAAGCGGGGCGAGCAGAGGTGCCGCACCAAAAATCATCAAGATGGTGGCCATCAGTTTGGCAGTGTCTTTGCCGCCGCCCTGATCGCGGGCAATGGCACGGGCAATCACAGGCCCACTACCACCAAAGATGCCCTGGATAAGGCGGTAGAGCGAGATGCTTTCAAGGCTGTCTGCTGTTGCGCAGAGAATGCTTGTAATAAGAAAGCCTGTAAGCCCGATATAAAGCGGGATCATGCGGCCGTATTTATCTGCAAGTGGCCCCCACAATAGTTGGCCGGGGCCGTAGCCGATAAAGTAGGCGGCGATAATCACGCCAGCTTCTTCAGCGCGCTGGCCAAATTCAACCGCCATGGCAGGCTGGCCGGGCAGGGATATATCAATGGCTGTTGCGGTCATTGCGGATATCGCAGCGAGCGCAAAAATAAAAGAAGGCCGCTGTACAAAGGGCCTTACATCAGGGGAGGCTGTCATTTTTAAATTCTTTTCATTTCTGCTTCAATGATAGCCTTATCCTGAAATAATCATAAAGAAAAGCACGTAAATTGCGCAGGAGCTATGCACAACTGAATGGTCAACCTGCGCGGTATATTTTACTGTTTATCCGTGGGCCAGCTTTGCCAGATAATGTTGTGAATAATCCATTTTCCGTCTTCTTTGGCTAGGTGGATATAATCAATTCCCCACATGGCTTCGGCCTTTGCGCTGGCAGTTTTTCCCATTACATCCAGTACCACTGCCCTGCGGAAGGCGTCTTCGGGCAGGTTCTGTTCTTTATGAAATTTAGGGGCAAGCTTTAAGGCAGCTTCTTTGGTCATTGGGTAAGGGCCTTTGAACTCAGTTGTGCCTTCACCACGCCACCATCCGAGTTTTCGCATATCAGGCGCCAAAACTTTCTCAAGGCGTTCAAGTTCACCTCTATAGAAGCCGAGAATATAATCATTCACGGCTGCCTCAACAGCCTTACGTTCTGCTTCTTCCGCTTCTGGTGAGGCGAGTGCCGCTGGTGTGAAAATTAGGCTTAAAGCAAGCAGGCAAACAGTTGGTAGAGATAACATACGCATGGGTAACCTCCCTCGTGTGATGAGGTAAGAGTGTGCGCTTCATTCAGTTCGCTGTCAAACCACTATAGGATGGCCTTGAAAGCTGCCTTCAGTGTTGGGTGATTGAACCGGAAATCATTTTCCTGAGCAACCTGAGGCACAACCCGCTGGCCTGTAAGGAAAAGGTCTGACAGATCCTGTAGAAACAGTTTCAGGATAAAAGCAGGGGCCCACATAAATTGAGGGCGGTTTAATTTCTTGCTTAGCTGCTTTTGGAAATCTTTCTGGCGTACGGGTTCAGCAGCCGTTGCGTTCACAGGGCCTGAAATATCTGTATCATAGACAGAGAAAAGGATCAGTCTGATGATATCCTCAAGGGTAATCCAGCTCATCCACTGTTCACCGCTGCCGAGCGTGGCACCAAGCCCAAATTTTGAGGCCATGGTCATGGGCTCCATAAAGCCCCCTTTTTCAGACAGTACAATACCGGTTCTGAGTTTTATAAGGCGATCAACATAATCCCTTGCGCCTTCTGCTTCAGCTTCCCAGCTTGAGCAGATGGTTGCCATAAAATCTTCACCGGCAGGGGAATGCTCATCTGCGGTGCCGCGTACCATATCACCATAATAACCAATAGCACTGCCACTTAGCAGTACTTGGGGCTTCTTGGTCTGACGCTTCAGGAAATCATTAATCTGTTTTGAAATGCCAGCGCGGCTATCAAAAAAGCTTTGTTTGCGGGCCTTGGTCCAGCAACCGCCAGCAAGTGGGCTGCCAGCCAGGTGGGCGATATGGCTGAAGCCGGCATCATCAGGCAGGCTGTTAAGGTCTGTAATAGCGGTAATGGTATCACCAAACAGCTTATGCGCCTTTTCTGCATCGCGGGTATAAATTGATACCTTTGCCCCGCGGCTGAGAAGTTCAAAGGCAAGCGCGCTGCCAATTAAGCCAGTGCCGCCCGCTATAAGCCAATGATCACCTTCATGAAGTCCCGAAGTTGCTGGGTTTTCTGTCATAAGAACAAACCGCCTTTCTAGCCTTCGTACGTATCTGATTTTACGATGGATTTTAGAGGTTTGTCTATGGCGGTTTGAAATAAACAGTTTAAAGCTTGTTGGGGGAAGGTAGTTGGCAAAAACCTGTGATGCTGCTAAATGCCATATAGTGATTTTCTATACATAAAGGTGCCTTCATGCGTTATTGCCTTGTCTCCGTTATTAATGGCGGGCCAGATGAACCCCAGAAACATTATTATGAAGTTGATGGCTCTGATAATGTACTGCGTGCGGTGGAAGATTTTGGCGATGATAGCTACGCCTGGGATGCGGTAAGCGAATATAAAGACGGACAAAATAGCCTGCTGGAAATGCCGTACAGTGATATTGAGTGGGATGCAGAACCCGCTGAAATACCTGAAGAAGAACAGTTGATGATTGAAAGCACTGTGGATGCCGAAGCGTTTGAAACTGTTTTTAAAGAAGCGCAGGAAAAAGGCGAGCGCGTCGAATGGTAGCCAAAACAAAATTTCGGTTTAAATGAAAAAAGGGCAACCAAAGCCAGATGGTTGCCCTTTTGACTTTTCTCCCCAGGGAGGAACGGGAGAATAATCTGGTGCGAGGCTACCATTGCAGCAGCCTCGCGTGCCTCAGGAATGAAGCAACTGGAAGAATTTTGTGTGTGGGAATTCTTCCAGCAGGGCTAATTGCCTTATGTTCCATTACGGTTTAATGACGGTTTGAAGAAAATTTCAAAAAGACAATAATTGTTGCCTTCGTGCACACTTATGCGCGTTTGATATCTTTCTTTAGCTGCTTCAATAGTTTCTTGAGATTTTTCTCGCTCGACAGTTTTTTCGCCGTAATCATATGTTCCGTGGCGGCTTTCTTGTCGCCCTTCATCAGGTAAAGTGTTGCCATATAATAGTTGGCGTAAGCCTCTCTGAATTTGTTATCGAAAACGCCGTCGTTCAAATATTCTTCAAGGTTGCGGATGCCTGTATCTGGGTCCATTTTGCTTTTACTAGCAACAGCGCCTAAGTAGTAATTGGCTGTGTAAGCGGCATAACGCTCAGGCCCTGTATTTTTTGTTTTTTCAGATCCACGCTGTGTTTTTAGATACTCAAAGTCTTCAAGGGCTCTGGCATATTGTTTGTTGCCGTAGGTGCTTAAAGCGCGCGTGTAACGAGCTTGAATATGATCGGGTGCTGCCACGATTATGTCATCGTACAGCTTCATGGCTGCCTCAGGCTGCTTTGTACCCATAAAAACTGAAGCTTCAAGCAGTTGGCCTTCAATCAGGTTATGCTTTTGCAGTTCTTTTGCCTGAAGAGCAGCTTTTTCCTTACTGCCGCCAAGGAAGCTTGGTGCGCTAAGGTAATAGGTGATTAAGCCACGGTTGGCCCCCACGTGTGCAGGATCCAGCTTAACAGCATGTTCAAATGCTTTGCGGCATGCCTTCGCGTATCCCGGTGCAGAAAAAATAGAAGCCTGACCAGCGAGTTCACCATTAGCTGCGCCAATCAGGTACTGCAACTGTGCATCATCAGCATTAATGGCTTCGGCGGCTTCAAGATACTCAAGTGCTTTTTTCTGTTCTGCAAGCAGTCGGTATGCCTCACCAGTGCGCAAGTTAGCTTCGAAAGCGGTATCGCTTGCTTTCAGGTCTTCCGCGAAAAATTCAATAGCGGCTTTGTAATCGCCCTTTTCAAAGGCTTGGTTGCCTGCCGTAATATCTGCTGCCGCTGGAAGGCTTAAGCTTAAAACAGCAGCAAGAATAGTTCCCCTCAGTAGTGTGTGTCGCACAATATATTCCCAAAAATTGTTAAGCGATGCGGCATCATACTTTTGGAAATGTGGCATTAATGCGAAAAGTTTATGCTCTAAGTTTGGAGGAACAGAGTGAACGGTGAAAATGAGAAGGCCACAGCTGAGGAAACATGCTGTGGCCTTAACTACTACCGAGAGCGGTACTGTAGGGGTATATGCCTACGGTGATTGAGGGGGAATGAGGCATATCATACCGCTCGAGACCATATTTGGACTGTTTCGGTGTATTTTACTAATCAACTGGTGTGCACGTGTTTGTGAGGCATCTGTGACGCTGTGGACATGAGGTGGTTTTAAGGGGAAGGGCGAGGCCAGCGAGTATATTCGATGGGGACCGCTGGCCTCTTGAGCTGAAAACAATCACGCTCGGGGCGATAGGTTGCAAAGCGTGTGTGCGGCGCTTGTGCAGGCTATCATTACTTAAGACGAACATTGCGCATGGTTTGGGAATAAAAAATCCAATTATTTTATATTTTTTATCTCGCACACTTCTTTCCATATGGCGGCATCCACTAAAAAGTGGGCGTTGCTGAGGTGTATGGCCTTAAGGCTGTGGCGAACTTCTACGAGCCATATCAACCTGCGTGTGGGGCACTCTGGTATGGGGTCAGGTGCAAATGCGGCTGAAAACCAACCGCTGATATCTTGTGTCTTCAAGGAAGAGGAGAGCCGCTTGGCGATATACCACTTATGCCTGATCCCTGCCATTCGCCTGGTACGCAGCAAACGGCAGTTGTTACCCTGCATCATGGGCAGCTACGGGGAGGGGCAGATGCTGCGCCAGCGGGAAACTGCAGGGCAATAAACCTTCGGGCGTTAGCGGCATGAATGCGACTCTCCTTTCCAGAAGCTGGCTTTAAAAGCCAATTAACCCATTCCGGCTTTAGCGCGCGGAATATTGGGGCCAACTGCCAAAAGATCACGAAGCCTAAGCGCTGCTTAACCGCAAACCACACAGGATGGGGATTTTGTATACTCGAGGAATATACTGGCACCTTTTCTTCGGTGTTGGTGAATATATATTACGAATAATGTAATTAAATGTAAAGGTAAAAAATTACGAATAACGAAATATTTGAATGAAGCATAAAAGTGATGCGCTTGATGGCTCCCATCCCTCTGGATGAGGCATGTTGAATTGGTGAGCGATTAGGGGTGACAGAGTAGATAATCGGGTACTTGCAGCTATAACCGCGAAATATATAGTTAAGCGTGAAGCGTATTATTTAGCGGCTTGCGGCATGTAGCTTCGGTGTACCCACTGAACAGCGGCAAAAATATCGTCGGTATACACAGTGGGTGACAGAGAATTTTCTGTGCCTTTAGAAGTGGTGGCTTCCAGAACTTGTGGGAGCGCACTGAAGCGCCAGCTTTCAAAGGCCGGGTTCGGTTGCTCTGGTACTGGCGCTAACCAAGCTTCACCACCTTCAGCTGTCACCATTTGCCTGAGAGCCAGCTTATCTTTTCCGCGTTTCACAAGAAAAATACCGCCCGGTGTCATGGGGTAAAAGTGTGTGCGCGGATCAGCTGTGATGATAATATCACCTTGCTTGATCTCTTTTGCCATGCTGTTGTCCCCCATAATGAAACAGTGAAGACCTTCATTAGAGGTTAAGCCCGGCGGAACGGGAACTTCCTGCACACTTTCATTAGCGGGGTTTGCAACCAGACGACCATCGCCAAACAAAAGCCCTGTAACAGGGATGGTGGTGACAGTTTCATCCGCGAGGATAGTACGCTTGCCTTCTTCAAGGCTTTTCAGAAGTGATTTAGCGGAAAGATTTAAAAGTTCAGCAAGTGGGATAATTTCATCTGCCTGAACTTCGCGTTTACCCTTAATAATATCGGTTACCCTAGGAGGCGTGATGCCTAGAGCTTCCGCAACATCCTTGAGCTTGCAGCCTTGATCCTTAAGGGACGCCTTTATCCATTCCTGTGTTCGCATAATTACATTATTTCGATAAACGTAAAACAAAGCAAGGAAAATCGTAATTTTTTCTCTTGCATAAATTACGATAATCGTAAAATAATATAAAGAGAGACCTCAAACTCTCGCTTAACGCTCAAATGATCATAAATGATGGAGGAGAGAGGCGTGGCAGAATTTCCCGCTTTGCCGCTTTATACAGATGCCTATCTGGCAGATACACGGCATCTGACCACTGAAGAGCATGGTGCTTATCTTCTGCTTCTGATGTGCATGTGGCGAACCCGCGGCTGTGCGTTGAGGGATGATGATAAACTGCTCGCCAGAATAGTTGGGGTTTCTTCGCGGCGGTGGATGAAGCTCCGTTTGGTCCTCGAGGATTTCTTTTTGGTCGCTGATGGTCAGTGGCAACAAAAGAAACTGAACCTGGTTTATGAAGCTGTTGCTGCTAAAGTGGAGAAGAACCGCTCAAATGGTGCTAAAGGTGGTAAAGTGCGGGCGGCGCGTGCTAAAGCTTTGAAAAATAAAGAAAGCTTACAAGCACCTGCTCCTAGTTTGGTTGAAGCAAAAGCCAGCCAAACTGGTAGCAAAAAGCAAGCAACCAAAGCCAAAACGGAATCCAAAGAATCTTCTGGCAGCAGAGAGATGGAAGCACTTTATAGTGAGGTTACTGCTGCTTCCGGCCTTCTTATTGGGCGGCTTGAAAAGGCCCTAATCAAAGCATGGCTGGATGGTGGTTGTGATCCTCAGCAGGATATTCTTGCCACCATTACTCGCTTGAAAGAAAGGGAGGAAATCCGACAGGGGAAAGCGCCTCTGCATCTAGCTTATTATAATGCGGCCGTTGAAGAGGCAAAAGGAAGTAAAAAGCCTGTGCACCGTATATCTGATGCGGAGGCGAGGCTCAAAAATCAGCGACTGTTCGACCGGAAAAACCCTGAGCATTGGCGCACTTTTTTGGGGAATGCCTCAAGCCGATACCGGGGTGATTATATGAGCCAGAATTGGATTATTCCTTCTGGTCATCCTGTTTTTATACCTGCCGATATTGGGCCGGATCCCCGTGTCAGATTTAACCGTTCCATTCCCAGTGAAGTTTACAGCGAATATGCGGCCTTTTGGGGGTGGCAACAGCCACGCAAACGATAAATTCAAGACATACTCATATGAAAGAAAGGCTTTATATGAAGCACAGCAGAAAGATATATAAAACGGTGACATCCGTTCAGGAACGTAGCTTACGGGAAACTTGCCTTGCCGTGAAAGCTGAGGAGCAAGTGGGTGATGTCCGCCATTCTAAAGAAAGCATAGCCATAAAGCTGGAAGCAAGATTGATAACAGCAGCATGGACTTTACGGCGTATGCCCGACAGAGAGCAGAGCTTTTTGAAAATGCGAGGCGCGCTTTGGCCGGAAATGATGGCAGAACCGGGACAGTATCCCCGAGAGCGCATCAGCAATTTTGAAGCACGACGCCGGATGCGTATTTCAGCTAAAGAAATTGATGAAATGCAGCCCACGCTTGATTTGTTGTTATTGTTGCCGGATCTTATCGATCGGCAGATCCTTTTCTGGGCAGCCTGGCATCAGGATGGTGAAAAGCGGGACCGGCTTCCTTGGGCAAAGGTGAGACGTGCTCTGTTGGCTGCGAACGGTAAAAACTATTCACGTTGGACACTTAAACGTAGATATGAAGCGGGGTTATTGTGGCTTTCGGCACTTGTGCTTTTGCAAAATTAAAGTGTGAGTCGTTCATCTGTGGTGCGTTTATTGGGGCAAAAAAACATGAATAGTTTTTCTTAAGTTTAATGACAATAAAACTAAAAATGCTGAATTTCTGCGCTTTTTTCGTTCTATAGGCGAAATATCTCTATGGATGGTTATGCATTTAATTAGGGTTAATGGAAAATTTACGCTATACTCTGTGGATAACCGTTCAGAGTTCCTTCTTTCAATGGAGGTGCTTATGTATATCAGTAAAAGAGAGTTTCTCGAGCTGTTGAAATGTTGGCAGGATATGCCAAAAACCCTTTCACACACGCCCGCTAAAACCGCTTTTACACCATCATCTATCTCAAAACTATTACCCCATGTTTTCCTGATGAAACAAAGCCGTGATGGGGAATTTCAGCTTAGGCTTATTGGTACAGAGCTGGAGAGCATGCTGGGGGGCAAAGAAGCAAGTCGATCCCGGTTTCAGCAGCTTGCTCGTGATGAAAATGATTTTTTTGGGGAGTTTGTAGGCCGCAGTATGAAGGAACCTGTCGGAGGGTTGCTGAGCCAAAAAATAAAGTTAGGCGAGGAAGGATATATAAGATTTGAAACCTTTACTGTTCCACTTGCTGATCAAGACGGCATTCCCCGCTATGTGTTAGGAGCTGTTTCTGCAGAACGGCATTTTCTTAATCCGCCTTTACAGGGAGGTGTTTATGAGAAACCTCGAATGGAATTTTTTGATCTAAATGAAGCGAATTTGGAACTGGGCATTAAAACCTATTTCGCTCGACATGAAGAAATGACAGTGGAAACGGTTTCTCAATATATTGTCCATTAGGGGATTCATACTCAAGAATGCTAATGCTCTTCGGAAAGATTTTTCGATCTTCCGCTGCGGTTACAGTTTTAATGATAAAACAAGAGCTTAAAACAATTTTAAGAAAAGACTTGAAGTTCATAAAATTTTCAGGATAAAATGGCCGCAGCCATAGTGACTATAGATGCGCCCGTTCCCGAGACCTGAAACTTGGGGCGGGCATTTCTGTTTCTGGGGATTGTTACTGTTTTTCTTCTGGCGTTGTTTCTTAACTATTTTATTCCTACCTATAAAAATCAAAAGTACCGTAGCGGCAGATAGCTAAACTCGTTTGAAATGCTGCATATTTTCTTCTGCCGTAGTGAATATAGCGATATTTGCTGAGATATGTTGGTGATGCCTATCCCATCTGGTGGAATATACAGCATTTTAGTGATCTTTTATCTGCGCCGTCTGTATTGATTTTCTGCAAGAGAAGGTAACGGGTTGAATAGTATTATTTGGGTCTGTGCTCGTAAATGTTTAAAGCCATATCCTTGCGCTCGCGTAAAATTTACAACAGCTTCATCGCGGATTGATTGCATTCTTTGCAAGGGTACATAGAATTGAATTCTACACGTTCTATGAAGGTTTTAACTCTTTGTTTAGGTATTGGCTCTTAGGTGGGTGATGGGGTCGAATTATAGTATTGTGTAATTTACAGCTTTAGGCTGTATCAATGAGGGTAATGTAGTGCTCTTAGATCAAATGCCAATGGCGGGCCTCTCCGAAGCTACCAGAAAGTTGGTAACTTATTGGCAAAGCTTACCTCAAACCGGTGAATTCAGGGTGCCTGAACGCCGTGTTTTCCAAAGCGGGCCTGTGGTTGCTCCCTATTTGTCAGAACTATTTATCATTGAATGGAAATCCGTCGATGAAATTTTCATTCGGCTTTCCGGTACTAAGCTTGATCGTATTCTTGGCCGTGAAGTAACAGGCGAAAACCTGTTCGATTTATTGCCTCCGGAATTATGTGAAGAAGAAAAAAGCTATTACCAGCACATGAAAGATAGTGGGTGCGCGGGTATGCTTACTCGAGCAGCACAAAATCTAAATAATTTTCCGATTGTCTATAGAACAGTACATCTTCCGCTTGCGGATAAAGAAGGTAACCTCAAATACTGGATTGGCACAGGCAGTATGCTCTCGGAAGAACAGGTGCGTTCAGAATATGCAGGCATTGATTTCACGACTGTTTTTGAATTAGGTCGTGAATTTTTTCAGTGTCACTAAGTCTAAACCAAGTCTTTCAAATAAATCTGCAAATAAATAACTACTGACCTTTTCTTTTTTCAGGAAAAGAATACACTTATCCACTAATGAAGCCATGTTTATTGCAAAAAATTGATGGATAGTGGGGTTTCGAATGTATTCGAGAAACAGCCCAACTTATGAGGCTGCTGCAAAAATTGCATCATATGGCACTCTTCTTTTAGGGGAAGATGTGCTTTCCCTGTCTCCTGCAGCCAGAAAGCTTTATGAGCTTTATCAGTCTGCTGCAGTAGACGGCCTTGCTGACCGCAAGAAAATTAGCCTGCCAACCCTCGGCCGTATGGCTGCCCAGGTTACTATTTTTGAACCTGTTCCTCTTAATCCTGATGATCTGGAAAATGAAGCGGAAGATGATGCCCGTATCAGGCTTCTCGGTTCTGCAACTGCGCAGTTTTATGGGGAAATCACTGGCACACTGATATCCGAATATAAAAATGCCACGATTGCGGGGCGTATTTTAAAGGCTATCCGGCTTTGCCAGATGGAACGTAACATTCTGGCAGCAGCCACCAAAATTGATGGGGCTGAAACTCCACTTGAACTGCGGGCGATATATTTCCCTATGACAACAGACGGCAAAAACGCCAACCAGATTTTCTGTCATCTCGCTATCAGTGAAATGGTAGAAGATAGCATTCAGCTTTAATTTACGAAAAACGTAAAAAAATAACTTGCACCTTCATGCATAATATTGCACCATAGGGATAGTTAAGATCTGCAAATATGTGTGACGTCGGCGATTAAATTCGTGTGATAGCGTTCACAAATATTTCTCTTCATGGTAGCAGCTATATTGTTTTATATATTATTGCGTGTGGGGGCTATGAATACTCTTTCAATTTTGCTTATGGCTACGTCAGGTTTCTTGAATTCTGAAACAGCGGAGCCAATCGAAAACGCACCTTTTGTTTTTTACTTGTCTGAAAAGAATTTAAGCGCAGTCACAAAATCTAAACTTGGCGTACATGGTGCGCCCTCTGTTTATTTGGATAAAGATACTGAGTTTTCTGTTTGTTCGGTGTCGTCTGGTACAGATATTATACCTTTGGAACGATTTCTTGAATTTTCTTATGAAAGTAAAAAACAAGTACCAGTAGCGGGTGTTTGCCAACAGTTTATGCCCGGACGCCGGATGTTGAGTTTATCACCCTCAAGTGAGTTTAATGCTCGTAAAGCAGCAGGGGTTAAGCTCTCTTTTACGCCAAAGAACTATGAGATAAACATTTTACATCTCTCTGTCTTTAGTAAGGACAAAGAACCTATCCGTTTTGAGGTGAAAGATAACGTTTCTGTTTCGGTTGGGGAAGCAGGGCACACAATTGAGTATGTAGGCCCCAAACCACGTTGGAAGCCAGATGTCGGTTGCAGAGTGGTGGTAAAGCATGAACCGGGTAGGCCTTCTAAGTCGGTGTCATGTTCAAATTTAAGGCCTGGGCATTATGAGCTTTACTATAATGGCCCAAGAGAAAACGTGATTGCCGAAGTGAATGTGATGGTTTCCTTCGAGAAATTTGATCCTAATTTACAGACACGTCCTGAGAGTGAACTGGATTAAGCTTAACGGTGCTGGTCAATCAGTACAGGGTATCCGTCAGGATCAATCACCATAAAGCTGCCGGGGCCACTATCGCCGCCGCCTTCGTTTTGAATGTCTAGGCCAGCTGCTTTCAGTTTGGCTTTAATATCTCGAACATCTTCAAAGGATGGCAGTTCGCCCGCTGATTGGTCCCAGCCAGGGTTGAAGGTAAGCATGGGGCCTTCGAACATGCCTTCAAACAGGCCAACGAGCGTTTCACCATTTTTCATGATCAGATATTTATGGTCTTCGTTTCCGGCGAACTGGCTGAAGCCAAGGGCTTCATAAAAGGTCTTTGATTTTGCCAGGTCTTTCACGCCGAGACTGATAGAGAAAGCACCAAGTTCCATGGGTATTGCTCCTGCGAGTATGAATGCGAACTCTGAAACTACCATATACACTGTTTGGGCTTTTGAGCTGGATGTCAATCGCAGAACGATAGGCATATCTGGTATTTAGAAATTAATTTACGAAAAACGTAAAAAAATAACTTGCACCCTAATGCATAATATTGCACCATAGGGATAGTTAAGTTCTGCAGTTGTGTGCGTCTGGGTGGGCAGCCCGGTTTCACGCTTACTATAGAAGATCATATAAAGATTATTATCAAAGCACGCGGTATTTGCTCGCGTGCTTTTCTCGTTTTTACCTTTGTATATAGGAAGGGCTTCATGAAACTGGGATGCGAAAAGCTGGAACAGCAAAAAGCTATCAAAGCCAAGTTTCTGGATTTTCTTTCTGAAGGCTATTCTGTGGTGAAAGCGGCTGAAGCCGCAGGTGTTTCGGGGCGCACTGTTTATAAATGGCGACGAGTGGATATCGCCTTCGCTGTTGAATGGGAGCAGGCGCTCGATATCGCCACTGACCTTATTGAGGAAGAAGCAATGCGCCGCGCCGTGAAAGGGGTTGCAAAACCCGTTTACCGTGGCGGTGAAGTGGTTGGCCACGTGCAGGATTATTCCGATAGCATGCTTATGTTCCTTCTCAAGGCGCGCAGGCCTGAAAAATATAATGATAAAGCAGGGAAAGCTGAACAGCAGACCTTTGACACAGTTGGGGTGAAAGATGCGCTTCTCCGCAAGTTCCGTGCGGTCGCTCAGCCGCCCAAAAAGAGCTGAGTTCCTTGAAAACTTAACCGACGAAGAAGCAGCGCTCCTTTTTTATGATTGGTCCTTCTGGGCAAGGCGTAGCCAATTGCCGCCAAAAGGCGCTTGGGTGCACTGGCTTGTACTCGCGGGGCGCGGCTTCGGGAAAACACGCGCAGGTGCCGAATGGGTTAGGGGGCTGGTGGAAATAGCGGAAGCGGAAAAAGATCCGGTCCGTATAGCACTGGTCGCCCCCACACTCCATGATGGTCGCGCGGTGATGATTGAGGGCGATAGCGGCCTTATGCGGGTTTGCCCGCCTTGGGCAATGCCGAAGTTTGAAAGCAGTAAACGTACACTTACGTGGCCCGGTGGCTCGGTTGCTACCCTGTTTAGTGCTGAAGAGCCTGAACGCCTTCGCGGTCCGCAGCATCATGCCGCCTGGTGTGATGAGCTGTGCGCGTGGCGGCATCAGGAAAGCATGTGGGATAACTTGCTGTTTGGGCTTCGGCTTGGCAGTAACCCGCGCTCCATGATTACGACAACACCAAAGCCAACGGCGCTTTTGAAAGCACTTCTTAAAGCTGATGATGTTGCTGTCACACGGGGCAGTACATTTGATAATATGGATAATCTGGCCCGCAGTTTTAAAAGCCAGATTTTAAAAAAATACGAAGGCACGCGTCTGGGGCGTCAGGAACTGATGGCAGAGGTGCTGGAGGATGTGGCTGGCGCTTTGTGGCAACGGGCGCATCTTGATACGCTCAGGGTGCATAAAGCCCCTGAGATGGACCGCCTTGTGGTGGCCATTGACCCACCGGCCACAGCCGGAGAAAACGCCGATGAATGCGGTATTGTTGCGGCTGGTACTGCTGGCGAGCAAGCCTATGTGCTGGCGGATAGCAGTGTTCAGGGCTTGTCTCCAAATGGCTGGGCGCGGCGGGCAGTGGCGCTTTATCATACATTGAAGGCAGACCGTATCGTGATTGAGGTAAATCAGGGTGGTGCGATGGCGGAAAGTGTGATCCGGCAGGTGGATGCCGCAGTACCTATCACCGCGGTGCATGCTACGCGCGGCAAACGTACACGGGCTGAACCTGTTGCCAGTCTTTATGAACTATCCCGAGTGCATCATGTGGGTGCATTCCCGCAGCTCGAAGACCAGATGTGCAGTTTTACCGGTGCGGGATCCGGCAGCAGTCCAGACAGGCTGGATGCTCTTGTTTATGCCATCTCTGATTTAATGCTCGGGCACAGTGCCTCACCGCAAATAAGGAAACTTTGATGTCAGTATTCGACATGCTTTTTAAACGAAAACAGGCCCCAAAGGGTACGGCAAAAGGTGGTGAAGCATATACAGCCAAACGCCCAATTTACAGCCGTGTTGGCCCAGGCCAGGCAATTGCAACCCCGCGCCGATACGATAAGCTGGCGAGGGAAGGTTACCAGCAGAATGTGATTGCATACCGGGCGATTAATCTGGTGGCGAAAGCGGTGGCCAGTATTCCGTTTGTGGTGGAAGAGGACGGTAAGCGCATGAGCGAACATCCGCTTGCCAAGCTGATTATGCGGCCGAACCCAAAACTGCGCGGTGAAAACTTTCTCTATAACCTTGTGGGCTATTATATGATTGCGGGCAACGCTTATGCGTTTGCCGCTGGCCCAAAGGAAGGCGCGCCAAAAGAATTATGGCTCCTGCGGCCAGATACCATGAGTGTAGTTGAAGGTACAGACGGTCTGCCAGCTGGCTATGAACAGCAAGTGATGGGCAAAAAACAACGTTTTGAGGTGCCCAGTGTGTTACACTGGAAAACATTTAATCCGCTTTCTGATTGGTACGGTATGGCACCCTTAGAGGCTGCCGCAACATCTGTGGATGCCCATAATGACGGTAGCCGCTGGAACCTGGCGCTTATCCAGAATGGCGGCACACCTTCAGGTGTTCTCTATCAGGAAGATGTCGATCACCCGCTTACGGAAGCGCAGTTTGATGCCCTGAAAACGCAGGTGGAAACCCAGTATACAGGTGCTTTAAACGCAGGCCGTCCGCTACTCCTTGAAGGGGGGCTTAAGTGGCAGGATATGGGCATGAGCCCGAAGGATATGGATTGGTCCTCTTCAAAGAATATGAGCGCACGCGAGATTGCGCTGGCATTTGGTGTGCCGCCACAAATGGTGGGCGTGCCGGATAGCATGACATATTCAAACTATAGAGAAGCGCGGCAGAGCCTGTGGGAGGACACAATCATCCCGCTGGCAAGCGATATCGCCGCCGAGCTGACAGCATGGCTCGCCCCCAAGTTTGGTGGTGCAGAGACAAAGCTGGTGCTTGAGCTGGATGATATCCCCGCGCTCGCCGATAAACGCGCGCGCCGGTTCGACCGTATCGCGAATGCAAGCTTCCTGAAGGATGAAGAAAAGCGGGAAATGCTGGGGTTTAGTACCAAAAACTAGCAATCTTGACGTGTTCTGGAAAATTTAACCTTTTTGCGCTATACTCTTTCTACAGATACAGAAAGGGCGTTCTCAGTGAAACACGTTGTGTGCCCTTGTTGTAATAAGGGCGTTCAAAATCGACATCTCTATATGGCGCATCTGCCCGCCACCGTTGTGTGCACGGGCTGCGGAACCTGGCTTACCATCGATGTAAAATCAACTGGCAGTATGCCTGCACTTGTGGTTTTCCTCGGAGTAGTGGTTGCCAGCCTGTTCTGGTTGCCGATCCTAGTGCTTGCACCGCTTACACTGGTGCTTACCTTAAGAGACAGGCAGCGTTTCACCGTGGAAACAGCTAAGCGCTGTAAGCCCAAATTATGGACGGTTACCGAAGAAAATGGTGAATTGTGCCAGAAAGATATGCCTGTGAAGATGGAAAAGATCAGGGCAGGGCGCGAAAATCTGAGACGCCAGCTTTCCCAATCTCATAAAATGGTACATCTCTCAAGCTTCAGGGATGTACCGCCGCATATTAAATCAAAACAGGAAAAAAAATACGGAACGCCGAGTGATGAAGATAAACCACCAGGCTTGCCGCATTAGCCTGATTTAAAAGTTTCCTCCCAGATGAGTGTGAGGCATAGCCTTATTGCTCAGCTCATTAACCCGCATACATCCCCAATGTATGCGGGTTCTTTTTATCTGAATACGGCTGCAAAGCCCAAACGAACCAAGAGAATTTGCATGACACCACAAACAACTATCTTCCCGCTCGAACTGAAGCAGGAAAGCGAAGACGGCACTTTTGAAGGTTACGGCGCTATCTTTGGTAATGTGGACCGTGATGGTGATATTGTTGAACGTGGGGCGTTTGATGCAAGCTTGAAGAAACGCACGCCCGCACTTCTGTGGCAACATGATCAAAAACAACCGATCGGTCGGTTTGAAATAATCCGTGAAGATGAAAAAGGCCTGTATGTGAAGGCTCGCATCGCGGTGAAGGGCGACGGTGAACGTGTTCATGAGCTTTTAAAAATGGGGGCCCTTAACGGGCTTTCCATTGGCTTTGTTGCCAAACGCGCGAGCCGAAGCGCCACAACAGGTGTTCGTACTATTCACGAGGCAGATTTGATGGAGGTATCCTTGGTTACCTTCCCTGCCAATGAAATGGCCCGTGTTGAAAACGTTAAATCCCGCCAACAGGATATGAATATGCCCCATACACCTCGTTCTTTTGAAACGCTCCTCAGAGATAACGGTTTCTCCCGCACACAGGCAAAAGCCATTACGGCAAAAGGCTTTAAAGCCATAGATTTGGGCGCTTCGGAGGAAGTAGAAATCGCAGATCTGATCCGCGAAGTGAAAAATCGCACTTTGGTACTTGAGGGAAAGGGAGCAGTCGAGAAGTTTGATTTGTGGGCGGCACCACAGTTTTATGGCGGTTGGCACAGGCTAAGAACTGTAGTTGGGCCAGAAAATGGTGCTTCAACCTTTGAGATGAAATTTGAATCTATTTCCGATGTTCAAGGGCCTTTTGAAATTGAGGTGCGGTACGGGAACTACAAAAAGAAATTGTTGTCGCCTTCGTCAGCGAAATTTCCCATTGAAGCTAATACCTGGCAAGAACCCGAAGTACGGGCGAAAAGCCTGTCTATCACCGGGCAAGTTATTCGCGTCATTAAATCTTAGGCTTACTGAAAAGTATTTAATTCCAAAAACGTTCTTCGAGTTGTTGCCAATAAGGGAAAGATTCATCGCTTTTCAGCGTGTAACACTTTTTTGGTAACGCTTCGGGCGACAGCATTTTTACCAAGCGCATAAAGCTGGCTATGTTTTCAGTGGTGGCGGCGATAGCGAAATCCGGTTGGTCATAGGAAGCTTCATCAAAGTTAAATGTTTTCCCTTGGTTGTTTTTGTAATTCTTCACTGATTGTTCGGTTACCTTAAAATCTTTGATCTGGAAAAAGGCGTAGTTGAACGATAGCGTTTCCCCGGCATTGTTGGATAAGAGTTTGGTAAAACTTTTTTGTGCTTCAGAAGTGAGATAGATGCTGAGTGACATATTGGTAATAATGTCTTCTTCAGTGAAAGCGCTTTGAAAACATGTGCGCTCCACATTTTCGCTGGTGAGTTTAAATACTGGTTCTTTGCGAGCGATTTCTATTGGACTGTCAAACGAATATTGACGGCCGCCATCACCTATAAAATCACCATTGATTTGCATGTGGAAATCAATTTTCTGCCAGTCATTTTTTGCTGACTTAGCCATTTGTTGTTCAGCTTTACCGTTGGTGTAAGTGAAGGTGAAAGCTCCAGCTGCGCCCGTTAGACAGATAATTGGTAAAAGGCAAAAACTACAAAACTTTGTAAATGAGCGCATGATCCCCTCCGTTCGCTAATAAGCTTGTTTTACATCTATAAGCATAAAAATGCACTTAAGGCAATGTTCATCATTTGTTCATGATGGTGTTGAGGTGGAAAAAGTGGTGTTGGTGTATGCAGTTCTTGTACAGATTGAGTGAACCGATAAGACGTAAGCTGTATCAATAAGGAGCTGTCAGCGAGAGGCTGGCGGCTGTTCTATTAGCTGATATCAGTGACATTTGGCCCCCATTCTGTGTGATGCAGGCTGGATATCGCGGCCTTTTAAACCGCTCATTACCTAGTATGGGGATGGGCTTTTTTTATACCTGAAATTAAGGAGTGATGTCATGGATATGACAGACCTGAAGTCCGCGATTGATGATCATATGGATGCGGCAGAAAACAGTATTATGGGCCTGAAAGGCCGGCTTGATAACCTTGAAACAGAGCTTGCACGCCCTGGTTCAAATGGCGCATTCGGTTTTGCCGCTGATGATGCAGAGCATAAAACTGCTTTTCTCGGTGGCTTTATCCAGAAAGGCGATGATACGGCGCTGAAAGCATTTGAAGCCAAAGCTCTTTCAACGGGCACTGGTGGTGATGGTGGTTTTGCTGTGCCAACAGTGATTGATGAAGAAATTGAAAAGCAGCTTGTTGACCTTTCTCCTCTGCGCAAGATCGTGAAGGTGAAAACAATTGAAACAAGCGATTATAAGCGCCTTGTGAACACTGGTGGTACTGGCTCTGGCTGGGTTGGTGAAACTGGTGGCCGTACTGAAACGGATACACCTTCTTTGAAGGAAGTGTCGATTGTGCCAGGTGAGGTTTATGCAAATGCTGCGGCAACCCAGCGCGCTCTGGATGATATGCAGTTTGATGCGGAAGCATGGCTGCAAGAAGAAGTGGCAGAAGAATTTGCTGTGAAAGAAGCGGCTGCAATTGTGAATGGTTCAGGCACTGATCAACCAAAAGGTTTTCTGCATGCTGATTACACGGCAACAATCGGCAAAGTGAAAACCGGTGCTGCTGGTGCGCTGCAAGATGCAGATGTACTGATTGATGCCATTCATGCGCTTAAATCCCGCTACCGCCAGGGGGCATATTTTGTGATGAACAGTGCAACCCTCGCTGCAGTTCGCAAACTTAAGGATGCTGACGGCAATTTCATTTGGCGTGCGGGCTTGATTGAAGGCCAGCCAGATATGCTGCTGGGTTATCCGGTTACCGAAGTTGAGGACATGCCTGATATGGCTGATGGTGCTTTCGCGATTGCATTTGGTAATTTTGAGCGTGCCTACACGCTTGTAGAACGGGCAGGTGTGCGTGTGCTGCGCGATCCATATTCTAACAAGCCGTATGTGAATTTTTATGCCACCAAACGTGTGGGCGGCGCGCTTGTGAATGAAGATGCCATTAAACTGGTGGAATTCTCAGCGTAAAGCCACGCTTTTAATACTCTGCCATTTTGCCGTTTGTGTTCGCATCACTATTGGCGAATGGCTTTTTCGGGCAGTGCTTCTGGCGCTGCCCTTTTTCTTTTCAGCCATACAAAAATCAGGAATTATTATCATGCTGGCGAACCGGGTGCGCGAACATTCTACAACAACAGGTATAGGTGATATCACTCTTTCTGGTGCAATGGCAGGCCATGTGCGTTTTGTCGATGGTTTCAGTGTTGGTGACAGTGTGATTTATGTGCTCGAGGATGGTGCTAATTACGAAATTGGTACGGGTACATTAACAACAGTGGACACGCTTGAACGTACCGAAATACAGGAAAGCTTGACTGATGGTGAGCTGAAGAAAGGTGTTGAAGCAGAGCCGATTCCTCTTTCAGGGCAAGCTAGAGTTTATTGTGCAGCGACAACGGAGTTTCTTACAAAACGACCAGAGATTACGACAGATGTCATTCGTGAGGTAACGCCAGATGCGGGTGTGACAATTGATGGTGTATCGGTGCAGGATGGAAATCTAAAGACGCCCGGGGAGGTTAATGTTGGTGGCAGAACCACGTTTGGTAATCGTTTCCAAAACGGTGAATATGCGCTGACTTTACTTCCTGATACTCAAGGGAAAAGTATCTTTCATGTGAAGAATGATGAAAACGCTATTCGTTGGGGACATGGCGGTGATGCATATAGTGGATTTCAAGAACTAGCAACCCTTTCAAATCAAGGAACTTTTGTAGCTCAAAGGCTCGCTCACCCTACGATGGCTCTTGGAATGGCTTCAGGTGAAAGAAGTTGGTTTGCACCTATTTTAAGCGGTGTTACAGATTTTGGAAAAGAGTTTGGCTATAGCCCGGCTTTACAAAATGGTGCTGGTGCCTGGTATTTTGAGCATGATTTGCAGACAGCTAGTATTTTTGCTAACGGCGATGGTCATGTTTTTAGTCGGCATGGCAGGCATGTTTCCTCGCCTAACCAATTCGATGGTACAGTTTTACGGCTCGAGCAATCCGATCCTTCATACGGAACAAACCTGGAACTTGTCTCCACACCAGGTCAGCAAGCAAGTATTGTGTTGGGGGACGTGAACAATCTGGATGGTTTTATTATACAGTATGGTGCAAGTGACAGCATTTTTATGATGCGCCACCAGAACGATCCTGTTCTTTCTTATAGCTCTAATAGTTGGGATATTCGCCAAAAAGGTATAGCCAATCTCCGTTCTCTTGTTGCAAATGTGGGTGAAGGCGGAGCTCAGATACGCTGGACACGAAGTAGTAACGACAGAAACCTTACTCAAGCATTTGTACCAGCGGGAGATGTATCAGCGACTAATGTTCAGTATAATTTCGGCATTGGCGCAAATGCGCACTCCATGAAGCTTAGCAAATATGATGGCGAACAAACCGTTTCCTTACAAACATGGAATACAGATGGCTCTGTTTCTCTTTATCATAAAGGTGTTGAGGCGCTAAAAACCACTTTTGACGGTGTGATTATACGTGATCCGGATACACCGGATGGTGTGAACACTAAAGCGCCGGTACTCAGGTTTGAAAATCAAAATGGAACGGGTACGGCTGGATTTATTCAGTCATACCATTCAGGTCCTTTTGTTTTAAGAAACCAGAATTTGGGCGCCTCTATGCTTTTTCAGGGCATCGATACAGAAGGAACAGTTCGGACTTTACTACAAGCTGATCCCGAGGATGGCATTGCCTTAAACTATAAAGATGAAACAAAGTTAGTTACTACCAATGCGGGCGTGCGAATTTCTCTTCCCTCAGGGACTATTGCGGGAACAGATATCGGGCAAGCTGGATTATTGATCGGGAATACAGATTTAGGGCTTGGTTTTGATACCAATGAAATCGTGTCTGCCGGGAGTGATTTATATTTAGGTGCGCTAGAAGGTGCTACTCACATCCGTAGTGGAAATGCAGATATCGTGTCTGTAGGCACAGAAGCAATCAGATTCAAACGAAGAATTATTATAGAACATAATGAAATTGCTCGAGGGTCTTTAACTGACCGTTTGGTGCTTTCAGGTAACTCAAGTAGCAATGCTGGAGCATCTATACAGCTTTTTGGTGAAAGTCATACAACGCAAGCAAATGATATCCTTTTTCAAGCTGGAACAAATGTACGTTTGTTGTGGGATGATAGTGCGGGGCATTGGAGTTTCGAGAATACCTGGATCAATGGTGTTGCAGATTTAACGAGAGGTATAGGTGCAGATAATTTATACCTCTCGGGGGGGACTAATACAGGGTTGGGGGCCAATATTATTCTTTATGGTCAAGAGCATCCAACCAATGCGGATGATGTGTTGTTTCGCAGTGGTTCTAACTCTGTCGCACAATATGATGCATCAGCTTCGGCTTGGGATTTCAAGCAAAAACCTTTAAGAGCCGCGGAGTATATAACTAGAGGCGTAAATGATGAAGTTTTTAGTTTAAGTGGGGGGAGCGAAACGGATTTTGGTGCAAATATAAATCTATATGGGCCATCACATACTACCCAAGCAAATGACATAATTTTTAGAACCGGTACGTCTCCTAGATTACATTGGCAAAATGCCTCTGCGGTATGGGATTTTAAAGACACAAGAATCAATAACTTATCTGAGCTAATTTTCTCTACTGGTGTTATCGCGAATAACTCCTCGGATAGTATTTTGATTGTCTCAGGAAGCAACAGTGGTGATACGGGGGCTAATATTGCCTTGTATGGTTCAGAGCACCCTACAAAGGCAAATGATATAGAGTTCCGCCAAGGTACAGCCGTGCGCTTACACTATGATTATAGTCAGGGTGTGTTTGACTTTCGAGGTAATAAAATAAGAAATATGGGCCGAATTGAACGCTCTACAAATACCGATATATTGCAGATATCTGGCGGGACAGATGTATTTAATGGCGCAAATATATTGCTGTATGGCGGAGCGCATAATTCTCAGGCTAACGATTTCAGATTTCGCGCGGGCACGAATGATAAGCTTAGTTATAGTGACGCTGTTGCGACATGGAATTTTCAGGCCAACAGCCTGATTGGAGTAGCTAATCTACGTCTAGATAGTGAAACGAGTAGTATACACTTTTCAGAAATTTCTGCGGGCGACGGTTTTTCTATTGTTCATGATGGAACGGGTTTTGCGGATACTAACTTGCTGGAAATTCGCGGTGGGGCAGGCGCACCGACACTACATAATACTCATATTTCAATTGCGAGAGATAGTGGTTCTACCACATTTAACGGAAGAATATATGCAGAAGGCGGATTAAGATTCCCAAGTTTAGGTGATCTATCTCTTTCCTCATCAGATCATGCCGTCCAGATAGGTGATACATCGTCTTTTAATTTGGCGATGGATGCGAATGAAATCATGGCACGGAATAACGGTGCCAATTCTAAGTTATTGATCCAGAATAATGGAGGCACAACTCAATTTGGTGGCTTAGTTTCCTATGGATCTCCTACCAGATTAACTATTGCCTCAGGGATTGTTACGGTCACTAAATCATTCCACGTAATTGATACGGAAGCAGATAGTGCATCAGATGATTTGGATACCATTCACGGTGGTTCAGACGGTGATATATTGATTCTGCAAATCTCAGAGAACAGCAGAGCAGTTACTGTTAAAGATAATACTGGCAACATTAGGCTCTCCAGTGATTTCACCATGGATGTTACTTCCGACAAACTGGTCCTCATTCATGTTGGCTCTAACTGGCACGAACTGAGCCGCTCCAACAATGCCTGACTAGGTATTTAAAACCGATTTTTCGTACTGGTTGAATGCATTGAAAGCAGGCCAGTTACATAGACGGTTTAACAGTAAAATTTTACCACAACTCACTTTAAATAATGGAGAGACATATGTCTGACCTTGCAGCTACGCATATCCAAAATCCAGAAATTAATCCAAAGCAAGCGGCGGTTATTCTGCAACTTTTGCAGCGAACACAAATGCAAGGTGCCGAAATGCCAGCTTATGTGGATGTTTTCAATACGCTTTCGGCAATTGTTGCAACAGCTCCTCAGGAAATGACTGAAGGTCAAGCGGGAGTATAACTTATGGAAATCGCAGCCTCAGCCCCTGGGGCTGCTCCAATCGGTGCAGGCCCATTCTTTACTGTTTCAACCCATTTCACGGAAGAGGCCCCAAAAATCATTACATATGGCTTTCAGTATTCGGTTGTGGAGTTTTCTGGCAACTCAAGTCGACAGATAAAACAGCTGCGACCACTGCCAAAGCGGTTACTTGCGGTATCTGCTGGCTCACTTCTAGGGGTGGACAAATGACCAATGTTTCCATGAAACTCACTCAAGCCTGCATGAAGGCAATTCTGTCGGGTGATTGTCATCTGCTTGATGACCCCATCACCGCTGTGTTGCTTTCACCAGCCTATAGTTTTGAGAACACTCATCGTCAGTATGTAGACATTAAAGCTTTTTCCCTGAGGTCTAGCGATTATCAGCCAACACAATTGAATGGGAAGCGGGTCTTTGACCCTGCCAGTTTTATCTCAGACCCAATTAATTTCGGCAATCCTGTAACCATAGGGCCTGTTGGTGCAGTCGCGCTTGTAAAGGCTTTTCCAAAAGCCTTGAAGGATACATCTTTATTATTGGCAGTTGGTAATTTCATAAACTCAGGTTCCCCTGTTGAAAGTATCAGGGGGCCTTTCATTCTTACACCATCCCCTTCAGGCTGGTTCACGTTTTCTCAGCCATAAGGCACATCTAACATGACAGTTTATGCAAAAGATCCGTCCTCTGAGGTGGATTACAGCTTTGATTGGGCCAACTGGCTCACGGCTGATGAAACAATTACATCTACAAGCTGGTCTGTTGAACCAATCGCGGCTAGCGCATTGGTGCTGGGGGCAGATATTGCGGCAGGTACTGTGCGCGGGAAATATGTCTCAGCTGGCGAAGTTGGCTGCCGGTACCGGCTTTCATGCCAAATTACAACATCCGCGGGACGTGTTGGCGAACGCAGTGTCATTATTAGAATAGTGGAGCGGTAATATGCGGGTCGTGGATATAGAGAAAACAGATATTCTGCCGGTCCTGCTTGAAGAATTTAAAGATCACCTACGTATTGATGGTGCGGACGAAGATGCAAGCCTCAGTAGTTTTCTTTCTGTTGCAGTACAGCTTGTTGAACAGCGTTATGATATGGCAATTATCGCTCGTTCAGCACATGTATTTCTTGATCGGTGGGATATTCCTGGAAAGGTAAAAGAGCGTTGGTGGCAAGGTGTTGCCGAAGGCTCTGTTGAGAGCTTGTTTTGTGCCGGAAAGTTTGCATTGCTGCCTGTAAAACCGCTTATTTCAATTTCTCAGATTGATACACAGGATGCAACGGGAGATTGGCAACTTTGGCCAGCGGCAAACTATACAGTGGTTCAAGGTCTTGAAGGCGGTGTTAATCGAAAGTCGGGCAACAGTTGGCCCGTGCCAGAGTGCGCGAAAGACGGTATCCGTTTGGCTGTTACATATGGCTTCTCTGATACATGGAATGGTATCCCCGGATCTTTGCAGCAGGCTGTGCTTATGCTTGCGGCTTTCCTCTATACCAATCGTGGTACCAGCCAGACGGGCGATGTCTTTATGGCGTCTGGCGTAAAGCCAATCCTCTCGCCATATGAAAGGAAACGCCTATGAATATGCTTAGTAATATGCGTAGGCGGGTCACACTCCTTTCTGAGGCAACTCATATCGGTGCAGGGGGCAGACAGCAGAAAACGCATCCATTGATCGCTGATGTATGGGCCAAAGTGGAAGAAGATGGCAACCAGTTGGAAACCCGTGCAGATGGTGAAATCTTCCCTGCGAAAGCGAAGTTTACCGTGCGTTACAGTTACCGCTTTGCAAAAGCCAAAGCAATTGAATGGCGGCAGCAACATTACCGAGTGACAGGGATGGTTATCGACCGAAGCTTTGAACCCATGATCAACTTTACAGCGGTCACAAAAATGGGAGAACAGGTATGACGGCAATGGCAAGCCACCGGTTGCAGGAAGCTGTTTTCCACGCACTTAAGCATGATGAAACTGTTAGTGCGCAGATGTGCGGCATTTATGATGAACCACCTACCGGGGCAAGGTTCCCTTATCTCGTGATGGGGGATACTAATATTGCGGTTCAGGATTTAAAAGATCGTGAAGGCGTACAGATCACTTTTGATGTCACCCTATGGTCTGATGAACCGTCACAAATGCAGGTGAAGGAACTTATGGCGCATACGGACGCTGTTCTTCATGAAGCAGATCTGGCGCTCGTTGGGTTTGATCTTGTCTATCTACGTTTAGCAAATGGGGGGGTTATCAGGCAGTGGAATGAACAAGGTAGTTTGTATCGTGGTAGGCTAAGTTACAGCGCGCTTGTTTACGCTTTGTGATTTTCCCAGTAATTTTTAACCTGGGCAAAAACGTTATCTACATAGGATTCTGGTAGTAAATCCAGTATCACAAACTGGGCTAAGCCCATTGCATATTCGCTGTCTTTTTGCTTCAGATAGATACAGTCTTGGCCTGTATGGGGGTGGATATCTTTTTTAACCAGCTCTATGTCGCCCCAGAAAAGATTGATATCAGGCTCTACAAGTGTATTGCCGGAATAACCGAAAATACCTTTGGAGTTCACCTGCCAAACGGGCCACCTTCGTATACGAGTGAGAAACGCATTCAGCGCTCCCGAAAAAGCAAAGAAGATAATGATCCAGTTGGTCATTAACCAAGTGTCTGAATATATTTGATACCCAAGCAGAAATATAATCAGAAGCACTCCTGCTAAAGCTAGCAGTGCTCGAATATTCGAATGCTTTTTGTAGAGATAGAACTCATGCATACAGGATTAGCTGTGCTGGCTAGCTTCATCCCAGCGGTGATGGATCATACATGCAGGGCGGCGACCATCTGCAATCAGTTCATCAATAGCAAGCTTAACGCATTTGCCTTTGCCGTATGTGATCTTAAGGCAGCTTACACCAGTACAATCATCGCTTGGCGCATTGATCATAGAGATATCCGACCAAGGGATTGTTTTTGTGGAAAACAGCTCGTTGATAACTAGAGCATCATCTGTGAGGCGGATATAGGGTGTGCTGGATAGAAGAGCGGCGCTAACACGAATAATACCTAATATGGCTAGGACAAGAACAACACCTGCCATGATTTCGAGCGCCATGAAGGACCCATTAAGAATCTTCTCTGCGCTAAATGCTGCGGCGATAACGAGCCCGGCAAGTGCTAGCTGATAGTGGCGTTTCTTCCTGTGGAAGATAACGATTTCATTTGGCCCAGTCATTGTGTTCGCGTTCATGAACACCCCCTATGTATACTCTTACAGCCCCCGCTGAGTAAGAAAATGATATGCTTATAATTTAGGCTCTGCAAGCATTTCGCTTAAGTACTTGTAATCATTCATCAGTTCTTACTTTTGCCCTGTTTTTCTTCAGGGTGCTGGCATGGGATTTTGCCTGCAAACGGCGCTCTTTCGAAGCTCTGGTTGGTTTTGTACTAACACGTCTTTTAGGCTTTTTTGCGGCAGCAGTTATAAGGTCGAACAAGCGTTTCTCAGCATCCAGTCTGTTCATGTGTTGGCTTTTATGCACTTCTGCACGAAGTGTGATGGTGCCGTCATCTGCCATGCGGCGTCCGGCCAATTTGCGTAGGCGCTCAAGCACACTTGGGGTGATGCTGGCGTTATAGGCAGCATTAAATTTCAGCTGCACCGCGCTGTTTGTAGTGTTCACATGTTGTCCACCAGGGCCGGAGGAACGTACAGCAGTGATATGAAGCTCATGCGGATAAAGGGTAATATTCGGTGTAACCTGTATCATGCAAACCGCTATATCACGGTTTTAGCCTAGAGGCTTACATTCATTTTGAACAACTTCTATCTGTCGGGATGTGTTTATTACATCCGGGTGGCTCTCTTTAAAACCCAAACCGATAAGCTGATCTTTTTTCTTGGCAAGTTCTGTCACACGGTCTGTGCATGTAAGTTCAGCGGTTTTAGTGGAGGCAAGAGTATCGGCACAGCTAGATGAAACCGCTTGAATTTGTTTGTTAAGGTTAATGATATCAGGGTGTTTGGCGCTGGCGCCTATTGTTATCAAATGATCTTTGTCTTTATACAAACTCAGGAGCCGTTGGTTGCAGCTGGAGGTTTCCGATTGTTGCCTGCGCGCGATCGATGTGACGAGTTCAAGCAGTTTTTGATTTTCTGTCCTTAAGGCTTTGAGTTCCTCCTTAAGGCTTAAGATAGTTTGGGTGATTTCATTTTGTGTGAAACTCCCATCAGATGTTTCCTGCGCCAAAGCAGGAGCTGTTAGCATCACCGTACATATTGCTGGAATGATAAAGCGCATCTGGGGCTCTCCCTTTAACTTTGCCTTGAGATGAAAACGGTATCAGTCGATCTGTAACGGTGCAAGTTTTGCGGGTTATTTCAAACCTATATTATTCGACGGCGGGCCTTGTGCTCGCTTTTTTTATTCCTGAAGGAGATTAAAATGGCTGCACAAAAAGGTCGTGAATTACTTTTGAAAATTGACACGGGCAGCGGCTTTGAAACTGTAGGTGGTTTTAAGACCAACGAATTAGATATCAATAGCGATACAGTGGATATCACCAGCAAAGATAGCGCAGGCTTCAAGGAATTGCTGGCAGGCGCGGGCACAACGTCCTTTAGCGTTAGTGGTGATGGTGTTTTTGTATCTGATAATGCTTTTAATATTGTCCATACTCATATGTTAAACCGTACGCATCCAGATTGTCAGATCATTATTCCGGGGTTGGCTACATATGAGGGGCCATTCGCTATCAGTAGCCTGCGTCTTACGGGGGCTGAAGGTGACGCTATCACTTATAACATTTCGCTTGAAAGCGCTGGTTCAATATCTGTAACGCCAGTTTAAGGAATAGCAGATGGCAAGAAAGATTTTTGGCGAAGCCAGCCTGAAAGTTGGCGCACGTAAAGTACGTTTGAGGCTGGGTATTGGAACCATGATGGATTTGGAAGATCATTTTGGTATGGGCCTTGTACCCTTTCTTTCAGGGAGGTTTCCGGAATTTCGTCTAAAAGATATGGCAGTGCTTTATCTGGCTATGACAAAAGGCGATTTTTCTGATGCAGAGGCTTGCAGGAAAGCAGCTGAAACAATTGTGAAAACCGGCTTAGCCGAAGTGGCAACTGCGATTTCCAATTGTCTTGAACAAACACTTAACCCGGATGTGGCTGCTGAAAGTACAGAAGGTGCGAAGCCGGGAAAGTAGAAAGTGCCGATAAAGCAGAAATGCTTGATTGGCAGATAATTATTTCAACGGGTCTTACCTTAGGGTGGCCTTTGAGTGATGTACTGGCTGCCACTCTGCCTGAATTAATGCTGGGCGTGGGTGTGTGGAAACGTACCAATGGTATTGAAAGCACTCCTTCCCAATCAATGACTAAAGAACGTTTGTTCTCACTCATGGAGACATATTCATGACATCTGATGTTGCAGCTTTACCAGCACTCGGTGGGGCTGGTTTGAATTTGCAAGAAATACAAAGCTTGCTTGCAAAAGTTGGAGAGAAGTTTGGTGGCCTGGCAAGCGGGCTTTCTGCTGTTCCGGGTTTAACTAATATTTCGAACTCCCTTATGGAGGCGGCAAATACGGCCCTTGGTGCAAGCACCCGAATAGGGGAAATGGTCTCGGGCGGTGCGGGTTCAGCTCCTGCACAAGGGGGCGAAGTAGAAGAGGAGGGGGAAGAAGCAAACCCTCTCGATAAAACCAAAACCACGATTAATGAGCTCGCAGGTTTATGGGATTCTTATTATCAGGACTTGTTCGATAAGGACGGTAAACTGAACACGGAAAAGGCTAAAAATCTGGCGCTTGAAGTGGGCGATACCATTCTGGGGACCAAGAAAATGGCTAAGGTGAGAAAGGCTCTCGCTGTTGGGAATGTGGTCCGTAGTACAGCAGAGGCTGTTATGGTGGCCGCAAAATCAGCGCCGTTTCCTGCAAACCTGTTACCGATTGGTAAGGCGGTGGCGCTTGGCGCAAAACAGCTCTCTGCTGTGAAGGGGCAGGCGCACGACGGTATCAATAATATTCCGTCTACAGGTACTTATCTTCTTGAAAAGGGCGAACGAGTTGTTGATAGTCGCTTGAATACCGATCTTACAGGTTACCTTAAGGCGCAACGTGCATTAAATGGTACGAACAGCGTCCCCAATTCAAATCATACGGTGAATAATAGCCCTGTTTTGAACCTCAGTTTCTCTGGTGATGTAAGCGGTGATGCTGTGCGCAGCAACCGCGGTGAAATTGAAAGCATGATCCGGGAAGTATTTGCGGATCACGCAATGGTTGCTCCGTTTGATGCTGCATAATCTGCTGTAAATATAGAGACATCTTATGACAGATATTTTTCTACCTGGTGCAGGGCTTGTGCCGGATGACAATATTCCTGCGCCTGCTGCCGTTCGCGTGCGAACGCGACAACGTACTAAGGTTTCCGTTGCTGAAAGCGGCAGAATGCTTAGCAGAATGCACGGCGGGCAAACCTTTGAAATCGGGCTTACTTATAATCCGATGCTGAAGGAGCAGGCAGGACCTATCATTGCCTTCTTACAAGCACAGCAAGGTCGTAACGGTATTTTTAAAGTTAGGCTGCCGCAACTAACGGGTATTGTTGGTGTGCGGCTTGGTAATTTTGTCAATTTCATTGATAGCGATAAGCTTCATCTGATCACGGATTATACCAGCACGAGCCAGTTTTCTGTAACACCCGATGTTATTGGTACGCCAGTTGTTGATGCGGATGGACCGTTTGTTCGCTGTTCGCTTGTTGGGGACGTGCAGGAAATTCGCCTCGACCGTGACCGCCTTATCCGCCTTCAGATTGATGTTGTGGAAAGGCTTTAGCATGATTTTTTCAAAAGCAACTGCAGGACCCGCCCTAAATGCTCTTGGCGCGAATGGTTTTCGTTTCGCGTGGCTGGTGAATTTGGGGGGTGAATTTCTTTTTACAGACAATGAAACTGATCTCACCTTTGGTGGTAATGAGTATCTGAGCGGCGGTGAATTGCTTGGCTTGTCTTCTATCACTCGGGAAAAAGGCATTAAGCTTCAAAGCTATAGTTTTACTCTGTCCGGTGTTCATCAGGAAACTGCCAGCCGATTGTTGTTCTCACTAAATGAGGCAGGTGAGCCAGTTAGCGCTCGCAATGTTGCGGGTATGAATGGTGAGGTATGGTTGGCGCTGCTTGATGATGGCGGCAGGTATATCACCCAAACTATTAAAATGTATCAGGGCACGCTGCAAAGCTGGAAAGAAAGCGATAGCGGTTCATCTGTTCGTATCAGCATCACACTTGCGAGCCCGTGGTCTAAGCCCACCCTCACCAAGGGGCGGTTTACCAGCGACGATAATCAACAGCAGCTTTATCCGGGGGATGGCTTTTTTGCTCATGCTCACAGAGAAATTAAAAGCTTGGGATGGGGAGCAGACGGCTAATGGGGTTCTTCAGTTTTATTGGCGGTCTGTTAGGGCTTGGTGGGCCAACGCAAACCATTGAAATTTCCAAGGCTGCTGCCGCGAGAGGTTTGCCTGTTGTTTACGGAAAAAAACGCCTTGAGGCGATTACCATCTTCAAGGATGTAAACGGCAAAATCTATAACTTCAACAACAGCGATTATGATCATGTTGCAGCGTTTGGTTCAATAGAAAAACACCGCAAAGATAAGGCAGACCATGATTATCTGCACCGTGTGGATGTATGGTGCCTTGGGCCTATTGAAGGTATTGAAAAGTTTTGGGTGGATGGGTATCTGTCGACTGAACCTCGTTTCAGCAGGCGTATGTATTTTCGGGGTGCCAGTAAATATGGTGGTAGCAAAAACAGCACGGCTGCAGGCGGGCTGACAGCTAATCCACGCTGGCGTTCTAACTATCTTGGTAAAGGGGTGGCCTATACCTACAGCCGTTTTTACCATAGCTGGAAGCGCCCACAGTTTGATTCAGAACCTGAACTCACGGCCCTTATCAAAGGCGTTCGGGTGTATGACCCGCGTGAGAGCAGCCAATCTGCCAGTAATTCTGATAGTTGGGCATATTCCAACAATTTGGCACTTGTTGTGTTGAATTATTTGATGGCGGATTATGGATACGGGGCAAACGCGAGCGAGATTGATTTTGATAGCTTTAAGGTCGCCGCCGATATCTGTGACGGTACAGATGTGCGCCCCAGTGCTGTTGGCGCTTCACTTGCGAATGTAAAACTACATGTCAATATCGCTCTTGATCCGAAAGATGGGGTCGTCAAAAACATCAAGAAACTGCTGGAAGGTACCGGCTGGTCACTTCCCTGGTCAAACGGAAAATTTAAGCTGATCCTTGAACGCGCTATCGATAATGATGAAATCGCTATGCGGTTTGATGCTGATAGCATTATCGGCAATTGGAATATCGAGCGCGGAATGCGTGCTGACCGCCTTAACCGTATCACGATTGAATATAAAGAAGCCGCCAAAGATTATGAAAAACTGACTGTAAGCTGGCCGAAGAAGCTTTATGTGGGTGGCGCTGAAAGCGGCGTGATTGATCCAAACAGCCAGTACGGTCAGTTTCTTTCTGAAGATTTCGGCCGTGAGCTGCATACCAACATCAGTATCGATACGATAACAGACAGAAATGCCGCTATTAAGCTGGCTAAATATAAAGTGCTGAAAAGCCGAGTGCGTACTCGCATTACGGGCTTAGAACTTGCGCCAAAAGCTATGCTGCTTGAACCGGGTGATATTATCGAGCTGGATTTCCCGGATAAAATCCCTGCAGCAACCAGTAATATTTCAGAGCCAGATCTAGGGCCGGATAACGATCCTTCAGATGATGACCGCGCCAATAAATTTATTGTTGAGCGTGTAACCGTTTCGCCCAAACTGGATGTGAAAGTTGACCTTCTCGAGTATGCGCCTGAGGTCTACGGTGAAGAACCGCTTGAGGATTTACCTGAAGTAGATAGCCCTTTTAACCCGGAACGTTGGGATAGTCCGCCAGCGGTAGAAAATGCACAGGCTACTGTGATTGATGAACTGCATGCGGATGGTTCTATCATGCGGTCGATAGAGCTTACATGGGATCAGCCAGACGGCGCTATCAGCCTTTCACATTATGATATTGAATGGCGAAAACGTACGCCAGCATCACCGCCGCTTGAGGTAAGCAGTGATGGTGATGTGGTGCTTTCCGGGCAGTATGATGACGAAGGCAGTCTTGTTGAATATGAAGATTTTCCCAATCACATGCAGGTACTTGGGAATTCCGTGTCTGCACGCATTGAAAATGTGCTTAATGAGGATGTGATTTATGATGTAGCGATCACATACCGCACTCAGCGCAGGCAAACATCAGATGCTGTTCTTTTGCAGGTGGATACATCGGCGGCGAAAACCCGGCTTGATGAAATTCCGGTTTATGTTGGGGTGTATAGCGCCTCAGCGACCTACCAGATTGGTAATCTGGTTACCTTTGAAGGCAGCAGCTATGTCTATATCGGGCAGTCGTCAGGGAATGGCGGACAACCGCCTTCGTCCAATTGGGCGCTCCTTGCAAGTGTTGGCGGATACAGAGATACGGTTTTCCGGCGCGCGGCAAGCAGGCCTTCAACCCCTTCGGGCACGAACCCTAGTGGCTGGAGCGATGGCCCACCCGCTGCGAACGGCCAACCGCTTTGGATGTCCACTGCCCTTAGAGGTGCTGACAACAGCATCGTCAAAAACTGGACTGTGCCGCAGGAAGTAGGCGGTTCCGGGCTCGAGGTACAATATTCATCGAACGGCTCCAATTGGCATGAACCTCCATTTATCAGCGGGGTTGATTTGTTTATGCAGCAACGCCTTTCAGGCGGTAGCTGGTCACCCCCATACCGGATCGTTGGTGAAGCCGGCGCACGTGGTTCTCAAGGGGCACAGGGACCTCAAGGCCCTCAGGGAGTACCCGGTATATCGTCGTTGCAGGTCGCTTGGTCTCTCAATGAACGACCTTCAAGCCAAAGTTATCATGCTTCCTGGTGTCGTTTTTACGGGTTTAATGATGACGGCACACCAAATAAATCTAGGCCTGCGCGTATAATTAAGCAGGATGGAACGGTATTTGAATTTGGTGGTGGCACTAGCAACCAATCAGGGCTCTATGGCGCTAATCTTATAAGAAATCAGGCGTTTTATGTGGTGATTGATGTAAGTGGAAATCATTTTTCTCGCAGTGGGGATGTCCCCGGTAATGTTGTTGTGGCGCGTAAAGTTGGGGATGCTTGGCAATATTATGCTGCTAATGCCGGTTGGCAGCCGCTTACACCGAATTCTAACCGGTTCATCATTGCTACTGGCTCCAAAACGTCGAGTTTTCAAACTGTTTCAAATGGGTTGATGGCTCTTGATGCTGCTCCTGAACTTGGTGCTGTCAGAATTAGCGGCGCGGAACATATACAGGATGGTGCCACTAGTATTATCGCCTGTGATGAAGAAACAGCCACTCTTTCTTCAAATAGTACATCGAGTTGGAGAGAGGTGGCACGAGTTACTGTTTCGGATTCAAGTGGTAAAGATATATTCGTTGCGTTCAATTTCCATGCAGTGAGTACGCAGTCCAGTACGACACGGGGCAGATTGCGTATTAGACGCGGGAATAGTTATGTTTGGGGGGGGAGTTCAGGTGCCCAGCTTGAGCATAACGATGGTGGCGATACTTTCACAGCGAGCTTTACGGAAGCTGTCACAGCCCACAGTTCAGTTACATATATCTGTGAGCACCGAAAAAATACCAATAATGAAAACGTGAATATCTCACACAGAACTGTATATGCGCATGAGGCTAAGAACTGATGAAAACTATTATTGATCAGACATCTGCTGTGATTGTGAGTTATTGCGACAGTAAAACGGCAGAAAGATATCTGGAAGATGAAAACCTCATTGCGCTTGAAGGCCGGGTATTGGCAGGAAGCGATTGGAATGGTGTTACATTACGGCTTCCTGAACCACCAGAAGAAGATCTATCTATTACCATTGCCAGAGGGTGCCGTGAGATTGACCGGAGAGCAGGCGAAGTTCGGCAAAAGGTTATTACCACCTATCCCGGACAGGCTGAAACCTACCGAGCGAAAGAAATTGAGGCACGAACTTATCTCGCAGATATAGCGCCGGTTGATGAAAATTACCCGATGCTGGCTGCAGAGGTAGGGTTATCCGGTGACACACTTTTGGGTGTTGCTGAAGCTGTTATCCAGAAAGCTGCAGAGTGGCGTGCTACTGCTGCGCAAATTGAGCAAGTCCGATTATCGGCCAAACAGCAGTTGGCTATGGTCGAAACGGTAGATGAGATTGAACCTATCATTACAGCCCTTGTTTGGCCTGTAGTTTCCTAGCTTCCGTCAAGAAAGAAAATTAAAATGAAAAAACTTATCCTCGGGTGGTGTGATGCCATTCGGTTCAAAACCCGTGTGCGGCTAGCGAAAGTTAGTCGCTTTTTTTATGTCCAGAAAACCGCTTTTAAAGCGCTTCCAAAATGGCATAAGGCGCTAATTCTTTGCGCAGCACTGATCACCCTGATGATCTTATGGTGGTGCCTGTGATGACAGAAGCGCCTTTTAAGAAAGAATATGCAGATCATTGGTTGAATGGCAGTAATACCAGAGCATCAGGCGATGGCAGCGAAACTGCTAATGCGGCCCTTATGCGGGCAACGTTGGCCTTGGACCGTATGGAACGGCATGAAGCCGAATGTGGCAGGCGGTGGGGCATTGTAATGAAGATGATGTTCCTTGTGCTCACGAAGCTCGGTGGGCTTCTTAGTTTTCTGGTGGCGGATAAACTTGGATGGTTCGTATGATCCGCATTCATCCAAAAGAGCAACTGACAGAACATTTCTCGCTTGGCGAGATGTGCCGTAGTGCCACAGCAAAGAAATATGGTTTGCCCAATCTGCCAAGGGAAGAATGCGAGTTAGCGAACTTGCGGGCGCTTTGCCGAAACGTACTTGAACCCGCTCGACAAATTCTTTCAAGCCCGCTGCGTATTACGTCTGGGTTTCGTTCCACTACCCTTAACCGACTGGTGGGAGGCTCGAAATCCAGCCAGCATATGCTGGGGGAAGCTGCTGATTTTTGTCCTTATAAACTGCCAGTGCGAGATGCAGCCTTCACGCTTTCTCATCAAGAGCACCTTCCTTTTGATCAGCTCATTTATGAGCGGCGGAAGACAAAAGGAGGTTGGCAGGAATGGATACATATTTCCCATTGTCGTGTCGGGTTGAACAGGCATCAGGCGCTGTCGATTGCCGTGGACGGCAATACACGAATGGTGGAAGAGGGCATTAAAGCGCCCCCTGAATTTATCTTGGAACCAGCTGAATAAGCGGAGATTAGCTATGGGAATACCCATTCTGGATACCATTCTGGATGTTGTGAAAGGCCCGCTGGACAAACTTATTCCAGATAAAGGTAAAAAGGCCGAATTTCGGCATGCGCTTGAGATGGAAATTCTGCGTACAGGTCTTGCACAGATGGAAATCAACAAGACCGAAGCGAAACATCTTTCAGTATTTGTTGCCGGTTGGCGGCCTTTTATTGGTTGGGTCTGTGGTTTTGCCCTTATGTGGCACTTCATGGGGTTTGATATTCTGAACTGGGTGCGTGTCGCCTTTTTCCCCGAAGCACCAGAGCCGCCTGCACTGGGGGGCAGCGAAACATTAGTTACCGTGCTTCTTTCCATGTTGGGCTTGGGCGGGCTTAGAACCGTTGAGAAGCTCAAAGGTGTAAGCCGAGAGCGTTGATCGCGCCGCTGTTTGCAATTTTCTAATTTATCGAAACGAAGGGGCAGAAATATGCTGCAGGCAACAGCGTCTGTTGGTCCAAAGGGCAAAAATGCAGTTAAAGATATTTTTGTACTTCAGCTTGCATTGAAGGTTATGAAAAACAAACGGGGCAGACCATATTTCACAGGCCCGATTAATGGGCGAATGTCTCGAAAATTAAGCTTTGCTATTGAGGCTTACTATGACGAAAATAATATTTCATCCATGTCACTGGCGCAGTCGGGGTATGTTACAGCGCATAGTATTAATCAACTTGTTAAGAAACTGCCCGCAAAGTTTCAGAAAACTGAGTTTTTGTTTGATGCCACGCATCTAAGGAATAAAAAACTATGGGTAATAAATGCCCGCAATGTCAGAAATTTTAAGGCGGCACGCAATAAGTTTCCTCTGCCAAAACGGCTTGAAAACCAGCTGGAAAACATCATTCAAAGCGCTGTACGTTTTGATAACCTGACAGTAGAAGTTGTTGATATCGATATTACCAGTGACGGTCGTTTTGTGGCGGAATTAGCTGTTTTGAAAGGTGAATGCCTTGATCTTGAGAAGGCTGAATTTTGCAAGGTTACCAACAAGCTGGAACTGAAGGCGTTTTTACAGCAACGCATTTTGGCCCGGTCTCATGTTTTATGGAAAATTCAGTCAGGTAATGGCAGTAATTTGTTTCTGCAGTCTCGGGTTTTTCCGGAAATGGTTTTATCAACCGCAGATCAGCGTGAAATTCTTGAAGCTTTGGGCGGCGTGCAAGCTTTTCACTTTAAATCAATAACCAAGTGCCTGCTGGCTTATGAAAATAAACGCAGACATAAGAAGCTTTCTGGTAGAGAGATGGGCAGGTTTCAAGAATGTTTTGGCCCCGCTAGGAAGCAAATTCTGGACGCCCAAGTTACACGAAAATTAAGATGCAAAGCCTTCCTGAAAAAACTGGATAAGGAGGTAGAGACATTAGCAAGTTTGCTTAAACAGGCAGCGATGGCTCATACGGAAATAACACGTGCTTTAGAGCGTTATGTGACCCTGCTGGATGAAGAATTTCAGAAGAAATTAATCGCTGTGATACTGACGTTTGTGGAAATTGGCGCTTCTGTTTTCGGATTAGGTGCTGCTGTTCGTGGCTCCTCGCGATTAGCCAGTAAGGCTGAAGACGTTGAAGTAGCAGCTTTTGCAGCAGGTACCGCCTATTCTGCCAGTCTGTCTGAGCCTCAAGATACGGACCTTTTACTAACAGCTTTGGGCGGCGCAGCTATGATTGCCGCGGCTATAGCTTCGGGCCCGGCACTAATATTAGCGGTTCTGGTTGGTGTTGCAGTTTCCATTGCAAGTTTGGTTAGAACACTGACTGGTATTGATGATGAAATAGACATTGCACATAGAGTTTATCAGGACGCTAAATTCCGTCTTTATGAGCTTGAGCAGCAGATCCCGAAAACCATCAATTCCATATCTGTCTTGATTGATGCTATGTCAGCAGGTAACTGCCTGGTTTCCCTTGCAGATTTTGATCTGAATCCCGAAGAAGATTACAGCGCAGGTATGCGTGCATTACTCACGCGGGTTAACGCTTCAAAATCATTTGAATGATATATCGCCCCAGCGGGGGTGGCCTTTGGGCCGGAGACGCCAATCACCCAGCTTAAGTTAAACCCCGCCAGCGCGACCAATCGAGCACGCTTTGCAGCAAAACAACTATAGCGGAAAAATATAAACAATTGGTAATCAATTTTCAGGATATAGCTGTAAAATTCATATTTAGCTGTATCAGATTGCCATTTTCATCATGGCTAGTTTTTTCCTGAGAACAGGTTGCACGCGCTCAAAAGACATATGCAGTTCTTTGAAAAACTGCCCCGCGTGAGTTAGATCGTTTTCTTTGCCTAGAATCTCCAGCTGCGCCGCTAAGTTTGAAACATCATCGGCGCCGAAAATAATACTGGTGGATTTCAGCTTGTGGGCCAGATATTCCACTTTTTCCGAGTTGCCATCGATCACGGCTTCCCCAATTTCCCCTAGATGATCTGGTGATACAGTAAGATAATCATGCATCAGGCGCTTGTATTCGCCTTTCAACATGATGCTGTATTCTTTAAGCGTATCCCAGTTCAGGAGCTCCATTTCATCACGGTCGAGGATGGCATAAATCTCATCATCTTCCTGTGGTTTGCGAGTAGCTGCAGAAAGACAAACGCCAAGGTTTTTGTGAAGTTCTTTCCAGAGGTTCAGCTCATTTACAGGTTTCGCTAATGTACCGTTAGCTCCCGCCGCTAGATACCGTTTGATATCTTCTTTGCTGAGTTTCGCAGAAACCGCGATAATGGGAATCTGGTTATAATGATCAGATAGAGCTCGAATATGTTTAATCGCATCAACGCCTTGCGCCTTGCCCATTCCTGCTTCAATCAGTGCCATATCATACTGTTTGGTTTTACAGAATTCGACGCCTTCTGGTCCGGTTACTGCGACGGCGTAACCCAATCCCGCCTTTTCAATGATTTTCCCTAAAATACGCCCCATCACATGATTGCTGTCCACGATCAGCACTTGTTTCTTTTGTTTGGCTTTTTGAGCGTTTGCGGGATGGTTTGTCACGTAATCTGTCCTGGGGCTTTTATTTTTTCCTGTTTATCTCGTGAACATATTAACAAGGGGTTAAGTATTTATGAGCTTTTTTCATGTTTTTCGTGAAGCTTGGATATCTCCGGGCGAGAAAAGCTTGAAAAAGTCAGCTTTTCTCTTCCGTCATACATGTTGTGTATAGAAAAAATATATAAAAGGTCAGTTAGTTAGCTTGTGCTCTCAGCTTGCTGCCATTCTTTCGCAAATTGCCATAATTTTTGCCGGATAGCAGCTGCATGCCATGCTAGTTCTCTATTGTAGTGAGCCCGTATGAGCATACCGTCAATCACAAAATGAGTGCTGCAGCGCCCGGCAGGACCAGAAAGACTCACTGTTCTGAAATCTACACAATGAGAGAAGGCCGGGTCTGTTGTGAATGTCGCTGAAGGGCGGAGCCGGCTTGTGCTGTAATTGCGATCATCTTCTGTGTTAGCTTTATATATGAATAAGCCGGATTGAGGTTCAGCAGTTACGGTACGTTTTGTGTGTTGTCCTGATCCAGTGAAAAGCATGATATCGCTGTTTAGAACGCGATCTGTGTGGGCGGCGTTGCCTAGTGGCTCAATAGTCCAGATAATTTCTGATGCGCTGTTTTTTTTGTCCAGCGGCGTGCCGCTCAGAATTTCATCAGCATAACCGGAAAGTTGAATGCGACCAGCAGTGGAAACCAGGTATTCTTTCACCATTTCATTCAGATCTTGCTGGCCATCCGGTAAATAAATGCGGGGCACACTTAGCCGGATATCACCTATTTCCTTGGTTTGGTAGGGTTTGCCTGCCTCGGTACTGATCCATAGATACAGTGCCCCCATACCGATACCTAAAATACAAAAGCCAATAAACAGTCTGCGCAACTTTTCTGCTCGTGACATATTTTTCCTCGCAAGATTTTTTATTATTTCCTTCTATATAAGAGTAAATATCCGGAATTTCCATATCTTACAAAGCCGTTCATTTTCCGTTCAGCGCACTTCCACATACTGAGTTTCAAGAACAGAAACATAATGAAAGAAAGACAGTGCGATGGGTGAGTATGTAAGAACAATCTTCGGCGAGATACTTTTTGATGGTTCTGGCGAAAACAGTTTTTTCCGCAGCGAAGGTGGGGACGATATCCTCGTTGGTGGCAGCGGTAACGATTATATCCATGGCGGAGGGGGTGATGACATTATTGTCGGAGGCGGTTTTGATGACGGCAATAATGTGCATCACCCCTGGTTCAATGATCCTCGCACAGATGGCCCAGAGTGGGATGGCTCAGATACTCTGATTGGTGGTTCGGGCAATGATACCATCATTGGTGCTGGCTGGCAGGATGGTGATGTAGCAGATAACGGCCTGTTTGATGTGGGTGAAGAAGTATCAGGTGAAGTGTTTGCGGGGTTTGCTCCTGAGAATGTTATCTGGGCTGGAACAGGTGATGATCTTGCGGTTGGCGGTAATGCCAATGATATCATCGGCGGTGGGGATGGTGATGATGATCTTTACGGTCTTGGTGGCGATGATGTGATCTATGGTGGTTTTGGAAACGATAACATCTTTGGTGAAGATGGTTGGGATGAAATTTGGTCTGGTTACGGTGATGACCTCGTAGAAGGCGGTTTCGGTGATGATGTTATAGGCGGCGGAGTCGGTAACGATACTATTCATGGCGGTGACGGTGATGATCTGGCCTATGGCGGTGATTTTAATGATACTCTCACTGGTGGCGCTGGTGATGATGAATTGTGGGGTGGCCGGGGCGCAGATGACATTGAAGGTGGTACCGGTAGTGATACGTTAGGCGGTGGTTCCGGTGATGATCTTATCTGGGGTGATGCAGGTGATGATGATCTTTTCGGCGGTCAGGGTAGCGATACACTTCATGGCGGTGCAGGTGAAGATTATTTCTATTTCTCTGATGGTTCAGGAGATGATGATGTTGCTGACTTTGAACTGGATGAAGACAGGCTTGTATTCACTAATGTAACCCGTATCGAAGACTTCGATGATGTGCTTTTCTATTCAGAAGATGTGGTGTTTAACGGACAAACTGGTGTGCTGATTGAAACCAGCTCGGAAGACAGTGTTTTCCTCGTGGGTATCAGCAGGTCAGATCTGATTGCAGATGATTTCATCTTTTAGGAGATCAGGCCCGTATAAAGAACCCTTTAGTGGTTGTACTGTTCCTCGCTCTTAGGTGCAGCCACGTTCCTTCACATTATGCGATCAAGTGAAGGATAGCCCCTTGTGCCCCCTGCACAAGGGGCCCTCTCTTTTTTACCTTACGGAATCTAGCGTGTTGGATATTTTCGTTTCGCCTCCGTTCTTTTTATGTAAAAGCTGTTTGCATCTTCTCTCGCGATGCCATAAGCCTGTTGTGTGGGGGCGAGCCAAACTTTGTTGGCAATTGGATGTGTAATGGTTAATGCAGCGCTGGAAATCGAGATGGTAACGCTGAAAATTCGTGCAGCGGATCCAGCGCTTGGCGCGCAGAATATGCTTTCGAAAGCTGAGCATGAACGCTTGGCAGGCATGCATGAAGGCGCGAGACCAGCATTTGTAACTGCTCGCGGTATGCTCCGGCAGGCACTCGGAGATAATATGGGGCTACTTGCTTCCTCTGTGCCGCTTGTTCAGGAAGGTACCGGCCGTATCTTCCTTGACGGTTTTGCTGATGATGAACCGCCTTTTTACAGTGTTTCACACACAGGCGGCGCGGAAGATGGTATTGCAGCCGTTGCAGTTTCTGAAACCAGCCCGATAGGCATTGATATCCAGCAGCTTGATCCGGTGGCTGACTGGATGCGCATTGCGGAACGCCGTTTTCCTGAAGAAGAATGGCTCCTTCTTGCTGCGATGCCTGAGGCAGAAGCTCGTATGTTGTTCTTCACTCTTTGGGCTATAAAAGAAAGTTTTGTGAAGATGGAAGACGGCAAGCTAATGCCTTACTTGCGCGGTGTGGAGCTTGATCTTTCCTCTGGAAAACCGGTGCTGAAAGCCCCAACACCGGGCGGCACGGAAGATGCCACTATATATTTCCACTTTATCCCAGAACACCAGCTTGTTGTATCACTTGTCGCGACCAAACCGGTGAAGGTGGTACTGGACAGTGATATTCGCCCACCAAGCCGCCGTGCTGACCCACTTAATAACCGTGGTGCTGACTAGCTAGAGCTTTTTCCAGTATGCTTCCGCGCCCATTTCTTCAGCCTTTTGGGCTTCTTCTTCACTGAGTGCGTAAATCTGCAAAAGCTCACTTCTGCCTGTTATCAAGTTAATCTCGGCAGGGAAATTCCTTGGTGATGCAAGCATAATATGGCTGCTACCAACTAGGTCTGCCTGTTCTTCAAGTGGCATGATATCCCACAGCGCAAGGGATGCTTTATCCTTATAATGCCCCATAGCGAGCAATAGGTTATAGGCCATCAATTTGGCCATGAATTCCTTGGCACTGGGGTTTGGCGCATCACATTCCATAATGAATTCAATCCCCAGCCCTGAATATTCGTCCGTCAGGCCATCCCATGCGTTAGACATGCCGCTTGTGGCATATATCCATGTGGCCCGATCTTCTGTTGGTGGGAAGGTCAAAACGCTGTGATGCAGCCAGAAGGGATGAATGTTTTGACGGCCAAATTCTTCTTTGAACAGCTCTTCCGTCAGTACTAAATGCTCGGTCTCTGCTTTGCCGAAAAGTTCCACATACAGCTCTTCATCCCTTTGTTTCCAACATTTTTCCAGCATGCCTGCCTGTTCCTGAACGCGTTTTTCGGCACGTGCTGAAAGCTTATCAGTGAAAAAGGAAAGGAGAGACATGATCAGGTTCCGTAGAAATGGCGGCTTATCTTGAAAAACAGCCGAAAATTATATATACTGAGGCTAGTTCGAGTGGTTAGAAATAGCATGCCAGAACGGTATGTGAAAGATGTTTGAAAGAAGCATCTGAAGCCCAAGAAGAGGGGAAGCTAAAATGGCTTTTTCAGTTTTAACAAATGCTGGTGCTTTTGCGGCCCTCCAAAACCTGCGCTCAGTGAACACTGATCTGGCGAACACCCAACAAAGAATAGCAACTGGCCTGCGTGTTAGCAGCGCAAAGGATGACGCAGCAACCTTCGCTATTGCGCAAAACCTGCGCAGTGATATCGCAGGGCTTGATGCAGTGCAGGCATCTCTCTCGCGGGCATCTTCATCGGCTGACGTTGCGCTTGCGGCGGGTGAAGCGGTTTCCGACCTCCTGATCGAACTGAAGGAAAAAGCGGTTGCAGCGAAAGACAGCGGCCTTGATACCGCAAGCCGGCAATCGCTTAATGACGATTTTGAGCAGTTACGCGATCAGATCACCTCGATTGTGGAAAATGCTGAATTCAACGGTACAAATATCCTTTCTGGTGCTGGGGATATTATTTCAGCCATTACGGACAGTGTTGGGGATAACACCGTACAGATTGCGGAACAGAACCTCACGCTAGGTGGTGGTAATGTGCTTATTACCGCAACACAGGGCATTGCAACAGCGGCGGCGGCTTCCGCAGCGGTGGATGCCATTGAGCAATCAATTGCCAATGTAAATAGCGCGCTTTCTTCTATTGGTTCTGGCGCGAGGCGCATTGAACTGCAAACTAACTTTACCCAGAAACTTTCTGATACCATAGAAGTTGGCATTGGTAATCTTGTGGATGCTGATTTGGCGGCAGAAGCGGCGAACCTGCAAGCGCTGCAGGTACGACAACAGTTGGCTATTCAGGCGCTTAGCATTGCTAATAGTGCGCCGTCCTCAATCCTGCAGCTGTTTAGATAAATCCCATACCATGACATTTGTCATGGCCTTCCTATGACACCTCTAACTTGCTGGTGAACCCTTCCGCTTCCATATTTTAGGAAGCGACAGAAAGAGGGGTTCTTATGAAACAGAAATTTATTGCCGTTGGTGCCGTAGCTGCCATTGCCTTGATGGCAACCTTCGGTATGAAGGAAAAAACTGAGGAAACAGTAACAACGACGAAAGCAGAAGGCCGGAACAGTTTCGCCATCACAGATGTTCGAGCATTTGATGGTGAAAGGGTGATTGAAAAAGCAACGGTGGTAGTGCGCGGCGGCAGGATTGCAGCTATTGGTAGGCAAGTTGAAACACCAGAAGGCCTAACGAAAGTAGATGGAACAGGTAAAACCCTTCTGCCGGGGTTGATAGATGCTCATACTCATACGTACGGGGATGCACTTGTTGATAGCCTGAGGTTTGGGGTAACAACCAACCTGGATATGTTCACTGACCCATCCTTGTTCCGCGAAGAAAAACCACAGCGCGAAAGCCGCAAATTTACCAATAAAGCAGATATGTTCTCTGCAGGTATGCTGGCGACTATTGAGGGCGGTCACGGCACGGAATATCCGGTGAAGGTGGAAGCACTTTCTGCACCTGAAGAAGCCGATGGCTGGGTTGAACGCCGAGTGGCAGAGGGCTCAGATTATATCAAACTGGTTTATATGCCCTATCAGCCTGTATTCCCAAGCCTTGATAAAGCAACGGCAGCTGCCCTCATTGAAGCCGCCCACAAGCGCGGGCTTTTGGCCGTAACTCATGTGTTCAGCATGAAGGGTGCTGAAGATATGCTTGAAGCGGGTACTGACGGCCTTGTGCATGTATTTGCGGATAAAGTTGTAACGCCTGAGTTTGCAAAGCGTGCGGCAGATGCGGGTATGTTTGTCATTCCCACCACCACCGTGATTGGGGCGATTGGTGCGGAAGGTACAGGCAAAACCCTTGTGAAAGACAAGGCTATTGAACCGTTCCTTACTGAAGAGCAGAAAATTAACCTGAATGGCAGTTTTGGGCAGGAAATTCCCGGTTTTAACATAGAGTATGCCATTGAGAATGTTCGCAGGCTTCATGAAGCAGGTGTGGTTATTCTCGCAGGTACAGATGCGCCCAATATGGGCACGACCCACGGTGCCAGCCTGCATCAGGAACTAGGCTTTCTTGTTGATGCGGGGATGACACCGATTGAAGCATTAAAAGCTGCAACATCTTCTGTGGCGAAGCATTTCAGATTGGAAGGCCGAGGAGTGTTGAAGGAAGGCACAACGGCCGATATGCTGCTGGTAAACGGAAACCCGTTTGAAAATATTGCATCCACCAAAGATATCGCTCTTGTTTATAAAAATGGGTTTGTAATCAGCCGTACACCGAAGAAATCAGGCCTTGAGGTTAAAACCGATCTGCCATCAAACTTGATGGATTTCTCTGAGGGACTAATGCTTAAGACTGGTTTTAAATGGGTGGCAACTGACGATAGTATGATTGGCGGCAAATCTGAAGCAGCGATCAAGCGCGAAGGGGAAGGCATCCGCGTTGATGGCAGTATTAATCCCGGGTTCGCTTATCCTTGGTCTGGCGCGATGCTGAGCTTTTCAGAAGCTTTTAATCAGCCTTATGATTTTACCTCTAAAGCTAAGATCAGTTTCCAGATCAGGGGTGCTGAAGGAACATACCGCGCTATGTTATTCCGCCCGGCTGGCGCTGGTATCCCGCCTATGCAGGCATTTAAAGTGACGGGTGAATGGCAAACAGTTGAACTGGATATTAGAGCTTTCCGCGATATTAATCTCTCGAAAATTGCGGGGCTTTCTATTGTAGCTGGCAAGGAAGGTAGCTTCTGGATTGAAGTGAAAGACATGCGGATCAACTAAAGGAACATACCTGAGTAGTGAAAAATGGCACCGTATGATCCTCTTCATGCGGTGTTGTTTTTTCGGCGTCAACCAAACAGTTTTCTTGCGATTTTTAGCTGTGATTGGTAGCCATAGCTAACTACCAATTTCTGCTTGAGGGAACTATGATCCAATCTGTTCAGATTACAGACAATATTACTGTGGCGAATGATATGCCGTTTGTGCTTTTTGGGGGGCTCAACGTGCTGGAAAGCCGCGACCTTGCTTTTGATGTGGCAGGCCACTTTGTGGAAGTAACATCAAAGCTTGGCATCCCCTTTGTATTTAAAGCCAGTTTTGATAAAGCGAACAGATCAAGCGTGCATTCTTTCCGTGGTCCGGGCCTTGAAAAAGGTATGGAGATTTTCGCCGACCTTAAGAAAGAGTATGGTTTCCCGATTATCACAGATGTGCACGAACCACATCAGGCCGCACCAGCCGCAGAAGTTGTTGATATTATCCAGCTCCCTGCTTTCCTCGCGCGCCAGACAGATCTGGTAACTGCGATGGCGGAAACAGGTGCGCCGGTGAATGTGAAAAAACCGCAGTTCCTTGCGCCTGAAGAAATGAAACACATCATCAAGAAATTTGCTGAATCCGGCAATGAGCAGGTGATGCTGTGTGAGCGCGGCAGTTGCTACGGCTACAATAACCTGATTGTTGATATGCTGGGTATGGACGTAATGCGTGCCCAAGCACCAGTGATTTTTGATGCAACACATGCGCTTCAACGCCCCGGTGGCCGCAGTGATAGCGCAGGCGGCAGGCGTGCGCAGGCTGCAGCGCTCGCGCGTTCAGGCATGGCGCTTGGTATCGCAGGCCTCTTTATCGAAAGCCACCCGAACCCTGAGGAAGCTCTGTGTGACGGCCCGTGTGCGCTGCCACTGCATGCGCTTGAAGGTTATCTTACACAGATGAAAGCTGTTGATGATATGGTGAAATCTTTCGATCCACTGGTAACGGAATAGGCAGGATATATGCGGCTACTCGTGCTTGATGTTGATGGGGTGCTGACAGATGGCACAATTTTCTACACTGCGAATGGTGAAGATTTGAAAGCCTTCCATGCGCAGGATGGGCTTGGCATGAAGCTCTTGCAGAAATTGGGGGTGGAAGTGGCAGTTATTTCAGGCCGTACCAGTGCGCCGCTCGAACGTCGCCTTGATGATCTGGGCATCACACGCCGTGTGCTTAAGTGTGCGAACAAGATTGAAGCACTGAAAGATATGGCCGCTGATCTCGGGATTGAGTTCAGAGATATCTGCTTTATGGGTGATGATCTCATTGATATTGAAGCGATGGAAGCGTGTGGTTATTCTGTTGCACCTGCCAATGCGGTGGAAAACGTTCGCATTATCGCGGATTTTGTTACCAAGAAAGGAGGCGGCCACGGCGCGGTGCGTGAAGCGTGTGAGCATCTGGCTTTCCGTATGGGGCATAATCTCGAGGCCGTTGCTCGCAACACAACAAAGGTACTTGTGCAGTGAAAATTGTAATCCCCGCACGATACGGCAGTAGCCGTCTTCCTGGTAAACCGCTCGCGGATATTGCTGGCAAGCCAATGATCCAGCATGTGTGGGAGCGTGCGCTGGAAGCTGCTCATGAGGGCGATGAGGTTGTGATCGCCGCAGACGATGACCGCATTCTTACGGCCGCTAAAGCATTCGGCGCTAAAGCTGTGAAAACCAAGGATACCCACGAAAGCGGTACTGACCGTATCGCAGAGGTGGCTGAGATTATGGGCTGGGATGTGGGTGAGATTGTTGTGAATGTGCAGGGTGATGAACCCTTGATGCCGCCAGTGCTTGCACGCACAGTGGGTGAGCTTCTTGCCGCAGATGATTATGCAGATATTGCCACGGCCAGCTGCGCTATCAGGCGGGCTGAAGATGTGCTGAACCCAAACATTGTGAAAGTGGTAACGGATAACCACGGTATTGCGATGTACTTCTCCCGCTCACCCATTCCTTATAACCGGGATGGCGATATTGATGTGGAGGCATTCAACTACCAGCGTCATATCGGGCTTTATGCTTACCGGGTTGGAGTGTTGAAAGGCTTAACAGCGATGCCGCAGGGCCGCACCGAAAGGCTGGAGCAACTAGAACAGCTCCGCGCTATGGAAGCAGGGATGAAAATCGCCGTAGCCGAGATTGCAGAAGCACCGCCCCACGGTGTGGATACGCAGGCTGATCTGGATGCTGTGCGGAACCATTTTGAGGCGCAGAACTGATGGCGGAAACCTCTCCAAAAGCTATCACTGCATCACGCGGCATTGCCAGTGGTGTTGGGCTAGAAGCGCTTCTCGGTATGCCGATTAAGCACGGCCTTAGCGCCGATGAAGGTGATATTGTTATCGGCTGGGGCGAAAAGGATAACACTGAGAAAGCCAAAGCCTACGCCAAGAAAAAAGAACTGGAATACTGGCGGCTTGAGGATGGTTTTCTTGGTTATATGACCCACCCAGCGCTTGATAAACGCAGGCTTTCGCTGATTGTGGATAAATCCGGCATTTATTATGATGCCCATATGCCAAGCGATCTCGAGAAACTACTGAACCGGGATGACTGGATCACCGATGAACTTCTAGAGCGTGCGGAAAGCGCAATGGCTCGTATCCGCAAGTGGCGGCTTTCCAAATATAATCAGGCACCCTTTGAAATCTCAGATGAGCTTGATGAGAAACTGAAGGCCTATAAGGGCCCAAAAGTGCTGGTGGTGGACCAAACTTACGGTGATAAATCCATCGTACAAGGCATGGCTGATGACAAGATGTTCATGCAGATGCTTGAAGACGCGCTTGAGGAAAACCCAACAGCGCTCATCTTAGCCAAAGTGCACCCGGATGTGCTGTTGGGTACCAAGCGTGGGCATTTTGATGTTGAACGTAAGATAGACCGTGTGATGTTTGTGGCAGAAGACGTAGCCCCGCAAGCGCTGATGGAACGAGTTGATCAGGTTTATGTGGTTACGAGCCAGATGGGCCTTGAAGGGCTGATTGCTGGTAAAAAGGTAAGCTGTTACGGCCTGCCGTTTTATGCAGGCTGGGGCTTAACCCATGATAAACAGCTCTGCGAAGCGCGGATTGCAAACCGCACACTGCCAGAGCTGTTTGCAGGCGCTTTTATTCTCTACACACGCTATATCGATCCATATAGTGGTGAACGCTGCGAGATTGAGCATGTGCTGGATATTCTGGTAGCCGAACGCAAGATCACACGGCCAGAAGCGAAGCGGGCGGTGGCTGTTGGCTTTAGTGTGTGGAAGCGCGGCTTTATCCCTGAATTTTTCGGTGCGGGAGTTGAGAACACTAAGTTTATCAAGCCAAACCAGCTTGAAGGGTTTAAATTCCAGGAAGGTGACTGTGTGGTTCTCTGGGGGCGTAAGCATGATGGCTTGTCTGCCCAGCATGTGCCTGAGCATATCCCCGTTTGGCGTATGGAAGATGGTTTCCTGCGTTCTGTGGGGCTTGGTTCCGATTTGCGCCGGCCGTCCTCACTTGTGATGGACAGGGTTGGTATATATTATGATGGTCAGCGTCCGTCTGATCTTGAGAAGTTCCTAGCGACCCATGATTTTGATGAGCATGACGCGAAACGTGGTAAAGCGCTCCGGGAGCAAATCCTTGCATCCAAAGTCAGCAAATATAATGTTGGTGAGAAGGGGGGGCTTGATTTCCGCACTGAGGCTGCAGGCAAGGAAATTATCCTTGTGCCTGGGCAGGTGGAAGCAGATGCCAGCATTCAGTTTGGCTCCCCGCATTTGAAATCAAATGGTGCACTTCTTGAAGCCGTGAAGGCTGATAAGCCTGATGCCTATATCATTTTTAAGCCGCATCCTGATGTGGCTTCAGGCAACCGCGAAGGATCAGTGTCTGAAGATGTGCTGAAAGCGTGTGCTGATAAAGTGATTACAGACGCTGATATCATTGATGTGCTGGTGGCGGTGGATAGTGTTCATACCATGACTAGCCTGACAGGCTTTGAAGCCCTGATGCGCGGCAAAGATGTTACCTGTTACGGTATGCCGTTTTATGCTGGGTGGGGATTGACGGATGACAAGTGCGAGATGCTGCGCCGGGGTCGGGAGCTTTCCCTTGATGTGCTTGTGTATGCGCTTCTCTGCGTTTATGCGCGCTACTGCGATTGGCCGAGCGGTTTGAGCTACGGCCCGGAAGCGCTCGTGCAGGATATTGCAAAAGCCTCAACCGGCGGGAAAATCACACCGGGAGCCTTTGCTGGTGTGAAGCGGTTCGGCCGGAAAGCCAAATATTTCTATGATGCTCTAAAACGCTAGAGATTAAAGGCCCAGACTATCAATCATATATCTGCGAACAGCGTCTCCATCTACAGATAAGCCGTTGATTTCTTTAAGACCGTTTTCATAATCTTTAATGGCTAATTTTGATGGAACAGACTTATCTATGAAGGCAGCGATCTCTTTCGTTTTGCCTTCTTGATCTTCTATAAAGTCTTCGGTGTATAGCTTCATATGATCCAGGCCTGAAGCTGCGATTTTATCAAGTATCACTTCATGATCCGGGATTTGTTGTTGCCGGGAAAGAGTTCCAGCAACAGTGCCTGCGTTAATTTTGGCCTGAATTCTCTGTGCGGATTTCTTTGTCCAAACCGAGCGCTCTGGCGTAGCGTGCATCACGCTACCCATAACCGCCTGAGCGAAATGATCTTTCCGGTTTACCAAAATAACTTTAGCGTTTTTGGACTTAAGGAATTTGATAAAGTGGTTAAACGAGAAATGTGTATTTTCAAAGAGACTGCTTAATACATCTGTTTGGAGTAAAGCGTATAGAGATTGGTCGTCTTGTGTTGCAGCTGTTTCCACGCGATTATAAAAACGACTGATCTGGAAATCCTTCTGATAGTTCAGCCAGGTCCCTGTAGCTCGGCTCAGGAACTCGTATGGCATGGGCAAGTTATTTGCATCCATAACTCGGGCAATGAACTCTGCATCCGCGTACGGGGTAGAGATCATAAACACCGGTCTTGCATCTTTGCTTTTTTGAGCGGATGTGAATTGCTTGAAGGATGGGTGCCTTTTAGGGCCAGTACATGAATAATGATAGGTGCCGGATGTGATGGTTTTATCCGGATACTGTGCTTGAAGCTTTCTTATAAGAGGTACTTCATTTTTTGAGCAGAAAACGAGAATTTTTCTGGTTTCTTCGGAAACAACGGATTCATATGTTTCTGGTGTGGCTGTCTTGTAGTTCATTTTCTCACGTTTTGCAGATTGAATAGCTCTTACAAAAAAGGCGTCTGCGATCAACAAATGTGAACTGTCGTAGTTATAAAAGAAGTGCAGCCACGAGAAGTAGCGCAAGTGCATTAGTAGGTCATCTGCCGATTGTTTGTTACTAATCATGCCAATTCTATACGCTGTTGAGCCTGCTTTATGTGGTGTTATCCGGTGTTATTGCCATCTTCAGCCAACTATATTCAGACAGTCTTGCTGATAGATGAATAAAATTAAAGCCTCTCTGAAATGTCGCCAATCAATTGAGTTGTAGAGATACCGTCTGTTCGCTTCAGATATACCACATCGCAAAGTGATTTAAACTCATCAAACTTGCCTTCCCAATCATCCCCCATAACAAGAATGTCGGCGTTAAATTTCTGAATATACTCGCCTTTTTTCTCCAGAGACTCTTCTACGAAGACTTCATTTACACATTTTAGGGCTTTGATGATTTCTACGCGATCCTGAGTGCTATAAACAGGAGCTCTGTCTTTTTTTGACATGTTTAGCTCATCACTTGAAACACCGACAATAAGATGATTGCCCAGTTTTGCAGCTCGTTCCAGTAGCCTAATGTGGCCAATATGCAGTAGATCATATGTGCCAAACGTAATAATTCGCTTCATCAAAAACTCAATATGTAGTCGTTTACTTGAATATCGGAATGTGCAATATACGCGGGGTTTTGCGTTTGTAAAGCGCTTAGAAAACCAACGAATTTTAACGATAATCCAGATACGGCGCGTAGAAAGTTTTTGCGGTAATGTCAGCAGCTCAACAAAAAGAAATAGAGAAGTTAAAATCCAGTTTTAAAAGGCTGCTTGAACAACAAGATGAAACGCAGGTAAGAACATTTTTGCCATCACTCGCCTGGTCTGCTGCTGTGGCCATGCGCGCTGTTCGTATTCCCGCTACGAAACGTTATAAAACAGTTCGTTTGGAAGTGGATGCAGAGACTGCAGCATCACTATGCTTTTCCCATATCACCTTTTCTGGATTGATAGGTGATGATAATATGCCCGCAGATTTGGCGGAACATACCATCACAAGCCAAAGCAGCTATTTCCGTGATGGTGATGACAGTCATAAAGCGCTGACAGGCCCTGTTTTCTACAACAATATGCATACTCGAAAAGAAGAACGTGCTTGGTGGCGTGCTGATTTCAGTGATGATGTGTTACTGCAAAATATTTATCTGTGGATGCGTGCTGATCTGCAAGGTGTGAATAACAGCAAGATCAGGGTTGTTGGCCTGGATGAAAAAGGTCGGGAAGAAGTTATTTTCCGTAATTTCCAGAACGAGTTTTTTGCCCCCCAACTGGAAGATTTGATCACGAACACATCCTCAGCGATTGAGAAATTGCGTGCCTATATCAAATCGGAGCAGGAAGAAGTATTTGATGCGCTAGCTGGGTTGATAGCTGCCGATATAGAAAGCGCCCTTGTGAAAATGGAGGAAGGCAATCTTTCTTCAGATGCGCTTTGGCATCAGGCTCTGGCTCGGAAATTGATCAAGTTGGTGGACCTTGTGCTTCACTCGCCGAGGGATTTCGGGCTATCGCCGGAAGATGGATATGATATCAAATTCCCCAAGGTAAAAGCGCGCTATGTGAGAGTGAGAGCTTATGGCGCAACGCCGGTTGCTTTGGGCGGCTTTGAATTGAAGGACAGTGAAAAACTGGAAGCAGATTTGCCTTCCTTAACTGGTAAAGCGACTAAATTTGCATATAAAGTTCACCCTTCTATAGAGCCGGATTATTTTGCGCTGGGTTTCCGTTCTACGACACCATCCAGAATTATGTTTGTTTCAGACGAGAACGATAATCCTGTTGAGTTCGACGGCATTCGTATTTGGAATAAGTCTGTTATGGATGCGGCAAATACTTTATTCCTTGATTTTGATGTGAGTGAAGACCGTAAGACCTGGACAAAGGTTCACCGCAAAGGCTTTGAATATAAACTCATACAGGATGTACTTGCTTTTGTGGGTGCGCTGGGTTCATCAAAGATGTTGCCTGAATATGCACATATCTATGCGAAACTGGCCACTATGTATCGCCGCCGAAACCTGATTAAGCCACTTTCAAATCTCACTAAGAAATGGCCAGAGGTGGAGGCAGAGGTTTTCAGTGGGGCGAATTCTGTATTTGCGCCTAATCGTTATGCGGCACCGCTTCGGCTAGGGAAGCACGGGTTAAGGGTGCCACTGGCTTTCCGCGATGAAGAGAAAACCATGATGCATCTTTGTAAGGTACGTGATGAAGTGCGGGCACTGGGATATACACCAATGTTCATGTACGGTACGCTTCTTGGTGCGATCAGGGAGAAAGATTTCATCCCACATGACGATGATCTGGATTTGGCGGTTATTCTGGAAGATGTTCATCCTGATCGTTTGATTGAAGAGACAGATAAGCTTTTGGATGTTTTGAATGAGGCTGGCATTAAAACCAGCCGCGGGCCAAAGCATTCGCCGTTACTGCACTGTCAGCGCCCTCCACTTACGATCGACATCTTCGTGCTGTCCTCTTATGAGGGTAAGGTTTATTGGCCGCACACCCGCTTAGCGGTAGTGGAAGAACGGGCAGATATATTCCTGCCGGCAAGTACCATTGAATTTAAAGGTGAGATATTTGATGCCCCGAGGGATCCCGAAGCCGTAAGCGAAGCTAGATATGGCGCTGATTGGCGGATTCCAAATGCTGCTTTTGAGTGGACCGGGTAAATCAGCTCTATTGAATGTGGTTTGTTCAGGGCGTTTCATCTAAAATTCGATATTTTTTGGAATATATTTCCTTTTTGACGATGTTTTTGGTTATTTATTGTAAATAACTTCCAGTATTCGCCGTGAAAAGAAAAAATAATTTTTCTTCGTGCTTGCACATAGGTTAGATGCTAACCACGTTATGCGAAGGTTTTTTGCATGGGATAGTTGCCGTGTGGAATGATGTTAAACCGCACGTATTAAGTTTGGACGGATTTTAATGACAAAAACGCTTACTCATTTGAAGCGACTGGAAGCGGAAAGCATCCAGATTATGCGGGAAGTTGCAGCGGAAGCTGAAAACCCTGTAATGCTTTATTCTATAGGTAAGGACAGCAGTGTAATGCTGCATCTTGCCATGAAGGCATTCTACCCTTCCAAACCGCCTTTCCCGGTAATGCATGTAGATACTACATGGAAATTCCGTGAAATGATCGAATTCCGTGACCGTATCTGTAAAGAAAACGGCCTTGATCTGATTGTGCACATTAATGAAGAAGGTGTGAAAGAAGGCGTTGGCCCGTTCACCCATGGTTCCGCAACCCACACGGATGTGATGAAAACACAGGCGCTTAAGCAGGCGATTGATAAATACAAGTTTGATGCGGCCTTTGGTGGCGCACGCCGGGATGAAGAGAAATCCCGTGCGAAAGAACGTGTGTTTTCTTTCCGCTCTGCCCAGCACCGTTGGGACCCAAAGAACCAGCGTCCTGAGCTGTGGAGTGTGTATAACACCCGCAAAGCGCAAGGCGAAAGCATCCGTGTGTTCCCACTTTCCAACTGGACCGAGCTTGATATCTGGCAATATATCCACTTGGAAAATATCGAAATCCCAAGCCTTTACCTTTCTGAAAAACGCCCGGTTGTTGAGCGTGATGGCCAGCTCTTTATGGTGGATGATGACCGCATGCCTCTCCGTGATGGTGAAACACCAGAGATGAAGATGGTGCGCTTCCGCACGCTTGGCTGTTATCCGCTAACGGGTGCTGTGGAATCTGAAGCCAGCACGCTTACAGATGTTATTCAGGAAATGCTCCTGACCACCACATCTGAACGCCAGGGCCGGGTGATTGATCATGATAGCGCTGCCTCGATGGAAAAGAAAAAGCAAGAGGGGTATTTCTAATGGCTCATCAAGATGACCTCATTGCAACAGATATTGATGCATACCTGAAAGCGCAGGAAGAGAAATCCATGCTGCGTTTCATCACCTGCGGTAGTGTGGATGATGGTAAATCAACGCTGATTGGTCGCCTGCTTTATGATAGCAAGATGATCTTTGAAGATCAGCTGAATGCGCTTGAATCTGATAGTAAGAAAATGGGCACGCAGGGCGAGGAAATTGATTTCGCACTGCTTGTTGATGGCCTCGCTGCCGAGCGTGAGCAGGGCATCACCATTGATGTGGCCTACCGTTTCTTCTCAACAGATAAGCGCAAATTTATTGTGGCAGATACCCCAGGCCACGAACAGTATACGCGCAATATGGCAACAGGTGCTTCCACGGCGGATGTAGCCATTCTGCTGATTGATGCACGCAAAGGTGTGCTTACACAAACCCGCCGTCACAGCTTTATCGCCAGCCTGCTTGGTATCAAGCATGTAGTGCTTGCGGTGAACAAGATGGACCTTGTGGATTATGACCAGAAGGTACTGACAGATATCGAGCTGGAATACCGAGAATTTGCGAAAAACTTCGGCTTCAAGCAGATTGTATCCATTCCGGTTTCCGCGCTCAAAGGCGATAATATCCTGAACCACAGTGAGAACACACCGTGGTATAACGGCCCGTGCCTTCTTGAGTATCTGGAAACTGTTGAAGTGGATGATGACCGCCAGACGGCTGATTTCCGTATGCCGGTGCAGTGGGTGAACCGCCCGAACCTTGATTTCCGTGGCTTCTCTGGTTCCATCGCATCGGGTACTGTGCGTGTTGGTGATAGCGTAAAAGCTCTGCCAAGCGCGAAAGAAAGCAAGATTAAATCCATCGTTACCTATGATGGTGAACTTGATTACGCGGTGGCAGGTGAAGCGGTAACGCTTACCCTTGAGGATGAGATTGATATCTCCCGCGGTGATGTGATCGCAGGTAAGGATAACCCGCCAGAGGTGGCAGACCAGTTCGAAGCAAAAATCATCTGGATGTCAGATGAGGCGATGCTGCCGGGCCGACCATATCTTTTCAAAACATCAAATAAGATGATGCCAGGTGTGGTAACGGACCTGAAGAACAAGGTGAATGTAAACACGCTTGAAGAAACAGCTGCCAAAAAGCTTGAGCTGAATGAAATTGGCCGCTGTAACATTAATCTGGATAGCCAGATCGCGTTTGATCCATACGATACAAACCGCGAAATGGGCAGCTTCATCATCATTGACCGCATGACCAACAACACAGTTGGTGTGGGCATGATTGATTTTGCCCTTCGCCGTGCCTCCAACATTCACTGGCAAGCTATGGATGTGGATAAAGAAGCACGTGCTGAGCAGAAGCACCAGAAACCAGCAGTTCTTTGGTTCACGGGGCTTTCAGGTTCCGGTAAATCAACGGTTGCCAACATTGTTGAAAAGCGCCTGTTTGCGCGCGGCCGCCACACTTATGTGCTGGATGGTGATAATGTACGCCACGGCCTCAATAAAGATCTTGGCTTCACGGATGCTGACCGTGTGGAAAACATCCGCCGTGTGGGTGAAGTATCCAAACTGATGGTAGATGCAGGCCTTATGGTGATGACCAGCTTCATCTCACCCTTCAAAACCGAGCGCCGCATGGTGCGCGAGATGATGGGCGAAGGTGAGTTCATTGAAGTGTTTGTGGATACACCAATTGAGGTGTGTGCCGAGCGTGATCCGAAAGGCCTTTATAAGAAAGCAAAAGCGGGTGAAATTAAAAACTTCACAGGCTTTGATAGCCCGTATGAAGAACCGGAACGCGCTGATATCCACGTAAAAACTGCCGAGTTCGCCGCAGAAAAATGCGCAGACCAGATTATCGAATATCTGGAAGAAAATGGTTATCTGAACGCGAACGGAAACGGGCAGCGATAAGCCAGATGAAAAGCGATTTATAAAATATTGAAAGGCTGGGATTTCTCCCGGCCTTTTTTGTAACTGAATGCCAGATAAGGGAGAGTGTATTATGCTCAAAGAGACAGTTGTTAAACTTATGGATTTCAAGCGCTGGGCCAATAAGCGCACATTCGGGTTTGCTATGTCTTTAACGGAAGAAGAGTTGCTTAAGCATCGGAGCACCCATTTTGGTAACATCGTTCACACACTTAACCATGTGTATGTGGTGGACGATATTTTCAGGGCCCACCTTGAAGGGCGTGCGCATGGCTATACGGGCAGAAATACAGATACATCCCCACCTCTTGCAAGAGTGTTTGAAGCACAGCAGGCGATGGATGATTGGTGGTGTACCTATGCAGAAAGCATGACCGAAGAATTGCTTTCAGAGGTTATCAATTTTACCTTCGTGGATGGCGGTGAAGGCGCGATGACCCGCGGCGATATTTTCATGCATATTGTAAACCACGGCAATTATCACCGGGGGTTTGTGGGCGCGATGCTCAATCAGGCTGGTGTAACACCAGATGCCACTGATTATCCCGTTTATCTGCGTGATACAATTTAAATGTAAAGGTTGCCGTTAAGGTAAAAATCACATTGTGTTGAAAGACTTAAGAAAGGCTGCCATGGGCGGTAGCCTTTTTTATTCTGGTGTGTATAGTTCCCTCATTGGTTGGGAGGATGTATGCAAACACTACTGGATGATGCGAAGAAGGAATTGGCAGAGGGCGAAGAAATTCTCTGGCACGGGCAAGGAACTTCGCGGTTTTTACTATCAGGCAATGAATGGTTGTGCTTAGGCGTGGTGTTGTATCAGGTTTGGAGCTTTTTCTTCCTGACAGGGAATGTGGAATATGCTGATCTGAAAGAAATGCCGGATAAAGTATTCTATCTTCTTAACTGGTTAGCTTATGCCCTTGTACCAATCCTGTTGTTTTTTGGCTTAGGTGTTCCTCGCATTAGGATGAATTGGCGAAAGAATTCTCTGTATGTCCTCACCAATGAGCGTGTTCTGCTGCTTCACGGGAAAGGCACAGAGACGGTTTCCTATAAAGGATTGAAAGCGGTACATTTAGTGCGTCATTGGGGTGGCCGGGAATCTATAATTTTTGAACCCTTGCAAAGCAATATTCCGGTCAGCTATGGAATGCTGTTGACGACATATCGTTATATGGGTGGTAGTGGCCAGATAGTACATTTTCCAATGCTCGAAGATGCCGCAGAAGCAAAGGCAGTGTTAAGCCAGATTGCGCCGGGTAAGCTGGATAATGAACTCGTTGGTGAAGCTGCATAGCCTGGTGATTTCAGTGTGAAATATGTTGTGATGAACAAAGGAAATAGATGCTGGATTTGTTAGCTAAAGCCAAAGATGAACTTGTTGAAGGTGAAGAAATCCTTTGGCACGGGCAGGGCAGTTCGAAAATACATTTTACCGGGCTACAAATCACACTATTTGCATTTGCTGTGTTTTTGGTGATGTGGGTTTTGGTTGGCGGATTGGTTCAGTTAGGTGGTTCTGATTTAGATACTGCACTTGAGTATGCGACTGACACCACTAAGCTCGTACTTCTCGGGCAGGCTATAGCACTATTTACTATAGGATATGGTGCGGCCGAAAGTGCAACGAACGAGAGGAAAGCATCCCTATATGTGCTTACTAATAAAGGGGCCATCTGGTGCATGCATAAGGGTGTGCTTTGCTATAACTATAATGAGCTGAAAACTATTCACTTGAAGAGGCACAGGAACGGTGCAGAAGCCATTATTTTTGAACCAAAACAAACACAAGCGGTGCTCGGCTATAAAGGATACCGCTTCTTCGGGAATGGCGGGCTTGTGTCTTTTTCAGTACTTGAAGATGCGGCGGGAGCGAAGGCTGTGCTAAGCCGGATAGTGCCGGAAAAATTGGATGGTATTGCTCCATTATTTCGGAAAGAGCAAATTACGCTTTAAGAGTTTTCAGTATAGACAGGATATAAGTGCTTTGTTGTCATATATTGCTGACAGAGCTAATCAAATTGAAAATGCATTTGATGGATAACATGGTTCAGCGAATTTCAGTGGTAGAAGTTGAAAGTATTACAGCTGATATGCTGCCTTCATCACCTTATTGTATAGCAATTGAGGCAGATTTCGAAATGTGCGGAAATGAAGCAAGGTGGGCGCTTGCTGAGCTGCTTGTGAAAACAGATGTGATGTGGGTTGCGGGTGTAGGAAATCAATCTAGTCTGCTTGATGACGATGTGGACATGGTTTGTGTTAACCGACAAACGGTAGTCGATAACGATTATATTAGGTTTCCTGATGTCATGACCACTTGGCATGACGATGAACCTCTTGAGGATGTGTTAGAGTTTATGGCTATTACTGAGTTTGATTTTAAAGAGGTATGGGGCGTTTCCAAGTGGGATATTATCGCTATTAAGGTAGGATAGCCTGTCAAGCTGATTTGAAGTTTTAATAAGGAACTTTAACCATGACCAATCACCCGGATGCTAAAACACTTGCTCGGCTTTGGATTGAAGGCTGGATCGCAGGTAAGCCAGATGATATTCCACTGGCGGATGAGTTTACCCACACCAGCCCGTTTGGTCGTATGGAAGGACGGGAGAAATATCTCGCGTGGGTGAAGCCGATGGCGGCGGAAAATGTTGTCTCGCTGAAGATCGTGCGGATTATGGGCGAGGGGAATGAAGCGGCTATTCACTTTATCCACGAAACACCCAAAGGCCCACGGCCTGCTGTTGATTGGCTTGTGTGCAAAGACGGCAAAATTCTGGAAATTCAATCTTTCTATGATGCCATTGAATTGCGAGATTAATTCCTGACAGGTTTTGACACGCTGCCATCCCTATAGTCGTGCCCGTAGAGGGCCGTATAAACCAACTAATGAAACATTCCTTACAACTAAGGTTTTGTTGTTTTATATGCTACCCGCGCTATGTTTCGCCTACACGACGATAGCGAAAGTTAAAAAATGAAAAAATATCTAAAATATTGTTCCGCCACACTTTTGTGCGCGGCCCTGCTGGGGCATGCAGCTATGGCAGCTGAAGAGACGAACCCTTGGGATAATGCCTACAATAGTGAAACCAAAGAGCGTTTCATTCCTGTTGAACTGTTCACCGGCATCAAGTGGGACGGTAAGCACGAGCTGGTGTTGAAGGAAGCCATTACCACCACCTGTGTTTCAGTGAACGGCAGGCGGTGTAATGATTTTTACATTGAAGGCCCCTTTAAAACTGAAACGAACGATACGGAAATCAAATGGGCTGGCGAACAGATCCCCTATTATATCCGTACGTTCGATAATCCTTATACGGGCAAGGTGATATCCCATTTCACCATCAATGCATCACGGGATGGCCTGGTTCGCCTTTATGATAAGCGCAAAAAGTGGGGCGAGAGAATATATACTGGCCTTGGGATTAAATTCCCGCTCGGTAACTGGAAGCAGGGCGAAGTACGCACCTATCTTTCACCAAGGCCAATAAGGCTGGAAATTCTGGAACTGGATGGGCCTGATCACTGCCTTAAATTCCGCTGGACCATCGGTGATGGTTCGAAAAGAAATTCTGATAATATCTATACTTTCTGCCCAAACATTGGTTTCAAGGCCATGGAACACGCCAACCGCTCTCGTAAGCGAGACAGAAAAAAAGTGTTTAAAACACGATAGATTTCTAAAGTTTGTATCAGAGAGAAAGTGAGGCACCACTCGCTTTCTCTCTGTACGTTTTATGTGATGAAAGTCAATTCCCAAAGAGTCCCGGAACTGTAATGAAAATGTATTAAATTCATCATAGGGGAGTGGCTCTATACCTCGCGGAGTATAGGGTTGCGAGTATATGTGGGACAAATACGATGACTGATGTATTGCCGGGTCGGCACGGCCAAACTTCATCGGGCAGTTGGGGGCAATGGTTCGCTATTGCAGGCCTTGTTTATGTGCTGCTGGTTGCGGTGGCTACGATTGGAGGCGGCTTTAAACTGGCAACAGGAGATCAAGCGCGGGAGTTGTTTGCTTTTGCCAGCAATCCCATCACTGCACTTGTGATTGGCACGATCGCCACGGCGCTTATTCAATCATCCAGCACGGTTACATCTATTATTGTTGGCTTAGTTGCGGGCGGCTTGCCTGTTGAAATTGCCATTCCCATGGTGATGGGCAGCAATATTGGCACCACAATTACCAACACGATTGTAAGCCTTGGCCATGTAAGGCAAGGGGAAGAATTTAAGCGCGCGTTTGCTGCGGCCACCATCCATGATTTCTTCAATGTGATCTGTGTGATTATCTTCCTGCCGCTCGAGATTATGTTTGGTTTTCTGCAAAAGGTTGGTGCTTATCTTGCGAGCTTTCTGGTGGGCGGTGAGAATGTTTCCATGGGTGGGTTTAACTTTATTAAACCGCTGGTTTCCCCGCCGATTAATTTGGCGGAGGGAACGCTCGAACGCTTTGGCGCATCTGATGTGGTGGCTGGTATTTTGATGATCTTTATCGGGATCGGGATGATTTTCCTGTCCATCTCCTTCATTGGTCGCCTGCTTAAAGAACTGATGACCGGGCGCGCGAAGGATATTATGCATTATGCGGTGGGGCGCGGGCCTGTATCAGGCCTTGCATCCGGTACGCTTATTACGGTTCTTGTGCAGTCATCTTCCACGACCACCAGTCTTATTGTACCGCTTGCGGGTAGTGGGGTGTTTTCCCTAAGGCAGATATATCCGTTCACACTGGGGGCGAATATTGGCACCTGTATCACTGCGCTTCTTGCAGCAACCGCAGTTGTGGGCGGTAACGCTTATTTCGCGCTTCAGGTGGCGCTTGTGCATCTGGTTTATAACAGCCTTGGTGTGCTTGTTGTTTACGGTATCCCGTTTCTCAGGAATATTCCGCCGCAGCTCGCTGAATGGCTTTCCGGTCTTGCTGTAAAGAAAAAGATATATGTTGCTGCTTATATTGGCACTGTTTTCTTCCTTGTACCTTCTGCGCTGATTGCGCTCAGTGAAACAATGGGAATTTAGACTGTGACGGATATGGCTCTTCAAAAAGAACTGTTGCGAGAAAAAATTACGCAGGTGGAAGTTACACTCGCGAACCTGCAAGACAGATTCGAAATGCTCGAAGAGGAAGAACAGCATAATATGATCGATCATCTGGAAGATTATATCGATGAAGTTCACACAGAAGCATACGGTTTGAAAGAGTATTGGACAGCCCTGAAAACCGAGATTTAGGTAAAATTTTAGGTAAAAATGTACACTAATAGTTAGGCAGTTGTATTTTTTACTTGAGATTTACTATCAAAAAGTGCTTTATGCGCCCCGTCATTCAGGCAAATGATGTTAAGCGGGGGAGTTTGGCATGCCGAGTTTAGCGGCACAATTCTGGATCGCGGTGTTGAAGGTTACAGGCAGAAAGAAAACCTTCTTATCCGCAGAAGCTCTACATGGGATGATGGCGCAGCGCGCCAACAGCATCACCTATGATCCACCTGAGTATGTGGAGAAAAGGTGCCATGTGGATGAAGCCCTTGTGGGCGGTTATCCGGTTATTACACTCACACCAAAAACGGGTACAAGCGGTGATGCGTTTATGTATCTTCACGGCGGTGCGTATGTTTTCGAGATTATTGAACGCCAGTGGATGTTCGCAGCCGATATGGCGTGCAGGCTGGGGCGTACAGTTTACGTGCCAATTTACCCGCTAGCACCCACTTCAACGGCAGCAGATACATTGGCTTTTGCTGAAAAGGCGTATCTTTGGGCAGAAGAAAAGGTGGGGTACCGCAGGCTGGATGTGTTCGGTGATAGTGCGGGAGCTGGTATGGCAGTGGCCATTATGCAGGTACTGCAGGCCAAAGGCATTACGCCAAAGGCGAAAAGCTTGGCGCTTCTTTCCCCCTGGTTTGATATCACCCTTGAAACAGATGGTGTGCTTGAGGTGGATAGGGTTGACCCATGGATATCAAAACCGGGCCTTGTGGAAGCAGGAAAGCTTTATGCCGGTGATCTTCAATTCCATGACCCACGCGTAAGCCCTATTGAAGGGCCGCTTAATAATTTGCCGCCATGCCATATTTTTATTGGTACACGGGATATTATGCTGGCTGATTGCCGCAGGTTTGAAGAAAAAATGAAAGCCGAAGGCGGGGAAGTGTATCTCACGGAATATAAAGGCATGTTCCACTGCTGGCCGGTGGTGAAATCCCCTGAAGGTAGGAAGCTTAGAGAGCAGCTTGCAGATGTGCTAACAGCCTAGGTGCTGGATTCTTAAAGCGCTGCTGGTTATAAAGCGGGATCAATATATCTGGGGTCCGGCATGTTTAAGGCTTTGTTTCGCACTTTTAGTTTTACGCTCAAACGTATGTTTGAATATGGCGGACGTTCTTGCCGTGAGGAATATTGGTATTTCCTGATTGCCAGTTTTGTTTTCCATATCCCTGTGTGGATTGTGGCAGCAATTGCAGGCGAAGCTGCTGGGCCGTGGATTATCCTTGCATACCAGATTATTATTGGACTTGGTTTTCTGTCGCTTCAGTCTCGCAGGCTTCATGATCTGGGGTACCCGTCTTATTGGTTAGGGCTTTATCTTATCCCTGTCACCGTATGGCTTCTGCCGGTTGCAGGTGATTTCCTCAGCTTACAGTTTATGTATACCGCCCTTGTTGGGGCCTTTATGGGCATATGTCTGTGGCTTAAAGGCGTGTCTGGCGATAATGAGTTTGGGGAAGATCCGCTTAAGGAAGATAGCGCTGAAGACTAGCGTTTTAGTGAAACACCACTTTCCTTCATCACGAAAGCTGCAAAATCATTGATTGCCATTGTGTTTGGTGCTGTTACCTGCTTTTCACTGTTCCAGATTAGATAATCAGTAGGAATATCCGTGAAGCCATGTTCTTTAAAAAGCGGGCCGAGTGCGGGCATATGATCGCCGTATAGAGCAACAGTACGTGGGCGTTTGCTATTTGAGTTTGTGCTCAAGTTTTGAAACAAGCCCATCAGGTTTTCCATATGCTGCTGATAGAGGGTGAATTCCCTGTTATTTGTTGGGTTTTCAGCGATAAGATATGTTTCATTCACATGTTCATCAAGCCTGCCTGAAGCCCATGGTCCGTGGCTTTCAATGGTGATTGCAAAGATGAACAGTGGCTTGTCACTTGTGGTGTGATGTTCGGCAACAATCTCATCAATGCGCTTCCCTAGTGCGCTATCAGCAATATACTTCCCGAAGTAGGATGCATCATCAAATTCTTCGATGCCGATGAATTCTTCAAACCCCAGGTTAGGCATAACATCGGAACGGCGGAAAAATTCTTTTTTCGCGGGGTGGATGCAGATTGTGCGGTATCCAGCATCTTTAAGCAAACTTGCAATTGTTGTTACTGGTTTTTGAGCAAACCGCATATAGGGGTTTATACGGTCCACTCCCAGCTTGTTGTTTTCCATCATGGAAAGGAAGGAAAACTCTGTTTGCATGGTATAGGCGCCCCATGCAGGAACTTCGACTGTACCAGTGGTTACACCATCGGTTTCAAGGTTGCGAAGTGTTTGCCAGCTAGTGCGCTTAGCCTCAGGTAACAGGGTGAACAAACGCTCAAGATCGAAGTAGCTTTCCCCTTGTATAGCGATGATATCCTGAGGCTTATCTGTTTGGGCAGTTATCTGCTGCGTACGTAGTTCGGTTTTATCAACCGTCATCTTCAGAAGCATGCGGTACAGCATTACTGTTGGGAACAGACCAAAGCGGGTGATGTCTTCTTTTAGTTCCAGAGTAACACCGTGTTCGTTCATTGTTCTTTCATTGAAGGAAAGGCTGAAAATACCTCTGAAAACCCTAATGAACACAAGCCATAGCCCGATAAAGAGAAAATAGGAGAGAGTGGGAGGAAAGGGGGCAAGCCAGCTATATATTGGAAAGCTATCTTCAAAATTAAGGCTTAGGCCAATGATGCCTCCAAAAGCTGCAATCACAAGCGCAATGATAGGCCAGCCTACATAGGATAGATAAAATTCAGGATAGATATAAAGGTTCCTGAGGTTATCAAAATCATGGGCGTTAAAGGGGCTATCAAGTACTTCATATTTCTTGTTGGATACAGCGGTAAGACCCACATAAAACAGCGTTGAACCTGCTAAAGCCAAAATGGGGTGTGCAGCGAACACGGCAAAACTGCCATATACAAACGCTCCCATCAGCGGTGTAAGCAGATAGAAGCTGGTTGAACGTTTTATGCTCGTATTTTCTTCGTCAGGAATTTTTCTTGCGCATGCCTCAGCACCAAAGGGCAGCACAATGATGGCTGCAAACAGGATTAAACCCAGCATTATTGTTTTTTCCTGTTCATAAGGCGTGTAACGGCAGCGCTTGCCGCTAGTTCAATACCGGTTGGTGTGAAGAAATCACCATAAAGCTGGCTATCAGCGCGTACAACCCGAAGGAAATTATTGATGAAAAGTGTGTCTGGCGCTTTGGCATTAGGCCAAAAATCATCAAGTGGTCCCTGAAAGGTTAGCCCTTTCATATCGTATATCGCGCGGCCCATAACTTTGATCGGTGCATTTTGTTTGAGGGCAGCATACCCAACTGTACTGTTAATGAGCACAACACCTTCGGCACGTTTTAAAATCTTATCAAGGTCGCCGCCTTCAACGTAATCAATAAGGCCCGTCACACCGTGTCTGAGAGCCGCAAGTTCAATCAGGTTGCGGTAATCAATCATACCATTATCAAGCGGGTGGTTTTTGAACAGAAGGCGCATGCCATTTGGTGCAGCCTTCGCGAAGGAAGCTATTACTTCATCAATGAAATCAGGTACGCTTTCATAATCACTGTGATTTCTGATTTGGAAATCACTGTTCAATTGTAGCGGTACCATGAAATAACGATCAGTTGGCTTTGCATAATATGCCAAAGCCTGAGAATTTGCTTTTTTATAGGCTTGCTTGCGAATGAAGCGGTTTACCCAACCCTTTGCTTCTGCCGATACTTTTTCTGGGCGGTGCGTTTGGTAATTCCTGAAATGCATGCAGCATAAGATATTAGAAAGATGGAACATTAAATCCATTCTAACCCTGGCGCCCATTGGATTTGGAAGCGTTGGCCTGTCGGTCTGGTTATCCAGTGCGCCGGTTTCCTTAAGGGTTTTGGCTCTGGCCTCTACGGCTTCTTTGCTGTGTGGTAGAGGAGAGTTCGCGTTTGTCCCGCCAGTTTCAAGGGTCACATAGTTGGGTCTTGTATAGCCTTCTTCAAAAACATGGACCCGAACGTTTAATTTTTCAGCGATTGGAAATACCGGTTGATGAATTGGGCGGCAATCACCAAAAAGGATAACATCGGTGATGCGTTTTTCTTTGATGAGTTCTTCGTAGAATACAGGCAGATATTCATGTGGTTGCTGAAAACGCGTAGTTTCAATTTTGTGTCGCCCGAATTTCCCAAACCAAATATCACCGCCGCAATAATTCACTCTGTGGCAGGTTGCTCCCGCATCTGTAAGCTTGTCAGCCAGCACCTTATAAAAAGGTGATGCTAGCCCTTGTAAAAACAAGACCGACATTGGCTTAACTGCGTTGGATTTGCCAACAGGTTGTGACATGCGTTTCTTTCGTTACTGGAAATATGCCTAAAGGCGAGTGCTCGTCTTAACAAATGCACGGAACGCATTCAACTGTTTGCTAGGGTATATTGGTTGGTTTATGCACATAAACGTTTGTTCATGTTGAGTTCATGCTGATGCATTATGGAATAGAATTATGACGCTATACAAAACGTAATTCGTATAAAAATGTAATTAATAGTTGAGTTTTTGTACAGTGATGCATTAGGGAATAGGTTACAAACTTATTACGCCTAAGTGTTAGGGAAAAAGGTGTGAGCTGAGTTGCATATAACGCCTAGTATAGTTGGCTTTAACCGCAATAAGGAAAATCAAAACCTTCGGTTAAAGCGACTGATTAGTTGAGAATGCTAGGGTGTTATGATAGCGTGCGTCAAATTTGCTTCTGCAATTTGTTATTCACAGCGACTAGAACCAGCCGCACTTATGTATTTTGTTAGCTATTAAGTTAGTGTGGTATCGGGGGGTATATATGAAAAGTTCCGCGGATTTGGATGCTAATCAAGAAAATATTCTTGAGCTTCCGGTTAGTTTAAAAGCGGATATCGGACAAACTCTGAAGGATATTGGGTCTAATTTTCTAAAGCAGGGACAAGCTTTAGAACGTTTGTCGCAGACCTACGATGAGGATGCATTCCGTGATGCGATCATGACCATTATGAATACTCGTGGTCATTTGATTGTTATTGGAATGGGTAAATCCGGTCATGTAGCGCGTAAAATTTCAGCGACTTTAGCCTCTACTGGAACTCCTTCATTCTTTTTGCATCCTGCTGAGGCATCTCATGGCGATTTAGGCATGGTAACAGCTGATGATGCACTTTTGCTTATTAGTTATTCAGGCGAAACACCTGAAATTTCGCAACTGCTGCCTTCTTTGAAATCCTTTGGTAATAAGATTATTGCAATCACAGGCGCAAAGAATTCCACAATGGGCCGTGTAGCGGATGTTGTTCTTGAAATTCCAATTACGGAAGAAGCCTGCCCGATTAATCTGGCGCCAACCACGTCAATTATAGTTACGGCTGCTATCGGTGATGCCCTTGCTGTTTCACTTATGAAGCTACGTAATTTTCATGCACGTGATTTTGCACGCTATCATCCTGGTGGTTCGCTAGGACGTAGGCTGCTCACAAAGGTGGAAGAGGCCATGTTGGTGAACAATGTGCCTAAAGTTTCACCTGATATGGTGCTTCTTGAGCTTGCTGCCGAAATGGCAGGCGGATCAGCAGGGGTAGCTGTTGTTCTTGATAAAGCCGGTGCGCCGATTGGGGTTGTTACAAAGGGGCAGCTTGGTGTTGCTCTCCGGGTAACGCGCCGAGTACGTGAAGTGGCAGCACACCAGTGTATGAGTAAAGAATTTTCGACTATTCAGAAGGACGTTATTGTGGACGAAGCAGAATCCATGATGCGCTCAGATGAAGTGAAGTTCCTTGTTGTGGTTGATGAAAAAGGAAGGTATGCAGGCATCTATAAACATGAAGATGCTTAACCTTTTTGATTAATCTAGTGGTGCAACCATGAAAGCCAGAACGGCGTTATCCATTCAGCGGGACGTTATTTTTGCGATTTTTCTTCGCGAAATGAATGCCCGCTTTAGCCGTTATACATTTGGTAATGTATGGATTATTCTTGAACCGCTCGTGATGATTGGCATGTTCATGCTGTTATTTGGTTTGCGTGGGCGTGGCGAATTTGGTTTTGTTGAGCCACCAGTGTTTGTTTACACTGCTTTTCTTCCCTTCAGACTTCTTTGGAACAGTACTATGCGCTCAAACCTCAGGGCAGCAGGGGCTGTACGCGGCTTGATGGGGTTTAGGCAGGTTAAGCTGTTTGATGTATATCTCGCTAGATCTGTAGTTGAAGGCGGAGTGTTTCTGGTTTCCATGACAGTTGTTGGGGGGCTGTTGTGGTGGTGGGGATTTGATGTACTGCCAAATGATTTCCTGCTGGTGCTTTCATACTGCATTTTATTTTGGTTGTTCGCTATTTCATTTGGCATTTTAGCGTCTGTGGTGTCACGTTTTTCACCAGAAATTACGAAGCTTATTAATCTGATGACGATGCCTTTGTTGTTCTTGTCTGCTGTCTTTTTCCCAATGACTTTTGTTCCTAAGGAATTTCATAGCATTATGGCAAAGAACCCTATCCTTCATGCAATGGAACTTATAAGAGAGGCTTGGTTTGTCCAATATACCAGCCCTGTTGCAGATGTGGGTTATCTCGGGGCCTGGGTTTTAGGGTTAATGACACTGGCGATATCTGGTTACAGATTGAGCTGGCAGAGGATGAGCCAGCGATGATTAGGTTTGAGAATGTATCAAAATATTTTCCGACTCGTTTTGGTCCGAAATATGTTTTCAAAAATCTGAATGTAGAAATCCCGAGTGACAGGGATGTTGCCATTTTAGGGGTTAATGGCGCTGGCAAGTCTACCTTGGTAAGGCTTTTGGGAGGAACTGATTTCCCAAGTCTTGGCCGTATTGTGACTGACAGATTTATTAGTTGGCCTTTAGGGTTAGGCGCTGGCTTTCAGGCCTCTATGTCGGGCAGAGAGAATGTACGTTTCGTTTGCAGGATACACGGTATTCGAAATACGCGCGATTACGAAGATTTTGTGCTCGAGTTTTCGGAGATAGGCCGAAGTTTTGAATTGCCGGTTGGTAGTTATTCTTCAGGTATGCGTGCCAAGTTTGGGTTTGCAGTTTCTATGGCGTTTGATTTTGATACATACCTAATCGATGAGATTATGGCGGTGGGTGATCAGGCGTTTAAAAAGAAATGCTCCGCTACGCTAACTGAAAAAAGGGAAACGGCAAATATTGTTCTTGTTTCCCATGATGAGAAAATTGTGCGAGAACACTGTAATGCCGCAATCTTACTGGCTTATGGTGGCGCTGAATATTACGAAAGCGTGGATAGGGCGCTTTTCAGGTATAGAAATTTATAGATTCCAGTGGGTTAGTAACGACACATGAATAATATGTTACGTAAATTCAGGGAGAAAATGATCAATCGTGCACGCTTGGGCGGCCCCGCGATTGATGATGTACGTAGCCGTACTCTCAGTTTCTCCACATACCGTTGGGTGCTTTTGATAACGCTTATCGCTAGTGCTTATTATGCGTTTTTAGCATCAGACCGATATGTAACAATCGCGCGGGTTTATGTTAAATCAGCGAACGATCAGGGGTCAGCAAGTATTCCACAATTAGCCGCGCTGGCTGGTGGTGCAGGAAACGATACCCGTGAAGCACTTCTTGCGAATGCTTATATTAATTCCCGTGACATGCTTGAGTATCTCGAGGAAAAGATTCAGTTTTCTGAACACTTTTCTTCGGATGAGTGGGATTTTTATTCTCGCTTGTCGCCAAGTGCTTCAGATGAGAAAAAGCTGAGATTCTATAAAGACGTTATCAGTACCGATCTTGTAGGCGAGACAGGAATTCTTACCATTCGGGGACAAGGGTATAGTAAAGAGTTCTCACTGAAGCTTGTTGAAGCAATTGTTGAAGAAACAGAGCGTTACATCAATGGTGTGAGCCAAAGTATTGCCCTTCAGGAAATTAGCTTTGTTGAAAAGGAACTCCAGAACGCCCAGCGGCGAATGGAAGATGTTCGAGATACTTTTCTAAAGTTTCAGAATGAAAATGGTATTTTGAGTGCTGAAGCGGTGGGTAAATCTCTGCAGGGTGCTATCGTGCAAATGGAGAATATGCTCATCCAGCACAGAACTGATGAAAAGGTTCTGGCGAGTTATATGAACGCAGAAGCATCTGAGTTGGTAACAGTGCGGGCAAAAATCACGGCGCTCGAAGAGCAACTGCTTATCGAGAAAGCTAAGTTAGCAAGTCAGGATGCGACTTCACTCAATGATCAGGCTGCGGAATATAAACGGCTAGAGATGGAACTGACATTTGCCACTCAGCTTTATCAGGCTGCTCTTGTTGGTCTTGAAAAAGCGAGAATTGAAAGTTACCGCAAGCTAAAACACTTGGTTATCGTTCAGGCCCCAAGGTTGCCGGATGAAGCCGTATTACCTAGAAAACTCTATTCAGTAATTACTCTATTCGTAGCTTTGTCTTTGATCTACGGCGTAGGTGCCATGATCATTGCTACAATCCGGGAGCACCGCGATGTTTAATGTGAAATCTTGGAAATATATGCTTGTTGCTGGTTTGGCAGCGGTGAACTGTTCCTTTGCAGTATCTGCGCAGGTTGCACAATCTGTTGAGCCTGTAACCGAAGAAGAGATTGCTACGATTGAAGAGCAAACAGCTTTTGGTAATTTTATCTTTGCTGGTGAGTTCGCAAACCAAAGCTTTGTAGGGTTTAACCCAGACTATACTATTTCTGTTGGCGATAAAGTTAGTCTTCAGCTATGGGGCGGTTTTGAATTCAGCGGCAATTTCACTGTTGATGCGCAAGGCAATATCTTTGTTCCGAAGGTTGGGCCCGTTAAGTTGCTTGGTGTTCGGAATGCCGATGTAAATCAGGTTGTTAGTGAGGCTGTGAAACGTGTTTTTCGCAAGAATGTGAATGTGTATGCTAATTTGGGTGGTGCAGAACCAGTTAAGGTGCTGGTGACCGGCTTTGTTAGGCAGCCAGGTTTATTTGCAGGACACGCCTCAGATAGTGTTTTGTTTTTTCTGGATCAGGCTGGTGGTATTGACCCTGCACGTGGTAGTTTTTTAAACGTGAAGGTACTGCGTAACGGCAAGGAACATAAAACCGTAAACCTGTATGATTTTATCCTTAGTGGAAGCCTGCCTATCTTTCAGCTAAATGATGGCGATACAATTGTTGTTGCGCCAGTTCTTTCGCAGGCCGGCGTGTCGGGTGATGTGCAAAACGACAATCTGTTTGAATTTGCTGGTCCATCCGCTCGCGCAGAGCATCTTTTGGCTCTCGCGCGACCATTTCCGCAAGCAACTCATGTGCGTATCAGCCGAAATAACCAACCGCGTACAGAAGTAGAATATCTCCCTATTAAGGAACTCGCGGGCGTAGAGATTTATCGTGGTGATGTTCTTGAGGTGATGTCCGATAAAACTCAAGGCACAATCAGTGTTCGTATTGAAGGAGAACACATCGGAGCGCAGGAACTTGTGTTGCCATATGGTGCAACAATGGGCGACGTTCTTGGCCGTGTTCGGTTTGGCCCTAATGCTCAGCCAGAAGCCATCCAGCTTATGCGGGAGAGTGTGAAAAAACGTCAGAAAGAAACCTTGCAGGCACAACTTCGGGCTCTTGAAAGCAGTGTTCTAACGGCGCGTTCGAAAACTGCGGCAGAAGCTGACCTTCGCCAAAGGGAATCTGAAATGATTCTCCAGTGGGTGGAACGTGCACGTAAGATTGAGCCAAACGGTCAGGTCTCTCTTGCTGGTTCATCGCAGCGTGATGATATTCTTATGGAGCCTGGTGATATCATCCGTATTCCTCGTGTAAGTAAATTAGTGATGGTGCATGGCGATGTATTGTTCCCAAATGCCATGGCGTTCCGTGATAACAGCACGGTGCAGGATTATATTAATCTCGCAGGAGGGTTTACCCAAAGTCGTAGCGCCGCAAATGTGCTTTTGTTGCACCGGGATGGAACGTTCACAAAGTTGAAGAAGAGCCAGTTAAATAAACGATCACTGGTCATTCAGCCGGGTGATGAAATTTTTGTATTGCCAAAAGTACAAACCAAAAGTTTCCAGCTGGCATCTGATTTGATCAACATTTTTTACCAGTTAGCCCTTTCTGCGGGTGTGGTATTGCGTTTGTAGAAGATTATGGCATTTAAACCTTATAGAATGTGGCGTAAATTTCGCCGCGATCCCATTGCCTATTGTATCGACAGTAAACATGCGTTCCTAAGGAAAAAAGGCGCACGTATGTTTGAAGAGCAAACCCGTCGTTTTGAGGCGGTTGGAGCTAATCACGCAGATATAATGATAACTGTGGTTATGACAGCCTATAATACCAGCCATCTGGTAGAAGGTGCTGTGCGGTCAGTGCTAGCGCAGAGCCATAAGAATTTTGAACTTATGGTTATTGATGATGCAAGCACTGACGATACGCTTGATGTTTTAAAAAAACTTGCAGATGAAGATACTCGCGTACGTGTGTTCCATTCGCCCGCAAATCATGGGACATACTGGTCAAAAAATTGGTGTTTGTCGCATGCACGCGGCAAGTTTGTTGCCTTTCATGACAGTGATGACCTTTCCGATCCTATGCGGCTTCAAACGCAGCTTGGGGCTATCTTGTCTGGGAATAAAACAGCAGTTACATGTCGTTGGCGCCGGGTAGACGGCCAAGGTAAGCCGCTCAATATTGATGGCCTTTCAGAACGCATGGCTGCTATTAGCCTTATGATCCGGCGTGAAGAAGTGCTTGAGAAGACCGGGTTCTTTGATTCTGTACGTATTTCGGCGGATACCGAGTTTATCACGCGACTAACTCAGGTATTTGGCATGAAACAAATACATCATATGCGGCAAGTTCTTTATACAGGCCTCTTGAGGGATGGATCCCTTACGACAGGTGAAAATTCTGGCTTTAGCTGGAAGACAGATAATGGTGTAAGCTTTATTCGTGAACTCTCTGGAGACCGTGCTGACTACCATAAACATTTCCACGAATGGCATGACAGCAATATTGGCAATGAGGCAGTGCTGACTGTTGAATTCCCTCAGAGTGTTCGCAAATTTCCTGCACCAGATGGGATACGCCGTAATTGTGATGATATGAACACTGATCAGGTAATTGAGGTGAGCCATTCATGATGTCAGATTTCAGCATATTGGAAACGATAGGCATAGTTGGTTTTGTGGAAACATTACCAGCTAAAGCTGCGTTTGTTGCTGATGCTGAAATTATTGATTATCTGAAGAATGAAATTCAGATGCATGAAGTTGATTTCCAGAGTATCGATGCATTGGAAATAAATAAGCTTTCTCAACGTCAGAGCATTTATGTTTTATCCCGGCGAGGCGAGCTGGGCTTAGCTCGTCAGTTGAGACGGAAACTTGGTGATAAACAAGTTAGCTCTGTGACCTATCAAGTATTGCCCAGACTTACACTAAGTTCGAAAGGGCTTGGTGTGCGGGATGATGAAAGTCCCCCCCGATTAATGGTAGTGGCACAAGGGAGCGGTTTTGAAATTTTTGCTGATCTACTGCGTGATGCAGGCTTGGCAGATTATCAGGAGCATATGAGCCCTGATGTCCATGCCTGGATAAAAACCTATGCAGACTTTTCATTTTTAAGGTTTCTGAAAAATGTTGTTGAGGCAAGAGCGGATCAGCGGCTTGATACTATTTTAGGGATGGATGTACTTTTTTCCATGTTGGAACAGAGACAAATACGCATTCGTTACAGCAAAAACCTATATAAAAAGCTTGAAGGCTCCGTTCTATATTTCGCGAATCGAGACAAGTGTCGTGAAGCTGTGGTGAATGCATGTCTTGAGACGACGCCATACAGAACACAAGGAGAGGTGCCCAAAGATGCTCGGGCTAAGGTTTTTGGTGTTAAACCAGATGTGGAAGATGCTTTTTCCCAGCTAAATCAGATATTAGAAGCTGCATTTAAACTTGAAACCCATCTGGAGTTTTTCCCTCAATTCAAGTTTGTGACTGTTTGGGATATGCAACAGAATCACGATATGGTTGTTGAAAACATAGCTTTGTTTTTAGGTGAGCATGTAAGGCGTAAAGCAAAAGTAGGAAGTGATGAATGGCTTGATCAGATTCCTGCCTTTGCAGCAGCTTTGCAGGGATTGAAAGACAGAATGGCACAGCTTATCAAGCTTAAGTCTAGCAGTTAATTTTAATTTCGCTTACAGCAAGGCTTACGAAGGCATCAATCCCTTCGGCTAATCGAGAAATACCACTTGATTGCATGCGGATAATATAAAATGGCCGATCAGGCATCTCTGGTAAGGTACCCGAGAAAGTCCAGCGATTAAAACCTCTACGCGACAAACTAAATTCAATAGGCTTGTCATCAATCCATAAAGTAGTTTCTTTTAGAAAACGTCTTTTGGTGAACCCGCACCCTTTAATGGTGAAGTCTCTTGGTTTCGTGAGATCAACTGGGAGCATGATTGTACCAAGCTTACTCATCCACCGGAAGCTGGTGCCATCCCGGCGTTTGCCCAGTTTGCTCCAGCCAGAACCTATAAATTCATCTGATTCCGCCAGAATGTGTGCTGCAATAGCTTTTTCAGGAAGAGATGATGTTGAAGCTACTGGGTGATACGTTTCCAATTCTTTTTCAAACCGATTTCTTTGAACAGTAAGAAGGGCGTCCACAAAATCTGCCGCAGCTTTTGGGAAACGTGCTTCGGGTGATTTGAAGGAAAGAATATTTGTTCCAGCTATGTTGGTTTTTTCATTCATGATCCAACCATTCCAAATTCAAGGGGTAGTCTGCAAGTGATTTAGTTAAAATTTCACTACAGCTTTCCTGGTTTTTTGCATTGTTTTCTATTGAGAGCGTGAAAAATAACACTCCGGTAGAATCTGTTTCTAAACGTAAGGGTGTTTTTTGAGTGAGCCTATGTGTGGCAGTGGAAGTTGATATTGTTAGGCGTCCCGTCGAATTGAGGGATAGTTGGTAGATGCCTGGCAAACCCAAAATGAAGACACACGAAACTACGTCGCGTATAGGGTCCCGCTGCCAAAGTAATCCGGAAAGAGGTTCATATCCGCTGACGTTATCTTCTTTTATGGCAGAAGGGAATAATACCGATATGCTGCTTCTAGCCTTAGTCAGGTGATGGCTCACATGTCCGTTTGCGGATTCAGCATCTTGCACCACCGGGCCAAATGAAATTGCTTTATCAGCATGTTTGAGTTCGGCTAAAATCTTTGAAACTGTATGGTGGTTTTGTGAAGAAGAGGTCGAGATGATAGGCGCCTCATACCCCATTTGTGAAAGCAATATCGGCAGGGGAGAGGCACTATATAATTGCAATGTTTTACATAGATCTTCTGTGGCAAACTTTGGGCTATTTACGATATCTAGCTCAGGAAATGCATTCGATAAAATGGCCTTAGGTGGTACGGCTCCAATCAGAGCAACTTGTTCGTTGACCGATAGGATAGAATGCGATTCTTTGATTGGTGCAATTGGTTCTGTTTGCTGATTAGGTTTTATCTCAAGAGCTATGTCTGAGCGTTTAAGGATTCGGTTGACACAAGACGTGAAATTCAGACCTTTGATAGATTTCGCAAGGTGTTTGTTATAGTCGCGAAGCCAGTTGTGAATTTCAGGCTTGGCTATAATAGCGCCGAGTGCAGCGGTAAGGTGCTGCGCCGCAGATGCGTGAGGCATATTGAACGACGGTGCGGCGATATATCGTGCCCATCTTTGGCCTGATGTTATCAAAGGTTTTCCGCTGAGAAGTGCTATTGGCAGGTAAGCGGGTGCATCACGATCGTGTTCGGAAATGAAAACAATATCAGAACTGTATATATATTCGGATACATTCGTATCAGAACCGTGAACAATCTGGCATTCGGTATGATGACCAAGTTCATTCAGATTTTTGATTGCGGCTTCGGCGCCTTCTTTCGGGCCAATCACAAGTACTGAGGTTACCCCCCTGTCTTTTGGTGATGGCATGCTTGATGCAGCAATCGAATCGTAAAAGCATGTGGGTAAGCCAGGTGCAAACTCAGGCAGTGATAACCGATGCTGGTAAATGTTTGGGAATATAAGCTCAAGCGGCACTTCATCAGCGATTGCAGATGATTCCCTTCCTTGTCTCAGGAGAGCTTGGGCTATTATCTCTGCCTGATCGCCAAAACACTGATGAAGCCACTTGGTATAGGTAAAAGGCCACCCAGTTTTCGTTTTTAGATGCGAGATAAAAAGTCGGTAAAGCGATTTCGTTGGAACCAGTATTTCGCCGGGGAATTGTTCATATAATTTCAAGGTATCGAGGCTTTGTGCGCTATCCCCAATAATAAACAACCTTGCTGCCGTCTGTTCTGGCTTAGTTAGCTGGGATAGGTCCCGGTGTCGTTTAACTGTGATTTTTGCAGGAACCGGTAGAGGCACGGGAGCATGATCTGCAATAACAATTGTTACATCTGCGTACTGGCTCATAAATAGCGCAGTCTGAGCGGTGTACCCCGCTGCCACCGTGCTGATAGGAGCCAATTCCCCAAATATAAAAAGACGAGGCTTAGCCATGTTTGGCCTCATCGTATATCCTGTCTTGAGGGAATAGATCATCAAGTGTATCAAGCTGCGCTTTTTGATAGGCGCTGAAGACTTCCTGACTGGCAGTTGCTAAGGCCGATGTTTCGTCAGGCGAGCCATCCAATGCTTTAAGTGACTGCACTAAAGCATTAACATCAGCATGTTGGTGCAGATTGTAAGGGCTGGGAATGCCGATCATGGCATCATGGGTTGCAAGAAGAGGCTTGCCATATGCCAGTGCTTCCACTGATTTAATTTTGAGCCCTGTGCCGCCCAGGTTAGGGTTTAGTATGATATCCATTTCCGCATAAAAGCTCTCAGCACTTTCAACAAAGCCGTGTTTGGTGAAGGGGATGTCTTCCGCTACGCTACTGCTGCATATGGCGCCGGCTAGTTCGAACGTGAACCGGTCGTGAAGTGCTGGCTCTTTGCTCAATTCTTTCACAAGTTCGCTGAGCGCATGCTGGTTAATTGGGTTGTTGCTGGCAAGATAGCCAACTTTCAGCTTTTTTCTTGGTGTTGTTGGTTTGGGTAGATAGTTTGCAGGTACATAATGGCCCAGTGTGCGTACCGACGTTTTCGATAGTTTTTCAAAAAAGCTTGCTTCTGCAGATTGTATGGCAAGCACACAGTCAGCCCGTTTCAGTGCCTTGGCTTCTTCTCGTTTTGTAGTGTTGTACCAGCTGGGCTGCATACCATCTGCTTTCAGCCTTTTATGTCTATCGGCAAACATATCGTGAGTATCCAGATATTTAGGGATACCCGTTGGTACATCTTCAAGCCAACGGCTGAACCATACATAATTGGCCAGGCAGTAATCAATTTTCCAGGTCTTTAGGATGCGGGCTGTTATTTCGCTTACTTCAGGCACATACCAATCATCAATCAGATGATGTTTACGTCTGGATTGTTTACGTACACCTCTTTGAGGGCGAACAATATACACATGTTCCCAACAATTACGCATGGCCAGCTCTTGTTCCTGACTAAGGCCTTCAAGGCCACCATAGACAAAATGGATGCTGTAGCCGCGCTCCTGTAGTGTTCGGCAGAGGCTGAAAACACGCGCACGGTTCCCATGGTTCTGGGGATGCGACGGAATCGGCGATGTAACAAGAATCTGCATTCTATGTAACTTTCAGGCCCTGTGCATTGAGGTAGAGGTCATTAAATCCTCTGGTCACGATAGACCGGGAATTCAATTATGCCAACTGTTGCTTATGGTTACCGGTTTTTTAAGAAAGCCCATGCATGTTGAATCATCTCTTCAAGCTCGGGATATTCCGGTTGCCACTTAAGTATTTTGTTGGCTTTGTCAGCATTTGCTACCAGAAAAGCTGGATCACCAGGGCGGCGTTCCTCTTCGATAGCGTCGAAGTTCACCCCTGTTACACACCTCGCTGTTTCAATGACTTCACGCACAGAGAACCCCTGACCGGTACCCAGATTGAAAGCATCATAAAATCCATTCTTTTCTTCTACATTATCGAAAAGATAACTAAGTGCTTTTACATGTGCGTTTGCCAGGTCGCTTACATGAATGTAATCCCGAATGCAGGTGCCGTCCGGTGTAGGATAATCTGTACCAAACATCTTGATATTTTTACGTTTTCCGCTGGCGGCCTGCAGCACCAATGGGATGAGATGGGTTTCTGGCTCATGTAGTTCGCCAATGCGGCTTTCAGGGTCACATCCTGCGGCATTGAAATAACGAAGAGCAATAGATTTAAAATTGCTGGATGCCGCTATGTCTCTGAGCATACATTCCACAGCCCATTTGGTTTGACCATATGGATTGATGGGGAGTTTGGGTAAAGTTTCCACCAGTGCGTTATCGTTTTCCGGCTGGCCATAAACTGCAGCCGTTGAGGAAAACACGATTCGTTCCACTTTATGTCTTTGCATGGCTTGTAGCAGGTTAAGGGCTCCTGCCGTATTGTTGTCGTAGAAGGGAAGGGGGTTTACCACACTTTCGCCAGCTTCGATAAATGCCGCGAAGTGGATAACAGCATCAATTTCATACGTGTTGAAAATAGTATCAAGTAAAGCGGTATCTCTAATGTCACCGTCAATAATTTCGCCGTGTAGAACGCTTTCCTTATGGCCGTTTGAAAAGTTATCAAGAATAATGCTTTTGTAGCCATGTCGGTGAAGAGCCGCAACTGTATGGCTGCCTATAAAGCCTGCGCCGCCCGGAACCAAAATTGTTTTCATTGGTAAATGTCTCGTTGAGAAAACTTTTAATGTTTATCGCTTTTAGCCTCTGTGAACCGCATTGGGAAGCAGGCTTTTGGTTTTGTCTATTAATAAGGAAGTTGCAGTTAGGGATAATCTTCTGTAACTCCATAAGTTGATTTTATAGAGCGCTTTATGACGAAGAGTAAATTGGGGTATCTGATAGATGCGTATTTTGTTTGTTCACAATAATTTTCCGGGTCAGTATCGGCGTCTGCTGAAATATATTGAAGATAACCCGAAACTTGGTGTTGAGGTGAATGTTGCAACGCTCAAGAAAAATGAACAAAAATATAAAGCAAAGCGCGTTTTTAAGTTTCAGCCTCATAGAGACGCAACAAAAGGGATACACCCTTCTTTGGTCTCAACAGAACGAGCGGTGCTTCAGGGACAGGCGCTTTACGGCACTCTTCTGAAGAGCAAAGACAAATCTTTCAAGCCTGATCTAATCATGTCTCATTCGGGATGGGGGTCGAACATGTTTTTGAAAGATATGTTCCCCGAAGCGAAGCTGCTCACTTACTTTGAATGGTATTATCATGCACGCGGCGGGGATGCTGAGTTCCTTAGCGGTGAAAAAAATGATGCGAATGATGCCATGCGGATTCGGATGAAGAATACGCCAATCCTGCAAGATCTTGCTGCGATGGATCATGGACAGTGCCCCACTAATTTCCAGCACGGTCGTCTGCCTGAAATATTTCGGCCGAATGTAAGTGTTTTGCACGACGGTGTCGATACAGAATTCTTCCAGCCAAATCCGAAGGTGAAAGTTAAAGTTGGCGAACATGTTTTTTCAGCCGAAGACGAGGTTATCACTTATGTAGCTCGCGGTATGGAAGAATACCGGGGTTTTCCTGAATTCATGCGGATGGTGAATATTCTTCAGAAACGACGCCCCAATTTGCAGGTAGTGATTCTTGGTAATGATCGGGTGGCATATGGTGCCAAGCGGCAAGATGGTAAAACCTGGAAAGAGGCTATGCTTGAGGAATTAACTGACCTCGATCAAAGTCGTGTGCATTTCATGGGATTGCAACCGCTACCGGTGCTGCGTGGGCTGCTTCAAATTACACGGGCGCATGTGTATTTAACTGTACCATTTGTTCTATCTTGGTCGATGCTGGAAGCGATGGCGACGGGCACACTGGTTGTCGGATCAGATACCGAGCCAGTAAGGGAATTGATCAGGGATGGAGAAAATGGTGTTTTGGTGCCATTTTTTGATATTGAAAAGCAGGCAGATACCATTTGTCATATTTTGGACAATAAAGCGGATTATGAACCACTGAAACAAAAAGCAAGAGAGACAATCCTTAATAAATATGCAGTTAAGGATTTACTGCCTCAATATTGGCAGTTGATTGAATCTGTTGCAAATGGGTCACAGATTTAGCCTTAGGGCTGATTTTGTTTGGTGTAACAGCATCCTAGTGTTGAAAATATTTTTGTAGGATGCTGTTGTACTGTTTGGAAATGGAATGGACGTAAAAATTTATTTTCTTTGTGCATATTCGAAACTATTTCAATTATGCAGTTGACATTATTGGCATTCTCTAGGTAGAGAGTGTCAGTAGGGGGCTATAAGACCTAACGTCCGTGCCTCGTATTTAATACATAGTTGCTTTTTCAGGAGGAAAGCTATGGCTAATGAAAGATTTGGTACTCCACAGGCGGATACCATCCTCGGTACAGGCGCTGATGACCTATATCGTGGTGCTGGTGGAGATGACGTTCTAACAGGTGGTGACGGCGCTGACTCACTTTTCGGTGAGGCTGGTGATGATTCACTTCTTGGTGGTGACGGTAACGACGAGCTATCCGGTGGTGCAGGTCTAGACACTGTTACTGGTGGTAACGGTGATGACGTTATTACTGGTGATGACGGCAATGACTCACTTCTTGGTGATGCAGGTAACGATAACATCTCTGGTGGTAACGACGATGATACTATCGACGGTGGCGAGGGTGACGACACTCTAGCCGGCGGTGACGGTGAAGATGTAATCGACGGTGGTAATGGCGACGATAACATTACTGGTGGTAACGACGATGATACTATCGACGGTGGCGCAGGTAACGATGATATCGCTGGTGGTGCTGGTGATGACTCAATCGAAGCTGGTGCTGGTACAGATACTGTAACTATCGATGGCGAGTTTGATGATACAAACGTTGCGGGCTCAAGCTTCACAGCTGCTACAGCGACATTCGATGTTGAAGGTACAGACACAATCCTTAACGCTGAAACGATCGTTCTGGATAACGTAACGCTTACAGCTGGTCAGGATCAGACATTCTCATTCTCTGAAGATGCTTCTGTTGCAGACGCAGATGGTACAGCAAACGATGATATCGATATCACTGGTAACCTAGTTGATTTTGCTGGTGCTGGTGGTACTTTCGCTGCTAACACAGGTACTACTTTCACAATTGTATCTGTGAACGGTACAGCTGTTACAGCTGCTGCTCAGTCAGTTTCAGTTGATGATGAAGGTTCTACGATCACAGTAAACGATCTTACTTTCGTAACTGGTACACCTGAGAATAACCTAACATACGTTCCTGGTGCTGCACTTGGTCTAAGCGCTGCATTCGGTGATCGTGGTACAGTTGATGTTGTTGTTCGCGATGGTAGCGACAACGAATTCACAATCACACTGAACCTTGAAGTTACACACTCTGGTACGTACACAGCTCTATCTGCTGGTTCTACACTGGTTGGTGGTGAAACAGCCGAAACATTCAACGGTTCTGCTAACGATGACCGTATCCTGGGTAACGGCGGTAACGATGTTGTAACTGCTGGTGCTGGTAACGATACAGTTAACGGTGGTAACGGTGATGACCAAGCTGACCTAGGCGACGGCAATGACCAATTCTTTGCTGGTCCAGACGATGCTGGTAACGATGAAGTAACCGGTGGCGCTGGTAACGATGAAGCTTACGGTGGTGCTGGTAACGATACGATTGCTGGTGGTGCTGGCGCTGATACACTTGGCGGTGGCGACGGTGATGACTCACTAGTAGCTGGTGATGATGCTTCAACAAACGCTGCAACAGACGCTAATGACATTATCTGGGCAGGTGCTGGCGACGATACACTAATCGGTGCTGGTGGTGCAGACATTCTTGGCGGTGGTATCGGTGACGATAGCATTCAGGGCCAAGGTGGTAACGACACTGTGTTTGCTAACAACGGCGACGACAGAATCGAAGTTGGTGCTGGTGATGACCTTGTATTCGGTGGTAACAACACTGATGTAGTTGACGGTGGCGCAGGTAACGATGAGCTCTTCGGTGGTGCTGGCGACGATAGCGTTGTTGGCGGCGACGGTTTTGACACTATCTACGGTGGCGCTGGTGCTGACGACCTTGAAGGTGGCGCTAACGACGACGTAATCCGCGGTGGTACTGGTAACGATAACATCGAAGGTGACGACGGTGATGATCGTCTACTAGGTCAAGATGGTCACGATGTAATCAACGGCGGTGACGGCGATGATGAAATCGAAGGCGGCGCTGGTAACGATGATATCGACGGTGGCGACGGTAACAACGACATCGAAGGTGGCGACGGTAACGACGACATCACAGCTGGTACAGGCAACGATACAATCGACGGCGGCGACGGCAACGATACAATCGACTCTGGTGCTGGTAACGATGTGATCGACGGTGGTGCAGGTGATGACGAATTCACTCTAGCTGGCGAAACTGGTAACGATACGATTACTGGTGGCGAAGGCGACGATGAGTTCGATTACTCAGGTGCTACAACAGCTGATGTTGGTGACGATGTAATCACTGACTTCAACGTAGACGAAGATACAATCGACGTAACTGGCCAGGTAACTGGTGGTGTTCAGCTTTCAGACTTCGCTGCTGAAACTACACAAGACGGCGTATCTGGTGTACTTATCACTCTTGACGCTGGCGACAGCATCTTCGTTCAAGGTGTGACACTGGGTGACCTTGCTCCGGCAGTTACATTCTAATCACCGATTAGATTAAAGAATTGATTGAGGGAGGCCTTTTGGTCTCCCTTTTTCTTTGGAAGAATGAAGTTTCTCTAGACACTTTCCCCAAATTCCACCCAAATTACTAAAACGCCAGTATGAGTAGGGTATTCGGTATCGACACCTATTATACCGTGTGATACCAATCACTTTAATTTGGGCAAGAACAGGCTGATAAACGGCTGTTCATTTTGCAGACATAATTAAAAGATATATAGTGTCGCTCACCAATCTTTGTGGGGAAAAGTATTAAGTTATGGCGTTAATTGATGATTATAGGGAAGAAGAACAGGCAATCCGTCGCTCGTTCAAAGTGATTTCCTTCTATTCCATTATTGCAGCGATCTGTATGTTGGGTATGCCGATCTTTATGTTTCAGGTTTATGATAGAATCCTGAGATCTGGCAGTGTACCTACTTTGATGGTTATGCTTGCTTTCGCAATTTTCATCCTCATCTGTTATGGCTACTTTGATAGTGTGCGTCAGCGTCTTCTTGCAAAAAGTGCAGTGCGTCTTGAATCCAAGGTTGCTGGCTTTTTATTCGCAGGTGAACTCTCACGTCAAAGTGGCTCAAATACGCAGAGCCTTCGTGATTTAATGGTGATCCGCCAGACGCTAACTTCGCCGGCGATGTCAGCCATTTTTGATCTACCATTGCTACCGCTCTTTACCCTTATTATTTTCCTCATCCATTGGGGGTTGGGTTTTGTGGTACTTGCGGGTGCGGCGATTATCATGGGAGTTGGTGTTTGGGGTGACAGAGCCACAGGCCACGCCAACCATGAATATAATATGGCGGCTATGAAATCGAACCGGAATATGGAAGGTTATATGACCTCTCAGGAGTTAATCCGTTCGCAAGGTTTGTACAAAGAGGCAGTAACTGATTGGGGTGCAACACACGGTATAGCTCTTTCTCGCTATGTAGATAGTAATAACACATTAGCAAAATTCTCTGGCGCGACGAAAGCTGTGCGTCAGATAGTTCAGGTTCTGATGATTGCAGCCGGCGCCCTTCTTGTACTTCTTGATCTAGCTACAGCGGGTGTGATTTTTGCCTCCGCGATGATTGGTGGTAGAGCGCTTCAACCGATTGAAGCGATTATCAGTAGCTGGCGTACGCTGGTGCAGGCAAAAGAGGCGCGCGCGAGACTAATGCAACGGCTGGAAGATATGGACCTTCCAGTAGACCGCACACCGCTGCCGCGGCCTGAGGGTACTATTGGTTTAGACCGCGTGGTGTTTGTGCCGCGCCCTGGTATGCAGCCCATCATTAGAGGTGTTCAAGGTACAATTCGCGCTGGTGATAGCGTTGCAATGATTGGCCCTTCTGGTGCAGGTAAGTCCACATTGGCTAGGTTGATCGTAGGTTATTTAAAACCGAGTAGTGGTGTTATTTCACTAGACGGTCAGGATCTACATGTATGGGATCCAACGGCTCGCGGTTTGCACATTGGCTATATGCCGCAGCAGGTAACTTTCTTTGATGCGACAGTACGTGAAAACATCGCGCGGCTCCGTAAAGATGATCCACCAGAAATGGCGATTGATGCAGCGAAACGTGCTGGCGTACATGAGCTGCTTCTGAAGCTGCCGCAAGGATATGATACCAAAATTTCCGCTAATGAATTTATGCCATCCGGCGGGCAGGCACAGCTCATTGCTCTTGCTCGTGCGTTTTATGCTAATCCGGCAGTTCTCGTGCTTGATGAGCCAAATGCTGCACTGGATAAGCAGGGAGAGGAAATCTTCCACCGGGCTCTTGCTCAGGCCAAAAAAGATAAAGTTACGACAATTGTTGTTACACAACGACCGAGCGTGCTGAAGCATGTTGATAAGGTTATGCTCCTTCAGGATGGTGTTGTGAAAGACTTTGGCGACAAAGAAAAGGTTATGAACAGCGGTGCTGTGACAACGCGCAAGTCTGCACCAAACCCGGCAAATAAAATCGCCGCTGCAAAAACAGAACAATCAGCCAAACCAACGGCTGCGCAGCAGCAGGCTGCCGTAGAGGCTGCAAAGGCTGCTGCAGCAGCAAAAACGGCCACAACTGATACGCCCCAATCAGCAGAGAAGAAGGAGGCTTAATATGTCAAATGAACTTATTACACGCCCTTCTTCTGAACTGGCACAGATCAACACACGTTTTGAAACAAGAGATCTGGAGAGTTGGACCAAAAATCTTGATACAGATAAAAAACCAATTCTGCGTAATGCATTAATTGTTTTTGTTGCTGTATTTGTATTTGGTGGCATTTGGTCTGCAGTTGCTCCTTTAGGGGGAGCAATTTCAGCAACAGGTCGAGTTGTAGCAGCAGATAAGAACCGTATTATTCAGCATTTAGAAGGTGGTATTCTCAAGGACCTTTATGTACGTGAAGGTGATAAGGTTGAGAAAGGCCAGGTTCTCGCCAAGCTTGATGAAAGTCTGATTGAAGCACAATTAAAAGCAGCTAAGCTGACCCGTGCTACACTACGTATCCAGCTTGCGCGTTACCGTGCTGAGGTTGGCGAACAAGATAAGATACAGTTCCCCACAAACCTTGATCCGGCTGTTGCTAACCATCCTCGGGTGCTGGAGGCCATTGTTAGCCAGCAAGAAGAATTCCAATCTCAAAAACGTATTCAGGCGGCGACTATTGATATCCTCAATACCCGAATTGAAGGTGAGAAGATTCAGATGGAAGGCACGGAGCAGGTTTTTAAAGCCATGCAGCGACAGCACGCTCTATACAAAAAAGAGCTGGTTGATTTTCGTGACTTACTTGCCCAAGGCCTTATTCAGCGTACACGTGTTTATGCAACTGAACGTGCTGTTGTAGAGCTTGAGGCTAATATGCAGAATTCAGGCCTTTCAATTCAGGAAGCCAAGCATAATATCACTAACCTGGAAGCTGAAAAGAAACAGGCACGGTTGACAGCTGTAACAAATGCTAATGCGGAGCTGATCAACGCACAACAGAATCTGAGCCGGGTTGAGGCGCAAGCAGATCGGTTTGCGAACATGATGGAGCGAACTGATATTCGCTCGCCAGTAAATGGCACGGTGTTTCGTCTTAGCACAACATCAATTGGTGCTGTGCTAAGGCCGGGCGATGCGTTGATGGAAGTATTCCCGGATGAGGATCAGTTGACTATTGAGGTCAAGCTAGAGGTGTCTGATATCAATAAGGTTTATCTAGATCAGGATATTGATGTAGTATTCCCCGGTAACCGTTTGAAAGCGCTAACCCCTATACCTGGAAAGCTTACGTATATTTCTCGTGATGCAGTCGTGAACGAAGGCAACCCTACGGGCGCTTATATTCTGCGAGCATCAATTAATCCAGGAGAGGAAACGGAAGATTTAGTACCAGGTAATATGGCGGAGGTTTATATTAAAACCACCCCAACGACTTTCCTTGAAATCCTGGCAGGCCCGATTACGCGTTTTGGTTTGAAAGTGTTTAACGAGTAAATGATGCTGAGCCCTGGCAATTTGTTGCCGGGCGCTCTGATGACTATTTAAAAGGGGGCATCTCATTTGTTTACCTTCCGTGTAACACGTGAAGCGCTATCTTCATTTTATGCTGCGCCGGTTAGTTTACTTGTTAGCGCTGACCTGTTCGCGAACCTGAAATCTGTTTTCCCAAAAGACCTAACCGTTTTTTGTCTGGATGCTAATGGAAGAATTTCTTCCAAAGGATCCCGAAATGCGAAAACTACCTTCCAGTTAAGTGGTATGCCTACAGGAATGGTAGGGGTTGTTACATCTCCGAAACACCGGGCTTTAGGGGAAGAGGTATGCCGATTTGCGACATACCATGGTGCAGGTAAACCTTTGCATGGAGTGATTACCAGAAACCCTGTTAATGCTTTGCTGCCTGGCTTGGATAGCGCGAAGGTGCAGTTTACCAAATTTATTAACGGCCTTATGGCAAAAAACCTTGGTGATCTGAGAACAATCCTTGGCCAGAAAGAACAGCAGCTAGTTCATTTCAGACGCAGGAATGAACAACTTTGGCTAGGTGGTGAAAAAGCGCGCCGGATGATCGCAGGCATTGGATTCAGTTCCCGCAGTGTATCTTTTGAACTGTTGCCGAGTGAAGAATCTATAAAGCTGGATTCTTTGCCTGATAATAAATATTCACAGGTACTGCCAACAGATTTAGCAGGCTTTGCTGGATTATCTTTATATGTGAAGAATATTCCAGATGTTGAAGGACAATTTGTTGTAGCGGTCACCCGTAGCGCTGATAACGCAATGGTGGGTAACGTATCGGTTCCTTTCCATTCTTTGAAGGAAGGTTGGAATGATTTCAGCATGTCATACGCTATTCCTCTAACCTTTGGAAATGGCGTAATTACTGTCTCATCCAACTCCCGTGTAGCGCCGGAGATCATGCTAGCAGAAGGAGCTGTTGACCGTTTTGGGATTGACCATAGCTCAATTGCTTTGAGAGTTTACAAAGGGCTAGAAGACCCTTCAGCGGCTACTGGTGAAAATAAAGATTTGAACGAAGAAGTAGCCCGTTTTACTGCTAAATGTGGCCCAATGCTGGAGTTTGCGAAGTTTTCCACTGGCGATACAGCAGAAGCGGATTGTGCAGGAAAGATTGATGGGCCTCTTTATAGAGCGGACCTTAAAGAAGGTTGGCTGGCTGCACAGCTTGTTCAAAAGAAACTGGTCGGGCTTACGGTTCCTAAAAGGATACAAAAACATGTAAGCGGCGTTAGCTTGAGTTTAAGCCGCGTAAAAGCGGGAGATACTCCTGTTCTTGTGGCCGTTGTTGTTAGTTCTTCTCTTAGAACGCCAGAGGCAGTGCATGACTTTTTTGAAAGCTTAGGCAGTGAGCGTTCTATGTCGGGGCGTGAAGAAGGTACTGTCTGGTCAGCTCTAGTGATGTCTTCAAACGATTCAGCCGAGCTTTCAGTGCGTATTCGAGACAGCTTGTCCGAGACCGCAGATTTATTGCTGCTCGCAAAACCACTAGGCGATAGTAACCATCTTGGACGTCTCCGCTGGCATCAACTTACCACAGAGGTGAAGCTTAGCCCCGCTGATGTTATTCGTGAAATACCTGCTGAACAAAAATTAATGAGTGAAAATAGTAAGTTGCAGGTGCGTGCTTCCCGTTTTTCAGAAATTTTAGGGCAGGTGGAGTTCTATAATGGTTTAAACAAGCAGCAGGAACTTACTGACAAATATGGCTTCTCTCCGCTTATGGTTAGTGAAGGTACTGGAGCAATGCAGACCCACCCATTGTCGGAGGAGTTGTCAGCCACTGTTATGTCTGGAGGGGCAGTTGTTGGGGCTCGGCGTATTATGGCCGAAATTGGCACAGGCCATGAAAGTGCGCCTAACTTCACCTATATAATGATGGTTCTACCAACCGATGTTCAGAACCGCCGGGAAGTTATTGAGGAAATAGCAGAAAAAGTGAGAGACGGTGTTCACAATAGTAGTGAACCTGAAAGCGGAGTATTCTGGTCTTCTCTTACTGTGAAACCTATGTGCCGCTGCACTTTATCTATAGGTTTTGGCGCCCCTCGTGTGGAAGCAGGGGATGTTGTATTCGCAGTTATTTCATTGGATGGTAATATCAGTTTTGGGTGGTGTAACTGGTATCTTTTTGCCAACATTACTGAAGGTTATGAGCATCCAGTGAATATTTTGAGCGCACCAGAGGATAGCGATTAATATGGATGCGAAACCACCCATCGGTGTTGTTATTCCTGGATACGGGCATCCGCAGTTTTTAGCTGAGGCTATCATAAGTGCGTGTGAGCAAGACACTGACCGGGAAATCCATGTTGTTGTTGTTGATGACGGCTGTAAGTTCCCTGAAACGCGAGCGACAGTTGCCAATTTATTACCAGTTTATAACGGAAAACTACATTACGTCAGGCAGAAAAATACGCGACTGCCAGGTGCCAGAAACACCGGTATTCGATTTCTTCTGAATTTGTTGCCAGATCTGGATGCGATTTACTTTTTGGATGCAGATAACCGTATTTCTCCATACAGCATCGAAGCTTATCGGAAAACTATTGGGGATGATCCGGAAGTTGGCTGGGCGTACCCGGATATTTCTTTCTTCGGCTTAACACACGGCGAAAACGGTTTTGATACAAGAGAGACCGCCCCAGATTATAGCCTTCTCAAACATTTGATTGGGAACATATCGGAAGCTGGCTCAATGGTGCGAGCAGAGGTTTTCAGAAAAGGGGTGATGTACGACGAAACCATGATCTTCGGGTATGAAGACTGGGATTTTTGGTTATATGCTCTTGAGGCCGGCTTTAAAGGGCGCAGATGTGAAAATTCAGGCTTCCTGTATCGCCGTAGACCTGAGAGTATGCTGGCTGATAGCACCCGTATGGGGGATGAGCTGGTTTCGCGCATGCGCAGAACTCATAAAAAGCTTTTTAATCCTCAGCATGTTATGATGCTTGAGCATAGAGAAGCACCATATTTCGCTTTGTGTTTAAGCGATGCGAAAGATACGATATTATTATTCAGCGACCCTGCGATCGATCCAGAGAAAATTAGTTTCAAAGAGTTTAAAACTCGATTTCATCAATGGAATAATTCGCCACGTGAGTTTTTCTTTCCGCCGTTGCTTCTCTTTATGGAACAGAAGGCCTGGACAGCTCTTCAAGATAACCGAAAACTACTAAGGTGGTTGTTTTGGCAGCTCCGGGAAAAACCTGTTGAAAAACTATACCTGAGTCTTCGTCAGAATAACCACTCAGGTTTGTATCTTCATAGTGGTGAAGTTGGAGTAGATGCAGAATTTGCGATTTCGATCACTTCTATGGCTCATATTCGCGCCAAAATTATGGCGACATCAGAAACCGCTGAAGACTATCAGGAACCAAAGTTACATCACGGACTGATGGGATTGCTATATGCTGATGAAATAGAACACCGGTCGCCAACGTATTTTGACTGTCTGGAGCAAGAATTTATTAAAGAGTTGTCGCCGGCTCCCAAATATATTCTACATCAGAATCGGGCGTATGCGGGACCAGCTACTGGGCGTATCCGGAATGATTTGATCCGAGAAGTTTGCGCGTTGGAAGACCGACAGCCATTTCCTGCATGTGAACAAATTGAACGTACCCTCGTTGCGGTAAAGAGCGAATTCCTGCTTACAGATTCTATCCGATACCGTGTTGTTCAGCTACTTAATCAACTGAAACAGGAAAACCATGAGACAGTGTTACTTATTGAACATGCGTCGGGCTGTGATTTACTGGCTTGTAGATATGATGAATGGGAGCATTTGGTTGGGACTGTCGTCCCCTATCAGATAGGTGATAAAAGCGGTATCTATAAAATGTATCTGGGACGGGGAATTTCTGCGGAGTTAGCTTTTGGTACACCAGAGGATACAGCGCTGTTTGCTCGGCAGTGCACTAGAGTTATTGGATGCGGGGCTGTTGCAATGCTGGAAGCATTTGGCGAAGCTCGACTGCATGGTGCACCAGGGTATGTACTTCTGGAAAAAGAATTTGCTGTAGCAGAAACCAAGAACACAACTCAGCTTGGAAAATTACTCGCCTACGAGCATGCTATCGTAAATATTGCAACGGATGAGGACGCTTACAGCGTTGCATTGACAGCTGAAGGCTTTCCGCCCTCCAAGTTTATCAAAAAAGATGATTTTTATAGGAGTATACTTAAGCACGCTGGTTAAGCAGCGTTTGTATTAAGTACCCTAAGAACTATTGGTAGATATTTTGAAACAAGACCCAAAAATTTTCTGTCTTATCCCTGATATGCCCGATCCAGCGGAAGTGGGGAGTTATTTGTCTGAAATTCATGCAAACCGCTGGTATACCAACTTTGGCCCCTTGAATAGCCGCTTTGAAACCGAGATGGCGCGCTTTTTAAAGGAAACCGGGTCGGCAAAATTAGAAACAGGAACATTTTCATCAGCTACCACAGCCCTTGAACTGATGCTGCGGGCAAAACGTTTGGGCAAAGAGGCTAAGGTTTTAATTCCTGCGCTGACTTTCCCTGCGACGGCTCTCTCTGTACTTAACGCCAGTTATCAGCCAGTTTTTGCGGATGTAGATAGGCATAGTTGGTTATTGACGCCTGAGATTGCCCGAGCAGCACATGCGGTAGAGCCTCTTGACGCTGTCGTACCTGTGGCAACGTACGGTAAACCGCTAGACGGTGAAGCCTGGTTGAAATTCCAACAGGAAACTGGCGTACAGGTATTTTGGGATGCAGCTGCTGTTTTAGGACAGCAGGCGGTGCCTGAGGATATTACATCTGTTTTCTCGCTTCATGCTACTAAACCCTTTGGTGTTGGCGAAGGAGGACTTGTCGCTACCAGTGATCTGGAAACTTTGGAACGTGCTCGATCTCTTTCTAATTTCGGGTTTATTGGCCCTGGTGGTATGGTGCAGCAAACGGGAACCAACGCAAAGTTTGGTGAATATTATGCTGCGGTTGGCCTACAGCAAATTGCACGATGGGGTGAAGTTGTTGAACGGCGCAGGAAAATTTCAGAGTTTTACTGGAAAGAATTGAAAAAATTAGGCAACCGGATTGAATTACAGGCTGGTTGTGGTGAAGAGTACATACCAGCAACCTTGCAGATTTATGCAAAAGGAAAAGGGGGTGCTATCTTTGATGCTCTTGCTGAAGCAGGAATTCAAACACGTCGATGGTATTTACCTTTGCTGCATGAACATCCTGCACTTCATGATATACCGTTTATTGATAATATGCAGGCGGAAGAGGCTTTGCCTGTAAGCTTGGAACTAGCTGAAGGGTTGGTGGGCTTGCCGTTCCATGCCTTTTTATCAGAAGATAATATTAGAGAAATTTGTGACATAGTTGTTGGGGTTATTTCATGACAGACGATAAGAAGAAACAAGAGAAACTGATCACGTCTATTCATGAGTATCGGTCGCTGGTGAATGAAGAAAAGTTCGACGATACTGTTGGTGTTTTAGTCAGTATCTTTAATCGCCTCGAACGAAGCCAAACAACCTTTGGTGAAAACCTGACGACGCTAACGCCATTAAGTGAACAGGAAGCAACGATTTTTGCATCTGCATTCACGCAGATGATCACATCCCCTAATTTCGTTATGCGTCGCCGTATGTTTGAAATATTAGCGCGTAATAAGCGGGTAGTTAGCCAAGCATTTGAGATTAGCGGCTATAGGGGCACAAGCCATTTTATTGAGATGTTGGCCACTAAGAAAGAGAATGGTTCTCTGAGCATCACCAGAGCAAATGTTCCGAAACTCTTATGTGTAATATCAATCAATTCTATGAATGAATCGCTTCTGAAACTGTTGTTGAAACAAAATAAGGATATTGCGTGGCCAATTGCACGGGCCTTCTTGACAGAGCAGCTTGTCTACAACCCTAAAGCAGAAGAAATTCGTTCCGAACTTTTCTCCAACAGTCATCTATGGAGTGATTTAAAAGCTACGGATGCTGTGGCTCAAGCCATGGGCCCCGTTTACATGGGGTGTAGCTACGCAGATGCTCCTCACAAGCATGATATCAAAAAAACCGTTAATTCGATTGTGAGGGATTGGCTTTTAAGGAAAGGGCTGACTGATGTAGATTTTTCCAACAAGCCTAGGCCTATCAAAGAGAAGCCAACACTCATTGTAATGGCAGAACTTTATACGGCCATTCACGCAATGCATCGCTGTTATGGCCCTGCGATCCGTTCTCTGAGAGATCATTTTAAGATTATCTATATGTCTGCTGAAGGTAAGTGCGATCCGAAGCTTGAGTATATGTTTGATGAAATCGACACCGAAACATTGGATCACGCAAACCCTGCAGCATTTTTTGATAAGGTAAAGGCATATCAGCCAGATGTAATTTATTACCCGAGCGTGGGTATGCGCATGTTGAGTATTTATGGAACCAACCTAAGGCTTGCACCTGTTCAGGTTATGACATACGGCCACCCGGCAACAACACATTCGAAGTATATTGATTATTCGCTCCTCGTTGAAGGTTTGGTCGGGAGTGAAGACACTATCGCCGATAAAATCATTTATTGGCATGAAATAGCGCGCTATGAACATCGGCATGATGCTCAAAAGCCAAAGGCATTCATTAAAGAAAATGCTAAAAGCCTGAAAATTGCAGTGCCGGCTTGGTCACGGAAAATTACACCAAGGTTACTGACAATCTGTCAGAAGATCGAAATGCTCTCTACAAAGCCGGTAGAGTTTGTCTTTTTCCCAAATGGCGCAGGATCTCTCTACCAAGCGGTCAAGCGTCGGGTCGAGAGTATGTTCACAGCAACAGTGTTGCCGCGCACCAACTATAACAAGTATATCAGCGAGCTATCCAAGTGTGATATTTTCCTGAGTTCCATACCTTTTGGTGCGACCAATGGTATTCTTGATGCGTGTCCGCTCGGACTACCTATCGTGAACATGAAGGGGGACGAGATGCATGCGATGAACGATTCTGAGATGGTTTCTCACATGCCTCAGCCAAATTGGTTGTCCACCGATGATGAAGGGGATTATATCAGGGCTGTATTGCGTTTGATCGAAAATGATGAAGAACGTGTAGAAATTAGTAAAGCACTGGCTAACTTTGATTTTGATGAAGTAATGATGGTAAGCCCCGACGGCACATGCCCGTCATTCGGTCGGGCGGTACGTTTTGCGTATGAATATCATGAAGAACTTCAAGCTTCAGACCAAAAGTCTTTTTCTACTCAAGAGGTTGTAACAAAACTGGGTGAAAAGGCAGCATAACTGCCTGATACGCAGGATATCAGTTAGGTTTACTATGGAAAATCTACCTTTTGTTTGCATTGTAACATATGGCCGTTCCGGCTCTACGGTTTTGCAAACTGTTCTACAAACGATCCCAGGATACCATATTCGCGGAGAGAATATGAATGTACTATATTCTCTTTATAGGGCTGCTAATGCTGCCCATTCCACTCGTTATGATCATGGTAATAAAGACCACGGTATGGAAGAGCCCTGGTATGGAGCCGATAAAGTTGTACCGGAACGGTTTTCTAAAAAGCTGATAGATATTTTTGTTGAAGAGATTATTCAGCCACCTTCAGATGCTAGAGTAATCGGCTTTAAAGAGATTCGTTTTCATGAAGCCGGCCCCGAACAGTTTGAAGACTATCTGAATTTTATCCATGAAAACTTAGCGCCATGTAAATTCGTTTTTAATGTGCGAAATTGGCAAGATGTTTCTAAATCTGGATGGTGGGCTTCTATGGACCAGGAACTGGTCCGAGGAATTGTTGAAAGTTGTGACAGTATGTATGCTGCATATCAGCAAAAGTATCCTGAGCGTACACTCCAGCTCTCATATGATGAAACCAAAAATAATCCAGCAGCTTTCCAGCCACTCTTTGATTTCCTCGGAGAACCATTTGATTTGGAAAAAGTAACTGAAATCGTAGGCAGAAGATTAAAACATACCGGGTTACAAAAGGGGCAGTGATAAGCCCCTTTTTCCGTTAAAACATAGTAGAGGTATCTGCCTGCCATCCTTCCAGATAGCCTCTCAACCTTGCTTCGTTTTGCTGCATTCGGTCTTCAATGATATCCGCTTCGAGCCCTTGCTGTTTACCCCATTCGCGGTCAGCTTTGTTTAAATCGCTTAGAGTATTTTGAAGCTCTTCTTCATTACTGATCAGCTTATAACCAAAGAAGTGTTTGAAGAAGGCAGCTTCCACCATATTTCGCTCTTGATTTTCTTCTGGGGTAAAGTCGTGGCTATGGAACACGACAGAGCGAACAGCATACACTTTGCTATAACCGGCCTTAATAATATCATCAGCCCATATTTGATCTTCACCAAACTTAGTTTCGCGGTAAGGAAGTTTTTCCCAAACCTTACGGCGCATGCAGCTGTTATTATCGCTATAGAAATGCAGAAATTGGTGCCACTGCACATCCTCATCATTTTTGAAGCGCTTTTTGTTAGTGGTTTTACTAACGCACAGAGGGGCCTCAAGCATATTTTGAAAATGCGTGTTGAGATCGCGTTTAGTGAATTCCGAAGCATCTGGATATGGTAGATGTTTTCCGAAGGCTCCTGCCGCATCAGGGTACATTTCAATAGCGGACACCAGATTGTAGAGCCAGTCTTCGTTTGCGGGCAAAGCATCATGAGTGAGAAAGGCGATAAATTCGCCATCGGTTAATTCTGCCCCTAAATTACGTGTACCCCCATGATTGAAATCCTTCTTTTCGATTTGATGGAGCTTAACGGATGGGTATTTGGCGATGGCTTCCAGCGTGCCATCTGTTGAGCCACTGTCAATGACGAGTACTTCGTATGGCCAGGGAGTGTTTTGCTCTGTCACAGCCTTTAAAACGCTGTCTAGAATAGGACCAGCATTTAAGGTTGGAATAATGACAGATGCTTTGTTTTTACCTTTTTTGGAGCGCTCGCTTTTTGGTGCGATATCATTACCAATTTCGTTCAATCGGTCGAGGATAGCCTGTTCCACAAGTTCAGCGGACGCTTGCCAGCTAAAGCCCTGAACCCAATCCCGGGCAGCTAACGATTGTTTTCTTCGCTTTTTCTCATCTTTGATCAGACACTCCATAGCATCAGCAATTTTGCTTGGATGAGGCTCGGCTAGACTTACTGTTTCTTTGGGGAAAATACACTCTGTGCTTTCCCCTTTTAGTTCTACAATAGGCAGGCCACACGCCATCATTTCCTGAGGTACGAGTGAATAATTAGTTGCTGAAAAAACGACGCCGATATCGGCTTTTTGGAATAAAGCTGCTAGCTCTTCCGGCGAGGCAACCCCATGATCTTTAAACCGGAAGGGCGCTACCTGAAATTCCAGTTCAGCGCCGAAGAAATCAACTTCGAAATCAAGGCCACGTTTGGCAAGTTCCTCCAAAGCTAGCATACCAAGTTCTACAGCACGACGTGCTGTGAAGTGCCGCGCATAAAACGCAATACGAGGGCGCTTGTTAGGTTTCTTTTTAGACACTGGGTGATACAGCTTGGTGTCCGCGGCTAGCCAGAAGGGCCGTGCCCAGCGTCCGTATTTTTCTTCCATGAGTTTTGCAAGCCATGGACTAGCACAAATGCAGTCTAAATCTTCATAATAGGTTTGTTCAGCGGCCAAATAGTCGCTCCCCATAGCATGGAAGCTAGGTTCAAAATCCTGTACGAAGTAAAAACGGCGTTTGAAATTACTGGCCGAAAGCGCAGGCCATACTGTCCAGCAGTCTGTGGCGATAATGACATCACCTTTAGCTTTCTTAAAGCGTTTGTCCAAAAACTTTACTTTTCCGGTAAACTGCTGGAAATGCTTTAAAATATCATCCGCAGCCTGTTCTTCAGATGAATGCTGATTTGGTTCATTTATCCAGATAGTTTGTTTGTGACCTTGCTTTTCAAGAAAATTTGTCATGCGGAAAATGGTCATATGACCACCACCACCAGCCGCGAAATCTGGAATAATCCAATGAATATTCAGCTTGCTGCTTTTGAAATCCATCGTTTCTGGCGACAGATCTGTTTTAGGGTAATCAACCATGCCTCGAAGGCGATCGGGAACAGGGAGTTTAGCTTTTGCTCTCACTTTCCTTTTCGTGGTCTTCGGTTGTGTCTCACCAGATTTTATACCGATAGTAAGATAATGTAACAGTGGGTCATCTGTTTCTGGGTTTAACTCTTTGTGGCAGGCAAAGTAAGCGGTGTTGCTAAAATCAGGAGCAGGGTCAAACTTGTTTTTAGGCGCAGTGATATAATGAAGAAGTGGATTATCTTCTACCATGTATTCTTTATTGAACACCCTATACCAGTGGGTGTTGAAATAGGGATTTGGCTGAAGTTGATATTTGTGTCCGTATGAAACGAAATGGAAAAGCAAATTCCCCTCGTAATCCCACAAATTGGAATAATGATTACGATACCAGTCTTCCATAAACAGACCACTATCTTTTATGAGCAGCATATCTTTAAAAAGTTTTTTGCCGTCTTTACGGAACTGTAATGTGACAGGGAAAGTTAAGTTCCCCTGATGTTGGCCTAGTTTTAAAAAATGTTCCAATGCAGAACCATCATAATTCTGTGCCTCTGGGTATGCTTCATAATAAAGCTCAGAGGAAAACTGATTTGATGGGTTTTTGCCGCGTTTATGGCCAAACGTAATATATTGAGCAAGTGCATTAACACTAGGCTTACGAGCCCCGGGAGCATGTTCTCTGTACCAGTTGGGGTCGAAATAACGGTTGGGTTTATATCCTTCTGCATCACCCACTGAAATGTAGTGATCAAGAAGATCAATATCTTTTTGAAGTACGTCGGGATAATTGGCAGCATACCAATCGCTATTAAACAGCCCAGATTGAAGGATTACTTCTTTTGTACCCTTAGACTGTGCAAAAGGAGTGGCGATAGATTGAATAATCTTCTTCATGTAATTCCGCTTAGCGTATTCGATATGTGCCTGTAATATTAGTTAGCGGCAATCACGCTTCAATATAGAAGCATGAGTTGGCTCTTGCGCTAGTAGTACGGGAGAATAGTACCTATCTGCAACTAACAAATCACGCCATTTTTGGCGTATTTTCTCCCGCTCAGCTTTTTCGCGAACTTGCTTTACTTTATCTTGAGCATCATAGCCACGACTTTTAGATTCTAAGTGTTGAAAGGTAATGGCTGGCACATAAATATTTTTTAGTCCAATTTTGGAGACAGCCAGACTGAAATCCACATCATTAAAGGCGACAGGCAGGTTTTCTGCATCAAATCCACCAGCTTTTTCATAGGTATTTCGGTGACAGGCCAGAAAGGCTCCAATGAGCGCTGATGTTTGGTGCGGTAACTGTGACCGCTGATTATAGCTTTGGTTCGGGCTTTCGCCGTAAGCTTCTTTCAGTACAATGTTATCTGGGTTGAGAATGTACCCGCCATATTGCAGGGTACCATCTTCAAACAGTAGGCGCGCACCAACAGCGCCAACAGTCGGGCGGTTCAGATATCCACGTAATATATGATCCCAGCCGTAATCCAGTGCGATTGTATCGTTATTCAAAAACAACAGATATTCAGCTTCAGTAGCCTGTACGGCAAGATTGTTGAGCTCGGCCCAGTTGAATGGAGCATCGTGTAAAAGCACACGAATACCGTCCATTGCATCCACTCGTCTTAGCCAGTCTTTTGTGTCTTCTTCTACACTGCCGTTGTCCACAATGATGATTTCGGTGTCGTAGGAATGCTGCAAAGTGTTTCGGAGGCTTTTGATACAGTTCCGCGTGAGATCAAGCGCGTCTCGCATTGGAATGATAATCGCCATTAATGGGTTTTTCGCAGGCAATGGCCATTTTATATAGCCAGTTTCTGCTGCGACGCCTGCATATGGATCATTGGCTTCCAGTTCAAGTTTGGCGTCTGGAGTTGTTCTCGCGAAATGTGCTTCAACAGCTCGTTTGTATTCATTTACTGAAGCGATACATGTTTGTTTTGCTTCAAAGAGCATATGGGGAACATGGGAAAACGCCTGTTCGCCTAATTGTTCATAGGCTTTGAGCCACATATCATGAGGCTTCATACCTTCAGGGAAAACACCTTCTTTTACGGCAAATGCGTTGGCATAAGCTGCTCTTGTCAGGAGTTCTTCATAGTCAAAGCTGTGCTTAAAAATAGGGGTTATGGTGCCGTCTGTTTCCATCCATTCGTGGTCAGAAAAAAAGATAACAGCATTCGGATTTTTTAAGGCGGCTTCTTGGAAGAAATATTCAGCGCTATCGGTTGCTAAAAGGCCTTCGCCAGCATAAAGTTTTAACGCTATAACCTTTTGTGGCCTAGCGGTGGTTTCCTGCAATAAATGCTTTGATTGTGAATAAGCCGCAACTGGGATCGCAGCATAGTTTTTCAAGTCTGGTAATGCATTTTGAATACACTCGATCTGCTGCTGGATGTTTTCAGGGCTCTGTTGTGCTGCATGCTCAAGCGCATTTGTAAAGCGAACAATGTTAAGCGGATATGAGGCACCCATGTTAGGGATAGCGCGAGCAGGACATATTGGGGCACCGGTTGCGTGATCGAAGACCGCAAGAATTAAATGATCCAGCTTGGCTAGATGCCCAGGTATGGTTACCGTGAAGGTAAAACCTGTGTGTTTAAAGCCCGGGTGCTGCTCCTCAACATCACGGCGAAGACCGTCAGCCTCAGTAGTGCCAACATATGTACCGTTCAAATAGAAATCCAGTCGCAGGCTTTCCCCTTTACGGCTCAAATCCAGGGCATAGCCAAAACATTCATTGCCTCTAATATCTTCAATCACGCCAAGAACCGGAGCAGGTTGGTGACCAAAATAACTTTCAATGCGTGTGGCAAAATCTGCTGCTGAATAGCCTGAGGGGCCATTATCTATAATCTGTAAGAAACGCCAGTTGTTGCTTATGGCTAGCAATGCCTTTGTACGGTGTTCAACCGATTTTATTTTGGTGCCGAGATGCTTTTTTACAGTCTGAATAACCAGCTTTTGCTGTTCAGCAGAATAGGGCATCCAGGCGAGCGGTTTGCCGAGTGACAAGGGCTGTAGGACCCCATAGATAAACTCTTTTGAATTGATAAGGCCGCTTAGAACGCTGGCAACAGGCTTACCTTCTCTACGGCTAATATCGCTTTCATGCTTGGGTTCACGGCCCAGAAAGATGAGCAGGAAGCCTCTGGCATCATCCGCGCTACAGTATTTTTTCGCTTTTTTTCCAAGCCCAAACATAGCGTTTGCCGCAACCTACTGGCTGCGGCTTTCAAATTTCAACAGGTTGGAAAGGTATTCACCGTAGCTGTTTTTATATTTTGCAGCTTCTTCTTCAAGTTTGCTGTCATCAATAAAGCCTGAGCGCCAAGCTACTTCTTCCGGGCATGCAATCTTCAGGCTTTGGCGCGCTTCAATTGTTTGCACAAACTGGCTGGCCTGCAACAGGCTATCAACAGTACCGGTATCCAGCCATGCGGTACCACGCAGAAGTTTGATAACGTTTAAATCACCGCGCTGAAGGTAAGCATCATTTACGCTGGTAATTTCCAGTTCACCGCGTGCAGAAGGTTTAACTTCTTTCGCGATATCAACCACATCTTTATCATAAAAATAAAGGCCGGTTACCGCGAGGTTGCTTTTCGGATTAGTCGGTTTTTCTTCCACGCTCAATGCGCGGCCATTTTCGTCCATTTCCACGATACCGAAGGCTTCCGGGTTGCCAACAGGATAGGCAAACACGTACGCACCTTTTTCAACACTGCCAGCCTGCTGGAGATACTGAGTGAAACCTGCGGCATAGAAAATATTGTCGCCGAGCGCGAGCGCACAAGGTTGGCCGTCTATAAACTGTTCGCCAAGAAGGAAAGCTTGGGCAAGGCCTGCTGGTGTTTCCTGCACGACATAATCAAGCCTGATGCCCCACTGGCTACCATCGCCAAGAAGGTCACGGTAGAGTGGCAGGTGCTGTGGTGTGCTGATGATCAAGATTTCCCGGATACCCGCCAGCATAAGTGTGGTGAGCGGATAATAAATCATCGGCTTGTCGTAAATTGGCAACAGCTGCTTGCTGATTGATTTTGTAAGAGGGTAGAGGCGCGTGCCTAAGCCGCCAGCCAGAATGATACCCTTCATAGTGTTTCCCCGAATTCTAAAATAACTTGTTTAAATACTTCTTTAGCCTAGCTGACCTTCACCGAAAAGGCGTTTTACGCATTTTGCGGTGCTTTCGTACCAATCTGGCATTGTAATACTGAACGCTTCCTGAACTTTATCACAATTAAGCCGACTGTTCATTGGGCGTTTGGCAGGTGTTGGATATTCCGCTGTCGGTATTGCATTTGCCTTTGGTACGGGGTGTCCGTATTTGCGGCCTTCTTCAAAAATGAAGGAGGCAAAGCCATGCCAATTCGTATCTCCCGAACCAGCCAGATGATAAACACCCGCGACATTAGCAAGTGGTTTTCCAGCGTCTAACTGTTGTACTATTTCCAAAATGGTTTCAGCGATATCAATAGCATAGGTTGGATTGCCGCGTTGATCTGCAACTATGTTCAGTTCATCTCGGTTCTGAGCAAGCTTTAGCATTGTTTTTAGGAAGTTATTTCCAAAAGGGCTGTAAACCCAGGCTGTGCGCAGGATGATGCTATTCGGGTTTGATGCAGTTGCTGCTATCTCACCAGCAAGCTTGCTGCGCCCATAAGCCCCTTGCGGGGACACGGGATCAGTTTCCACATAAGCATCATCTTTATCTCCATCAAAAACATAGTCGGTGGAGATGTGAATGAAGGGCACCTCAAGGCTTGCTGCAATAGCTGCAAGAGCTCTCGGGCCTTCTATATTTACTGCGTTTGCAGTTTCTTCGTTATCTTCCGCGGCATCTACAGCAGTGTAGGCAGCCGCGTTAACAATCGCTGTTGGGTGAAACGCCGTTATGGCAGCACGCATACCTTCAGGGTCTGTAAGATCAAAATCCGGCCGACCCGCGGTGGCAAGCGTGATGGCTTTATGCTCTGCCGCTTCCTTGAGAGAAAGCGCAACTTGGCCAGATGAACCTGCAACAAAAATGCGGGTCATATTAATCTTCCTTCAGTACGCCTTTGCGTTCGGTCGCATGGCTGCGAAGCGGTGCCCACCACCATTCATTATCCAGATACCACTGGATTGTTTTTTTGATGCCAGTATCGAAGTTCTCTTCAGCTTTCCATCCAAGTTCGTCTTCAAGCTTTGTTGCATCAATGGCGTAGCGTGCATCATGACCCGGTCGGTCGGTTACATAAGTAATCTGTTCAGCGTATGGCTTGTTTTTCGGGCGTACTTCATCAAGGATTTCGCAGATACGTGTTACCACTTCAAGATTAGTTCGTTCGTTTCTGCCGCCCACGTTATATTTCTCGCCCAAACGGCCTTTGCTCATAATGGTGAAAAGCGCCTTCGCGTGATCTTCTACGTAGAGCCAGTCGCGAACATTCGAGCCATCGCCATAAATCGGAAGCGGGTGGCCATCAAGAGCATTCAGGATTACCAGCGGAATAAGCTTTTCCGGGAAGTGGTATGGGCCGTAGTTATTTGAGCAATTAGAAATTACAACAGGGAAACCGTATGTCTCGTGCCAGGCATTTGCCAGATGGTCTGCTGATGCTTTGGATGCAGAATAAGGTGAACTTGGATCATAAGGCGTTGTCTCATGGAATAAACCTTCGTCACCAAGGCTGCCGTACACTTCGTCAGTTGATACATGAAGGAAACGGAATGCCTTTTGGTCAACCTCCCGAAGGCCAAGCCAATAAGCACGGGCAGCCTCAAGCATATTGAATGTACCAACAATATTGGTTTGAATAAATTCACCAGCACCAGTGATAGAGCGGTCTACGTGGCTTTCAGCCGCTAGGTGCATTACCGCATCAGGTTGGTGCTTCGCAAATACTTCATCAAGGGCATTTCTGTCGCAGATATCTACTTTTTCAAAATGATAGAGTTCGCTGTCTTCAATTTCCTTGAGGGTTTCAAGGTTGCCTGCATAGGTTAGCTTATCAACGTTGATTGCTGTGTAGCCGAGGTCTTTTACCAAATAACGGCATACCGCTGAGCCAATAAATCCTGCACCGCCTGTTACAATAATTTTCATCGATAAATTCCTAAACTACCCTTCGAAAACGAACGGGTTTTCAATCTCTTTTAATTTTGGCTGAGCACGATCCTTATCTGAAAGGATTGCAGCAGTAATATCTATTGGCCATTCAATGCCTAGATCGGGATCATCAAACGCAATGCCTGCATCATGCTCGGGCTCGTAATAATCGTCTACTTTATAGCAGAATTCGGTATCTGGTTCGAGCGTACAAAAGCCGTGGGCAAAGCCTTTGGGAACCCAGAGCTGTTGCCAATTCTCAGCAGATAGTTCAACCCCGATATGTTTGCCGTATGTTGGGGAGCCTTTACGGATGTCAACGATAACATCCAGCACTTTACCGCGAGTTACACGTACAAGCTTTCCCTGTGTATAAGGAGGTGTTTGAAAGTGCATACCGCGAATAACGCCAACATCACGGGACAGGGACTGGTTATCCTGTACAAAATTTACGCCTGGAACAACTTCTTCGAATGCACGTGCATTAAAAGTTTCGGAGAAAAAGCCCCGATCATCACCAAACTTTTTAGGTGAGAACAGGTAAACTCCGGGTAGTGAAAGTGCTTCCGCTTGCATAAAATATCCCAATTATTATTGGCTTTAAGAATGTGCCCTTTATACTGACCGCAATTGGCAAATAAAAGAGCCATGATGAATATATTCTGAATTAGGCTCAATAGGGAAGAAAACGGCGTTTATGTCAGCGGTTATGCGGCATTGGGATGATGGGGTAGACCTCAGAACATTCAGTGAAAAATGCATGGATGGATTTATTGGGCTGTCTGACGCTGGCTTCAGTGCGGATGAGTGCGAAATATTGGCCTACCACCCTGGTGTTGAAAACAACCCATTTCAGAGAATGTTGTATTCCCGTGCTATGCAATTTGGCATGGCGCCTATTGCTGTAAAGCAGTTGTCTGAATTGGAAGATGTACCGTCTGGTATTAAGCTTTCTGTACATTTTCATTGGATACATCAGGTCTTTTCAAAGATTAATACAGAAATAGAGGCTCATGATGCAGCTGATAAATTTCTAAAGAATGTGGAAAGTCTGAAAGATAGGGGGATTAGAATTGTTTGGACCATCCACAATGTAATTTCCCATGGTTCGCAATATGAAGCTATTGAATTGAACTTACGTATGCGGTTTGCAGAGTTAGCAGATATCATTCACGTAATGAATCCCAGAACTGCAGCACTTTGTGCACCGTATTATATGCTTGATTCCCAAAAAATACTTGAAGTACCACATCCATCATATGCGAATGTTTATGGTAGTTATCTGTCAAAGGCTCAGGCTCGGTTAGAGCTGGGGCTGCCTCCTAAGCAGCCTGTATTTCTTTTGTTTGGCTCGTTGATGCCCCAAAAGGGTACACGGCAGTTTCTTCAGGGAATGGACGAACTTCAGAAATACTTCGGTGGAGAGGCTATAGCACTGGTTGCTGGTAAAGCACGCCTTGGCAGTTTCTATGAAGAAGTACTAAAGCTTTCATCGCCCCGAATTGATGTAAAACTCATGGCAGGGCATGTAGATGATCAGCATATCCAGATGTTGTTTAAGGCCGCTGATGTGGTGGTTTGTCCGTATATTAAAGGATTGAATTCCGGTGTTGTGATGACAGCAGCCAGTTTTGGCAGGCCAGTTGTAGCACCGTCTTTTATTAAACCAACGCTCCGTGAAGTAACGGATGCTATTACGGAATTCGACCCCGCTGATTTTATCAGTTCATATGAAGCGTGTGCCGCAGCGTATGAAAAATCACAGAATTCAAATTTGGAATTAGAGCTGCTCACCTGGGCTGAAGCGAATGCTGCCCATGCTGTATCGGATAAGTTTTTTGGTGAGTTGAAAGCACGTTCATGACAGAACTTCCAGGATATAGAGCGCTAAGAAAAAGGGATTTTAGAGCTTCTCGGATTGGTGCTTTTGGCTCAGTTAAGCGGCAGAAGGTACTGCTGCCACGTAAAGGACTTAGTAGATCTTTTTTTATTGGTAGCGCCGATAATTGGTTTCTTGATCTGGAGATTGTTGCTGGTGGTAGAGAAGCGATAAGGAACGCGGTTTCGATTGAGTGGAGTTTTACAAATTCTTTTGGCAAGCCGCTTGAAATTGGTGATCAGGAATATACTGATTACCTGTTTGCTGATCCGGTAGGATTTTCTTCTCCACAGAGAGTATGGGTGAAACGCCCAAGAGACGCGGTTTTTGCAGTGGCAAAAATTTCTCGCTTAATAAAAGGCGTGGATGTTGGTATGTCCGCGAAGTTGAAGCTTCAGAAGTCCCTCTTGGGCTCCGGAGAAGCAAAAGAACGTTTGTCGCGTGATCGAGCGACACTTGGGAAGTTGCTTGTACAGGCTACCGAAGAAAAGCGGTATTGTGATGCAGGCGATATTTTAGCGCGGATGGTTTATCTGTGGCGTATGCCGGAGGATCGACGTCTGCTGGAAGCTTGCATCGATGCAAGGAAGCTTATTGAGCAGGATTTCCGCTTACCTGTCCCGAAGCAATCATATAAAGCAGGTCAATGTACCTGGGAATATACTCAGAGCTTAAGTGGCAATTTATCTGCAGATGGTCTTTTGTCACGTTGGCTCCTAAGCGAAGTATTATTGCTGATTGCTAACCTAAAGCAGCAAAAAATTAAAACTGTGGTGGTTAAAGGAAATGGTTTGCTGCTTGGCAGAACTTTAGCTCTTACGTTAGCTCAGCGAGCCTGTAATGAGGCCTTCGAAATTACGAGGGAAGCAGATATCCCGCTTCTTGAAGTCGAACAGGTTTCTCAGTTTATTTCCCTTGAAGAAGTCTACAGTTATTTATAGCCGAAGCTTGTTTCATCTGCCGATTTGCATAGAATATTTAGAAATTGATTTATTTGGAGATTTTATATGAAAAAGACCATCTATCCTGTGATTTTATCAGGTGGTTCTGGCTCGCGCCTTTGGCCGATGTCGAGGTCTAAATTTCCAAAACAGTTCCTGCCAATGCTTGGCAATAAGAGCTTGTTTGTGCAGGCACTTGAACGAGTTGGGACAGATTATGGCTTTGGCATGCCTTTGGTAGTCGCTAACGAACATCACCGTTTCATTGTAAATGAACAAGCAGATAAAGCTGGAATAGAATTGCAATCTGTTATTCTTGAACCAGTGGGCCGGAACACTGCACCAGCTATCGCGGTGGCTGCTCTTCAGGCCGCTAAGGCAGATCCTGATGCGTTACTTCTTTTCCTTGCCTCTGATCATGTGATTCTTGATACGCCGGGTTTCCATAAAGCTGTGAACGCAGCCGCTTGTGCCGCTAAAAAGGGTTACCTCGTATGTTTTGGTATGAACCCAACACGTGCGGAAACCGGATATGGGTATATTCAAGCTGGTGAGGCGATCGAGGGCGCTAAAGGCACATGTGTGATCGAAAGTTTTAAAGAAAAACCAGATGCTTCAACAGCAGCAGCGTACCTCGCAGATGGTGGTTACAGCTGGAATAGCGGTATGTTTATGTTTGCGGCTTCTACGATCCTTGAGGAATTTGAAAAATTGCAGCCTGAAATGCTCACTGCCTGCAAGATGGCGCTTGAGAGCGCCAAACCAGACCTGAATTTCCTCCGCATGGGGGAGAGGGAATTTGGTGGAGTTCCTGCTGACAGTATTGATTATGCCATTATGGAAAAAACTGACCGCGCAGCGGTGGTGCCCGCAGAATTTGGTTGGTCTGACGTAGGTAGTTTTTCTGCGCTTGCAGGTGTTCAAGATGCGGATGCAGATGGTAACGTAACCGTGGGCGATGTGCTCACTGTAGACACTAAAAATACCTTCGTGCACGGTGACGGGCATTTGATTGCCACAGTAGGTGTTGAAAATTTGGTTGTTGTCGCTACCGATGATGCAGTGATGATTGCTAACAAAGACCGTGATCAGGATGTAAAAAAAGTTGTGGAGCAACTGAAAGCCGGTAAACGAGCCGAAGTTGATTTTCATTCCACCGTCTACCGCCCTTGGGGTAATTACCGAACACTAGCAATGGGTGACCGCTATCAGGTAAAAGAAATTGAGGTTTATGCAGGCAAACGCTTAAGCCTTCAGAAACATCATCACCGGGCAGAACACTGGGTGATTGTAGAGGGTTCCGCTGTAGTCACCCGCGATGAAGAAGAAATGCTTCTCACTGAGAACCAAAGTGTTTATTTGCCGGTTGGAGCGGTGCACCGTCTTTATAATCCGGGCAAAATCCCGCTCAGATTAATTGAGGTGCAATCCGGTAGTTATCTGGGCGAAGATGATATTGTACGCCTTGAGGATGATTTTAATCGGGAAAACGATAAATAGGAGACTGCAATGCCTGTTGACCGTGTACCAGAGGGTTATTCAACCGTTGCACCTTTTATGGTGGTTTCAAACGCTAGAAAAGTGATTGATTTTCTGAAGCATACATTTGGCGCAGAAGTTAACGGACTTGTTTATGGTGATGTGGGACCAAGTGGCGAACGGCTCATCATGAACGCGGATATAACTGTGGGGACAAGCCGTGTGTTTGTTGCTGATGCACGAGACGGCAACGCGCCAGCCCCAACCTCGTTTTACTGTTATGTTGAAGATGTTGATGCTTGCCACGCGAGAGCGCTGGAGGCAGGTGGTGTTGAAATGATGCCGCCCATGGATATGTTTTATGGTGACAGGCATGGCGGTGTGATCGATCCGTGCGGTAACACTTGGTTTATTGCCAGCCATATTGAAGATGTTACAGATGAGGAAATGCAGCGCCGTGCCGATGAAGTGAATGCTGAAAGGCGAGTATTTGGATAAGATTACGGAAAGACTATATCCAACATGGATGCAACTACCGTTACCAAGTAATGTGGAACGAATAACGGCTTTGGAAGAAAAGCCCTATTTAAATAGGGCTAGTAACATACTTGAGCGAAGATTGTGGCCTTCTCCGTTATACCCAAATCGCGAAATATATTGGCCTAAACCGAATATAGAAGCACGAGCCGTTAGAGAGACTATTCTACCTCTGGACTATGACGACGGATTTGATGATGCGGAAAAAATTGATCGTTTTTTTAAAACAGCTACACCGAAGGGTGTTGTTGTATGGGGATTAGGGTGTGAAGAGTATGGCTTATATCAAGGTTGTTATACAAACTCATTTCGTGAATGGATAACTACTCAATTAGTATTTCAACCCGTTTGCGTGTTAGCTGTTGAACAGGAACTATGCTTGATTGTTGAGCACGCAACTCGTTTTTCCGTTATTGGAGGCGATTCTTCATTGATAGAATTGTTTGAGGAAATATGGGGAGGCGCAAGTGTGCTTAGAGGGGATTTTCTGAGTTATCTTGAGGAGGGATCTGTTGGTTTTGGAGCGGAGGATAATGAGGCAACGAAAAATTGGATTCTTCCATGGTGTGGTTGGTAGGCTTTATTATAAAAGCCCGCGGTCATATGGAAGCGGGCTTTTCTTTGTTCTTTTGTGAAGGATTACTGGAATGTAATCAACTGGCGCATTTGAGAGGCGAGGATTGGATCATCTCCGGCCATTGAAAGGTTCGCCATCAACCAGCCGATTTTACTACCGCAGTCAAAGCGCTTACCCTCAAAGTTAAGGGCATGGAAAGGTTGATTGCCGATCAGCTTATCGAGCGCATCCGTAAGCTGGATTTCACCGCCTGCACCAATTTCCTTGGCTGCCAAGTGTTCCATCACTTCAGGCTGAAGAATATAGCGTCCCACCACGGCTTCTGTGGATGGAGCATCTTCTGGGTGAGGTTTCTCCACCAGCCCTTTAACTTCCGTTAGCTTGCCACTGCTTTCCCCTGGGGTGATTACACCGTATTTGCTTGTATCTTCCTTAGCCACATCCATTGTCGCGATGATATTGCCGCCAACTTCATTGTAGGCTTGGATCATCTGCTTCAAGACACCTGGTTTACCTTTGATAAGGTCATCAGGAAGGGCAACAGCAAATGGGCTATCATTCACGAAAGAACGTGCACACCAGATAGCATGGCCAAGACCACGTGGGCGCATTTGTCGAACGTATGTGATACGGCCTTCTTCCAAAAGCATAGAACGGGAAAGCTCCAGTGCTTCTTCTTTGCCTTTTTCCTGCAGGATGCGTTCAAGCTCGTAGGCATGGTCGAAATGATCTTCCATCACTTGCTTGTTGCGGCCTGTAACCAGAATGATTTCTTCAATGCCAGCTTCAAGCGCTTCTTCAACCGCATACTGAATAAGCGGTTTATCAAGCACAGGCAGCATCTCTTTGGGAATAGCTTTAGTAGCAGGCAGGAAACGAGTGCCGAGACCTGCTACTGGTAATACAATTTTCTTAACGGGTTTAATCATGAGTATATCCTAAAGGAAATGTCTTCCGTAATTAGGCGATTATAATTCACCTAGGTATTTACGAGTAAGCCTTTTTCCTTCTTCTACCGCTGGTTGGTCATAAGCGTCAACGCCCATTAGGTGCGCTGTCACCACTGTTTCCAGCATGAAGGAAATAAATAAACCACCAAGGTTTTCTTCCGTCAGGCCGTCCACAACAAGTTCCCGCACCATTCTGCCTTTTGAACGCAGCGTATCCTGTGTCGCCTTACTTTGGCAGGTAACCATGTCACCAATAGTACGAGCCGCCATATAATCCAAACCGTATTTGCGGGCCTCTTCAGGATCAATGCGCGGACCTTTGCCGTAACTTGGAATTGTTACAATTGTGCAAAACTTATCGTTTGGACCGTCAAGATACAGCTGCAACTGGCTGTGCTGATCAACAGGGCCAACCGCGCGAACAGGCGTTGTGCCATGGCCGTCCTTACCAAGACTTTCCGCCCATAGTTGCCCGTGCCAGCGGGTAAAGGAACGAAGGCTTTCTGCATACGGCATTAAGAGAATTTGGGAAATGCCTCGATGCTTGGAAAGAGTTTGTGTGGCGGCTGCTCCCACAACAGCAACTGCTGTTTCCGGATTGTTTGCGAAATCCCTGCAAACCTCAGCTGCACCATTTCTGAAACCCTCAACAGATAGACCAGAAGCCGCAACAGGAAGCATGCCTACATTTGTCAGTACGCTGAAACGGCCGCCAACATCATCTGGGTGATCCAGAATAATACTGCCCATATCTTCGCCATAAGTGCGAAGGGCACGCTCACCCGGCTCTGTGATGAAAGAGAAATGGTCTTTGATTGGTTTGATCAGAACTGCACGTTCAAGCCAACTGCGACAAGCGAGGAGCTGCGCTAGTGTTTCACCTGTTGTTCCTGATTTAGAGATTGCAATGATGTGCGTGCGTGCAGGGTTTAGGCGGTTGAACAGACGATCCATCAGGAATGGATCAAGACTGTCTGGCGTATGAATATCAACGCCCGCTGCTCCTTGGTAGGGTGCAATAGCGATGGCCGCTTGTGCGCCCAGACTGGAGCCACCTGTGCCGAGAACAATTAAGTCCGTGAAGTTATTGCGTATATGGCTTGATAGTTCACGAATACCAACCATGTCTGCGGCATCGGATGTTTGTCGGGCAAAAGGTAAGAAGCCGTCTGCGGCAAATTTTGTTGCGAATTTTGTCGCTTTGTCGAGGTTTGCTAAATATGCATCCTTAAGACCAAGTTTATCAAATTGATCCAGTGCGCTGCTATCGCCGAATGAATAGCTAAACATTTTTATCCTTAATATATCAATAGAATGGCATGAAGCCTATTTACAGTCGCCCAACTATGAAACCGTGACTGAATGCAACCTTAACCAAATGGTCAAGATTTGCCAGTAATATAGCAGATTTTATAAGTATGACTGTCAATTAGCAAGTAAATGCATATTGTTACACCTGTGAGACAGATTACTTCTGACTTTGATGCTGATAGGGGCCTTCACGAAACCACAAGTTAAAAGCCCATTTTTCTCCCTCTAAAACCGGGCAGGCTGCATGTAAGCTTTTGGGATGGCGAATTTTAGTACCGGGGTTACAGTTGTGAAATACCAGTAGTTTTCCTCTTTCAGCAGGTACCTTTATATCCAATTTAGGGAAAGTCGTTTCACCACCTTTAGGTACGTCATTTAAATAGCCCAGGACGGTGATAAGTCTCTGACCCCAGTTTTTCATGTTTCGTGCTGCTGATGGTTCCTGAGGGTTAAAAGCATCAAAATGAGCACGGTATTCCTGGCCAGTTTCATAGTGGATAACTTGAAATCTCTCAGCATAATTGATCGGCAAGCCAAGAAGCCCTGCAATACGGGAAGCAATACGTTTTGTGCCAAGATCATGACTATGATCCAACCAGCATACTGAGTTTGTTCGTGCTTCTGTAACTTTGCCTTCATCAGTGCCTGAAACCTTGGCGCGCTTCATTCCTGCCCCATTTGCTGAAGCAATCAGATGTTTACATTCCATGGATGAAAGAAAATTATCCACGGAATAGACCCGAGGTTCTACACTTAGGTCAATAATAGCACGCTGCATAAATCCCCCTATAAGCTGCAGGCTACAGCCTAAAATTTGTAATTTATAATAGTAAAGCATATGCTGCTCTATATTCAAAGCGTTGGGGAGGCTATGGGGGAAATGATGAACGATTCCGTACTTGAAACTTTATGTAAGAAGCTTTCATCTACGAAAGTATTGATTGTTATGGGGATTCTAAGTGCCGCAACGATGTTTTTGGTGTTTCCGAACCTGCCTTATAACGGCGTGAAAACACTTGATGCGCGTTTCAGCTACGATGCCATAACAGTTATGCAGGTGTTGGATGGTTTGGGCGCAGATGGCAGAGAGTTTTATAAATGGGGCAGTAGCTTCATAGATATGGCCTACCCTTTCATTTACGGCAGCTTTTTTGTGGGTTTGATATATAGGTTAAGCCCGAACGAAAAATTTCGCATTTTAGCTATTATTCCAGTGATTACAGCGATGCTGGATTTTACTGAAAATTCTATGATCACTGCCATGATCTATAACTTCCCAAATATCCCGGAAAAGCAGGCTAGTATTACTGCTACTCTTTCTACTGCAAAATGGAGCAGTGTGTTTCTCTTTGAAGCGATTGTGGTTTTGTTTATTGCCATTCAATTGATCAGAAAAATTGCGCTTAGAAAAACAGCTTCATGATATTGCCATACTTATGTTTATCTTAACGAAATCAGCCCTTTGTGAAAGGGGTGAGAGTAGAAAGCGGGTGACAGGAGTTGTTTTTCTGCTCTAAGATCATCACAGGTTAAGTTATTTCGGGGAGCGAATGATGGTTCGCATGTTTATTGGCGCACTTGCTGTTGCTTTTATTTCATTTGGTGCTTCCGCACAGGAAGATGTTGATAACTATAAGGGGACAGGGGTTCAGCCACCTGCTGAAATTACCCTCGAGCAAGGCCCTCTTGTAGGTGATGTGCGATTACCTGCCGGTACTAGGGTTAATACAGACAAAACGGTTCTAACCGGTAGTGGCGTGAATTCTTATGGTCGGATTATTGCTTCTACCAAGGGATCTTCTTCTAAAGTTGTACGTTTTTTCCTTGATAATATGCCAGCTGCAGGTTGGAATCTGATTAGTGAGCTTCAAGATGAAGATATCATGCTGGTATATACAAAACCAAACCGAGTAGTGGTGATCATGCTTGAACGTGGTTCGCGGGCCACGGAAATTCGGATTACGATGACACCGCGTAGTTAGATATATTTCTATAGCAGAAAGATAAGGCGGCTTTGAGCCGCCTTTTTATTTAGAAAATTCCTCCGATAAACAGGAAGAAGGATGTCCGGCCCGCATTATTGTGGCTGCCACCTATAAAGATAGGGCCGATCGGACTTTCAACACCTGCGAATAAAGTTCCGCCCAGTATCAGGTCATCGGCGCTGAAATCATCCAGATCCGCCCATACGTTTCCAATTTCTGAGCTGAAACCCAGATAAAGCGGGGAATCAAACAATACTTTGCTATCGTCGCCCATACGTCGATAGAAGGTGAGACCCGCCTGTGTGATGTGTGAACCAGCCAGTTCATTTCTTGAAAAACCGGAAAGGCTTCTAAAGCCACCTAACTGGAACACATTTTGGAATTCTTCGTTATCTGAGAAATTCGTTCCGAATTCAGAGAAGAATGCGAGTGTATTTCGGCCCCAGCTTTTTGCCGCAGCGAATTCAAGCTGCAGTGAACCGTTAGAAAAGGCATCCCCCTGACCAACATCAACAATATAATTGGCATTCAGGATCATACCTTTGCGAGGGAAGGTAAGGCTATCAAGTGTATCAATGCGGAAATTAGCAAAAGCGCCAAGATCATCTACAATATCATTATCAATAATGGCTTGTAGTTGAGGATCTGTAATAAGGCCGCTTCTGCGCTCAATATCAATTAAGCTATAAGCGGCACCAACAGAAAAACTGCCCCACTGGCCAAAGTTTCGGCCTGCTGACAAACTGAAATCAAGCACATTAGCACCAAGTTCAAGTGTGATGATGCCATCTTCATCCCGAAATGGAACCCCCGTGCGCTGGAAACGGGCAGTGGCCTGCAAGAAGTGTTTTTCTTTATAGTCTAGTGGTTGGTAAAGCTGGGTTTGAAGGCGCTGGTTAGAGCCAATTTCCACTTCATTTCGCCATTCACCGCCAAGACCATTTAGGCCATTTCGCGTGTGTTGGAGACTAAGCTGGACGGAGCTTTCTCCGTTAAAGTTATCATCAAAAGCAACACCAAAGCGGAGTGTATCTTTAGCCCATTCCCGGTACTTGGCATCAATCGCCAACTTGCTGCCGCCAAGTTCGTGTTCATCAATAGTGTATTTTATGCGGTCAAAATACCCGAGACCGTATAGCTGGCTCAGCCCTCTTTCTAGCTTTGCTTTATCTAATTTATCGCCAGCGGTTATACCTAGAAATGCCTCAAGTTTTGCGGTGACGAGAGGGCTATCGTTTGTGATCTGGATTTCCCGGATGTAAGGGTCTGCATGCTGGGTCTTTGCTTCCCGTGCTTCTGCGAAAGCGGTCCACTGGGTATCATCAACACTGTAGGCGGCCAACTTGCTCTCGACTTGTACTGCGGCCTCCTTCCCAATAGCGGCAATTTCAAGGGTTTTTTTGAAATCTGTAAAGCTAAAGCCTTCCATATCGGGGGTTATGATAATGTCCCCGCTTTCTTCGTTGATGGAAGCAAGTTGGATGCGAGCATTTTGGTAAGTTAGAAGCGCTGAAATTTGTTTAAGTGCGCCAGTTATGCCACGGTTTTCGTGTGCATCTTTTTCTGGGTCGACTGCAAGGTTCACTACAATCACCCGGTCTGCGCACATATTACGGGCAACGGATACAGGTACGTTGTTAGCGATGCCGCCATCTACCAACAGCTTGCCGTTTAATTCAAATACAGGGAACAGGCTGGGGACAGACATAGAAGCCACGATAGCATCTGCCAGATTACCGTCACCTAAAACTACTTCACTGCCGTTCGAAAAATCAGTAGCAACTGCGCGAAACGGGATGGGAAGGTTATCAAAATCAATATTACCGTGACTACTTTTCAGCAAGCCTCTTATCACCTGGCTCAAGTTAGCGTTATCGATAAAGGCAGGTGGGTTCACTACTTTGCCGTCTACTATGCCGAACTGGTAAGGGATCAGGAAACTATCTGTATCCTGCTTTCGGCGGAAGGTTTGCTGTTGGCGGGGAATGCTGTTTGAAAGCACCGTATCCCAATCAATATCCTGAAGGGATTTTTTCATCTCGTTCACGGAAACACCACTAGCGTATAACCCGCCAACGATGGCTCCGAAACTGGTGCCTGCGATACAGTCTACCTGCACATTCATAGCTTCAAGCTGCTCTAGCACCCCGATGTGCGCTGCGCCTTTAGCACCGCCGCCAGATAGCACAAGGCCGATTTTAGGGCGCTCTACCTCTTGTTTTTGGTCGTGGCTGTCTGCCGTGAGTGATGTTGATAATAGTCCCATAAGGCACGCCGCTGAGGCCAGCCTTTTTACTGATGTTTTAAAACACACCATCCGTAAGATATCCGCTTCATTCCCTTATCCAGACTCTCTTCATATCTGGTTCTTGAGGGAACGGAAACATAAGATTATGGCAGCGATTGGAACTCAAACTAAGATGGCGCCTTAGAAGTTCCATTTCAGCTGAAACTGCACAACTGATTCAGTGATGCCTTCTATGCCAAATTTATTATGCCAATACTGTAATTCGATGCCAGTGAATAGCTTGCCTGGTCTTTCAAAAAATAGGGCACCGGTATCTACCAGAAGCCTTGGAATAATAAGCTGGTTGGCGCGGGTATGGCCTTCACTGCCTGCGAAATCTGCTACACCTTCGGTTAGGAAGGAGATATTTCCTATTTTAAAAGGGAGGTTCCAGACTGCCGTAATTTGGTGTGTGCTACCGGGTAAGTCCGGGTTGTCTCGGATATAGGCAATAAGGCGAAGGAAATTGAAGCCGGGAACATCAATATCTGTGGAAAGACCATAGAGATAGCGCGGGTTTTTGCCTTTAGGAAGTTCAAGCGAGCCTGCGAGATATAGATCACTGAAAGGGCCAAGCTTCAGCTTTGACTCTGTCATTTTGTTGAAGCTTAGGCGGAGAATACCTTCTGTATAGTGGCTGAAATCACCACCGTTTGGGAAGGATAAATCAGAAAAGGCGAAGAAATTACCATATTTGAAGGCGTTGGCATATTCGAGTGTGATGATATGCCGTTCATTGGGACCAAGCTCAAAGTTATTTCCGTACAGATACTGGATATTAGGAGCGTGGAACTTAAAAAAATCATCTGCTCGAACAGTGATAGAGGATACTAGCAACACAAGAACAACGAGGAAAACTTTCATCGGGTGTGACCTTGGCTAACGGTTTCTAAACCAAGGATACAGGAGGAAAGTAAACACTCTCTTGCTTGAAAGGGGGCTGAGAGCGCGACGCGAGCAGAGCGACCGCGCTCTCATACTTGAGATCAACTGTTAACTGATTTTGGCGAAACCAATCCAGTTTAGTTTCCAGTTAGTATCAAGCGACCTTATTTGAAGGTGATGCCTACCTGCTGTCAACCTTATTGTATCTCCCGGTTGGGTCTTCCATTTCCAATACCCGCCAGTGTTGAGTATTTTGCTGGTAGTTAGCTTCTTGCCATCAAGCCATAATTCAAAGCCTTTACCGTCACGTATGCTTGCTACACGGTGAGATAATTCGAACGTTCCAGCTTCTTGAATATCTACTTGATAATCTAATACAGCGTTTTCGCCGATACCGCCGCGGCCAGTGACACCAGCTGTCAGCCGGTGCTCATCGTGGGAATAAGCAGGGGTGGTGCCTTCTGCCTTACTGAAATGCTCGGCTTCCAGGCGGTTGGTAAGAGGAATCCAGCCGCCTTTGGTGATAACAGAATTGCTGTAGTCGCCCTGTCGGTTTTCCTGGACTGCAACTACACGGTATTCATAAATGTGTGGTGCCGCGTTTGCGTCCCGGAAAACAGGCTTCATAAGATTATCAGCAATCAAACGGAAACGCCCACCTTCGAAGAAGTTTCGGTAAACACGATAAGTGTGCAGGCCTTCACCAGTAACTGCATCCCAGCTGAGAGTTACCATATTTTCATTTTGGTCTAGTTTGAGGTTTTGAACAGTTGCCGGATATGCAGGTGTTGCCGCATAACGTTTTTTCGCACGGGTTTGTTCCGCAGCCAGTTCAGTTTCAAAGAGCTGAGTTTCGGCCGTTTTCGCAGGTGCTTCGCCATCCAGTGCAAGGCGGAAGCCTTCTATACCGCCAACAAAATCAGTAAAGCCAGCGCGGTGGGTTAGAGGGTTAGCTTTCCAGTGCCAGCTGTTACCGCGCACCACACGGCGTTCACATGTGCCATCTGTTCGAGCGCTTCCATCTGCGGGCGCATCTTCATAGTTGGGGTGATAACAATCTGCCAGAAATTCAAACACATTGCTGATCATATTATAGAGGCCAAATTGATTGGGCTTATAAGTGCCCACGATGGCAGTGAAACCTTCATGGTCAACACAGTTGAATTTACCGCCCGCGAAATTCACATAGCTTGTGTTTGTCGAGCGCTGGAGGAAGTTTTCACCAGCTAAATCTGATGTGTTTGCATAAGCGCATATTTCAGTGCCGTCTGGATCATCACCAAAATGAAATTTGGTGCGAGCACCGCCAAGAGCTGCATATTCCCATTCCGCTTCTGATGGCAGGCGATAAGGTTTTCCGGTTTCTTTTGCAATCCATTCTGCATAAGCATTTGCGCCTTTCCAGCCAATGCATACAACAGGCATATATTCACTGCGGGTTGGGAAATTACTGTCCCAACTGCCTTCTGAAAAAGGCTTCATCCAGTCATCTACCTCGTGGCGGCAGTTTTGTGGGGCATCATAATTTGTGGCTTCCACAAAGCGCCGGTATTCTTTCACCGTTACTTCGTAAATCCCCATGCTGAATGTTTTCAGGTTAACTGTGTGAACGGGTTTTGTCGTTTCCTGATCTTCACTGCCCATTTCAAATATAGCTGCGGGGATAGTTACCATAATCGGTTCGATAGGTTCCTGCGCCTGCGCACTGATGCCGCCAAGCAGGGCAGCTGCTGCTAGCGGGATGTATTTTGTTATTTTCTGCATACTCATTTCCTTGCTGTACGTAACTCTGGCGCGAAGCATGGTGAGCAAACCGTTGGAAATCTTATTGAAATTCTTAAAAATACAGAAAATAGAAAAATGATAGAAAAATATCGGGTGAAATCTATAGTGTGGCCCAGCCCGGTTTGAGGAAGTGTAAGGCGATTGAATAAGATGGTTTTGTTTGGGGATTTCAGATTTGATGAAAAGCAGAAAGTGCTTTTTAAATTTGGTAAACCTGTATCGCTTACGCAAAAGCAAACTGAACTTTTGGCACTTTTTATCAGTGAGCCGCAAACCATTTTCAGCAAGGAAGATATTCTTGATAAGGTGTGGGAAGGGCGCGCCGTATCAGAACAGGTGGTTTTCCAGAATATCAGCAAGCTGCGCAACGTGATCGCCAGCGATGCTATCAAAACTTTCTCAAAGCGCGGGTATCAGTGGCAAATTCCTTTTGATGAAGAAAAACCATCAGGTACACCTCCGCTTCCACGAAAAAAGAAAATCTGGTTTCCGTATATCTGGGGGCTTTCGTTAATCAGTATAATTTTTGTGTTTTTCTTTTCCCAGTCAGATAGCGCAGAGAAGGTATTCACAGAAAACATCAATTTCATTCCAATCATGGAACGGCATGAAGGGTTGATGACTGATGAAGTACAAACCATAAATCAGCGCCTGTCTGAGATTGCTCATACAGTTGAAGCTGATGATATTTCCGCCATACAATTTCTGAATTCTTCATTCATTGAACGATCAAAATTGCAGCTTGATAATGATGGCTTGTTAATGTCTGGCATGCTTCGCCAGAAGACTGGAAAATATATACTTTCGTATCGCATTCAGGGGGCATACAGGAATTGGGAAGCTCTTGTTATTGCATCGTCTCCGAAAGAACTTGCTGAAGCAGCAGCGCTACAAATTCAGCGGATCACCGTATCCAAATATTTCAGCCTTGAAGATGAGGCATTAGTTACATCAGAACTTGAGCTTTTGCATAGTGAGAACCCAGCGGATATTGATATATTAATTTCTCTCATCGGGCGGCATCTGGAAGAAGAAAATCAAGACGTAGCGGGTGCTTATATTGATGCCCTTCTTGGTATGGATGAAGTGCGAAAAGAGCCTGCCTACAAGGCTATTGGCTTTATGCTTAAAGGGAAACGCGCACTTGCACTAAGCCAGTTTGTGAATGCAGAGCCATATCTAAGGGAGGCTGCTGCTATCGCTTCCGGAGCTGATTTGCTTTTCATTCAGTCAGAAGTTTTGAAAGCATTGGCAGAGGTTGCTATCTCTGAGCGTAAGTATCCGGAGATTAAGCGTTTGCTTCTTGAAGCGGCATCTTTGGCCCGAATGGCGCAGGAACCCGTTAAGGAAGTGAGAGCATACACGCTCCTTTCCATTATGGCAGGCAAGCTGGCGCAGCATCAGGATAAATATGATTATCTCTATCAGGCGAAGCGTTTGATGCTGGATTACCGTTTTGATCGGTCACACTTTATGCTGGTGGATTATCATTTTGCTCTGTTTTCGGAAAATGTTGAAGAGCAGAAAAACTGGTACCGGCAAGCGTTGAAGAGGCCAGAAACACCGGAAAATGCATGGGTGCTTAAAAGTGCGGCTGATAACCTTGTAGAATTATTGATCAGTGAAAAGAACTGGGACGAAGCTTTTAATGTGTCTGAGCAGGTAGAGCATGATGCCACCAGTCACAAACTCAAGGCTAATATCTATTTTGGGCAAAGGAATACTGAAAAAGCGCTGGCTGAAGCTGAGGCCGCGTTTAATATCGCTCGTGTAAGCGGTGATCGCTGGGTGGGTGTTTATGCCGCTCTTATGTTGCTTGAGCATGCTGTGACGGTGGGTGATGAGATTAAAGCAGCGGAATACAGGCAGTATTTTCAAAGTAATCTGAAGGGGCGTTGGAAAGGTTGGCGTAAGGAACAGCTCGCTACCCTTGGTGTGTCATAAAGTATGAAATTGATAATACGCCATTAAAGACCATCATTGTGAAATCAATGATAAAGATAAACAGCATCAGGCCCTTAAATACATTCCAAACACCTTCGCCGCGCTTGTTTGCAAGAGCGGTGGGTACATTTCCGGCAAACTGTGAACCATGGGCTACAGCATTTACCAAAAGTAAAATAGCCCACTGAATATCTTTATCAAAATCGCTGATAAATATCAGAAGTAGAATATTCAAAATTGAGAGCGCCAGGTTAAAACCGCCAAGAAACGGCCCGGTTGCGATAAGTGTTTGAAACACAGGAGTGTCTCGGTGTTCCTTGGGGACAATGATTTTTGCAAAAATTTCCCGGCGAATATGAAAAACATGAAAAGCTGAAGCAAACCACAAAGCGTTTAAGATAAGCACCAGCTTCAGCATAGTATCTTCCTATTCAACCGTTACTGATTTTGCCAAGTTTCTTGGCTGGTCCACATCCGTGCCTTTTTCAACTGCCACATGATACGAGAGCAACTGAACAGGCAGTGCGTAGATCAGAGGCGCAGCAAGTTCACCAGCGGACGGCATTTTAAGTTTTGCGAAGAAACCTTCCTGACCCTCTGTATCATCAGACAAAAGAACAACTTTGCCTTGGCGAGCCATGATCTCTTGCAGGTTGGAAACGGTTTTATCAATCAGGTCATCTTTTGGTGCAATGCCAATAACCGGTACGTTTTCATCAATGAGCGCGATAGGGCCGTGTTTCAATTCACCCGCCGCATAGCCTTCTGCGTGAATATAGCTGATTTCCTTAAGTTTCAGGGCACCTTCCATAGCGATAGGAAAATGGATGCCGCGGCCCACAAAAAGGATATCCTGTGCTGTTGCAATTTGGCGTGCGATATCGGCGATAGCATCATCATTATGTAGCACTTTCGCCATCAAGCTTGGTACATGCTCAAGCTCTGCTACATACTCTGCTTCTTCGGATGCAGATAGTTTGCCTTTGGCCGCTGCCAGTTTGATGGAAAAGGCCGCCAGTACCGAAAGTTGGCAAGTGAAAGCCTTGGTACTAGCCACACCAATTTCGGGCCCCGCATAAATCGGGAATACCACATCGGCTTCACGGGCCATGGATGAACCAAGCACGTTCACAAGTGCCATAACATGCTGCCCAGCCGCTTTTGCGTGCTTAAGTGCCGCGAGTGTATCGGCGGTCTCGCCAGACTGGGAGATGAAAATGGCCAAGCCGCCATCAGGGTAAACTGGGTCGCGATAACGGAATTCCGACGCAATATCCACTTCAACCGGCACACGCGCCAGCTTCTCAATCCAGTAGCGCGCAACCTGAGCTGCATAAAAGCTGGTGCCACATGCGATGAGCGTTACCTTTGTAAGCCCTGCCAGATCAAATGGTATTTCCGGTAGCTTCACAGTCCCGGCGTTCGGGTCCAGGTACCTGCCGAGTGCTTGCGCCACTACTGTTGGCTGTTCGAATATCTCTTTTTGCATAAAGTGGCGGTGGTTGCCTTTATCCACCATGGTGTGCGCCACTTGGCTTACGCTTACAGGACGGTTTACTGCACTGCCATCCGCTTTGAAAACCTCTACAGAAGAATGTGTGATTTCAGCCCAGTCACCTTCTTCCAGATAGATAAGTTTGTTGGTGAGGCTCGCAAGCGCCATAGCGTCTGAGCCGAAATAGTTTTCACCGTCACCGATACCCACCACAAGTGGGCTACCGACACGAGCACCATACATCAGATCATCTTCACCACGGATGAGTACGCAAAGGGCAAAAGCCCCTTCAAGCCGGGAAACGGTTTTTTGGAATGCAGCACGCACTTCCATGCCGTCTTTCAGATATTCCGTTAGAAGCCTAGCTACAACTTCAGTATCCGTTTCACCTTCGAAATGAATACCTTTGGCGAGGAGTTCATCCTTAAGCGGTTTGAAGTTCTCAATGATGCCGTTATGAACAATAGCAACCCTGTCTGTCATATGTGGGTGGGCATTGGCTTCTGTGGGTTCGCCGTGTGTGGCCCAGCGTGTGTGACCAATACCTGTATTGCCTGTAAGTGGATGGTCTCGGAGAGCCTTTTCAAGATTAACGAGTTTTCCGGGCGCGCGCGTGCGGTTCAATTCACTCTTTTCAAGGGTTGCAATACCTGCGCTATCATAACCCCGATATTCAAGCCTGCGGAGACTTTCCAGAATGCGAGGGGTAGCAGGGGAAGTGCCTAGAATACCAACAATACCGCACATTATTTTTTCCCCTTCTGAGCTGCTTTTTTAGCAGCCTTTTCTTCTCTGAAGTTAGCGGCAAATTCCGGAATACCCCGTTGTCGGCCACGTGCCACTGCAAGGCTGTCTACCTCAACATCTTTGGTGATAATACTACCGGCACCAACAATGGCGCCATCACCAATAGTGACAGGGGCAACCAATGCTGAGTTTGAGCCAATGAAAGCGCCTGCACCGATAGAGGTTTTATATTTCAGAAAACCGTCATAATTACAGGTGATAGTGCCTGCGCCGATGTTGGCATCCGCACCAATTTCTGCATCCCCGAGGTATGTCAGGTGGCTTACCTTCACGCCTTCATGCAATTTGGTTTTTTTAATCTCTACGAAATTACCGATTTTGGAACCTTCACCAATATCAGCAGCAGGGCGTAAGCGCGCAAATGGTCCAATAGAGCTGTTTGCCCGAACATGGGCACCTTCAATATGGCTGTTTGCTTTTATGGTTACGCCGTTTTCGATAACTGAACCGGGGCCGAAGAAAACATTCGGTTCAATGGTAACGTCAAAGCCTAGCTTGGTATCGTGGCTGAAATAAACCGTATCAGGATCAGTCATTGTAACACCGCCATCAAGGGCTTGCTTGCGCCACTTTTTCTGCATGGCCAACTCAGCGCGGGCTAAATCTTCACGGCTGTTAATGCCAAGAACATCATCTTCTGAAGCTTCAACAACAGCTACATCAAAGCCGTCTTTCCGGGCAAATTCCACTAGATCTGTCAGGTAATATTCGCCAGCGGCATTATCGTTTGAAAGTTGATGCAGCCATTTCTTCGCATGCGAGCCGCTGATAAGCATCATACCGCTGTTACAAAGCGTGATGGCGCGTTCTTGTTCTGAGGCATCTTTGAATTCAACAATACGTTCTAATTTACCGTCTGTACTGGTGACAAGGCGGCCGTATTTCGCGGCATCTTCAGGGCGAAAGCCTAAAACGGTTAAGCCGTTTCCAACTTCAGACCCGCCTTTTGCGATCATTTCTTCCATCACAGAAAGTGGGATGAAAGGGACATCACCAAACAGGATGATAACATCACCACTGAAACCTTCAGGCAGGCTATCCACGGCAATACGTGCGGCATGGCCTGTGCCTAATTGTTCTGTTTGTTCAACGAAGTCAGCACCTGAAACGGCGTTCATCAATTGCTCTTTGCCGGCGCCGACAACCAGTATGTTTTCAACTGGATCAAGCTTATTTACAGTATCAAGCAGGTACATCAGCATTGGCTTGCCGCCCACACTGTGCAGCACTTTATGTGTGCTGGATTTCATGCGGGTGCCTTTACCTGCGGCGAGTATGATAGCTGCAAAGTTGCTGGTGCTCATGAAATAACGCCATCCCTAATTTCTTAAATAATGCGTGTACCTTAACGGGTTTAAGACGAATGTTCGAAAGAAAAATGGTGTTATTGTGCAAATATAGTGGCTATTTCAGCATTTCTTCTTCGGAAATAAGATGCCAGCTGGGTTTGCTGCCTTTTGCGGCCGCTTTCTTATCTTTCCGGTGAAGGAAAGCAGTCATCACTTTATGTTTGATGTGCGGTACAAACGGTATGTTAAAGCCCGGGTAAGGATTGAATGGATTATGCCTGCTGTAGGCCCAAATCTCCAGGCGGTTTGCACCAGCCTGTGCCTGACCACGCCCGTGAAAGCCGTTGGTGTTTGCTATCACAAGTGTGCCCGCTTTTGCGGTTAGGCCTTTAGGGGATGGTAAACCCATTTCTTCTAAATCTTCAGGGCCAGCTCTGAGGGAGCCTTTTTCTGAGTATTTATCATTCATTTTGGCGGCACCTGTGGATTTACGGTACTCCCACTTAAGACGCGCCGAGGTGCATTTGCTGGAGCCCGGTACATAGGTGAAGGGACCCATCTCCTCTGTAACATCCTCAAGGAAAAGCCATGCTTTCATCGTTGGATGAAATGTATCAGAATGCATGTTTTTCTGTGGGTCAGCCTTTTCCTGCCTGAAGCCGTTCCTGATACGCTGGATATATAGCATCGGCAGGGTAGCTTTGGCTCCCGTATAGGAGAGATAGTTTCTGAATTCCGTGTTTTCAGTTATGGCTTTAAGGGTTGGGGCCTTGCTGAGAGTATCTCTATCCAGAAGAAAGCGTTGAGTGGCTGTATCACCTTGGGTCATTTGCCGAACTTCACCCTTGTAGGCGGCGATTTCTTCCCTGATTGTGGCTACCTCTTCAGTTGTTATGAAATCTTCTATCGCGATAAAACCATCCGCATGAAAAGATTTGCGGTATGTTTTGGGCATCAAGCCCCTTAAGAGGAACCAGCGGATGTGGATGGCGCCTTGTGCGAGGAGTATTCTGCCTACATGTAAACCAAGCGTATTTAAAACCCTGGAGCCTAATATTGGATTCGCTTTGAAATTCTTGGCCTGGGTGCCAACTTCAAAAAGCCAGATCGGCCACATATGAACTTTAAATAGATTATACATATTAAGGTTTAGAGGTTTTCGCTAATAATGTCGACGAGCATACTTTTGACAGAAAAAAATACATGATCAAGCAATAGTTGCTGGTTTTATAAGGATATTTTCTGATATCCTATTTATCTGGTTCTCAGTGGTTTTCAGTTAGTACTGTGTTGCAAGTTTTTAGTCGGGGGCAACATATGTGGATTAACACTGATTAAGGTGATTTTGTGCAATATCTGCACCCTGAATTACTGGTCTTTATTTGTATAACGATAATTCCTATCGTTCTGCTGCATCACTACAAGCATATCAAACATATGGATAAGGGATTTATCTATATTTTTGCTGGTTGTATTTTCCTTAGCTTGTCTTCCGGTCTTGATTACGCAGATACCTATATCGATGTGGTGAAAAACTGGATCAGAAACGACATTGACCAACGCTTGTATCGCAGCGGTATTGTGATTTTTGGATATTTCCCGGGCATCGTTCTGATGGGGTTGGGGTTCAGAAATTGGCTCGCGCTAACCTTTCGGCTTGAGGAAGAAATCAAGCAGCGCAGTGAAATTGAGCAAGAACTGAAAGAACTTGCAAAAAGTAATGAAGAAATGGCGGAAAAAGCGAAAGCAGCAAACCGTGCCAAAAGTGATTTCCTCGCCAATATGAGCCACGAACTGAGAACGCCTCTTAATGCTATTATTGGGTTTTCAGAATTGATGGCCAGTGAAGTTTTCGGGAAGCTGGGAGCACCGCAATATAAAGAATATCTGGATATGGTGCACCGAAGTGGAAGCCACCTTCTTGATATTATTAATGATATTCTGGATCTTTCTAATATTGAAGTTGGCCGCATGCAGATGGTGGAGGAGGTTTTTTGCCTTAGTAAGCTGGTGCGTGACTGTGTGAAATTGCTTGATCCCATTATCCTGAAAGCAGGGCTGCAGACAGAGATATCTTTGAAGGAAGGGCTTATTGTTAAAGCAGACAGGCGTATGGTTCAGCAGATGGTCTTGAACCTCATATCTAATGCCATCAAGTTTACAGACCCCGGCGGGAAAGTAACAGTGGCTACACTGCCGATGCCTGATGATAGCTGTGCCTTTATGGTAAAGGATACAGGGTGCGGCATGAGCGAGGCCGAGGTTGTGCATGTGGTTCGGCCTTTTAACCAGCTTGAGGGCGCTATGACCCGTAGCCACGAAGGCGCGGGCCTCGGTCTTACGCTGGTGAAAACATTCGCCGAACTTCATGGTGGCGACATGTTCCTTGAATCTCTTAAAAATAGAGGCACATCCGTATGCCTGAAGTTTCCGCCCAGCCGTATGGTGCAACCTTCAAGTTTGGAGGCTTCAGCAAAATTAGAGACTTCCGCAGAAGCATATGACGAGCTAAGCTCCTATCAGCGGGTAACGGAAAATCCGGAAGATAAGTTTCAGGAGAATTTATAATCTCTGTGGGGTGAAGCTTATGAATATGTGCTGAGTATTATTTTTCTGAGTATTTAACGGGTTGTTTTAAGTATTTTAGTGTATTTTTAAGTTATTGAACAAATATGGGGTTTTCTATTGCATCCTGATTTGCTGATATTTTTAGGCATTTCCATCGTCCCTGTGCTTATTTTGGCACGTTACCGACGTGTTATGCGTCTTGATCGTGGTGTATATTTCATTCTTGTTGGTACAGCGCTTCTTAGTCTGGCAGCTCTTGTAGATTATCTTGAAGAAACGCTTCTTGAACCTTTTATGCTGATGATGGCGGATAAAGGGGAATGGAACCTGCTTGTCGCAGTGCTTGGGTATATCCCTGGTGTTTTCTTAACAGGTCTTGGGCTTTCAAGATGGTTTCATGTAACCCTCAAGCTGGAAAGCGAAATTAAAAAGCGTGAACGTGCGGAAGAGAGCCTGAAACGTCGCAGTGAACAGCTTAAGGAAGCGTTGGTTGCCGCGAGTGAAGCCAATCAGGCAAAGAGCGAATTTCTGGCGAAAATGAGCCACGAACTTAGAACGCCTCTAAATGCTATTATCGGCTTTTCTGAAGTAATGAATAATAAAGTGTACGGCAGTCTTGAAGTGCCTGAATATGCTGAATACGCCGAACATATTCATGAAAGCGGCAAGCTTCTTCTTGGTATCATTAATGATATTCTTGATTTAGCAAAGGTAGAAGCTGGGCAGATAACTATCACTGAGGAAGCGTTCTTTCTCCGGTCGCTCGTAACGGATTGCTTGCCAATTGTGCAGGCCAGAGCTAGCGAACAGGGGATTTATTTTGTCTCTAAAACAGAAGATGATCTTGTGCTGTGGGCCGATAAGCGCATCGTAAAACAGATGCTTCTTAACCTGCTTTCTAATGCGATTAAGTTTTCCCAGAAGGGTGGCGAAATTCTCGTTAAATCCTATGCGCGAACGGATGGTAGCCATGTGCTTGAGGTGTTCGACCACGGCGTTGGTATGACCAACGAAGAGATTGATTTAGCACTGGAGCCATTTTCGCAGGCGCAAGCTTCAAAAGTATATGGTGATAATGCGGGTGCTGGGCTTGGACTGGCGCTGGTGAATACTTTTATGGGGCTTCATGATGGCACTGTGGAACTTACATCCAAGAAGGGAAGAGGAACGCATGCACGCCTTATATTCCCTGCGTCCAGAGCTGTTAAACCATCTGATGATGATAGCCTTAATCATTCAATTATGGAAGATTTCCGGGCAAGTTAAAGCCCGCTCTGCGAAATGCAAAGCGGGCTTCATATTTTAACATTCAGCGAGTGATATCTTTATTCGTATTTCTTGATGAAATCGCGGATATCATTCAGGAATTTAAGGCGGCTTGGCTCATGCACATACATCATGTGGCCTGCTTCGTAATATGTGTATTCCACGCGGTCTTTGACAATATCTACTTCCGCCAGTGCGTTTTCTGCACCAAAGAAAGGTGTTGCGAAATCATAATATCCGCTGGTTACGAGAACACCCATATCCTTGTTGCGGCGCATAGCTTTGCCAAGGTACGGGATCACATTCACGAAACGACCGCCGTTCGGCACGCTTTTGCCCCATACGTTCCAGTTCCATTTCCAGCCTTTAGAAGCGCGCGCCGACATATTGTAAATGCGGCGACCAAGTTCCGGCTTTGAGAAGTCAACGCCCATAAAGTCAGTCAGGTGGCTGTTAATCGCTACATTGAAAGCATTGCCAGATGCATAGGCAAACGGGTCGCCCGAGAAAAACTCACCCGCGGCATCAGGTTCTTCACCCAGATAGCGGCTATCAAGGCGGCCAACCACTTTGCCTTCGTCGCGCATCAGTTCTTTGAAGAAACGGAAGACGTGAATACGCATGTTTGTGTTTTTCAGATATTGCTTTTTCAGGCCTGTGTATGCATGCAATTTATCAATGATTGCTTGTTCTTGCGCTGTGCTCAGACGATTACCTTGAATAAGTGCTTGGGCATATTCGCCCGCAGCAAATTCGCGCACTTCATTAAGGAAAGCTTCAAGGTTGGCAGGTTTGTTAGGTAGTTTGTTATGATACCAGGCCGTTGCGGCATAACTTGGCAGGAAGGAAACATAGCTCATGATGCTGCCATCCTGAATGCGACTGTTTTGGTAATCTAGAACAGCGGAGATCAGCATAATACCGTTCAGGCCAATATTGTGACGATTGGTAAGTTCATCCGCAAGAACAGCAGAACGCACAGTGCCGTAACTTTCGCCCGCAATGAACTTGGGGCTGTTCCAGCGGTTGTTGTTCTGAACCCACTGGCGGATAAAGCGTGCAACAGATTTACCGTCCTCCAGCACACCCCAGTGTTTCTGTGGATTGTTATCACCAAGCGAGCGGCTCATGCCGGTGCCGATTGGGTCAATGAAAACCAGATCAGTAGCATCCAGCACTGTTTCAGGGTTATCCATCACTTTGTATGGGGCTGCGCCGTCATCATCCGGATCGCTAGGGATAACTGCGCGCTTTGGGCCAAATACACCCATATGCAGCCACATGGAAGCAGAGCCCGGGCCCCCGTTGAACACAAATGTGACCGGGCGCGTGGACGGGTCTTTCGCATCCTTTTTAATATATTCATAAGCAAAGAAAGTGGCGTCAGCCTCGCCGTTTTCCATATAAGTGAATGTATCACCCGCGATGGTGCGGTAGTTAATCTTTTTGCCGCCAAAAGTGCCAGATTTTTCAGTGGTGAAAACCTGTGGTTCTTTCACTGGTGGATTGGCGTATTTCTTTTTGTCATCTGCAAGCGCAGAGCCAGCCAGAAGCACAGCTGAAAGCGCTGCGCCTGTAATAAATTTCTTCATGAGAACCCTCCCTATAACCGTGATAAAATTGGTAACGCGAATAGAGCGGTGGGCAAAGTAAAGTTTTTTTGTGCAAATGACAGTATAGGGTTGTTTGTTAAATTTTGTAATGTTATGTCGTAACAAATAAAGGATAAGGCAGATATACTATGGCCCATGTCACGACAGTTTTTTCCGCCGCAATGCTGCTTTGGGCTGGTGTGCCAGATGAAGCAGCAATCAAACGCGCAGCTCTTGATTATATTGAAAGTCAGCACAAACCAAACCCAAGCCAGATGGCAGGCGCGCTGCATGATGAGCTAAAGAAGCGTACTTATTGGCGGGATAAAAACGGCAAACCGTTTGTAATGGAAACATCGAAGGAAACCATGCTCCGTGTTGCTGAAACCTATAACGCTGATGGCAAAGGTTTTCCGGCACAGCCGAAAAAGATCATTGAGATACTGGACATGGACCAAAATGTTGCTTCAGTAAAGCTTACGGCGGATGACTGGATTGACTATATGCATTTGATGAAAGTGGATGGTGAATGGAAAATTATCAACGTTCTCTGGCAAATGCATGATACCACTAAACAGCAGAGCAAATAACTAACGCTCACCCACTAAAGTTCTGCGTTCGCTGGCGATAAGGGCTGTTAGGAAATCTCGCATTTTGATTAGGTGCGGGCGTTCAGCCAGTTCCGCGTGCATCGTCAACCACAATTCCCTGATCACACTTATCTCTCGCGGTAGTACGGTTGTAAGTGATTTCATTCTGTCAGCGACAAAGCACGGCAATAGTGCAATGCCGAGCCCGGCTTCAGCCGCGTGGGCTTGGCCTGTCACGCTGGTGGTGCGGAAGATAATGTTGGGCTCGGTGATAGCTTTATCCAGCATCTGGAGTTCAGGAACAGGAAGCAAATCATCCACATACCAGATGAACTGGTGTTGCTGTAGATCAGTAAGTCGCACAATGGGCGGGTGTTTCTGGAGGTAAGCTGGAGCCGCATAGAGCCGCAGTCGGTAATCCCCTAGTTTTTCGCTGACCACGCGACCGTGTTGGGGTTTTGCGAGCACAATCGCCGCATCCGCTTCCCGTTTGGTGAGCGATAAATGGCGTGTTTCGGCGACCAGCTCAAGCGCGATGCCGGGGTTATGCGCATGGAAGCTCTGCATGTGCCGCGCAAGAAATTGGCTGCCCACAGCTTCTGGGGACGCAAGACGAATGGTGCCTATGGGGCCAGTGCTTTCCGGCGTGATATCATGAAGAAGTTCTAGTGAACTGGCTTCAAGTTTTTCGGCATGCGTGAGCAGACGCCTACCGTCATCAGATAGCTTGTAGGCGCGGTTTTCACGTTCAAACAGATTGACACCAAGTTCTTCTTCAAGCGCTTTGATGCGCCGCGCAACTGTGGTGTGGTCTACCCCAAGCCTGAGCGCTGCGGAGGATAATTTACCTCGGCGAGCAAGCTCTAGAAAATAGCGGATATCGTTCCAGTCAAACATAATGATAGTTCTATAACAGTTTGTGCAAAAATGCACAATGAATGGTGCAAAACTTCTCAGTGACATGCATTTATGCAGGGTATAGGCTGCTTGCTGAATTTGGGAGGGTAGGGCTAAACCTTAAGCATGTGTTGGTTTTGGTTGGCTCTCCACAGTCAGAAAGAGGTTAGTATGTACGAGTGTCATCATTATATGGCTGGCGAGAAGGTGGAAGGCACCTCTGGTCGTTTTGGTCCTATCTTTAATCCGTCCACTGGTGAGCAGATTGGTAAAGTTGCTCTTGCTTCAAAAGCGGAAGTAGAAAAAGCAATTGAAACAGCAGAGAAGGCATTCCCAATGTGGTCTGCAACGTCTGTTGTGAAGCGCGCTCGCGTTATCCAGAACCTTGTGCATGTTCTTTATAAGCGCAAGGATGAGCTTGCTGAGGCGCTTTCGCGTGAACACGGTAAAGTATTCTCAGATGCGCAGGGTGATGTGCAGCGCGGCCTTGAGGTTGCTGAATTTGCGCAGGGTATCCCGCACCTGATTAAAGGCGAGTTCAACGATAACGTATCAACTGGTATTGATATGTATTCTATGCGTAAGCCGCTTGGTGTTGTTGCTGGTATCACGCCGTTTAACTTCCCAGCGATGATCCCACTATGGATGAGCTGTATGGCAATTGCATGTGGTAACACATATGTGCTGAAGCCATCTGAAAAAGACCCAACAGTTCCAATGCTAATTGCAGATTGCTGGAAAGAAGCTGGCCTTCCAGACGGCGTGTTTAACGTTGTGAACGGTGATAAAGAAGCAGTGGATACTGTGTGTACAGATCCGCGCGTGAAAGCTGTTTCCTTCGTTGGTTCAACACCAATTGCACAGTATGTTTACGCAACATCAACAGCAAATGGCAAACGTTGTCAGGCTATGGGCGGCGCGAAAAACCACATGGTTATCATGCCTGATGCTGATCTTGATCAGGTTGCTGATGCCCTTATTGGTGCGGCATATGGTTCAGCGGGCGAGCGCTGCATGGCGATCTCTGTAGCTGTGTGTGTGGGTGATGAAGTTGCCGACAAGCTTGTGAAGATGCTGAAGCCACGTGTTGAAGCGCTGAAAATCGGCCACTCAATGGATGCTGAAGCAGAAATGGGCCCACTTGTAACAGCTGAGCATATGGCGAAAGTTAAAGGCTATCTTGATCTTGCTGAGCAAGAAGGCGCAACTGTTGTTGTTGATGGTCGTGATTTCAAAAATGATCAGGAAGGCTATGAGAACGGTTACTATCTTGGTGGTTCCTTGTTCGATAACGTAACCCCTGAAATGCGCACCTACAAAGAAGAGATTTTTGGCCCGACGCTTCAGATCATGCGTGCTAAATCTTTTGATGAAGCCGCTGAACTACCAACAATCCACGAGTTTGGTAATGGTACAACGATCTTCACCCGTGATGGTGATACAGCACGCGAATATGTAAACCGCGTTGAAGTTGGTATGGTTGGCGTGAATGTGCCGATCCCTGTGCCGCTTGCGTTCCACACATTTGGCGGCTGGAAAAACTCTGCCTTTGGTGACATCAACCAGCACGGCATGGAAGGCGTACGTTTCTATACAAAAACAAAAACAGTAACGTCACGCTGGCCAACGGGCATTCGTTCGGGTGCAGAGTTTGTAATTCCGACACTTAATAGCTAAATTGTATTTTACCCGGTAGCCGAGGCTGCCGGGTACTTATTTTAGCGCATACAGAAAAACTGTAAGGTATTTCTGTTTTGCTAGACTAGGTAATGGGGGAATATATCCCCCTTATCACCATTAGCGGGGAGACAAGTCTAATGAAACTTAAAACAATTTTAATGGGCGCTGTTGCGCTTTCTGCGCTCGCTGCATGCCAGCCAGAAGCGTCAAATACTACAGCAACTGCTGCCGAAGCTGTGGCCGAAACACGTACAGCTGGCCTCGATACTGAATTCCACCTTGGTTATGAAAAATTCACACTGGATAACGGCCTGCGCGTAATTGTGCATGAAGACCGCAAAGCGCCGATCGTATCCGTTGGTGTATGGTTCCATGTGGGTTCTAAAGATGAGCCAACAGGCAAAACTGGTTTTGCACACCTGTTTGAACACCTGATGTTCAACGGCTCTGAAAACTATGATGATGAATTCTTCAAGCCATTTGAAGCCGTAGGCGCAACAGCGATGAACGGTACAACATGGTTTGACCGTACAAACTATTTTGAAAATGTTCCAACACCCGCACTTGAAATGGCGCTGTGGATGGAAAGTGACCGGATGGGCCACCTGCTTGGCGCGGTAACGCAAGACAAGCTGGATGAGCAAATCGGTGTAGTACAAAACGAAAAACGCCAAGGCGATAATAACCCATACGGCCAGTATGAATACCGCCAGCTTGAGGGCCTTTTCCCTCCTGGTCACCCATACCGTCATTCCACAATCGGTTCTCTGGAAGATCTTTCAAACGCGTCTCTTGATGATGTGAAAAACTGGTTTAAAGAATATTACGGTGCAGCGAATACTGTTATTGTTCTTGCTGGTGATATTGATGTGGCAACAGCTAAGCCACTGATGGAAAAATACTTTGGTGATATCGCGGCGGGCCCAGCGCTTAAGCAGCATAAAGCATGGATTCCAACGCGCGCAAATAACACCATTGAAGAAATGGTTGATCCAACAGCACCGCAAACACGCATCGCGCGTAGCTGGGCTGTGGCAACGCGGAACGATAAAGACGCCTACATGCTGAACCTTGCTTCAGAAATTCTGGGCGGCGGTAAAAACTCACGTCTTTATCAGGCACTGATTTATAACAACCAATTGGCAACAAGCGTGAATGTGGGCATTAACCCGCTTGAGCTTGCTTCTATGTTTGAAATCACTGTTGATCTTAAGCCAGACGCAGATGAGAAAAAAGCAGAAGAACTGATCAACGCTGAACTTGAAAAGTTTTTCGCTGAAGGCCCAACGGATGATGAGTTGAAGCGTGCGAAAACAAGCATTCTTGCTAACCGTATCCGCGGTCTGGAACAGATTGGTGGTTTCGGTGGTAAAGGTACGGCGCTTGCGCAGGCTGAACTTTATTCCGGTGATGCTGGTTTCTATGTGAAAACATTGAACTGGATGAACATGGCGACAAAAGCAGAAGTGAAAAACGCTGCTGATCGCTGGCTGAGTGAAGGTTATTACCAAATCACAATGCGCCCACAACCGAAATATACAACAACCGCTTCAACAGTTGATCGTTCGACTGGCCTTCCAGATGTTGGTTCACTGCCTGATCTGACATTCCCTGAAATTCAGGAAGCAACGCTTTCAAACGGCATGAAGGTTGTCGTTGCAAACCGCCCAACAGTGCCGGTTGTAACAATGGCAATGCAGTTTGATGCTGGTTATGCAGCTGATGCTGGCCGCCCACTAGGTACATCAAGCTTCGCGCTTTCCATGATGGATGAAGGTACAGCAACACGTTCGTCGCTTGAAATTTCCGCGGAAGCAGAAAGCCTTGGTGCAAACATTGGTACTGGTTCAAACCTTGATATGAGCACAGTGAGCGTTTCTGCGCTTAAAGCAAACCTCGGTGAAACACTGGCGCTTGCCGCGGATATCGTTCGTAATCCAGCCTTTGATCAAGGCGAGATTGACCGTCTGAAACCGCGCTGGATCGCTGGTATTGGTCAGGAAAAAGCAAACCCTGTTCAGCTTGCACTGCGCACGCTGCCAGCAATGCTTTATGGTGATGGCCATGCATACAGTGTTCCTTACACAGGTTCCGGTACTGAAGATTCCATCGGTGGTATGACACGTGATGATCTGGTGAAATTCCACACTGATTGGATCCGCCCAGATAACGCGACAATCTTTATGGTTGGTGATATCACACTGGATGAAGCAACAGCAGAACTTGAAAAAACATTTGGCGATTGGGCTGCGCCAGCGTCGGCGGTTCCAACAAAGAACATTGGGGAAGCTGCACTGCCTGAAAATGCGCGTGTTATCATCATGGATAAGCCGGGCTCACCGCAGTCTCTTATCCTTGCGGGCCACCTGTTCCCTGCAACTGGTGATGAAAACAACATGAGCCAGCAGATGGCGACTGATATCCTTGGTGGTGAGTTCACATCCCGTGTGAACATGAACCTCCGTGAAGATAAAGGCTGGGCATACGGCGCTTATACTTTCACAACAGATGCTCGTGGTCAGCGTATGATGCTGGTTTATGCACCAGTACAAACGGATAAGACCAAAGAATCTATCGCTGAGCTTATGAAAGAGTTCGATGGTTACCTTGGTGATAACCCAGCAACCCAAGCAGAGCTTTCTCGTTTGATCGTGAAGAACACAAGCCAGATGCCAGGCCAGTACGAAACGGCTGGTGCGGTTCTTGGTAGCTTGCTTTCAAATGATCGTTTTGGTCGCGGCAATGATTATGTGCCAAGCCTGAAGGGCAAATATGAAGCACTGAATATCGATGCGATTAAAACGCAAGCTCAGGCAACAATGAAGCCGGGCCAGCTTACATGGTTGATTGTTGGTGATCGTGCAAACATCGAAGCAGGCATTAAAGAGCTTGGTATCGGTAATGTTGAAGTTTGGGACGCAAACGGCAACAAAATCGATTAATCGGTAATGCATAAAGAATTAAGCGGTGCTTCGGCGCCGCTTTTCTTAGTTGGGAGTTTGGGGATTATAGAGCTCGATCGGGGAGACATGAGATGAAACATTTTTTGAAAGTGCTGAGCGTATCGCTATTGGCATTAACCGCGCTAGCGGATGATCACACCAATTGGCCGTATCCTGAAGATACGCCAAAGGTATCACCGGTAGATGTTGGCTTGGCAGGTCAGATGCCTGCGGATATTACGCGTTTTCTTATGGTGCGCGGTGCGGGTGGCACAGCCCTTTCAAAAGATGGTAAATCTCTTGCTTTCACATCAAACGTAACTGGCTCCCCGCAGCTGTGGATTATGGATGCAGCAGGCGGCCAGCCAAAGCAGCTTACTTACGGTAACGGGGTTACTTTCTTCCGGTGGCACCCTGATGGTGAACACCTGATTTACGGTGCGGATAACAACGGTGATGAGCGCGAAGCTTATTACATGATGAAACGGGATGGCCTTTCAGAACGTCAGTTAATGCCGTTTTCTGATGCTTTCCGCCGTTTCGGTAGCTTCTCCTCTGATGGCAGTAAATTCTCGTTTGCATCCACTGAACGTAATGGCCGTGATTTTGATATTTACGAAGCTGATACAGCAACGGGTGAAAGCCGTTTATTGTTTCAGGCTGAGTTCGGTTATTTCCCAGCGAGTTATCAGCCAAATGGTGACCATTTGATTATCACCCAAACGGTGGGTGAAGACGCAAATAATGTATTCCTTTTGAATACAAAAAACAAAGAACTGAAAACGCTGTTTAAACCAGAGGTTTCTTCAGCTTATCAAGGGTTTGCTTGGGCTGCGGATGGTTCGCACTTCTATTATTCAACCAATCAGGACCGCGAATATACGGCGCTCGCGAAATATGATCTGGCAAGCGGCAAGGTTACCACCCTGTATGAAGGTGATCATGACGTTGAAGCCGTGCGCCTGAACGGCGATAAAACATATCTTTCGTGGCAAACTAACCATGGTGGTTATAGCAAGCTTCATGTGATGAACGTGAAGACAGGCAAGATGGTGAAAACTGCTGAACTACCAGACGGTGTGTACAGCACATCATGGAGCGAAGGTTCAAAACTTTCCGTTCGTATTTCTGCCTTTGACCGCCCGGGAGATGTATTTGTTTGGGATGTAAAATCCGGTGATGTAGAACAGGTTTATGCTTCTAATCTAGCGGGCCTTAATGCGGCAACGATGGTGAAGCCAGAGTCTATCACTTTTAAGGCGCGTGACGGCGTTACGGTTCAGGGCCTTCTCTATCTGCCGAAGGGTGTGAAGAAGCCCGCTGTTGTGGTGGATGTACACGGCGGGCCAACCGCACAGGCGCGCCCTGTATGGCTGGGCAGAACCCAGTATCTGGTTGGTAAAGGCATTGCTGTTCTAGATATCAATGTCCGCGGCTCCACAGGATTTGGTAAAACATACGCTCGCCTCGATAATATGGAAAAGCGCCGTGATAGCGTGCGGGATCTTGCTGATGCCATCGCATGGATGAAAGAAGATGGCCGTGTGGACGGTGACCGTGCTGCCGTTATGGGCGGTTCTTATGGCGGTTATATGGTGAATGCCGTTATGGGCCTTTACCCTGAAGCCTTTAAAGCTGGTGCTTCTTTTGTTGGTGTATCTAACTGGGTACGCGCGCTTGAAGAAGCTTCGCCGGGCCTTAAGGCGAGCGACCTTATTGAATATGGCGATATCCGTGAAGAAAAATGGCAGAAGTTTTATGCCGAGAATTCACCGATTAATAACGCGCACCGCATCAAGGCACCGATGTTCTTCGAGCATGGTGTGAATGATCCGCGTGATCCGGTTACAGAATCTGACCGCATGGTAAAAGTTATTAGAGATAATGGTTTTGAAGTGGAGTATCTGCGTTTCCCTGATGAAGGGCATTCAGTCCGCAAAATGAAAAACCGCATAACATATGGCCGCAGGCTTGCTGCTTTCCTTGAGAAGCATCTGGCTGCGGAAAAGTAATAAGTAAAAGTACTGAAGGGACACTAGAGTGGATTTTTCACTTAACGAAGATCAGCGTGCTATCCAGGAAATGGCGCGCAGCTTCACCGCTGATATGATCACCCCAAACGCGCATATTTGGGATGAAGAAAAGGTTTGGCCACGTGATGTGGCGAAAGCAGCGGGCGAGCTGGGTTTTGGCAGCATTTATATTAGTGAAGAAGCAGGTGGCTGCGCGCTAAGCCGCGTTGAATCTGTGCTGATTTTTGAACAGCTTTCACAAGGGTGTCCCTCAACTGCCGCGATGATTTCTATCCATAATATGGCTACATGGATGATTGATGAGTTTGGTACAGAAGGCCAACGCGACCGTTTCCTTGGTGACCTGACTACCCTTAACAAGCTTGCAAGTTATTGCCTTACAGAGCCGGGTGCTGGTTCTGATGCTGCAGCCCTTAAAACCAAGGCTGTTAAAGACGGTGACGAATATGTGCTGAATGGCGCCAAAGCCTTTATCTCAGGCGGCGGTGAAAGTGATGTTTATGTAGTGATGGCCCGCACTTCTGACGATGGCGCAAAAGGCATCAGCTGCTTTGTTGTTGAAAAAGACACACCGGGTCTATCCTTTGGTGCGCAGGAAAAGAAGCTGGGATGGCACAGCCAGCCAACCGCTGCTGTTATGTTTGATGATTGCCGCATTCCAGCAAGCAATCTTGTGGGTGCTGAAGGGCAGGGTTTCAAAATTGCGATGATGGGCCTTGATGGTGGCCGTCTTAATATCGGTGCTTGTTCTATCGGCGGTGCCCAGCGTGCACTGGATGAAGCTGTAGCTTACACAAAAGACCGCAAGCAGTTTGGCCGTTCAATCGCTGATTTTCAGGCAACCCAGTTCAAACTCGCTGATATGGCAACAGAGCTTGAGGCAGCTCGCTTACTTCTTTATGCAGCTGCGCAGAAGGTTTCAAACAAAGCGCCAGATGCTGCATCAGCTGCTGCGATGGCAAAACGTTTTGCCACTGACACAGGCTTTGATGTGGTGAATAACGCACTGCAGCTTCATGGTGGTTACGGCTACCTGCAGGATTACCCGATCGAACGCATTCTGCGCGATCTTCGTGTGCACCAAATCCTTGAAGGTACAAACGAGATTATGCGCGTTGTTATCAGCCGGGCACTATTGAAGGATTAAGAGTATGAGTGACGCAGAAGTATTATTTGAAACCCGCGGCAATATCGGCCTGATAACGCTTAACCGCCCGAAAGCGCTGAATAGCTTAACTGGCGGCATGGCAACGCTTATCAAAGCACAGCTTGCTGATTGGGCAACCAAGCCCTCTGTTCATGCGGTTGTGGTTGTGGGTGCTGGCGAGAAAGCATTCTGTGCTGGCGGCGATGTTGTGAAGGTTTGCAAATCTTATCAAGCTGGCACAGAAGAGTGGCGTGAATTCTTCCATGAAGAATATCTGATGAATGTAGCCATTGATGAATTCCCGAAACCATACATCAGCTTTGTTGATGGGATTACGATGGGCGGCGGCGTTGGCGTTTCTATCCCCGGGGATTTCTGGGTGGCGTCTGAGAAAACGCTTTTCGCAATGCCTGAAACAGGCCTTGGTTTGTTCCCTGATGTTGGTGGTGGCTGGTTCCTGCCGCGCCTTCCGGGTGAAACGGGTATGTTCCTTGCGCTTACGGGCGCGCGTCTTAAGGCGGCTGATCTATATGCGCTTGGTATCGCAAGCCATGTGGTGGCAAGCGATAAGGTTGATGGGGTAATTGATGCACTCGCTGCGGCTGAGATTAAAGATAATGATGATGCGGCGGAAGTGCTTGCGAAGTTCCATGCTGACCCGGAGCCTGCACCGCTTTCACCACACTTTGATGATATTGATGATCACTTCGATGGTACATCCGTTGAAGCCATCATGGAAAGCCTCAAAGCGGATGAAGGTGAATGGGCACAGAAGCAGTTTAAAATCCTGTCCGGTAAATCACCAACCAGCATGAAGGTAACATACGAGCAGCTTAAACGCGGGCAGGGTATGGAAACTTTCCGCGAGAACATGAAAATGGAATACCGGATTGTGTGTAACACGATGAAGGGGAATGATTTCTTCGAAGGTGTTCGTGCGATCTTGCTTGATAAAGATAACGCGCCAGTGTGGCAACCTGCGAACCTCGCTGATGTAAGCGAAGCGGCCGTGGAAGCACATTTTGAAAGCCTCGGCGACAAAGAAATAGAACTATAAAAGGGATTTGGGATTATGAGTATCGTTGCGTTTATTGGCCTTGGAAATATGGGCCTGCCGATGGCGAAAAACCTGTTGGGTGCTGGGCACACTGTACGCGGGTTTGATCTGTCTGAAGAAGTACGTGCTGCATGCACTGAAGCAGGTGGTATTGCTTGCGCGGCCGTTACTGAAGCAGTTGAAGGTGCGGATGTGGTTATCACTATGTTGCCGTCAGGTGCGATTGTTAAATCTGTTTACGGTGAAGTGTTTACGGCAGCAAAGGCTGGCGCGCTTTTCATTGATAGCTCAACAATTGATGTGGCAACAGCGCGTGAAGTTGCAAGTGAGGCTGCTGATAAAGGCTTTACAATGGTTGATGCGCCGGTTTCTGGTGGTGTTGGCGGCGCGGCTGCTGGCACGCTTGCTTTTATGGTGGGCGGTACTGAGGAAGCTTTCAAATCTGCTGAGCCAATCCTTGATCCAATGGGAGCAAAGATTGTGCATTGCGGCCAGTCCGGTAATGGGCAAGCGGCGAAGGCCTGTAATAACATGTTGCTGGCGATTTCTATGATTGGTGTGTCTGAAGCTTTTAATCTTGGCCGTTCGCTTGGCCTTGATGATCAAACCTTCTTCGATGTGGCATCAAACGCATCTGGTCAGTGTTGGTCTTTAACGAGCTATTGCCCAGTACCTGGCCCAGTTGAAACATCACCAGCGAATAAGGATTATAATCCAGGCTTTGCAACTGCACTGATGCTGAAAGACTTGCGTCTTGCAATGGAGGCCGCGGGTAGCACTGGTGCCAATACACCGCTTGGTAAGTTAAGTGAAGAGATTTACACAGCTATGAATGATGCTGGTAACGGTGGCGTGGATTTCTCAGGCGTTATCAAACACCTATCGGGCGACCTGTAAACAGATCGCCTCAATAAGCGAGAATAAAATGAAGAGGGGCTTTCGGGCCCCTTTTTATATGGCAGAGGCTCGGTATTCCGGGCTAGGTGTACCGTTTGGGCCCATTGGCTTGCCTGAAGCACCGTAGCGGATAACTGCTTGAGTACGGTTGGAAACACCAAGCACTTTAAAGATAGAATGCATATGTGCTTTCACTGTACCTTCTGCGATATTAAGGCGTGCTGCGATTTCTTTGTTTGGAAGACCATCAGCTGCCATCGCTAAAATTTGTTTTTGGCGGTAGGATAGGCGGTTCAGGTCTACGCCTTCATTGGCCGTTGTCGCTGGGATGTTTTCTTGGAAACGGCTGAAATCGTTCGATGATGTTGCGTGTAGATTCGGCGCTTTTACCTTGCCGTAATGGCCAGCAGTACTGTCAGTTGGCAGGCGCATAGCGCGGCGAACTGTTGTGATCATAGTATTTACAGATGCTGTACGCGGCACAGTTAGTGTGCCCATCCAGCGGCTTTCAGGAACATGTGTATCATTGGCAACTGTTACAATTGCAATTCCTGGATACAGGCGGCGAATAAGTTTAACCCAGTCTTCTCCCTGCTTGGAAAGGCTGTCTGGGTGCAGAATGATCAATGACAGATCGGTATGAGCAGCTGTTTTTGCCAAAAACTCATGTTCTGAACCTGCCTCTATAATATCTGTGAATGATGCTGAAACTGCGACCACCTCCCTGAGAGAGAGTCTGAAGATTTCTTCGCTGTCGACGATTAGTGCTTTCATTTTTATCCTCGCTTATACTAAATCGGTTTGTCGTGTTGTTATGAACCGAAACCCACTGTGTGGAAGTGTTATTATATGTGGTGTTTATTACCCAAACTTCCATAGTTTCACCATAGCCTAACTGAAAGTTGAACTGGGAGGTATGCGGTGAAATGAGTTTTCGGTGCGGTGAAAGGAGGGTTTATGAAACTAGTTTATCGGTATTGTGCCTTAAGTGTTGCGTTTGGCTTATTAAAGACGTTACAAACTTTTTAAATAATCACCCAAAGATTATAGGGACAGAATGACAATTACCCCAACGTCCATGCCGAATTGGCAAGCTTGTGAAGCGGCTCTTCAGCATATCAATTCCAGACAACAAGAGATGGTTGATACCGTTATCAAGTGGTCGCACATCAACAGCGGTAGCCGGAATCTTGATGGCCTTGCCAAAATGGAAGAAATTATCATTAAAGCATTTGAACCGCTCGGCGCTGAAATTGAGCTGATTCAGCTTGATGATGGTGAACTGGTAAATGCGGCAGGGGAAATTGTAACGGTTAAAAATGGCCGGACAATTCGTATTTTTAAACGCCCAGAGGCGAACCGAAAGGTGTTGATGACGGGGCATACAGATACGGTGTTTGCGGTTGATCATCCGTTTCAAACCACAACATGGCTCGATGATAACACCCTGAACGGCCCAGGTGTGGCAGATATGAAGGGTGGCATTCTCGTGATGTTGAATGCCCTGATGGCATTTGAAGAAACACCACTCGCACAGTCCGTAGGGTGGGAAATCCTGTTATCGCCAGATGAAGAAACAGGCTCTCTTGCCTCTGCAAAGGTATTGGCTGAACGCGCTAAAACTGCTGATATTGGTATGACGTATGAACCCGCACTTGCGGACGGTACGCTTGCTGGTGCGCGTAAGGGCAGTGGTAACTATTCTCTTATCGTGAATGGTAAGGCGGCACATGCGGGGCGCGAGTTCCATAACGGCCGTAATGCAGTCGTGCTGCTTTCCGAGATGATTGGTGAATTGGCTGCACTTACAGGCGGCAGGCCGGAACTTACGGTAAACCCCGCTGTGATCAGTGGCGGCGTAGCGCCAAATGTGGTGCCTGATAAAGCCTGGTGCAAATTCAATGTCCGCCTTAAAGAGCCTGAGGATGCAGTTTGGTTTGAAGAGCAAGTAAAAGCCATTGTCGAACGTGGTAATACTAAAGATGGGTTTGAAGTTATACTCCATGGTGGTATCAACAGGCCTCCGAAAGCTTTATCTGACGCGAACCTGAAACTTATGGACGCTATTAAGGCTTGTGGGCTGGAACTTGGTATTGATATCAATTATGTTCCTACAGGTGGTTGTTGCGAAGGAAATAACCTCGCGGCGGCTGGCCTTCCAAATGTAGACACGCTCGGTGTTCGTGGTGGTATGATCCATTCAGCAGATGAGTTTGTTGTTGCAGACAGTTTTTCAGAACGCGCAAAACTTTCAGCGCTTATTCTGATGGCTTTTGCCAGTGGTCAACTTGATCATGTTGTGAAAGCTAAGGCCTGATTAAGAAAATCAGGCCGTAGGCAACCGGGGCCCTTCAAGTTGCCCGGACGCTAGGGATTTTCTTGCGCAAAACAGGTGAGGACGCGAGAGAAGCCCACAAAACATAAGGAAAAATCACATGTTTGTGGTTCGACCCGTACGTTTAGACGATCTCGATGGGCTGATGGAACTCGCCCATAAAACAGGGACAGGTTTAACAACTTTACCAGCACACCGTCCCGCACTTCAGGAAAAAATAGAAGATTCAATTACCGCGTTTTCATTGCCCGAGGGGAGCAGTGATAAACACGGCTATTTGCTGGTTTTGGAAGATACTGAAAAGGGTAAAATCGCAGGCACAAGTGCACTTATTGTGAATGTTGGCCTTGATAAACCTTTCTACAGCTACCGCATTCTGCATCAGGCGCAGCTTAGTAAAGAGCCGGAAATGCGTGTAGACACACAGCTTTTGCAGCTGTCGAATGATTTCACAGGGGCTACAGAGATGGCGACCCTGTTCCTTAACCCTGATTATCACCATGTTGGTAAGCTTGGTAAATTGCTTGCAAAAGCACGTTATATGCTTATCGCTTCACATCCGAAACGGTTTGGTGAGCAGGTTATCGCGGAAATCCGTGGTTGGGTTGATGAAAATGGCGAAAGCCCATTTTGGGAAGCAATTGGCCGCCATTTCTTTGGTATGGATTTCACCGTGGCTGACGAAATCAATGGTCGTGGCAACAGCCAGTTCATCTCTGACCTCATGCCAAAGCATCCGATTTATACTGCACTTCTGCCAAAAGAAGCACGTGATGTGATTGGGCGCCCGCATGATGGTGCAGCACCGGCGAAGCGCCTTCTCGAAAAAGAAGGTTTCCACTTCTCAGGTGCGGTTGATATTTTTGATGCTGGCCCTGAGATGGTTGTTCAGAAAAACGCTATCTGGACCGCGCGCAAAAGCGTGATGGGAGCCCTTGGCGGCTGTGTTGACGGCGAAGGTCATGATCCAATGCATCTTGCCTGCAACCCTGTTTTGGATAATTTCCGCGTGACATTGACGAATGTGGTTGAAGGTACAAGCGGCCTGTGGCTGCCATCTGAAGCAGCTTCAGTACTTGAACTGAAAGAAGGGGATGCAATGCGGTATGCCCCAGTTGACCCAATCACACCAAAAGCCGGAGAATAATCATGACACAATTTATTGGTGGTAACTGGCTTGATGGAAACGGCCAGGAATTCAGCTCGTTTGACCCTTCAAATAATGAAGTGATCTGGAGCGGTAAAGAAGCAACATCTGATCAGGTTCAAGCCGCTGTGGATGCAGCTAAAGATGCGTTTGACGATTGGGCGCTTACGTCCCTTGAGGATCGTTTAGTGATCATCCGCAAATATGGTGAACTACTGAAAGAGCGCAAAGCCGAGATGGCAGAACTTGTTGCAAAAGATGCTGGTAAAGTACTTTGGGATGCAACGGGCGAAGCAACGGCAATGGCGAATAAAATTGAAATTTCGCTCAAGGCATTTGAAGAACGCACAGGTACACGAGAAGCGGTAAACGGTGCTATTCGTTCGCGCCTGACGCACCGTCCGCACGGCGTTATGGCGGTGTTTGGTCCGTATAACTTCCCTGGCCATTTGCCGAATGGTCACATAGTACCAGCGCTAATCGCGGGCAATACAATTGTATTTAAGCCAAGTGAGATAACACCAGCTGTTGCTGAGCTTATGGTGAAGACATGGGAAGAGGCAGGTCTACCTAAAGGCGTACTGAACCTTGTACAGGGTGGCCGCGCGACAGGTGAAGCGCTTGTATCAGCAGAGGGTATTGATGGTCTTCTCTTCACAGGTAGTGCAAAAACGGGGCAGGCAATCTCCCGCGCACTTCTTGATCGCCCACATATCATTCAGGCGCTTGAGCTTGGTGGCAATAACCCTCTGATCGTACATGAAGCGGCAGATACACAGGCCGCTGCGGTTATGACGATCCTTTCCGCCTTCGTAAGCTCGGGTCAGCGCTGTACATGCGCGCGCCGCCTTATCGTGCCTGTAGGCGCAGAAGGTGATGCATTCGTTGACGCACTTGCCTCTGCGATGGATAAAATTGAAGTAGGCGCCTGGGGCGATGACGAACAGCCATTTATGGGGCCTGTTGTTTCTGCGCACGCCGCTGATCTTGTTCTTAAGGCACAGGAAGGCTTGATTGCGTCTGGGGCGACAGCCATCCGCGAAGTAAAGCGGATGGATCGTGGTGATGCTTATCTCACACCGGGTCTTGTCGATGTAACGAACGCTTCGGATGTGCCTGACGAGGAAGTATTTGGTCCAATGCTTCAGTTAACACGCGTTGCGGATTTTGAAGCAGCGGTGAAGGAAGCGAATAATACCAAATATGGTCTTGCTTCGGGTCTGATTTCAGATAACCGCGATCTTTATGAAAGCTTCTACCCACGTGCTCGTGCTGGTATCGTAAACTGGAACCAGCAACTTACAGGCGCTGCTTCTACAGCACCGTTTGGCGGCATTGGCTGGTCAGGCAATCACCGTCCAAGCGCTTACTATGCGGCGGATTACTGTTCATTTGCAGTAGCAAGCATGGAAAATGCTGAAGGTAAGGTTGAAGTAGCTGCAATGCCGCAAGGCCTTAAACTTGGTGGAGATGCATAATGGCGAACTGGCAAGAAGTTAACTTTGATGGCCTTGTGGGTGCTACGCACAACTATGCGGGCCTTTCCTACGGTAACGTAGCATCTGCAAAGCACAAGGGCATGGTAGCCAACCCACGCGAGGGTGCGCTTCAGGGCCTTGATAAAATGCAGCACTTGCGTGATTTGGGTATGACACAGGGTATCCTGCCTCCGCATGATCGCCCTCATATTTCAACGCTTCGTAACTTGGGCTTTACTGGAACCGATGCTGAAATTCTGGTGAATGCCTACCGCGCCAATCCGGCGCTTGTGGCGAATCTGTCGTCATCAAGCACGATGTGGACAGCGAATGCGGCTACAGTAACGCCAGCGCCTGATGCGGCGGACGGTAGAACGCATTTCACGCCAGCGAACCTTGCCGCGATGTATCACCGTTCAATTGAGGCGCCAACAACAGGCCGTATCCTCGCGGCTATGTTCCCTGAAGGGGGGCGTTTTGCGCACCATGCGCCAATCCCTGGTGGTGTGCATATGGGCGATGAAGGCGCTGCGAACCATAACCGTTTCTGCGCAGATTATGGTGAAGTTGGTGTTTCCCTGTTTGTTTACGGTCGTGGTGCTTTTGAAAAAGCGGATGATCTTACCTACCCAGGGCGCCAGACACTGGAAAGTTGCCATTCTATTTTCGCGCAGCACGGTGTGAACCCACATAAAATGCTGCTGGTTCGTCAGAACCCGGCAGCGATTAACGCTGGTGCGTTCCATAACGATGTGGTTTCCGTGTGTAACAAGAATGTTTTCTTCTATCATGAAGAAGCATTTGAAGATCCAGCCTTCCTTTGCGAGCAAATCCAGAAAGCCATGGGCGATGTGGAAATGCAGTTTGTGAAAGTGCCCGCTGCCAAGGTTCCAATGGCAGATGCGGTTTCATCCTATCTGTTTAATAGCCAGCTCATTAGCACGCCGGGCCGCGACGGTATGACCCTTATCCTTCCAACAGAGGTGGAAGAAACTGCGTCTACTAAGGCCTATGTGGATGAACTTGTGGCAAGCGGTGGACCGATTTCCAATGCTGATTATATGGATGTGCGCCAAAGCATGCGTAATGGTGGTGGCCCAGCGTGTCTCCGTCTTCGTGTAGCGCTTTCAGATGATGATATCGCAGCGATGGGTTCAAACAGCATTATTACGGATGATCTCTTGGGTAGCCTGCGTACATGGGTGAAGAAGCATTACCGTGACCGTGTGATGCCGGAAGATCTGGGTGATGTAAGCCTGATGGAAGAAAACTTTACAGCGCTTGATGAGCTTACCCAAATTCTGAAAATTGGCAGTGTATATGATTTCCAGCGTGCTTAAGCGCTAGAACAACACTTAAGGAAAGGCCAGCCTGCGGGTTGGCCTTTTTTATTGAGGTGCGTTAGGTTCTCGGCCAGATAATTTGATCCAGTGGCATATAATCTGAACGAATGACCCGAGATTGCGGGATAATGGTAAGTGCTGGGTCCTCTATAGGTTTTCCGTCAATATGTGTGGAGCAAATGGAAAACAGATAAGTTACTTCATCATTATAATCAGCCATCGGTAGGTGAAGGCTGGATAGCGTGGCTTTCCTGCCGTTGATATCGCTGATTTGCCTTTCAATGAAGCCTATTGCTGGTGTTTTCACAAGGCGCTCATAGTAATCGATTTCATAGAGCTGCTTTTCTTTATCTCGATAGGCCAGAATATTATGGCCGCTTATGTCCTGCTTTAAGTTTCTGGTGATGTTAGCACCGCACCGGGCGATAATAATGGTATCAGTATCAATGTATGCGAGCAGGGCTGTGTTGGCTTCATGCTCAGAAGGAAGCGCTTCAAAATTGATGTCGCTGCGGTGAGGACAGATATGGGGAGACTGAAGAGCGGCGTTCTTCCACATGGCAAATATATACCGTGTCGTTTCAGAGAAGAAAAATTGCTCCATATTGAACACCCAACTTACTCATAAGTAATCACTACAGACATCTTACAGATAGTGAATTAAAATCTAAAGACGAAAAGTGAATATTTACTAAACAGAGTTGTACAATTAAATGGCAGCGCGAGTGATATAGTATGTTTCTTCTTCTGGAATGCCGGCGCCAATATCTGAATAAGAAATACTTAAGTTATTTGCTGCTGTAATGCCTACACTTCGGTAATCAGTAAAGTGCTTTGGGATAGGGGATGCTTGGGTCATACCAAGATAATAGCGCACATTGCCTGCTTCATCTGTTAGCGGCAGGTGGACTGTACAGGCTAGGAACACAGTACCGTTTTTACCCCGTAAAGGACGCTCCGTGGAACCCGCGCAAGGAAGCTCTCTAAGGTTTTTATAATAATGTGAATAAGCCATCACATGTTCGGGTGGCAGCAGGTCAAAAAGGTTTTTGCCTGTCATTTTTTCATGCAGGTAGCCCTGAATACCTGTGCCGATAACACGTATCATAATTTCTCTGGGGCCTAGATGTTCGAATAACACTACCTGATTAAGATGTTTTCCAAGTGAGGTGGGAGAGAATACCGACTTTTTGGGGCATAGTGCACCAGCTTCCCGCGGCAATGATAACCACGTGTCTATCAGCCGTTCAGTGGCAGCTGAAGATCTAAAACCGGATAATATTTTATTCATACCCACTCAAAACGCTCAAAACATATGTTCATTCACGTGATTCTCAGATTTTCAGCCGAAAACCTGCCAAATGAATGACTGTAAATTGTTATCTGCACTATTAGGTGGCGATTTCCTTTCCCCCACAGAAAGTTCGCCCGTATGCAATAAGCCAAACCAAAGATTAATCAAGTGAATTAATAAGACCGATCTGTCTAAAACGCCTTATTATCCAGCCATTACAGCGTAATATCAGAGGCTTGCAGGTAGGTGTATGATCACGAAAATGCCAAGCAGACGTGACTGGACTGAAAAGCGCTGATCTTTATCTTATGAGATAAGGAGAGAGTGCACATGTTTATTAAAAAATCAAAAAGCTGGATGCTGAAAGAAAACAGCGTAACCAGTGAAAGTCTTTACCTGAACCGCCGGAAGTTTATCACTGGCGCGGCTGCTACAGCGGGCATAGCGGGCCTGGCTTCTGTAGGGGCTGGCGCGTTCACAGCAGACGAAAAACGCGTTCTTAAAGAACTGAAGTACCGTCAGACAGATTTCACAGCGGGTGATGCACTCACGCCAGAGCAAGCGGTAACACAGTATAACAATTATTATGAATTTGGTGTCGGTAAAGGTGATCCTGCCCGGAATGCTTGGCGCCTGCAGCCACAGCCATGGTCCGTGGAAGTGAACGGCCTTGTAGACAAGCCTGCTACATACGCGTTTGAAGACCTTGTAGACATGAACCAGCTTGAAGAGCGGATTTACCGCCTTCGCTGTGTTGAGGCATGGTCCATGGTTATTCCGTGGATTGGTGTGCCGCTCAGAAAAATCCTTGAAAAGGTTGGTGTTCAAAACGGTGCCAAGTATGTAGCGTTCCAAACACTGGCAGACAGGGAACAAATGCCCGGCCTTAGAAGCCGCGTGCTTGATTGGCCTTATGTTGAAGGTCTGCGCATTGATGAAGCGATGAATGATTTGGCCTTTATTGCAGTTGGCCTGTTCGGGAAAGAAATCCCGAACCAGAATGGTGCGCCGCTTCGCCTCGTGGTGCCATGGAAATATGGCTATAAATCCATTAAATCAATTGTGCGCATCACGCTTACAGATAAAGAGCCTCCAACCAGCTGGAATATTTCAGCGCCGCAGGAATATGGTTTTTATTCCAATGTGAACCCTGAAGTTAGCCACCCACGCTGGAGCCAGGCACGGGAACGCCGCATTGGTGAATTTGGTCGCCGGAAAACACTGAAGTTTAATGGCTATGGCGAACAGGTTGCACATCTGTATGATGGTATGGATTTGAGAAAATTCTACTAGGCTGCTGATGAGGATCACGAATAAACAACTGCGCATGGTGGGCAAACCAATTGTGTTTGTCCTTATGCTTATCCCGGCTGTATGGCTCTCATGGAACTGGTATCAGGCGTTTCAGTATCTGCCCAATGATCTGGGTTTTAATCCGCAGGAAACATCAAACCGTTTTACGGGTGATTGGGCCATGCGGATTCTGTTGATCTCGCTGGCGTTAACACCGCTTTCAAAGCTTATAAAATCCCCTAAGCCAGTATTATTCCGGCGTATGATAGGGCTTTTTGCCTTCTTTTATGTATGCCTGCATATCATCAGTTATGTATGGCTTGATATGCTCTTTGATTGGGCTGAGCTTTGGCAGGATGTGCTGAAGCGGCTATACATTACTGTGGGCTTGGGGGCGTTTCTGCTTCTTATTCCGCTTGCGGTAACCAGCACGCAGGGCTGGATCAAGCGTATGGGCGCGAAGAGTTGGCAGCGGCTTCACAAAGCGGTTTATGTTGTAGGTGTGTTGGTAATCATTCACTTTGTGATGATGCGGAAAGGCTTTCAGATAGAGCCGCTTGTTTACGGCGGTATTTTAGGCCTGTTGTTCGTTCTTAGAATAAAGGCGGTGCAACAAGTGTTCCGCAGAAGAAAAGCAATATAAGTTTTCAGAAATAGAAACCCTGCCTTATACATTGAAGAAGCAAGCTTGGAGGCAGGGGTAGTTATGTCGATTGTTTATACATTTACCAAACGTTTTATTTTCGTTCTTTTGATTATTCTGGCGCTCATTGCAGCTTTTGAATTTTTTATTTCAAGAGAGAGCGTTTCCGATAATCTTGAAACGCCGAAGCTCAGTGAAACGCAGGACACATTCAAAATTGTTACCTTTAATGTGGGGCTGCTTGACCTGCGTTACTTTGGAGTAACTGTCTTTAAACCAGCAGATTTTGTGGAAGAAAGATTTGTGAAGTTGGCGCCTGCCTTAAAAGCGCTTGATGCGGATATCGTCGCTTTGCAGGAAGTTTATGAAACGGATCATATCACCAAATTGCTGGCCGATGTTCAGGATGTATATCCATACTCCTTTTATAAAGAATCTGCGGTATTTCGCCTGAATAACGGGCTAGTACTACTTTCCAAATTTCCGCTAAGGAAAACGGGGCTTTATCCCATAGAAGCGGGCCCAATCGACGAAACTGTATTTGGCAGCAAGGCTGCTATGTCTGTGGTCGTGAAGCTGGATGAAGAAAGAGAACTAAGCCTTATCAATATTCATCCGACAAGCGGTGGCACGCTGGATGTGCAAGATTCTGCTGCAATTATGGAGGACCGCCGGCTTCAACTAGAGCAGGCGCACCAGTTGGATGTGCAAAATAATATAAAATACAGCATGATTTTAGGGGATTATAACACGAGCCCGAAAATCGCCTCGGCTAACTATGAGTATTTGAAACAATATGGATATGTGGATGCGTATGCCCGTTACTGCGGTGAGCATAATTGCAGCCTTTCAATGACATGGGACCCGGATAACCCGTTAAATATTGGTAGTACGCACGCGGATTCTTTAACTCAGCGAATTGACCATATTTTCTTGTCGTCAAACCTTACTAAGGCCAGCGAAGTGCGAAAAGCTGAAGTGATTTTCAGTGATCCCGTTGTAGAGATTGAAGGTAAGGGCGTAGTTCCAATATCGGATCATTACGGTGTTGCTATCGAACTATATCTTCCGGCCAAGAAATAATAGCTAAAGGAGAGGCTTGCCTCTCCTTCGTAGGATCAGTTGACTAGATATTAAGCTCAAGATTGATGTGGCGGCCGCCGCAGATTTTCTCAATGCGGTCGCTGGCTTCATCAAGCTCTTCACCCAGTTTCTTAAGCTCGCTAAGTGTCAGGCCGTTTTTCACAACAAAATCCCAAAGACCACTGATCTCGCCGTTCATGGCGAACACAACGATGTTGATCAGCTTGTCATATTCTTTTTTGGGGAGTTCTGATTTAAGGCTTTTCACAACGCACTGGCATTCTTCTACCGTTGCGTCTTTATCTTCTACACAGCCTTCATAGATTTTCTTTTCAGCTTCCTTTGGTGTGATTTTATCACCAGCTGATGCAGGGCCTGAAAAGGCAAGCATAAGGGCAGCGGCAGCACCGAATAGTGCATGTTTCATGTGGTTTCTCCTCGCAAGTCACATATGTAAAATGCGCCGTCTGCCATCATTTTACGTAGCAGTTATTTAGGGCGCCTTAAGATCATATAGTTAGAGATTGCGGTCATTTTAAGGGTGCCGTCCTGATTAAATGTTTTGTAGGCCGCTTTAATAAGCCCGATATTGGGGCGGGATTTGCTTTCTCTGGTACCTAAAATCTCTGTTTCAACAGAAAGAGTTTCACCGGGGAAAACAGGTTCAAGCCAACGAATTTCATCAAGGCCCGGAGAGCCCATGCTGGCGGCACCTGTGGCTTTTACATGGTCAACGAGCATGCGCATCATCATGGCACCTGTATGCCAGCCGCTGGCGCAAAGTTTACCAAATACGGAATGTTTGGCGGCTTCATCATCCAGATGAAAAGGTTGCGGGTCGTACTTGGAAGCAAACTCAAGTATTTCTTCGCGGGTTACTTCATACGAGCCAAATTTTTGAACATCACCAACTGCAATATCTTCAAAGAAAACTTTATACATAAATATATCCCTCTGTTCCTGATGAAGGTGGAGTGTATGGGCTTAAAGTCAAGCAAGCTTGCATGCACTCCAGAGAGCCGTTAGGACAAAAGGGTAAAGGAGAATGCATTGATTAAGTCATGGATAGGGTTACTGGTTTTTGCGGGGCTTGCCTATGTGCTGGACGGTGTGTTTAAAGCATACCGTTCACCTGTTCCTGCGCCTATCGTGCTTATGGCTTTGCTCGCTATCTTCTATACGGCATTTGGGTTGCCGGACTTTCTTGCCAAATCAGCAGAGCAGCTTTTCAGGGTGTTTCCTCTGTTGTTTATCCCTGCACTTGTCGGGGTGGTGGTTCTGCTTGAAACGGTAGCAGATAATATCTGGGTGTTACTTTTCGCGGTTACACTCAGCAGCCTTCTGGGGCTTGTTGTAGCAGGACGCATTTATTTGATTTTTGCGAAAACCAAAGGAACAGTAGATGACTGAATTTTTTTGGTTTTTAAGTGTGTGCGGGCTTTACGGTATGGCAGATGTGTTATACCGCCGATCAGGGCGAAAACATTTTTTCCACCCAGTGATACTCCCGACACTCGTACTGGTATCTACGCTGCATTTTACCAGCCTTGAATATGCGGTATTTGAGCGCGCTACCTATGTGTTTGATGTGCTTTTAATGGCTGCGATGGCGGCGCTTTCTGTGCCGCTTTACAGAAATTTTTCGGCTATTCGCCGTAATCCTGTTGCTATCCTGTCTGCGCTTGTTGGTGGATCTGTCGCAGGAAGCGGCAGCGCGGTGGCAGTTGCCCTCTGGGCGAAAACATCGCCAGATGTGGTTACAAGTCTTTACGTAAAGTCTATTACAACTCCTATGGCTGTTGCGGTGGTTGAGCCCCTAGGCGGTATTCCTGCCATTAGTGCGGTGGTGGTAATCCTTACAGGATTGATTGTCGCCCTTATCGGCCCAAGTGTTTTGAGGATAGTTGGCGTTGATCACCAAGTTGCACAAGGTATTGCTATGGGCACAGCTGGGCACGCGCTCGGTATGGCAGAAAGTATCAGGCACAGTGATCTGATGGGCGCTGCTGCTGCGTTTGCCATGGCAATAAATGGCCTTCTTACAGCCCTGTTTCTACCTCTGTTTCTTGGTTAGCTTACAGGAATGTGAAACCTGTGATGTTTGACATTTTATAGCGTTGCCACCACACTCCCGAAAACCATAAAGGTAGGGGAGGTTTCATGAAAAAATTTCTAAAGGGTGCGCTTGCTGCAAGCACCATTCTGGCAGGTAGTGTGGGCGCGTTGGCAGCCGATATCACTATCATTCATGCAGGTGAATTACTCGCAAAGCCGGGTGAAGCGCCAAAGAAAAATCAAACAGTTGTTGTTGAAGGTGGCCGCGTTAAAGAAGTGCGTTCAGGTTTCGCAAATGCTTCTGATTTTGGCGAAGGCACGAAGGTCGTTGATCTGAAGGATAGCTTTGTAATGCCGGGGCTTATGGATATGCATGTGCATATTCAGATGGAACTTGGCCCAAATAATGACAGTGAAAAGCTGCGCCTTTCAAAGGCTGATGTAGGCATGCAGAGTGTGGGTTTTGCCCGTAAAACGCTTATGGCTGGATTCACATCAGTGCGTGATTTGGGTAATGAGTTCACTCATCTCTATGCGCTACGTGACGCGACGGCGAAAGGCTGGGTGCACGGACCGCGTATTATTGGCGGCCGTATGATTGCCGCAACAGGTGGCCACGGCGATATCGACGGCATGCGTCATGATCTGCTTGAGAAATATACATCCAACACTATTTGTGATGGTGCTGATGACTGTATGAAAGCGGTGCGTAAGGCCGTAAAATATGGCGCGGATGTTATCAAGATCACTGCAACAGGTGGTGTGTTGTCTGATACCAATACTGGTACAGCCCAGCAAATGACCGACGATGAAATGAAGGTTATTATGGATACTGCTCACGGTCTTGGCCGTAAGGTAGCAGCGCACGCGCACGCCGCAGGCGGTATTAACGCGGCTCTACGCGCTGGTGTGGATAGTATTGAGCACGGTACTTACGCCGATGACGAATCTATTCGCCTGTTTAAGGAAAACGGCGCTTACATGGTACCAACACTTCTTGCAGGTGAAACTGTGGTTCGTATGGCCAAGTCTGGCGCAATTAAATCACCAGACATTCGCGCGAAAGCACTTCGTGTTGGTGCTGATCTTATTGAGAATTTTGCGAAGGTTTCAAAAGCTGGCGTGAAGATCGCCTATGGTACCGATAGCGGTGTTTCCCGCCACGGTACAAACGCAGAAGAAGCGGTGTTGATGCACCAGGCTGGTATGAAGCCGATGGATATATTGGTGACAGCTACGGTAAACGCTGCGGATCTCGCGAATATGTCTGATAGCTTAGGCACACTCGAGGCTGGAAAATATGCAGATATTATCGCGACAGATGGCAGCCCGCTTAAGGATATTAAAGAGTTGCTCGATGTAGATTTCGTGATGAAAGATGGCAAGGTTTATAAAAATAAATAAACCGCATTTTAGCGCTGAATATAAAGGCCTGCTGACGAAAGTTAGCAGGCTTTTTCTTTTGTCCTCTTGTAAATTCTCCATAAGGATCAATGTATTAAACTAGGTATGTTGGCTTAACATCTCTAACGGGGGCTTATAATGATAAAACAAATTAGTACGGCAGCAATCTTGGCGGCGACAGCATTTCAACCAGTTTTTGCAGAGGAAAATGTTGGCGCAACGCTAACAGTTGAGGAGCGTATTTATGGCGCGTCTAACTTTTGGAAAGAAGTAACCTATAATTTCGCCCATTGGCAGGCTGTGCCTGACCTTGATTGGGATGAAGCATATCAGGAAGCGCTTCCCAGAATTATCAATGCGAAATCAGATTTTGAATATTTCATGGAGCTTAAAAAGCTCTGTGCGCAACTGAAAGATGGGCATACGAACATATATTTCCCAGATAGTATGGTTGATGCTAATCGGGACCGTTTCCCACTACAGCTTCGTTCCATTAACAGTAGAGCAATCGTTGAAAATGTAGCTCGTGAATATGCAGAACAAATCCCGCGCGGTAGTGAAGTTTTGGCAGTTGATGGCAAACCAGTTAAGCAGATGATGGAAGAGGATATATATCCTTATATCTCCACGTCAGCACCGCATATGTACCCGATCATTGCAATTGGTAGCTATCACAGGCTCGGGGTAGGTGTTCTGACGGGGCCAAACGATAGTGTGGGTACATTGCTTATTGAAACTCCCACGGGTGAACAAAAGACAATAGAACTGCCGCGTAACCGCAATGATGGTGATGTTGACTGGGCTTTCACTAACGAGAAGACGGAAACCGTTGAATTTAAATGGCTTGAAGATGGTAAGGCATATATCGCGCTGAACAGCTTTAGCAGAGAAGAGGTGGTGACGGGTTTCAAAGAAAACCTACCAGAGCTTTATAAAGCGGATAGCATTGTTGTGGATTTGCGAAGAAATGGCGGCGGTAGTGGTTCTTATGCCGCAGAGATATTGAAAAGCTTCACAGATAAGCCTTTTTATTCTTCCGCATGGAAAACACCTATTCATAAGGGCGCTCATAAAGCATGGGGTAAATATGCGGATATGGCCGAAAGTCTGGAAAAGTACCGTGAATATTATGAAGGTCATCCTATGGAAGTGCATGAACCAGAGCCTTTCATACCAGAGGCTGGGGATAAGCTCAAAGTACCAACAGTGTTCCTTATCGGCCCCTCAACTGCATCTGCCGCAGAAGATATACTGATTATGGCGGATGATATCGAGCATATCACCATGATGGGGGAACCAACATATGGTTCAACCGGGCAACCATTGATGATGGACCTGCCTGGCGGTGGCCGGGCCCGCGTATCGGCGAAACGAGATTATTACCGCGATGGTAAAGAGTTTATCGGCGTTGGGGTCTTGCCGGATATTGAAGTGAAACGCACGGTTGAAGGTGTCCGTAACGGTACTGATGAAGTGTTGACAGAAGCTATTCAGTTTCTCGGTACGCGCAAATAAACTCATGAGTTTAAGGTAACAATCCAAAATATTAAAAGGGAGCCAATATGTGTTGGCTCCCGCCAAATTTGGAGCGTTTTAGTTACCTTTTGTAAAGCAGTTCTCGCTATACCTAGCCTCATATTAATGTAACGTGAGTTCTGAAGTTTGATTTATAAGTTGGTGTTAAAAGATGCTCGGGCCTTGTTGGGGGCGGCCGCAATGTCCATTGTGGGTGCGCTTCTATCGTCCATGTTCTTTGTTCACTTCAACGATGATTTTGGTCTTGCTCGCGCTCGCTGGTGGTGGGAAATCATGATGAATCTGCAGGCATTGTCCTGCGCTTTTGTATGGTTTTGCTACGTTGACCGATTACGTGATGCTGATGGTAACCCAAGGCCTGTTATGAAAGTACGCATGTGGGCGGCACTGTTGCTTACGCTCACGCCTGCATGGGTTACGCTTTATGCAGCCTACTGTAATTGGTTTGTAGAGCGGCCTGAAATGCATGATCTCAATCCTATCTTTGTTCTAGTGATTGTTTCATGGGTTGTGTCCATTCTTATCCCTCGGGCTATGTATCTGACCGGGGACAAAACCGAACCTTTTAGTGTCTGGAAACTCATTAAACCTACGAGAACTTTCTGGAGGTTTTTAGCGGTAATCATTGTTGTATTGGTGGGTGCTTTACAGCTTTTTAGCTTGAAAATTGCTTATATGATTTCACCGTTTTTGTTGTTTTTTATCACGTCCATAGGATATTTTCAGGCCGGGATTGGTATAGAAGCGACAGAAAATAAAAATAACGGCCTTTAATATTCACTCTCTGGTTCCCTAAAAGTTCAACAGGCTCTATACTGGTGTGGTTCAATCACCAAGGACCAACCAATGGGTATTAAACGCCATTCTGATCGTGGTTTACTGGGTGCCTTCGGCTTGCTGCTCACCGGGGTGATTGTTTCTTATCTGGTATTTCAATATTTTGATTTTGATGGCGAAGCTGCGCCCACCACACTGCGCTCCAGATTACAGTGGGAACTTATTCTGAATTTACAGATACTAAGTTTGGCCTGTGTCTGGTTCTTTTTCGTGGACTACCTTGAGGGTTTCAAAGGGTTCCGGCGGCAAGCCATGAAACTCAGGATATATCTGGGGTACATAATGGTTTTAATGCCCCTGTGGATTGTGTTAACCGCTGTGGCAAATAACTGGTTTGTGGTTAGGGCAACCCAAACTGAAATTCATATACTCATTGTTGTAGTTATCTTTGTTCGCCTGGGTTTTGGCTTGGCGATCCGCTACTATAATGTGTTGGCTGAAAAGGCGAACGAGCCATCCGATAAACCCGTCGAGTTCAAGGATAATTATTTTGATTATGTGCTGTACCTTGGTGGTTCAGCGTTCCTTGTATGGTGCGTATATGTGGATGGTTACTGGCATTATGTGGTATTGCCATTCCTGTTTTACCTGAAGGCTTCTGTGGCTTATGTAAGGCTTGGGCGCGCCATTGTTAAAAAGAAAGAAGCTTAGGCAATAGAAACCCGGTTTCTACCTGTATCTTTCGCGCGGTATAACGCAGTATCAGCTTCCTGAAGTAAATCTCTCAGCCTCGGTTCTGTCCCGCCTTCCCAAATCTTTAACCCGAATGAAGCGGTAAGGTTGATAGAGGTTCCATATACATTGATGGGCGTTTTCTCTATTTTCTTGCGGAGACGCTGTGCTATTGCTTCTGCTCGGGTCGCACTGATTTTGGGAAGGAAAATAGCAAATTCTTCGCCGCCAACACGGCCCACAATATCCTGAGATCTGAGTGCGGATGAAATACGCTTACTGAAAGCTATCAGGGTTTCATCCCCAGTAGCGTGGCCGTATGTGTCATTAATATCCTTGAAGAAATCAATATCCGCCACAAGTACAGCAAAGGTTTCATCCTTTTCCACAGATTGGCGTAGGACAGGCTTTACGGTATCCGAAAAACCACGTCTGTTGAGAAGCTGGGTGAGCACGTCGCGCTCTGCAAGGGTTTTAAGCTTGTCTTGCGTGTCTTGCCATTCACTTACGTCTGCAGCGCATAGCATGATGGCGTCATCCGCCATACGGCGGGCAATTAGGTCTACAACCCTGTCGACACGTGTTTTAACCCCTTTAACGGCGAGCTCTTGTTCATCTGAATTCACAATGGAGGTAACAAGTTCCTGCATTACTTTTGGCACATAATCATTCTGTCTCGGGCTGGCCTGAAACAGAAGCCGCATTGTGCTATTCACTGTTTTTGGAACACCAACATCTGAGAAAATAGCGATACCAAGAGGGATGAATTCAAGAATACTATCCAGTGATATTTCCAGATGCCTGAGGGAGGAAAGCAGGCTTTCGTTTGCTCTTACAGCAAGTGTGGCATCATAAATTGTGCTAAGGACCGCGGGTTCACCATCTTCCCAAATGATGCGCTCGTCAGAAACATCCAGCCAGATTTCATCACCATCTGTTGTGTAATTACTTACTCTGTTGCGTTCGGGCTGTTCATCGCCGTTTTGAATTTTACGCCAGCGTTCGGCAATCTGCCTTTGGCGGCGCTTAGGGATGTGGGTACCAAGATCGCCCGCAGAAATAAAAGAGGCACAATCATCATATTTGAGAAGGTGGGCAATTCGGTCGTTTGCATATAGGATATCAAAGCCTCGGTGGACTGTGATACCCACCAAAGATCCATCGAAAACCTCACGTAGCGAGGTGGAGGAAATTTTTCTCTCAGCTGCCATTTGTCACCAACCCCCGGAATTTACTGAATGGTAGCATGTCAAAGATTAAGAAACTTTAACCAAATTTTACCTATGTAGTAAATATCTTTTTATATCAGATATTTAGATGGTTATTGGTTATATGGTTAATTTTTTCTGGGCTTGTGCAGATAAACCATCGTATGATTATGCCTCGAGAGGGGTAAGTGTATGCAGACGGTTTTTGAATCAGCGGATTATGCGGAAGTAATGGTTAAGCGCAGTGTGCTTGAAGCTGCAGGCATGCATGTGCTGATGAGTGATTTCCACAGCGCTGGTGCTATTCCCCATGTTACGAACGACACTGGCTACCGCCTTCAGGTGGTTGAAGAGGATGTAAAACAAGCTCTGATGCTCTTGCACCCTGAAATAGATCCGGAAGATCTGGTGCCTGCTCCTGAAGCGAAGCCTGCCCCAAAGAAACAAGAGCGTGGGCTTATACAGGCACTTATGCCCTTTATTCTTGTTAAGGGCGGTATTTTGATGGCGGTTGCTATCTACTTTCTCTTTATATTTTAGACAAAAAAACGGGGCAAATTGCCCCGCTCTTTGTGATCTTGATTGTTCGCTTGTTTAGTTAGCGAAACGGAAGTGGAGCACATCACCGTCCACTACAATATATTCCTTACCTTCAAGGCGCATCTTGCCCGCATCTTTCGCGCCCTGTTCGCCGCCGTTACCTACGAAATCATCATAAGCTGTTGTTTCAGCGCGGATAAAGCCGGTTTCGAAATCGGTATGGATCACACCAGCCGCCTGCGGTGCCTTGGTACCTGTTGTAATAGTCCAGGCACGTGCTTCCTTCGGGCCCACGGTGAAGTAAGTGATAAGTTCAAGAAGGTCATATCCTGCGCGGATAACGCGCGCCAGGCCAGTTTGGCCAAGGCCCAGAGTTTCAAGGAATTCTGTTTTTTCTTCTTCTTCATCAAGCTGAGCAATTTCCGCCTCAACTGCTGCTGAGATAACAACACAGCCTGAACCTTGCTTGGCAGCCATTTCTTCAACCGCTTTGGAGAATTCGTTACCCGTCGCCGCACTATCTTCATCAACGTTACAGATGTAAAGGATCGGCTTCGATGTAAGAAGCTGCATGCCTGCAAGTGTTTTGATATCTTCTTCGTCAGTAAGTTCAAGTGTGCGAGCAGGTTTACCTTCTTTAAGAAGTGGGATGATTTTATCAATCATCGCCATAACGGCGATCGCTTCTTTATCACCACCACGTACTTTGCGGCCAAGACCGTGTACACGGCCTTCCAGGCTTTCAAGGTCAGCCAGCATAAGCTCCATTTCGATGGTCTCAGCATCTGATACCGGATCAACACGGCCATCAACGTGGGTGATGTCATCATCTTCAAAACAGCGAAGTACGTGGCAGATAGCATCAGTTTCACGGATGTTTGCCAGAAACTGGTTACCAAGGCCTTCACCTTTGGAGGCACCGCGAACAAGGCCCGCGATATCAACAAAAGATAGCTGTGTTGGAATAATTTCTTTTGAACCAGCAAGTTTTGCAAGTTCGAACAAGCGTGTATCTGGTACAGGAACCTGTCCAACATTGGGTTCAATGGTACAGAAAGGATAGTTTGCCGCTGCCGCGCTCGCAGTGTTTGTAAGCGCGTTAAAGAGTGTTGATTTACCTACGTTTGGCAGGCCAACAATACCACACTTGAAACCCATTATTTGTCTCCGCTCTTGAGGGCGCGTAAAGCGTCTGCCATCGGCCCATCGCTTGAATTCTGTTTAAGTGCCGGGCGCGCGCTGATGGTGCGGGCCACTGGCTTTTTATTCGTTGTTTCTTCTGCTGGTTTTTCAGCAGGCTTTTTATTACCTGTAGAAGGGCGAGGCGGTGCCATTGTGCGCGCTACTTCGCTCATGAACCTGGGGTTATCACCCTTGGCTAGCTGATCGCATTCAGATGCAATGGCGCCCAGTAGCTTATCGAGTGTCGGTTGCTCGGCCTTTGCGAAGTCACCAAGCACATGGCCATGTACACGGGCTTTGTCGCCCGGATGGCCAATACCAATGCGGATACGGGTGAAATCAGCCCCGATATGGGAAGTGATAGACCGAATACCGTTGTGCCCAGCGGCGCCGCCGCCAACTTTTACTTTGGTTTTCGCAAATGCCAGATCAAGTTCATCATAAAATACCACTACATCTTTCAGCACCAGCTTATAGAAGCGCATAGCTTCGCCTACGCTGCGGCCACTTTCGTTCATATAGGTTTGTGGTTTGATGATGATGATTTTTTCGCCAGCGATTGTGCCTTCATGGGTGAGGGCCTGCCAGCGTTTCTTTTCAGGCAAAAAATTATGGCGGCGGACAATTTCGTCCACCGCCATAAATCCAACATTGTGCCGGTTGTTTTCATACTTGCTGCCTGGGTTGCCTAATCCGACAAATAGCAGCATGGAAAATCCTCCGGCCTTAGAGCAGAGCTCTAATTATTCTTCTGTTGCAGCTTCTTCTTCGCCAGTGTCAGCATCTGCAGCAGCGTTCTCAGCAGACTTCAGGCCTGATGGAGCAACGATTGCACAGATTACAAAATCACGATCAGTGATTGTTGGTGTAACGCCTTTAGGAAGAGTTACGTTAGAAATCTTAACTGCTTCACCAAGGTCAAGGTCAGCAACAGATGCTTCGATGAACTCAGGAATAGAATCAGCAGGAACGTTAAGTTCGATTTCGTGACGAGTGTGGTTGATAACGCCGCCGCGCTTCAGACCAGCAGACTCTTCTTCACCAGTAACTTTTACAGGTACAGACATAACAACCGTTGCACCTTTACCAAGGCGAAGGAAGTCGATGTGTAGTGGTGTATCAGATACAGGGTGTAGCTGTAGATCACGTGGAAGAACTGTTGCTTTCTTCTTGCCGCCAACTTTAATTTCATATGTGTGAGACATGAAACCGCCACGGTTCAGAAGACGAACAACTTCGTTCAGTGCAATCTGAATTGATTCTGGTTCTTTGCTATCGCCGTAAATTACAGCAGGTACAAAACCGGCACGACGTGCTGCACGGGAGGCTCCCTTACCAATCCGATCACGCGCTTCCGCTTCGATGGTGATGACTTTAGCCATTCACTTTCTCCAAACTTTAAACCTGGTATTCAGACCATCCGAATACCGACCGTCGCTTCCTCCAAGGATGTAAGGACGGATTCCCCATAACAGGCATCGCTGTATGAGTCGGCGCGATGTACCGCGAATCCCCCTGAAATGCAAGAAATAAAGCAGTATTACTGCTATATTTATGACGCTATCCAGTGATTGTGATTAGGATTTCAAAAATAGGGATGTCACTGTTCAGTATCTATTCATATAAACTATGGATGATAGTTCATAGATATATAAAAAATGAAGATTTAGGAGCCAGCAAATGAAGAATATCTCCGCTCATGCAAAAGCTGCAATTGGCGCAGTGTTTATAATGGCTGCGGCTATGCCGGCACAAGCCGATGTTAAAGTGAGTTATTCTGACACGCTTGAGAAATACCACAGTGCCTTGGATCGAGTGGAATTGGGGCGTGAAGAGACTTTTCGTAAATTCCGCACAGATCGAGGTAGAGGCGCTTCAATTCGACCGCGGGATTATATTAATAAAAGTCGGTTTTCTGGCACTGAGTGGGGTAATGAACGCGCGATCCCTGAAATCGAGAATTTCAGTGTAGATAACTTAATTGTTGCTATGTTCGAGCGTGGAATACATGCAGCAAAACCTGACTTTGATGGTGATATTCTTGTGCATGTTGATCACTTACGCGTGCGCAACCATTCTGTGTCCATTCTTAGTTCTTTCAATACCTTTATGGAGGGTACAGTAACTTTGTTGGATGCTGATGGTAAAGTTGTGGCAAAAGAAAAAGTCAAAGCTTATCCAACTCGCAATTTTACAGTTTCTCGAAGTTATAAAGGGTCTGAGTATGCCTACCGTACTGGATCTCTTAACACTCGAGTAGGGCCGATTTTCGCTAATTTTTCAGAGGCAGCACTGGAAAAGCTGTTTCCTGAATATGATGCTCCGGGCTTTATTCTGGTTGAGGATTAATCAAGCCATAATATTTGTAAGCATGGATATAGTGAGGGGTTCAATTGAGCCCCTCTCTTCGTATTAAAACTTGTAGGATAGGCCTAGACCGTATGTGCGTGGTGGGCCAGCGATAAAGGTTGGAATACCGAAACTGCCGCCCGTATTACCGCCATCGATGATGTATTCTTTATCGAATACATTATCCATATAACCTTGAATGGTTAGTCTGCCTTCCATAAGCCTTAGGCCAGCTCTGATATTCATCAGACCAAAGCTATCCTCGCGTGTGCCCGGTACAACAAAGAGTGTGCTGCCGGACGCCGGGTCAACAACCGCAAAGTCATCCTGATTGTCATCCTCGAAGTAAACTTCAGATTTCCATGTGTATGTGGGTGTCAGGAAGAAGGTGCCGAAATCAAGTTCATGCTCATAGTGGAAGCCCGCAGAGAAAGAATGATCTGGTGACAGGCGGAACTGGTTGCCGCCAAATACCTGTGCATTGCCTTCATCATCTGTTTCGTTAAAGCGGCCACGGTTATAGGCGTAAGTAACGAAAATATTCAGATTATCTGTTGGTTTGGCATCGAACCCAATTTCAAAGCCGTATGAATCAGCTGTACCACCATTTACGTTTTCAAAACGCGGTGGCTGACCAGGGCCTGCATCAACAGCAACTGATGTCTGGAAGTTTTTATAATCATAATAATAAAGCGCACCTTCAACCGTAAGGCGGTTATCCATAAAGCTGCCTTTAGCGCCCAGTTCGAAACTGTTCACTGTTTCTTCAGAGATCAACGTGAAAGCAGGTGTTACACTGGCATCTGGGTTGGTTGTGAACGAATCTTCAATTACTTCAGGACGCCTGCCGCGGCTATAGTTGAAATAGATATTGGCATCTTCTGAAAGCGCATAAAGAAGAACTGCCCGCCAGGAAAAACCACCAAAGGTGCTATCAACATCAAAATCATCAGAAGAAATAACACCGTTTGAATTACCTGCGAGCAGGGCTGGTGTGCCAACAATAAGAGGGGTTAACGGGTTTGGTATTTCAACAGCGGATGAGAAAGATGTTTCTTTATTGTCGTGGCTATAACGGCCACCTGCGATGAAGGTTAAACGCTCTGTAAGGTCTACTTCCACTTCGGCAAATACATCGAGAGAGACATTATCCGCAAAATTGGTAAAGGTTTCCTGCTGGAAAACACCTGTTGGAATGCCTGCTGCTGCAAGTGTTGCATTCAGGATTTCCGGGTTGCCGCTCAGGTAAGCTTGTGCCAGCGGAATGCTGCCACCAAAGAAGGCGGTACCATCAACCGGGTCTGATGTTGCGGCAACGGAACCGAAAAGGCCCGCTGTTGTACCGATATCGATACCGAGTGGTACGCCTTGGCTACCTTCCTCGACGAAAATACCGCCACCAAAGAAACCACGAACACTGCCGCCAGCATCATAGCTGAAGCGCATGTCATGGCTGAATTGCTCGCCTTTTGCATCTTCTGCAAAGATAAAGATATCAAAGCCTGTACCGTCTGGATCAAATACTTCAAGGCTATCAAATTCGCGGTATGCAGTTGTGCTGAGAAGGCGCCAGTTATCGGAGAAATTCCAATCAACAATTGCAGTAATATCAAACAGCTCACGGTCTACAGAAATATCTGTGCCGCCCAGGAAGTTTCCAAATGTGTTCAGGGAGGCTGGAGAGTTCGGGCTCGTGTTGCCACCAATTGCCGGAATAACACCTGATTTAAAGCTGGTGCCTGTAGGGGTATCTTTTGAATAGTTTGCAATCAGATCAAGTGTGAAATCTTCGTGCGGGCGGAAGCGAAGGCTGGCGCGAGTGGCAAATGTATCGGTGCCGTTCAGGGCTGGGCCTTCTGTGTTTTCCGTGTAACCATCCGCATAATCATATGAAGCAGCAAGACGGAAGGCTACTTTCTCACTAAGTGGTACGTTAACAAAGCCGTCAATACCAACGGTATCAAAGTTGCCGTATGTGGCGTTAATACCTGCTGATGGTTCAAATTCTGGTTTGTTGGTAATGATATGAACAGCACCAATTTGTGCTGAACGACCAAAAAGTGTTCCTTGTGGGCCTTTAAGAACCTCTACACGCTCGAGATCATAAAGGGGTACGACAGAGCCGCGGGAACGAGAGATAGAAACGTTATTCTGGAATACGGAAACACGGGCTTCAATATTTGATGCACCGCTGTCTGACGTAATACCACGTAGTACAAAGCCCGGGTTATTCACGCTTTGCTCTTGTACCACAAAACCGGGTGTGAAGGCTGAGAGCTCTTCAAAAGAATCTACGCCGATCTGATTTAAGAAATCACCGTTATAAGCGGTAACAGCTAATGGTACATCAATAGCACTTTGCGCTCTGAACTGCGCTGTTACTGTGATGATTTCAATTTCATCTTTAGCGGTTTCTGGTTTGCTTTCCTGTGCAGTGGCTGGTGTGGATGCCAAGGCTATGGCGCTGGCTGAGGCTAAAAGAAAAGTACGCATTTTGAAGAACTCCCTGAAATATATGCTCAGCCTCCTACCGGAGGGGAATGAAGAATGGGTGATGGTTTTGCTACGCTTTTGTGTAATGACTACAGCGTGTTAAGTTTATTGTCAAATTTGACAATAAACTATCATCTCAAAAGATAGGAAAGAACGTAAGTTTTCCGTAACGGTATAAGCCCGGTCAATAACAGTATTTGTTATTGAGGAAGCGCTATTTGACGTTCAATTGACATTAAGTGGTGTAGTGCCGACTTTAAAAAATATAAGACAGCGAGGATACTATGACTGACACAACATCGGCGAAGGCTGAGAAAAAGAGACAATTCTCCGTTTCAGCCCTTTATGATTTATTGCTTATTGTAGGTGTGCTTGTCGGCGTAAAGCAGACAGCTTTGCTTTATTCATCTCAGTTTGCGGGGCCTATCTCAACTTTTACGGCTATGATCGTGGCGACATGGATGTTGCATAGACGCGGTATGACATGGGCCGACCTTGGTTTTGTAAAACCGGAAAAGATTTGGAAAACGCTTCTTCAAGCGGCTTTGGTTTTTGGTTTTATTTTACTGTTTCTGGCAGCAGGTGGTTTCATTGCTGACCTGTTCTTTGACAAAGGCTTTGTTGTTAATCGGTTCGAAGGTGTGGAAGGAAATGTGCCCGTTTTTATTATGTGGTTATTCCTTGTATGGACTCACAGCGCCTTCTTTGAAGAAATGCTTTTCCGCGCTGTTATTATGAATCGCCTCAGCACGTTTTTAGGGGGTGATACAGCGGCGACAATAGCGGCAATTGTTCTTTCCTCCATCTTTTTCGGGTATCGGCATGCATATTATCAAGGTGGGCACGGCTTTATTGTGACAGGATTCGCGGGGTTGGGTTTTGCTATTGTCTACGTGGTTTTAGGTAAAAAGAACCTTTTGCCTCAAATACTTGCGCACGGAACAATAAATACAATCGGCTTTACTTTACGGTTTCTTGGTATGCGAGAATAATAAGTTAACGATTTGGTAACTATAGATTCTACTATTCAGTCGCTTTCTTATCTGATATTCACCCTCGGGCTCGGAATTAGGGGAGGGCGACAGAATAGTGAATAGAGTTCTCTATATACTTTCTATCTGCGTTGCGGTGATTGCCGCGACACCTGTGTGCTCTCGGGCTACAGAAGGCCCTTCAGCGGCACCACTAAATGTTTATACACATGGTTTTGGGCCGTTCGCCTTTCTACGTAAAGATGGTGCTATCGAGGGGCCTGGGGTTGATGTGCTTTCCTGCGCCCTGGGCGCAATGGGATTAAAGTATCAATTGAATGTTGTGCCTCTCGCTCGTGCTCGCCGATTATTTGGTAATGAGACACTTGATCTTTGGTTTCCTACCTATCACTGGAGTGGCAGGGATAATGAGCAGTATATTATTGGTGAACTGGGGCGGCGGGAGCTGTCTTGGTATATTCGCCCTGACGCAAAAATAAACCCTGATAATCCGGATTTTAAAGCAAATGCTCTTATCGGTACATTTGCAAAGTCTGGCCCTGAAACAATGCTACGCGAACGTGGGTACCAGCTCGGCAAAACCAGTGATAACGGAAATCAACTCCTTCTTTGGTTGCTTGAAGGGAAAGTGGATGCACTTCTGACGCTTAATTTTCGTAATCTCCTATCGCCCAGACTGAAGCAAAGGTTCGATGAACTTCAAAAAACATATTACGAAACCTTCCGTATGGGTTTTGAAGTTGCCCAGCATTTTGATGAAAAACATCCGACCTTCAGGCCTGCGTTTAAAAAGCATCTAAAGGCTTGTGACCTTACCACCAAATAATCTCTGAAATTGCTAGAAAACCGACAGGCTAAGGTTTAAAACGCACCTGTTGATTGATTTATTAAAACACTTTCGCGTGAAATAACTCTTATAGTTGTGTTCTGATCTTGTGTTTTGAACAAGGTTATACAATATTATAACACCTATAAGTGGATTGTGTTATCAAAAGGGTTGAGGTGTTTTATGATCAAGATTAAGCATGGCTTACAGGCTTTTGTTATTGCAGCTGCGTTCGCACTACCTGCAAAAGCTGAAGTTACCGTTACATTCTCCGATTACTTGAATAAGAAAATGGGGCAGATAGACCGCATTGAAAAAAGCCGGGAAAGTAAATTTCGCGAAGCAAGCGCGGAAGGACCAAATCCACGCGTAGCAACCGGGGCTGCTGTTCTTAAAACGCGCTTTAGAGATATGAACTGGGGGAATGCGGAGCTTATTCCTGATGTTGATAATTATAACGTTGAAGCTCTTATCACTGCTATGATGGAACTTGGTGTAAAGGAAGCTGCCCCTGATTTTGAAGGCAATATCAATCTGCATATCAAAAGAATTAATGTGAATAACTTTGCAGCCGTTTCAATTGCCAGCAGAAATACTCCTACACGGATGCAAGGGACAGTTTCTGTTTATAGCCGCGAAGGTGATTTGATCGCTGAACAGAAAGTCATGGCGACCGTTAATCGGCCTAATTTATCGTCTCTGCGAGAGTTTGAAGGTAGAGGCTATGCTTATGCCGCTGCCGCAAAAGATACGCGTGTTGGCCCTATTGCTGCAGAATTTACTCAGAAGGCATTGGAGAGGATTTTCCCGACATATGATGCTCGCGGGGCTGTTCTGGTTAGATAATCAGAATATTGAAATTTAAATAAAAAAGCCCTCAGTCGATTGGACGAGGGCTTTTTTTGCTTTGTTCTTTACTACCTTTTAATCAAACAGGCTGGAAACGCTTGTTTCGTGTGCGATACGGTTCATCGCTTCCGCAAGAAGCGGAGCAACTGTTACCACACGAATTTTCTCACACGCTGCCACTGCATCTGTCGGGCGGATACTGTCAGTGATAACCACTTCGTCCATGCCGCTTTTCGTGATGCGTTCAACTGCAGGGCCTGAAAGTACGCCGTGCGCTACATAGGCTGATACTGATTTCGCACCAGCATCAAGTAGTGCCTGAGCTGCGTTACAAAGTGTACCTGCGCTGTCCACGATATCATCCACTAGGATACAGTCTGTGCCGGCAACATCACCAACAATATGCATCACTTCAGAAACACCAGCGCGTTCGCGGCGTTTATCAATGATTGCAATTGGCGCATCCATGCGTTTCGCATAAGCGCGAGCACGAACCACACCGCCAACATCAGGAGATACGATTGTCGTTGTACGGCCTTCGTATTTTTCCTTCAGGTCGCGCACAAGAACAGGCATCGCATAAAGGTTGTCTGTCGGGATGTCGAAGAAACCTTGAATCTGGCCAGCATGCAGATCAATCGTCAGCACACGGTCAGCACCCGCTGTTGTGATAAGGTTCGCAACCAGTTTCGCAGAAATTGGCGTACGCGGACCAGGCTTCCGGTCTTGGCGCGCATACCCGAAATATGGGATAACTGCTGTAATACGGCGTGCGGATGCACGACGAAGAGCATCAATGCTCACAAGCAGTTCCATCATATTATCGTTTGCTGGGAAATTGGTCGGTTGCACAAGGAATACATCCTCGCCCCGAACATTTTCATGGATTTCAACGAATACTTCCTGATCGGAAAAGCGTTTGATATCCGCTTTTGCGAGAGGAATGTTAAGATACTCACTAATCGCCTCAGCGAGTTCCCGGTTTGAATTCCCGGTTAGAATCTTCATGCCCATTAAATGGCCTCCACGGTGATGAAGATTGACGTCGGTTTCCGTCCCTTTATCAGTGCACAAGGTGCCTGTAAAGCAGACAGATGCATCTCAGGCATATTTGTGCAGAAGGGAAATTAAAATCCACTTAATATTGTGACTTATTTCTTACAGTTAGCTATGCAGGCAGCATTATTGCGGAAATTTGTCTGCCATAGTCTGGTTCGCCTCTATGTGTAGTGCGGCGATAGGAAAAATGCACATCACTTGTGTATGTATCGATTCTCACGTTATGGTGGGCGAGAATGTTTGCGGTTTCTAGTCGCGCGGTTACGAGGCCGGGTAAATCGAACTGGAAATGATCGCTATCCTTGCCCGCAATGAAGAATTTTTCGAACGATGTATTTTTCTCAAGAAACTGATCTTTGAAACCGGCTCCAACCTCATAGCTTGGTTGGTGAATAGTAGGGCCAATAGCAGCTTTAATATTGGCGCGCGTGGAACCCAGTTTTTCCATTTCCAGAATTGTGTTTTCAAGCACACCGCTAAGTGCACCTTTCCAGCCCGCGTGTGCTGCCCCAATAACACCGGCTTGTTCATCTGAAAATAAAACTGGTGTGCAATCAGCTGTTAAAATTCCGAGAATAAGCCCGGGTGCTCTGGTAACCATCGCATCGGCCTTCGGGCGGTCCTCCCCCCAATCTGAGGAGGCAACGACAACATCTGCGCTATGGTGTTGATAACAAGAAAGCACATGAGCATCGCGGCGTTTTGCAATATGCTCTGCAACGATTCTTCGGTTCTCGGCCACATTTGCGGCATCATCATTAGAACCAGGGCCACAGTTGAGACTACGGTAAATACCCCGGGAAGTGCCCCCCTCATTACTCATAAAAGAATGAGGAAAAGAGCTGAAATCATCAATAGTAATGTGCTTGGACATGAGATCAATCATCGCTGAGGTGTTGTTTTTTCAAAACCTTATCTGCTTTAATTGGTAAAATAAAGGCGGGGAGAATACAAATAGCAGCTTCCTTCCTGATTTGACTGATTATCCTATGGATGCACAGAGGGATATTTAAACGGTTGTTCCAAGCTAGATGTCAAATCAGTCAAATCAGTTAAATCCTATTGCAAACTCATGAAAAAAGAGCAGCAGGCAATTGCCAAGAGCAATAGGAAGAAAACTGCCACCGTGTCTTCTGGGTAGTTACATAATCTTAGGATAAAGTATCGCTCACAGGAGTGTTCTTCTTAGGATTATATTGATGAGCGGTTAACCTATTTATAGTTGCTCTTGCGCGTAAACAAGCGATTGCGGCAGCGGAAATTTTATACTTGCACTGATGTTTACTTTCAGTTGAGATGCATATTCATTTATCCAACTGTTTTGTGAATCGGGGAGATTTGTTGTGGTTAAAAAGAAACTGGCTTATGTGGTTGCAGGAGTTCCAGCTCTTTTATTAGCGGCCACCCTCCACACTCCTCTGCAAGCGCAAGATGGTAGTCCTGCTGAAACAGTATCAAGCGCGAAGGTTTGTGGTGCAATCGACGATACGGCAAAGCGGCTTGCCTGTTATGACAAGCTGTTCCGCGCGAAAAAGGTTGCCGCTGAGAAAAAGCCCGATGCGAAAAAACTTCAAGCGGCGCTGAAAGAAGCAGAAGAAAGAGCAAAAGCCGCTGAAGCGCGCCTTGCAGAACTCGAGCGCAAACAACAGGAACTCGCGAAACAGCAAGCTCAGGCCACAGCTACGCCAGAGCAATCGTTTGGCAAGCGTGAACGTAAAGCCGAAGAAATTGATGAGCTGGAAGCTACAATTGAGGAAGTGGCTACGCTGAAGAATAATCAGGCAATTATCTTCCTTGATAACGGGCAGATTTGGCGCTCGATTGAATCTGCAAAACGCTTCTATCTAAAAGCTGGAAAAAAGGTGCGGATTAAAAAGGGATCACTTGGGTCTTACCGTTTGTTTGTTGGTTCATCAAATCGAGCTCTGCGGGTTAAACGGAAACGTTAAAAGCTTGATAAAGGCTTGAGCTACCTAAAACCCTGGTGGTGGAGGTAGCTCATGGTTTTGAACGGCAAGCACTTTAAAGAGAGTTCCCATTTCGTCAGGTGCGGTAAGGCGCTTAAGTTCAGAAAGAATCTTTTCCTGTTTGGCTGCATCCGTGCCAGAAGCTAGTGCCTGTGCACGGCTGCCTATCCCTAGCGCCATCAGGAACATACCCTGCGGTGTTGAACCATATGCCTTTGAATGTGCCTCTGTTGCCGCGCGGTGAAGCTGATCAAACGCTACATGGGCGGTGAGATCAGCTGCGCCGGGTTCAGCGAACGGATCAACATATTCGTGGTTTTTAAGTGCCTGGAATGTATCGCCAAAGCTACTTATCCGGTAGCCGTAATCGAGGAACAGGGCCGAACCGCCATGTGTATTCAGGCGGAGTGCTATATCCCCCATAATGGAAAGGGCAGATGGGCAAATCTCGGCTATGCTGCCGTCCGGTCCATCTTTCATATGTTCGGGTATCAGCGCAACATGAGCGGTTGGTTTGGTAACAACCAACTGAAATACACCATCTTCGGCGTGCACCCGACGTTCCAGCCATTCGCCGTTTTGTCGTTCATACTGATGAATGGGAAGGGCATCAAAAAACTCATTCCCAATAATCAGGCTGGGGCCCTCTGGTACCGTATTCAGGGTATCGTGCCAGTTACCGTGTGGTACTTTCTTTTTTTGAAGTTCCCTTAATTGCAAGCTGGTTTCAATGAAATGAACCTCTGCGGCATCCACAAAGCCTTCTACAGGTGCTGTAGCGCGCAGAATATCAGCCATTAAAGTACCACGGCCGGGGCCGAACTCAATCAGGTGGAAGCTTTGCGGCTTGCCCATTTTATACCAGCGGTCCGCCATATAAAGCCCAATGATTTCACCGAACATCTGGCTCACTTCAGGGGCGGTGATGAAATCACCATCTTTTCCGAAAACACGTTCTTTCTGATAGTAACCGTGCTGAGGATGCATCAGACATTCGGCCATAAACTCTGCAAGCGTAATTGGCCCAGTGGCTTCAATACGGCGGATCAGGCTTTGTTTCAGCTCGGTCATCTAGCTTACCCTTTATTTGCCAGCGCTTTCTTGTGGCGAATACCTTTGCTGATAAGCCATGCGGCCAACAGGAACATAGGTACTGAAAGCATCTGCCCACGGGAAATACCTGCCATAAGGCCGATATGGGCATCAGGCTCACGCACAAATTCCACAATAACACGGGTAAGCCCGTATCCCGCAATAAAGAGGCCTGCAAGTACACCAGGCATATCTTTTGCCACACGGGTTTTATGGTAAAGCAGTTGCAGAACAATAAAGAGAATAAGCCCTTCACCCAGTGCTTCATAAAGCTGGCTTGGGTGGCGCGCTAGTCCGCTCGGGTCACTTGGGAAAATCATTGCCCACGGTACATCAGTGGGCCGGCCCCAAAGCTCACCGTTCACGAAGTTTGCAATCCTGCCAACAAGCAAACCAATAGGGCTTACGATGGCAACGGTGTCTGCCACACGCATTAAATCAAGCTTATGTTTGCGCACATATAAGATCACGGCGATCACAACACCTGCGAACCCGCCGTGGAAAGACATGCCGGTAAGCCCTCCATCCCAGAAACGAACGATACCTACAGGGTCTGCCATATATTTCGCGAAATCATAGAAGAAAACATACCCAAGGCGGCCACCAAGAATAATCCCGAACACAGCCCATGTGATGAAATCATCAATATGGTCCCGGCTCATGGCGGCACCCGGTTGGCCTGATAGCCGGCGGATATACCACCAGGCAAACAAAATACCGCCCAGATAAGCCATGCTGTACCAGCGAATAGCGATAAAGCCGAAATCAATCAGAACAGGATCAATCTGCGGATAGGGGATGACGCCAAGTGTCATAAGGAAATGCCTTTAATGTCGCTTCAATATCTGCGCCATCATGCTTTCTGGGCGCTTTGTGTCAAGTGAAGGCTTTGATAGAAAGGATTTAGGGCATATGTGCGGCACATCGCCCATTGCAATTCTATGTATTTTCCCCCATATGAAGCACACTGATTTATAAGGAACATACCAATGCAGACACAGAATAAATTCATGGATGACCTTGCAAAGCTGGCAACAGGTGCTGTTGGTGCAGCTCATAGTGTGAAGGGTGAAATGGAAGGCGCGTTTCAAGCCTGGCTTGATCGTCAGCTTGCTGGAATGGATCTTGTAAGCCGTGAAGAATTTGAAATTGTACGTGATATGGCTGAAAAAGCCCGTACTGAAAACGAAGATTTGAAGGCTGAAATTGAAGCTCTCAAGAAGAAAATTGGTTAATTTTGCCATTTAAATACTGCTTTCGGGGGTAAAATTATCCCCGATGGATATATATCTTATCCACTTCAATATACCTTTGTAACAGCCTGAAATACCGCTTTAAATTTTCCTGCATTAAAGCGATGGTTGAAGAGTTTTCCACAAGAAATTTGGCCCAGACAAGAATATTTCCTTGCAAGTTTGGAAATTCGTGGCACGCTATATTTAGTGTTAAGTCTGTAAGAGGGAGCCAGATATCGTGTTTCTGGTTATAAATTACTAGACGTTGACCGGCGGAAACTCAGCCGGTTCAGGCCGGCGTTACATCTCATAAGGGGAAACCGAGATGACGACTTTAAGTACCGGGCATTCCGAGATTGCACTAAACAATCCTGTAGACATGGCTGAAGAGCTTGCAGGCGCTAATGACTGGAGCGTCGAACGGCACGGCGATAATGAACTCGTCATGTTTATCTCAGGTGAATACACCGATCTGCAATTTCGCATCATGTGGCGTGAAGAATTTAAAACACTTCAATTCGCCTGCTTGTTTGATCTTAAAGTCCCAGCCAGCCGAAAAGCCGATATTTATAAAGTTATTGGGTTGATCAATGAACGTATGTGGATTGGTCATTTCGAATATTGGGCAGAAGAGAATGTGCTGCTTTACCGCCACGCCAGCCTTGCGAATGATTTAATGCTCGGCGGTATTGGTGAAGATCATATGGTTACCATGGTGGAAACAGCGCTTGGTGAAAGCGAACGGTTCTTCCCTGTGTTCCAGTTTGTTATGTGGGGCGGGCACAGCCCAGAAGAAGCCATTGAAGCGGCAATGCTTGAATGTGCTGGATCAGCATAAAACCGCAGGCCTCAGGCTTAGGGAGCGGTACCGGGATTTGATAGCTTTTTTAACAGGTTGAAAAAGAAATTGTCATTTTCCTGTGCTTGAATGGAAAGGTAGGTGGATGTAGCATCCATCTACCTTTTCTATTGAAATATGAGGCCTTTATGCAGCACGTTTTCTCACCGGATAATCCACTGATTCTTGTTGGTTGTGGACATATGGGCCATGCGATGGCGCTCGGCTGGCTGAGTGCTGGGGTTTCACCAGAAGCAATTTTTGTGATTGATCCCGCGCTGGATAGCGCCTGCTTGTCGGGCGTGGCTACAAAACGCTGCGTTACTTCGTTTGAAGAACTGCCCAAAGGTACGTTGGCGAAAGCCGTCGTTCTGGCAGTGAAACCGCAGGTGATTGACCGTGTGTTGCCGCAGGTGGCAGGTGTTGTTGACAAAAACAGCCTTGTTATTTCTGTGGCGGCAGGGGTTACGCTTGATCAGATGCACAGAGGTATCGAACACGAATGTGTGCTTATTCGCTCAATGCCAAACACACCAGCGGCAGTTGGCGCAGGCATTACGGGGCTTACTGCAAAGGAAGGTATTGCGGCTGCTGATAAAACACTGGCGAGAGAGCTTTTGTCAGCCACTGGCGCAACCGTATGGATCGACAGCGAAGATCAGATGAACGCTGTAACCGCTGTTTCCGGCAGTGGGCCAGCTTATGTGTTCTATATGGTGGAATGTATGGCCGCGGCTGGCGTGCGCCAAGGCTTGCCCGAAGATGTGGCTATGGCACTGGCAAGGCAAACTATTATCGGAGCAGGTCGGCTTCTGGCGGCGGATAGTGATATCGAAGCTGCGGAACTAAGACGCAGAGTAACAAGCCCCGGCGGCACTACAGCCGCCGCCCTTAATGTGTTGATGCAGGAAGAAGGGTTGCCTGACCTCATGCTGAAAGCTATTGAAGCCGCAAACAAGCGCGGCGCTGAACTAGCGGGATAGGGAACCAGCCCTACTACATGTGCATCTTGATGGAGACCTTACCTCTGATGATGCGGTTAATGCAGTACAAAGGCTCGGGTCTAGAGGTGTGGAGTTACTGCAAAAGGCAAAAGAGAAATCGATCAGCGCAACGTTGCAGTGAATGGTGGAGTAAACAAATGTGAAAGCTGCGGTGTTGAAACTGTTCTGGGACAAAGAAGCTAGAAAGGTGTTACACCCCCAGGCAGTGAGCGACAAAGAGATCATATTATTCCACGTTCGAAAGGCGGTAATGGACCTCTTGTAAATGGTCAAGTTCTATGCTCGGATTATAACATACGCAAAAGCGATAAGGATCCAATGGCGCTATAATGGTTGAGTATCAAGCGAAATATGAAGATACCTATGTCAAAGTTCTATTTGAACTTAAGTAAGATGAGGATGGTTATCCGCCTGAAAAATGGGAAAGCTTATGGGCGATGCCGCTAGAGGAGGGATTATTCAAGATTGATAACATTCCTTTCTATGTTCCTCGATTAAGCTGTGACGATGTTGTGAAAGCCCGAAAGCTTGGGGATGAATATCTGTTTGAAAGTGTTAGTGAGCACTCTGAGAATAGTACGATTAGAATGATCATTTATGACTTGGGTGATGTTGAATCAGTCCGAGAGAAGCTGACTTCTTTAGGTTGTGATGTCGAGAAAAGTGGGACACCGGGCTTCATTGCGATCAATATACCTGTGGCAGCAAAAGTTAAAGAATTGGTAGCTTACTTGGAGGCGGGACACGATAAAGGTTTATGGGATTATGAAGGAGCTTCTTTGAGGTTTTAGAATTACTTTAACTCTGTTGCCGCATGGCTTGCGACGTTTGTTAGGGGCAAGCGTCTGGGCCTCTTTTTACCATCAATCTTTCTACACACCTGAACGCAGGTGCATGTTTTGGCGTTTTATTTTTTAGAAACAGGGACTTGAGGTAAGGCTACGGACCAAGCTACAAAAAGCGCCGCGTAGTTTTTGGTTGTAGCCGTCTGATTTTATTGGGTTGTTGTTATGGAGTTGAGAAACGGCTCCGCCTTCACATGAGACTTTTGCTCATGCGTTAATGCGTGATGTAGCTGCTAAATACTGCAGCGTTTTGAGGCTTAGTTGAATCGTTGGTTGTCATGCTTAAGGGGTGGACTTTCAGCGAACACGGTGGTGAGCTGGCGGGTTAAGGTTTTTTAGGGAATTGGTACCAGTATTTTTCCGGGATATTTTGAACCCGTTTGCTGAGGCGCGGGTTCTCCAGTTCAAAAACGATTGGGTTATGCTTCATAACAGCATCAAGGGCAATTTGCAGGTTTGAGGCCTTCTTGAACATCCGGTCATACACCCCGTTTTCCATGATGCGTTCCAGCCCTTGCTGAAGAATAGCCGCGTGTTTAATATCTGATTTATTCATATAAAAGAATAAGTCAGATTTGTATTTCAGTATGACATGGGTGTTGAGCAGGATTTCCCCGCGTTTAAAATAGCGCTCAAGGGCTTCTTTGTTTCTTTCCCATTCCATGACAGAGCGCGGATATATATCAACGCGCTGCCTTGCCAGCATAATAGGAAGGCTCTCGTTCGGTGCCGGGACAACCGTTAAGCCATTATGCTTGAGTATTGGGGTATCCGGCCAGGTGGTGCCTGAGGCGAAGGTGAAGGTCTTCAGATCTTCAAAAGAAGTAATCTGATTGATTTTGGCATCACTCTTTGGCTGAACGAATAATACCCGGGTACCCAGAAGGCCTTTCGTGAGCGGAATATCAATTTGCAGAAGCGTTTGTTCCCGGTCTTTGTCATGGCCGGTTAGATAAAGATTAAAAGGGGCCTGCCCGTGGCTAAGTTCAGAGAGTGTCCGGGCCTGATTATAGCGTACCAGCGAATAGTTCTCGAGGGTGTGGTCCCCATCTGCGGCGTTTAAGGCTTCTTGCAGTAGTTCAAGGAAAAACGGGTCAGATTGAGCATAGGAACCAAGCTTGAAATGTTCGGCATGACAGGAAAACGTGCCACAAAAGAAAAGGCTGAATATACCGAATATCCATATTTTCACTAACGTCATGGGTTGATCCTACAGCGTTGATTCTCAAACAACAAGTATGCGGCAGATAAAAAAAGACCCCGGAAAAATCCGAGGTCTCGAAAGTGTATCAACATAGGGAGTTTACGCATCAAACGTCTATCAGCGTAAATTAGTAAAGGGCCGGTCCCGGAGGGGAAGTGGGGGAGGGGGAGGAACTCCGGGACCGACCTTTATGGCGGAAACCGCCAAAACTTTAAACTCGTTGCCGCTGAGCAGTTAGTGTGCTCGTTGGCGTTGACAGGTATATAGGCCTGCACCACAAAAAGGAAAAGAGATGATTTCGCCGTACCAGCCATGCGTTTTGTGCATGCCTTTCAATTGTGAACTATTTGTTAAACGCATTGCTTGACGGCAGCGATTAATGCTTCATTATAGCGTTTGAAAAAGCCTATTTTAGGCAAATACTTAGCGGGGGATGCTCATGAACTGGTACAAAATGTCAGTGGCTGGCTTGGCAATATTTGCAGCGGCTGCATGTGGTGACAGTGGTGGTGAAACTACTGAAAAAAAAGATTGGAAGGCCGAAGTTTTAGTTGCGGTGGACCAACGTGATGTGGCGAATCCTGTTTTTGAAGAAGCTTTGAATGCAAATCAGCCTGAAGTTTTGGCCTTTATGGGGCATATGGGCGAAGAGATGTGCGGCAAGATTGCACCGTATTTGGTAAGTGACGATAAAAATTACCGCTATTATGCCGCGATTGGTGCCGCATACTGCCAGGATGAAAAGCTTTCCGCGAATCTTCTTTCTGCATTTGATGCGGAAGAGGATGTGCGCATCAAAGAAGTTTTGGCTGTGGCTCTGGGGTATTCGGGCGGTGAAGTTGCACGGATGCCGCTTTTTGATAATTATGCGGAGCTGGATGAAGCGGGTCTTGTGGCGATTATTCAATCCATCGCTTATGCTCAGGTGAAGGCATCTGATTATCAGCTCGCACCATTTGGTGAATTGCTTGATCTCACTTCCGATAAAAAGCTGGGGTATGCTGCGGCTTATGCGCTTGGGCGTGTAAACGGCCTGAACAGTATGCTTGAGCTTGCGGATGTTGAACGCGCTATCAGTGAAGCGCCATCTGTTGATGTAAAAATTGCTCTTACCCGTGTTGCTCGTCAGTTCGGTAATGAAGCAGCACCGCTGTTGTTATCACTTATCGAAGGACAGGCGAAGGTGGTTCGTATTGCAGCGATTACGGCAATGGCCCGGCTTTCTGATGAAGCAACAAAGCTGGCACTCTATAACCTTGTTGAAGACGAATCTGCTCATGTAAGGCATGCAGCTCTTGCGGCGCTTGCAAACCGGAATATGGATGATCCCGGTGTTGAAGCTATTCTTGATAACGCGTTATCAAACGGTACAAGCTGGGATAAGGTTTCCGCTATGCGCGGTATTCGGGCGCGGGATGCAGAACTTGCAAACCGTGTAGCCAGTGAATGGCTTGCAGGCGATGATTATTACCTTGCGTTTCAAGGGTTGATTATCCTGTCTGGTTCTGATGAAGGCCGCGAAATTCTGAAAGAATATGCTGATACACATAAAGATACTGTGCGCGGCTATGAGGCAGCTGTTGCGCTTGATCCGTCTATTGAGGCGGATACTGTGCCGCGTGCAACACCGGATTTTGCTACAACGCAAAACTATGTGACCAAAACACTGACCCTTTCTACGACCCAAGGCGATATTATAATTAAAATGCGCCCGAATGCACCCTTTGCCGCCACAAGCTTTTTGCAAGCAGCAGAACAAGGCAAGTTGGATGGTATGCTATGGCACCGGGTGATCCCGAACTTTGTTGCGCAAGCTGGCCAAAAGGAAGACCCAGAGCTTTATAAGTGGGGTAGCATCCGCGAGGAATGGGGCGGTGCTCATGAAATTGGTACTGTTGGTGTAGCAACCGCGGGCCCTGATACCGGGACAACCCAGTTCTTTATCAATACAGCATACAACATGCACCTGAATGGTCGTTACACTGTGTTTGGCGAGGTAACCAGCAGTATGAATGTGGTTTATAACCTTCAGGAAGGCGATAAGATTATAAAGGCCACTGTTAGCCGTTAAAGAAATAAGCCACCTCATTTTTTTGATGGGGTGGCTTTTATATTTGCAGCCTTCAAAACAGGTGTGATTAGCGAAATGGAAGCCCTCAATTTTGTCAATTTAATACAGGCAGGTGCCATTGCTATTGGGGTGTTAGGCGGCGTTCTCTTTTGGCTTACCAAACCGTATGAATTTCGGGGCATTGCATTTTTCTATTTGGCGATGGCACTGGCCGCCACAATCAATATTCTCGAAGAAACAGGCGTTACCAGGGATATTTATCTGGTTAGCCCTGTTTTCATCATGCTTTTTGGGCCAGCAACATATCTCAGTGCAAAGCTGATTATTGAAAAAAAGTTGCTGTGGCGTGAAGCATGGCATTTGGCACCAGCCTTACCGCTCCTGTTTTTCACCTCATACACTTATGAAGTAATTGCCGTTGGTACAATATGGCGGCTTGCCTATGCGCTCTTTACTATGTCGATGATCTGGAAATACAAGCGCTTGCTTGATGAAGAACGTTCTGATGCTGAAGAACACTCGCTGAATTGGCTTATATGGGTGTTGGTTATAACCGCAGCTTTCAACCTTGTTGATCTTGTCCGTTTGAATATTCAGCCATTGATCTCCCACGGTTTGAATATTCTTGGGCAAGGTGTGAATAATGCAGTTTGGCTTGTTGCTTCAATGGTCATTATCGTGAAGTTCCAGATGCAGGGAAATCTTCCAAAGAAAAGCGCAAAACTTTTGCCTGATACCAAAGATGGTGAAGCCAAGACGGAAGATTATACTGCGGTTTTTGAAGAACTGGATAAGCTTATCAGGTTGAATGAATGGTATTTAAAACCACGCCTTACTTTGAATGATTTAAGTGAACTAACCGGCTTGCAGGTTCGGGAAATATCACGGGCAATTAATGTGGTGAAAGAGCTTCCCTTCAACGAATATATCAATGGCTTTAGGGTTGAATATGTCTGTAACGCTATCGAGACAGGGACCAAGCAATCCTTGCTTGAAATTGCAATGGCAGCCGGGTTTAGTTCGAAAGCATCCTTCAATAAGGTGTTTAAGCAAATCGCAGGGATGACACCGTCAGAGTATAAAAGCCGCATAAAGGCCTAACAACAAGATGATAGACGTCAAATAACCTGTTTCTGGACGACAGGATTATTTGCTCTTCCTAACTCATAGCTTTCTAAAGCGAGGAGTTAGGTATGAAATTTATCCCCTGTGTGCTGGCAAGCCTATTGATTGGCTGTAGCGCTGTAAGCGAAGACATTGAGCCACTAGGTAATGGCTTTATCTTACAAAATGTAAATGTCGTTGATGTAGCGAACCGTTCTATTCTTTCGTCTAAAACCATCAGGGTGGAAAACGGTAAGATCACCTCAATTACTGATGTGGATGTATCTGATAGGTTGGCTGACCTTCCTGTTATTGAAGGAAAAGGCGGGTATGTAACACCAGGCCTGATTGATATGCATGTGCATATGTATGAGCGCGCAGCTTATGTGATGACCTTAAGCCACGGGGTAACCCATGTCCGCATTATGAACGGCGTGCCAAAGCAACTTGAATGGCGTGATAAGGTAAATGCAGGAGAGATGCTTGGTAGTAGCTCAACGGTTAGTAGTCCGATTATCTCTGGCTACAAAGGGGCTTATTTGCATCATGGTGTTGAAACCGCTGAAGAAGCCAAGGAAGCTGTTCGCAAGTATCATGGTGAAGGCTATGATCTGATCAAGCTTTATGGAAACTTGAGCGAAGCAGCCCTTAAAGGCGCTGTTGCTGAAGGCAAGCGGCTGGATATGCCAATGGCCAAGCATGGACCGCACGCATCGGGTGAGATGCCTGTTGGCAAACTAAAGGGGTTGCAGTCTTTTGAACATGCGGAAGATATCTATCAGGGCCCGCTGAATTACAAATTTGAACCTGAACGTCTGCTGGGTATTATTGCCGAATTGAAAGTAACAGAGGTACCGCTCACACCAACACTGAATATCTTTTATCAGTTAACGAAACTGAGTGAGGAAAAAGAAGCGTTTCTTGAGCAGACCCCAAAACACTATACCTCTGATATCATTGCGCTTGAGGCTACTAAAAACCAAGTGGATCGCTGGCTAACCGCCTCTGACAAAATGGTGGCACATAATAAAAAGACCTTTGCCTTTTTACAGTTGATCACGAAAAGCGTGCATGAAGGGGGAATTCCTCTACTGGTAGGCTCTGATTCAGGCGTGCTATTGTCCCCGCACGGTCTTGCAACGCACACTGAGATGTGGCTGATGAAAGAAGCCGGACTTGATAGTTATGAGGTATTGGCGGCAGCCACCATTAATTCAGCCAAGGCGCTGGGGATGCAAAATAAGATCGGGCATATAGCGGTAGGGTATAATGCAGATTTTATCTATACCGCATCTGATCCCATTGATGATCTTTCTGTACTCGTGGAGCCTGCCGCAGTTGCAAAGGCGGGGCAATGGTATACGCGCGGAGAGCTTGATGAATTAAGGGAGTATGCCATTAAAAACCGGAGCTTCTGGGAAGAAGTTAGCGTGCTCTTTGGGGGTATGTAAATCACCCATATGAAAAAGCCCTCGCGATGTTGCGGGGGCTTTGTATTTTAAAGGATATTACTTTCAGCTTTAATCTGCCGCACCATGAAATCACGGAACAGAGCCACGCGGAGCGATCCTCTAAGCTCAGGCGGATAACAATAATAGCTATTAAACGGTTTGCCCTCGATTTGGGGCAGAACCCGCACAAGCGTTTGCCTGTTGTGCACCAGATAATCCGGTAAAACCGCAATGCCCATACCGGCTTCCACAGCATGCATCACGCCGTAAAGGTTATTTACCTGTAGGCGCGGCTTCCGTTTCTTGGTTGGGTTACCAACATTTGCGAGCCAGCCAAGGTTCTTCAGTGTCGGCAGGTTTGTTGTGCCGAAGGTGATAAGATCGTGGTTATCCAAGTCTTCAGGTGTAACGGGTGTTCCCATACGGTCCAGATACTCCGGGCTTGCATAAATGTGGGTGTGGAAACTAGCCAGCGGGCGCTGGATCAAATCAGCCTGTTCTGGATCATGAAGGCGGATCGCCACATCCGCTTCACCAGCAGCTAGGTCAAGATCGGCATCATCAAGGATAACCTGCACATCAATATCAGGATATTCAGCCATAAACTGTTCAAGATGCGGCGTGAGCCAAACCGCACCGAACGTTACCATTGTGGTTACACGGAGAAGGCCTGATGGACGCTCTTTTGATTCCATCAAACTGCGTTCGGTTTCTTCAATGCGGTGGACCACATCACGGGCAGTGTTGAAAAGTTCCTGCCCTTCCTGCGTAAGAACAAGGCCGCGAGCATGGCGTGTGAACAGAGAAACATTAAGGCTTTCTTCAAGCGCGCGAATTTGGCGACTGACAGCAGACTGGCTACAGTTCAGCCGGGCACCAGCATTTGTAAAACTGCCAGATTCCGCAACGGTATGAAAAATGCGAAGTCTATCCCAATCCATGCCATGTTCTCCTAAGTTTCGCTGACTATCCCATTCCTTGGGGCAGGGTGCAAGTCCTTCATGTCTTTATGTTTTCACTGCTTGCTGCGGCCCTTCATATTGCATAAACTGACCCTTACACAATCTTGAGGTTAGCTCCGTGACAAGTAACGATAAAATTCTGGAAGCAGTAGCAGGATATTTCAAACGGGAATATCCAGGCATGACAGCAGAAGCTGTGATTTGCTTTATGATTTTATCCGATCTTGGTGATCAGGCACGCATGTATGATATCGGTGTTGGCACTGGCATGACATGGGAAGAAGTGTACCAGCATATGATGCTGATGAAAGTGGGGAACGGTGCAGGGTTGGTTGCATACCAGCAGCTCGCGGACGGACATTATATGGTGATCCTTACTGATAAAGGTAAAGCAGCGCGGGATGCGCTTCAACAATCGGTGCCAGCGGGCTGATGGATATTGCACTTGCTCTTTTTGAAGGTAGGCGAGGGGCTATTGCCCGTGCAACTGATGTTGCGCACCATATAAAAGATAATCCGGAAGAATTTAGAACTTTTCTAAAGCTTTTATCCAGCGAGGATGAAGTGATTGTTTCCCATGTCTCGCATGCTTTGCAAACTTTGGGGGAAATAGCACCTGATCTGGTTAGCGGTTGCTCTTCAGAAATTGCAGTAAAGCTTATTGAAAATAGCCAATGGGAACTTACCGAAGCTTTTTCAAAGATACTTTCCATACTCACTTTGAATGAAAAGGAAACAGAGGCTGTTTTTGATACACTTTTTGAGCGGTTTGAAACAGGAAAGGGTAGTTTGCTCCGCACATGGGCGCTTCAGGCACTTTTTGATTTATCTGTACTACATCCACGGTTTGAAAGCCGAGTTTCCAAAGCGCTGGGTATTGCTCTTGAGATAGGCAGTAAAGCCATGCAGGCCAGAGCTAGAAAACTGCTTTCTCAATAAAGAATGAGGCCCACACCTGGGGGGAGCGGGCCTCAAAACCTGATACGGTTTAACTCAAAACATAGTACTCGAAACAATTAACTCAGAACATCATACTCAAAACACGGGTACTCAGAACTAAACTACTCAAAACAAGTTACTCAGAACAAAAACACTCGGAACACTATACTTCGAACAAACTCAATACTTGTACTCAGTACAAATTCCTATTCAGCGGCTTTTGCTGCTGCATGGTGCATTTCAGCAATATATTTTTCCGCTTCCAGTGCTGCCATACAGCCCATTCCTGCTGCTGTAACAGCCTGGCGGTAAACTTTATCAGTTACGTCACCCGCAGCGTAAACGCCCGGGATATCTGTTTCTGTGCTATCTGGCTTTTTGATCAGATAACCTTCTTCATCCATCGGAAGCTGATCTTTGAACAGCTCTGTTGATGGCTTGTGCCCGATTGCAACAAAAACACCGTGTACATTAAGTTCTTCAGTTTCACCTGATTTAACGTTCTTCAGGCGAACACCAGTAACACCTAGAGGTTCTTCTGTGCCAAGAACTTCATCAAGCACGGTATCCCATTTTACTTCCACATTCTCTGTGGCAAATAGACGCTCCGCCAAAATCTTTTCAGAGCGGAACTCATCACGGCGGTGAACGATCGTTACTTTCGAGCAAATGTTCGCCAGATACAGCGCTTCCTCAACAGCAGTGTTACCGCCACCGATTACCACAACTTCCTTGCCGCGGTAGAAGAAGCCATCACATGTTGCACATGCTGATACACCGTAACCGTTAAATTTCTCTTCAGATGGAAGACCAAGCCACTTAGCTTGCGCACCTGTTGCGATCACAATTGTATCAGCAGTGTATATAGTGCCGCTGTCACCAATTGCTTTCTTTGGTGTAGATTTCAGGTCAACTTCGTTGATGTAATCATAAATGATATCTGTACCAACGTTTTCCGCCTGCTGGCGCATAGCTTCCATAAGCTCAGGGCCTTGAACGGCATCAGCAAAGCCAGGATAGTTCTCTACATCCGTTGTAATGGTTAGCTGACCACCAGCTTGCATGCCAGTTACGATTGTTGGCTTAAGGCTTGCGCGCGCAGCATAAATCGCAGCTGTATAGCCCGCTGGGCCAGAACCAATAATCAGCATGTTGCTGTGTTTTGTATCAGTCATCTAATCATTCCTTAGTCTCGCGCTCATGCTGCGCATTATTCCTCGGCAATTAGCCCGCCAATTTCTTGGGGCAATTTCTTGAGCATGTACATAATGCCTGAAATCGCACTTGCCAATGCATAACACGCAAGATCACGATGGATTGTTTCGATATTTATAATCGAAAAAGCTGAATATTAGGTGAAGAGACCTATTCCTGCTTGCCCAGCATCAATGTGAACAGGATCACAAAGTATAGCGGCAGCAGTACATAAGCACCGCCTACAACACCCATCAAGCCCCACTGAATACCAGCCATGATCCACAGCATAGCAACGTTAATAAGAAAGCCGATGAACATAACTTCGCCGCCTTCTTTAACTTCGCGCACCATAGGGCCGAGAATAGGGATTAGGAAAAATAGCTTCTGGAATAGAAGACCAAAATCCAGTTTGTTTTCTGGTTTCAGAGCAATATCAGACATGGGGAGTACCTCACATAAACTTCAAACTTGATGCTTATGTATGTGTTTTGGTTGCCCCTGTAACTGTGGACAATTGTCGCAGGATTTAACCCTTTGATTTTGTACAGTATTGTAGGGTTTGGTGCGTGAAGCTCTATTATGTCCTGCTATTATTTTACAGAGAATCTATGCACTATTCCGGCAAGGGCGGCATTTTGGGTGTAGCATTTGGTGTGCGTTCATAAACAACTTCGCTTTTTTCACCCCACACGCCGCGTAGCTTGAACTGTGTCCAGCTATACATCTGCCCGTTTCGGATGGAATAGCCCGCTCTGGTTTCTGTGGGGCCTTCTTCTGTTGTACCACGGATATATTCATGCACGATAATGCTGCCGTATGAACGCTCGGTGATGACACCGTCGGTATAAAAGCCGCTATTGTTTACATATCGGTATATAATCTGCTGGTCCACATCATCCCAGTGGATAAGGCTTTCGCCTGCGTATGCTCCATCATTTACGCTGTGGATAATGCGAACAACCTTGCCACCAAAAGCCCATTCCCACCGTGTTACATCAATGAAGCGCTTTCTGGGATCAGGCGTATCTGAAAGAGAGGTCCAGGTTCCAATGAAGGGAATAAGACCCTTCAATTGCTCAAGAGGCTCTGCCGCGCGCACATTTACGGAAACACATAATAAGATGAGCATGGAATAAATGAAACGCAAGAAAGCCTCCTCTTCATATGGCGGCAGAATAAGCAGGAATTTATGCGCTGCCAACATAGCTTTGATTATTTTTCAGATTTTCCAGGTGATCTTCATGTATGCTGACACTTTCTGGCGTTGTTGTTTTTTACCTACTGCATTCCACGACTAATTATCAGAGAGGTAGATATGAAACTTTATTGGGCACCACAAACCAGATCAGCACGTGCTTTATGGATGCTTGAGGAAATTGGGCAACCTTATGAGCGAGAGCTCATAGAGATTAAGGAAGACACGGCTCGGCCTGATGCCTTGTTAGCTGCTAGTCCTATGGGCAAAGTTCCTGCGCTTGTTGATGGAGATGCAAGCCTTTCGGAATCAGCTGCTATCTGTCTCTATTTAGCTGATCGTTATAGTCTCGGCAATCTGTCTCCTGCGCTGGATAGCGCTGAACGCGGTAAGTTTCTTTACTGGATGATATATGTACCGGGCGTGATTGAGCCAGCTATGGCTGAAAAGTTTGGCGGTTGGGAAGCAAATAAATACTCTCACGGTTGGGGTGATTATGACAGCATGATCGAAACACTTGTATCAGCGTTAACAGGTAAAGAGTGGCTTGTTGGGGATAAATTTACCGCAGCTGATGTTATGGTAGGTTCAACATGTTACTTTATGAAAAAATTTAACATTTTGCCTGATAATGATGTTTTAGGTGCCTATGTGGCCCGTTGTCTGGAGCGGCCAGCCTACCAGACTGCTTTAAAAATAGATGAGGCTGGCTAATGTGCTGAGCACTAAGGGTGAGGAAATTTGTTCAGGCGCTTATTTGGTTTCATACTAGCTAGCGTTGTCTCTGTTTCCGCTTTTGCGGTGGAGAGAGGGACGATATCTTTATGCTCAGATGAGAACTTTTGGGCGCCATATGCATTTTCATATGACGGTAAGAGTAGTGGAACAAATATAGAGATCGCCAAAGAGGCTCTGAAACGGTTGGGTTACCGTGTTAAGGCTCAACCGCTTTCGTGGCAACGGTGTTTATCAGAAGCCCGAAAAGGTAATTACGATGTTATAGTTTCAGCTGCTTACAGGCCTGAGCGTGCTGCTGATTTTTATTACCCTCCTGGGGCTGAAGCTGGCGAGATTTCCCCATACCGTATTATTCAGGCCAGTTATGCGCTGGTTACCAGACGGGGTTATGTTTGGGATGGTATAAGGGATAATTTGCCTCATCCTGTTGGTTTACCAAAAGGATATTCAAATGCCCTTGAGCTTGAGGAAACAGGTGTAAAGGCGGTTTATGCGGAGCGTTATAGCCAGCTGTTTCGTATGCTGCTGAGAGGGCGGTTAAATGGAATTATTGTTCTAGAACCTGCTGCAAGGATCTATCTTCTTGATGAAGATTACCGAAACAAACTCACCGTTCAGCCAGCCATTTACAGTTCAAAATCTTATTATCTGATTGTTTCGAAAAAGGGGAAACTTGCTTTAGATCAGGCCAAGATGCTCTGGTCGGAGGTCAAATCGATCCGCGAAGATAATGATGAAATGTATAATATTCAGATGAAAGTACTTAAACAGCTACGTAAGTGCCTGAGTGCTGCAAAAGATTGTAAACGGTAGCTTTTTTGAGTTTGCATGTAGCCTGAGCTTGGCTATTGTTTGCGAATGGAAAAGCAAGGGACCTATCAATTGGAAGATGAAAAAGCCATCGTGCCTGAGAAGCTACGTTCTCAGTGTGGGATTGCTGCTGCCCTTGATTTGATTGGTGACCGATGGACCTTGCTTATCATCCGTGATTTAATGTTTCACGGAAGAAATACCTATCAGGAAATTCAGAATGGGCCTGAACAGATATCGACGAGTACGCTCGCTGCTAAACTAAAAATGCTGGAAGAAAAAGGCCTGATCGGCAAAGAAATGTATCAGGAAAATCCGGTGCGGCACCGATATTATTTAACATCTGCGGGTAACAGATTAAGACCAGTATTACTGGCAATTGGGAAATGGGCAGATACAGAGGTTGAAGGTATTGGCTGCCAACCTCTATTTCCACAAAATGATCAAGATGCCTGATCCTTAGTTTGATTTATGGATATCAAAGCTCAGGATTTTTAGCTCTTTTTTATCTACCACGCAGATAATGCTGGCTTCTTCACGGCTTTTGCCTTCAACCATTTTGATAAGCTCAAAACCGAAGTTGCGGTTTACCTTTGTTTTCTTATCAAGAAGGATGCGGCCCTTACCAAGCTTCGCACGTGTTTCTTTCATGCATACCTTAAGAGCTTTATCGGATTTGCCCGCAGCAATTGCCGGAGCAGTGAAAGATACGGCTGTAAGCGCCAAAACAGACGCTGCCACTAGGGAGGTTTTTTTCACAGTATTGTCCTTTAATATACGGCCGCCTGAATACAGGCGCAAACTACATTACGCTGCTATATAGACCGAGACTTCGGTTTTGCAAGTTACTTTGTTTGTAAAACATAAACTGCGCGGATTAGCCGCAGCTAAGCAGGTGTTTTGAGGTTATCTGTGTTTGTTTTTAACTTGTGTACCACAGCGCGGACAATTTAAGTGACCAACCCTTATCTTCAGGCTGCCGAACAAACTAATGCGGAAAATCTCGCCGCAGGAACGGCAGCGTCTTTGAGGTTTTTTCCAGATGTGCACAAAGTAAAATGCGCCAAAAACCGCTACAGAAGCGATGGCTGCTGTTTCTGGAAGTGCTATCAATGCAATAGGTGCCATCATTAAAAAGATCGCTAAACCCAAAAATTTGTCTACGGTTGTCATCTTACACTCAATACGTATGCACAAGTATGTTTCATGTTTGCCTGAATTTACCCTGAGCCCGAATACAACTGATAAGCTTCAAAAAGTTAAATGTCTATTAACGGAATTGAGAGATTTGAGGGTTTTTCATATTTATTTTTTATGACAGCTACAAAGTTCTAAGAATTGACGTATCTATTTAGAATTTAAATAAACTTTCGTAAAATTTATTAGTATCCGGGTAATGGCCTAAACCTCTAAAACGGATATTTACAGAACGCCTGCTGGTTCTGATTTGAGTGGAATTTCAGGTTGAGTGAAAGCAAAGAATGGTTAAAGCATATTCCAGATAATATTCACCGCAGCCTTAAAAGAATTCTGGTTAAAGAGCCGCCACTCTGTTGGTTGACCGCGCAGCCATGTTTGAGTGATCTTGATATTTTCCAGATCAGCATCTCTGGTGGTAAGTGGGTTATCGGAAAGAATAACAAAATCAGCAGATTTCCCCGCCGTGATAGAGCCAGTCTCATGTTCAAGGCCTAACTGCCATGCAGCATCTATTGTCATTGCTTTCAGAGCTTCTTCAGGGCTGAGGGCTTCAGGTGTTGCCATAGGCTGACTTCCGGTGCGGCTCAGCCGCTGGCGTGCTGTGCGCATTACCCTTAGTGAACCAATGGGGCTAGCGGGGTTGTCTGTATGCACAGAGACTTTTTGCCCCGTGTTTAATGCAGTTTTCAAAGGCATGTAACGGTTAACACGCTCTTGGCCTACTAAATCACCTAAAGCGTGACCATAGAAATACACATGATCCACAAAGAAACTTGTGGTCATACCCAGAGAATGAGCGCGCTCTAATTGCTCTTTGGAAATAAGGGCACCGTGTTCAAGCCGGTGGCGGTGGTCAACGCGAGGATTAACCTTGAGTGCAGTTTCAGCAGCATCAAGAACACGCTTCACAGCGCGTTCGCCCTGCACGTGAACAGCTACCTGATATCCTTGATCATGATATTTTTGGAAGAGAGCTTCAAAGTTATCCTGATCATAATTCAGCGCAGCCAGGTGGTTATGGCCAAGATGCAGGCGTTCTTTGACCAATTCAGTGTTTTCATAGGGTTCTTGAAAAGCTGCCCCTCCCGCGAAGGGAGAACCATCCATCCAGAATTTTACACCAATCACTCCGCCTTGTTCCGAATTATCATCAGGTTTGCTTGTTTCTGGTAGCTGGTTTGGTAAGGCATAAATAACGGAACGAACAGGCGCATTATCCATTCGTGTAACTGCTTGATAATCACCTAGCGGATCATCACTTTGAATAACAATACCCATGGCCCCCAGCGTAGTGTAGCCAGCCTGAGCATACTTGGGAAACTGTGTCGCGAGAAGGTACTTATAAGCACCTTCAGGTGGTTTTGGGATAGCGTTCATCAGAACACCAATCGCGCCCACTTCGCGTACGGTGCCTGTAAGTTCACCGTTTTTATCTTTCATAAACTCGGAGCCTTGGGGCGCTTCTGTATCCTTTGTGATGCCAGCAGCTTCAAGCGCGAGCGAATTTGCATAGGCATCATGCATCATCTGCGTGAGGATCACCATCGGCATATCGGGGGAAAGAGCGTCCAGTTCTTCAAGGGTCGGCACGTGGAGATCAGGCAACATCACAGGATCCCAGCCGTAGGCAACCACCCAACCGTTGTTACCGCCCTCCGCAACCCCTGCTTTTAGGCTTTCTATCACCTCAGCGCGGTTTTTATTCGTGAAACCAGATACATCGGTAACGGCCCCCAGTGTAGCAGCAGACATTGGGTGCGTGTGGGGCTCAATAAAGCCGGGCAGCATGGTTTGGCCGTTAAGATCAACTACCTCCACATCATCCGTTGCCAGTGCGCGGGCAGCGGCTTCTGTGGTGGCTGAGATAATTCTGCCGTTTCTAACGAGTACAGCTTCTGCGGTTGGATTTTTATCATCCATGGTGACAATTGTACCGCCCACAAAGAGTGTTTCTTTGCTTGCATGAGGGGGCTGTATCCAGAAACAAAAAACGAGAAATGAAAGCGCCAGCACCACAAAAATAGCTGTGATAATAGGTAGTTTCCGTTTTTGCATCATAGGCTCTCCGTTATTCCCCGAAATGACAATAGTCTGAATTTTGCTCAGGTAAAGGGTTTCTTGCTATTTCGCGAATGGCTTTCTAAGCTGCCGCTTAAAAGGGGAGAAATTATGAAAAACCTTGTTTTATCAGGTATGTTACTAGCCGGATTTGCAGCGCCAGCGCAGGCAGAGGGCGTGTTTGAAACACTGAAAGCAAATTGTGGGAAAGCCTTTAAAGGTGAAGTCGCGCGCGGTGAGCAGGATGATGCATGGCGCAAAGCCACGATTATCATGCATGTGCGTGAATGCTCTGATAAAGAGATTAAAGTGCCTCTTCATGTGGATGATAACCATTCAAGGGTTTGGATTATAAGCCGCACAGAAGATGGTATGCGCCTTAAGCATGATCACCGCCACGAAAATGGCCATTCAGATACGGTTACCATGTATGGGGGCGATAGCCGTAAAGGTGATGGTGCTGTGGGAGATGATGAAATTGCCTTCCCGGTAGATGCTGAAAGCATTGCGATGTTCAAAGAAAACGGGCTTGAGCGTTCTGTTACCAATGTGTGGCACATTGCTATTAAAAACGGTAAATTTTCATACCGCCTCACCCGCCCGAACCGGGATTTCATGGTTGAGTTTGATCTTTCAAAACCTGTCACAACACCACCAGCCGCTTGGGATTTGGTTGGGCACTAGTAGTGTTGATTAACTATAATTATGATTTTCCCATATTTGGTTGTTTAATATGGTGAGCATTTTGATAACTGATAGATTGGTTCTCCTAGAGTCATACATACTCTTCACTAGATGAGAATCTAGTGAAGAGTATGTATAAAAAAAGGCCCCGGTTTCCCGAGGCCTTTCTGTTCAGATAAATCTGGTAAGGAAGCTTAGAGCTTCTCAGCGTTTTTACCGAGGTATTCAGCAACGCCAGCAGCGTCAGCTTTCATGCCTTCGTCGCCTTTGTTCCAGCCAGCTGGGCAAACTTCGCCGTGCTCTTCGTGGAACTGAAGCGCTTCAACAAGACGTACGAACTCGTCTACGTTACGGCCTAGTGGCAGGAAGTTAACATACTGGTGCCAAACCATGCCGTCTTTACCGATTAGGAATGTACCACGAAGGCTGATGCCTTCTTCTTCGATAAGAACGTCAAAATCACGTGCGATTTGCTTTGTTTTGTCAGCAACCATTGGGAAATCAACTGGGCCTAGGCCACCTTCAGAAGTTGGTGTGTTGCGCCATGCAGCGTGTGTGTGCTCGCTATCAACAGAAACAGCAACAACCTTTACACCAAGCTCTTTGAACTTGTTCATGCGGTTGTGGAACGCAAGAATTTCAGAAGGACATACGAATGTGAAATCAAGCGGGTAGAAGAATACGAGGCCGTAATCGTCGCCGATGTATTCTTTTAGGTTGAAAGATTCGTTAATGCTACCGTCTGCCATAACAGCAGCGGCGGTGAAATCTGGAGCTGGTTTACCTGCAAGAACAGCCATGTGGGCCTCCTATAGAATTGAAGTAAATGTACAAACTGAATATCGAGCAATTACCACAGCGCTATGACAGCAATATGGCTTCGCTCGCTCGCGCATACTTTATGCTTTTTGGGGGTAAAATCAATGTGCTTTAAAGCGATTACTGTAATCGCATTTTTCGATTAATATATAGTGTAATCAACGGTGTGATAAATTAACCCTGCGCTCTAAACTTTCGCTTGTCAAGTTTTCTCTTGGGAGTTTCAGAAAAGCAGATTTATAGTTTCATCAACAATATAAAATGCGAGGCTGTGGGTGCTTGAGTTCTACGACAATCTGTTCCGTTTCTGGGCTATTGGGCTTTTCTTTTTTCTGGGTGCCATTGTGGTCAGGAACTATGGCCGCACGCAAACAGGCTTGCTTGGTTTTGCTTCTGCTATATCCGGAGCCGCTTATCTTATTTGTTCTAGCGCGGTGGATAAAGGGGATATCGGTTATCTGATGCTGGTTATTGAGCCCTTTTGTTATATGGGGCCGATTGTGGTGTGGCTGTTCAGCCTTTCCCTGTTTCAGGATCATTTCAAACTAAACCGCTATCATGTTCTGGTGTCTGCCGGGTATCTGCTTCTTTCAAGAGTTCTTGAATATGAGTTCGGGAATGATGTTTGGGGTGTATTAGGGCCGCTTCTTGTTATCCATGGGCTATCACGGGTAGGGCTTTTGGTTCATGCAATTTATATCGCATGGCAGGGCTGGGCAGAGGATCTGTTAGAGAACCGCAGGAAATTCCGTTCCGTTTATATTGTGCTGGTAACAGGTGTTTCTGCCGTGATTTTCTTTATTGAGGTAATTTACCGACCGGATGTGCCAACGGCAGCACTGCATCTTTGGCAGTCAGCCTCATTTGCGGCGCTCGCGAGCACCATTGCATGGTTTGCAGTGGCCCCACGGAAAGGTTTGTTGGACGCAAAAACTGTTACAGTGAGCGAAAAGAAGGCAGCAGAGAAAACCGCCAATGCCAGCGATAAACTTGATCTTAAGACTATCAATAAGCTTGTTGTGGAAGAAGAGGGGTATCTGGAAGCGGGCCTTACCATTGCCAAACTGGCGCAAGATGCCAAATTGCCAGAGCACCGTCTGCGCCGGTTGATCAATCAACATATGGGCTATCGTAATTTTGCAGATTTCCTCAATCACTACCGGATTGATGCCGCCAAGAAACGGCTTGCGGATGCAGAAGCACGGCACACACAGGTGTTGGTGATTGCGATGGATCTCGGCTACGGCTCATTGGGGCCTTTCAATCGTGCGTTCAAGGAACGTACGGGGCAAACGCCTACGGAATATAGAAAACAAGCGCTTGCTGAAACTGAATAAAACTCGCCGATTTTGAAAAATCAGTGTTCGTTTTCAAAACCAGACAGCCAGAAAGCCCGTAATCCTTCATAGTTTCCATAGTCCCGAGTTCGACAGTTCGGTTATGAGGAAATAATAAAGATGGATACATTAATCTGGGTTCTTGAGCGTTTGTGGCGCGGGTTTACATTCGATTTTACTCGTTACTTTTTAGCCGCTGGTGGTGTTTATCTGATTGTGTGGGTGCTGTTTAATAAACAGTTCGCTCCGCTTAAGATTAGAAAGAAAATACCGCGGACACGCCAGATGGTGATCGAATTCCTCACATCAATGCGCACAGTGCTGATATACGGCTTTGTTGGCTTCCTTACCTTTTGGGGCATTGAAAGCGGTGTGATGCGCTATTACCCGGATATGGAAGAATACGGCACTGTTTATTATATTTTCTCCATCCTCTTTATGATTGTGGCGCATGATGCCTATTTTTACTGGACACACAGGGCCATGCATATGCGCGGTGTGATGAAATATATCCACGGTGAACACCATAAATCCATGAACCCAACACCCTGGACAGCATACAGGTTTGATATATTTGAAGCCGCATCCCACGCACTGTTTGTGCCGCTGTTCCTTTTATTTGTGCCGCTTCATCACGGTGTGATTGGGGTATTCCTTATCCATATGATTATCAGAAACGCTATGGGTCATTCAGGATATGAACTGTTCCCGCGTTCTTGGGCTACCCATCCTATCCTTGGATGGTTAAACTTGGTGACCCACCATGATATGCACCATGCGAACGGAAACTATAATTTTGGGCTCTATTTCACTTGGTGGGACCGTATCTGCGGAACGGAGCACCCGGATTATATCGCTCGCGTAACGAAAACCCCGGGTGCAACACGCGCAAACCCACAAGGAACAGCTGAACCTGTTCATTTGCCTGCCGAATAACCAGTATTTGAAATTAGAATAGCGATAGCATGAAGGGCTGCTGATAGATGCGGCTTTTTGTGCTATTCTGTTTTTTGTTCACATTTGTTAAGCCATTAAATTAATGAATTTCAACTATTTATATATTTAACCTTTAAAGAATTCATCATATAGCCCATATGGTGAAATGCTGTGTGGTAAGGGAATAAAGGGGCCCTAAGCGTGACAGTGCTTGAGCTGTTAGATAACTTTCTCCGGTTTGGGGCGATTGCATGCTGTTTGATGACAGCAGCCTTGGTGCTGCGCGATGCCCGTAACCGTATATCAGCCAAGCTTTCCGCTTTTTGCTGTATTACCACATCTTCCTATTTGGCATCTTCCATACCAGGGCTCGGTGAAACCATTGGCTTCTGGATGTTGCCAATATTAGCTGTTTGTTTGTTCGGGCCAACGGCGCTTTGGCTTTTCAGCCTTTCCATGTTTGAGGATGATTTCAAACTGAAACGGTTCCACTATATTGTGGTGGGCATTTTCGCAGCTCTTTGCCTTATTCAGTATGCCCTTTACTGGACTTTTCTTGATCAGCCGCCGCTTATTTCCCCGACCAAGCTTCATGCAGAGCTCCGCGGGGTGCATTGGCTTTCAACCATTATTAGTTGGGCGGCACTTTTGATGAAAGTGGCTATGTCGTTCCATATGCTCTATAGCGCATGGAAGGGTAAGGATGATGATCTGGTAGAAGCGCGCCGTAAATTCCGCGAAACCTTCGTAATGGCATCTGCGTTTATTTCCTTTGGTATTGTTATCACTGAAAAATGGCTTTTGGGCTTTGGCCACAGTACGGGCGCTATTTTGCTGCTGGGGCAATCGGCTTCTATTATGGCTGTGGTTATATATATGATGTGGCATGTAGGGGGCATTGACGGTAACTGGCTATTTGGTGAACCAGAGACAAGCCCGGTGCCCGCGAAGCCAAGACGCCCACTTTCTGCCGACCGCCATGATCTCGAAACTCTGGATACACTTGTGACCGAAGGTGTGCTTCTTGAAGCAGGGCTTACCATCAGCAGGCTGGCGGATATGGCTAGTATGCCTGAGCACCGTCTGCGCCGATTGATTAATGAGCATCTGGATTTTCGTAACTTTGCTGATTACCTGAATTATCACCGTATTGAAGCTGCGAAAGACCGCTTGGCCGTGATAAAAGATCGGCACGTACCAGTGCTTACGGTGGCGATGGATTTAGGGTACGGCTCCCTTGGGCCTTTCAACCGGGCCTTCAAGGAACGCGCGGGAATGACCCCTAGTGAATTCCGCAAAAAAGCGCTTGCCGATTGTTAAAAACAGTCGCTGATTTCTTTAAAAGCTGCCTATTTTCAGAATTGATAAGATAAAACGCTTCACACCTGTGCATTCTGCCCCTAGATAAGCCGCAACGCTTTATCTAACTCATGAATAAAATCTGTTCGAGAGTATTACGAGACACGAGGAGAGACGTTATGTCTTCATATGCACCTTCCCAAGAGTTCCTACCACTGCGCGGTATTTCGGCTGCTTTTCGTTCTGGCCTTAACACGTTTTTCAGCCGCAAGGCTGCGCAGTCCCTTATTGCTGCTGGCGCGCTAATCGCGGGCACAGCGTCTGCAACAGCGCTTGATGCTTACGAAGTTGAAGGCTTCTGGCTGAACAAAGCTGGCGACGCGATTGTGAAAGTTGGCCCTTGCACAAATTCTCACGCACGTCTTTGTGGTGATGTTGTTTGGACAGCAAACGGCGCCAATGTTGCTGTAGGTGATCGCGTTCTAACTGGTTTCCGTGTAGACGGTAACAAAAGTGGTGATCGCTGGACACAAGGCAAAGTAAGCCTGAACGGTAAAAAAGGTAAAAAAGGCAAGCTTCGCTTCGCTGAAGATACGCTGAAAGTTGGCACATGCCGCGGTTCAAAATGTAAGAACGTTACATGGACACGCCCAAGCGCAACACAAACAGCACAAGCTGGCCTGAACGGCGCTGAATAAGCTTTCCCCAGAAGCTTAATATTGAATAAAAAAGGCGGAGCATTTGCCCCGCCTTTTTTAGTATCTGAAGTTTGCCAGTGTTATTGACGAACTACCTTATGGCCTTTTGCTTCTAGAAGCTCTTGCACTGAGTTCTTCCCTGCAAGGTGACCTGCGCCTACAGCAATAAAGATATCACCTGAACCCTTCATCAGTTCATCGATTTGCTCCGCCCAGTTTTCATTACGGTCATAAAGAGCAACTTTCGCCAAAGCAGGTGTTGCTTGCATCGCTTCATTCATAAGCGCGCCTACTTCTTCTGGTTTTCCAGAAGCCCAATTGGTTACAAGATTGTTGAGAAGCGTTGAGCTTTCGCCAAGCTGTTCCAGCATTTCAATAAAATAGGCGTTTTCGTTTTCAGAACTTAAGGTGCCGAATATTTTGATCTGGGTTTCAACAGATTCTAGATATTTTACATCTTTAGATGCCGCTTTAGCTTCCTTAAATAGTAGTTTGTCGACACCTGATTCTGGATTGAAACCATTTTGTACATAGTTCTGTACAGTGAGGTTAAGTCCTATAATCCAAGGACGATATGGATCAAATTGCTTGAGCGCAGCTTCTGGAATCCCTAATCCACCAGAGAGTTCCTTAATTTTACTGAAATCTTCCGGGCTAAAGCGGTTGCTGAATGTTACGCCAGCTGGGTTAAGCGCATATGGTTGTATAATAGCCATCATTTCCGACTGAGGTGTTTCTTCAACAGCTGCTTCGAAATAGACAGTTTCAGAACCTTTAAAGGCCGTTGTTACTTTATCTGAGCGCCAAACTGTATCAGGCTTGAGAAGATGCACTGTGCCAAATAGATAGATATTGCTGTCTTCATCAGAAAGCTTCCACAGTGCTGGACCATCTTCGGCTTGTACTGGGTTTGCAAAGAAGGCCGCTGTCGCAAAAAGGGCCGGTGCAAGGGCTGCTGCCGCTGCTTTTTTTAGTGTTAGCCGAAGTGCCATAGTGTAATTCCTCAATCTTTATTAACGCGCTGCTTATGCATTTTTTCTACGCGGTTACCTTTACAGTCTCAGGACAATAAAAAAGCTTACAGAAATTATTCGTTCGGTATGAAATAATTCAGGTATTCCTGATAGGTGATTGATTTATCGTTGTTTTTATCTGTCACCATAAACAGCTGTTTGATTTCATTGTCGTTTTCTGTCCATTCTATAAGGCCATTTGTTTTGGCTAAATGAACGGTTGCCTCTTCTGTAGCATCCGGGTGCCAGCAGGTAGCCGCATAATTGAAAGAGTAAAGAAGAGTTTGCGAATGAAAGAAATCATCTTTTCTTATCTCTTGCAGTGCTGCTTTAAACTCCGAGGTTGATATTATTCTGTCTGCATTTTTATCGAGATAGCTGAATTCAGTTTTGAGATCGACTGCGTTAGGAATGGTGGGAGATTTTCCAAATTCTTCTTTGGATAACATGTTGTTCTGATCGGTATCCAGCGTGTTGAACAGCACTGTTTGCTGTGCTGTTGCCAGCTCCAGAATATTACAGCCTGGGCCTTTACGCTCATCTTCCGAGATCATTCTTTCATCAATTAACTTATCAAATTCCGGGAATTGAAACAGATACCCGCCAACGATATGTTTGTATTTCTGAGAGCGCACCGCTGGCTGAACCGTAGCCAAATATTCATTTAAAGATATTTGCCCGTTACTATTGGCATCAAGAATGGCGAAAAATGGCTCAATAAGAGGGCTTTGTTCCTGCTCTACTATGTTGGCAAGGCCGAATATTCCCCCAACTGTAATAGCACCTGCGATAAATCCTGTTGCTAACATTATCAATCTCCTGTTTGGTTTTTCTTCAGGAGTGAGCTGCCCGCTTTCTAAATACAGCGTGATTGCTTCTCTCAAAACACCACTGGCTGTTGCACCGTTTTCTTTACAGGCTTTCATAAAGGCCTGTTTGTTTTCATGAGGAAGACGAACTTCCAGAAACTCGGTTTTCTTGGGGGTTTGGTTGCTGTTTTTAGTCATACGAACTTCTCATTTCCTGTGGGTAACAGGGGTGATCAATGAGAGAGCATTATACAATCAATTCTGTGTATGGCTTGAGAAAAAACATGTCCCCAGAAAGGCTTAAGCGTGTCCGGACAGGCTGTTTTAAGGGGATGTAGTTATTTTATTTATTAAGCTGGTCACGCAGCGTGCGCATGCAGGCACTTGCTATTTCACACTGAAGCTTTGCCTGTGGATTATCATCTTTTGAACAGATATCGCTTAGACGTTTAAGGCTTTCTTCCAACATATGAACAGTGGAAAGCAGGGTTTCTTTATCGGCGCTTGCTTTATCAATGGGTGGATCCCATTCCACAGAATCCGGAAGTGACTTATCCTGCGGTTCTTTCGCTTGTGTGAAGGCAGGCGCAACCTCATCTGCAAGCAGGCTTTCAATTGCTGCCGCAGCTGAATCAATAGGGCTTTTAGGCTTGGAAGGTTCCGTCACCGGTGCCTGAGTGGTTGTATTAATTGTCGCCCTGGCCAGAGTTTCCGCACTTGGGCGCTTCATCTCGCTTGGGTTAATCGGCGCATCATCATAATCAGCAAGTACAGACGGCTCTTCCGTAAAGGCTGCTGGTGTACGTTTACGCTCACGCTGTGGCGGAGCGGCTATATGATCTTTCGGGAAAAGATCACTGTTATTAACAACTTCATCAAGAAATAGGGCGTTTGCATCTGTTTCGCTTGGGAAAACTGTATCGTCGCCTTTTGCAGGGAGGACAGGCGCCAGGCTGCCTTCATATCCTTCAAAAATACCGCCACACTGGCTGAATACTGGTGTGGCTTCCATTGTCCAGTTTTGATGCGCATCTTCAAGGAATTGAATAGTTACGGGGGCATCATGAATAGCGCTGCGGCGCTGGAAAGCGCGCGCTACCGGATGGCCGAGTTTTTCGTTTAAGCCTAGAAGATCAAGAATACTGGTGTCACCGCTTGCGTACCCTTCACCGAAAATGGCTGTCGCGAAGGGAGAGATGCTAACAACAAAGCCGTCCCGATCACTGATCCAAGACCAACCACCCGGGCTCGGGTCTTTAGCGGCTTTGACTTTAGATGTCTGCGTTTCAGCAGGTGATCGCTGGTCGTCGGCTATCATCGTTGGCTGCTCATCAGCAAACATTTCTGTTTCTGGCTCGCTTGCAGGAACACTGTGCATATCATCCTGATCAGGGAATTCAGTTTCCTGTTGCATTTCGCGTGAGCGCTCAGCAATCAAATCTTCATCGGTTTTCAAAATACGGAGGCTGGATTGCCGGGTCTTATGCTCAGGAAATGGTGTTACTGTTCCTGAAGACTGTGCCGCTGTGCGCGTAATGCCTAAATCATCACTCCACAGAGCCAATGTGGATTGATTGTCAAAAGGCGGAGCTGCGGGTGCAGCACGAGCCAGTGCAATCCATACATTAGCGGATAAATCGTTCCGAGTGGCAATAATCTGGTGATGTTCCCGGCCTGTTTGACTGATAAGCTCAATCACTTCTTCTTCATCCATCGGGAGCGATTTAAGAAGATTAGAGACAAGGCTTGCGCGGTCGCGGCACAGGCGAATTGCCAGATCAAACGGCGGGTTTGACATGCCAGCGATCAAATCAGCAGCTGTACGGCGATTATCAGAATCTACATGCGGGATTAGCGCTTCAATAACATCAAGAAGCTGGGAGCGTGTTGGAGTAATTTTCGGGGCTTTGCCAGTAAGGAACAAATCAATCAAGTTACGGAAAAGAATGGAGCGATCTTCACCATCGCGCTCTCGGGCATATGCCACAAGCTCACGAATCCTGCTGTCTAATGCATTCATGTCAAACGCAGAAGCGCTGGCCACAGCTCACTCCCCACCCAAATAAACACCCGATTCACACAAAATTCGGAAAGACTTGCGCTTCCCGAACCATATTCCTTGGGCAACATAACTCCCGAATCACCCAATAGTTTCATTGTACTTATTTCAGCGGCGGATGCTAGTAATGATTACACTTAGAAATAAAATTATCCGCATTTGGAACTTTATTTCCCAGAATTGCTTATGTAAGATACTTGGCAATTATTCAGTTTTTAAGGAGTTTCCCTAATGGGGCGTGTCAAACTAGATGCTGTTGACCGTAAAATTCTATCGTGCCTGCAATCAGAAGGCCGAATTACGAATGTTGAACTGGCTGAGCGTGTAGGAATTACAGCGCCGCCTTGCTTGCGCCGCGTTCGCGCGCTTGAAGAGGAAGGTTACATCCACGGCTATCACGCAAACCTTGATCAGGATAAGCTACAATTTGGCTTAACTGTTTTTGCAATGGTTGGGCTGCATAGCCAGGCGGAAAGCGATCTACAAGCATTTGAAGAGCATGTGAAAAACTGGCCAATGGTTCGTGAATGCTACATGCTTAACGGTGAAATTGATTTTATTCTTAAAATCGTTGCTGCTGATCTCGCTGCATTCCAGGAATTCCTGACAAGTGAACTTACTCCTGCACCAAATGTGGCGAGTGTGAAAACATCTCTTACTATTCGCACATCAAAGCATGCACCGGGTGTTCCGCTTCCTGAAGTAAGCTAAAAGCTTGCAAATAAGATTTACAAGGCTCGGTATTTTTACCGGGCCTTTTTTATACTCCACTGAGTTCTTGACCACGGGGTGCTCTGCCTTACCTGATAAAGTGTAAAGCTATGGGGAGGTTTAAGTGACAGAGACATCAGTAAGTACAGAAATTCAAGATGATATTCTGATCGTTCGTATAAACAGGGCGGAGCGCCGGAACGCTGTTGATGGTGAAACCGCGGAAGCTCTTTATCAGGCATTCAAAAATTTTGATGGAGATGAAAAGTTTTCTGTTGCAGTCCTAACCGGTGAGGATGGTTATTTTTGTGCTGGGGCTGATCTTAAAGCGCTTTTGGAAGGAAGTAAAAACCCACTTCAAATGGGAGGGGATCTGGGGCCGATGGGAGCTTCGAGGCTTCAATTGTCCAAGCCAGTTATTGCCGCGATTGAAGGGCATGCGGTAGCGGGCGGTATGGAGCTCGCGTTATGGTGTGATCTCCGGGTGATGGCGTCTGATGCCGTAATGGGAATTTTCTGTCGGCGCTTTGGTGTGTCTTTGATTGATATGGGAACCATTCGTTTGCCGCGCCTTATCGGGCAATCTCGATCCATGGATTTGATCTTAACAGGAAGGCCTGTTGGTGCTGATGAAGCCGAGCATATTGGCCTTGTTAACCGGGTGGCTGAGCCAGGAAAATCTCTGGAAGTGGCTATTAAGCTTGCTCAACAAATCGCAGCGTTTCCGCAGGCTTGCATGAGAAATGATAGGCTTTCAGTGCTGGAACAGTGGTCACTTACCGAAGAAGAAGCAATGCAAAATGAATTTAAACGAGGGCTTTCAGTTATTGATGCGGGAGAAACTGTGGCGGGCGCCAAGCGGTTTGCATCAGGCGAAGGGCGGCATGGAAAGTTTTAAACAGGTAAGTTTATTTGGCTTTGCCAAGGAAGTTATAGTTCATCAAACAATTGATCTTGGTGCTCGCTAGGTCTCTATAATTTTTTCGATTTTTGGATAGGGCGAGGTAAACATTCTCTACACCTAAGCGAGGGGTAACGGCTTTGATTTTCGACAGCCCCTGATTTTTAATTTCCTGCTCAATAACAGGTGTTGAGCCCGCGATGTAATCCAGTTTGTGTCGGGATAGGTTTTCTACAAGCGAAGCATAGCTATTTTGCTCCGATTTTACTGGGCCACCTGATCTGACATAAGCATCAAATCTAGCTTCAAGCATTGCACCCAGCAAAATACCGACACGCTTACCGTCCAGGTCTTTGAGGCCGCTGATTTGCGTAGAGTGCATATGTTCGTCAGTGAAGATGTTCATTTGAGTTTCCCGTAACGGGAATTTTGCAAAATCGAATATTTCTTCACGTTCAGCCGTTTTGTGGGCTGGCACGATGGCATCCACTCGGCCATCAACCGCTATGGTATAAGCCCGGTTCCAAGATGGGGCAAAAATAACATTAGCACTTAGGCCGCAAGTGCTGGCACCTCTTTCAATGCGTTCAGCGATAAGGCCTTGTGCGCCAAAGGGCGTATTTGCACGTTCCAGACTGGAGGAAAGATCAATTGTAATAATAGATAGCGGCTTGTTCTGAGATTCTTCCGCAGTACTTGAGGAAGCCATTACATGCAGTATTGACCAGAACAGAATGATGTAAAGAGTAGCTCTGTGCATGTGATGTTTCCGTGCCTCTCTCAACTTAATATATAACTCAGGAAAGTGGCTTGGTAAATAAAACTGAGATTTCGGAATGTGTTAACAAAAAAGCCTACTCAAAATAAGCAGGCTTTTCATATCTTCAGATATAGAATTAGCTATACAAAATCGATCTTTTCAACGTCGTAGTAGCGATCACCGCCCGGTGTTTTCACTTCTACTTCATCGCCAAGGCGACGACCGATTAGAGCACGAGCGATTGGGGACTGGTAAGAAATACGACCAGCTTTAACATCGCCTTCTTCCTCGCCAACAATCTGGTAAATAACCGTTGCATCGTCTTCATCAATAAGCGTTACCGTTGCGCCAAAAACAATACGGTCACCAGCAAGTGCTTTAGGATCAATTACATCAGCGCGAGAAAGCTTGCCTTCAAGTTCTTGAATGCGGCCTTCAATATGGCCTTGCTGTTCTTTCGCGGCGTGATATTCAGCGTTTTCTGAAAGATCACCGTGTGCGCGTGCTTCTTCAATTGCCGCAACAACATTTGGGCGCTCAACGGATTTTAAATTTTTTAGTTCTGCTTCCAGTTTAGCGTGGCCTTCTGCAAGCATGGGCACTTTATCGTTCATGTGTCCCGTCCGACTTTTCTATTTTCACATCCGGCAGAGCAAATGATGCTCCAGCCTTTACAAAATACGAGCGCCGACTCAAAAGAGCCGGCGCACTGTTCTGTCATTATGTAGTAAAGAAATTGCAAAAAATCAAGCCTAAGCCGATTCTCTGCTGATTCCTTAGTCGTAATCCTGAATCTTCTTCACATCCAGTGCACCAGCTTTTAGTGCTTTCAACGACTTAACCGCAGCGCGGGAAGCGGCAATGGTTGTGAAGTATGGAAGCTTCATCGTAAGTGCTGTGTTCCGCAGTTCATAACTATCCTGAATAGCTTGCTTGCCTTCAGTTGTGTTGAACATAAGCTGTACGTCGCCATCTTTCATGATGTCTAGAACATGTGGGCGTGCGCCTTCGTTCACTTTGTAAACGCGTTCTACTTCAAGATTGTTGGCCGCAAGGTAATCAGCCGTACCTGATGTGGCGATAACACCGTAACCCATATCGAGAAGATTACGTACCATCGGTACAAGCGCATATTTATCACTGTCTTTAACAGAGATGAAAACTTTGCCTTCTTCAGGTAGCTTCACGCCAGCAGCCAACTGGGATTTATAGAAAGCCATAGAGAAGGTTTTATCGATCCCCATCACCTCGCCAGTAGATTTCATCTCTGGGCCAAGCAGTACATCAACGCCCGGGAAGCGTGCCCAAGGGATCACCACTTCTTTCACCGCAACATGCTCAGTGATTGGATCAACCAGATCAAAGTCTGTTAGTTTTTCACCAGCCATTGCACGAGCGGCAAGGGCTGCGATTGGGCTGCCTACAGCTTTTGCAACAAATGGCACGGTACGGCTTGCGCGTGGGTTTACCTCAATCAGGTAAACTTCATCGTCTTTCACCGCGAACTGAACATTCATCAAACCAACCACGTTAAGAGCGCGGGCGAGTGCGCGAGATTGGCGCTTTACTTCGTTCACAAGGCCAACAGGCAAGCTGTATGGCGGCAAGGAACAAGCACTGTCGCCTGAGTGAATGCCTGCTTCTTCAATATGCTCCATGATGCCAGCAACATGAATGTTTTCACCGTCAGATAGCGTATCAACATCTACCTCGATGGCATCCTTAAGGAAGCTATCGATTAGTACTGGGCTGTCACCTGAAACCTGCACGGCTTCAGCAATATAGCGGTCAAGGCCTTCACGGTCATGTACGATTTCCATCGCACGGCCGCCAAGGACATAACTTGGGCGGATAAGAACCGGATAGCCAACACGTTCTGCAACCTGAACAGCCTCTTCGTGGCTGCGAGCAAGGCCATTGTTTGGCTGCTTAAGGCCAAGTTGTTCAACTAATTCCTGGAAACGTTCGCGGTCTTCCGCAAGGTCAATCGCATCCGGGCTTGTGCCTAGGATTGGAATGCCTGCTGCTTCAAGGGCGTGAGATAGTTTAAGCGGTGTTTGGCCACCAAACTGTACGATCACACCTTTAACTGTGCCGTTTTCCTGCTCGCGGCGGATAATCTCAATCACATCTTCTGCGGTTAGCGGCTCGAAATACAAGCGGTCAGAGGTGTCATAATCTGTTGAAACCGTTTCAGGATTACAGTTGATCATGATGGTTTCATAGCCTGCGTCAGAGAGCGAGAAACATGCATGACAGCAGCAGTAATCAAATTCAATGCCTTGGCCGATACGGTTAGGGCCGCCACCAAGGATAACCACTTTTTCGCGGTCTGATGGGTTTGCTTCACATTCGGCAGGCTGGCCTGCTGCAAATGTTTCGTAGCTTGAATACATATAAGGTGTTTTCGCATCAAACTCAGCGGCGCATGTATCAATGCGCTTAAAGCTTGGGCGTACGCCTTTTTCGTGGCGTGCATCCATAACAGCTGCTGGTGTAACGCCTGCAAGCTGGGCTAGGCGTACATCAGAGAAACCAAGCATTTTAAGTTTGCGTAGCGAGCGTTCATCAGCTGGAATGCCGTTCTCTGAAACTGATTTTTCAGAGTTTACAACGCATTCAAACTGCTGAAGGAACCACGGATCAAAGTGTGAAACACGGTGGATATCTTCAAGGGATACGCCTTCACGGATTGCCTGAACAATGCGGAGAATTCGGTTATATTTCGGTACTGCCAGATCGTTCAGAATTGGCTGGAAATCACCAGATGCTGGATCATAATCTTCGAACGTGATTTCATCCAAGCCTTCGAGGCCCGTTTCCATAGAACGCATAGCCTTCTGAAGGCTTTCTGCGAAGCTACGGCCCACGGCCATTGCTTCACCAACAGATTTCATTGCGGTGGATAGGGTTGGGCTTGTGCCTTCAAACTTCTCGAAAGTGAAACGCGGGATTTTGGTTACTACATAATCGATTGTTGGCTCAAACGAAGCTGGTGTAACGCCCGTGATATCATTCAGAAGTTCATCAAGTGTGTACCCAACTGCAAGCTTGGCAGCGATTTTTGCGATCGGGAAGCCGGTTGCCTTGGATGCCAGAGCAGAAGAGCGGCTCACGCGCGGGTTCATCTCGATAACAATCAAGCGGCCGTTCTTCGGGTTCACAGCGAACTGTACGTTCGAACCGCCTGTTTCCACGCCGATTTCACGAAGAACTGCGATCGAAGCGTTCCGCATGATCTGATATTCTTTATCCGTAAGCGTAAGGGCAGGGGCTACAGTAATACTGTCGCCTGTATGAATACCCATTGGATCAACGTTTTCGATGGAACATACGATAATGCAGTTGTCCGACTTGTCGCGCACCACTTCCATCTCATATTCTTTCCAGCCAAGGATGCTTTCTTCTACAAGTACTTCTGTGGTTGGAGAAGCATCCAGGCCTTTGGTAACGATTTCGATGAATTCTTCTTTATTATAGGCAACACCGCCACCTGTGCCACCCATGGTAAAGCTTGGGCGGATAATAGCTGGGAGGCCTGTCCATTCGAGGGTTTCAAGGGCTTCTTCAAGGGTGTTTGCTGTACGGCCGCGACATACTTCCAGACCGATTTTTTCCATCGCAGCATTAAAGCGTTTACGGTTTTCAGCCTTGTCGATTGCATCTTCATCAGCGCCGATCAGCTGAACGCCGTATTTCTTAAGAATGCCCTGTTCAGAAAGCGCCAGTGCTGTGTTCAGGCCTGTTTGCCCGCCCATAGTTGGCAGGATGGCATCCGGCTTTTCCTTGGCGATGATTTTCTCAACAACCTCGGGCGTGATTGGCTCCACATATGTGGCGTCCGCCAGTTCCGGGTCTGTCATGATGGTGGCAGGGTTACTGTTCACCAGAATAACGCGGTAACCTTCTTCTCGGAGGGCTTTACAAGCCTGTGTTCCGGAATAATCAAATTCGCAAGCCTGACCGATCACAATAGGACCGGCGCCAATAATCAGGATGCTTTCAATATCGGTTCTTTTTGGCATGTTGTGTTATCCGTTTTTCTGGCGTCTGTTACATCTGTTATTTGTGCTGAGGACCAATAAAAAGCCGCAAAAACTATGCGGCTTTATGATTCTCAATCATATTCATAAATTGTTCGAACAAATAGAAGCTGTCCTGCGGCCCGGGCGATGCCTCTGGGTGTTGCTGAACACTGAAGATTGGCTTCTTGGTATGTTCGATACCACACACTGTTTTATCAAACAGTGAGATGTGGCTGATTTTGACATCTTCCGGCAGGCTATCACCATCCACGCTAAAGCCGTGGTTCATTGACGTGATTTCCACTTTCATTGTGCGCAGGTCCTGGACCGGGTGGTTTGCGCCGCGGTGCCCTTGGTGCATTTTGTATGTCTTGCCGCCGAACGCGAGGGCAAGTAGCTGGTGCCCAAGGCAGATACCAAAGATTGGCAGGCCTGTTTCAATAAGCTTGTGAATAACCGGTAGGGCATATTCACCCGTCGCGGCCGGATCACCCGGGCCGTTCGATAGGAAAATACCGTCCGGGTTATGGCTCATGATATCATCAAAGCTGGTTTCGGCTGGTACCACAGTAACCTTCGCTCCAGTGGCTGATAGGCAGCGAAGGATGTTATCTTTCGCGCCGTAATCAACCGCAACAACGTGTGCTTTTGGGTTTTCAAGAACGCTGTAGCCTGATTTCAGGTCCCAGCGGGTGCCGTCCCAGCTTTCATTGCTTTCGCGTGTTACATCTTTCGCCAGATCCATACCTTCAAGGCCTGGCCATTCTTTCGCTTGCTTGATTAGCGCAGGAATGTCGAACGTGCCGTCTTTACTATAAGCAATAACACCGTTTGGTGCACCGTTTTCGCGGATATAGCGTGTTAGCTTTCTGGTATCGATCCCGCAGATGCCGACAAGGCCGTTTGTCTCTGCCCAATCTGCAAGATGGTGTTCAGCGCGGAAACTTGATGGGTCTGTAATCTCTTCTCTAATAACAAGACCGCGTGCTGCCGGAGTGCGCGTTTCAATGTCTTCTATATTAGTGCCCACATTACCAATGTGTGGGAAGGTGAAAGTGATGATCTGGCCCGCGTAAGATGGATCGGTTAGAATTTCCTGATATCCAGTAATGGAAGTGTTGAAACAAACTTCGCCGACGGTATCGCCTTCTCGGCCAAATCCATACCCCCAAAAAATAGTTCCATCAGAAAGAACGAGAACAGCAGAAATATCATCCGCTGGAGGTGAGTACAGATCAGAGTCGGTCATGGTCAGGCCTTCTTTCACCAGAGTGTCACAATGTCGTCCCTTGCATATCAAGGGATTAGCCGCTAGATAAACACACCTTAATAGGTATATTGGCTGCGGCCAAATTGACGGGACAATAATCAAACAGGGACTTGGGGTCAAGGGAAAAATATTATAATTTTTCCTTTAAAATCAATAACTTAGCAAATTTTAATAAATTGCTAATTTTTGGGCTCTGCGATAGTATGGTGGCTTCCGACTCGTAGACCGGGGTACAAGGATATGTTACGAGAAGATCTCACTAAAGCAATGAAAGCGGCGATGCTTGCAAAGGAAAAATGTAAGCTCACTACTGTTCGTCTGATTCTGGCGGCCGTTAAAGAAAAAGATATTGAGCTGCGCTCAGAAGACCGTACACCTGAAGAGGATGATGCACTCATCACTGATATCCTCTCTAAGATGGTGAAACAGCGCAATGACAGCATCAAGGCTTATGAAGAAGCCGGACGCTGTGAGCTTGCTGAGCGCGAGCGCGAAGAAATCAGTATTATTCAGGAATTCCTGCCAAAGCAGATGAGTGATGATGAAATCACTGATGCTGCAAAAGCTGTGATTGATGAAATTGGTGCGGAAGGCCTTAAGGATATTGGCCGCTGCATGGGGGCGCTAAAGGCAAAATACGCGGGCCAGATGGATTTCGCGAAAGCAAGCGTTACCATCAAGGGTATGCTGAGCTAATTTAAGCGCTTATATATACATTATTAATAGGGTGAAGCTGCGAGCGTGGCTTCACCCTATTTTTTTATGCTGATCATACATGACCCAGATGTTTTGCTGTTTTAGGGAAGTATGATTTTGATTTTTCCGGCCTTCGGGATGGCTTTGAAAATCCTTTCCTTAATTCAGTTAAGGCAATTTCATCAGCGGGTACCAGCAATACAGTGAGCCTTTCAAGAAAGCTTAGCTGTTGTGTATCGTTGTTTTTCATCATTATATCCTTTCATTTCTACAAGAGATATGATGAGATTTGACCAAATATACAAATTCGTAATATGAAGACTAAGACTTAGATAAATTAAGGCTTAAAGCGAATGGCTTTTAAATTACGCAGTCTTTCGGGGTTGATGGCGTTTGATGCCGCGGCACGGCACGGCAGTTTAACGTTAGCGGCTAAGGAACTTGGTCGCACACAATCTGCTGTGAGCCAGCAGGTGAAGCTTCTGGAAGAAGAAACTGGATTGAACCTGTTTGTGCGAAAACCTCGGGAAGTTGCCTTAACGCCGGAGGGGCGGGCGCTGGCGGATAGTGTGCGCGAGGCGTTCGAAGGGATTGAAGAAACCATCAATCAGCAGAGCAAACGGGATGAGCCTAATGTACTCAGGCTTACCACCTATCAATCGTTTGCTATCAATTGGTTGATTCCAAGATTATCTAAATTCAATGCGCGCCACCCGGAAATTGATGTGATTCTCAATGTGGATGACAGACCGCAGGATATTCGCGCGGAAGGATATGATATCGCCGTGCGGGTTGGGCGTTATTCAAATGTACTGCTTAAAGAAATGTTTGCTCCCATTTATGCGCCTAGCTTGAGTGAGGCCAAGGATATTACTAAGGAGATTGCACACAGCTTTTCTCTCCTCGAGCACCAGACCAAAGATGCATGGGCCAGTTGGTTTGATCTAAACGGTGTTGATATTGCGAAAGTGAAAATTGCAGGGCGCTATAGCCATTCAGGTTTGCTTATTCAGGCCGCTGCCGCGGGGGCTGGGATTGCGCTTGTGCCTTATGCAATTGCTTCTAATGCTATCTTCGCAGGGCAGTTTAAATGTGTACGCGGCAAGCCGCTTGATACGCCATATGGCTATTACATTGTGCATGCACAGGAAGATAAGCCGGAAAAAGCTCGTTTGTTTGAAAGCTGGCTGGTGGAAGAGTTTGCCGAAATGGAACGCCAGATGGAACCTTATCTTATAATTTAGGTAGGTATATTACTTGTTGCTTTGATCAGACATGTAACTAATAAGTTGATGGCATGCTGAGTTAATATACCTAATAAGGGCTTTATTTTGCCGCTATTTGGGATATCATTAGAAGTGTAACACTTGTATTAGGGAGCGTTTTTCGAGGGGCTCCCTTTTTTGGGATATCTAATGGCCTTCAGTCCACAATTTCTTGAAGAGCTTAAACAGCGTTTTACCCTGTCCGATGTTGTTGGACGGCAAGTAAAACTTGTGCTGCGCGGGCGGGAACACCACGGCCTTTGCCCATTCCACAATGAGAAAACGCCGTCTTTCACCGTGAATGACCAGAAAGAGTTTTATCACTGCTTCGGTTGTGGGGCTCACGGTAGCGTTTTTGATTTTGTAATGAACACACAGGGGCTTACTTTCCCTGAGACCATTGAAATGCTGGCTGCTGAGGCTGGTATGGAAGTGCCGAAACAGTCGCGAGAGCAGCAGGAGCGAGAGAAAAAGCGTGCTACGCTTTATGAAGTGATGGATGCGGTTTCCAGTTGGTATCAGGCGCAATTGGTTGGCCAAATCGGTCGCAGCGCGTTTGATTATATCAAAGGGCGCGGCTTAACAGATGAAACGTTGAAGCGATTCGCGCTTGGTTACGCACCAAATAATCGGTCTGCACTCAAGGAAGCGATGCTCGCGCGCGGTATTGGTGAAGATCAGCTTATTGAAACTGGTATGCTCATCAAGCCGGATGATGGCAGACCAAGTTATGACCGATTCCGGGACCGTTTGATGTTCCCAATCACTGACCGTAAGGGGCAAACGATTGCCTTTGGTGGTCGTGCGCTTAGTAAAGATGCAAAAGCCAAATATTTGAACAGCCCTGAAACCACGCTCTTCCATAAAGGTGCAACGCTCTATAATTGGGCGAATGCACGTGCTGCCAGCTATGATGCTGGGCAGGTGATGGTGGTTGAAGGCTATATGGATGTTATTGCCCTTGATCAGTTCGGTGTGAAATATGCAGTAGCGCCGCTTGGTACAGCTCTAACTGAAGATCAAATCGGTCATCTTTGGCATATGGCGGATGAGCCAATCCTATCGTTTGATGGCGATAACGCAGGGATAAGGGCAGCGAACAGGGCGCTTGAACGCGCGCTACCGCTTTTAAAGCCGGGAAAATCACTTCGCTTTATCATGATGCCTGAAGGCGATGATCCTGACACATTGGTGCAGCGTGAAGGCAAAGAGGCTATCGAAAGATTAATAGACAAAGCTGCGCCAATGTCTGAAATGCTTTGGAATTCTCTTACTCAAAATATTGATGCTTCGACACCCGAGAGAAAAGCTGGTTTAAAAAAGCGGATATTTGGGAAGTTGTCAGAAATTCAAGATGAAGGTGTAAAGAAGTTTTATCAGGGGTCTTTCAATTCACTTTTCTTCGATTCTTATGTGCGTGGCTACAAAGCAGCTAAGGCTGGACAGGCGTATAGTCCCAACAAAAAAGGCGGTAAAGGTACTTCGGCTTCGCATTTCGTATCATATACTCAAGGTTACAACGATAAACGTGATAATAGGCCTTATAATCCATTTCAATCGACTTCGAGTAGCTCTTCTAGCCAAGGTGGAATCGCATCAACAAGCATAGGAAGAAGTCGCGGCGAAAGTGCAATTTGTGAACGCCTTGAGCGTGTCATGATGCTGACATTGGTGAATCATCCAGAGATTTTAGTGAAGCATGAAGAGCATGTTGCGACTCTGCGGTTTACAGTGCCGGGGCTAGACGCTATACGCGATGCCTTAATCGAACAGGTAAACGATGATGTTCCCCTTGAACGTGAGGCAGTTAAGACCTACCTTCACGAAAGAGGGCTGACAAATTCATTGGGCACTTTAACTCGAGATGAAACGCTGAAGGACGATTGGTTCGCTTGGCCAGAAGCTGCACTTGCTGATGCGCTGACAGGTTTTGAGCACGTTTATAAGCGTTTTCAATATGTTACGGCTGCGCGCGATGCCTATAGACAAGCTGAGGCAGAGTATGCAGCTGATATGACAGAAGAAAACCATGCACGGTTTGTTGCTGCGCAAGAAGCATATCGGGCACTGGAAGATAAAGAAGTTGATAAAGAAGGATATCGTCTAGAATCTGGGCGTATTTCGTTTGTTTAATACGAATCAGGACGGTTTTCTTTTTATAAATATGGTATAGACTGCGAGTCGCACGCAGATCTGGAGAAAATTTACATGGCAACTACTGCGAATCAACAAGAAGATAAAGCTGCTGGCCGCGATGAGGCAGGTGCAACACCGATGGGCGATTCCACGGAAGCAGCTGTAAAAAAGATGATCGCAAAGGCAAAAGAGCGTGGCTACATCTCATATGATGAGCTGAACGCTGCATTGCCCACTGAAGAAATGTCGTCTGAGAAAATCGAAGACATTATGACCATGCTCTCCGAGATGGGTATTAATGTAACAGACGGCGAAGAGCAGGAAGCTGAAACAGAAGAGCCTGAGGCTGAAGAGCCAGAAGAAGGCAAAGAAGAATTCAAAGCATCAGATAAGAAAGAAGCTGGTGACCGCACGGATGATCCTGTGCGCATGTATCTGCGTGAAATGGGATCTGTAGAACTGCTCTCCCGCGAAGGCGAAATCGCTATCGCGAAACGGATTGAAGCAGGTCGCGCGACAATGATTGAAGGGCTTTGTGCAAGCCCGCTTACATTCCAGGCTATTGTGATGTGGGCAGAAGCGCATGAAAACGAAGAAATGCTGCTTCGTGATATTATTGATCTTGAGGCAACACTGGGTAAGCAGCCCAGTGCAAATGAGCTTGAAGATGAAAACGCTGGCGATGTAATGGCGGATGGTACTTCTTCCGAAGAAGAGGAAGAGCCAGAAGAAGATGAAAACGCTGAAGGCGAAGAAGGTGAAGATGACGGCGAAGAAAAGCCAGCTGCACCAACTGGTCCGCGTGACAGCGATGAAGAAGATGAAGAAGCGGCAATGTCGCTTTCTGCAATGGAAGAGCATCTCACACCTGAAGCTGTTGAAAAGTTCAAGCTGATCACGGCTGCATACAAAAAGTATGTGAAACTGCAAACACAGCGTTTCCAGCTATCACTGACTGGTGAAGACCTCAGCACATCACAAGAACGCCGTTATAAAAAATTGAATGATGAGCTTGTTGAGCTTGTTCGTTCTATCAAATTCAATAACTTCCGTATCGAAGAACTGGTTGATGAGCTATACGGCCTTAATAATCGCCTTATGAGCCTTTCCGGTCGTCTACTTCGTCTTGCTGAACGCCATAAAGTAAGCCGTATTGCTTTCCTTCAAGAATACCAAGGCAATGAACTTGAAGATGGTTGGGGTGACCGCGTTAGCAAGCTGAAAGGCAAAGGCTGGGCAGCGTTTGTTGAAGCTGAAGGCGTTGCAATTAAAAACATCCGTGATCAAGTGGAAGAAATCATGACACGTGCAGGCCTGCATGTGAGTGAATTCCGCACTATTGTGCGTACAGTGCAGAAGGGTGAAAAAGAAGCCCGTATCGCGAAGAAAGAAATGGTGGAGGCTAACCTCCGTCTTGTGATCTCTATCGCGAAGAAATACACCAACCGCGGCCTTCAGTTCCTTGACCTTATTCAGGAAGGTAACATCGGTTTGATGAAGGCGGTGGATAAGTTTGAATATCGCCGTGGTTATAAGTTCTCTACATACGCTACATGGTGGATCAGGCAGGCGATCACCCGTTCTATCGCAGATCAGGCGCGTACAATCCGTATTCCTGTGCATATGATTGAAACGATCAACAAGCTTGTTCGTACTGGTCGTCAGATGTTGCATGAAATTGGCCGTGAAGCGACACCGGAAGAGCTTGCTGAACGTCTATCCATGCCACTTGAAAAAGTGCGTAAGGTTATGAAGATTGCGAAAGAACCTATCTCTCTTGAAACACCGATTGGTGACGAGGAAGATAGCCATCTTGGTGATTTCATTGAAGATAAGAATGCGATCCTGCCTGTTGATGCGGCGATTCAGTCTAACCTTCGTGAAACAACGACCCGTGTGCTTGCATCCCTTACACCGCGTGAAGAACGTGTTCTTCGGATGCGTTTTGGTATTGGTATGAATACAGATCACACACTAGAAGAAGTTGGTCAGCAGTTCTCGGTAACGCGTGAGCGTATTCGCCAGATTGAGGCGAAAGCACTTCGTAAGCTGAAGCACCCAAGTCGTTCACGTCAGCTTCGTAGTTTCCTGGATACATAGGACCAGCTCCTCTGTTTAAGCTTGGTAATATATTCAAAAAGGGTAGTCTTCGCTGGCTGCCCTTTTTTGCCTTTTGGTTAGCGCTTGGTTTTCAGCCTGCTTCAGCTTATGTAGACGGCGCTGAAATAATGCATCAACTTGAGCGAGATGCTTATGGTCGCTTGATGGTTGGTGTACATGTGAACGGCGAAGGGCCTTTCCCTTTCATTCTAGATACCGGTGCCAGCCGAAGCGTTATTTATCGCTCTCTGACAGCTTTGATGGATATTCAAGCTGTTCCCTTTAAATCCCGAAGTATTGTTACAGCCAGAGGATATAGACGGGTTCAGGTTTTTGATGTGAGAGATTTGTTCGCGTTGGGGCAAACGCTACAGGTTGAGGATACTGTTGCTCTACCTGATGTTATTGGCTCACAGGCAAAGGGGTTAATCGGTGTTGATGTCCTCACCGGAAAAACATTGTTGATGAAACCAAAAGATGATCTGGCAGTTCTATTAGATTCATCTGATGATTTCCGTGAGGAAGATGGTTGGAGCTATATACAGGGACGTCCCGTTGCATATGGCTCGCTTGCTCTTGAAATTGAAATTGGCGGTGTAACGGTGCCGCTGATCGTAGATACAGGCGCTTCACATACTGTTATCAATACCTCTGGCGCAGAAGCAATGGCTCGTTCAGGCATAGAAGAAAAAGAGATATCAGCTCGCATTGCAGGAACCCGTTCAACAAAACAAATGTTGGTACCTGACCTTGTTTTAGGGGATTTGGAAATAGGAAATGCAGAGCTTTATGTAGCTGATATACCAGTTTTTGTCTTGTTAGGTGCTTCGAATGTACCGGCCATGATTCTGGGAATGGATGTTCTGGGGGAACATGAATTTGCCATCGATTTCAAAACTTGGCGGCTCTACATCAAGAGCGTTGATAGAGCAGGAAAATAGTAAATAAACACGCAGCAAACTCAAGAGGTTGCTGCGTTATTCAATTTAGATATAGCTTACTTATTCTTGGAACAAGCTTACAATGTTTGAAGGTTGGCTATTTGCAATTGAAAGCGCCTGTGTACCAAGTGCTTGGCTAACCTGATCAGCAGCTAGCTGAGCGCTTGCTTCAGCAAGGTTGGCATCCACAAGATTACCAATGCCTTCTCGCGTTACATTCTCAAGCGTCTGAGAAAATTCTCTGGTCGCCGTGAATTCCTGTGAAGCTGCACCTAGCTCTGATAAGGACGCAGTTACATTTGCAATGCTTGCATCAATCGCTGCAACAGCGGCTTGAGCGTCTGACGCAGTTCCAATGCTTTGGCTATCAGTAAGTGTTACGTTCGGGCCACCCAGCGATAAATCCTGAGCGCTAACCGTAACGCTGCTGTCGCCGTCAGGGCTGGTAATTGCGCTAATGGCATCACCACCAGACTGGAGAGCGTTTGTACCGTTAAAGCTTGAGTTTTCAACAATTCCGGAAATCTGGTCACGGAGCGCATTGAACTGTTGGTTTAGTGCATCGCGGCTTGCATCATCAAGACCAGGGTCTGATGCACGTACCGCTGTTTCGCGCAATTCAAGAAGTGTGTTCGACACTTCTTCAGCGCCAGCGAGCGCAACATCGGTTGTTGAAATAGCTCGGTCAAGCGATTGGCGTACGCTATTCAGGCCGCTAACATCGCTTTCAAGGATTTGGGAAATAGCAAGCAGCGCAGCATTATCCTGCGGGCCGTTTACATCACGGCCTGTTGTTACTCTTTCCTGTGTATTGGCAAGAGAGCTATTTGCTTTCTGCAAGTTTTGAACACCCTGCAAGCTGCCGGCGTTCGTGTTAATGGAGTTTACCATTGTCTCAGCACCATCTTCTATGAACTTAATCTAAGCTCGCGGACCCCTCCGCAAACTTACACCCAATCTTTATTATGGCAGTTTTTCGCTGAAGAAGAAAGGAGTAGATAATATTGTAACAATTGATTTACTGCCTGTTTACCTTATTCAGCGGGTTTTACACCTCTTTTAGGCGGTAAAGGCTTGTCTTTATTGTCGACTATGCCTTGCCTGAATAGCTTCACACCATTCTGCATTACCCACACCATACTGTTAAGTGCTCGAATACCATCTGCAGGGTTATCTGTAAGGTATATCAGATCAGCTTCTTTTCCTTCAGTGATAGAACCTGTGTATTCATCAATGCCAATGATTTTAGCGTTGTTGAGGGTAGCCAGTTTCAGAACTTTAAGAGGAGGTATCTGAATGCGTTCATGGAGTTCCATTTCATAGGGCAAAGATGCCCCGAAAATTACACTGGGTGTTCCTGCATCAGTGCCAATACCAACCAGTGCCCCTTTGTTTACGAGCATAAGCGTGTTTGCCCGCAGGACAGGCAGTTTGGCTTTCAGATACCGTGAGTTATCCCACCAATCTTCCCAGTTGGTCACCATAAGGTCTGAACCCATATTCTGGTAAAGCAGATTGGTGTTAATATTATCCGGATCAAAAACATGTTGTTCTTTAACCGAAGTTTGCACGTCTGCTATGGCTTCAAACATAGCAAAGGTCGAAATATAGGGAATCTGTTTGTCGCGCAGGGTGTTGATTGTTGCATCAGAAAGCTGCTTGTCGACCGTGCCTTGAAGAATGCCGTCCACACCCACATTCAGCGCTGCCTGCACATCATCTGCTCTAGCCGCCGCCACATAAACCTTGCGCTTTAATCGGTGAGTATAAGCTGCTGTTTGTTCCAGCCACTCTACTGGGAATTTTTGCATAGGGTTGCTTGAAAGCCAGCTTTTATCATCGAAGCTAACTTTAACAGCATCAGAGCCACTCGCGAGTGCCAGGTTAACGGTGTTGCGCACCTCTGGGAAGCTTGTGACCTTCTTATCTCCCCAGCCTCCAGGAACTGTGATGCTTTGCCCGGCTGCAAAATAAGATGGATAATCGTTTGGCCTCTCTCGCACTGCTGCTTTCAGAGCGCGCATAACACCGCGCCTTACATTCGGGTCAAATGTAGTGGTGATACCCCAATATAAATTCCTGCGATACAGAGCTAATCGTTCATCCAGGTTCCTTTTTGCAAAACCGCCATCAGCGATATGTTGGTGTGCATCAATAAGACCAGGAATGAGGTATCCTCCTTCAAGGTCTATACGTTCACAGCCGCCGCATTTACCTGTGTAGTTGAAAGATTTAATAATACCGTTCTCAATCAGCATGTTATCAGCCATCAACATGCTTTCTGATGATGCTTCATAAAAACTGAAATTCTCCAGCAAAATACGTTCAGTTTGGGCAAAAGCCTCAAAACTGCTTAATGCTAGAACAGATGCTATGGATGCTGCGATGGATAGGTGTTTTGAAAACATGCTAACTCCCCGGTTTGCAGCGGTTAATTTTATTGGGCTTTTGAAGAATGTCTAGCAAGCAATTGTGGTTTTTGCATGTGCCAATGTTGCAAACAAGCTTGCTGATGACCATATCAGAAGGCAATAATAATCATAAGTTTACAATTGAAGCGAGGATCAACCCATGAATCAATATACTATGGTGTTTTTGATAGTTGTCACTGTAATGAGCAGTTTGGCTTTCAAAAACTGGGTGCAAATGAAATCAGATCAGGCAAAAGCAAAAATGAATGAACTGGGAGATGAAGCTTCCAGAAAAATTGCTGAGCTTGAAGAGCGAGTTAGAGTGCTTGAGCGCATCGCGACCGATAAATCTTCCCGTTTGAGTGAAGAAATTGATGCTCTTTAATTGAGAGTAACCTGCACCAAATAAAAAGGCACCGCATATACGGTGCCTTTTGTTTTTCTATTGCGGCTGCCTTACATTTTAAACTGAATTTGAAGACCGTATGTACGCGGATCACCAAGTACTTCGCGGTTGTTCCGAAGGTCTGGCGAGCTCACATAGTCCACATCAAACAGATTGTTGGCGAATACGAAGATACCAAAGTTTTCACCTTCGTAACCGATACGAGTGTTCACAAGTGTTACTGCATCAACATCAGGATCAAGACCTGCAAACAGGCTTGGGTTCACAATAGCCTTTGCACTGCTACGGTAGTTCATATTGAGGTTGGCAATAAAGCCGTTGTCACCGCGGTATGTAGCGCCTGTGCTTACAGTCCATTTAGGAGCATCCGCAAACGGGCGGCCTGATAGATCGTAAGTTTCGGTTGGTGTTACAACGAGGAATTCCTTGAACTTGGTATCAGAGAAGCCGAGTGTCGCATAAAAACTAAGGTTTTCGTTTGGTTGGTAGAAAGACTCCAGTTCAAAACCGAATACGCGTGAAGAACCAGCATTTTCGGTTTGCCTGTCCAGATCATTTCCTGAAAGCTGAACATCAAGCTGCTGGTTCGACCAATCAATATAGAAAGCATTGGCATTTACTGTAAGTGTGCGGTCCAGCCACTGAGAGCGGAACGAAAGTTCATAGTTCCAGGTGCTTTCCTGATCGAACGGTACAGATGTAGCGCGTGCAACGTTGTTGCTCAGGCCGCCAGAACGGTAACCTTTCTGTACGGTGAAGCTTGTGGAAATATCGTCTGTCCAGCGGTATGTGGCCCCGAATTTTGGCAAGAACGCGTTAAATGTTGCAGAATTTCTTGGCACTGTTGCAGAGGCTGAAGCTACCTGCCCATCAAGAACACCGTTAATCCCTGCAACGATCTGCGCGGTTAGCGGATCAAATGCTGGATTTGTGGGATCAGGGAAGAGGGCACGGTTGGTAACCAGAGGGCTGTTTGAATATTCGTTTGTCTGTTTCTCATGATCAATACGGAAGCCACCAAAGATGGAGAAATTATCAGATACATCATATGTTACATCAGCAAATCCAGCGATTGAGCTGATATCTTGCGGCGCTCTTGTCAGGTAATTCACAACGACAGGATCAACAGGCCCATAGAGCGATAAAACACCATCTACCAAAGCAGCGGGTAGGCCAAAACCACCAACTGCGGGTGGAGCAGTAAGGATTTGACGAAGGCCTAGGCTTTCGAGTGTCAGAAAGGTCGTGCCACCAAATTCTTCATCACCGCTTTCATTGAAATAATAGGCGCCGAACACACCTTTCAGGCGGTCATATTCAAAGTTTACACGCAGTTCCTGTGTGAAGGTATCCTGTGGGTTATCGTCGAATGTCGTACCAAGCGGTAGCGCTGAAGCATCGGAGTCCCACTGGAACGAATAACGGTTTTCATTGTAGGACGTGATGGACGTGAGGCTCCAAATATCGTTCAGTTCGTATGAAAGTTCTGCGGTGAAAATAGTGTTTTCGTTGCGGGTTTGTGTTGGGGCATCATAATCAATCAACCGGTTATTAAAGCGGTCTGGTGTATCGACGATAGAGTTGGCGTGACCAGTTTCATGGTCATTATAGGCCGCAACAAAAAGTGCTCTAAAACCTTCTAGGCCTTCTGGCTCGATAAGAAGTTTGGCACGCAGCGTTGTATCATTATCGAAATCAGATTTAATACCCGTTGTGATATTATCAATGAAACCATCAAATTCTGTTGTTTCAACAGCAATGCGGAAAGCAACCTGATCTTCAATAAGCGGGCCGCCGCCGGCAAACGCATATTCTTCAAGCCCGCCATTACCAAATGTAATTTGACCGTGTGTATCCCATTCGTATGTTGGATCTTGTGTGCGGATAACAACGGCACCAGCCAACGCATTGCGGCCTTGCAGGGTTGATTGTGGGCCACGAAGAATTTCAACCTGAGCAACATCCCAAGCTGTTAGCGGGCCTGTTGCAACAGCGCGGCGGGGAAGGGCTGCACCATCCACATATACACTTGCAAGGTAGCTTGAACCGCCACCAGAAACGCTGAACGCATCAACACCACGAATGTTGAAACCATTGTTGGAGTTTGCGGATGATACGTTAGCTGTGCGCGCAAACACATCGTAAACATTATCAATGTTTTCTACTTCAATGGTGTCAGCCGTAATAACGCGAACACTGGAAACTGTTTCCTGAAGTGATTTGGCGCGTTTTTCGCCAATCACAACAATTTCTTCGACAGGCTTGTCTGCTTCCGAAGAAACTTCTGTTTCAGCAAGCAGGGGGGAGCTTGATAATGCAACTGCTACAGCTAAAAGGCTGGATCGGGTATATAGATTTTTCAACATGTTTCGGTTCCTGAACCTAAATTGTTAATAATTATTATTTGCAATTATAAAGTCTGTTTGCCTTGAGGCTTTCAATCGCGTTTTTTGTGGGGAATTACTCCGCGGGTTGTGCGGCCACCTTCCGGTGTCTGATCATTTCAGGGCGTTCGAGTGGTATCTTCGAGGCAGAATAAATTAATAAAGCGCCAGCGCTGAGCATCGTTAGATCAACAAGTGCTACAGCCCATTCACCCGCAAGCAGGGTTTTAAAGAGATGATCACTAGTGAGCACGCCGTTTGCAACGGGTACTAAAATTGATACCGCGGCTGAAGCCTGCAAGAGAAGCTTGGTAGACTTGTAAGCATTACCCAAACCAAAGGCGAAAATGATGCTTAGAACCCAAACGGTAAAATAGGTGTTGCCAACGATGGTTTCTGTAACGCTGTAACCAGCAGCAACGGCCATATGCTGGGCGAGAAACGCAGATGCCGTGGCCAATACCATGCCGCCGCATACGCCCACTGAAAGTGCAGAAAGCCAGCGGTATGAATTCATTGCTTCATTACCCTTGCGGCCAGTACGGCGTTCCATCCAAAGCAGAATGCCAGAAATGGAAAGCATGCTGGTAGATATGCCGAGAAGAGCGTAAAGCACCTTAAGGGCAACACCGCCGTATGTGGCATAGTGGAGCGGCACGATAGAATAATAGATACGCATACCGATACCGCTGGCGTGCCAATCCTTAGAGCTTAAGAATTCACCTGTTACGGCATGAAAGGATACAGAACCACGTGGTGCCAGTGCTGCGCGTGTTACATTCGGGATATCCAGATTGAATTCAATATAGGCGTTTTTATCACCGAAATTTTGAATAATGGCTGTTTCCATAACAGTACCGGGCTGCATCTGGGTGGCTTTAGCTTGCAGTTCATCCAGGTTTGTCATAGGTGTTGCTTCGCCTACATGCTGCGGTGGTGTACCGAGGATGGCAGCTTGTGCGGCTGCGGTGTCTCCTTTGTAGGCAGCACCAGCCGCGATCAGTAACAGAATGCCGGACAAGCCAATAAGCGCCCCTGTGAAGCCAATCATCGCATGGAAGATCAGCCCCCAAACACTCATGGCTTTGTGGCTGTCTGTGATCATCAGACGTAAGCTGCGGCCTACACGGAAACTGAATAGTTCCTTCAAAATTTTCTTATGAATGATCACCCCGGTGATAATAGAAAACATTAGAACCACACCCATAAAGCCCACAAGATAGCGGCCCCAAGGTTTAGGAAGGTGAAGATCTGTGTGCATATGAGCCAGAAAATGGCCAACACCATCGTCACTGGTGTGAAGCATTTCATTTGTTTCGGGATCGAAATTGAAATTCTGGCTATGGCCAGTATCAACATCCCGCAGGAAAATGCGAGCGAGGGGATAAAACTCGTTCGGTGGTACCGCTACTACAAAATTAGCGTCGCCTTCAAACATGGCATCGGCTGCTTTTACAGTTTTATCCAGAGAAAACTCAGGTCCACTATAAGCACGGCGTAGCCGCTTATCTTCCCACAAGCCAACTTCATCAGTGAAAAGTGCTACGACACCTGAGAAACATACGATGAACATCAAAAGTCCTAGTCCGATACCAGCCCAGGCATGACCTTCATACATTAGTTTGCGGCCAGCCTGTTTATCGGCTTTGGCCTGTAGTTGTTTGTTCTTATCAGCACTCATGCGCCTGCTCCCCCCATAATGGCATAGGCATTTGCACTGCCAGTAATTAGAATAATCAAGCCGGCATATCCCCAGGCTTTGAGTGTTGATTTCACGGTGCAGAACATGATGCCAGCAATCGACCAGATGACAGGCATGAGGATGGCACCGATGATCAAACGGTCAGCCGCTAAATCGTAGGGCAGATAAATATTTAGGAAAGCACCGCCAAAGATTGCTACGAGCAGGCCGCCGATTAGAGCACTGATTGCTTTACCTGCTGTCATGATGCTGCTCTCACTATAAGGGCACTGCAGCTTACAAGGGCTGAGATGGGGAAAAGCGCAGCTGCGAGCCTCGGCCTCACCGGATAGAGTAAGACGAGCACAGTGCCGCCAAGCATAAAGAGCGCCAGCCAAATCACGATGCCCAACTCCCAGCCGTAAGCCTGCTTCCAGCCCCATAAAGCTGCCAGATTAAGCGCTGTTGCAGCAACTTTATAAAAGCGTTTACTTAATTTGAGCGGCAGAATTTTGGGATCATTGGCCACATACGGTAACATCGCCGCAAATAGGCCAAAGCTAGATAGAAACCAGATATTCATTCGACAAGTACCCCAGTGTTGTCAATTCGGTGTTGCTGCATTCCAGTAGTCGCAGCGATTCTGGGGTACTAATAATGCGAGTCATTCTTACTTGCAAGACAAAATGATGTATTACTCATATTTGCTGGTTTCCATATCCTGAGTTACCTCAATACTTTAGGGTATTATTTTGTTTTATGCGGCTGCTTTAACACCTCGTCTAAGTATCTGTATTGGTGAGTTTAGACCAATATTGTCATTGGTTTGTTTAATTTTACCAAGCAGATGAGGGGTTAATACTGTTCCTGCTGTTAGAACGAGTGAGCCGTATCTAGTGCGGATATCCTCTTCGATAATATCATCTTCCACAAGGTCAGTTACTTCTACTGTCGTTCCTGCATGAGCTTGAGGCTCTCCTTGTTGGTGCTTTTCATGAATGAGGATGTGTTCAAACTGTTCAAGCAGCTGAGGGTCATATGCACCGATATTTCGTTTTAATTCACCAAATGATTTATGGAGCGAAAAGTTGCCATTTGCGTCAACTGCATGGGCACTAAGATCATTCAGAATTTTGAGGATACGTGCCATTTTCGGGATTGAATTACCCCAAACATCATCATTAGGCCAACCCGATCCATCAAAACCCTTATTTTGATACTGGATGGCATCTGCCACATTATTGAACATTGGTGTTTTATCAAGCACATGGTTGGCTGAACTTGTCGCTTTTTCAACAAGACGATATTCTTCATCTGTGAGTTGCTCTGAAGCTTCAATTTTGCTTTGCAATTCTTCGGGCAAAGACAGCTTCCCAAGGCCAGATAGAATAACAGCACATTCAAGTTCAAACGGATTAATATCTTCGATGTATGGGGCAAGTTGCTTTGCCCATGCTCGGGTGTATGGAACAGCACCAGCGTTGCTGCCACTTTTAAAGGCGATAACTTCACTCATAAGAGTAAGGCCCTCAAGCAAGGTTGCTTCTGCTGAAGTACGTTCATTAACCTTGCTTTCAAATCTTTTTAGCGCGCTGCGAACAGCGGTGAGTACATTTTCTGGTGAGCATGGTTTTGAAAGTATTTTAAAAACATGTCCATCATTTACAGCCTGTTGGGATGTTTCTTCATCCGCTTGGCCTGTCATCATAATACGCTGCATGTCCGGCGCGATTTCTTTAGCTGCCTTCAGGAGCTCTAAACCGTTCATTCCTGGCATATTTTGATCTGTTACAAGAACAGCAAAGGGTCCCTCTTCTTTAAGAAGGTCGAGCGCTTCCTGGCCGCTGGCTGCTGTGGAAAGGTTGATTTCCTTTCTAAGCCGACGTCTGATTGCAGAGAGAAGTTGTAGGCTATCATCAACAAAAAGTATTTTTTTAGTCATGCTGCTTTCTCCTCTTGAATAGACAGGTTTTGAAGACGTTCAATAAACTGCGCGATTGCTGCATTTTGTTGGCCGGCTGGTACACCTTCGTGTTGGAAGAACTGCCCAATGGCGGCAGCTACCGCCGCCTCATCAGTTGAGATATTGTTGGTCCAGATTTCCTTTAATCCCGAAACGATTTCCTGTGGAAATCCCCACAGATTTGCGAAGTTGATACAGAGGGTTTCATCCAGATAAGATTTGGCACCTGATGTAATGCCTAAAACTCTGCCCAAAGGGAGGAATTTGGCAAGCTGCCTGAGGAGAGCTGGGTCTAACTCATGCTCCGGAAAGTTATGGCAGTATGCATCAGCCATACGGGCATATTCCCCGGCCATATGAAGAAGGTCGTTTAATTCTTTGTAGTTAGGGCAGGTAGCACTTGCTGGCTCCATAAAACGAGTTTGGTCTTTAAGGGTTGTCAGAACCTCTCTACCCAGTGTTCTGACAGCATCGCCAGGAAGCAAGGTTGTATGCCCGTTACCAAAATAGGCCGAATTTGAAAGCTGCAGCAGCTTGGCAGATAATGCCAGATCATCACCAATTATTTCGGCCAGTTCGTTAGCATCAAAATCTGGCTGCTCAAAGATCCGGTTAATTTTCTCAGCGGTGCTATCCGGTGTTGGTAAAGCTTCAATGGCAAGTGGCCGCGAAGATTGTTCTGTTTCGAAAAGAGGAATTTGTTCCTCAAGTAGTTCAATTAGTTTCTGGCTGTCAAACGGCTTCGCAAGGAACTGGTGGGTGATACCAACCGCTTTAATAACAGCATGATCTGCGGCTTGCCCGGAAAGAATAAAACGGCAAGTGAACGGCCAGTTTTCAGCAAGGCTTTCCATTAATCCGGCACCATCCACATCTGGCATGCGCATATCGGAAACAATAATGTTTGCTGGCGTTTCTGACATAGCGATCATGGCTTCTTGTGCGCTTTCCACAAATCTCATATCCCAGTCCTTGCGCTTGCCTCTTAGAGCTCTACGAAGCCCCCTTAGAACATCGCGTTCATCATCAACAAATAAGATGCTTGGTTTCATCGCTGGCCTCCTATCTATTGAGCATGAAGGGGCAGAGTGATTTTGAAACAAGTACCAATACCGGCTTCGGTCTCTACTTCAATACTGCCGCCCATACGCTGAGTGATGATTTTATAAGTGATCGCAAGGCCTTGGCCTGTTCCTTTCCCAACTTCTTTGGTTGTGAAGAACGGATCATAGATACGTTCAAGATATTTTTCCGGAATGCCGCAGCCCGTATCAGTGATTTCAAGATGAACCGCAGAAGCACTTGAACGGGTTGATATGTTGATAGCACCGGAAGACGATTGTTTTTGTTCTTCAATAGCGTGTGCGGCGTTTACGATAAGGTTCAACATCACCTGATTAATATCACCGGCGTTACCTTTGATATGGGGTAGGTTTGGATCAAGGTCCAGATTAAGGTCTGCTACATATTTCCACTGGTTGTGAGTAACAGTAGCGGTGGTTTCAATCGCTTTGTTTAAGTCGATATCCGCAGTAGCACTTTGCCCGGGATGGGAAAATTCTTTGATAGCAGAAACAATAGTACCGATACGTTCCATGCCTTCGAGGGACTGTTCGCCACAAGAAGGTAGTTCTTCCTGAAGAAACTGAAGATCAGCATCTTCTTCAGCATCTTTCAGCTTTTCGAGAATTTCAGCTTTATTGGGGGCCTCGAGGGAATTGATCGCCTTGCGGTACTCAGAAATAAGGCTTTCAAGATCCTCGAAGCTATCCTGCAAGAAATGGATATTGTCACGTACAAACTGAATAGGGGTGTTGATCTCGTGGGCAATGCCGCTGGCAAGCGTACCAAGCGCTTCCATCTTTTGGGCTTGGCTTAATTCCTGTTCAAGTTTACGGCGGCGTTTCTCTGCTTTCATGCGGCTGCTTAGGTCACGGCAAATCCAAACGGTTTTAAAGCCGTCAGCAACTTCAATTTTTGAAACAGCAGCTTCAATAGGAAATGGTGTGCCGTCTGTTTTAAGTCCATGAAGGTCGAATAGTTCATCACTTTCGCCGCCCTTCTGGGTTAGGTATTCAACTGTGGCTCTGTGATCTCCTTCAAAAAGCGGAGCTAAAGGATGGCCCGTTGTTGCACCTTCCGTTCCAAACAGTTTACGGCTGTGTTCGTTGGCACGGATAATGATACCGTGCTGATCAACCATGAAAATAGCCGCAATGGTATGTTCTAAAATGGTTTCAATTTGCTGGCTTTGTTCCTGCAGGTTATATGCTGTTTGGGATAGCTCTTTATTGGTTTGGTAAAGTTCATAACTCTTTTGCTCAAGCAAGCTTTCAGCCTGTATCCTCGCGGCTTTTTCTCTGGCAATTCTGCTTTCTAATATTTGGATATCCATCGGTGCCTCCTATGCCATTTTCTGGATCATGAAGGTGGCGCTGGTGCCTGTTTCACATACTTTCTCACGGGTGATGGAAACAGCGATTTTGAAATGTTCGGCACATGCTGTGATCAAACCTTCAGCTAAATCTGCAAAAGGACATCGGGATTTATAGTCAAACAACAGTGTGCCATCCTGCGGTTGTTCACAGGCGATAGTTGGAAGCTGCGCATCAGGGTAGAGCTTTTTAACTTCAATATGGATGTAATCCTCGATGCTTTCCAAAAAGGAGAAAATATCCTGATTAGTATCGATATGCTCAGGGAAGTTTTTCTCAAGCGCAAAGAAAAGATATTCGCCAAATGCTTTCACCAGTTGCGGTACAGGTGTTTCTGTACGTTTACTGAGAGCAACTACAAGCGCGATTAGTTCTTTGTAATCGTATGTGCCAACGGATGTATAGGCACCGCCTGTTTTCAGATCGCACGCAAGGATAATTTCTTCGGTTACAAGCGGAGAAAATACTTCATCCACCATGCTTAGAAATTCTGTAAAAACGATACCTTTCATCGTGCTCTCCAATCGTGGTTCATTCCGAACTTGATTGAAGTTTGCCACCAATGGCAGAGTTCTACAGTCCCCATTTGGGGAGGGGGATAAAATTAATTTAAATTTTTAGATGTTGGAGCCAGCAGTGAGCACAAGCCGGATAAGGTCAGCCTGGCGGTTTGTCTGGGTTTTTTGGAATATTTGCTTCAGGTAAGTACGCGCGGTGGAAACAGTAATATCATTTGCTTCAGCGGCTTTTTCAATGCGTTCACCAATCACAAGAGCATGGGTAAGGTTCGCTTCTGAGGGGGTTAAACCAAACAGGTTTGCAATGGCTTCAGGATCGGGAATGATAGGTCTGTCAGGGTCTGAAACAAACATTACAGCATAGCCGCCCATATTCCCGCTACCATCTTCAAGTGGTGAGATAGCGAGGCATAATGCCCGCCGCATATCAGAGCGTGTTACCGCCATGATACCTTCATTTAGCTCTTCCAGATCATTGTTTGCAGCAGCGGCGATGAGTTCATGTAGGCGTTTGGTTTGTTCTGGCGTAGAGGCGCGGCATATTTCTTCATGCCCCCAATGGAGGCCATCTTCTTTCGCGAAGAGTTCAGCGCCTGCACTGTTTACGTATTGAACTCTGGCATTTGCATCTAGCACAATAATCGCGAGCCGCAGGTGGTTTAGTGCTGCTGCACCAATACGTTCAGAAAGGCTGATCTTTGCTTTTGCGCGGCCGGTTGATCTGCGCCATGCCTCAACTGCATCTTCAATACCTTCAGCTAATAAGTTGGGCTCACACGGCTTGGTATAAAACCGAAATACATTTGCCGTATTGATAGCGGTAAGGGTTAGATCAAGATCTGTTGTGCCGGTTAGCATTATTGCTTTGGTGCTTGTTACTGTTTCCCGTAGTTTAGAGACGAGGGATAGTCCTTCAAGTTCTGGCATGCGTTGATCGCTTACAATAACAGCAGGCGGGTTCTTTTGGGCGGCCTCTAACGCAGTTGTAGGATCACTGATGAAGGTTAGCTTATAACCATCCAAGAGTTTGGACATTGCACGCTCAAGAGCATGAAGTACAAAGGGTTCGTCGTCTACGAACAATATCTCTACAGGCTCTTCCATGAGTTGCAGAGTAACATCAAAAAATCAGATATTCTACTATGCAGAAAGAAAAGAAAGTGAGGTGTTAAAAACCTCACTTTTGATGTTCTAGTCCCTGTGCATACCTCTATTATTTTACGGCTGATGCCATTACAGCATCTATTTTCTCCTTCAGAAGTTTCCGTGTGTTTTGTGTGGCTGTTGGGCCAATTTCTCTCAGTTGTTCACTGCAACGAGAAGCAAAGCCTGATAACTTGCTATAACCATACAGAGCCGCACTTCCTCTTAACTGGTGCAATAGCGAACATAGCCTGTTGTATGGAATTGTATGGTTCAGTTTATTCGATAGCTCGCGTAAATGCGCTGTGTATGATTGTTGTAATTCCCAGGTTTCTGCCTGAATATCATGTTTGGATGAATGGACATTTACAATGTCACGTTCATGAAGGCGTTCCTTTAAGGTTGATATAAGGGCACTGATATCGAAAGGCTTTTCAATAAACTGAACGGCACCGGCTTTAAGTGCTTTTTTCTTTGCGGTTTCGCTGGAGTCCGCGCTCATCGCGATGCACGTCGCCTGATGTTTAGCTGTTTTTACCTTTTTAAGAACAGAGGTTCCGTCACTGTCAGGTAAATTGAGATCAACAAGAAGCAGTTCAAATGGAAACCGCGAACTGAGCGAGTCTTCATAAAGCACGAGTGCCTGTTCTGTGGTTTCAGCAATGGTAACGTTTGCACCTTCTGATTTTAGGTTTGCTGCAAGAAATAATGAGATACTTGGCGTATCTTCCACAATTAAAATGCGTTTGCCTGTGATGCTCATGTTACCGCTTCTCTTCATACGTGAGTTTTTTGTTCCATTCTGAAATCATGTCGCTGATGCCTGAGAAGGTTTCAGCGAAGGAAATCTTGTTTTCAGTTGGTTTAAGGTTTTCGGATTGAATATAAGCTTCAATCAGCTCATTCATGGCTTGAAGCTCATCAATGTTACCTTTATCGAACACTCCGGCCGTATGGCAGTTAACCAGACGTTTCAGAAGCTCAAGCTCCAACGTGCCAGATAGAATGATAACCAGGCTATCTGGCGCTTGCTCTCTTACTTGTTCAGCCAGTCTAGCACCGCATTTTTGGCCATTAAAATCATTGTCCAGGATATAGATATCATATCCGTGGATGAGCGTTTTTTGAGTTGATGAACTTACCTTTAGTTCCGGGAAACGTGCTTTTAGCTTTAAAGCCAGCATCCCCGTGTAGTGGAGATCATCATCAAGGATTAGCAGTTTATGCGACTTTTTCATCTTGTACTCCTTCGATCATAAGGGAAGTGGTTTCATGTTCCTTGCAGCCCGGGTCACCCTTTTTCGGGTTTACGAACACTGGCAGCAGGTTTTTAGCTCGTGCGATCAGGCGGCGTGCAGGTCTTATCTTCACACCTGGCGCAACGTAGATTGATTGAATATCAGCAAGGCTTGGCAACAGGCGGCTAGAGATATGTCTCTCGGAAATGCCTGTATAAAGAAGAACGAGATCATACCCAGTGCTCGCGGATTTTAGCCAATCCTGAGCTTGTTCAAGCGTATAGCCAGCCGCATCACTTGATTTGCCATAAGGCACATAGTGGAAGCCGTTAATTTCGTGCTTTTTCAGCGGAGCTTTACCCCGTATCTGGTCAGAAAAACCAGTGGCACTGCTGCTGTCTTCTTCTGAAGCACAAACCAACAATGTTCTTAGACCCAAATTACTTGATACTTCGGCAAGCGAGGACAGTGGGATTTTAGTATCTTCTTCAAATCGTGTGATGCTGACAATGGTGGCGCTTCCTGAACGCCACTGCTTCATAAGCTGCAGTTCACCAAGGAAGTTGATATAATCCGTTTTAGCGGGCGACTTAGGAAAAACATGATTATCCACAGAGGGCGGCAATAACACTGCCAGATCATCGCTGTAAAGGATACGGCCAGATAGTTGGCGGAGTATTAATATGCTTAAGGCACCTAATCCTGCACCCGCGATAAAGCCGAGAGCTGCGAACTGTTTGCGTTTGTCAGACGCAGGCATGTTTGGCATGCTGGCGCGGGATAAAATCTCGATAGTACCCGGTAAGCTGTTGCGGCTTTCCAGGCGTACCTGATCAAGGATACGTCGGGTTTCAGCCAGCATACCCGCGATCTGTGATTTTTCTTCATTAAGACGCTTCAGTTCAATTAGCTTGCCGTTCAGATCTTTGGCAGCGTCTGATAATTCCTTGCGGCGTGTTGACAGTTTTCGTTTAAGGGCGTGAAGTTCGGCTAAGGACTGTGATTTTTCAGCGCCGTCGGCACCAGTAATAGCGCCCGTTTTGCCGAGGGTGGCAATCAGCCTACGGCGGCTTTCAATCGCGGTGTCAATCACATCTAGCGAGGCTGAAAGTGTTTGAACTTTTGGGTGTGATGGCTGGTATCTGAGTAGTAGCTTTTGAAGCTCGGCAGCACGTTTAGCGCGCTCAAAAACCATATCTGCCATAGCCCGGTCGAGCAATGTGGCACGTTTAATTTCCATGTCACCAGTATCAGCATCCAGTGCGCCGTTTGATGCTTCCATTTCAAGGAGTGTATTTGAAAGCTCGTCTATTCTGATATCCAGTTCTTCAAGCTGGGTAACCTTGGTAAGGTGCGCTTTAGCAAGAGATGAGGAATCATACTCTTCACCAACTGCAAGCAGCTTTTCACCGAGAAATTTCTGTTTGGAACTAAGTTCACTTACTCGTACCTCAAGCTCTCTGGCTCTTAGGGTTGTACGTGAGCCCGATTGTTCCATATGGAGCTTGCTATAGCTTTCCAGTAGCGCATTTACAGACTGCTGAGCGTGTACGGCTGATGGATTTTTTGACGTGATTGAAATCAAGCCTTTAAGCTTCTTAATTGCAATGGAGTCTGCAAAATCTTTTAGCGTAGGGAAAGGTGCTGTTTCACCTCGTTCTTCAAGTTTGTCCACAAAGATTTCATGGGCTCTTTCAAGAACCTGTTGGCTTTGCAGGTAAGTTGCTTCAGCGGAAACGAACGCATCGTAGAGACGAAGGCGACTATCATCTTTATCGGCATATAAAATCTTTGGAGATTTCGCGGCCACTCTAACCAAACCTTCACTTTCGAAAGTTGGTTTCGTAGAAAATATAGCCGCCACACCAAGAAGAATACCTAGTACGAGAGATGTCACGATCGCTTTCAGCCACTGACCACGATAGAGCCGAGCAAGTGTTGCAATAGGGTTTACGGGTTTTTCTTCGGCTTCCTCGACAAAGTCGCGAACCTGCCAAAGGTCTTCGTTCCCTATTGCTGTTTGGTTATGGTCTATCGTATCGGTCATGGCATTGGCCTATTTATTCAATAGCTGACGGGCGCTTACATCGCTTTCCCAGGAGTTGCTATCAGGAGAAGCAATATAATTGCGGGCATGTGCAGCGAGCGCTGTGAAAGCAAAAACAGCAGCGCCTACCCAGTTTCCGGGTTTAAGGAAAAGGCGTTTTGCGAACAGGTAGGCGTTCGATTTACGTTTCTGTCCGCCGAGCGGCTCCATATCAGCTTCAAGCAGTTTATTGCCTCGGTAAACGCGGCTCCGAACCTTGATTAGGTTGGTTAGATCCCTTGGAGGCTCAACGTGGTATGGAGCGTTTTCCACCCAAGTAGAATTGATGATCAGGCGCCTACGTACAAACTCATCGTCATTCAGTGTCTCTGGGATTTCTTGAAGTCGTTCTAAACCTGATTTACTTACTGCAAAAAAGCCGCCCATTTTTTGTTTGTCAAAATAGGGGTTCAGATACCAGGCTTTATAGAATGCCCTTACAGCCCAGCTTGCATTTTCGGTGCGGAACTTTGCTGTGCCGTAGGCTAAAAACGCGTCAGACCAATTTAATCTGTGCACCATAGCGCGCACAGCGGGCGCGGTTGTTTTGATGTCTGCATCCAGAAAAACAAGTGGATAGGTTGAAGCTGCCTCAATACCCAAATTCAAAGCTTTTGATTTTGAAGCAATATCAGTGGTGATGATCTGAGCATCTGGTGCATACTCATTTGCAATATTTGCGGTGTTATCGGTGCAGCCGTTACATATGATGATGATTTCAAATTCATTTGGGCGAGCATCTTTCAGAAGCGACTGAAGCGTTTTTCCGATAACATTGGCTTCATTGTAGGCTGGCGTAATGATGCTGCACACAGGCGTTGAGACTGAGTTAAACATATTCCAGCTCCTGCTCGTCTTTGTTGATGAAGTTCGAAATTGCGCTGATTAACTTTGGCTCCGCACAAGAAGAAGCACATCTACTGGCTTTGAGAGAGCTGATATGGAGGAGCTTTTCCATGAGGCTGGTTTCATCCTGAGCGACATGGATGCCGGCACGGTCGCGTAGATTAGCGACAGTGGCCAATTGGTGATCATTACGGTGTTCACCATATTTAGCGAGGCGAGGCATGATGATAATTGGTTTGCCGTAACGCATCGCTGTAAGGATCGTACCCATACCAGCATGCGAAACGATAACTTTGCAGTCTGCGATATGCTTTGCAAATTGCAAAGGGGTAAGAGTAGCTGAAAAATCAATGCTTTCCGGCCTTTTTCCTTGAGGTCCTATTTGAGCAAAGCATTTGTTAATAGATTGATTTTTATGGAGTTTATCCAACGTTTCCACGAGCCTGTCGAATGGGAGCTGGGTTCCTACGGTGGCGAAAATCATAAAAAAACTCCTTCCAAGTTAGGTTGTTCTATCTTGGAAGGAGCAATGCTTGTGCCAGTGTTGATAGGGCGGTCAGAGGACGCTACCGTGGAATTCCACGCCCGCCTTTCTTGCTACTTTGGGCCACTGCGAAAAAACTTTGTTCGCGTGAGAAGATACCAGTTTGGCAGACAGCGACATTTCTTCTGCATTCGCAACACTATCAATAAACAGTGTTTTAGCGCCGATTAGTTTACCGAAGCGGCAAGCAAAGTATCCGTGCGCTGCACCAGTGGAGATAACCACATTTGGGCGGGTTATAAGCGTGATATAAAGAAGCTTCAGTGCCATCATGATCAAAGTGAACTTGGTGTCTCTGTTTCCGTCTGTTACGGAATAAAATTTGCAGCCATTCACATCTGATTTTGACCCAGGATTAACCGTTACATATGTAACATCACAATCCCTGAAAGCAGGCCGTAGCCTTAGCATTTGAACCCAGTGACCACCACCGGAAGCAACTGCAAGTACTTTGGTTTTTTTGTCTATATTCATCATTAGCTTAGCTCCTTGTAGGTGTTACTGGGGATAGGATGGATTTATAAAGATCGAGCAATTTGGAAATCTTCTGCGGCCATAACCCGATGTTGGTGATTTTTTCATAAGCACCTCGGGAAAGCTGCCTTCGCAGGGAAGGCATGGTTGCAAGAGTGCGAATGGCACCGGCAATATGCTGTGAAAATTGCTCAGGGTTTGATACGTCAATTTTAAAGCCACACGTATCGTCGATAACGAAACCTGGTCCGCCTCTATCAGCTACAATGGCGGGTAGCCCAAAACTTAACGCTTCATAGATTACGCTGCCGCTTGGTTCACGGAAGCTCGGGAAACAGAATATATCTGCTTTTTTGTAGAGTTCATCTACGGCACTTCTCGGGATTTGCCCGTGGAAAGTCACAAGATGTTCTATGTTCAATTCAGATGCTAGTTCTTTACAGATTTCAATTTCTTCACCGCGGCCTGCAACATCCAGGTGAACGTTTGGGATATCTTGTACAAGCGCCAGTGCTCTGATGCAGTCACGAAGACCTTTTGTTCTTACACCGCGTCCAACATGTAAAAGGCGAAGACCAGTACCGCGTGTGCTCGATGCTCGGCGGTTAATCTGTTGAATGCCCAGCTCACTCATCACTTCAAAACGCTGGACTTGGCTTTGACCAATCAGGTCCTGAACATATGGTGCAACACCTAAGATCGCGCTGGCGTTTTGGTAACTACTTTTAAGAAGAGGATCAAAAGCCAGCCTAACCTGATCGATAAAACGAAACTTCGTGTACCATGCTGCCGATTGGCATTCTTCTTTAAATGCATCAGGTGTTGATAGGCTGCCACCCAATGGGCCGAGTACATATGGTAGGTTGAAGGTTTTGAAAGGCGATGGGAACCGCAGTGCGATAGGTGAGAACTGGTGCCCTATATCGTATGTTTTCTCGTCATTAAGCAGTTCTTTAATTTGCTTTTTGGCCCAAAAATAAAAACTTGGGTACGAAAGTTTCGCCATTGCATTAAGGCGTTCAAATTTGCGTGCCCAACTTGGTTCGAAATGGGAAATTACTGTCACATCCGGCAGTTGCTCGGTAAGCGGTTTTCTACCAGGCCGTTCTTGAGCAATGAGTGTTACATTTGCAGCTTTTGAAAGTTCCAAAACCCACATGTATGCACACCATGCTTCGCCAACATCTGTACCGTCACAATAAGGAGCAATAGCGATTATGTTTGGTTTCCAATTCATAGCGAAACTCCTTTTTCTTTAGGCCAGGCTTTTACGAAATTGCGGCAAACTCCAATGAAATGACGCATGCGCTTGTTGGTTCTGTTGCGCGGCTTGATGCTGTTTGAAAATGCCCAGTAAACTGCTCTGCTCAGGTTGAAACCCCAAAGAAGCAGAAACACAAACAGGGCAGTAAACCATCCACTGTGTTTCAGATGCAGCCTAACAGTTGCCTGTGTAAGCATTAGGTCGCGTCGGTGGTTCAGGCTTTTTGAACTGCCTCCACCCAGATGTGTGATGGTCCCGATAGGCGCGAAATGAACTTCCTGATCGCTACTGCGTAGGCGTTTGCACCAATCCGTTTCCTCGCCAAAGAAGAAGAAATCCTCATCTAGAAGGCCGATAGTTTCAAAGCTCTCTCTGCGGGCAAGTAGGTAGCAGCCGGATATTGTTTCAACCGCCTGTGCAGTTTTGCGTTCGGAATATTGCATTCTGTAACGCTGGAAAAACTTCACACCGTTGATGCGGTCTAGACCAAGTGTTTGAATTGACAGGTTCAAGAAGCTCGGGAACTGGCTGGTACTGTGCTGCAAACTGCCATCTTCATTAAGAACTTTACAGCCTAATGCGCCCGCAGAGGAAGTGTTATCCATATAGTTCAGACTGGCCGTAAGAACAGCGCCGTGAACGATAGTATCTGAATTTAACAGTAATATATAATCGCCTGAAGAAGCGCCGATCCCAACATTGTTTGCAGCGGCAAAGCCCAGATTCTTTTTGTTTTCGATCAAAAAAACTGAAGGGAAATCACGCTTTACCATTTTGGTGCTGTCGTCTTCTGATGCGTTATCAACCACGATTACTTCAAACGGGTAAAGGGGCGCATTTTCATAAACTGATGTAAGACAATCTTTCAGCAAATCTTCCGTGTTCCAGTTGATGATGATGATTGAAAGTTTCATGCGAGTTTCTCCTTGAGCGGAAGAGAAGGATATCTGATTTGAGGTTTACGGCGCTGGACAAGTGCAGGAACCGAAACCGCTGCACCACAGCCAAGCAGGAAGAAAAACTGCACCATTAGGGCATTCCAGAAATGAACGGTTAAGCCAGCCAGCGTGAAGCCAAGAATTGTAATGATCCATGCTTTTCTAGCGTTTGTTGTAAGCATGCTTTTATTGCGGCGGCTTGTGGTTCTGCGCGCGATAAGAATAATTGCAATAACAAGACAAAGAAGAGCAGGCAGCCCGTATCTTACTGTTGTAAGCAGCCAATAGTTATCCATGGATGAGCTCATCCAAGGTGCGCGGATCCAATCATTCAAACCGATGCCGAAAAGAGGGTGGCGTGTAACTTCCGCTGTGCCGTAATTCCAGATATGAACCCGGTTATAGGCACTGTTGGCACTGAAGGTCAGGTAGCTGATGAAGATCAGAACCGGAGAGCGGTTTGACATCAGTGAAAGGATAACCCAGCTGAAGCCAAACAAACCCAGAAGGATAGACCAGCGGTTCGCAACACCTTTTGTAAACCTGTCCCAGGCGATTAAGCCACCTTGGAAAGCAAGCGCTGTGAAGGGGCCACCAGACAGGGAAAAGAAGGTTGCCATAACAATGGTGCCGAGGGTTTTTGTGCCTGTTTTATCAATTTTTTCCTTGATCAGAAGGTAATAGGCTCCAGCAAATGAACTTGCTGCAAACACACCGTACAGAATTGGGTGTTCAAATGATGTGAAGGCGCGGGTCAGGCCAAGGCGTGGTTCGATATAGTGTGGGCCAGCACCACCAAGCACTGCTTTGAAAGGTTCACGAAGGATATGAAAACCTGTGAAAGATTCAAGAATTGCAAAACCAAGAAGTGTTGCCGTTACAGTGAAAACCAGTTTGATAACGTTAGCAAAATCTTGTGCTGTTTTGATATAGGCCCGCGCTACTAAATAAGCACCAGATGTTTCGATGAAATAAATACCACCTGTTTCAATGCCTGAAGCAACCCCCATGTTAATACAGAGCGCAATGGTGGCCCAGATGCCGTGGAAAATAACCAAACCATCGAAGAAAGAGAAAGGTGTTTTAGTGTTGTTCAATACCGCATTGATGGCAGGGAACAACATGAAGATAAGCGTGATCCGGTAAGGAGACAAACGCAGCGAGCCCAGAGAAATGGATGTCTCAGGCGGAAGGGTGAATGTGAAAAGCAAAATCACAATCGGAAGCGCTGGCAATGTGAATTGCCCTTGTTTCATTGCGCTGTTCCTTCATGGTTTTGGAACGTGATCTTCTTCGCGAGGAACAGCTGCTTTACGATGATACGCTTCATAGTACCGGCGATGGATTGCACCTTGCTTTTTAAAGGTAGTTTCCACCAGCAGATGAGGCTTGCTTTGGTAAGTTTCGGCGCTTTCAGCCCCGCTAGTTTAAGAGCAAGAGAACGGCCCCATACAGCACCTTTTGTGGCGAACAGATTTGGCTGAGCAGCGAACAGAATTTCTGGTTTTTGTGGGATAGCTCGCAAATAGCCAGTTTTTATGGCTTCGCGAATAATTCTTTGGCCCCGCGCAGTGCGAACTACGATAAGAGATTTACCGTGTTCTTCTTCCTCTGGTGGGTTCTGCCACGGATCACCGACAGAGATATCAGCAAGCTCACCTGTATGGTCTGCGCATGTATGGCAGCGCCACTGACGTTGCTTTTGTAGGATATTACCCCAACCATCCGCATAAGTTGTTTCGAAAGTGTGGGTTTCTCCGTTTGCGGTTTCCCATTCTGCCTGCATATTGCCCGGCCAGCCATTACCGCGATATTGAAGATTTTTCAGTGTGCGATCATCTGTTGCACCAAGGTGGTTCAGAAGGTTATCTGTGCCCTTGTGGCTTGGTGTGCCCGCACAGAAGATAGAAAGCGTTAGGCCGATTTTATTCTTCATAAGTTGATTTTGGCGGCTCACTTTTTGAACGCCTTCAATATCGCAAGGCTTGCCAATAACAACAGATTGCCCTTCTGTTTTTTCCAGTTCCGGCAATGCATCACAAATACTGGCTGGGGCATAACGAGAACCAGCACCTTCCATGAGTTCGCCTTTGTTGGTGCTGAACGCCGCCATGTTATATTTGGGTTTGTCAGGATTAGCTTTTACATGAAGAGCGTTGGTGAAGTTACGTTGCTCCAGGCAGTATAGAGCAAGAGCCGTTATCGCACCGCCGCTGGAACCTTTGAAACGGATTTCCGCATCATCCGCATAGCCTTCCCATACTTCAAGGATTGGGCCCCATGCCGTTGCTGTTAAATCACCTGTTTCTATATTTGCCTGTTCATTATTCGCGCCTGGGCAGTGGCCAATAATATGGGCTTCAAGCTGCTCACTTAGTTTGCTGCATACCTTTGGGCGGCGGGCTTCATCTTCAGTTTCATGCATCTGGATATGCTTGGGTGCAATCGCGGCGCAAGCACCGCAACCGTTGCACAATCTGGAGCTAAGAATTTTTTCCAATTCAGACATTAGTTTGCCTCCCGAAGATTAGATTTTATGGTCGAAGCACGGCGTGCAAATTTTTGAGTTGGTACGCGGTTGCGAGCAGTGAAAAGAATGGATTGCACCACACAGGCAAGGATTTCACCAACACAGGCAGTTGCCAGTAACATCTGTAGTGACCCGCCTGTGTAGATAAAAAAGGCTCCTAATACAGAGGCAACTACCCGGATGATGTTAGCTTTCAGTGGAATATCTGTTTGTCCAAGAGCTTGAGCCGCAATGGATACAGGGGTTCTGCAAAGCCTGATAGACTGAGCAAGGCCGACCAAAATAATGATCATCATTTCTGCTTTGAAATCTGCACCAAACAACATCGTAAGCGTTGGGTTCACAAGAATTACAAAGGACATGAAGAAAACGAACATGATGCCATATGCTGCAACTTGAAAGGCAGTTACGCGTGAACTGAAGTTATTCCAGTTTTCTTTGGCAAGCACCAAAATTGGTAACCCAAGTGTAAGTGCTATCCGGCCGATAAGAAGAGCGGGAACCAACGCTAGTTGGAATAGCATGGAAAAGTGTGCGAACTCGCTTGATGACATAATTGAAGACAGGATTACCCGCTCGCCCTGCATGCTCCAAAACATGGTTAAGCTGGTTAAAAGAAGCGGAAATCCAAATTTAACCATGTCAACAAATGTTTCTTTGTGTGCAGCTGCTTTATAGCTCTCACCAGAAAAAATATGAGATAAAGCGGTGTGCATGCCCGCTTGTGCAAGCATACAGGCGCAAACGATTTCCAAGCTTGGAACAACAGAAATGGATGTGAAGATTGCAAACGTGCCCAAAAGCATGGTGCTGCCTTCAACATACAAAGCTGGTGTGAAATTCAGGGTGCGCTGCTTTAATCTGTAACCTTGGTGGGTGAAGCCTCTGATCAGTGCACTGCCAGCCAGGAATGCATAGCAGGCAAAGCTGATATTATGTACATTGTGAAGCCCCATAAGAAGAAGCATTGCTGCTAAAAACAAGCCTCTGATTTGTGCAATGGCATGTGAACCTGCAAGCGCTGCCTTCAGCCTGTTTTGGTCTACTTGCAGGATATAGCGCTCCGTTGCCAGGTCGGTTGACATGGCAAATAATCTGATAGCAAGAATAAGAAAGATAAATTCCCCAAGGCTTTCGGCACCTAGCAAACGGGCAATGATAACGTTCCTCAGGAACACACACCCTTCAAGCAACAGGTGGTTACCTGCAACGGTGCTGAGTTTCTTTGCCATTGGAAGCTTAGGCATAAACCACCTCCAGTTTCTCTTTCGGCTCGTCAAGGGCGTAGGAAATATCGTTCATTTGCTGAACCCAAACGCGCTTGGCGTTTGAAAGAGAGAAGGCCAATTCTGCTTTTGTTTTCTGGCGCTGATTGAAAGAAGCGAAGAGCGCAGAAACCATCTGATCTGTTGAATTTTTACGAAGATCAAATACCTGCTCTTGTTGGCCGCAGCTGGCGAATACGCCTCTTGCTTTCATGCTGTAAGCCATGTTGCAAACCGGAACGCCTGTTGAAAGCGCGGCGATGGTGGCGTGCATACGAGCACCTGTGAACCAACAAGTGTTAGATATGGTGCCTTTCAACAGCTCTGGGCTGTTGGCATTTTTTTCGATTTGAATGCGGTTGCGATATTCGCTTGGTATAGCAAGCTTGAATGCCCGGGAAGCCACAAGATCACATTCACTGCCGCCGGAGGGACGTACATGTGGCACCAGAAGTATATCTTTGTTGGTGTCTTCAAGAATTTTAAGGGCAAATTGAATAAGGCTTTGCTTATAGTCTGCTTTCAAACTGAATTGTTCAGCTGCCGCTGCTGCATCATGCCACAGCAGACCGCTTACATTAATGCCCACTGGCAGATCATCTGGCGTATTATCGCCGCCTACGCAAGGAAGACCAAAAGCAAGATCAACGCCTAAACGGTGCTGCTGCGGATCGAAATCGTCGCCTAACAAAGTTTGCAGGTTCTTGTAGCTATCTTCATCCCGAGCGTAAGCCAGGTGGGCAGCGTTTAAAATCTTACGTGCAATGCGGCGCGTTTTTGTGAATTGGTATGGGCCATACGTTTGCGGCAACAAAATAAGTGGAACGCCTGCATCAATAGCCATCAACTTTGGGACGGTGATTTGTTCAAATCGGGCTGGGCCATACATATCCGTAAAGCTATCGCCGCCACTTACATCAAGAACTGCATCAGCATTCTTTATGGTGGATAGGATAGGCGAAGGCAGGCCGAACATCTGACGTATGCGAACTTGGTGCATATTATTCGGCTGATAAAAGCGTTTACCTGGCTTCAATGCTAAAGTGCGGTAATGCAAAGAAAGCAATTCACCAAGCCGCATACTGCCACCATTATCAAGCACAGTAGCTTGCTGTAGACCGCGTTTGTCCAGCGCTGAAAGAAGAGAAAGCGCTAAAGCTGTAACACCGTGGTTTCCGGTATCAGGTGCCGCGCCGGCGAGGATGATATTTGTAAGCTGTTTTTTCATGCCTTAACTATGGCAACAGCTATGCCAACATGGCTCAAAAGATAGACCTTTGATTTTAAAGAATATTTTAAAAAGGCGATTGAGTTATTTGCAATTTGGCATTTCCAATTTTGCCAAAAAGCTAGCTGCAATTCGCAAAATGCAAAGAAGGTTTATTTTGCAATATTGGAAAATTGTTGAATTTATAAGGAGTTAGAGTTTTAGCTCCGTTGGCACGAAGGTTGCGCTGTTTATGGCTATCTTAATTAATAAGAGGCTGAAACATGACACAACAAGCTCCATTTTTTAAAGCCGATGTAATTCAGAAGTGGAAGCAGCACGATTGGGCGCGTTCTTCTCAGCCATATAATGTTTGGTATGCTATTCAGCGGTGTATAGCTGGCCTGTCGTTGCTTCTCTTATCTCCTTTGTTTTTGGTTTTATTTGTTGCCGTGAAACTCAATTCGCGCGGCCCCTTTATATATAAACAGAGTAGGCCTGGGTTTAAGGGTAAGACATTCACAGCCTATAAAATTAGAACCATGAGTGTGGGGGCTGATAAAGATCTGTCCCGTGCAAGGCAGGTTAGTAAAGATGATCCAATGGTCACTGGTATTGGTAAAATTCTGCGTGACTTGAAGATTGATGAATTACCCCAACTCTTTAACGTTCTTAAAGGTGAGATGGCTCTGGTAGGGCCTCGTCCCATTGCAAAGAGTTTACAGGAGGAACTGGAAGGTAAAATTCCAGGTTTTACACGGCGGTTGAATGTGCTTCCGGGGCTTACAAGCCTTGGTCAGGTTTGCATTTTTGATAACGCTGGTGCTGAGCATGTTGTAGATGATTGGAGCACACGGTTTGAAGCGGAACTGGATTATCTTCACAAGCATTCATGGCGCTATGATATCGCAATTATTGGCCTGACATGCCTCTTTATCTTTAAGAAAGTAGCTCGGAAAGTTCCAAAATATGTAAAGCCTCTCGCGCTGTGTATTATTTTTGTTTTTCTTGCAGCTTGCAGCGAGAGATTAGCTACACGCCCGTTTAATGAAGCAGACACCGCATACGAAAAAGATATCCGTGCCTACGGAGACCGTATAGATCCCGCGCTTGTTGAAATAGAGCCTGTAGCCATTGATGTGGAAGCTTCAGAATTTGAAGATCAGGTTTACCGTGTTGGTTCGGGTGATGCCCTTAGTATTAATGTTTTTGGTGAAGAGGGGTTGGATGATCTGCTTGTACAGGTAGATGGTGATGGCTTTATTCAACTTCCTTTCCTTGAGAATGTGAACGTAGCAGGGCGGAGCCTTAAAGAAATTCAAACCGTTCTTAAGGCAGGTTTTGCCAAACAATTCCGCAATCCATGGGTTGTGGTGAACATGGCATCCCACAAAAGCCGCCCAGTTTATCTGTTGGGGCAGTTTAATAACCCTGGGGTGATTTATCTTGATGGTCCGACTAACCTGATGCAGGCCGTGAGCTTGGGGCGCGGACTATCAGAAGCTGCATATCTTAGGGGCGCAAGGCTATGGCGTGATGGTGATATTGCAGCCGTGGACCTGAAGGCGCTTTTGATGGAGGGTAAGGCAGAGCACAATATTACGCTAAGGGCGGGTGATACACTCGTTGTACCCAGTGCCCGAGATAATAAAGCCTTCGTAATGGGGGCTGTTGTACGGGCTGGCGCTGTTCCATTTTCCAATGAACCAATGACCCTTCTTAAGGCTCTTACACAAGTGGGTGGGCCAGTTAAATCGGCAGCCCTAATGAGCCAGGTTCGCATTATCCGCACACACTCCGCCATTGAAGGGCAGCTTATTCTAGTGAATGCGGATCACATCCTGAAGGGCAAGGTTCCTGATCTTGAGCTTATGCCTGATGACATTGTTTATGTGCCTGATAACTGGATTGAAGGCTGGAACCAGTTTGTGCGCGCTATTGCTCCCACCATCCAACTTGCTGGGGGGGCCTTACAGCCATTCATCCAAGTTAAATTTTTGAAAGGAGACTAAGTGTGAAGAATTCTTCCAAAATTCTTATAGCCACGTTGCTTGGGACATTCCTGTCCGGGGCAAGCTTCGCCGGAACAGTTTCTACTGTTCAATCGAATGCAAGGCCGTTTGGGTTACAGCCTATCGGTGACGTAATGCTTGCAGGGTCTGACGAAAAAGCTGCTGATTTTAGCACGAACGCACTACCTGATTTACAAGCCATTGTTAACAACACGCTCACGGAGAGCCAATCAATCGGCGATTTGTCATCTATTGCACTTGATCCGTCGGATTTATATTTAACCGAGGCCTCTTCCGTAAGGGCTTATTTTGTTGGCGAAGGTGCCGGATACCGAAACAGCTTTGGCGTTTACACTGGCGATAGCAGTGAGGGGCTTAATGGCGATGCTGCTCTTGTTTTCCCTGATGCTAGTTCATCAAGTTCCTATATAGAACCTACTGAAACGACTTATAGATCATCATATGCGCCTTTGGCGCCCGGAGATTTCGTAGACCTTGGAACATTTGATGCTGATAGTCAGTTGAATCTGTTTTTGATTGCAAATGGAGCGAATGGCGGCACCAACACCTATTTCACCGATATATCACTAAATCCCGACGGTATAGATCATTTTGTGATTTTAGCCACTCCTGACAGCCCATACCTTCTGGTTGGCATGGAAGATCTTTTTGGCGGTGGAGATGAAGATTATAATGATTTAGTTGTAGCCCTTGATGTTGGTACTGCGAATGTTCAGAAAATGATTTCTAACGCAGTGCCGCTCCCAGGACCTGTAGCTGCCCTTTTAGGGCCACTTTTCTTGCTTGGTTTTGCAAAACTTCGCCGTAAGAAAACAGCCGATGAGATGGCGGTATGTGCTTGATTTTAAGCAAATATCGTCTTGGTGCTTTAGCCGCAATGGTTGCAGTGGGTTTTTACCTGCTGCTACCACTGCTGGAAGCCAGCCTGAAGACAGATCATTGGGCTATCATAGCTTTGTCTATGTTTAGCATTTTATTAATTGCCTTAGGAAAGCCCGGTGAAAGAGTTTTCGGGCGTGGATGGCTGTTGCTCTTAAGTGCTCTCGCATTTCTATTGCATATCGCGCTGGATATTCAAAAACTCGCTTATCTATCAGGCATGTTTTTGATCGTGTTCACCATATCAGAGTGCTTTAAACTATCTTTTAAAAAGACTATCTGGGTTACAGTGTGTGGTGTGTTGATGCTTCCAGTTCCTTACGGTTTGGAACAATCTGTGGGGGTGTGGCTTGCTACTGTTGAAGCAGAAATGTTTGTTACACTGGCCCAACTTCTGGACCTGCCAGTGTACAGATATGGATCACAGGTGGTTTCTGGTGAAGTAACAGTTACTATCAACACAAATTGCAGCGGTACATTGCTGTTTATCCCCGCATTCCTCGGCTGTTTAGTATGTGCTTCCATTCGGGATATTTCCCTTAAAGGTAAGCTGGGTATCATTGCTTCAGCTTTGCCTATTGCTATTGGGGTGAACCTTCTTCGCTTGTCTGTTTTATTGATTTTGAATTTTCAGGCACCGGAGGATTTGGTGAATACTTTCCATGATTTTCTGGGCTGGTTTATCATGCCGATTGTTTGGCTTTTGCCTGTTTTAATCTTCCTGCCGCTTCATGAATTGGTACTACCGGACATTAGACTGTGGTCAAAACAGGCTGCCGCCTTTGCTGTTGCATTAACTGTATCCAGTGTGAGTTACACAGCTTTAAGCGTAACTGAGAAAACGAATATCGAAGCAATTAGCGAGATACCAAACTACGTTGCTGGATGGGTCGGTGAACGGACAGATATTTCAGCGGAAGAACAAAAAATCATCAGTGCTGATTTTCTATCCCGTAAAACATTTTATGCACCGACCAGCGAGAGACAGTTAATTCTGACCGCCATTTTCCATGAAGACAGCAATAAATCGCAGCAGCATTCGTCAGCCATATGTTTTCGTGCGCTTGGCTGGATTGTCTCTCATGTGGAATTTCAAGATGAAAACATAGATGCCAGTATTGAACATCTGTTGGTGCGCAGCCACGCACAGGTTCAGGCAGTCGCTGAAATTGTGGCTGAAATACCCGGGAAAAAAGGACGATTACGTCTGCAAATTGTGGAAGATCCAAAAATTCCGTTGTCTGCACGTAGGGCAGTTGCTCTGCAATTTCTGGAACAAATTCAATCTCGTTTGGGGAAACAATCATGAAACGTTTGATCGTACTGATATTGTTGATCGCTGGATTGGTGACTGGCGGATTTTACAGCTTTAAACAACATCAAAGAAGTAAATGTGAAGCCTGGCTGGCTGAGGCTGATCAATTTATGCCACAAGGGTATTATGCTTCTGCTATCGAAGTGTTGACCCTGTATTTCTCCAATAAGAATTGTCGGACCAAAACAGATATTCACGCGATAACTCTTCTTTCTGAAGCACGCCTTCATGTTCCCTTGCCGGATAACGCGCATCTGGCGCAGGAGATTATGCTGAATAAGCTTGGATGGAGCCTAAAGCGGGATCCCCGCTACCACTTGCCGCAAGCTGTGGCGTATCTTGGTGGTGAGAAATGGCTGGAGGCACAGAGAAGTGCCAGGAAAGCGGAAGGCCAACAGGCTGCGTTAATCTTGCTAGCAGCATCAATTAAACTGGATGATGAAGAAAATATACTTCATGCGCTTGAAGAATTACATTCAGTTGAGACTTCGCCGCTTGTGTGGGCAATTGTGGAAACTTCATTAATATCAGGCGAGGCGGTACAGTTTGATGTTAAAGATATCGTGCCTTCTATCCCCAGTGATTGGCGAACGTTTGCATCCCGTATTTTGGCTCCTTCAGTACCAGATGGTTTCATGTTTTTGGAACAACTGTCTTTAACGCCATTGGAAGGAGAAGACTTAACAATTGCAACATCCTTACTTCTTTCTGAAGGAAGGCCTCTTGACGCGATTGTAGCACTTGAAAACGCTTCGGAAGGTTTAACTGCCAAGCAGGCAAGCCTGTTAGCCAAGCTATATTGGCGGGTTGGTATGTTTCATAAGCTTGTTTACAGGTTTCCTGAGAATATTCTGGATACAGCACCATTATTAAACGTGCAGTTATTAAAGTGTCTGGGAGCCTATGCGCTGGAAGCCAGATGTGATTTCAAAATGGATCCGGCTGACATTCAAAAACGATACGGCAAATATGCTGCATCAGTTTGGGGTGAATTAGCTCAAAATCTCTCTAATGGAAAAATAGAATATGCGCCGACACTGAATGCTTTAGAGCGAGCAGGGGATATCCTGCCTGATATGGGGCCAATCTTTCAGCTAAAGAGTAAATTATATCAGGCAATTGGTGAGAATGAGCTCTCACTAATCGCGGAAAAGAATGGAGCCATTCTTTCCGGCATTGGCCCTGAATGGGCTATCTTTGAGAATGTACGTGAGAAAACAGAGACTTTAGAGATTTGCGAAAATTTTATATCTGACGCGAAGGTGGATAATCTGGCGCTTGTAAGAACCTGTGTCGAGGAAGCCGGTAAAACAACCAACCTTCATGTAGAGGCAATTAAAAACGCCAGTCCTGAAAAAGCGATATTCTGGCGCCTGGTTGAAGCGCGGTATCTTTTGATGTCAGGCGAAAGTGATAAAGTGGCAAAAGCTATTCAGATTTTGAGGCCTGTTCTTAAATGGGCCCCTAATAACGCACGTGCTTTCCAGCTTCTATCGATTGCATACGCTTATTTTGATGATCTCGAAGCCACATATGCTCATTTAGCGACGGCCGTTAAATTACGTCCTGAGTTTACAGTTGAGGCAACAAGGCTTGCGCTGGGTTTTTATCAAAACGGCAAGGAATTGTCTGGCAAGCAGCTGGCGCACTGGTGGGGGGCTTTTACTCATATTGAGCTAAATCAGTATAGCAAGTCTTCGGAAATAGAACTGCGCAATCTGTTAAGGGATCGGTTGATGCTACTTGCTCAAATAGCTGAGGACAGTAAAGATCATGATCTTGCTCTCGCGGTATATCTAAAACTTCTTGAAATAGAAGAGGCTAATCATATTGCGCTCAATAACCTTGCATACAAATTATATGAAACTCAGGGTGATTTGCAGCATGCGCTAGAACTAGCAGAAAGAGCCGTAAAGCTTGCGCCGAATGTTACTGAATATCAGGCAACACTCTCTGATATTCAGCAAGCAATTGAAGCGCAAGGGTCTTAGACAGCTTCTTTTTTCAGCCAATCTTCTTTTTTACGGTAGATCGTGGAAGGGCTTACACCAAGTGAGTCCGCGGCTTTCGGGATACTGCCGCTAAAAGCTTCAATTCGGTCTTCGATGATTTTCTTTTCGAGTTCCGCCAGTGTTGCCAGCGAATTGCCTTCCAGGTTAATTGCCTGAGAAGGTTGCTGCATAGGAATGCTGTTCGGAATTTCCTGAGAAATCGGAGATAGTGAACCAAGCTCTCCTTCAAGCGGTGGGAACATTTCCTGAGTAATCACTTCACCATCGTGAAGAACGGCCATGTTGCGGATTGTATTCTGTAGCTCCCTTACATTTCCTGGCCAGTTGTATGACATAAGCAGTGCTTGTGCACCTGCATCAAACCCTTGGAATTGTTTACCTTCTTCTTCTGAGAACTTAGTCAGAAAGCTGGAAGCAATTTCAATCACATCCTGACCACGTGCGTTTAGTGGAGGCAACGCAATCGGTACAACATTAAGGCGGAAATATAGGTCTTCTCTGAACCTGCCGGCACGAACTTCCTCAATCGGATTTCGGTTGGTGGCGCAAATTACGCGCACATCTACATGTTCAGGCTGAGAAGCACCAACAGGGTGAACCATGCTGGTTTGAAGAAACCGCAGAAGCTTTTTCTGCAAGGTTAAATCAAGCTCACACATTTCATCGAGAAACAGAGTACCACCTTCTGCGGCTCTCGCCGCACCTTCGCGGTTTGAAATCGCCCCAGTGAAGGATCCTTTCAGGTGGCCAAATAGTTCTGATTCCAAAAGATCATGGGGAATAGCAGCACAATTCACAGGAATAAAAGGCTTTTTCGCGCGAGGTCCAGCTTTGTGTATGGCTTCAGCACACAGTTCTTTACCTGTGCCCGACGCACCCGTGATAAATACTGTCGCCTTCGATGCAGCCACGTTTTCAATGGTTCTGTAAACACGCTGCATGGAGCTGGAGGAGCCAATGAAATCGTGGAATGAGCCGCTTTGATGTGTTTGGCGAAGTGTATCAATTTGCTCCCGGAGCATTACCCTTTCAAGCGTGTTGTTCACTGTTGTGATCAAGCGGCTTTCGCTGAAGGGTTTTACCAGATAATCAAGCGCACCTAGCTTCATTGCATGCACCGCATTATTCAGCGAGGAATCCGCAGTGATGACAATTGCGGGCGTTTCGTTTGGCGTTCCCTGAATTTCTTCAAGAAAACTAAGCCCGTCACCGTCTGGGAGGTTGAGATCAAGAAGCAGTAGATCATAGTTTTCTTCTTTGATCGCTTCTCTGGCCGCGGCAAGTGTTTCAACGCTCTTTACGCCTAAGCCAGCCAAATTGAGCTGCTTTTCATATAGAAGAGCCATAGAGAGAACATCTTCGATAAGTAATATCTTGCTTTCGAGGGTCGTCATAAAGCTATCCTCCGCTACTATATAATTTGCCGGTATCTTCAATCATCTGAAGGCCTTTAGGCAAGGTCTCACAAATGGTGCGGCCAGTATTTAATGTTTCTGTTACCAGTTCATTTTTCCAGTGAACTTGTGTCTGTTCAGATAAATGCTGAATACGCGGCAGGCCAAATGTGCCGCTTACGCTCTTGAGCTGGTGAGCCATTTTAGCGACATGATCCGGATCATGATTTTGAAGGCCTTCCCGCATACCATCAAGAATTTTGTTCAAATCTTTAAGGCTCTGATCAATCAATAAGCCACAGCTTTCCTCATCCAGCGTTTCCAGTAAACTTCCAAGTCTTTCCTGTTCGAAGAAAGGAATAGCATTCTCTTGGTCTAAATTCTCGGTTATCGGTTCTGCCGCATCGCCGGATAGACCAACTGCGCTTTCAATCGCGTAATATAGCTGTTTTCTATTGAAAGGCTTTGTCACCAGATCAACCATCCCTGCAGATTGGAAATCCTGCCGGTCTTCATCCATGCCGTGGGCAGTTAGCGCATATATTGGAGGCGCATTTTTTTTGCCCAGCATCTGTATGATACGTTTCGTCGCTTCAATGCCGTCCATGCTCGGCATGGCAATATCCATGAAAATAATATCATACGAGTGCCTGCGCGCGGCCTCCACGGCTTCGATACCATTGTTAGCAATAGTAACCCGGCAACCAAACCGTTCTAATTCAGTGCGTACGATGATTTGGTTGGTAGGTACATCTTCAGCCACCAGCACACGGGCTCTTCTATTCAGCCTCTCTTTGAAGTTTGTAAGAATGCGTTCTTCGGTTTGCGGTTGGCTCTCAGCGGCGGTAGCCACTTTAAAGTCAGCAGCTAACCAGAAGGTTGCTCCTTTGCCCAATTGGCTCTCTACACCCACTTCACCAGCCATAAGGCGTGCCAGTTGCCTGCAAATAGCCAGGCCAAGACCTGCACCTTCAACGTTTGATCTGCTTTGTGTACGTGTTTGTGAAAATTCTTCAAAGATAATAGCTTGGTCCTCAATGCTAAGGCCGATACCAAAATCCTGTAGTTGAAATTTTAAATGGTTACTTTCGTCAGCCACTGAATTTGCGCACGTTACCGCAAGTACTAGTTTTTCGGTTTCCGAATATTTCAATGCGTTTGAAATATAATTGTTGATAATTTGCCGTATTCTGGCGGGGTCACCCCAATAGGCGCCTTTAACTGCATCATCGATACAGATATCCAGTGTACAATTTTTTGCTTCCAGATGCGGGTGCCAAAAATACTGAATGGAACCAATCAATTCGCGCACGGAAAATACAGATGGTTCAAGCTTCAATGTGCCAGCTTCTGTACGGGCAAAATCAATAACATCATTTAGAAGTGTGTGAAGGGTTTGGCCACTGGTTTTGGCCATATCCACAAGAGCTGATGATCTGCTAGGCAGGTCTTCATCTCCAAGCAGGTCAAGGCTGCCTAATATTCCGCTTAGAGGCGTACGAATTTCGTGGCTGATTGCTGCAACAAATCTGGATTTAAGGGCGCTGTGCTCTTCGGCTTTATCTTTTGCGGTCTCTAGTTCTTCTTTTAGGGAGGTGAGCTGTTTTACCTTTTCTTCCAGCTCATTTGCTCTTGTTTCCACTTCTTGTTGGGCCTGACGTTCAGCTATTTTAGCCGCGGCATATGATGCCACCGTTCCTAAAATTTCCAGATCATTCTCATTGAAATGATGTTTGATTGGGTGCTCGCAATCAATCACACCAAGAAGGCGGTCACCATGGATCATAGGTACACAAATTTCAGAACCGCCTGGTATTACATCTGGCACGTATCGTGGATCGTTTGTTACATCGCCGATAACTTCCGCTTCACCGGAAAGAGCAACGTTCCCAGTAATACCTTGGCCTAATGGAATTTCCAGAGGATTAAGTATTTCGTGCCCTTGAGGGTTTTTCTCGGCAATCGCAGCGGTTTGAACAAGGCACTGACTGTCTTCATTAAACAGATAGAATACACAGTCGGTGAACCCAAGCTTACCAACAACTTCTTTAGCCACATACCAGCCAAGCTCATCAACGGTTTTAAGTTCGGTAACCGCAATGGCAAATTCATTTAAAATATGAAGCCGCTGCTGGTGCCCTTCATTACTTCGAGCCAAGCTTTCGTTCAGCCTGTAGAGCTCAAGGCTTTTTGCCTCAAGCAACTTTTCAGCCTCCATACGAGCTTGTTTTTCACGTTCGTAACGAAGCTTATCTATATTTTCTGGCAAGCTGCTCATACAGGTATTTGTATCTCAAAGATTGTATGATTACCATCATGTGTTTGATGTGAGGTTTCACTTATGATTTTGTGCGCGTTTTTGAAATAGGCAAGGCAGGCACTTGTCAAACCTCGGGCAACAGCAGCCAGCGGACGCTGTGATCTATATGTTAACTGGTATTTTCCATCTTTTTCTTCCGTTAGAATAATCTCTGGGGGGCGAGCGTCAGGATATAGTTTCTTTACTTCCACATGAATATGGCTGCCTACCTGATCAAGGAATTCCAAGCCGGAAGTAACACCTTCGAAATACTGAGGAAAGAGCTCAGCGAAGCGGTGAAGCAATACTTTACCAAACCGTTCGGCGATGTCATTCGGGTCTCGTTTTAGATGTTCAGACAGTGCAACATGAATATGTGCAAATTCTTTAAAGCTGTAGTTACCAACAGAGGTGTACGAGCCGTTTATTTTATCACTAAGGTCAAACAGGATTTTCTCAATATCAGCTTCTGATGTGAGGCTCGCCGCAAAATCCAGATATTCCGTAAATAAAATGCCCCGCATCATCATCACCTTTGCAAAATAGAAATTGAAACCTTGTCAGGCTTCCCAAATTGCAACAGACGTGCCAGCAACTATGATGGTGGTTTCGCTTAAAAGCCGAGGTAACACGCCTTTATCTTTGCATATTGCAAAAGCATAATGCGAAAACCTTTCCAAAATGCAAATTTGGGAAGGTTAAGGAAGAGAAGCGAATTTGAAGATAGCAGGGTAAACTGCCTGACCAAAAAAAGGGGCGGCTGATCAGGCAGTTTTAGGGGGAGCTTTAAAGTTTCTTGAGGGATGCTTCCAGAATATCCAGACCCTCGTTTAGAATGTCGTTAGAAGCGGTGAGGGCAGGTAGGAAACGAATAACATTACCGCGAATGCCGCATGCTAAAAGAATTAGGCCTTTTTCTGCCGCATGTTTCACCAGTGCGCTTGTAAGTTCCGCATTTGGTTTATTCGCATCACCTTCTTTAACGAGTTCAATAGCGATCATCGCGCCGAGGTTCCGCACGTTGCCGATACGGTCGTCATCTGCCTGCATTGCAAGAAGGCGTTGATTGAAGAGCGCGCCAATCTCATTTGCGCGTGCACAGAGATTATCTTCCCTGATGATATCCAGAACCTTCAGGCCTGCCACACAACCAAGAACCGAACCACCATAAGTGCCACCAAGACCCCCGGGCGCTGCCGCATCCATAATATCTGCCTTGCCGATAACACCGCTGATAGGGAAACCACCAGCCATTGCTTTGGCGACGGTCATCAAATCCGGCTCAATTCCCATATGCTCTGTAGCAAAAAGTTTGCCTGTACGAGCAAAGCCAGTCTGGATTTCATCTGCGATCAGCATGATGCCGTGGTCATCACAGATTTTGCGAAGGGCCTTCATAAATGCGGTTGGTGCAGCGTAAAACCCGCCTTCGCCTTGAACGGGTTCAAGGATAATGGCCGCAACCCGGTTTGGTTCAATATCAGATTTGAAAATACCTTCGAGCGCTGCGAGGCTGTCTTCAGCGCTCACACCATGATAATCAATAGGGAAAGGTGCGTGGAACACTTCGCTTGGAAACGGTCCAAACCCAATCTTGTAAGGGGCAACTTTACCTGTGAGTGCCATACCCATCATGGTCCTGCCGTGGAAACCGCCCTTAAAGGCTATAACACCGGGCCTGCCAGTGTGGGCACGTGCGATTTTGATGGCGTTTTCAACGGCTTCCGCACCAGTGGTTAGGAAAATAGTTTTCTTTGGTGTGTCGCCGGGAGCTAAATCATTCAGCTTTTCCGCAAGCTCAATATAGCTTTCATAAGGGTTCACCTGAAAACAGGTGTGAGAGAAATGGTTGAGTTGATCTTTCACGGCCTCTGTAATGCGTGGATCGCTGTGGCCTGTGTTACATACGGCAATGCCAGTTGCAAAATCAATATAACGCTTGCCTTCAATATCAGTGATTTCAGCATTTTGAGCAGTTGCCGCGAAACGGGGATGCATGGTGCCAACACCGTGCGGTACAGCTTTCAAGCGGCGTTCCCAAAGCTCTGCATTTGTTTTTGTCATATTATATCCCTCCGATGAGGCTGTATTTAATTTCGGTATATTCATCAATGCCGTAGCGGCTGCCTTCGCGGCCAATGCCGCTTTCTTTCACACCGCCAAACGGGGCAACTTCGGTGGAGACAACGCCTTCGTTCACACCGACCATGCCGTATTCGAGCGCTTCCATAACGCGGAACATTCGGCCCATATCTTTTGTGTAAAAATATGCGGCCAGACCGTAAGGCGTATCGTTCGCCATACGGATCGCGTCTTCCTCAGTTTTGAATTTGAAAATCGGGGCAACAGGACCGAAAATCTCCGCCTGTGTGATGCTGTTGGTGTGATCAATGTTAGTCAGTAGCGTTGGTTCATAGAAGTTGCCGCCAAGAGCATGAGCTTTGCCGCCAAGCGCGACAGTTGCACCATCAGCGACAGCATTTTCAACCAGTTCTTCCACTTTGTTTATAGCTGCTTCGTTGATAAGGGGGCCAACGACGGTGGCTTCATCCGAGCCGTCACCAATGGTAAAATCAGCTACTGCAGTAGTGAATTTTTCAACAAAGATATCATAGATATTTTCGTGCACGTAAAAGCGGTTCGCGCATACGCATGTTTGCCCTGCGTTACGGTATTTACTGATAAGAGCACCTGCGACGGCTGCTTCAATATCTGCATCCTCAAACACAATGAAAGGCGCATTCCCGCCAAGTTCCATAGACACCTTCTTCACGGTGCCCGCTGACTGTGCCATTAGAAGTTTGCCAACTGCTGTAGAACCTGTGAAAGAAATTTTCCGCACGGTCGGGTGTGTTGTAAGTACTTTACCGATTTCCACTGGATCGGTAGTGGTTACAATTTTGAAAACACCCTCAGGGATGCCTGCCTCAAGCGCGAGTTTTTCGAGTGCAAGGGCAGACAGCGGTGTGGCTTCCGCCGGTTTGATCACTGCACTACAGCCAGCAGCCAGCGCCGGCGCTACTTTTCGGGTGATCATGGCAACTGGGAAATTCCACGGCGTGATAGCGCTAATAACGCCAATTGGCTGTTTCAGCACCATGATGCGTTTGCCGTCAGCATGGTGAGGCACGATATCGCCGTACAGTCGTTTCGCTTCTTCTGCGAACCATTCAACAAACGAAGCACCGTAAAGCACTTCACCATTGGCTTCTGTGAGAGGTTTACCGCATTCCGCTGTGATAAGGGCCGCGAGTGCATGCTGGTTTTCTATAATTAGATCGTACCACGTACGGAGAATAGCCGCTCTCGCTTTCCCTGTAAGGGAGGACCATTTTTTAAAAGCAATATCTGCATCTTCAATCGCATCTTCTACTTCGGCGACTGAATAATTTTTAACCGTGAATAAATGATCACCATTTGCAGGGTTTTCTACAGAAAGCCCATTGTCGGTGCGGTATTCAGCTATCAGACTGTCATACAAAGTCATGCATCTGCCCCTAAATTAAAATACTCATCGGAGCCTCGCAGATCGAACCACTGGTTGCTTGCCAAATTGGGCCAAGATTGTTGACCGCATATGCCATGCATAAGAGAGTGGAATATTCCTTTATGTGAGAGAGGAAATTGGGAAGTGTTTTATGAAAATATTGAAGGCAGGTGCAGATTATTCACCTGATGCAAGAAGTTCTATTGTTGCTGCGGTTCTGCTGGGTATCGTCGCAAATATTTCTTTTATCATTCAGCCCGGTCTTGTAGGTGGTTTTGTTGAAGGTTTGGGGCTTGGGGAACAGCAGGCTGGTGAACTTGCTGCTGCAGAAATGTTTGGCATTGCTATCGCGACTATTGTGTTGTCGCTTGCAAGCTTGAAGGTGAACTGGCGGGCCAGCTTTTTGTTCTTCTCTGCTGTCGCCATCGCCGGAAACCTTGTTTCCGCCTATATGACAGAATTTTCTGATCTGGTACTGGCAAGGTTGCTTTCCGGCCTTGGGCACGGTGGGCTGATTTCCCTGAGTTTTTCAGCCGTTGGTCTCACATCAAAAACCGATAGAAATATTGGTATCTATCTCGCTGTGCTTTTGAGTTACGGTGCTGTTGGGTTGCTGGCCATGCCATCCCTTATGGCAACGATTGGTTTGAAGGGAATTTTCATCAACTTCTCATTGGTTGTGCTGATTGGCATAGGGCTTGTTGGATATCTGCCGGATCAGGCGAAGAATGAGGAAGAAGTGCCTGAAGCATCTGAGCCGCTTAACATTAAGCTGCTTGTTCCAGCCTTGCTTGGGTATCTCGCATATAATATTTCGCAAGGTATTGTGTGGGCGTACTTGTTCCTGATTGGTGTTTCAAACGGGTTGGAAGAACAGGTGGTGGCGAACGCTTTGTTTGTTTCGCAAATTTTTGGTGTGCTTGGCGCACTTATCGCGATCGTGGTTTCCGCTCGTGTTGTAGGCCGATTTGCGCCGCTCACTATTGGTATTCTTGGGGGAGCAGTATTTATCGCACTCCTGTTACTGAAGGTAGATTATTTCATTTATCTGATCGCTGTATGTGGTTTTAATTTGATGTGGAACAAAGTGTTACCGTTTATTTTGGCTGCGATCTCGGATTTTGATCTGCGTGGCCGGGTAATGCCTTTCGCGCTTGCTATTCAGATGTTTGGTTTAGCCGTTGGCCCTTATATCGCTTCACAAATTGTTGGTGACGGGGATTACCAAGCGGTTGAGCTCGCGAGTATTTTCTTCTTTATACTGGGATATTTTTTGCTGATTGTGCCGATTATGATGCGCAAGCAACGACAGAAGCTGGAGTTGAAGAAGGCGCTTTGAGCGCCTTCTTTTTTATTGGTTTGCACCGTAAACAGATTTTACTTCAAGGAATTCTTCAAGGCCGTGCTTGCCCCACTCTCGGCCATTACCGGACATCTTAAAACCACCGAATGGTGCCGCGCTGTCAAGACCAGCGCCGTTCAGGTGTACCATGCCAGTACGGAGCTCAGAAGCAATCTTGCCAGCTTCCTCGGTCGTTCCTGCCCATACAGCACCAGAGAGGCCGTATTCGCTATTGTTGGCAATTTTTATAGCTTCTTCAATGCTTTCGTATGTCATCAAGGTAGCGACTGGACCAAAGATTTCTTCTCTTGCAATCGTCATGTCTGGGGTTACACCACCAAATACAGTTGCTGGGATGAAATAACCGTTTTCAGGAGTAAGGGCGGATTGGCAACCACCAGCTAATAAAGTTGCGCCTTCTTCGATACCGATCTGAATAAGATCTCTGACCTTTCGGTATTGGGCGTTATTGGCTATTGGGCCCAAGTCTGCTGTATCAGATGCACTACAGGTCATGCCACCAGCGGTTTCTGCAGCAACTTTTGCAGCTTTCACATAATCATCTTTGTGGACCAGAATGCGCGTTCTCGCATTACAGGATTGGCCGCTGTTGAGCATCAGATCTTTAATTGTTGAAGCAACAGCTTTTTCAATAGGCGCTGATGGGCATATGATAGCTGCTGATTTGCCGCCGAGTTCAAGCGATACTCGCTTAATTGTTGGTGCAGCGGCTTCACTGATAGCGATGCCTGCGCGGGTAGAACCTGTGAAGGAAACCATATCTACATCTTTGTGTGCTGTGAGCGGAGCACCAACACCTATGCCGTCACCGTGCACCAAGTTAAACACGCCTTCAGGTAAGCCAACTTCATCGATGATTTTTGCAAGAATGATAGCATCAAGCGGCGCAAGTTCTGAAGGCTTCAGTACCATTGTGCATCCGGCCGCGATCGCTGGTGCAACCTTGGTGGCAATCTGGTTCATCGGCCAGTTCCAGGGGGTGATCATACTCACAACACCGATAGGTTCATGCCGCACTGTTGTTGTGCCCAGCTTTTCACTGAAGGAATAGCTCTCAAGTTCTTTTAATATTTGCTCAAAATGCTGAGGTCCACTTGGCGCCTGAGCACGACGTGCGAGCGCCATTGGTGCGCCCATTTCCTGATGAATGGCGAAGGCAATATCTTCATTGCGCTCAATCAGTTTGGCATTGATAGCGGAAAGCAGTTCTTTTCGTTCTGCGATACTGGTGCGAGCAAAAGAAGGAAAGGCCGCCTTCGCGGCGGCCACTGCTTTATCAACATCGTTCTGGTTTCCGTAGGCGACCTTTGCAACAACCTGTTCGGTTGCCGGGTTGATCACATCACCAAAATCTTTCCCTTCAGGGGATACCCATTCACCACCGATGTAAAACCGGGTTGCGTCTGGCAGGCGCATATTATTTTTCCTCAAGGCGAGATTTGTAGAATTGAGCACCTTGACCACCAGCTGCACGCTTGCCGCGGTGTTCCCAGTCTCCACCCATTGCAGTAGAAATTACTTCTTCAGATTCTGTTGGCTGGGCGCCTACATCAGTACGAACAGGATATGGTCCTTCGACAATCTTATTGGTAAGTTTGCCAAGGCCTTCAACTTCCACTTCAACCACATCACCCGGCTGTACAGGGCGGCTGTTGGCTGGTGTGCCTGAAAGCAGAACATCACCCGGTTCAAGCGTGATGTTCCGTGCAATATCAGCCACCAGATAGTGCATATCCCATTCCATATTATCGGTGTTATCTTCCTGAACGACTTTGCCGTTCACGATTGTGCGGATGACCTTGTTTTTAAAATCCCATCCTTCAACAAGGCCTGGGCCAAGCGGGCAGAGCGTATCTGACCCTTTAACACGCAGCATGGAACCCGCATCAGTATCACGGAAATCATGAAGGCCGTAATCATTGGCGACAGTATAGCCCGCGATATATTCGCCAGCTTCTTCCTGCGAGATGTTTTTACAGTGTTTGCCGATTATGATGGCAATTTCACCTTCATAGTTCAGGTATTTACAATTGCTTGGGCGTACAACATCGCCTTTGTGGGTGTTAAGCGCTGTAAGGGGCTTGTGGAAATAGGTTGGGGAACCACCGAGTTTGGTCATGAATTCATCCACACGGCTATGGTAATTCAGGTGAACACAAATCACCTTTCTTGGCTCAACCGGCGGCAGGTGAACCGCCTCATCTACATGAACACTACGACCATCTTTTGCGCGTAACATATCGCCGTCACGTACGGTAAGAATTGGATAGCCATCAAGAAGAATTTTACGGTACTCGGTCGTCATCATACGCCCCTTTAAAAATTAATAGTCGTTCGGATTATTTCTACTAAAGAGGGGCCTGTCTTTCTTAGCATATGAGGACAATATAAGGCCGTGCGCTGGAAACTGGCAGTGGCCTTCATCATAGTGATCATCAGTTAGTTTTAACGGATGAGAATGTGAGATGACGGGTTTTTACTATCCAAGAACCAAATCTGGAAAATCAGCCATATTGCCGCCAGTGCCGTGGCATTATTCGGGTGAGTTGATTACCATGGAATACCGCACAGATGTGGAAGCTGTGAAAGCACTTCTGCCTGAGGGGTTTGAATTAGCTGATGAAGATCCGGGTGCGGTTGCCGCTATCTGGGCAGATTGGCAAAGCTGTTCTGATGATTTTAATGAAGTGCTTGATCCTGTACGTCTTCAGTACAAGGAAATGTTCATTGTTATCCGTTGCAAATACAAGGGTAAAACATACTCACGCTGTGCTTTCATTTGGGTCGATAAAGAGTTTGCTATCATCCGCGGCCAACATCAGGGATACCCGAAGAAACTTGGGATTATTCAGCAGACACGTCCGGTGAATGTTGGCAAGGCAGGGCCGCGTTTGGCGCCCGGTGGTAAATTTGGCGTTACGCTCGCCGCTTTTGATCGCCGCCTTGCGGAAGGTGTGTTTGAAATTACGGATACAGCTGATGCGCCGGGGTTTGTTAATGGTCATCCAATGGCTCATAGCCGGTGGTATCCAGCCATTGAAACAGACGGCACAGATAGTCTTTCAGAAGTGGTTACCATGTCAGGTTTTGATGTGGATTTTGGTCGCTGCTTCAAAGGTGATTTTGATCTCACGTATTTTGATAGCCCGGTTGAAGAGCTCGTTGACTTACCAATTCGAGAGAAAATTGGAGCTTATTGGCATGAAGTGGGGGTTTCCTGGAAAGCGGGAACAACGCTTGAACGTCGGACCCTTGAAGACATTGGTTAATTCAAACCAGAAATATAGCTATCACGCCCATGTCTATTATGATGTGGGCGTTTCTATTTGTCGGGAGCGTGCAATGGCGCTCAAACTTTGTGAGACAGCGCGTGATCGGTTTGAGCTGAAGATGGGGCGAATGCATGATGAACCCATTGGCCCGCACCCGATGGGGAGTTGCCAACTGTTAATACCAACAGAACGCACTGAAGAAATTATCAGATGGCTTGATGAAAACCGGCAAGGTTTAACGGTTTTGGTTCATGCATTAAGTGGCGATGATTACCGTGATCATACAAAAGGGGTGCTCTGGTTAGGCACCCCTTGTGAACTTGATTTGTCCGTCTTTGATTAGCTCGTAGAGTCTTCCAGAATTTGCAGTGTCTTGAGGTCTGAATGGAACTCAAGCGCATAGTGCCCGCCTTCACGGCCCAAGCCGGATAAGCCAATACCGCCAAACGGTGCTGTTAAGTCACGTACAAGGAAGGTGTTTACCCATACCGTTCCGCCTCTTACTGCGCGGCCGACACGTTCTGCCCGGTCACGGGAGCCAGTGTAAACAATGCCAGAAAGTCCAAATACAGTTGAGTTCGCAAGTGCAACACCTTCTTCTTCTGTTTTGAAGGTTTGGAAGGTGAGGACGGGGCCGAAGATTTCGCTTTGCACCACTTCGCTATCATTGTTTTTAGGCTTGATAAGGGTTGGTTCCACCCAAAGGCCATCTTCTTTATATTTCTTGCCGCCACGGACAATTTCGTCGCCGTTTTCACGGGCGCGTTCGATAAAGCCCATTACTCGTTCTACATGGGTTGGGTGGATCATGGCAGACATGGTGGTGTCACCATTCTTGCTATCGCCCATGATGTGCTTGTCTGTATATTCGTGGAATTTCTTTTCAAACTCTTCAGCAATAGATTCCTGCACAATAATACGAGAGCCGCACATACACACTTGGCCGCTATCATCATACTGACCTGCCGCTTTCTTTGCTGCTGCGTCAATGTCTGCATCTTCAAACACCAGCAGGCAGCTTTTCCCGCCAAGTTCAGCAGTGAAGGGAACAACGTTTTCCGCGGCAGCCTTGCCGATGATGCGAGCCGTGGGCACTGAGCCCGTGAAGGAAATACGTTTCACACGCGGGTCGTTCACGAGCGCATTGCCAACTTCATACCCCATACCCTGAACCACATTAAACACACCGGGCGGGAAGCCAGCTTGATCAACCATATCAGCGAGCAAGCTTGCGGATAGGGGTGACCATTCAGCAGGCTTCAAGATCACTGTATTACCAGCGGCCAGTGCAGGGGCAACTTTCCATGTGGAAAGCATGAAAGGGGCATTCCACGGCGTGATAATAACCGCTGGGCCTGCAGGCATGCGAATAACCCTATTGTGGGTGCCTTTACTGTCCCAGACACGTTCTTCATGCTCAACAGCAAGGTCAGCATAGTTCCGGAAATTCAGCGCGCCACGCGGCACCAGCCTGAGTTCAAGGCTTTCCTGAAGCATGGCCATATCCATGCATTCAGCTATAGCGATCTTTTCTTTGTTTTCTTCGATCAGATCCGCAAGCCGGTGCATATAAGCAGCACGTTCTTTTGATGTAAGTGCTGCCCATGCCGGAAACGCTTCGGTTGCGGCGGTTACCGCTAAATCAGCGGTTTGGCCGTCACCCCGTGCGATGTTACCTAGAAGGTTATCCCAGTTCATCGGGCTGCGGGTTTCAAATGTAGTAGGGCTCGAAACTCGTTTGCCGCCAATATAGTGATGGGGGGAAACAGCGACGCCTTCAATCATTAATCGATCTGTCATTGTTTTTGTTCCAAAACCTTAAATATAGTTGATGTAATAATCGATCAGGCCTTGTTCATCGAGGTTTGCTGTTTCCTCAACTTCTGCTTCTTTGATCGCGATATAGTTATCGGTGATCAGTGATCCAATCGCATTTGTGAGGTCAGTATCGGCTTTGAAGATAGCAATTGCCTCCGTGAGGGAAGCAGGTACATGGCGATCAGTATTAACCGTTTCCAGACCGTCGTTAGTTTCAGCTTCTGGCAGTTTGTAATCATGCTCGCAGCCGAGAAGGGCGGCATTTAAAACGGCACTCAGCGCAAAATATGGGCTCGCCGCACAGTCACCAACCCGGTGTTCTATGCGTGCAGCACGTCCGCCTTCACCGGAAATACGTACTGCGACGCCGCGGTGATCATATCCCCAGTTTGCCCAGTAACCGGAAAGACTCCCAGGCTGCAAGCGGGCATAGGAATTTACTGTTGGCGCCAGAATAGCGGACATAGCTTCATGGTGTTTCACCAGCCCAGAAATACAGCCCTTCACTAGGTCTGATAGTTGATCCTTCTCAGTGCCGCCCGCAAACACATTATTCCCCTTCTTATCATTGAAGCTGAGGTTGATGTGCAGACCGCTGCCCGAGAGATCAGGGATAGGCTTTGGCATAAACGACAGCAAATAGCCGCGCTTATACAGAACTTCCCGGGCCATAGTGCGGAACAGGAAGAAATCATCGCAGGCCTTAAGTGCATCTGTATAACCCATTGTCAGTTCATACTGAGGCGCATCAAATTCTGCGTTGAAAGATTCAATATGAATGCCGATTTTCTGCGCAACAGCCCAGATTTCATCAATCAAACCAGCGGGGTCGGTAAAAGGGCCCGTGCCGTACACGAATGAACCCGGGGTGTTGTATGGCACCCAGTTACCATCCGCATCACGTTCGAAAATATAGGCTTCGCCTTCAAAACCCACCATGGGGGTGAGGCCTTTTTCTTTCCACTTGGCTAGAATTCTCTTCAAAGCACCCCGTCCACATAGCTCGGACGGTTCATCATTGTCATAGATATCTGCAAGCGCGATTTGGGTGTTATCTTCCCAACCAATTCTGTATGCACCCGGGTCAAACATGGCCTCTACATCGGGCAAGCCGACTTCCACACCGGCACCCGGAGCTGGTACAATATCTTTGTTATATGTAACCGCATAGGCGCCTTTACAGAAGCGAGCCTTGCCTTCTTCCGCAAATTCTTTTGGAATATATTTACCGCGTGCCAAATTCAGCTGATCAGCAAATAATACACGAACCCTGTTCATAATTGATGTTTCCATCGTCTTCCCTTTAACCCTTGTTCTTACGTGTATTTCAGCGTGATGCCGTTAGGCGGCTGTCATCTTCACAGGTAATTTTTTGATACCTAAAATGAAGTTTGATCTGAGATAAGCGTGCGGCCCTGTTTGCTCGATTTTAGCGACACGCTTTGCAAACTCTTCAAGCACGATCCGCACTTCCAGTTTCGCGAGGAACATACCAAGGCAAACATGCGGACCGCCCTGACCAAAAGATACAAACCTGTTTGGTTTACGGTTTAGGTCAATCTCAAACGGATTACCGAATGTGTCTACATCTCTGTTGGCGGCAGTGAACCATAGAACAACCTTGTCGCCTTCTTTGATCTGGTTACCACCATATTCGAAATCGCGTGTTGCCGTGCGGCGGAAGTGTGTGGTTGGTGATGCCCAGCGGATCATTTCATCCGATGCTGTCATCATGAAACCATCATCATCCATGTTATCGCGAATTTGCGAGAGTAGTTCAGGTTGGTTTGCCATAGCGTGAATAGCCGCAGCGATACTGTAGCGGGTGGTATCATTGCCTGCTGCCACGAGTAGACAGAAGAAATTCCTGAACTCATCATGAGACATGGAGTGCCCGTCCTTGGTCGGCTGAAGCACAGAGTTCAGCACACCAAAAGATTCCCCTGCATCCATGCGTTTTAGAAGATCGTTTGCATAGTCAAACAATTCTACGGCGGCAGGAGAACGGAATGGTAGAAGGCGGTATTCTTCGGTATCTACCTTGTCGACAACGAAATCCGTGTAATCCGGATCAGAGTTGGAGATGAGCGCATCACCTTTTTCCACAAGCCAATCTAGGTCTTCATCCGGCACACCGATGATCTGCCCAAGCATACGCATTGGCAGTTGGCGAGCGATTTCATCAGTTGCATCAACTTCGCCTTTTGCCAGTGCTTTATCAATGAGTTCGGCTGTAATTTCACGGATACGATCAGAAAATAGTGCGACCTGACCACGGGAAAAAGCTTTGTTCACAAGCATACGGAAATAGGTGTGTTGTGGTTGATCTGTTTCCTGAAATGTCTTCCGGGCTTCATATTCTTCTTCGGTTTGATCTTCGATACGAATACCTCGCGCGGAACTCAGCAGGTCAGGCTGTTTATTCAGTGCCATAACATCTTCATGACGGGTGACAGACCAGAAGCCCCGGCCATTTGTTTCCTCTGTCCAGACAACCCCGTGGTTTTGCATTTTTTCAAATGTTGCGAAGGGTGCACCTTCGTTAAAGGCATCTAGGGATGAAAGATCAACAGCAGTGTCTGTTGATGGAGAAAAAGGATAATTCCAATGCTTGCTCATAGTCGCCTCTTAACTCATGTCTCTAATCAATCTTTCATCACGCTAAACCAAGGAAAAGCAGGTGTCTTAGCAGATGTGGACATAGTAAGGGGCGTTGCTGGAAGGCCTTGTTTTTTGCGCTTATAAACTGATTATTCAAGGTTCTAAGGAGTGAACGAAATGGGTGAAGTTGTAGGCGCAGGTCTTGTTAGTCATGTCCCGACTATCATGCTGCCAAAAGAAGTTCGGTATGAGATCTATGGAGGTAAGGACACTACCTTAATCGAAGGCTTTAAAAAGCTGCGATCTGAGGTGCTGGATAGCCTTGGTGCAGATACAGTTATTGTGTTTGATACCCACTGGGCAACACTGGTTGAATTTATCGTAACTTCTCATGAACGCCGAACTGGAAAATACACTTCGGAAGAACTACCGCGCGGTATGTGCCAGGTGCCCTATGATTTGAAGGGCGATCCCGAGCTAGCTGAACTCATCGCGGCTGAAGTAGATGCAAACGGCGCGCGCTGCACCGCCAATGATGACCCATATCTTCCTATTAACTACGGCACAGTGAATGTTGCGCATCATATCGCTAAAGAGGAAGCATGGCTCAGTGTTGGTATGAATATGGCGGCGAAGGCCTCTGATTATCTGAAAGTGGGAGAGGGCATTGGCCGGGCTATAGCAAAATCAGGCCGTAAGGTTGTGCTGCTCGCAAGTGGTTCCATGAGCCATACCTTCCATACGTTTCAGGATATCAGCAACGGCAGGTATGAAACAGCTGATCCCGCTAACATCTTTTCAGATGCAGCGCGTGAGGCAGATTATGAGCGCTTAGAATGGTTCAAAGAAGGGAACCATGCCGCAGTGATTGATGGTATGCCGGCTTATTATCCTCATAAACCTGAAGGTGCGTTTGGCCATTATTTGATGATGGCGGCTGCTATCGGTGGGCGTGACTGTAAGGCTAAAGGCCGACAGTTCAGTGATTATGAAAATTCAGTGGGAACCAGCCAGGTACATGTTTGGTTTGATAAGCCTGAAGGTGGCTGGACTGCTGAAGCATAATAAAAAATGTGGCCAAGAGATTTCTTCTCGATGGCCACATTAAGGGGGGACTAATTTGTGTTAAAACCATCTAGAGGATTTGGTGCTTGATCCAGTTGATAATCTCCGCCCTGCGGTTCTCCGGCACTAGGATATCTTCATCAACCCCAAGCTGCCACGCGTGGCTTTTTGAATTTGGGTTTGTTGCAGCCGCATCAATCAATGCTTGATAGGCGTTTACATCTTCTTCCTTATCGAAAAAGCCTTGAGTAAGAAGATCTTTCTTATAAAGCCGAAAGAGCATGGAAAGCTGCTCAAGATCGAATTCAGGGTGGTACTGCACAGCCCAAACTTCTGATTTTCCAATCGGGATAATAGCCCCTTGAACCAAACTGTGCTTGTTGCTGCAAAGTAGGGTGGCTGAGGATGGCAGTGCTGAAACTTCATCATAGTGAATACAGGGTGCATCAAACGCCGTCGGTTTGCCCTTCATATAAGGATGTGTTTTGCCTTCTTCAGTAAGGGTTATCTTCCGGGCAAAGCCGATTTCACGGCCATTTGGACTTGCTGCTACCGTACCACCAGCAGCAATAGCAGCAATCTGAAGGCCCCAGCAACTGCCGAGAACTGGTTTGCCAGTTTCGCAAAATTCTTTCAGGATTTTAATCTGGTTCTGTACAGCGAAGGTCTCATCAAAGGCGCGCAGGCTTGAACCGCTTATTACCATGCCGTCAAAATCCTCATAACTCATGCCTTCGGGTAGAGCTGCATCTTTGTCTGCCGCATAGATGATCGACATTTCTATGTCTGGAAAATGGGCTTTGATAGCATGGGCATAAACATCGCTCGCAGAGCGCACATTAATGCTTTCCGCTTTACGGCGTACTTTCGCCGGGTTCCCTTCCATTAGAAGTAAATGGGGCATAGTTTCCTCTCACAGCATGACCAGAGCGTTATTGGTATGAAAGCCTGAAAACATCAGCTTTGCATATGTGGTCAATCAAATGAAAACACCAGTTAGTGAAGTTTTCTGAACTGCTGCGGTGCTATGCCTGCCCAGCGCATAAAAGCGCGAGAGAAAGTGCTGTGCTCAGAATAGCCAAGTTTCAGTGCCATCTCGGATAAGGACTGGTTCGGGCTAATCTTAAATTCAAGCGATGCGGCCCGCATGCGGCATTCATCAAGGATAGCCTGATAGGATACTTCCTCGGCAGCCAGTTTGCGGCGCAATGTGCGGCGTGAAAGGCCCAGGGTTTTTGCTACATGGTCTTGTGTTACATGACCGCGGCTAAGGCCTTGGAAAATTGCTTGTCTCGTTTTCTCGCTCACGGGCAGGTAGCGCCGTTTTTCAACCAGCAAACGGTTGAGATAATTCAAAATGTCATTCTCTACTGGTGGTAGCAGCCCAATAGGATTGTTTAAAATCTTTGTAGGGAAGCGGATGCCGTTTGTTTCAGCTTCATAAACAACATTGGCGCATACTTCGTTGGTAAGATCCTTCTTCACCACATTCTTGTCAGCTTCAATAAGAATATCCACTGTTTCCCATGTGGTGGGCGCAGCTGTTTTAATGAAGGAAGAGAAAACACCAAGTGTGTATAGGGCATCTTCCGTACGCGGCCAGATATCCGGGTCCAGAATACGGTAGCCAAGGGTTGTGAAATCTTCACCTACCTCTAGGCTTACGTCCGTGCGGTCCTGAATAAGGGGATAGAATTTCACGAGCCGGTTAAAAGCCGTGCCTAGGGTTTTTGAACCAAGGATTGCCTGACCAACTTTACCACGTTTCGCATAGTTAGACGCAAGGCCAACGGACCATGAAATACCGCCTCCGCTTTTAACAGAACCTGTCTTTTCAACGGTAGCAACAAACTCCTTCAGATCAATCAATTGCTGATCAAAGTTGTTGCCTGATAGAGTTGGTTTTCTTAGCAGGCTGTCGAAATCCTGCGTGTTGATGCCGCGCTCTGCGAGTATGTTTCTCCAGTCAGATGCCGCGGACGCATTTACAAACGCGTGTTCCATCTTACTTCCCTTTATTCCTGACGGTTGGTGCTCCCTCACACTGGTCAACCTTAGGGCGGCGATAAAAACTGAGATTGTCAAAATCTATCAAACATGTGATAATTTCTATCATAAACGAAATTATGAGTATGCTTGAGGGGTGAGGTGTGAAAGAAAATCATAAAAAGCAGGAGCCCCTTATTTGGTCGTCAGTTGTGCGCTCACTGACAAACCCTTTGATGGAACATGATCTGGATCCTGCTTCTCTGTATAGAGATAGCGGCATCTCCGCCGATGAAGTATTGCGAGTGGACGGTGAAGTACCCCTTAAAAACTGGCTCAAATTTCTTGAGTTGGCGGCAGAGCATGCGGATAATCCGATCCTTGGCATTCACTTAGCGAGAGCCGCAGGCCCGGAAACGTTAGGGGCTATTGGGTTCTTGTTCCTTTCGTCAAAGAATGTGCTCGAGGCGCTTGAAAACCTCTGCCACTATATGAACCTTCTGCAGGGGGTTACTTTTGCGCAGGTAACGCGCGATAAACATGAAACCGCATTTGTTTATGAGATTATGTATGCCAGTGATAATGATTGTAGGCAGGATGTGGAATTTTCTCTCGCACTCACCAAGCGGCAGATACGCATTTTCTCTGGTGGGCAAGCTAAGGTTTTAAGGATTAATTTTAAGCATTCTCCACAGTGTGATCCTCGGCTTTATGAGCGGCAACTCAAAACGTCAGTGTTCTTCAATCAAGATGAAAACAGCGTTGTGCTGCCGTCTTCCGCCAATATGATTTCTGGCAAAATTCTCGATAATACTTTGGCCCCAATTCTTAAAACTTATCTGGATAGGGAGCTTAAGACCGTTACGATGGCAATGACTTTCTGTGATCAGATTGAGCGGCTTTTATATGCAAACCGTATTGATCCGCCGATAACTGCCAAGAAGGTTGCTTTTCAAATGGGGGTGTCTGAGCCCACCTTATACCGAAGGTTAGCCGCTGAAGGGCGGAAGTTTTCCAGTATGCTGGATGCCTATCATTTCGAACAAGCCAAAGAATATCTGGATACCAGTAGCCTGTCAGTAACCGAGATTGCGCACATGTTGGGGTTCGCAGATTCCGCGAGCTTTTCTCGCGCTTTCTCTCGTTGGTCGGAAGGGACTGCACCCTCCCGTTACCGCACTCGTGATTGACCGCATCTGCAAGGCGGTTAGGCTATAGGCTAGCTATAGATATCCTCTCGAAGGAGGTATCTATTATGGCAACCAACATGGAAAAATTGGTGATAATTGGCTCGGGGCAGGCAGCTATTCAGCTATCGGCTTCCCTCCGGCAAAAAAAGTATGATGGCCGGATCACCATGATCGGCGAAGAGCCATATCTTGCATATCAGCGACCTCCACTTTCAAAGGCTTTTTTGAAAGGCGAATTGGAGGAAGGTAGGCTCTTTTTGAAGCCGCAGAAATTCTATGATGATAAAGACATCGAGCTTATCTCTGGTGCCCGGGTAGAGAAGGTCGATACCGCCAATAAGGCAGTGACCATAGGCGGTGGCACTTCTTATTCATATGACAAATTGGTGTTTGCTACAGGGACACGTCCACGGATGATCCCGGAACTTGAAGGTGCAGAAAATGTGCAAGTTATGCGCACACTGGATGACGCTAAAGCTCTAAAGACTCAAGTGGATAAACTGAACCATGTCACCATTGTTGGTGGCGGTTATATCGGGCTTGAAGCAGCGGCAGTGCTCCGAAAAATGGGTGTCGCTGTTGACGTTCTTGAACGCATGCCGCGGTTGCTCGCACGTGTAATAGGCGAAGAGATTTCTGATTATTTCAAAAACTTACATGAAGCAAATGGTGTGAACATTAGACTGGGAGCTGAAGTTCAGGCTTACCAGAAAGATGGGAACTCTATAAAGGGCGTTGAGTTAAATGATGGCACTACCTCCAAAACGGATTTAATTCTTGTAGGTATCGGCGTGTTGCCAAATCAGGAGTTGGCAGCAGAAGCTGGCATTGAAGTTGGAAACGGGATCATCGTTGATGAAAACTGCGAGACATCTGTTTCAGGCATTTATGCCATTGGCGATAACGCACTTCGCCCCCTTGAAGGTCAGTCAGAGAAGTTGAGGCTGGAAAGTGTTCCGAATGCTATTGATATGGCAGAAACAGCCGCACGACATATTCTGGGGCTCGAACGTCCTGCCTATGACCCGCCCTGGTTCTGGTCTGACCAGTATGACACCAAAATCCAGACAGTTGGTTTGTTCTCAGAACATACAGAAACGTTTGTGAGGGGCGATGTGGCGGCTGGAAAATTCTCAGTTTTTTATTTCAAAAGCGAAACGTTTTTAGCGGTGGATTCTGTCAATGATCCACAGTCCTTCATGGCATGCAAAAACATCCTCAAGATGGGGCTGAGGCTCACGAGTGAGGCTGTGCAGGACCAAAGCAAAACCATGATGGACATTTTCAAAGAACTTAAAACACAGAAGGTTTAATGACATGGCGAAAATTACTTTTGTTTCCAATGATGGGGAAGAGCAGGTTATTGAGGCAGCCGAAGGCGAAAGCGTGATGGAAACAGCGCTCAATAACGGGATAGACTGGATTATGGCGGACTGTGGTGGTGCCTGTGCGTGCGCTACCTGCCATGTATATGTTGATGAAGATCAACTTGAGGCGACAGGCGAACCAAGCGAGATGGAAAACTCTATGCTTGAGTTTAATGATCATCAGCAATCTAATTCCCGGCTTTCTTGCCAGATTAAAGTGACTGAAGATTTAGACGGTTTGCGTGTAACAGCTCCTGAAAGTCAATATTAAACCTGATAAGATCGAAACCAAAAAGGGCTGGCGGAGATGCCAGCCTTTTTTATTGCCGATTAGGTGTTCTTAGTTGCCAATGAGAAAGCCCCAAAGCATGAGCTTTGAGGCTTGTTTGTTTCTTTGTTGTAGATGGGCCTAGAAATTATAATTCAAGCCAACACCAAGCCAACGTGGTTTGCCAAAGAAGCGCTGGTTATAACCACCTGGGCCTGTGAAATCGAAGGTGTAAACCAGGTATTCTTTATCGAACAGATTCTTCGCAAAGGCGCTGATTTTGAGCCCTGTATCTTCATGGGTATAAACAAAACGAAGATCAAACAGGGTGTATGCACCTTGGCGAGAATTTTCGCTGTTGGTGATATCGAAGAAATGCGAGCCCTGATGGTTAAAGCTAACAATTGAAGTGAGCTCACCGCCCGGAACACCAGCTGTATAAGATACGGAACCATTGGCTGTGAAGTTCGGTGCAAGCACCGCTTCACGGTCATTCAGTTCTGTTCCCTGCACGTTCACACCGTCAACATCGGTGCTTAGCAAACTCGCACCTAACTGGATATCCCAACCCGCTGCGGGAAGAATAGTTAGTTCCGCTTCAGCGCCGTAGAAAGTTGCTTCACCATTAGTGATGAACTGTGACAGGCCCTGGAACGTAAGGGCTTGGAAATCATTATAATCATAGTAGAAACCAGCACCGTTTAATCTGATTGTGCGGTCAGAGGATGTCCACTTGAAGCCGATTTCATAGCTATCCAGTGTCTCAGCATCAAACGCGACCTGATCAGAGGTTACGAAATCTGTCTGGTCAAGGAAACCGGCGTTAAAACCACCTGATTTAAAGCCTCGGCTCCATGATGCATAGATAAGCGCATCATCGCTGATATCGTAATCAAGCGTTACTTTGCCGAGGAAATTATCATCGCGAATGCGGGATGCATCAGCCGAAACAACATCAGCCGGGCCAGCGCCAACAACCGCTGCAAAACCGTTTGTATCACCCGCGCGGAGGCTAAGGTAATTTGCTTCGCCAACACCGTTCAAAAGGTTATTCAGCAAGAAGCCAGCCGGTGCCTGGTTAATATAATCAAAATCGCGGTTTTCTTTGGTATAGCGTGCACCCACAGTAAGGTTCAAGCGGTCAGAAAGGCGGTATTCCACCTGTCCAAAGCCTGCATATGACTGTGTATCCTGCGTATAATCCACATCAAAGAAGATAGCAGGAACTAATGTACCGTCGGTTGGGAAGCCCGGTGTGAAAGCGGCGAGACCGCCATCAAAGGCTGCAGGGTCACTATCCAGAAGGGCCGCGAAATCACCACGCCAGTTTACCTGCAGATCATTAGCGCTTTCTACTTTGGTATCCAGATAGAACACGCCAAACTGCCAAACGCCACCATCAAAATCGCCTGATAGGCGAAATTCGTTTGTCAGCGCATCGATCTCTGATCGGAACGTTGGTTCAATACCAGCTTGGGGGCCAACATCTGTATCTTCTTCGTGCAACTTATCAGTTGCCTGATAGGAGAAGGTGTTTGTCAGTTCAACACCGCCGAAATCATGAACATAGGTGGCATGAACGCCTTTTACTTCGATATCAAGGCGGCCCTCCCTGTCATATTCACCAGCGAAATTATCATCATCTGTATCTGCATAACACCAGATATCGCGCGGTACATCAGTTGGGCAGAATGGTAGGTTATCTGCTCCTGTCGCGCCCAAAGTTGCCTGATGCTGATATTGCGGCGCTACTGTATCTGATGAACTATAGAAGGCAGAAACGCTTAACAGGCCATTATCAGCCACATCAATTTCTGCGCTACCGCGGATGGAGAAGCTGTTGGCCTGATTGGCATTTTCACCAATACGGTTTTCTACGTAACCATTGTTGGTTTTGTATGATGCCGCGAGCCTTGCTCTTACTGTATCAGACAATGGCCCGCTGATAGCCCCTTCCACAAGGAAAGATGTATAAGATCCAGCTTCAGCGCGCAGATAACCTTCGGTTTCTTCCGTTGGTTTACGCGATACAAATTTCATAAGGCCGCCGGTTGCGTTACGGCCATAAATTGTGCCTTGCGGCCCACGGAGTACTTCAACACGTTCCACATCAAATAATTGGAAGGTTAAGCCGGGTAGGGCTGCCTGATAGGCTTCATCCAAATAGATGGCAATGGGGCCTTCGTTGTTGTCATTGAAATCATTCAACCCAACACCGCGCAGTGTGAAAGAAGGGTTGTTTCCCTCACCCACCGGTGTGCCTACATTAAGGCCCGGTACCTGCGCTACAATGTCTGGGCTGTCTGTAAAGCCAAATTTCTGTAGTTTGTCACCGCTGAACGCTGTTACAGATACGCCAATCTCTTGTGTGGACTGGGCGCGTTTTTGCGCTGTTACGGTTACTTCTTCAATTACTATACTTTCTTGTGGAGCATTTTGTGCGGCGACAGCTTGGCTGAACGCAGCTGGTATAGCTATCGACGAAAGCAATAGATGCTTCGTGTTCATGAGCATTTCCTCTTCCCTTAATGAAACCTCCACGTACTTGTTTGAAGGAAGTAGAAGAAGGCCGCTTGTTAAAAACGGACAACCTGAAACAGATGTTCAATAACTCTAATCTAGTGGTTTGACAAAAAAGTAAAATTTCCTCTGTTCAAGGGAAAAAAGCTCTGCTAGGTAACACGCCGTGGTAAGGGCCTGTAGCTCAGTTGGTTAGAGCCGACCGCTCATAACGGTCTGGTCGGGGGTTCGAGTCCCTCCGGGCCCACCACTTTAAACCTACCAGTACTAAACACCCCGAAAGCCCTGAATGGAAGCGCGATTGCGGCGGTTCGATAGCCTGTCTGGCGCGAGTAGAATAATCCGTCAGGAAACGCCAGTTTTGCAACCATTCTCTTGTGTTTCAAAAGGTCTGAATCCCAGAGCCTCCAGGGGTTTGACAAGAAACTAAAGGCTGTTCGAAAGCTCTGCTCAAAGCTCATAGGCGTTTTAGTGCTCTTATAGCTGTTTTCTTGTAAATAAAGCTTCTTCTCAGACAGTTTTTTAATCTGCTCTTCATAGGCCGTGATGAGGGTGTCATTGTCCGTGCCGATGATTCTATCCATTAATTGACCGATCTTGGCTTCAATCTTCTTTGCTTCTGTTTTCGCATTAGCAACATGACCAGATAGATTAGACTTTTGTTCTTTCCATAGGTCAGAGAACATTTCATACACTAAGTGGAAGAGTTTTGGGCTTGGTTGTAGCTCTTTGAGTATATCTTCAAAGCCGAGTTCAATGTCATCACGTCTGATGGATTTCTTATATTCAGCGCATGTCTTTAACTGACAAAAATAATATGGATAATATGTATTACGTCCCTTAGACCATGCGGCTGTCATTGGATGCTCACAAGTCCCGCAATTGATAAACCCGCGTAGTGGAAAGTCTTCATTTAGATCAGTACGCGCAGGAATTTTCCCTTTGTTGTTTTTGCGCTCCTGTATCTTCTGCCATGTAGCAAGATCAATGATTGGTTCATGCTTGGCTGGGTGCATAAACAACTTCCATTTCTTCACAGTGATGTAGCCAGCATAGATAGGGCGTTCAGTAAGAGCGATTGCTGCATTGAGATCGACTTCTCCTGTCTTTAAGCGCGGGATAGATGGATGCTTATTTAGGAAGCGCTGGATTTCAGCACAGCTTTCAAAACGACCCGACGCAAAACCTTCTAGCGCTTCCTTGATAATGGAAGCATTAGGCTCGTCCTTAACAAGCATCTTACCGTGGCCTTGAACATTTTCATATTTGTAACCCATGACAGGGGAGAAGAGCCAATAGCCATTATGCACACGAGCCTTCATCCGATTTTTAACTTGCTCGGCATTCTTTTGCCGTTGGTGCTGAGACACGGAAGCGAGCAAGTTTTCAATTAGAATGGAATCTGAATCCTCTCCGAACTCGATAGAGGGACTTTCAAGTTTGCCACCTGCATCATTGATAGCTGCGCGTAAATCCAGATGAGCTTTAATATCCCGCGCCAAGCGCGAGATATCATCAATAATTACAATGCATTTATCAGTCCGATTATCTTCCAGAAAAGCGAGCATAGCCTGCATGCCTTGGCGTTCAATCAAGCCGCCAGAAATACCTTCATCATGAAATACATTCACAACGTCATAACCCTGCCGCTTAGCATAGTCGCGACAACGGATTTCTTGGGATTCAAGACCATGCCCACGTCTAACCTGCGCGGGGCTTGATACACGGCAATATATAACGGCTTGTTGTTGGAGCATTATTAGTCCTCGCTTTCCATTGATAGTTTGTCCTTCAAGTATAATTCATACTCGTCATCAAGTGGGGCAGGTTCGAAGTCTTCTCCACAGATTGCTTTAAGGGCAAGAGTGGTGGCATCTCTGCCAAAACCCAGATCAACAAATTGGGTCATGATCTGCCAGAGGGTGATGAGCAGTTCCTGTTTTTGCTCTTCGGTCAGATCAAACTCGTCCAGATGATGACGATATTTCTCTAATTCCGGTGAGTTGGCGGGTAGTGGGTCTGGGATTGGGGCATGTTCATTCATGTCTTCTACTTTCTTCTTTGTGTTTGCGAGGGCATGTATTCGCCAGCGCTTGGAAAAAATTACATCAAGGTTGATATTTTTTTGCTTGCGATTGTATTTTCGCTGATTGAAAACTTGCCATGCTTGGTGTTGTTGGGGCTACCAAGCAGCCGGAACATTCCAGAATATTCCAAATGAATGAGGGTATATGAGCTTCGATCCTATTAAATTGGGCCTGTTGAGCCATTATTCGCAGGATGCACAACAACGTATCAAGCGGCTCATTCTCGAAGATTGGAAGGCCGCAGGTGTGAAGTTGCCAACGTATATGAAATTACTCGCCAGACATATCGCGCCTATGGGCGTTTCAGAAGACTGGCTTGCCAAGCTCTCACACCAGACCATGAATAAGATGCTCAAATCTATCTCCACACCCAGACACGAATTCTGGGCGTGTTTACATCTCTATATTATCAAGAAATATGGGCCACAGGATATTGCGCCGGAATTAAGTGATGTTGATATTTTAGGGCAATCGCTTGTACGCTTTGGTGATATTAAAGAAGCACCGCCATCATTAAAAACAAGCATTAAGGGCAAAGAGCTCATTATCAATGCACAGGGCGGCAAGTCCTATGCTCTAGCAAGCATGACTGAGACATATAAAAGCAATGAGGCTTTTGCTGTTGAGGTGACATATAAGGCTCAGGGTGCTGCTGTTATTCAAAACAATCAGATCAAAGCCATCTTACGCAATGAAATGACCCGTCAAATTTCCATGCTGGAGATTGATGTATGACCGATTATGCACGAGAGCGTTTTGAAGAGCTTAAAGCTTATGCAGATAATTTGCCCAAAGCTGAATTTGATAAGCAATCAGCCAAAGGTCAGGCGCATAATAAAGCTATATTTGATATGATTAGAACAGGTGACGCACTTGGTGTTTATTGTTCTGTTAAGCAAAACCCATCTCTTCTTGAAAATCGTGATGATCACGGTATGACCCCGCTTCATTGGGGCGGCTCAGACAAGCCGGGTGTGATGCAGGAGATACTCACAAGCGAAGTTAGTAACTCCCCTTGGGTACGTGATCGGTTTGGGCGCTTACCGCTTGATGTCTTGCGTGATGGTGGTCATCACACACACGCTGATAAGATGGAGCGGCTGACATATCCGCGATTATTCAAAGATGAAAAAGATGGGCCAGTGCTACAAGAGAAGATCAAAGCTTTTGATGATAAATCAAAAGCACTCGGGCGACCTGATACCAGACCGCCCTTTGCAAAGAGTGTAGATTTTAAACCGACTATTCCGCGCCTTAAAGGTCAGGCAAAAGATAGAGGGGATTTAGAAAGATAGGTTATCTGTTACTCTGGTTTAAAAAGTAAGTTCGCTTCATGCCACCAAATATCTTTTGAAGGAAACTTCTCGACTAATTCCACAGTACAGTACCGAGCGTTACGGTGTTGCTCTTTGACGTTATATACAGCAATCTTTACTGCACCCGCTTCGCCAAAGCCTAGAATACCAGAATGAAGAATAAGCGCCCCAAAATCAAAATTGCCACCACATGGCAAGCCCTTAGCCTTTCTATTGGTAAAGGTTATGCTATCTTTTAAAAGCCTTTGCCAACGAGAGCGCCTTTTCTGATCATTCTTACGTCCCCAATATGGTTCCACAGATGTATCTTCACGTACCCATTCACTGTCAAAGTGATTTTCTACATAGACCAATGCATATGTATTATCTCTGAAAGTGCTGGTTTTTATGCTTGAGTGAAACTTTATGGCGTTATGTTTCGTTAAAAACGCATCAACAAGATTATCATAACGCTCTTTCTTTTGTTTCAGAGCGTCGATCTTCTTAGACAGCTTAGAGAACGGCATATATTGGGAGCTATTTTTAGCTCGTCTTTCAAGGCCAATGAGCTTCTCTTTTGAGAACACGCGGCCTTGAATTCGCTCAATCCCAAACTGTCGCCTACCAGCCGTGTTTAGGTTGATAGTGTTGAACTTAAAATTCTCACGCCGCTTATCAAACTCAAAACTTGATTGTAGCCATGGAGAGCTTACCCAAGGTCTCAATGAATCAATAAGCTGAAACTCAATCTTATCATTCATTGATGTTCCCTTGGGAATGCGAAAACGAACAAGCGGTGCGGTTGTTGGCCTTACTGCGCCTCCTTCATAAGAACTGCCTTTATAAAACTGGTGCCAAGGAACAGAGACCCAGTCTCCACTAATGTCAGTACGTATCTTTTGGATACGCTCCTTTTCTCGTTGAATAGCAAGCTGACGTTGGCGCTCTTTTTCTGCCTTTTCTCGCGCGCGCTTTTCTTCTTCCAAACGCTTTAGTTCTTCTCGGCGCTCAACATACCGTTTTTTTGTTTTTTCAACTTCCTCGTCATCTTGAAATAAATACTCCCTACCTTCCTTCATAAACTCGGAAAGCTCTACCATCCGATCACGCGCATTGCGGATGTCTCCAGAGATTTCGTCCAGATCAACTTTCCAACGACCAAGGTCAAGTGTACTGGATGTAACAATTTCGCCTGTTACTTCATCGCCGTCATTAAACAGCTTTTTGATAATGAGAATTTGCGGGTGCGTATCATCAATGCCGTTGATGCTATCCACTTCAATCACTTGGTCTCCATTAACCTCTACAGTGAATTCAAAGCGGCTTTTGACAACGGGTTTCTTCTCATCGCCCCTTTGTTCAGAAATCACATGATTAACATCTGTTAGTACAACAGAGCCTTTAGGCAGTTTTTCTATAACGAGTTTTTCTAACAGTTTTTCAATATAATCTGTTGGTGGGCGGTCTTGCGATTCAGAACACGCGACGACACACAAAACCAACATAAATGCACTTAAGTATTTGATCATGTTGCACCTCAAAGTTTCCGTTCAAAAACCCTCCTTTTCCCCCGTTTTTCATAATTGTGAATTGACAGATTCACCCGTTAACCATAGCTAGGAAAGCCAATGACTTAACAAACATACGATCGTATGTGTCGAGTCGATATCTGCAAATCCAGCCCTCGTGCGTAATGGAGCCTTTTTGCACGACTTACACGTATCAAGAGTCTCTTTTCCCTTTTAAATCAATCCGCTAAAGCCCTATCCTTCATATATGAAGATAGGATATGCCCGCGTTTCTACCGAGGATCAAAGCCTTGATCTCCAACTAGACGCGCTCACTGCCGCTGGCTGTGAAGCGATCTATAAAGATCATGGTGTGAGTGGCGTTAAATCTAATCGCCACGGCCTTGATGCTGCGATCAAAGCAACAGGGAAAAA
>NZ_JAKQZA010000019.1 GCF_023008165.1 Kordiimonas laminariae | reverse complement strand
CAACACTCTTAGCTGTATATCAAAGCCATTACCATCACCTGTATCTGACTGATAACTAACAACAACATCACCGGCAACATTAACATCTGCATCAAGGAAGGACTGAGTGCCCGTTGCATCTGTATGTGCAGTAAATGAATCTCCGATAGAATTGCCATCAGCGTCATACCGTTGGCCGTAGATATTAACACCAGACCCGGCGTCGCTTTGTTCCCAGAACACAACGAACGTACCGTCCGGTAATGTAGCGATATCGCTATAGAAGTTTGCAGTGCTACCACTAGATACCTGAATGTCTCCGGTTGTCGCATGCCCCTGAGCATTAAAGAGCCTCATAAAAATTGGCCCATCCGCATATACCTGCCAGCTAACAACAAAACCACCATCTTCCAAAGCGGCGGATGTTGTAGCGTGTTGATCTCCTGCTGAGCCTGCATTTACAGTAAAAATAGGAACATCAATTGATCCATCGGCATTATATATCTGGCCGTATGTCTCGGTTCTGGCTGTACCGTTCAGATAATAGTTCCATGTCAGAAGGATTTTACCATTGGACAATTCAGTAAACGTTGGCAAAGCACCAGAATTGGCAGCAATAATATTATTGGTCTCAACAACAATTGAGCCAGTATTATCATAAATACGGCCGTAGGAATCATACTTCGAACCATTCCAAA
>NZ_JAKQZA010000018.1 GCF_023008165.1 Kordiimonas laminariae | reverse complement strand
CGCAGATTGCCTAGATCCTTTGCCTGGCTGACCAACCACGAAGGGGAGACTAACCCTCCCCACAATACCACCTTAACTCGACCTGCAAGAGCATTGACCTTTTTGTTGTATCTAGGACAAGAGAACCATTGCTGGCGGCGCTAGTGGCTGCATTTGCTGTCTGATGATAAAGAGTATGAATATGAGCTCTATGAAGTTCATTAGTCTTAAACATAGAGAAGATATTGTTACTATTTTTGATTGATATAATCATATTCGTTTAGTTGTGCATATATCACTGACTGTTAAAGCCTTTTTCCGAAGGGTGTTGATTAAATATTTAATTATGTTGATATTTTACTTTGTAACAAAGGTATGAAATTGAAATAGAGGTATCAGTTTACAATAAGTTTATGTTTTCATATTTAGATGAAAATTCTACTTGTAATTTTATTTTGGTGAAGATTGGGGGCGTAATGACTAGTATTCAAGTTAACACTACAGAGACGGGTAATCAGGTAAATCCAAGTATAGCAACTTTTTCGTCAGATCATCCGGCGCTTGCGGGTGGTTATGTTGTTGTGTTTGAAGATCAAAGCGGCGCAGATGGTTCTGGTAGCGGTATTTATGGTCAGCTTTATAACGCGAATGGACAGCCTGTAGGCGGTGAATTTTTGATTAGCGATAAAACTGCGGGTGATCAATCATTGCCTTCGGCAGCTGTGCTGGATAACGGAAACATACTGATCAGTTGGTATGA
>NZ_JAKQZA010000017.1 GCF_023008165.1 Kordiimonas laminariae | reverse complement strand
CGGCCACCTTCGCGGATAGCAAAACGAAGACCTTCGTCCATCGCGATTGGTGCGATAAGCTCAACCTTCAGGTTCACGTTATCACCAGGCATTACCATCTCTGAACCTTCAGGTAGCTCAATGTTACCTGTTACGTCAGTTGTACGGAAGTAGAACTGTGGACGGTAGTTAGCGAAGAATGGTGTGTGACGACCACCTTCCTCTTTAGTGAGGATGTATGTCTCAGCTGTGAACTTAGTGTGTGGCTTGATTGTACCAACGTGTGACAGAACCTGACCACGCTCGATATCATCACGTGCAACACCACGTAGAAGTGCACCAATGTTATCACCAGCTTGACCTTCGTCTAGAAGCTTGCGGAACATTTCAACACCAGTAACCGTAGTTTTCGCTGTATCTTTAATACCAACAATCTCGATTTCTTCACCAACCTTAACGATACCACGCTCAACACGGCCAGTTGCTACTGTACCACGGCCTGAGATAGAGAATACGTCCTCAACAGGCATTAGGAATGCACCGTCAACCGCACGCTCTGGAAGCGGGATGTAATCGTCAACTGCAGCCATCAGCTCAAGAATTTTCTCTGCACCAATGTTTGCGTCGCGGCCTTCAAGTGCTGCAAGAGCAGAACCAGCTACGATTGGAATATCATCACCAGGGAAGTCGTACTCAGATAGAAGCTCACGGATTTCCATCTCAACAAGCTCTAGAAGCTCTTCGTCGTCAACCTGGTCAACTTTGTTCATGAATACAACAAGCGCTGGTACACCAACCTGACGTGCAAGTAGGATGTGCTCACGTGTCTGTGGCATTGGGCCATCAGCTGCGTTCACAACAAGAATACCACCGTCCATCTGAGCAGCACCAGTGATCATGTTCTTCACATAGTCAGCGTGACCTGGGCAGTCAACGTGTGCATAGTGGCGTGTCTCTGTCTCATACTCAACGTGTGCTGTTGAGATCGTGATACCACGCTCACGCTCTTCAGGAGCCTTATCGATGTTCGCGAAATCAACAGCTTCACCGCCTGTTGCTTCAGCTAGAACTTTTGTAATCGCAGCTGTAAGCGT
>NZ_JAKQZA010000016.1:0-2500 GCF_023008165.1 Kordiimonas laminariae | reverse complement strand
AGGATGTTGGCTTAGAAGCAGCCATCATTTAAAGAAAGCGTAACAGCTCACTGGTCTAATTAAGCTGTCTTGCGGCGAAGATGTACCGGGGCTAAAGACATATACCGAAGCTGTGGATTTGATCTTATGATCAAGTGGTAGCGGAGCGTTCTGTAAGTCTGCGAAGGTGTGGCGTGAGCCATGCTGGAGATATCAGAAGTGAGAATGCTGACATGAGTAGCGATAAAGAGTGTGAGAGACACTCTCGCCGAAATCCCAAGGGTTCCTGCGCAAGGCTAATCCGCGCAGGGTGAGTCGGCCCCTAAGGCGAGGCTGAAAAGCGTAGTCGATGGGAAACAGGTTAATATTCCTGTACCTGATGGAATGTGACGGATGACGTAAGTTGTAGATCCTTATTGGATTGGATCTGCCGCGAAGTTGTCCCAGGAAATAGCACCATCATATAGACCGTACCCGAAACCGACACAGGTGGGATGGTAGAGCATACCAAGGCGCTTGAGAGAACTGTGCTGAAGGAACTCGGCAAATTGCCTCCGTAACTTCGGGAGAAGGAGGCCCACCATTAAGGCAACTTTTTGGTGGGGGCACAAAAGAGGGGGTGGCGACTGTTTACTAAAAACACAGGGCTCTGCGAAGTCGCAAGACGACGTATAGGGTCTGACGCCTGCCCGGTGCCGGAAGGTTAAGAGGAGTAGTGAGAGCTGCGAATTGAAGCCCCGGTAAACGGCGGCCGTAACTATAACGGTCCTAAGGTAGCGAAATTCCTTGTCGGGTAAGTTCCGACCTGCACGAATGGCGTAACGACTTCCCCACTGTCTCCAGCACAGACTCAGCGAAATTGAATTCTCCGTGAAGATGCGGAGTACCCGCGGTTAGACGGAAAGACCCCGTGCACCTTTACTACAGCTTCAGTGTGGTATTAGGGATAACATGTGTAGCATAGGTGGGAGGCTTTGAAGCAGGGACGCCAGTTCTTGTGGAGCCACCCTTGAAATACCACCCTTGTTGTCTCTGATATCTAACTACGATCCATGAACCTGGATCTAGGACCCACTGTGGCGGGTAGTTTGACTGGGGCGGTCGCCTCCCAAATGGTAACGGAGGCGCGCGAAGGTAGGCTCAGATCGGTTGGAAATCGATCGTTGAGTGCAATGGCATAAGCCTGCCTGACTGTGAGACTGACAGGTCGAACAGATACGAAAGTAGGTCATAGTGATCCGGTGGTTCTGTGTGGAAGGGCCATCGCTCAACGGATAAAAGGTACGCCGGGGATAACAGGCTGATACTGCCCAAGAGCTCATATCGACGGCAGTGTTTGGCACCTCGATGTCGGCTCATCTCATCCTGGGGCTGGAGCAGGTCCCAAGGGTTTGGCTGTTCGCCAATTAAAGAGGTACGTGAGCTGGGTTTAGAACGTCGTGAGACAGTTCGGTCCCTATCTGCCGTGGGCGCAAGAGACTTGAGAAGAGCTGCCCCTAGTACGAGAGGACCGGGGTGGACGAACCTCTGGTGGACCTGTTGTAGCGCCAGCTGCATTGCAGGGTAGCTATGTTCGGACGGGATAACCGCTGAAAGCATCTAAGCGGGAAGCCCCCTTCAAGATAAGGTCTCTCTGAGAGCCGTGGAAGACCACCACGTTGATAGGTCAGGTGTGGAAGCGCAGTAATGTGTGAAGCTAACTGATACTAATTGCTCGATAGGCTTCAGAGCCTCTCCATAGACAGAGAACAAAACTTTTAAATACAATTGATCATTCTCAAGCATGCATAAAACGCAAAAATCTTTACTCTTTCGTTGATCTGGTGGTTATAGCAAGCCTGTCCCACCCGATCCCATCTCGAACTCGGAAGTGAAAGGGCTTCGCGCCGATGGTACTTCGGCTTAAGCCGCGGAAGAGTAGGTCGCCGCCAGATCTACTAAAGAGTAAAGACATAAACATCTTCATCAATATCAAAAAACAGCAAACCGGCCATGTGCCGGTTTTGTTGTATTAAGCGGTCCAGCTGAAAATAACAGCCTTGAACCGCGTCACATCGGAGAATGGCATCGCACAGCGATACTTCACACGGGTGACAAACATAGTTGACGCGGGATGGAGCAGCCCGGTAGCTCGTCAGGCTCATAACCTGAAGGTCGTAGGTTCAAATCCTACTCCCGCAACCATTAAAATAGGTCAGTACCCAGAGGGTGCTGGCCTTTTTTAATTGGTACGAGAGATGGTGAATGAACATACCGGTTCGGACCAAGCAAGCATTGCTTGCGCAGGGCAACAGCACAAAGCGAAGCGACTGCTGGTAAATCCTACTCCCGCAACCATTAGAAAATCCCTACCACACAAGGTGGTAGGGATTTTGCGTTTAAATTGCTGTGTGATACGGATGTGCTCCTTGCAAAAGGCGCCTTAAGCGCAGATTGCCTAGATCCTTTGCCTGGCTGACCAACCACGAAGGGGAGACTAACCCTCCCCACAATACCACCTTAACTCGACCTGCAAGAGCAT
>NZ_JAKQZA010000015.1 GCF_023008165.1 Kordiimonas laminariae | reverse complement strand
CTCGAACCCGCGACCCTCGGCGTGACAGGCCGATACTCTAACCAACTGAGCTACACCCGCGCTTTGCTTGCGGAGCGGGTTTTAGAATTTCCCACTCCTCATGTCAACGCTCATTTTCATATTTCTTCAACAAAAATGACTTTTCTCTATAAAAGCAAAAAAGCACCAACCAAGGCAGGCAAAACCAACAGTAAAAAAAACAACCCAGATAACCCTAACTTTTTAAACAAATCAAAAAGCAAGATGGGAAGATTCAAAACCGGATGATAAGCCCCTACCACCCTAACAAAAGAAACTAACCTCGTCGCTCTAGATGCATCACGATCATACATCCGATCTCTCGGGTCTTCTGGCGCCCAGGAGGCCTCATAAACAATATCAGGCGGGTTGGAAGCTAAATCTTTATCAGACATACGTCATCTCGCACAAACCAATACCAGCATAGACACAGCTTAACCGGGCTACTGTACTCAATTAGGGAGATAAGTTTAAACTTTAGGGAAATAAAGTGGTGGGCGATGACAGGCTCGAACTGCCGACCCTCTCGGTGTAAACGAGATGCTCTACCAACTGAGCTAATCGCCCACTTTATAAATGAAGAGAAGATGGTGGGCGATGACAGGCTCGAACTGCCGACCCTCTCGGTGTAAACGAGATGCTCTACCAACTGAGCTAATCGCCCTTCTCTTCAGAGAGCAGTTTTGAATGGTGGGCGATGACAGGCTCGAACTGCCGACCCTCTCGGTGTAAACGAGATGCTCTACCAACTGAGCTAATCGCCCATTCAAAAGTGCGTTGCACCCCACGCTTCCGTGTGGCGTGAGCGGGGTTTTACGGCGTAACACTCATCCTGTAAACCCCTATTTTACATTTTTTTGAAAAGAAAAACGGCCGCAGGTTTCCCCACGGCCGTTTCTGCAAAATACACGTAAACCAATTAAGCGTTTACAGCGTCCTTGAGACCTTTACCAGCCTTGAACTTAGGCTGCTTAGAAGCAGGAATATCGATCTCTTCACCTGTACGTGGGTTACGGCCCTTTGTTGCAGCACGTTGTGCTACAGCGAATGTACCGAAACCAACGAGACGAATTTCTTCACCAGAAGAAAGTGCGCCAGTGATTGAGTCAAACACAGCATCTACTGCTTTACCAGCATCAGCTTTAGATAGATCAGCTGCTTCCGCAACCTTTGCGATCAAGTCATTTTTATTCAAGGTATCCCCCTCTGAGTTGAAGAGCGTATTTCGACATTTTTCCGAAATGCGAACGCAGTTTAAGCGCGTTGTTTTCCATATGTCAAAATAAAAAACCGCAGAAAACTGCGGTTTTTAATCTTTTTTTTCTTGAATTTTCCTGAATAGCTATCAAGGAGGCTAATGAGTCGTCAATTCAGATACATCAGACGCGTTTTCTTTCGCATCTGCAGCATGCTCATCATCCTCATCCCACTCTATAGGTTCAAGCGGCTTAACGAGTGCATGTTCCAGAACTTCATCAATCGTAGAAACCGCAACGATTTCAAGGCCTTTCTTAACATTTTCAGGGATTTCAGCGAGATCTTTTTCGTTATCTTTCGGGATAAGAACTTTAGAAACACCCCCCCTTAAAGCGGCCAAAAGCTTCTCTTTAAGACCACCAATCGGTAATACCCGGCCTCTCAAAGTCATTTCACCGGTCATGGCAATATCTTTGCGAACAGCGATCCCTGTAAGCACAGAAACAATGCTTGTACACATAGCTCCACCCGCTGAAGGGCCATCTTTTGGCGTCGCTCCCTCAGGAACGTGGATATGAATATCCTTTTTTTCAAACATTTTTGGATTGATTCCAAAATCAACGCATCTGGAATGCACGTAAGAGCGTGCAGCCTGAATTGATTCTTTCATCACATCACCGAGCTTACCGGTGGTTTTAATCAATCCCTTACCTGGAACCGTAACAGCTTCGATAGCTAATAACTCGCCACCAACCTGGGTCCAGGCCAGACCTGTTGTTAAACCAACCTGATCTTCTTCCTCTGTCTGACCGAATCTATGACGGCGGACACCGGCATACTGAGCAAGATTTCGTGAAGTCACGCTTATCTTATCCTTAGAGCCGTCAACAATCTCTTTCACAGCTTTACGTGTAAGCTTCGCAAATTCCCTTTCAAGCGAACGTACGCCCGCTTCACGGGTGTAATATCGAATCACATCGCGGATAGCGCCATCGGAAATAGTCCACTCGCCCTCCTTCAAGCCATGATCTTCAACTTGCTTAGGAATCAGGTGGCGCTTAGCGATTTCAACCTTTTCATCTTCTGTATACCCGGAAAGCTGGATGATCTCCATCCGGTCCAGAAGTGGTTTTGGCATATTCAAGGAGTTTGCAGTTGTAACAAACATCACATTCGACAAATCATAATCTACTTCGAGATAATGATCGTTGAACTTCGCATTTTGTTCAGGGTCCAGCACTTCAAGTAAAGCAGAAGCGGGGTCACCTCGGAAATCCTGCCCCATTTTATCAATTTCATCAAAAAGGAAGAGCGGATTCGTTGTGCCTGCCTTTTTCATGGACTGCATAACTTTACCTGGCATGGAGCCAATATAAGTACGTCTGTGACCACGGATTTCTGATTCGTCACGAACACCGCCTAACGAGAAGCGAATAAACTCGCGCCCCGTTGATCGAGCGATAGACTTACCAAGCGAGGTTTTACCAACACCAGGCGGACCAACAAGGCAAAGAATCGGACCTTTAAGCTTTTTCGCGCGCTGCTGAACTGCGAGATATTCAATGATTCGCTCTTTAACTTTTTCAAGGCCGTAGTGATCAGTATCTAAAACCACTTCTGCCTGCTTGATATCCTTCTTAACGCGAGACTTTTTGCCCCACGGCACAGATAGCATCCAATCAAGGAAGTTCCTTACAACTGTAGCTTCAGCTGACATTGGGCTCATGGATTTGAGTTTTTTCAATTCTGCCAAGCATTTGTCACGTGCTTCTTTGGTAAGCTTGGTTTCGGCTATTTTTTCTTCAAGTTCCTGAATTTCTTCGCGGCCATCATCGCCCTCACCCAGTTCTTTCTGAATAGCTTTAAGTTGCTCATTCAAATAATATTCACGCTGAGTCTTTTCCATTTGGCGTTTCACACGGCCGCGAATTTTTTTCTCCACCTGAAGAACACCGATTTCGCTTTCCATAAAGCCAAAGATTCGCTCAAGACGCTCAATAATGGAAACAGTACCAAGAAGCTCCTGTTTATCATCAATTTTCAAAGCTAAATGCGACGCAATTGTATCTGCAAGCTTGCTCGGGTCTTCAATCTGATTCACAGTCGCCAATACTTCAGCTGGAATCTTCTTATTCAACTTCACATATTGCTCAAACTGGGTAATTACCGAGCGGGAAAGTGCTTCAACCTCCGCTGGATCAGCCGTTTCACCGGCTAAAAGCATACCCGTCGCGGCAAAATAGTCATCTTCACGTGTAAATTCATTGATCTGTGCGCGATTAAAGCCCTCTACAAGGACTTTCACAGTACCATCAGGCAGCTTTAAGAGCTGGAGCACGGATGCCACAGTGCCGATTCTGAACACATCATCAGATGTTGGGTCATCCTCGGAAGCATCTTTTTGAGCAACAAGCAGGATTTGCTTATCTTTCGCCATTACTTCTTCAAGGGCACGGACAGATTTGTCGCGGCCAACAAAAAGAGGGACGATCATGTGAGGAAAAACAACAATATCCCTGAGCGGTAGCACAGGTAGTTCAATTTGATTCGTAGTATCTTCTGGAGAATCGGTCATAGGAATATGCCTATTAGAGTTTATTTATCTTATGTATCAGTTTAAGGCAGTTTCTAGAAAAACAGAAAGAAAAAGACGCTAAATGCGCCTTTAACACCTAAATTACATGCTTTAGTTATAAAAATAGGGGCTGAACCATCTGATTCAACCCCTTTAAGCAACTTATTAGCCGTAAATTACGCTGATTGATCAGCTTCCTCACGTTTTTCCGAGTAAATAAGCAGAGGAGTCGCTTTTCCATCTACCACATCGCCATTAATCACGATCTCTTCAACGCCTTCCATGGAAGGCAGATCGAACATGGTATCAAGAAGCGTGTTTTCCATGATAGAGCGCAAACCACGAGCACCTGTCTTACGTTCAATCGCTTTACGAGCAACAGCAAAAAGCGCATCATCTGTATAGTTCAGCTTAACATCTTCCATATCAAAGAGTGCTTGATACTGTTTAAGAAGAGCATTTTTAGGCAAAGACAAAATCTTCACCAATGCATCTTCATCCAGATCTTCCAGAGTTGCAATAACAGGAAGACGCCCCACAAATTCAGGGATCAAACCAAACTTCAGAAGATCTTCTGGCTCTGTTTCTTTGAATAGTTCACCAACACCGCGCTCGTCAGGACCTGCAACTGTTGCACCAAAGCCAATAGATTTACCCTGCATACGGTTAGTGATCACTTTATCGAGACCAGCAAATGCACCACCACAAATAAAGAGAATATTTGTCGTATCAACCTGCAAGAATTCCTGTTGAGGATGTTTGCGCCCACCCTGTGGCGGAACACTTGCCACAGTACCTTCCATAATTTTCAAGAGCGCTTGTTGAACACCCTCGCCCGATACATCGCGCGTGATTGATGGGTTATCTGCCTTACGGCTGATTTTATCCACCTCATCAATATAAACGATACCGCGCTGCGCGCGTTCAACATTATAATCTGCTGCTTGAAGAAGCTTCAGGATAATATTCTCAACGTCTTCACCAACATAACCAGCTTCAGTAAGCGTTGTTGCATCTGCCATTGTAAACGGCACATCAAGGATACGGGCTAGTGTTTGTGCCAGCAGCGTTTTACCACAACCTGTTGGTCCAACCAGTAGAATATTAGATTTAGAAAGCTCTACTTCAGTTTTTGAACCAGTTGCATGATTAAGGCGCTTGTAGTGGTTATGTACAGCAACAGCGAGAACCTTCTTCGCTGCAGCCTGCCCGATCACATAATCATTCAGAACTTCAAGGATCTCAAGCGGGGAAGGAACACCTTCACTTCCCTTACTCAGCGAACCCTTACTTTCTTCTTGAATAATGTCGTTACACAGCTCAACACACTCATCACAGATAAAGACCGTTGGTCCTGCGATCAGTTTGCGTACTTCATGCTGACTCTTGCCACAGAAGGAGCAATAAAGTGTATTCTTCGAATCATTGTTACTCAAGTCGGTCACTGCTTTAAAAATCTCACTTTCATTCTGTCGTCTTGCTTTACCAAGCTTTTTTATAAAAGCATAAAAGCGTTATCAGCACGTTAATTGAAACGACCTACGCTTTTGTATCTCTTGATACGTAAACTTCATCAATCAGACCAAAGTCTTTGGCTTCATGAGGCTCCATAAAGTTATCGCGGTCCAACGCTTTCTGAATAACATCAACAGATTGCCCTGTGTGTTCCGCGTAAATCTTATTGAGGCGTTCACGAATATTCAAAATTTCACGCGCTTGAATTTCGATATCAACCGCTTGACCTTGCGCACCGCCAGATGGCTGATGAATCATAATCCGTGAATTTGGCAGTGCATAACGCATACCTTCCGAGCCCGCAGCAAGAAGCAACGACCCCATTGAACACGCCTGCCCTATACAGATCGTAGCAATCTTCGGCTTGATATACTGCATAGTATCATAAATAGCCAAACCACTTGTCACATGCCCACCAGGGGAATTGATGTAGAAAGAGATGTCTTTCTCAGGGTTTTCAGCCTCTAAAAACAGGAGCTGTGCAACAATAAGACTGGAAACATGATCATTCACAGGCCCAGTAAGGAAAATAATACGTTCCTTCAAAAGGCGTGAATAAATATCAAATGATCGTTCACCGCGGTTTGTTTGCTCAACAACCATCGGCACCAAATGGTTAGCGAACGGTTCCATAATATCGCTCATAAAGCGCTCCAATTAATAAACTCAAAAACACTGCTAAAAATTAGACAGGCGTTGTTTGCCTAGCTGTAGCAAACACTTCTAACTCCGGGCAAGTAATATCCACCACACAGAACAGTTAGATAATGCATCATAAGCATATTTAAACAAAAAACATAAAAAAAAGGCGCCCTAACAGACGCCTTTTTCAGAATATTCAAACTATGATTACTCTTTGTCAGCTTTCTTAGCAGCAGCTTTCTTTGCCGGTGCCTTTTTAGCTGGCGTTTTCTTAGCAGCAGCTTTTTTCGGTGCAGCTTTCTTAGCTGGAGCCTTTTTCTTAGCTGGAGTCTTTTTCGCTTTAACTGGGTTTGCTTCTTCTTCGTCGATTTCGCGAACGGCAGCTTCAAGATCTTCACGAGAAACTGTTTTATCTGTGAGATCAGCTTGCTCGATTACAAAATCAACAACCTTCTCTTCGAAGATTGGAGCACGAAGCTGTGCACGAGCTTCTTCATTCTTCTGGTAGAATTCAAATACTTGAGATTCTTGACCAGGGAAACGACGCGCTTCTTCAATAATCTTACGGTTAACTTCTTCCTGAGTAACCTGAACTTCGTTTTTAACACCGATTTCAGATAGAAGAAGACCAAGACGAACACGGCGCTCTGCAATTGCACGGAACTCAGCAGCTTCTGCTTCATCTTCTGGTGCATCTTTACCTGCGAAATCTTCTTCTTTCGCTTCGCCAGACATAACAGCATCACGTTTGATCTGCTCCCAAATCTGAGCAAACTCAAGGTCAACCATGCCAGCTGGAACAGCAAAATCATAGCTGTCAGCAAGACTGTCTAGAAGCTTACGCTTAAGGTGGGCACGTGTAAGTGAGTTATTATCTGCCTCAAGCTGACCTTTAAGCGCTTCTTTAAGACCATCTAGGTCTTCAAGGCCAAGGTTCTTGGCAAGTTCATCATTTACTTCAGCTTCTGCAGGACGGCGAACCTCTTTCACATTCACAGTGAATTCAGCTTCTTTGCCAGCAAGATCTTTAGAGTGGTATTCAGCAGGGAATGTTACTTTAACAATCTTTTCTTCACCCGCTTTAGAACCAACTAGTTGGTCTTCAAAACCCGGGATGAACATACCTGAACCAAGCTCAAGCTGGTGATCTTCAGCAGCACCACCATCAAACGCCTCGCCGTCGATACGACCAAGGTAATCAATAAGAACCGCATCACCTTCTTTAGATTTTGCAGTTTTAGCAGCTTTCTTGAAAGATTTCTGCTGACCAGCAATGCGCTCTAGCGCTTCATCAAGGTCTTTGTCTGCTACTTCAGCAACCCAGCGCTCAAGTGCAGGTGCTTTAAAGTCTTCCACATTAACTTCAGGAAGGATTTCAACCTTTAGAGTGTACTCAAGATCAGTACCGTCTTTGTACTCATCCATATCTACTTCAGGACGAAGAGCCGGGCGGATTTCTTTTTCTTCGAACAGCTTTGCAGATGTTTCTTGCATAGCTTCAGAAATAACCTGGCCTTGTGCGCGCTCACCGTACATCTTCTTAAGAAGAGAAAGAGGTGCTTTACCAGGGCGGAAGCCGTTTAGTTTTGCAGTAGCACGGAATTCATTCAGAACTGCGTCGAGTTTTTCATTAAGCTCGTTAACAGCTACTGTTACTTTATATTCGCGCTTCAGGCCTTCGTTTAGCAGTTCTTCGATCTGCATCTCGTCCACTCTCTATATTACGTTGTCTAACGTCGTTTCACCCAGTTCAAGGCTGCTCAAATTAAGCGCCGCAAACCTTATTAAATGCGTTACCTGCACTTTGATGGTGCCAATTGGTGAAACGGCGAAAAAATACAAACTGTGTTTCAATTTAATTTCTTTGCACCGAGTTCGTCGGCTCGGATAAACCGTTACAAGGAAAAATTCAACAAAAAACGCCAAAACACAGCCAAAAGATAGAAGAAGGCACCATACTTCAGCCTCAAAACTAACCCAGTTAGCTGAAACTTCGTTTTTTAAGAATAGCCTTTTTTAATTGACAATTAGGACAACTGCCCTAATTTTACTCAAAATAGGACAATCGTCCTAAATCATTCAAACGAGACCGATATGACCAAAGAAACCACGAGAGAAAGAATTATCACCGTTGCGGACAATCTTTTTTATGAACAAGGATTTGACCACACCTCTTTCGCGGACATCGCTGGTGAGACCTCTATCTCTCGCGGAAACTTTTATCATCATTTCAAAACCAAAGATCAGATTCTGGAAGCGGTTATCGAATTACGACTTAAAAACACGCTAGCAATGATCAAAGAGTGGGAAGCAGCATCTCACTGCGCGAAAGAGCGAATAAAATCTTACATCACTATCCTTGATAGAAACAAAAATAAGATAGCAAAACATGGATGCCCTGTTGGTACGTTGACTTCCGAGTTAGCCAAGCTCAGCCATGACGCTCAAGGCTCAGCTAACAAAATATTCTCACTGTTTGATGAATGGCTACAAATACAATTCATAGACATAGGCCTTAACGACGAGGCTGAATTACTATCTCAACATGTTCTTGCCCGTAGCCAAGGTATCGCAACTTTATACAACACCTTCCAGAGCGATACATTCCTCAAGAAAGAAATATCACTTCTGCTCGAATGGCTTGAAGAAACCTGCTCAACCACCACAGCAAATCATTAAGAGAACATCATGTATATTATCACTTTAAAATTCAGCAAAAATAAGAACCTAGCCTCAGAATATATGGAATCCCATAGAGATTGGATCGAAGAAGGTTTCAAGGAATATAATTTCCTTTTAGTGGGTAGTATAAAGCCTTCCCTTGGAGGCGTAATTATCGCTCATAATACAACAAAAGACACGCTTGAGACCTTCGTTCAAAAAGATCCTTTTGTAATTCAAAATGTTGTCACTGCAGAAATACTGGAAGTATCTCCAGCACGCACCGCTGATTCTCTCGCGTTTCTCGCTAAATCTTAGGAATTCCATATGTCTCAGATATTTAAAAGCTGCGATAACAGAATGCGTTGTGCTTGGTGTGCCGCAACAGATGAATATATACATTATCACGATACAGAATGGGGATACCCAGTCAGTAATGATATCAAACTATTTGAAAAGTTATGCCTTGAAGGGTTTCAATCTGGACTTAGCTGGCGAACGATCTTGAGCAAACGCGATAACTTCCGCAAGGCATTCGATGGTTTTGACTTTAACAAAATAGCATTATTCTCAGAAGAAAATGTGAAGCGCCTACTTACTGACCAAGGTATTGTCCGACACCGCGGTAAAATAGAAGCTACTATCAACAACGCAAAACGCGCAAAAGAAATGGTAGATGAGTTTGGCTCTATCGCCGCCTACATTTGGAGATACGAACCTGATGCAAACTCCTTAGACGCACCTCAAACGGCCTCCACATCTGAAGAATCAATTGCAATATCAAAAGACCTCAAGAAGCGTGGTTGGAAATTTGTTGGCCCCACGACGGTATACGCCTTCATGCAAGCTATGGGGCTTATCAACGACCATGCAGAGGGATGTGAGTTTAGGGAAAAAGCATTCGAGCTAAGGAAAAACTTCAAAAAGCCAAAGTGATTTAGCGCTTACCAGCCGCTTTACCATGATCTTATTGATAATTGATATATTTTCTGAAGATCATGGTGCGGGTGGAGGGACTTGAACCCCCACGTCCGAAGGACACCAGAACCTAAATCTGGCGCGTCTACCAATTTCGCCACACCCGCA
>NZ_JAKQZA010000014.1 GCF_023008165.1 Kordiimonas laminariae | reverse complement strand
TCAGCAGAGACCATTTTGTAGTATTCCACTGTAAGCGTGTATTCAGTATCGAGAGCTGTTTGTTCAAGATAGGTGGCTGCATTTGATACCAATGCTTCGTTGGGAAGGTCGCCTTTTTCTGGAACACCATTTTTACCTAAACGGTATCGAAGCCCGGTGGTTTGTGCATAAGTGTTCAATTCTTTCAGTAATAGGGCGTTCTAGCTATTTTATGTGTTCTAATCACATTGGTAGGCTTCAACTATATTTCAGTTCAGGTAATCATCTCTGGATATAATTAGGTTTGTAGATGAGCGTTTTGTTTTACGTGTTGGTTTAAGGCTCAATGATTATCTTACCTATATGATCATATAGGTAAGATATTTCACTATTTATTGTTTGTAGTCTGGACCTGACTGATCAGCTAAGTTCAGACGTGCCTATTCTTTGGGCCAAATGTGTTTTGAAAACATTGGGTAAAGGCACGGCAGTACTATCAGTGTTAGCGCAGTTGCACTAAACAGGCCCCCAACGATTACCGTTGCTAGCGGTCGTTGGATCTCTGCACCTACTCCATCAGAAAGCAACATAGGAATAAGGCCCAGTGCGGAAGTAAGTGCCGTCATCAAAACTGGACGTAGGCGAGATACAGTTCCCCTGAACACTGCTTCGCTCATGGCAATACCATCTTTTGCCAAACCATTAATACTTTCAACAAGTACTACACCATTCAGTACTGCAACACCGAAGAGAGTAATAAAACCGACTGAGCTGGGTACTGAAAGGTATTGGCCGGAAAGGAGAAGTGCAAAAATACCGCCAACAAGTGCAAGTGGAACGTTCACCAAGATTAATAGTGCCTGCCCGATCGAACCGAAGGCAAAGTACAATAGTAAAGCAATTAGTAAAACGGAAACAGGAACTACTAGAGCTAAGCGTCCTTGCGCTCGTTGTTGGCTTTCAAACTGTCCGCCAATTGTCACGCTATAGCCTGTCGGTAATTCTATCTGGTCACTGATTGCTGTGTTTATGTCTGCTACAACTGAGCCCATGTCACGACCTTCAACATTGGACTGAATTACGATCCGCCGTTGTACATCATCACGCCTAACCTGTGCGGGACCATCTTTAATTTCGATATCCGCGATATCAGCAAGGCGTAGTATTGCCCCTGTGGGAGCGACAAGACGTAGATCCCCTATGGTTCTTTCATTGTTTCGGAAAGCTTCGTCAATGCGAACGTAAATATCATAACGTTCGTTACCATTGATAACTTGACCTACAGCTGTACCGCCAAGGCCCTTTTCCACCAAACTCATAACATCGTTCACAGAGAGCCCATATCTGGACAACTGTTCTCTGTTTGGAGCAACAACTAATTGAGCCTCTCCACTCACTTGTTCTAGTGCGACACCTCGGGTACCCGAAACCGCTTTTACAACGCGTTCAATTTCACGCCCTTTCGAGACTAGAATATCTAAGTCGGGGCCGAATAATTTGATTGCAAGTTGAGCTCTAACACCAGAAAGCAGTTCATCTACTCGTGTTGCAATAGGTTGGGAGAAATTGAATAAAAGCCCTGGGTGTACTGACAGTTGGTCTTGCATTTTTCTTTGCAGCTCGTAGCGATTTGACGCTGTCTCCCAATCCGAAACAGGTTTTAAACCAACGTAAATCTCTACGTTACTGACGGGCTCCGGGTCACCACCAATTTCAGCTCGCCCAACTCGACTTAGAGTGTAGGTAACCTCAGGAAAGTTCTCGATGAGAATTTTTTCCAATTTGGGTGTTAATATTAGAGCTGTTTCTAGGCTGGAAGACGGCGCTAAAGTTACTCGAATATTAATAGTACCTTCCTCCAGTTCGGGGACGAACTCTGTTCCAATAAAGGGTGTACTTGCTATTGCTCCAAGAAATAGTGCTGCTGCACTTGCAATGACAGCAGAACGTTTAGCTAGTACCCATTGAAGTAGCTTTTGGTAGCCTTGTTCAATTGGTCGGAGCACGGGACTTTCCTTAACATGGACTCCTCGCTGAAACATGAAAGTGGCAAGTGCTGGGACTATCAGAAGTGCAACAATTACCGCAGCGAAAACTGCGACCATAATACTGATAGCCATGGGTTGAAACAATTTGCCTTCAACACCCTCAAACGTAAACATGGGCGTGAAGACTACCAATATTATCAGGGCTGCAAAAAATACAGGTCTTGCGACTTCGCGGCCAGCTTCTTGGATGCGGAGCTCATGGCCTCCTTTGCTGTCGCTTTCGCCTTGTGTGAGGTGCTTGAAAATATTCTCGACCATAACCACCGAACCATCAACAAGCATACCTATGGCGACAGCCAATCCTCCAAGAGACATTAAATTTGCGGAGAGTTCCATCATTGACATCACAATAAGGGCCAAACCAATCGAAAGCGGAATCGATAGTAAAACCAAAACAGTGGCACGCAAATTCATTAAAAATAGAGCTAGAATGACAATGATGAACACAAACGCCAACAGAAGCGCGTTGACGACTGTATCCACGGCTTTGGTAATCAAATCGGCTTGGTCATAAAGAGATTCGATTGTCACACCGGAAGGCAATGCTCCTTGGATTATGGGGAGACGTTCTTGAATACCATCAATAGTTGCTTTTGTGTTGGCGCCCAACCGTTTGAGTACGATGCCTGTCACCACTTCACCGAGCTGTTGCACGTCGCCATTCTCATCGCGTTCAGTTAGCGAGACTGCTCCTTGACGAATTTCGCCGCCAAAACCAACTTGTGCAACGTCTCCGATTTTGATAACCACACCGTCTATCGTTTTGATAGGCATATCAGCAATATTACGGAGGCCCGCCTCACCAGCGGCTAACCAGCCCGTGCCTCTGATTACCAGTTGTTCTTGACCCCTGTCCATATACCAACCACCTGCGATGCGATTGTTTGCTTCAATGGTGCTTTCAATATCCTCAATCGACAGATTGAAAGCCAATAGTTTATTAGGATCGAGGTTGACCTGATACTGCCGAACTTCACCACCAAAGGACAATACCTCTGTCACACCGTCAATTGGCATCAAAAGAAGCTGGACAACCCAGTCATTCAGACTTCTAAGTTCAGTTATATCAACGCCGCTATCAGGGTCTGCTTTTAGAAGATATTGATATACTTGGCCAAGACCCGAAGTGTTGGGGCCTATATCTGGTACTCCAACGCCCTCTGGTATAAGTTCTCGTGCCGCTTGAAGTCTTTCTCCAATTAGCTGTCGTGCAAAATAAATATCTGTCCCTTCTTCAAAAACTACTGTCACTATTGAGAGACCTGTCTTTGATATTGAACGCACTTCTGCTACATTTGGTAACGCGTACATAACGGATTCGATGGGGAAAGTAATTAACTGTTCCACCTCTACGGCGGCCAGTCCTGGTGCTTCAGTATTGACTGATACTTGGACATTTGTCACATCAGGAAATGCATCCAAATTTAGGCGCGGAATCATAAATATTGCCGCTATCAGGAATGCGCCAAGGCCGAGAACAATTAATAACCTGTTGCGCACAGAGAGATCTATAAGATTATTTAACATCGAGATTCCCCTTAGTGGCCATGAATGTCGAAGCCGGCTTTAGCCTGCTCAGATGCTAGAAAAAACGCACCAGTAAGTGCTATGCGGCTACCGACATCAATGCCTTCAATCACTGTTAAGTTCGAAGTTTTGCGTACAATGGCCACCTCCTGTGCTTTGAAATGGCCGGGGTTTTCTTCGACAAAAACCTGCCAGTCACCATCAGGTGAGCGCATTAAGGCAGTTTCAGGAACAGCGAGGACTGCTCCACCACTGCTAAGGTTGAAGGTTACATTTACGAAATGCCCAGGATGTAGTTTTTCGTCGGGATTATCAACCATCAGGCGGATAACTCTGGTACGTGTCTCATGATCAACTATATGTGCTTGTTGGATAACTTGAGCAGTAAACTCGCCACTATCGCTTTCAATTAGGGCACTTTCCCCTGCCGAGATGGCTTCGCCAAGACTGGCAGGAATCTTTGCTTCTACCCAAAGCCGTCGTTCGTTGGTCAATTCAGCGAGTTCTGTACCTGTTTCTACCCATGCACCTTGTACGAAGGAGTCCTTTAACACAATGCCTTCAGTGGGAGCAGTTAAGGTATATTCTCCCATGCTAGCTATAAATCCGGTAGTTTCGATTTTGTTTAAAGACGAAGTGCTCATTCCTAGAATGCTCAGCTTAGCCTTTGTAGCCAAGTAGGATTGCTCGGCTTGAATAAATCTTGGGTTGCCTGTAACAGGCTTACCAAGGGCTTGAACTCTTAACCATTCATCTCGAGCAACCAGAAAGTTCGACTGAGCAATGGCCATTTCTTCACTGTATAGAGTTGCAATTGGGTCGTTTTCTTTGACTCTGGAACCAAGTGCTATGTGTCGCGCTTTAACAAGTGACGGCGTACGTATGCTGACCTTCCAGTTGCTGTAAGCGTTACTAAGCACTTCACCAGGGGCAGAAAGCTGATCTGGAACATCTTGCAGCCACAATGTACCAACTGAAATGTTAGCTGCGGCCATTTGGTCCCGAGAAAGTTTGATCAGGTTTTCTTCCTCATCACCATGGTCATCTTCATCTTCATGATTATTGTTATCTGGTTTAGATTGTTCAACAGGACTGTAGCTAATGTCCGCACTATCATAATTGTCTTGAGGCGCTTCAAACGCATTAACAGGAGATGATACAACTGAATTGACAGCTAACAACGAGATACCAAGCATTAGCACCATAATTGGAGAATTTACGTTCATAGTCATAATAGGTTATTCCTTGATCTTTTAGTGACGGCTAAGCCAGTCTTTTACCTGACCGGAAGTTCGGAGCCAGGTAATGAGGCTAAGGCGCTGAAGGGCTTGAAGCTTGATTCCAGCAGCTATGCTCTCCCGCCAACGGTCGAGAGCTAGTAGGAACTCAGCGGTACTCATATCTCCTAACGACCAGCGATTTTTAAGGATTTCGAGGCCATCTGTTGGAGCTGATCCTGTAAATTTGTTATACAAATCGAGTTGATTAGTGCTTTCTCTCCAAGCCAATAAAGTGCCTTCTAGTTCTGCCCGCATAGCTTGTTCTATTTGACGATAGTTTAATTCTGCCGCTAGAGATCTCTTATTTGCGGCTTGTTCTGAGGCTTTAAAGGATTTGCTAATATTGAGAGGTAGCGATACATTGACCCCAACAAGAGCAGCTCCTTGTTCTCGGCCAGCAACGACGCCGACTGTTGGGTCAGCTTTCCTATTTTTTCTGGCAATCCCAGTTGATGCTTTGGCAACTTGAAGTCGCTCATAAGCCTCACGTACTTTGGGTACCTCTAATACAAGGCTGTCCGTATCGATTGCTCCACTATCGCGCCAAATTTCGCGGTCTGGTAACCGAGTGAACTTTGCAAAGTCACTACCAAGTAATGCTTTTAAACGAGCCTCTGTTTCAATAGAATTGGTGCGATTTTCTGCTATTGCTGGATATGCAGATGATAATGCGAGCGTCACTAGCACCCCGTCTGCCTTGCCAAGGTCACCATTTTCTAGCCGCTTTTTTGTTAAATCAGATAATGTTCGTAAACTGGACGCATGTTTTTCCGCAAGAACCAATTGTTGCTTTGCGGCATCGTATTCAGAAAGCCCTATTAAAACGTCAGCGAGATAGCTCTCTAGAGCAACTTCATGGGAATATTCTGCTAGACGAGCTTGAGCGGCGCCAAATTTACGCCGCACCTGGCGTTTACCAGATAGATCAAGTGTTTGACTAATACCTATCTGAAAATTTGTAGTTTCATCGTTCGCCACACCAAGCGATACCGTTGGGTTGTATAGAACAGCACTTTGTACTGTACGGTCATAGTAAGCTGCAGAAAGACGCTCGTTAAATGACTGCACTTGAGGTAATTCGCGCGTGAAACTAAGTAAGTTTTGTCCCCAATCTTTATTACTTGCATCTTGAGCATACGTAGGTAGGGACACGCTCACAAGTGCGAGCGCAATGTATATCGGTTTCATTTAGAAACTCCATAATCTAGCTAAGCTGCAGTCGCACATGGCGCTACAACAACGTATATTTAAGTTAGATTAAGAGTTAGCTTCGAGGGGGGCGAACAATCCCAAACAATGGCGATTTGTATAGATTGCCAAGGGTCAATGGAAGTTTTTTAGTTTCCCGGATGTTTCGATGAACTTTGACGGTGTTTGTAGATGTTTTGTAGTGACCAACATGACAGTGAACGCAATGCAATACTTGCTCTCCATCTGCATCATGTTCGGAATGATTGTCATTAACTTGGGTGACGTGGGTAGCATCATATTCCATGGAATATTGGAAATTGGCAGAGTCAATAGCTTGCACAGTGCTTAGTGCAAATATTGATAAGAATAACAATGTTCCAATTACTTTAAACACATTAATACCTTCTACCTCATGAGAGGCGTACTACTTTTATTGGATGGTGTCAATTTGTACTAAAAAGAGCGCTTTCATTTAAAAAGCAAAGTTCTCTAAGGGTGCAGCGGCTGTTCTATCAGGGGTATGATGTTCCCTTTGCCCCAAAAGATGTTCTTCACGTCGTCTCGGCGGCTGGAAGCCCTGTGTGCGAGCCCAATCATTGTCAGTTAGACCAAAATGATTAACAGACTTTAGTTTCGCCACACGATCCTTATTCGCGCGGTTTGTGCTAATGAATGCCGATGGCCTGCCCCTCGTCAGCGGAACTACGCAACGCCACCATTACTGTTCACCTTGCGCTGTTTTTCTTCAATGAGTTCTCGCCAAGACTGTTGAACAATTCTCGTGGCCGAATGAATAAACAGGCTCCCCATAATTCCAGCCACCACAAGGTCTGGCCAAGCTGCGTCAGTCGCAGCAATTCCAGATGCCGCAACGATAACAGTTAAATTACCAATCGCATCGTTACGACTACAGAGCCAAACTGAGCGTACATTGCTGTCACCGTCTTTATACTTCAGCAATAGTAGGGCGCTAATCACATTGGCTGCGAAAGCTGCGACACCAATCGTGCCCATGATTAATGCCTCAGGCACACCTTCAATAAACACACGGTAGAGAGTGCTCCCTAGAACCCAGGCGGCAATAGCAAAAAGGGATAGGCTCTTAAACAAACTTGCTTTTGCACGAACGGCCAGCGGCATACCGATTACGATAAGTGAGATAGTATAAGTTGCGCTGTCACCCAGAAAGTCGAGAGAGTCAGCAAGTAGTGACATAGACCCGGAAGCAAGGCCACCAAAGAACTCCACGAAGAACATACCAAAGTTAATGGCAATAATAACTATCAGCACCCGCTTGTAAGCGAGTGATGAACCATCAAAATTTTGATCGGAACCGCATCCACAACTACCAGACATTTTTACCTCGAATCACTGTTAATTTCGTTGAACAAGTCCTACATGCTATAGTAGCTGTAGGAGCAAGGAGAAAGTTTGTGGCACGCGATTTTATGATAGGCGAATTGGCGAAACGTGCTGACACGAAGGTGCAAACGATCCGCTATTATGAAGATATTGGTGTGATGCCAAAAGCGACCCGTGCAGCGAATAACAGGCGCCTTTATGATGAAACTCATCTTGAGCGCCTGACCTTCGTGCGTCACAGTCGCGAGCTAGGATTTTCCCTTGATGATATCAGGAACTTGCTTGAGTTATCCGACCAACCTGACCGCCCGTGCGAAGAGGTAAACGCCATTGCGAGAGCTCATCTAGATAGCGTCGAAAGCAAAATTGCTTCGCTCCAGGTTCTACAGGACGAACTCAGGCGTATGATCAACCACTGTTCGGGGGGCGATGTATCTGATTGTCGGATCATTGAGGTTCTGGCCAATCATAACCTTTGCCAAAGCCACAAATAGCCCCGATGAGCTGGCGAGGAGAATTTTATTTTGGTGACTTTTGGGCTGCCTTTCGGGGCGGAACCCAGGACAATTCGTTGCATGCGCACGCGGCTATTCAAATTTGCTTATCGGCATATGACACCGCTGTACTGGAAAACCCTGACGGCGAAAAAGTGGAAGGCCACACGCTGGTAATCAAGCCAGGCATTGAGCATAGGCTTTTCCCAAACTCAAAAATCATGTTGGTCTTTGTCGAACCCCATTCCGCTTTTGGCCAATATTTGTTACGTGAGTTGGACGGAGACATCGGCAAGCTGCCTAGCGAAATAGCGGACTCTATTGATATGAATGGGCCTCTCGAAGCCGCGTTAGATGATGTGTTTGCTTTGCTGGGCATCCTGCGCACAGCAGTAGATCCAAGGTTGGTACAAGCGCTTTGGCATTTGAAAAAGAGTGCAGCAGATCGGTATTTCTCAGAGGCCGCAGCGAGTGTCGGGCTTTCTGCCCCAAGATTACGGGCACTCGCCAAAGAGCAACTGGGGGTGCCGCTAACCAAACTCCTTGCCTGGCATCAGCTAAATCGGGCAGCGAAAGAACTCGCGGGCGGTGCATCATTAGCTGACGCTGCTTATGCCGCAGGATACGCTGACCAGGCTCACTTTACTCGTAGTATGCGCAGCCTTGTTGGAGTGACACCCAAGGAAGCCAGGCGACCACTCATTTAAGGCAATCGTTTCGTTCAATACTGGCCTACATGCGTTGCATAGAATGCGCTCAAACGAAATCACTGCATGAGGGCATTTGATGAAACAGGAACTTAAAACCGCTTTTCGCGAAGAGATGGCAACGGCCCGTACCTGCTATGAAGCAGGCGAGCTTGATCAAGCATTTCACCATTTCGAACGCGCGCATATCATTGGCCAGCAGTCTCTTGCCAGACACATGATCAGCCATTGGTGGATGTTCAAAATTGGTATCCGCAAAAGCGACGCTAGAGAAATATTCGGACAAACAACCCGTATGGTAGCGGTTATACCATGCTATGTTTTCGGGTGGGTCCCTAAAGGCAATACGGGCGGTGCCAACGTATCACCAATCAAACCGATGGCCATCCCGGAAGACTTGGCTCCAATGCTCGCCGATTACAGTGTTGCCAAAGATGTATGGAAGCGGGTTTTCCTATTCATTGCTCTCATGCTTATTGCAGTGCTTGGAACAGACCTTCTCCGCGCAATTGATAGCCGTGGCTTGGAGCACGCATGGCAGCAGCAGACAAATACGAAGGTAGAGAGTTTTGGTTCAACACGATCGCTTACTGTAACCCCGCTGATTAACTGGCATGCCGCTTCTGAGGAACTAAAAACAGAGCCTAGGGTTTCTTACCTGATTGAAACAGATACTCAGACCATTTTGTTTGATCTCGGTTTGAATCGGCTTGAAGAAAACCCTTCCCCTCTTGAGTGGAACATGAACAAGCTTGGTGTTTCGCTGAGCGACATTGACACTATTTTCTTAAGCCATGCGCATCTGGATCATACGGGAGGCAGCAAATGGGCTGACGCCGGAACATTCTCACTTGGCACCAATCAGGTTGACCTGTCTGACAAAAGAATATTTGCGCCCACGGCGCTGTCCTATCCCGGAGTGAAGGTAGAAACGATCTCTGCGCCAACCGTTCTGATGACTGGCGTAGCAACGACAGGTCCAATTGCCCGTCGCCTTTTTGTCGGGCGGATCGACGAACAAGCCCTTGTTATCAACTTGGAAGGCAAAGGCCTTGTGGTGGTGGTTGGTTGCGGGCATCAGACTGTGCCAAAGCTGATGGAGCGGCTACAAAAGTCATTTGACGTACCCGTGTATGCCATTGTTGGAGATCTTCACTATCCGGTTCCAGAAGGTCGTCTCAACATGTTCGGCATAGACGTACAGCGACGACTTGCCTCGGGCCACGGCATTTTTTCGCCAATCACAAAAGACGTTGTTGTGAATGAGGTAACCGCTCTTGAACAACAACTAGGGGCCATTATGATCGGCGGCCACGATACTAGTGACGAGATTATTAGTCTTTTGGCTCAGAAATTCGGTAATAGGTTGCATAAGGCTGAAGTAGGCAAGTCGGTTGCCTTAGAGGCAAAATAACTCGTCAGAAATACACCTCTATCGAATGTCATCACGAAGTCAAAAAAACAAGCTGACCATATTCTTGGCTCATGAATGGCCGCAGTACCTATTGCGCTATGCGATTGTCCCGCCATGAATAGTCGAGTGATGTACCCAGTGACTCCCATGTGAACCGCCCCACCTTCATGCTTTGGTGCAACAACATTTCTAGTTAGTTTGGTGCATTTCTCGATGTTGTTGAAAAACGAATATGATCTAGTGGCTAGGTTATTAGTAGTTGGTATTGGCATGGAGGGTAACCTGTTCAATTATGAATAGGTTCATAATATGTTAAAAATAAATGATTTTATGTTAGTGTTATGTGAAGTTAAGAGTGATTTCTCCTATATAAAACACTCCTATCCAGATTATTTTCCAATTCATTTTTTGATATGAAATACAATATGCTGGGTAAAATTTCAGTTTAACTTAGGCAGCACCAACCGAGCTTCAAAACCTTTTGCGTGGTTTTCTAATTCCAGTTTCCCTTGATGTGCAATTGCAATTGCTTTCGTCAGAGATAGCCCAAGCCCGAACCCTTCTGTTGAACGCGCATCATCCAGTCGAATAAAGCGGTCGGAGGCTTTGTTGAGCATATTTTCAGTTATGCCGGGACCATTATCGTGAACAGTTAACCAAAGAGTGGTTCTCGAGGCACGGACCGATATCTGAATAGCACCACCGTTTGGTGAGAATTTAATTGCGTTTTCGATAAGATTTGCAAGCGCTTGGAATATCAAATCTCTATCTAATTGAGCCTGAGCTATCTCTGCGTAACCAGAGATTTTTTGTTGTTTTTGCTCTGCAAGCGGGCCGTACAAGTCAATAACATCATCAAGGAGGTTGGAAAGGTTTGTGTCTTTCAGGGTTATTTTTGCAGTGCCTGCTTCCAGATGGCTGATACGGAGGAGGGCATCAAAAGCAGTGATAATCTGATCAACCTGTCCGATTGCAGATTTTCGAATATCATTTTCCGCGGGTAGTTGGTCCAACTGGACTTTAAGCCGAGTGAGAGGTGTGCGTAAATCATGAGCAATGTTGTTGGACATATGGCGCATATCCTCAACATGCGCCTGAATTTTTGAAAGCATAAGATTGAGATTACGTGTGAGCCTGTCGAATTCAGATTTGCCATTTGATTGAGGGATACGCTCTGCCAAATCCTGACGCGCTATAATGCTGCTTGCGGTTTGGTTTATGGTTTTCATTTTCCAGTGGATGCGCCATGCAATCAGGCTTGTCATTCCAAACCCTATTAAGACAATGATTGCACCCCACAATCTAATGCGGTCTGATAGCGCATAGAGGTTTTGTCGTACCATTACAGGGTTTTCTACTGAGATGAGTGTGGGTTCAGCAGAGACCATTTTGTAGTATTCCACTGTAAGCGTGTATTCAGTATCGAGAGCTGTTTGTTCAAGATAG
>NZ_JAKQZA010000013.1 GCF_023008165.1 Kordiimonas laminariae | reverse complement strand
TCACGCTCTTCAGGAGCCTTATCGATGTTCGCGAAATCAACAGCTTCACCGCCTGTTGCTTCAGCTAGAACTTTTGTAATCGCAGCTGTAAGCGTTGTCTTACCGTGGTCAACGTGACCAATAGTACCAACGTTACAGTGCGGCTTATTACGCTCAAACTTTTCTTTAGCCATTTTAAATACCTTTTATATCGGCCCCTGTTTACCAGGGGATCCATAGCATTTGTTTTTCTTTTTTATTTAACCTGCGAGCTTAGCTTTAATTTCGTCAGCTACGTTTGCAGGCACTTCATCGTAATGGTCGAATTGCATAGTGAACTGTGCACGGCCTTGTGTGAATGAACGAAGCTCGTTCACATAACCAAACATGTTCGCAAGAGGAACCATCGCGTTAACAACCGTTGCCGGACCACGAGCTTCTGAGCCCTGAATCTGACCGCGGCGTTTGTTAAGGTCGCCGATTACGTCACCCATATACTCGTCTGGAGTAACAACTTCAACCTTCATCATTGGCTCGAGGAGCTTAATACCGGCATCTTCCGCAGCCTGACGCATCGCACCGCGACCTGCGATTTCAAACGCAAGTACGCTGGAGTCAACATCGTGATACGCACCATCGATCAGGCGTACGCCAAAGTCGATGATTGGGAAGCCAATAAGAGCACCAGCCTCAGCGATATCATTAACACCCTTTTCTACACCTGGGATGTATTCACGAGGAATGTTACCGCCTTTAATTTCGTCTGTGAACTCAATGCCAGTACCACGCTCACCTGGTGTTACCACCATTTTCACGCGACCAAACTGACCAGAACCACCGGACTGTTTCTTGTGAGTGTAATCAACTTCAACTTCACGAGCGAAGCTCTCACGGTATGCTACCTGAGGCGCACCCACTGTACACTCAACCTTGAATTCACGCTTCATGCGATCAACAAGAATATCTAGGTGTAGCTCACCCATACCAGCGATTACTGTCTGACCAGATTCTTCGTCAGATGTAACGCGGAATGATGGATCCTCAGCAGCAAGACGCGCAAGCGCCAGACCCATTTTTTCTTGGTCAGCTTTAGACTTAGGCTCAACAGCAACTTCGATCACAGGATCTGGGAATTCCATGCGCTCAAGAATAACCTGCTTGTTATTCGCACATAGAGTATCACCAGTTGTTGTCTGCTTAAGTCCAGCTAGAGCGATAATATCACCCGCGCGCGCTTCTTTGATGTCTTCACGGCTGTTCGAGTGCATTTCAAGCATACGACCAACTTTTTCTTTACGCTGTTTCACAGAGTTAGTTACCTGTGTACCAGCTTCAAGAACACCAGAGTAGATACGAGCGAATGTTAGTGAGCCCACGAATGGGTCGTTCATGATCTTGAACGCTAGAGCAGAGAACGGCTCGTCGTCAGAAGATTCGCGAACGATTTCTTTTTCGTGATCATCAGCATCCACACCCTTAATCGCTTCAACGTCTGTTGGAGCAGGCATGAAATCGATTACAGCATCAAGAAGTGGCTGAACACCTTTGTTCTTGAATGCAGTACCGTTAAGAACTGGAACGAATAGACCTTCGATTGTACCCTTACGGATAGCAGCCTTCAGCTCTTCTTCGCTAATTTCTTCACCTTCAAGGTACTTTTCAAGAAGCTCTTCATCAGCTTCAACAGCTGTTTCGATCATTTCCATGCGAGCTGTTTCAGCAGCATCAACAAGGTCAGCACGGATATCGTGGTATTCGTAAGAAGCACCAAGATCTTCACCAACCCAAAGAACTTCTTTGAATTTGATAAGATCGATCAGACCTTCGTACTCAGCTTCAGCGCCGATTGGAAGCTGAAGAACAAGTGCGTTAGAACCTAGACGCTCTTTAATCATACCAACACAACGCTCAAAGTTAGCGCCCATGCGGTCCATTTTGTTCACGAAACACATACGTGGAACGTTGTATTTGTCAGCCTGACGCCAAACAGTCTCAGACTGAGGCTCAACACCAGCTACAGAGTCAAATACAGCTACAGCACCATCGAGTACACGAAGGGAACGCTCTACTTCAATTGTGAAGTCTACGTGACCTGGTGTATCAATGATGTTGATGCGGTGATCATTCCAGAAACAAGTAGTCGCAGCGGAAGTAATAGTAATACCGCGCTCCTGCTCTTGCTCCATCCAGTCCATTGTAGCGCCGCCATCGTGTACTTCACCGATTTTGTGGCTACGGCCTGTGTAATAAAGGATACGTTCAGTAGTCGTTGTTTTACCAGCATCAATGTGTGCCATGATGCCGATATTACGATAACGATCGAGTGGCGTTCTGCGTGCCATGGATCAAGTTCCTTATCTAAGAATAACTTCTTATTACCAACGATAGTGTGAGAATGCTTTGTTAGCTTCTGCCATTTTGTGCGTATCTTCACGCTTCTTGACAGCAGCACCACGGCTGTTAGCCGCGTCTTGCAACTCACCTGAAAGACGATCTACCATAGTAGTTTCGTTGCGCTTACGTGCAGCATCGATAATCCAGCGAATAGCTAGAGCTTGCGCACGCTCAGAACGAACTTCTACAGGAACCTGATACGTCGCACCACCAACACGGCGAGAGCGAACCTCAATAGCAGGCTTTACATTATCTAGAGCTTCATGGAACAGGCCAAGAGCTTCAGTTTTCGCGCGCTCTTCGATTTTATCGAATGCACCGTAAACAATGCGCTCTGCTGTAGATTTCTTACCATCATACATCAGGCTGTTCATGAATTTTGTTAGAACTACGTCACCGAACTTTGGATCAGGTAGAACTTCGCGTTTTTCTGCGCTATGACGACGAGACATGCGTTAATTCCTTCTCTAATCTTACTTCGGACGCTTCGTGCCGTACTTAGAACGGCTACGACGACGATCAGCAACACCCTGTGTATCAAGCACACCACGAAGAGTGTGGTAGCGAACACCAGGCAAATCTTTCACACGACCACCACGGATAAGAACAACAGAGTGTTCCTGAAGGTTGTGACCTTCACCCGGGATGTATGATGTCACTTCGTGACCATTTGAAAGACGCACACGCGCAACTTTACGAAGCGCTGAGTTAGGTTTCTTAGGTGTTGTTGTATAAACACGTGTACACACGCCACGTTTTTGTGGACATGCTTCAAGCGCTGGCACTTTATTGTGCGCTGGCTTTGCTTTGCGCGGCTTGCGCACTAGCTGGTTAATGGTAGGCATTTTTATTCCTTGCCGTTTTTCTCTGTCACCATCACCCCAAACGCCTTGTTTTTATGCAGCAAAACAACCTGCATCAGATAATATTTCATATCCAACGAGGCCGTTTGGGAATCAAATTTTCAATTCTCTAAAGCCAGCAAACCCCAGCGTTTGGCTTGATTTAAGCCACCACCTGAGCTCTGGCGAGGTGGGCTACATATACGGAAAATGGCGGAACGTCAAGGATAAAAGGCATCAGATAGTACCAGAGACAACTTAGGCATTTTTACAGATACCTGTATGAGATAAAAACATCCTATGCGAACGTACCCTGTAACATCTAATTTATATGTGAACTTTAGCTATGTAATTTTCCATGTTAGATATACCAAAACCCAGAACCAAATAAGGTGTATTTATGTTTAAAGGATCAAGATTAGTTTTCCTGGGCCTAATATTACTGATTGGTTTAGAAGCTATTTTGCTGGAATTGAGGTATCAAATTTTTACCGGTACGGGCTTTCTTCAATCCAGGCCTCTCTCCAGTACGTTTGATTATATGGCCTTTATTGGCCTGTATCTAAGTAGCTTCATAATTCTCTTTCATCTGCTGAATAAAACTCTTTTTAACCTCACTAAATTTATAAAAATACGGATTGAAAAACCTATTTTTATATTTGGGTCCATTTTTATATTTCTCTACGGCATAAGTCTTGCCGCGCGTTATCAAATATATGCCTACGTAGCTGATCATGTTGACATGACAGTTATTAACGCGATCGCTGGAGGAGATATTCAAAACGCCATTGCATATGTAAAAGATGAAATTTTCGTCTTTATGATACCAAGCTTAATCATACTTGTGATCTTTATAGTTATACTCAAACTGACTAAACCTGAACCAAATGAATATGAAAAATTATCTAAATTACATCGGAGATACTTTCTTGGCGCGATTGGGGTATTAGTCCTCACTGCGATATTAGCCAGTAATCCTGCTATTTTTAATGGTAAGCGTACTATTGCTTTCTACACTATTTTAACCACAGGGAATCTATTGACTGATTTTGACCAAGACGGCAGCAGTTTCTTCAATGTGCCCAGAGATCCAGCACCTCTGGATTCTGATATTCATTGGGGTGCTATTGATATACCTGGTAATGGAATTGATGAAAATGGTCTTGCTGGAGATCTCCCTGCCATTTCATACCAAGATCAAATTAGCCAATCTATCTCTATTCCTGAGCGATTTAAGCATCTTGTTATTGTAGTATCAGAGAGTACCCGAGCAGATATTTTGGAGCACAAGATCAATGATCAATATGTTGCTCCCAATTTAAGAGAGTTGGCACAAAATGGCAGCAGTATAAGCAACGCCTTCAGTCATGCAGGCTTTACCTCAAACAGTTTGTACACTCTATTTTCTGGCAACTATTACTTCGAGCAATCAAGCGACAGTATATTTGAAGCAGCAAAACAGAATGATTTTGAGATATCGATTATATCGGGACAGGATGAAACCTGGGGTAACTTGGATAAACGGTTAAAGACACGAGAAAACGCCGACTTCTTCTTTGATCCGCAAACAGTACCTGAAAAGAGGGTCTTTGCCTCAAAACTTCCGAGTAGCATCAAACTATCAGAGGCCACACTGGTAGAAGCCTTCAAAAAACGGCTCTCCGAAATAAACCCTGAAAAGAGACAATTTTTCTACTTCAACTTTCAGGCTGCCCATTTTCCCTATTCGCACCAATTTATGGATCAGAAATTCGTAGAAAAAGGTATCCCAAGGCGAGACATCACCAAGGCAAATCGGGAGTGGCTGTCAAATACATACTGGAATGCACTCTCTTATATGGATCACTACTTTGGAGAAGTCATTGGGGAGTTAAAGCAAAAAGGGTTATTTGACGAAACGCTTATTATTTTTCTAGGTGATCATGGAGAGTCTTTATTCCATGATGGATTTCTTGGTCATGGGCACAGTATAAACAGAGATCAATTACAGATCCCTCTTGTGCTTTCCGTGCCAGATATAAGTTTTTCGACGCCAACTGGTTTGGCCGATGTATACGGTTGGATGAAAAACTATGTGAATGCAGGACCACACAGCCTCGACAAGAAGGGAAGCTGCGTCTTTATGCATACAGGTCATATGCTTGCTCCTGCACAAATAGGCCAACTATGCGAGGGAGATATCGATCCAGAGGTTTATACTATTTCTTTCGATCAATATGCCGGCCCAGCAAAAAGCCCCGAAGAGCGTGAAAACCGTAAAATAAAAATGGTCCACAACTGGGAAAAAATAGTCTTCGAAGAGTATCTGAAAACGAACCCCCAAAACTAGTCAGCTTATTCAAACAAAAAAAGGCCCACTTCAAAGAAGCGGGCCTTTTTATTGTCTTTAATCTAGCGATTAAGCTTCAGCTTCTTCACCACCTGATGTTGCAGCAGCAAATTCGGCTTCAGCTGTCGCCATAGGATCGTTTGCTTCTTCCTGCTCAGCCATTGCAATAGCATCACGCTTTTGCGCTTCATGGCGCAGGCGGTTCACAACAGAACCGGTACCTGCAGGGATCAGACGACCAACAATCACGTTCTCTTTCAGACCGATAAGCTTATCTTTCTTACCAGCTACAGATGCTTCTGTAAGAACGCGTGTTGTTTCCTGGAACGACGCAGCAGAGATGAAGCTACGTGTCTGCAGGCTAGCTTTGGTAATACCAAGTAGGATTGGGTTACCTTTAGCTGGCAGACGGCTTTCTTCTTCCATCTTCTGGTTAACTGCTTCAAACTCTTCGCGGTCAACTTGCTCACCCGGTAGGAATGTTGTGTCACCAGATGCTGTGATCTCGATCTTCTGAAGCATTTGACGAACGATAACCTCAATGTGCTTATCGTTAATCTTCACACCCTGAAGACGGTATACATCCTGAACCTCTTTCACGAGATAGTTCGCTAGAGCTTCAACACCCATTACCTGAAGGATATCGTGCGGAGCCGGGTTACCGTCTACCAGATATTCGCCCTTCTGAATGAAGTCACCTTCCTGAATAGTGATGTGCTTGCCTTTTGGCACCAGATATTCAACTGGCTCCACACCCTCTTCCTCTGTACGAGGACGAATGCTGATGCGGCGCTTGTTTTTATAGTCACGGCCAAATTCAACAATACCATCGATATCAGCGATAATCGCATGATCCTTCGGACGACGAGCCTCGAAGAGCTCAGCCACACGAGGTAGACCACCAGTAATATCTTTTGTTTTCGCAGCTTCACGAGGAATACGAGCGATCACGTCACCAGCCTGTACGTGACGACCATCTTCCACAGAAAGAATTGCGTCTACAGACAGGAAGTAACGAGCTTCGGTACCGTTTGCCAATTCAACAACGTTATCGTTGTCGTCACGCAAAGTAATACGTGGGCGTAGGTCTGCACCTTTAGGAGCTGAACGCCAGTCTGTTACCACTTTCGATGCGATACCTGTACCTTCGTCAACTACCTCTTTAACGGATACACCGTCAACAAGGTCAACAAGGCGAACAGTACCAGTTTGTTCTGTGATAATCGGAATAGTGTATGGATCCCATTCAGCGAGTTTCTCGCCTTTAACAACCATATCACCTTCGTCTTTGAACAGGTGCGAACCAAATGCCAGACGGTGCTTAGAGCGATCACGACCTTCATCGTCCATCACCACAACTTCCATGTTGCGGCTCATTACGATCTTACGGCCTTTGCTGTCTTCAATAACATTGCGGTTATCGATGCGTACTTTACCATCAGCAGAAGATTCAATCGCAGATTCAGCGTTTACAGTCGCAGCACCACCAATGTGGAACGTACGCATTGTAAGCTGTGTACCTGGCTCACCAATCGACTGAGCGGCGATTACCCCAACAGCTTCACCCATGTTCACTTCAGTACCGCGTGCTAGGTCACGACCGTAACACTTGGCACAAGCACCGTTGCGGGTTTCACATGTCAGAACCGAACGGATCTTCACTTCAGCAATACCAGCTGTTTCAACAGCATCGGCTTTTTCTTCGTCAAGCAGTGTACCTGCTTCAAAGAGAAGCTCACCTGTTACAGGATGGTTCACATCTACAGACAGACAACGACCAAGGATACGCTCTGATAGTGGAACAAGAACGTCACCACCCTCAGATACTTCCTCAACTGTAATACCTTCTTCCGTACCACAATCACGCTCAACGATCACACAGTCCTGAGATACATCTACAAGACGACGTGTCAGGTAACCGGAGTTCGCTGTTTTAAGCGCCGTATCTGCAAGACCTTTACGAGCACCGTGAGAAGAGTTGAAGTATTCTAGTACTGACAGACCTTCTTTAAAGTTCGAGATAATTGGTGTTTCAATAATCTCGCCAGAAGGTTTAGCCATCAGACCACGCATACCAGCAAGCTGTTTCATCTGAGCCGCGGAACCACGAGCACCAGAGTGCGCCATCATGAATACTGAGTTCACATCGCTTTCACGGCCATTATCATCAACCGTTGTGCGCTCCATCTCAGCCATCATAGCTTCAGCAACTTTGTCACCACACTGCGCCCAGGCGTCTACAACTTTGTTGTATTTCTCACCTTGAGTGATCAAACCATCCTGATACTGGTCTTCGAATTCACGAACAACCGCTTTTGTATCATCAACCAGTTTCTCTTTAGCTGGCGGGATAATCATATCGTCTTTACCGAAGGAAATACCAGCGGCACAAGCACGTTTGAAACCTTCACCCATGATACCATCCGCGAACAGTACAGTCTCTTTCTGACCGCAGTGACGGTAAACCACATCAATAACTTCTGTGACTTCTTTCTTCGTCAAACGACGGTTGATTAAGCTGAACGGAACGTTCGGATGCTTCGGAAGGTGGCGAGCAAGAAGCATACGACCCGGCGTTGTTTCAGCGCGGATATATGTTTTCTCACCGTTTTTATCAACAGTTTCGATACGTGCGTTAATTTTGGATTGCAGCGTGATAACCTTGTTATCAAGCGCAAACTCAACTTCATCCATATCGAAGAAGACTTTGCCCTCACCTACATCACCTTCACGCATGGATGTCATGTAGTAGATACCTAGTACAATATCCTGAGACGGAACGATAATCGGCTTACCATTAGCAGGCGACAGGATGTTGTTTGTAGACATCATCAGTACGCGTGCTTCAAGCTGCGCTTCGATAGAAAGTGGTACGTGTACCGCCATCTGGTCACCATCGAAGTCGGCGTTAAAGGCCGCACATACTAGTGGGTGAAGCTGAATAGCTTTACCTTCAATCAGTACTGGCTCAAACGCTTGAATACCAAGACGGTGAAGCGTAGGCGCACGGTTAAGCATTACTGGGTGCTCACGAATTACTTCGTCGAGAATATCCCAAACTTCACGGCGTTCTTTTTCAACCAGTTTCTTCGCAGCTTTAATTGTAGTTGCGATACCTTTGCGGTCTAGGCGCGAATAAATGAACGGCTTGAACAGCTCAAGCGCCATTTTCTTCGGAAGACCACACTGGTGTAGCTTAAGCTCAGGGCCAACCACGATCACAGAACGACCAGAATAGTCAACACGCTTACCAAGAAGGTTCTGACGGAAACGACCCTGCTTACCTTTCAGCATATCTGAAAGAGATTTCAGTGGACGCTTGTTCGCACCAGTGATTGTACGACCACGACGACCGTTATCAAACAGCGCATCAACAGATTCCTGAAGCATCCGTTTTTCGTTACGGATGATAATATCAGGTGCACGAAGCTCAATCAGGCGCTTCAGACGGTTGTTACGGTTGATTACGCGGCGATATAGATCGTTCAGATCAGATGTTGCGAAACGACCACCATCCAGTGGAACAAGAGGACGTAGCTCTGGTGGAATTACCGGAACAACCTCAAGGATCATCCACTCTGGGCGGTTGCCAGAATCGATAAAGCTTTCAACAACTTTCAAACGCTTGATGATCTTCTTAGGCTTAAGCTCAGACTTAGTCTCAGCAAGCTCTTTAAGAAGCTTTTCACGCTCATCTTCAAGGTCCATTGACTGAAGAAGCTTGCGAATAGCTTCCGCACCGATGCCTGCAGTGAAGCTATCTTCACCATATTCATCTTGCGCGCGGTAATAATCATCTTCTGAAAGAAGTTGGAATTGCTTAAGCGGTGTTAGGCCCGGCTCAATAACAACATAATACTCAAAGTAGAGAACACGCTCCAGGTCTTTGAGCATCATATCAAGCAGTAGGCCAATACGGCTTGGTAGTGACTTAAGGAACCAAATGTGCGCTACAGGAGCAGCAAGGTCGATATGCCCCATGCGCTCACGGCGAACTTTGGAAAGCGTAACTTCCACACCACATTTCTCACAGATAATGCCGCGGTACTTCATACGCTTGTATTTGCCACAGAGACATTCGTAATCTTTTACCGGGCCAAAAATACGTGCACAGAAAAGACCGTCTTTCTCAGGCTTGAAAGTACGGTAGTTGATTGTCTCAGGTTTTTTAATCTCACCGAAAGACCAGGAGCGGATACGCTCTGGAGACGCAATCGAGATTTGAATCTGATCAAACGTCTCAGGTTTCTGGTTCGGGTTGAAGTATTTCATCACTTCTTGGTTCATGTCCGGCTTCTCTTAATTTCTGTGGAACCTTTTTATCAAGGGGTTCCAATCGCCTTCCAAAACAAATGCCTACCATCAAACTTGGTAAGCAGGCCGGAGCAAGCCCCGGCCAAACTCAAGGATACTGGTTACTCGTCTGTGCCAGTGATCAGCTCAACATTCAGACAGAGCGATCTCATTTCCTTCACAAGTACGTTGAAGGATTCTGGGATGCCTGCTTCAAATGTATCATCGCCGCGTACGATAGCTTCATAAACCTTCGTACGACCCTGTACATCATCAGACTTAACAGTAAGCATTTCCTGAAGCGTGTATGCAGCACCATAAGCTTGCAGTGCCCACACCTCCATCTCACCAAAGCGCTGACCACCAAACTGAGCCTTACCACCAAGCGGCTGCTGGGTAACGAGGCTGTATGGGCCAATAGAACGCGCGTGGATTTTATCATCCACAAGGTGGTGAAGCTTCAGCATGTAAATGTAACCAACTGTTACCTTACGGTCGAACTTCTCACCAGTACGGCCATCGTAGAGGTCAACCTGACCAGAGCTATCAAGACCTGCTTTCTCAAGCATTGTCACGATATCTGCTTCTACAGCACCGTTAAATACAGGTGTACCCATTGGAACACCGTTAGTGAGGTTACCAGCAAGCTCCAGAATCTGATCATCATCAAGATCAGCTACATCGCTTTCAAACTGCTCATCACCGTATACATCTTTGAACTTCGTGCGGAACTCATCGATCTGTGTCTGACCATGTCGGTATGCTTCAAGCATGCCATCGATCTGACGACCAAGACCACGAGATGCCCAGCCAAGGTGTGTTTCAAGAATCTGACCCACGTTCATACGTGATGGTACACCAAGCGGGTTGAGTACAACATCAACCGGCGTACCGTCATCAAGGTGAGGCATATCTTCTTGTGGCAGAATACGAGAGATAACACCTTTGTTACCGTGACGACCCGCCATCTTATCACCAGGCTGTAGCTTACGCTTAACAGCAACGAAAACCTTAACCATCTTCAGAACGCCAGGAGCAAGCTCATCACCGCGCTGAAGTTTTTCGATTTTCTCGTCGAAGCGGCTCTTAAGCTGAGCACGGCTATCGTCGAACTGTTTGCGAAGTGCTTCGATATCAGCCATTGCCTGATCACCATCAACAGCAAGATCCCACCACTGAATACGACGAAGCTCTTCTAGACCCTCTTCAGTGATCGCTGTGCCCTTCTTCATTTCCTTTGTGCCAGACGTTACAGTCTTACCAACTAGGAAACCACTCAAACGGCCATAGATGTTGCGTTCAAGAATTGCACGCTCATCTTCGCGGTCTTTTGTGAGGCGCTCGATCTCTTCACGTTCGATTGTAAGAGCACGTTCGTCTTTATCCACACCGTGGCGGTTAAATACGCGTACTTCCACAACTGTACCAGCAACACCTGGCGGCAAGCGCATGGATGTATCACGAACATCAGAAGCTTTCTCACCAAAGATAGCACGCAGAAGTTTTTCTTCCGGTGTCATCGGGCTTTCGCCTTTTGGTGTGATCTTACCTACAAGGATATCACCAGGGTGAACCTGTGCACCAACGTAAACAATACCAGCTTCATCAAGGTTCTTAAGGCCTTCTTCACCCACGTTTGGAATATCACGTGTGATTTCCTCTGGGCCAAGTTTCGTATCACGTGCCATCACTTCGAACTCGTCGATGTGGATAGATGTGAATACGTCCTCTTTCACGATACGCTCGGAAATAAGGATGGAATCCTCGAAGTTGTAACCATTCCACGGCATGAACGCTACAAGTGCGTTACGACCAAGAGCCAGTTCACCCATATCTGTAGATGGGCCATCACAAACGATATCGCCCTTCTTGATACGGTCGCCCACTTTTACTAGCGGACGCTGGTTAATACATGTGTTTTGGTTCGAACGTTGGAACTTGTGAAGTGTGTAGATATCTACACCAGACTTACCAGGGTCCAGTTCTTCAGTCGCACGGATAACAATACGTGTTGCATCAACCTGCTCAACCACACCAGTACGGCGGGCAGCGATTGCAGCACCACTATCAGCAGCAACTGTTTTCTCCATACCTGTACCAACGAACGGTGCTTCAGCACGCACGAGCGGTACAGCCTGACGCTGCATGTTTGATCCCATAAGTGCGCGGTTCGCATCATCGTTCTCAAGGAACGGAATAAGCGATGCCGCAACGGATACAAGCTGCTTTGGTGAAACGTCCATCAGATCGATAGTAGAGCTATCCGACATCAGGTATTCACCGCTTTGGCGACAGGAAACAAGATCGTTCGCGAAAGTCATATCTTCGGTAAGCTCTGCTGTTGCTTGCGCAACTTTGAAGCGGCCCTCTTCCATAGCTGAAAGATATACAACTTCATCAGTTACTTTACCGTCGATAACTTTACGGTATGGGCTTTCAATAAAGCCGTACTTGTTTACTTGTGCGTATGTCGCAAGTGAGTTGATCAGACCAATGTTTGGACCCTCAGGAGTCTCAATCGGACAGATACGACCATAGTGCGTTGCGTGTACGTCACGTACCTCAAAGCCAGCACGCTCACGTGTAAGACCACCAGGGCCAAGCGCAGACATACGGCGTTTGTGTGTAATTTCTGAAAGTGGGTTTGTTTGGTCCATAAACTGTGAAAGCTGTGAGGAACCAAAGAATTCACGAACAGATGCAACAACCGGCTTCGCATTGATAAGATCATGCGGCATCACAGTGTCGATATCTACAGAAGACATGCGCTCGCGGATTGCACGCTCCATACGAAGAAGACCAATACGGTACTGGTTCTCCATAAGCTCACCAACAGAACGAACACGACGGTTACCAAGGTGGTCAATATCGTCGATTTCACCGCGGCCATCTTTAAGCTCAACAAGTGTCTTAAGCGTAGAAAGGATATCTTCTTTGCGAAGAGTGCCAACGCTATCATCACAGTCTAGGTCAAGGCGCATATTCATCTTCACACGACCAACGTCGGAAAGATCATAACGCTCGCTATCAAAGAACAAACCGTAGAACAGAGCTTCAGCTGTTTCTTTGGTTGGTGGCTCACCTGGGCGCATAACCTTGTAGATTTCAGCTAGAGCACCATCATGACACTCAACTTTATCTACTTTCAGTGTATTACGGATGTATGGGCCAACAGAAGCTTCGTCGATATCAAGTACTTCAATTTCGTCAAAACCTGCAGCTGCTAGTGCATCGATATCGTCTTCACCAAGCTCATCGCCTGCTTCAACGTAGATCGCACCAGTTTGCTCGTTGATCATATCTTTCGCAACGAACTTGCCAAAGATCACATCATCAGGAACAAGAATTGCCTCAACACCGTCTTTTTCAAGCTTCTTAGCCAGACGTGGAGTTACTTTCTTGCCTTCTTCAACAACAACTTCACCAGAGTCAGCGTTGATCAGATCAAAGCTTGGCTTTTGACCGCGCCATGCTTCACCCTTGAACGGCATACGCCAGCCACCTTCCGCACGGCGGTAGGTCACTGTTTTATAGAAGTATTCAAGAATATCTTCCGCTGTCATGCCTAGCGCATACATCATTGTTGTAGCTGGCAACTTACGGCGACGGTCGATACGAACGTTTACGATGTCTTTTGGATCAAACTCAAAATCGAGCCATGAACCACGGTAAGGGATTACACGTGCAGCAAACAGGAATTTACCTGAGCTGTGTGTTTTACCACGGTCATGATCGAAGAACACACCTGGGGAACGGTGCATCTGAGAAACGATCACACGCTCTGTACCGTTCACAACGAAAGTACCGTTGTCGGTCATAAGCGGCAGGTCGCCCATGTAAACATCTTGTTCTTTAATATCGAGAACAGATTTCGCTTCGGTCTCAGGATCAACCTCAAACACGATAAGACGGAGAGTTACGCGCAGCGGTGCAGCGTAAGTGATATCGCGCTGCTGGCACTCTTCTACGTCAAACTTGGGCGCTTCCAGTTCATACCGAACATATTCAAGAGATGCTGTGTTCGCAAAATCCTGTATTGGGAATACAGATTTCAGAACTCTTTCAAGTCCAGAGCTTAAACGCTCCTCTTCATCTGCACCTGCGCGGAAGAAATGGTCATAGGACCGTCGTTGAACCTCAATGAGATTCGGCATTTGCGTTACTTCGGAGATAGAACCGAAATCTTTACGCACGCGCTTACGACCAGTAAATGAAGTCGCCATGCTTCGCCCTCGTTCCTTTAGCTGTGCCTACCCTGAGCTAAATACACTGCCCAGTTCGGCTGTCAAAATAGAGCCTAGGGGAATAATCTACCCTAAACTCCTGAAAATCCAAGTATTTTGAGCGCAGCCCACTTCGCCACCTCAAATATGGAGCTTATATTTAGGTCCCAAGCTCTCAGGACGCCGAAAGGCCGGGAGCGAAAATCGCTTCCGACCTCTGGTTTGTTTTACTTAAGAAATTACTTAAGTTCAACTTTAGCGCCAGCAGCTTCAAGCTTACCTTTAAGCTCTTCTGCTTCGTCTTTAGATACAGCTTCTTTAACTGTCTTAGGTGCACCTTCAACAAGCTCTTTAGCTTCTTTAAGACCTAGACCAGTAATAGCGCGAACTTCTTTAATCACGTTGATTTTCTTCGCACCAGCGTCTGCAAGAACTACGTCGAACTCGTCTTTCTCTTCAGCAGCAGCTTCACCACCAGCAGCGCCAGCAGCAGCTACAGCAACAGGTGCAGCAGCAGATACGCCCCAAGTTTCTTCAAGCATCTTAGAAAGCTCAGCAGCTTCCATAACTGTAAGAGCAGATAGTTCTTCTACGATTTTTGCGAGATCAGCCATTTTAACTCACTCCAAATTTGCGGTCCATTCAAGGATCCGCGTGTCATAATGCATAATAATTAGGCGGCCAGGGCCACCCGGGATACTTTTTTAAAGTCTAAGCTGCGTCTTTGTCGCCGTAAGCGCCAAATACACGAGCCAGTTGGCCCGCTGGAGCTGCCGTAACCGCTGCGATCTTCTGAGCAGGAGCTTGTAGTAGACCCACAAGTTTGCCACGAAGTTCGTCGAGGGATGGAAGCTCGGCAAGTGCTTTAACACCAGCTTGATCCAGCACGTTAGCGCCCATGCCACCACCAAGGATACGAAGCTTTTCGTTGTCCTTAGCGAATTTAGCAAGAGCTTTAGGTGCGGATACTGGGTCAGCAGCAAAACCGATTGCTGTAGGACCTGTAAACAGGTCAGCAATACCTTCGTATTCAGTACCTTTAAGCGCAAGACGAGTTAGACGGTTCTTGGTTACTTTAAGTGTAGCACCCACTTCACGCATTTGCGCACGCAGTGCAGTAATCTCAGCAACTGTCAGACCATCGTAGTGTACAACTACAACAGACGCAGCGTCCGAGAATACTTCGTGCATGGATGCAACCAGATCCTGCTTTTCGGCTCTTTCCACTTTTCTCGTCTCCGACTATGAGAACCATATAAATGGTCTCGTCAATTTGAGCCCTGTATTACCTCAAAAACTCTATACATCGAAGTAATACGCTACCCTGTCCAGGGCGCAGGATGGATTACATCCGATCCTGTAGGAACCGCACATCGCCTTTCGGCAAAATTCCCTTACCCATCTCATACAGGCCACAGTGTTGCGAATACTGCTTCTTTTAAAATCTGAAGGTCGCTCACTAGAAACACACTTCAGTTCACCTGTAATCTCGGACAGTTACTCCCATTCAGGCAAAACACCCGCCCAAATGTGTGTGCCGCACCGAAGCGCGACACAAATCTTTTATAATTAAGCTTCTAGTGTCGCTACGTCGATCTTAAGGCCTGGGCCCATAGAAGATGACATCGCAACGCGCTTAACATATGTACCTTTAGCGCCTGATGGCTTAGCTTTAATTACAGCATTGATGAAAGATACAGCATTCTCAATGATCTGCTCTTCACCGAAGCTAGCTTTACCAACACCACCGTGGATGATACCTGCTTTTTCAACACGGTACTCAACCTGGCCAGCTTTCGCCGCTTCTACAGCCGCTTTCACGTCCATAGTAACAGTACCAAGCTTAGGGTTTGGCATAAGACCTTTAGGACCAAGAACCTTACCAAGACGACCAACAACAGCCATCATGTCAGGAGTTGCGATCACACGGTCAAAGTCCATGTTACCTTTTTGGATATCTTCCATCAGGTCTTCTGCGCCAACTACATCAGCGCCAGCTGCTGTTGCTTCTTCAGCCTTAGGGCCACGAGCAAACACAGCTACACGCATAGTTTTACCAGTACCGTGTGGAAGAGACACAACGCCGCGAACCATCTGGTCAGCGTGACGTGGGTCAACACCAAGGTTCATAGAAACTTCAATAGTCTCATCGAATTTCACTGCAGAGCGAGCTTTAAGTTCAGCAACAGCTTCTGAAACTGTGTAAAGCTTTTCACGGTCTAGACCGTCCCAAGCTTTAGCCATACGTTTTGCAACTTTTGCCATCTTATTAACCCTCTACCTCGAAGCCCATGGAGCGAGCAGAACCTTCGATGATCAGCATAGCTGCTTCGATATCGTTCGCGCTCAGATCAACCATCTTAGCTTCAGCGATTTCTTTAACCTGTGCACGTGTTACTTTACCAGCAACCGCACGGCCAGGAGTTGAACCACCAGACTTAAGACCAGCAGCTTTCTTTAGAAGGAAAGATGCAGGTGGTGTCTTGATTTCGAATGTGAATGAACGGTCTGCATACACAGTGATGATTGTCGGGATTGGCATCCCAGCTTCCATCTTCTGTGTTTTAGCGTTAAACGCCTTACAGAATTCCATAATGTTCACACCGCGCTGACCAAGAGCTGGACCAATTGGAGGTGACGGGTTCGCTTTACCAGCAGGTACCTGAAGCTTCAGGTAACCATCAATCTTCTTTGCCATTGTATTTCCCTTTCGAAAAACATCAGAAGTGATCAACCACTTCAATTAGGGTGCGCGGTGCGGCCAATGGCGCGGCCTACCGCACTTCACTCAGGATTACCCCGAATTCTTATTAAACTTTTTCAACCTGGCCGTATTCCAGCTCAACAGGCGTTGCGCGACCGAAGATAGACACAGACACTTTCAAGCGTGCTTTATCCTCATCCACCTCTTCAACGATACCGTTAAAGCTCGCGAATGGGCCATCTGTAACCTTAACTTCTTCACCAACTTCATAAACAATATTCGGACGTGGGCGCTCAACACCTTCCTCAACCTGGTTAAGGATGCGAGCAGCCTCAGCTTCTGAAATCGGGCTTGGGCGACCATTCGCGCCAAGAAAGCCAGTTACCTTAGCGTGAGCATTCACAAGGTGGTATGTATCATCTGTAAGAACCATCTTCACAAGCACATAACCAGGGAAGAATTTCTTCTCAGACGAAACCTTCTTACCTTTACGAACCTCAATCACTTCTTCAGTCGGAACAATCACGTCATCAACCAGAGCCTCAAGCCCCTGAATCCGCGCCTGTTCCTTAACAGCTGCCGCCACCTTAGCTTCAAAGCCAGAATAAGCATGAATAATATACCAGCGAGATTTGCTCATATTATTAACTCCTAAAGGCCAAGCAGCGCTTGCACGCCAGCGTTAAGCAGATAATCAACACCAAGGAAGAACACAGCCATAATCACAACCATTACAAAAACCATCACAGACGTGATTCCCGCCTCTTTCGGCGTAGGCCAAGTAACTTTAGCGCCTTCACGCTTTACCTGACGGAAAAATTCACCTGGCGATGTTTTTGCCATGTTCGATCCTTTATAATTACCCAACAAGCCCGCGCTTCTCTTACCAAAAACCGCAGGCTAATCAATCCATTATCTATAAGGCGCTTAAAACTAAAGAGCTTTCATGCAGCCTATTTTTCTATTCGATCTAATGGCAGGGGCGGAGGGACTCGAACCCCCGACACCCGGTTTTGGAGACCGGTGCTCTACCAACTGAGCTACGCCCCTAGACCGTTAGTTCGTCACTAGCGAGGGCTGCGGTTTACCGCTCTATCGCGTCCCTTGCAAGTGTTTTTTGTCATTTTTTTTAAATGACTTACTGCGCTTCAATTTTCAATCAATCACTGCGCAAGAAAATGGGCCGGCAAGACCGACCCACTTTTCATTTATTACCGAAATTATTCGATGATTTCAGCTACAACGCCGGCGCCTACAGTACGGCCACCTTCGCGGATAGCAAAACGAAGACCTTCGTCCATCGCGATTGGTGCGATAAGCTCAACCTTCAGGTTCACGTTATCACCAGGCATTAC
>NZ_JAKQZA010000012.1 GCF_023008165.1 Kordiimonas laminariae | reverse complement strand
CTATCTTGAACAAACAGCTCTCGATACTGAATACACGCTTACAGTGGAATACTACAAAATGGTCTCTGCTGAACCCACACTCATCTCAGTAGAAAGCCCCGTAATGGTACGACAAAACCTCTATGCGCTATCAGACCGCATCAGATTGTGGGGCGCATCCATTGGAAAATGAAAACCATAAACCAAACCGCAAGCAGCATTATAGCGCGTCAGGACTTGGCAGAGCATATCCCTCAATCAAATGGCAAACCTGAGTTTGATCGGCTTACAAGCAACCTCAACATGATGCTTTCAAAAATTCAGGCGCATGTTGAAGATATGCGCCATATGTCCAACAACATTGCTCATGATTTACGCACACCTCTCACTCGGCTTAAAGTCCAGTTGGACCAACTACCTGCGGAAAATCATATTCGAAACTCAGCGATAGGACAGGTTGATCAGATTATCACATCCTTTGACGCGCTGCTCCGTATCAGCCACCTGGAAGCAGGCACCGCAAAAATAGCTCTGCAAACCACAAACTTTTCCAACTTCCTTGATGATGTTATTGATTTGTACGTCCCGCTCGCACTAACAATCAGTTGTATAAAGAAAAAGAACTAGAACAACGAACGAACATACCTATAATCTTCTTCGGCTAGTGACCAACCGTTATAATTGATAAGCAAATCTTTAATTACATTTCGGAACTGCAAGCCCAAACCACTGATGCCCGTAAAAGAAATATCAACACCATGCTCTTCGGCAAACATTGATATAACCCTCTGATTATAAAAACTCGCCATCATATAAGCGAACTTTACTTCTCCGGATGACGCTTCATTTGATATCTCAGCAAAAGTCGAAAGGTTTGGGCGAATAGTATTTCTTATACGGGCTTCCGCAAACATATGTTCGTTGTGGAAAAACCCTTTACCACTCAAATAAGACACACCTTGTCTCCATGCCGCCATAAATGCTGCCTCACAATTAATCCAGTGATCTATTTCTTTTTCACCCTCTCTCAAATTCCTCTTAATTTGAGCTATATCAAATTCTGTTAACTTCTTTCGCCCTGACCTTTTCTTATCCTCTATGACTTGCTTCAGTTTTTCTTCTACTCTCTCTTCCAGTGGCTTAAGTTTCATTTTTTATTACCTAAATTCATAAAAATTCGACACTAATGCCAATTAACGTCCAATAAAATTGGTAACAATTAATAAAAGAACACCCTGCATTTATTTAAAATTCTAAAGTATTTAACCTTCCTTTATAATAAACATTACTTCTCAACTTCATAACATTATGCAGAGATTTTACTTTTGGGGAGGGGGGAGGGATAGAGGATTTCTATTAAATCTAGAGTATTGAGAAAGCTCCAAATTATTTGCTTTTCGAAATCTCAGCTTCAATAGTCGCCACCGCATCAGCAAACAGTTTTGACGGCTCAATACCAAGCGCAATGGCAAATTCATATAACTCTGTCACCTGAACACCTCTTTCAAAACGTTCAAGCTTCCACAAGCTATTGGCATCCCAGCCAAGCCTATTGGCTAACTCTTTTTGAGTAATCTTTCTACGTTTACGTTCTGCCAAAAGCATTAAAGCTACGGCATCGCGAACATGAGAATGCTTAGGCATAAAAGCTAATCTACATTTGATTTTTCCTTTTTATAAAAAATTTCAAAAACCATCTTGTTTCAATGTGTGATATTCACGTATATCTCCAAAAAGGAGATATACGTGAAAAAAGGACCTCTAAATGCAGATAACTCTAGACTTAAATTGGAGCGAAGATGGTCAATTGATCTTGGAACAAGTTTTACCTTGCAACACTGCAGAAAAAAACTTGGATATGTATAGAGTTATTGACCAAAACCATTCAGAATATACAAAACACCGCCATTCAGTAAAAACAGCTATCAATTTCTCAGCACTACCTAAAACATTCAAAGATGAGTTTGATAATTTTTGCTCAACTCACAAAATGGTCAGCAAAGAGGTATTGATTGAAGCAATGCGCTTGATCGGCCAGCAATATGATCACGAGGGGCTTGCTACTTATCCTAGATGGCGAGACTTAACGAGCCGCCCCCTAAATCGCTATCGAGATTACTATAACATCAGATCAACAAGCTATGACTCTAGTTCCGGATAGAATTATCACTAAGCCAGATGGTACTATGATCCGAACACTCGATCGGAGCTACTTGCTTGATGGAGAAAAGCTCCTATCATTGTCTGAACTTATACCAATGATAGAGATGCACTTAAGCAAGACGCCGAGCTTAATGGAACTAATTCTTAAGCGCTTAAGGGTAAAAGAAAAACAACCCAACGATAAAGAATTGATTAGTTATCTCATTATCCATGGCGGTCGTTACAGCTTAGCCGGGCAAGATCAATCCTGCCGTTTACTGTGGCATACTGCTGTCCACATCCTCAACGTACACAGGGTAGACCACGTGGAAGAAATGTAAGGTGACATATGATCCCCAGCAAACTTCGTCCAAGCTTTGATACTATTTTCATTGATCCATGAAATTCAAAACCTCATATGGCTTTGATTTCTTTATTTTTTTGATCTGCGCAACTTCTCTGTTTGCATCCTCTAAACGCTCCTCTAGTTGAATATTTTTAGCAACCATTAGGGCAAGTTGACTCTCCAGGTTTCTATTTTGCTCCCTCAACTCGGTATTCTTCTTCCTTTGATACTTTACAAAAGCCGTTGGGCTTCTCGGTCCTTCCTCCTTGGGAGCTTGTGCCTCAATTATTGCTTTTCGAATTTCAGGAAATCTACCATTTTCACTGGAAATTGGCGTGCGAGATCTATTGGCTTCAACTGCGACAGCAGAGGCATTAATCTCCAACCTTCCTTCTTTTTGTAATTTCTGTAATTTCGGATGCGACGGTGCTTCAGACTTTAACCGCTCCAAAGCTGCCCAATAATCCGCTTCGGCACTCCCCCTCGGACCACGTTTCTTATTTCGCGCCATTGGCTATCTCCGCTTTGTTTAATTGCTTCACAATTCCCTGAGCTTGTCGAAGTCGTTTTTCGATTAAATTGCTTTGGATAGAGGGGATATTCTCATCAACGAAGGATTTATTTTTCTGAAGAAGATCCAGCCTGTCTTGCCAGAACCTTTTATGCTCCGGCATAATCAACAGTCTTTTACAACTCATACAAACATCCAAATCTCTAAACTTGAAATTCGGACTAATGTTTGACCACTTAATTGTATTGGATTCCGCATGGCAGTTTGCCTGAAGAGGATTAAAAGCTATTCCACAACTTCCCCATTCAAGAAACCAAAAACTTAGATGTTCTTTCTCAAGCACAGTTGCCAGTTCCTGAACAATTTCATCTTCAGGCTTTTCTTCTGAAACACTCTCCACAAATGTCCGAAGTTCTTCTATTCTTGAAGCCATTCGACCTGCAGCTGGTTTCTTGCCAGTACTTATTTCATATAAGACCCGAGCACTATTTCTAGCTCTTTCACTTTTCATAAAGTCCAATATTACAGGATCATTTGTAATATAGGCTTCCATAGTCATAGCTATTTTTAGATGCTTAAAATGCTGACTAAGCGCCGGAGCAAGCATTGGGTCTAGTGCATAGATAAACTGCGCAAATGTTTTTCTCCATGCGTGGGTACGAAGAATTCTATCTCCTTGCAGATAACGTGCATCCACATACTGCCCACAAAAAGCCTTTAACAATGAGTTAATGCCAAGAGGCTTCCAATGATCAAAACTCTCTATCATAAAGATAGATCTTGCACTATTTTTCCGCTGGCAAAATAATGGGGTTTCTATGGAAAGGGAACTTTCCCCACTAGGCTCTACTGAGTTATCCCACTCACTTGGCTGTGTTTTCAATAGGCATGATAAATCATATGCCAGTTTCACAGCCCTAACAGCTGGAGGTAGATCTTTAGCCCCAACCGGACGAGCTCCTATTAACCACTCAACAGATTCTTTTCTGCTAGTTGTCTTAAAAAGATCTCCTCTTAAATAAAACTGTTCTATTTTACCGGATTGATCGAATGCAAGTCGGATGCAGTTTGGTAGCAATGTATCGGCATTTCGTCCATTTGCTTTAAAACCCGCAATTTCACTTGCTCTGCAACCAGTCAAACCTTGTAAAATAATACTGGTGCACGCATAAACGCTATAAACTAGATTATCAGCTACCTCTGTTGCTGACATTATCGCAGATCTTGCGGTCTTTACACCGACATAAAGCTCATCATCGTCAAGGTGATTTCGCCATACATCTATTCCATTTGCTGCTAGGGCTGTAAATTCAAAGTCTGCCAGCAATGCTTCTCTAAGCGCATTTTCTTTTTTTTTACCAAGAGGCACTCTTCTTGGTTTTCTAAGGCCTTCTTTAACCTTCCTTACCATCCGCAAAATATCTTTGGCTGGTCCATCTAAATACCATAGAGCTGTATTCATGATGTTTATAAAATCTTTTTTGGGCAAAGGCTGTATTAAACCAATTGCCTTATAGGCTAGACGCCTTCCGATATTATGAGGTGTTTCCCCTGGGTAAGGGTTTTCTGGTAAACTTGGTACATTACTCATGTCCAAAAACGTCTTCGTTTCAAACATATCAAATATAGCTTGCACCCTGTATTGGATCATATGGACCGAAAGGTCTGAACCATCGCTAAGATTAACTTTACTTTGAATGATATAATCTAGGTATTGATCCGCAACTTCTCTTGTAACTTCCGACAGATCTTTTATTTCAGTCCATTCCAAGAGCCACTGAGCGAAAAGTCTATATCCACCAGCGCGTTCTGCTAAAGTTTCAGGTTTAAATTTTTTACTTAACCCGCCATGGATTCGAACAAACATAGCAACTTTAAATGCCTCAACAAGCTTACTAAATTGCTTGTCTGTTAAATGCTGGTCACCCACTCTACAGTCGAAGTTGACGACTCTCCTAAAGCTATCCTTTTGAGTTGTTGGATCTTCAAAATACCACGATGCATGTTCCCATCGGCTATATTTAGTTACATAACCTTCTTTTAGTTTTTCCGGATATTTTAGGTCCTCTAGAGTAAGCAATGGCCCATCGAACTCTTGCTGTACTAAATTATCAAACTTTGTAACAGTGCGCTTTTTCGCTTGTGCAGCTATTGTCTTGTACTTTGTATTCAGTAAACGAGTAACTTCAACAAACTCTTTCTGCAGTTCCATTACTTCAGAAACTGCGGCACCTTGCGCCCTCGCATATTCAATACCCAACTCTAATTTTTTCTTTTTCTCAATTAACTCATGTCTTCGCTCGCGATACTTTCTATGCTCATCCGCCTGTCTGTCTTGTTTGCGCTGCGTAACACTTGCTTCTATTTGGTTTGATAATACTCGCTCTACAGCTTTTTTTTGCATCAAACTATCTCCGCCAATGTTCTTACTTCTAGGGCTTTTGCTCGATCAAAAACATCGACACTAAACATCTTCAACCAGTATGTTTGTAGGGTATCTAATTGAGGCTGATATTTATCTCTCCAATAAAGAACCTCTAATTTTTCACGAGCATCTATATATTGCTGTTCTAATTGAATTAATCGCGCCAAACTAATGGCGCTCTTTACATCAACACTTGCGAGAGGGCATGCAGGACAACTTCCATAAGCTGTACACAATCGATTACTTTTCTGTCCAGGCATTGGACTTTCTAAAGGGTCTAAACACCGAAAACCTGGCGTGACAGCATCGACACCCTCATCACCTGATTGTCGGGTAGGATCGAACTTACCTTCAGTTGCCAACATTCTCTCTCTCAGCAAGAGCGCTTGAGACATTTTGGAATCATTGATGGCGATAGCTGACGATGATTGGTAGTTCGTAACAAAAGTTTCTAGCTGTTGATGATTTGCTAACGTCGCTGTTGCTACAATATCTCCGTTATAAGCTCGATAAAATAAATTTAACGCTGTGGGCCGAATGCTAGAGTAATTATATGAAAACTCTTGCCCTTTCTTCCGCCAATAAGTTTTATAAGCCGTCGGAAAACGGCCATCTGACACAGCCTCTTTAGTACGACTATCTTCAAAAACAGCTGGATAGGAACCTGCCGTTTGACCTTTCTTCAACGACCAAAAAGCAAACACTCTATTTTGCACTTTACGATCTAGATATGGACGGATGTTTTGAGTATATCTTTTCAGAAAGTTAATGATATTTCCTGGGTTATCGAACTCATCATCCATTACAAACGAGCGACGTTGCATACGTCGCGCTCGACCTTTATAGCCAGAAATCAACACGCGTTGGTCGTCGCTTTTCCCCGAATTATCCTTAAAGAAATCAATATCATCTAGATTCAACGCAAGCATCACACTTAGATTGAATTGAGTATACACCGCCAAAACAACAATAAACGGTAATAAATCATATAGTGTGGGGTGGATAAGAGATACTACATCTTTATAGCCACAGACACCCGCCTTCCCACTAAGTCTACACATCAATGTTTTATCCGTAGACTTAAACTCTTTCTTTGAAGGTAGTCGAGTGCCGTATCTATCTAAAATATGGTGTGCGACTTCAAAAGTAGAAGAAAGCTTTCTCGCCTCATCAATCGGTTCGTTTTTTTCACAATATTTCCAAAACGCTTTCTGTCGGCTAATTATCTTTTGACAATCTATTTTGGCCAGTTTCAGCATATCTGCAAAAACAGGATCTGGAATTACATCTATAGCGCCTCCTCGCGATGCATGACGCCAAAACGGATTACGCGGTGCAAATAGATATGGGTCTCTTACGGTGTCTAAAGTACGATCACTGAGTATATAATTGTAAAGAGATCTAACAGGGTGATAGAGAAGGGTCGCTGTTGCTGAATCATATTTAGTAATGAGAAAATTCACATAATCATTCAACAAACTTACAGAGAGATCACCAATCTCCAGACATTCTAATTCTTCAACTATTAGCCATTCTGCAAACTTCTGGCTTCTTTTCGCATATTCAACACGGGTCATAGTAGAATCTACTGTCGGGCTAGTAATATGCTCCTGAAATTGCTTCAAAACTATATCCATCAACCCCGGTATTTTTGACCAAATTTTTAATTCATGGATTATTAACCGTTCCTGATTTTTTCTTGGGTCAAAAATTTCAATCAGAGGCCCATCTGCCTCCATAATAATCCGTGTATTCCTTCCCTCTTTAAAATCAACCACTCGATTAAATTGAGCAAAAATCTCTTTCAAATCCAAAGTACCTTTCTATGTAATCAACTAGATAAACCTCTAAAAAAATTTAATGATGTGTCAGAAACTGTCGCTTCAAACTGGCTAGATATCTGAAGGTAAATGTTGGCTGTAGTAGCCTCTGACTTATGGCCCAATAAAATTTGGACCGTTTTCATAGGAGCCCTATCACCGGTCTGTACAGCAGCGACATATCTCCAAACCGCCGCAGTATGCCGAAGATCATGTGCGGAAAACTTCGATATGAGGTTGGTTCTATATTCCCCAGTGCCCATATTTAGGTATTCAACTTCGCGCAATAAATCGGCTTGAATACAGTACTCTTTAATCATACCCTTTAGTCGCCCAGGCTTAAGCGCACCACCTGGATTACGCCGACTATGGGAATGATTTAAAAACAAGTTATTTGGAGCAGCTTTCTTATTATTCTGTCGAAAGGCGGCAGCAGATTGGCGTCGTTCATCATCAATATAAATCAACAAATTTCTGACCAACCACACCGGGAACAAAACCGTACGAGCACGTCTTGGTCCACCTTTAACTTTTGTCAAGTAGAGCGAAACAGCTTCCATTTCTCTAGCCTCATCGACTCGAGGTAGCTCGCATTCCAAAGCCAATATCTGAGGCGCCGTTAGACTGATTACTTCTGTGACACGTAGTCCTGTGTGGATCATAGTTTCAAATACTAAACGATCACGACACAGCTCTTGCGGAGAGGCACTATCCTCTGGCAACCCACCTAGGCAGTGGCGAAGTTTTTTCCATTCTTCATAAGTAATGACTCTAATTCTCGGAGCTATATCTCTCCCAGAAACTCCAATTTTATCTGGGCTGATTTCGTTCGGGTCGATATCAGTAACACCCAGATAGTTGGTAAAGAGAATAAAGTCTCTAATATGTCCAATTCTAGCCCTAACAGTTGACCTTGACAGCAGCTGACCTGTAATGCGGTTTCGAGTAATTGCATAACCGTTTACAAAGGCCTTAAAATCGCTCACGCTACCTTCAGTTAGTACTTTACCTATATAACTTAGATACCCCAGCCATAGCCTAATGTTATCAGCTGCAGTTCTTAAACTTCCTACTGACAAATGAGTTCGAAAATACAGAGGGTGAGAGTGCTTTACGTTGGAGCGATAGACCTTCACTCCACGATACCTACTCAAAAAATAATGGAATGAAACCCGATCAACCTGGCAATCAGATGCACAAAGAAGAAATGGAAAACCTTCAGGCAGGTCTATTTCCGCTATTTCTTGTTTTGAGAGCCCTTCAAAAGGCTCTTGTGGAATATAACTACCAAGTCTCAGCGTCACCCCCTCACAACTAAGTTCAGTAAAAGTAACGCTATTTCAGTATCTTATAAAAAATAGTGAACAAATTCGAACAATTTTATCGATCGATTTTCCACTTTTCTTTCAAGATTGAAGAGTACTGGTAAGTTGGTACTGCAGCCCGCAGAAAATAAGGGCTACACGAGTAAAATCTCATGTAACCCTTTTTATTAGTGAACACTATTATCAATTAATCCCAGACATCTTCCCATGTGCCTTGGGTTGCTGCTTTAGAATATTCGGTCGCGCGGTTTTCAAAGAAGTTTGTGTGCTCAACCGCATTCAGCATACTATCCAGCCACGGCAACGGGTTCGCTTCAATATGATATTCAGCCTCTAACCCAAGCTGCTGTAGGCGGCGATCAGCAATATAGCGAATATAATCTTTCACTTCTTGTGCCTCTAGGCCTTCAACCGGACCAAGCCCAAATGACAGGTCAATGAAGGCATCCTCGTGCTCTACGATGGTTTTACAGGCCGTACGCAAATCATTACGCATCTGATCATCCCAAAGATGCGGCTGCTCTTCCATCAAGGTTTTAAAGAGCTTGATAATACTCTCGCAGTGCAGACTTTCATCCCGTACTGACCAGGTTACAATCTGGCCCATACCCTTCATTTTATTGAAACGTGGGAAATTAAGCAGCATTGCAAAACTTGCGAACAACTGCAGGCCTTCAGTGAAGGCACCAAACACAGCAAGCGTTATGGCAGTTGAGCGAAGATCATCGCTGTTAAACTGCTGCATGTAATCATATTTATCCTTCATTTCCTTATATTTAAGGAATGCAGAATATTCACTTTCTGGCATACCAATGGTATCAAGAAGGTGGCTGTATGCAGCAATATGGATTGTTTCCATATTTGAGAAAGCAGACAACATCATCTGAACCTCTGTCGGCATAAACACCTTTGTATAGTGCTTCATGTAACAGTTGTTCACTTCGATATCGCTTTGGGTGAAAAAGCGGAAAATCTGCGTAAGCAAGTTCTTCTCTGGCTCTGACAGCTTTTGTGCCCAATCACGCACATCTTCAGCAAGCGGCACTTCTTCAGGCAACCAATGAACCTGTTGCTGCTTCAACCACGCTTCATACGCCCAAGGATACCGGAACGGTTTATAAACATGCCGTTCTTCGAGAAGCCCTGTTCTTTCAAAAGTACCACCGTCAGCCATTTAGCTAATTCCCCTAATAGCGCCTTAGCCCCAAGGCGCAAACAAACCGATTTATTGGTCACTATAACCCCTCAATTAGTGTATGTGAAACGAAGAAACACAATATTTGCTCTTGACGCCATTTTTACGGTGGCATCACTTTTCTATATCAAAGGGCAAAAAACAGAGCATTCAACGCCCTATAAAAGCGACTCAGTTTCATAGAACTATACGTTTTTCGCATAGAAACAGTTCATTCAGCAGGAGAATTATTAATTGACTTTCAGCGCTAGTTTTAAAACTCTGGGGGATAGTAACCAGTGGGGCCAATTCGCAGGAAAAATCCATGTTTAAGTTTATACAGCCATTTGCACTTATCGCTTTATTAGCTGTGCTGTCAGCATGTTCCTCTTCAATCAAAGAGCCAGCGCTGGAACTTACTTACAATCAAAAAGCAGCCCAACAAACTCCATACCGGAATCCGGTTATTGTTATTCCAGGCATTCTTGGTTCCAAGTTAAAAGATATTCGGGATGATCAAGTCGTTTGGGGGGCTTTTGTTTCAGGCGCCGCAGACCCGCAAAAAGACGAAGGCCTGAAACGTATTACCGCGCCCTATATTTATCCAGACGGCTCATTAACCAACTGGAGCCATGTGGAACCAAACGGCGCACTTGAGGAAATTAAACTACAGCTTTTAGGCATTCCTCTGAAAATCAAAGCATATGCCCAGATTATCGAAGCCCTTAGCATTGGTGGATACCGCGAAAAGCAAATCGGGGACGCCAATGATGAAATTTACGATGATACCCACTATACAGCCTTTCAGTTTGATTATGATTGGCGCCTTTCGAATGCGGAAAATTCCAAACGCCTCTTTCGGTTTATCCAGTCTGTAAGGGAACATACCGCCCGTATTTATGAGACTCGTTACGGGATTGAAGATGCAGATGTAAAGGTTGATATCGTTGCCCACTCTATGGGGGGCCTCCTCACCCGCTTTATGCTGAGGTACGGTGAACAGGGTTTGCCTGAAGATGGCTCCGCCCCCATTCTGGATTGGTCGGGTTCACTGGGCGTAGAACGGGTTATTCTTATTGGCACACCGAACGCAGGCTCGGTTCACGCTCTTACCGAACTTGTAAATGGTAAAAACTTCGGCTGGCCTTTTCTACCGTTCTACAACCAGGGTGTTTTAGGTTCATTCGCCTCTCTGTACCAACTACTGCCTCGCGACAGGCACAACACAGTGGTTGATATGGAAAACAGGCCTCTAGGCTCCCTTTATGATATTAAAACATGGGAGAGATACCAGTGGGGCCTGCTGGATCCTAAAATGGATAAAACTTTTGCTCGGTTATTCCCTGAAATTGAAAGCGCAGAAGAACGGCGTAGGATCGCTCACCACACACTCAAAACACACTTGGAAGAAGCAAGACGTTTCACTGAAGCTATCGATATTCCAGCAGCACCTCCAGAACGTCTTCTTTTTGATCTGGTACTGGGTGATGTTGATCCAACCATGCGCACCGTTGCGTTTGATGCCGAAAAACGGAAATTCATAACGCTTTCTGAAATGCCCGGCGATGGCACCGTTGTGCGTTATTCTGCCTTAATGGATGAGCGAGAAGATGGAAATTTAAGTGTTTGGACCCCAAAGCTCAGATCACCTATCGCCTTTGACAATGTGATGATCCTGCCATACGACCATATCGGATTGACCCAATCAAAGGTGTTCATCAACAACATGCTATATTGGTTACTTGTAGAACCAAGGCCTTCCGGTACGCCACTCGGGTATCCATTAAAGCCTTAAGGGGCTGCAATGCCGCTTACATTACGGTACATGAGAGCTGCCTGTGTGCGGCTCTCTACCCCTAGGCGTTTAAGCACTGCATGAGCATGGGCTCTCACCGTCCCTTCCTTCAGGCCAAGCATTGCAGAAATCTCTCTGTTGCTATGACCATCCGCAATTAACTTCAACACCTGCAAACGTCGCTGCGATAAACCTGAGAAAATACTATGGCGCGCATCCCGGATAGATTGATCCACGCCGAATACATCTATTTTTTCTAGTGTACTACGCCGTTTTTTTAATTCGCCATTGATAAGTGATTTTAAGGCAAAGGCTGGTTGTTTTCGATCAATCACCTCCACACCATCACAGATCAAATCTTCCTCATCAGAGATCAACATAACCTTTGCTTTAGGCATCAAACGGCAAACATAACTCACACTACTAATTGCAGGATATTCAGAAAACTCTGGATTCAAAATTACAAGAGAAATTTCATCGAGTTGACTAACCAAATCAATAAGCTCAATTTCGTCTTCAAGCTCAATGACATCAGAGAAACAATTCATATCACGCAAAAGGCTAACTAAGCCTATACGGTAAATATCAGCCTTATCTATAATCAACACCTTCAAGGCAACGCTCCCTTCCTCCCTCCGGGATATTGACGCCCCCAATATGCCGCTATATTCCCCATACAGCATTTAAAGTCTGATTCACTTTTTTGTGGCCTTTTGTGACCAAAATAGTTCAATAGAAAAACAAACTATAGTTTATCAAAATATAAACTATATAGTGTATATAATCAGCTTATATACCACCATAACATTAATGATGAATGAGACTCAATAAAAAGAGTCATTATGTACCAATACGACAAAATATTGGTTTCACATTTTGATGAGACAGAAAGAGAAAAACACCCATAAAAAAAGCCTTCCGAAAATCAGAAGGCTTTGTTCTTAAATATGTTTTAAGGTTTTACTGGCAGGCGAGACATTCTTCATAATCTGTCGAAGAATTCGCTGCGGCAGCTAATTGTAACTGCTCTTCAGTAAGCTTCTTTTCAGTTGAGCCGGTTGCAACAACCTCAGCCCGCTGAATTGATTTAGAACGACAGTAATAAAGACTCTTCAAACCTTTCTTCCATGCCTGGAAGTGAATTTGATGCAAATCACGCTTGTGCACATCCGCTGGCAAGAAGATATTCACAGACTGAGCCTGAGAGATATACTCGGCCCGGTCAGCTGCAAGTTCAACGACCCAGCGCTGATCAAGTTCAAATGCCGTCTTAAAGACAGCTTTTTCATCATCAGTCAGGAATGTAAGGTGCTGAACAGAACCTTCATTCACTGTAATACTTGTCCAGACCTCTTCAGTGTTCTGACCTTTTTCTTCCAAAAGATTGGTCAGCGCCTGGTTATGCACAATGAAGTTTCCAGAGAGTGTTTTCTGGTTATAACTGTTGGCCGCGATCGGCTCAATGCCTGGGCTCGCACCGCCACAAATTGTGGAAATAGAAGCCGTTGGCGCAATCGCTGTTTTATTGGAGAAACGCTCCATAATGCCATAATCAGCTGCATCAGGGCACGGGCCGCGCTCAAACGCAAGCATTTCAGAAGCACGGTTTGCTTCAGCCTGAATATGCTTGAAGATATTAAAGTTCCAGGACTTCGCCATAGAGCTTTCAAATGGGATCATATTGTTCTGAAGGAAGCTATGGAAACCCATAACACCAAGGCCAACAGAACGTTCACGCATAGCACTGTAGCGAGCTTTCGCCATTTCACTTGGTGCACGGTCAATAAAGTCCTGCAGAACGTTATCAAGGAACCGCATTACATCAGGAACGAAGTTCTTGTCGTCTTTCCATTCTTTATAGTGCTCAAGGTTCAGGCTTGATAAACAACAAACCGCTGTACGCTCATTACCAAGGTGGTCAACACCAGTTGGGAGCGTAATTTCAGCACACAAGTTTGATGTTTTTACTGTAAGACCAGCGAGCTTATGGTGCTCAGGCATCTGGTTATTCACAGTATCGGAATAAATGATATACGGCTCACCGGTTTCAACCCGCGCAGTAAGGATGCGGATCCAAAGCGCTCGTGCGTTCACTGTACGTACAACGTGGCCATCTTTTGGGCTTGTAAGCGCCCATTCTTCATCAGCTTCAACCGCACGCATAAACGCATCAGTTAACAACACACCATGGTGCAGGTTTGGCGTTTTACGGTTCGGGTCACCACCTGTTGGGCGGCGAAGTTCGGTAAACTCTTCAATTTCAGGATGGCTTACAGGCAGATAAATCGCAGCAGAACCACGGCGCAGTGAACCTTGAGAAATCGCCAGTGTCAGGCTATCCATAACGCGTACGAAAGGTACGATACCGCTTGTTTTACCAACACCGCCTACAGTTTCACCAATAGAGCGCAGATTACCCCAATAGGAACCGATACCGCCGCCACGGGAAGCAAGCCACACATTTTCTGTCCACAGGTCAACAATCGATCCAAGTTTATCTTGTGCTTCGTTAAGGAAACAACTGATAGGAAGGCCGCGTGTTGTACCACCATTCGATAGAACAGGAGTTGCAGGCATGAACCACAATTTGGAGATATAATCATACAGGCGCTGCGAATGAGCAGCATCGTCGCCATAGAAAGAAGCAACACGCGCGAACAAATCCTGATAGCTTTCCCCCGGCATCAGATATCTGTCCTTCAGTGTCTCCTTACCAAATTCTGTAAGAAGGTCATCTCGACTGCGATCAACAGTAACCGCACCACCGTGTTCGAAATGGGTAACCTCAAACATTTTGCCCGTATCTCCCTAGGACACATTCGCCCGATATAAGACAATCCTCAACCGTTCACAGAAACAATGGTTTCATTGTAACTGATACAAGAACAAAAGTCGAACAGACTGACTTTATTATATAATTTTCACTAAACTACTGGTTTGGAAGACTCCAAATTAGCCCCTTCGAGTCGCTCCAACCTCGTAACGCACACAGAATACGGTGGGAGATTCTCGCCGTCAAGATAAAGTGTAAAAACTTCTGAAGGCCCACAATATCTTGTAATTTTTTAGTAACATGAAAAAAGGCCGAGCACTAAATCTAGTGCCCAGCCTTCTCGAAACCTGTTTGATTCCGCCGATTCGTCAGCTTTATAAGCCTGCATTACCCATAGCGAGGAATTTCTCTCTGCGAAGTTCGCGTAAACGGTCACCAGATACACCCGCCATGTCTCTGAGAGCATCTTCAAGGGTATCACCCAGCATGTTCATTGCACGTGACGGATCGCGGTGCGCACCACCAAGCGGCTCTGCTACCACACCATCAATTACACCCAGATTTAAGAGGTCCTGAGCCGTGATCTTAAGAGCGTTAGCTGCATCGGCTGCTTTTTCGTTTGTACGCCACAGAATAGACGCACAGCCCTCTGGGGAAATCACACTGTAAACAGCATGCTCCATCATCAATACTTTATTGGCCGCAGCAATTGCCACAGCGCCACCAGAACCGCCTTCACCGACGATACATGTCACAAGCGGCGTACCAACCTGCAGACATTTATCTGTCGAGCGGGCGATCGCTTCTGCCTGACCACGTTCCTCAGCACCTACACCCGGGTATGCACCGGATGTGTCCACAAGTGTCAGTACGGGTAGATTAAAACGTTCAGCCATATCCATAAGGCGAATAGCTTTACGGTATCCTTCAGGACGTGCCATACCAAAATTATGGCGGATACGGCTTTCCGTGTCGGACCCTTTTTCATGACCCATTACAACACATGCCTGACCGCGGAAACGCGCAAGACCACCAAGAAGCGCTTCATCTTCACCAAAAGCCCGGTCACCAGCAAGCGGTGTGAAGTCTTCAAAAAGATGACCCACAATATCTTGGAAGTGTGGGCGTTCTGGATGACGTGCCACCTGAATTTTCTGGCTTGGCGAAAGACCTGCGTATGTTTCTTTAAGAAGTTTACTGAGCTTTGTTTCAAGCTGACCAACCTCTGAGGAAATATCAACCTGCCCGGCACCACCTGCAAAGCTCCTTAGCTCGCGGATTTTACCTTCAAGTTCAGCGATCGGTTTTTCAAACTCAAGAAACGTCATCATATCGCCCGTATCCTTACTCATTTTGCGCCCCTGTTGTTTAGAACAGTAAAGCACGTTTTCAATTTGCGCGCAAAATCCTTGATGCAGCGCTCTATGTCAAGCCTTCAAATGTTTACGTAAACGTCAACGCATTTCAAGACAATGCCACTATTCCGTAACGGTAAAGCAGAATAACCACTTATCCATCACTTAATGGATGTTTGGTTAAAACCAGATTTTTCAACCTTTCTTCAAGCACATGGGTGTAAATTTGCGTCGTGGAAATATCGGCGTGCCCCAACATTTGCTGTACAGCACGCAGATCAGCACCATGTGCGAGCAAGTGTGTCGCAAAAGCATGCCGCAGTTTATGTGGGCTTACACTTGAAGGCATAATACCCGCCGCCACCGCCAAATCTTTGATAAGCTGTCCAAGCCTGCGGCGAGTAAGATGCCCCTCTTTCCCGCGTGACGGAAACAGATATCCGCTTTCTTCTTTTTTAGTCTCATTCAATGATTTCAAATATGAAAGCAGTGCAAGTCGAGCCTTATTACCAAGCGGGACCATCCGCTCCCGCCCTCCTTTACCGCGCACCATAATCATGGTGGTATCTGTCCCCACCGCTCGTCTAGGCAGCGTGACAAGCTCGCTCACCCTCAGGCCTGTCGCATAAAGTGTTTCCATCAACGCATGAAGCCTTTGATCTTCCATTTTGCCAGACTGAGCCTGTTGCTCGGCTGTATCCAACAATCTATCTACATCAGTTTCTGACAGCACTTTAGGGAGTGGTTGATCAAGCTTGGGGCTCTCAATATTCGTTGCCGGGTTATCAGCGCGAAGCCCATCACGGTACATAAAGAGATATAGTTGCCGAATGGCTGAAAGCCTGCGTGCAACAGTTCCAGCTTTCATGCCTTCTGCATGCAGGAATGCCAGATATTCTCTGATATTCTCTGCAGACGCATTCATAAAACCAGTATTGGAGTTTTCAAGAAAATGGCTCAGATCACGCTCATAGGCCTTCAGGCTATTCTGCGCTCTACCCTTTTCTGCCGCTAACATTTCCAGAAATTGCGCCAGAATTTCCCGATCACTCATATGGCTTAGATACCTTGAGAAATTAGCATTTCTGTCGCGATAAGCCTTGCTTCGTCATTCAAGCCAAGCGCCACTAGATTACCAACCAAAGAACCAGCAAGTGCCGCAGGTACACCAGCAGGGCCACCTTCAGAGAGTAAGCGGTAAGCAAGCGCAAGCGTCTTTGGTTTATCACCGCCATTTGCCGTAATCAGAAATTTACGCCACAGCGCAGGAGAAGGGGTTTGCCCGCCATAAACAGCTGGTCCTTCTTCAAGGCGAGTCCACATATTCTCAGGGACAGTATGCCCAAGGGCTTCAACAAGCGTGAACATCAAATTTGCTTTTTCAAAACGCTTCTCGTCAGCTTCTAGTGCTTGCCACCAACCTTCCAGAAAGCCTGCATTGAAATCATCGCTTGTCAGCAACGCCACCAAAGGTGCCAACTCAACAAGCAGCATATCTGCAGCATCATTTGCACCTGCCGACTGCGCTCTTACGGCACGATACCAACCGTTTGCAGCATCTAGATCACCCGATACAAGAGCCGCACGTGCCAAAATACCAACCGTCTCAATATTGCCCGCGTTTGGCGCAGTATCCGTAGAAAGAGCTACAAGGCCACCACCCGCTACCGATGCATATTTTTGACGAACAGAACGTTCCCACGCGAGCTTCAGTGCGTTTGCACGTTCCTCGGGGTTCTTTATATTTCCAGCCTGATTACCAAGAACCGCATCAATAGAAAACCGAGGATCATCCACTGCTAGCTGGTTTGCTGCTTCAACTTCATCAGGTGTTAGTTGATAAGCACGCGCAAACTGCGCATACACATCGCCAGTTGCCCAGCCTTCGCGAACAGCAAGCCCCATCAAATCAGCTTTCACAGCCCCCGCAACATTGGGATTGGAAAGAATGGCAGCAACCGCAAGTGGATTTACATTCTCTAGTGCTAATTCAGGCACACCAACACCGGCAAGGCGGGCCATACTAGCCTCAAGAAGATCAACCTGTAGCGGTGCAGTTAAGTCGACTTTTGTAGACACTCCACCTGATGATTGCAATTCAGCCTCCACCAGAATTTTATCAATCAATTGATAAAAGGTTGGCTGAACCTGAGATACTTCCTCAAGAATTCCTAGCTCAAAGTCCACCGCAGTACGGTTGCCTTCAATCGCTTTACAAAAAGCGGTCATCCGAAGCCAGTAAGCGTCGTTATCAGTTTCACGCTGCTGACTTGCCAGTATGCAAGCGTCCGCCACATTACCTTTTACGAGGTAAGCATTGGTAAAATACCTTGCAAGCGCCGTCCAATCACGGCCGGCAGGCAATGCTGCAAGAAGCGCGCTATATCCTTCGGCATTTCCAAGCTTTTGCAAAAGATCCAGACGTGCTGAAATAAATTCAACAATCACAGCTTCATCCTCAACCGGGTCAACTGGCACTGCGGAAAGAACAAGCTTGTTAGCAATAGACACAAGCGCAGGAGAACCTGCAGCGTTTTCAAAATCTTTTAATCGTTCTTTATAAGATGCGCGGTCATAACCTTGCCAGAAATCGGCAGAAAAACCGTTACCCGCCTCTCCAGAGGCATCCATACCAGACGGATCAAAAAGCGCCAGCGATGCTTCAGAAAAGTCATCAGCAGGTAATGATGCGTCCTGAAGATCCTGTACCTGTGGCAATTCACCCTGCTGGGTTTCCTGTTGCTCAGCATTTACTAGAGCAAGCTTTTCGCCTTCCGCTATATCAGATGATAAAGCAGGAGCCGGCGGCACTTTAACACTACCTTTGGGTACGAATGGCTGAGGCAGTATTGATTTTGGCTTCCCTATAGAGGGACCTACCTGCCGTTTCAGTGCAGGACGGCCACCAAGAAAAAACCTGTTCTGAGTTTTAGGCTCAGCGGTTTCCACCGCAGGTGTTTCCTGTGGCTTTTTCTCTTCGGCTTCATCTTGCGCAAGCACGCTGCTTGCTGCCATCATACCGACAACACTAAACGCGATTGCGATACGAGAAGTTTTATTAAGAAGGGAAGCGATCATTATTTAATGTTTTCGTCACCTTTTCAGACGGTGCTGGGATATCCCATGTCATTAAAAACACGGCACCACCAACCAACAGTACAGCTCCTGCCACCAACAAAATTTGTGTCAATCTGGACATCAATAAAACCTTAAATGCCGAACCTTATAAAATAGCTTATTCAACCTCTTAAAGGATGCATGACCGCGAGTCTAGGCTAAGGCTTTAAAAAGAACGATCACACCTCCGATAGTTTAGAGGTTAAAACATCACTATGGCTGAATTAAGGAATTTTAAAATGCTCAACTAGCTACAAAGATGCGTTTCTCTGCTTCAAAGGCTTTGATTTGATCTTCAGATAACCCTGCAGTCATCAGGCACTCTCTCGTATGAAGGCCCAATTTTGGCGCAGGTAATCCAGACAACCCTCGCTTACCTTCAAAAGAAATTGGCGGCGCAACAGCTCGAAGATTCCCCATAACACTACAAGCATGCTCTTCTACAAGTTCAAGCGCAGTTACTTGTGGGTGGGTTATAGCCTTTTCCCTATCCAGACATTCTGTCCCAGGCACATCTTCATCTTTTAGCCGTGCCAATAACTCCTTCAGTGTAAATTTAGCAAAACCTGCATTCATTATTTCCCTTAGTTCACCAATATGCTTCACCCGACCATAGAGGTCTGCATAGCGTGGATCATCTATCAGTTCAGGTTTCCCAAGGATACGGAACACGCCCGCCCACTGATCATCTGTAGCAGCCATAATAGATATATGGCCGTCCTGAACGGTTGTTACCCAGAACACGTCTGCAATATTAGGAGACTTAGGAATACCATCATCAAGGAAGGTTTCATTTGCCATACAGTCAGGCCACATGAAAGCTAACATGGCGTGAAGCATGGAGATATCTATATGCTGGCCTTGCTGATCTTCTGAACGTTCCCGAACATATAAAGCTGCAGTAATCGCCTGCCACGCAGTATAGGCCGTTACCTTGTCGCAAAGCAGTGTTTTCATAAACCCAGGACGGCCACCGTCTGATTGTACGGCCGTTAAACCGCTAAGTGCCTGAATAACACTATCATAAGCTGGTGCATTCGCGAGAGGGCCATCTTTTCCAAAACCATTAATCTCAACAAAGATGAGTGATGGATTATCGGTGCGAAGCTGTTCACTCCCTAGGCCCAAGCGGTCCATCACACCGGGCCTGAAATTATGGATCACAACATCTGCATCTTTCATAAGTGTGCGAACTGCAGCTTGAGCGGCATTATCCTTTAGATCAACCGCAACAGATTTCTTGCCTCGGTTACAGTTATTAAACATGGCAGATATACCATTGCTACTGGTACCGAGTAGCCGGAGAGGATCACCTGTGATGGCTTCAACCTTAATGACTTCTGCTCCCTGATCAGCGAGCATCATGGTCGCAAGCGAGGCTGTGATCATTGTGGATAGTTCGATTACTTTTACGCCCTCAAGCGGTTTTTGCAGCGAAAACTCTTTAATCATGATCTCCCCCTCACATCACTTTTCATTTATTACTTGAATTATATTCAATTTATCAAAAAGCAAATAACCACTCAAATGCCCATCAGTTTTTAAAAATGGTTTCAAAAAAAACACTTGGTCAAACCGGGGCGGGCTTATAAAAGGCAAGTATGCCTAGACGACGCAAACATTTCAGACAAACAAGTGTTATCAATCCAAGCGCTCTTGGAGTGGACCGCACCATTGTGCTTGTGGGCCTGATGGGTGTTGGTAAAACCACTGTTGGCAGACGCTTAGCGAAAAAACTTGGTATGGATTTTGTGGATTCAGACCATGAAATTGAAAAAGCTGCCGACATGACGATTTCTGAGATTTTTGAAGAATATGGAGAAGAAGATTTCCGTGCTGGCGAACGCCGCGTAATTTCCCGCCTTCTTGATGGCACACCACAAGTTATTGCCACGGGCGGCGGTGCTTTTATCAATCAGGAAACTCGCCGCATGATCAAAGATAAAGGCCTGAGCATCTGGCTGGACGCAGACATCGATACGCTAGTGGAACGAACTGGCCGCAGAGATACACGCCCACTTCTCAAACAAGGTGACCCAAAAGAGATTTTGACCAAGCTCGCCAACGAGCGTTCCCCGCTTTACGACAAAGCTGATTTGAAAGTGATGTCCGGCGCTGGGCCACATGAAACAGTCGTTGATAATATTCTGAAAGCACTCAACGACAGGGAAGTCCGCTAAATGACACAAGATACCGACCAGCAAGCGATCATTCATCTACCTCTCGGTGATCGGTCATATGATATTATCATTAAAGGCGGTGCCCTCTCTGAGCTCGGTGGCTATGTTTCTCCTCACCTGAAGAACAAACGTGTATTTGTTGTAACCGAAGAGACAGTTGCAGGGTTTTATAAAAAACAAGTAACAGCGACGCTGGATCGGGAAGATATCAGCCAGAAATGGTTCACTCTTACGCCTGGTGAAGGTACCAAGAATTTCAGTGTTTTTGAAAAACTACTTAATGATATGCTCAGCGCAGGCATAGAGCGCAAAGATATTATTCTGGCACTGGGTGGCGGCGTTATCGGCGACCTAGCAGGCTTCACTGCAGCTTCAGTTCTGCGTGGCATTAATTTCATTCAGGTACCAACAACACTACTTTCGCAGGTCGATAGCAGCGTAGGCGGCAAAACCGGTATCAACACTCCGTACGGCAAAAACCTAGTAGGCGCGTTCCACCAGCCAAAAGCAGTGGTGATTGACCCTTATGTATTAAACACACTTCCAAAACGTGAAGTACAGGCTGGTTATGCAGAAGTGGTAAAATACGGCCTTATTGATGACCCAGACTTTTTTGAATGGCTTGAAGAAAATGGCCATGCGCTAATAAGCGGTGAAAACAGCAACCAACAACTGGCAGCACAGATTTACGCTATTAAAGAAAGCTGCACGGCCAAAGCACGTATTGTTGCTGAAGACGAACGGGAAAGCGGGAAACGCGCCCTTCTCAATCTAGGCCATACCTTCGGCCATGCCCTTGAAGCGGAATGCGGATATGATGGCACCCTCCTTCACGGTGAAGGTGTGGGTATTGGCATGGTGATGGCGCTTGATCTATCCGCAAAACTTGGCCTCGCTGAAACAAGCGAAAAAAGCAGGCTCGTAAAACATCTTAAATCCGTAGGTATGAAGGCTTTTGCTTCCGAGATCGGTGTTGAGCTTGATGCTAAAACCCTGATGGCGCACATGACCAAGGATAAAAAAGCTGAAGCAGGTGATATTGGCTTTATCGTTGGCGGTATTGGTAAAGCTGAGATGCGTCGCGGGATAGACCTTGATCTTGTAGAAGCGGTTCTGCAAAACTCCATCAACGGCAAATAATCTATTTAAGAAAAGCAGGAGCATGCTTCATGGAAGATGCGGCAACGGTGTTTGATACAGCCTTCTGGATAACTGCAGGCATTATTTTTGTGCTTCTGTTGCTTTCGGGTTTTTTCTCAGGTTCAGAAACCGCACTAACCGCTGCCTCTAAAGCTCGTATTCACCAACTTATGCGCGGCGGAGACAAACGCGCAACACGAGTTGCCAAACTTATAGATGATAAGGAAAAACTGATTGGCGCTATCCTGCTTGGCAACAACCTAGTGAACATTCTGGCTTCAGCGCTCGCGACCAGCCTTCTTATCAAAATCGCAGGCGAAGAAGGCGTAGTATATGCCACACTGGTGATGACACTTCTCGTTCTTATCTTCGCCGAAGTACTGCCAAAATCATACGCGATCGCGAACCCCGATAAGATGGCTCTGAGCGTGGCCTGGTTTATCAATATTATCGTTACGGTCTTTTCTCCCATCGTTGCTATGGTGCGCCAGATTGTACGCCTGACCCTGAAGCTTTTTGGCGCTGATATTTCCGAGATGGGCCACGCCCTATCCGCACAGGACGAGCTGCGCGGTGCTATTGATCTCCACGGTCAGGAAGGCGGTTTGGTAAAAGAAGACAAGCACATGCTTGGCTCCATCCTAGACCTGGAAGATGTTACGATTGAAGACGTAATGGTGCACCGTTCCAGCATGCAAACCATCGATCTAGCTGAAAAATCACAGGATATTATCTCTGCTGTTGTTCGCAGCCCCTACACCCGCCTGCCGGTTTACGAAGGCAGTGTCGAAAATATCGTTGGTGTCCTGCATGCCAAAGATGTGCTGCGCGCTATTCGCCGCTCAAATGGGCAAATGCACCGTTTCAATGCCAAACGCATCATGACCAAGCCCTGGTTTGTACCGGAAACCACAACGCTTAAGGAACAGTTGAATGCCTTCCTTGAACGCAAGGCGCATTTTGCATTGGTTGTTGACGAGTACGGCGACATTCAAGGACTGGTGACCCTCGAAGATATCCTTGAAGAAATTGTTGGCGATATTGCTGATGAGCATGATTTCGAAGTCCCTGGCGTACGCACGTTGGCGGACGGCACCGTTCAAAGTGAAGGTACGGTTTCCATCCGTGACCTGAACCGTATGTTTGATTGGGATCTATCTGACGAAGATGCAACAACGATCGCTGGGCTTGTGATTCACTATGCAGAAGCAATTCCGATCGTGGGTAAACAATATACCTTTGATGGCTTCCAGTTTGAAATTACCGCCCGATCTCGCAACCAGATAACGGGTGTGCGGATCAAGAAAACCCGGTAGTTACTAATCAGGCAGCCTTTCTTCAGTTTGCCACAAAGCTGGATTTACCATCATATCCGTTGAAAGGGTTGCCCCGGTATCTCTAGAGAGCACATTCATAATTTCTGGGTCTTCCCGGAAATCGCCATAATACCCCATATACCACTCGGCGTAGATACGCTTCAAAGTTGGCTCAAAGTAAACTGTTCGTACATTTTTATGCTGTCGTGCGTCGAGAATGTGGGCATAGACGTTCTCAACAGCTATTTTAGGGCCTTCCAACCACTGAACAAACTGCTTGCCGTCATACCAGAGAGCACCTGTTATGCCGTTTTCTCTGTTAACCTGTCGAGCATTTTTCAGAATGCGTTCCAGATCACATGGAACCGAAAAATCGCGTTCACTCACATACAGTAATTTATGTAACCCTTTACAAGCTTCACCCATGAGTTGCCTCACAATTACTAAGCGTTTGTATTTGATGAATTTTACCACATTCATTACTAAATTAGTATTAATTAAGACTAAAGAAAAGCCTCGGAAAACCGAGGCTTCAAAATCTCTAATGAACAGACCTATTACGCGAGACCAGCTTCCATGGCAGCAGACAGACGGCGAGCGAAGGCCGCTGCATCATCAAGCGCATCACCTTCCAGGATTTTAGCCTGATCAAGCACAAGCCAAACAGGATCAGCGAGTGTATCCATCGCGCCTTTTTCGCCTGCTTTCTTCGCAAGCTTTCTGATCAGGCCGTGGCTCGGATTAATTTCAAGCACTTTTGCTGTTACTGCATCAAGCTGGTTATGAGCTTTAAGCATACGCTCCATCGCCATATCCATACCTGTATCACTTGCCACTAGGCAGGAAGACGTATCAGTAAGGCGGTTAGACGCCCGAACATCAGATACTTTGTCGCCGAGAACTTCCTTCATCAGAGTGATAAGCGTTGTAAGCTCACCCTCTGGCGCTTGCTCTTCAACTCTCTTTTCCACACCTGCGATATCATCGAGATCGCTCGTTCCGCGCGTGATAGAAGCAAAGCCTTTACCCTCAAAGTCAGGTACCATCTGCAGCCAGAAATCATCCACAGCATCAGCGAGGAGCAGCACTTCAATGCCGCGTGCTTTGAAACCTTCAAGCTGCGGGCTGCGCTTCAATGCTTCTTCATCCGTGCCAGTGATATAATAAATCTTATCCTGCTTGTCTTTCATGCGGGATACATAATCAGCAAGTGTTGTCCAGCCTTCAGCAGAAGTAGATTTAAAACGAGATAGCTTTAGAATTTGATCACGACGTTCAAAATCTTCATAGATTCCTTCTTTGATCACACCACCAAATTCGGCCCAGATGTTTTCAAATTTCGCGGCTTCTTTTTCAGCCATTTTCTCAAATTCACCAAGAACCTTCTTGGTAATGGCTTTCGACATACGACTGACAACAGGGTTGTTCTGCAGCATCTCGCGGCTCACATTAAGCGGCAAATCCTGGCTATCAACAACACCGCGCATAAATCGGAGCCAACCTGGCAGAATGTCGGCGGAATCGTCAGAGATGAAAACCTTCTTCACATAAAGCTTCACACGGTTTTTACGCGCTGGATCAAACAGGTCCATCGGCTTCTGTGTTGGGACATAGAGAAGCACAGTATATTCCTGCATACCTTCCACTTTATAGTGAAGGCGGTGCACAGGCTCATCAAAGGCGTGGCCTACGTGACGGTAAAACTCTGTATACTGCTCGTCTGTGATATCTGATTTCGGGCGCGCCCAAATAGCAGAACCTTCGTTCACAATCTTCGCTTCTGCGTCAGCTTCTTCTTTGCCTTTGATGGCAAGCGTGATCGGCACCTCGATATGATCACTGTATGTAGTGACAATATTGCTCAGGCGGTGCTGCTCAAGGAATTCTGCAGCATCATCTTTGATGTGCAGAACAATCTCTGTTCCCTGATGTTCCTTGGAAGCTTCTTCAATTTCGTAAGAACCTTCGCCCTTACTGACCCAGCGCCAAGCAGTGTCCTCACCGGCTTTCCGCGTCGTTACCGAAACATCACCAGCCACCATAAATACGCTGTAGAAGCCAACACCAAACTGGCCAATAAGCTGCACATCTTTTTTGCTGTCACCCGTTAACTGGTCAACAAAATTGGCTGTGCCTGAACGCGCGATGGTACCGAGGTTTGCAATCAAATCGTCGCGGTTCATACCAATACCATTATCTGAAACAGTAATGGTTTTTGCTTCAGCATCCGCAACGATGGCGATACCAAAATCATTCCCATCTGTTTTCAAAGAAGCATCTGTGAGAACCCCGTAACGCAATTTGTCGCACGCGTCAGACGCATTTGATACCAGCTCACGAAGGAAGATTTCTCTATCAGAATAAACAGAGTGAACCATCATATGCAGAAGGCGGGAAACCTCTGCCTCAAAACCCATTTTTTCGGTTTTCTTATTCACCGTTTCAGACATTGTTTATTTTGAACCTTTATTATTTAACTTGTGACGCCTTTGTATGACGCAAATTTCTGCTCTTCATTTAAGAAAAAATAAGGGACCGTCAAGCCCCTACATTAGAATGAAATAATGCTGCTTATTGCTTATTACTAACAAAATCAGCCCGAACGGAGGATAAAGTACCGGCGTCAATCTCAGATAGCTTAAACACCCATTCGCGTGTTGCAGCCATAATAGAGGCAATTTCGGCTTGTACTTCCGCAGCCGTTTTCAGCCCTGCCTGATCCAGTCGAAGGGTATCATCATATGCTGCTGATATTTTGGCCCAACGACCTTCATCCATCTGGTAAATATCCACGTTTACCACCATACCGTCATATGTATTCAGCACAGCCTTTGCGAACGGCTCGGCAAGCGGATTCCCAAGCTTTTTAGCATCAGTAAAAGTGAAATCTGCGATAGCACGAGCTGGTGAATGTAACTGCCAATTCGGCAGTGCTTGCTCATTAGCTTTTACACCCTGAAGCTTAAAGTCCTGATCACCAAATTTACGCGTTAACCACACACCATTTACCGTTACGTCGCTCACTCGTGCATCATCAAACCGGAAAAGAGAATGATCAAGCCACCAGGCAGAGTCGACCTGAGCTTCTGCCAACTCAGAGACCAACCAACTACGCGTATCTGTATCTTGATAGATGTAGGTTAACGAACGGCCACTCGTTGCATTTGCCTTACGCTTCCCCATTGCAAACTCAAGAACAGTTGCACCGCCTGCGGCCTTAAGGGAAACCGTCTTTGCCTTTGAGCCTAAACCAAGAACGTCAAAGCGGCTTTGGTTGGAAGTCTTTGGCTCTCTACGTTCAGATTTTGCAATCCCTCTCAAAAAGACACGAACTTTTTCACCATCAGCCTGATATGCATCTCTGCTTTTAACAACCCAACCATCATTAGTGCGGGCTAATGAAACCTGCCCTTTCTCAGAAATGATATTAATTTCCTCAACATCATTAATTTTTTGATCGACAGTTGAGAAAGTTGGTTCGTTGCGAGCGCCCTGCTCTTTTGAAGGATCTTCTCCAAACAGCACCCAAATCGCACCCAAAATTGCGAAGAGTGTGAGATACCCTAAAATATTCGTCAGTCTTTCAGACATTGGCCCTTGTCCGTTTTGAATTCTATACAGCAGCCCTACGGCGGCGTATGAATAGCCTTAGAAGCACGAAAAGGACAATAATAATCGGCACGAAAGCAATATTTATGAAGGCAAGCAACTTTCCAAGGCCGTCAATCTCTTCATGCAGATTACGGTTCACTGTCCTCAATTCCTTACGTGTTTCAAGAAGTTGATCCCTAAAGGAGTCGATTTCCGCTTCTTGCTCACTCGAGAAAACTGTAGAGCCTTCAGGCTGTTGTGCCTCAAGTTCCGCAATACGTTGCTCTGCTACCTGCAGGCGCTCCTGAAGTATACGCTCTTCTGCCAGGTATTTTGCCTCTGCATTTTTCCGGAGCCGATCAACAACACCAAACGGGCGCTTCATCACACCTCGTCCACGCAGCTCGAGCAAAGAATCACTGCCTGAAATATGATCGGCAAGGTTAAGGATAAAACTGCCATTACCTGCAAGCGGCACTACAATTCTCTGCCCCAACAACTCCTGAAGTTGCACCCAAAAACGATCCTCAAACAGATCAACATCAGCACCTACCACGATATTAATCGTGCCATCTGTAATGCCAGCTTCCGCTTTTTCGGGAAATGCTGTTTTTGTAGCTCCTGTCAAACGAGCTACCAGAGCATAACTATTACCGTCTGCCACAAAATCACCCAGCAAAGCGTCTGGGTCCGGTTGTCCTGTTGCACGCTGCGCATCATAGAGCATCGCCACAGCGCTTGTACTAACAAGAGGATCAAACCGTGTAGAAGCCCCTTCAACTGGCAGTAACACACCGCTGCTGGCTAGATTCAGATTATCTACAGAACCTGCAACAATATCGACCGCCGACAAGAAATCTTTCTTTATGCCGAGCCAGAAGAGATAGTCTTTAATAGAATCCGGTCCGTACCCGCCTACCTGAACACGTTGAGCCAAGGACGCATCGCCAACCACCATACCTTCTGGCATCTCAGCACCCCAAGCTTTAAGGAGTGGGCCAAGATTTGATGCTTGTGGCGTTACGGCACGTGGATCCATCGCTTCCGAATGCGGATCAAGAAACACGAGTGCACGACCACCGGACAGTACAAACTGATCAATTGCAAACAACTGATCATCAGTAAGAACTGGCGGATGCACCACCATCAACACATCGGTACTATCTGGAAGGGTCGTAAAATCCGCAGCTAACATGGAAACATCGAAGAATTCCTGAAGCTGCTGATATATGACATAGGGTTGCCCCTGCCCGGAAAGAGCTGCTTGTGCACCTCCTGCGCCAAACTGCATCGGTAAGCTGGTGAGAAGCGCGAGCGTTTTCTTATTCTCGTTTCCAAGAGAAACAAGCAATTTCACCAAATCATACTCAAGGAAGTTTTCCCGCTCTTCCGTAAAGAAAGGTATAATGGCTTCACCATCCAGATCATTCGCCACCTTCAACCCAAGGTAAAAGACTGAACCATCCCCCATTGGAATGCCCTTAAGGCCAGCGGCAACCGCATCATCTTCTTCTTCAGAAAAGGGTTTTGGGTCAATAATAGAAAGAGTGATTTGACCACTGCTCGCCACGGAAAAAGCCCTGAGCATATCTTCGACGCGTTTCCCGTAATTCAAAAGCTGAGGGTACGGTGTAGCTAGGGTGCGGGAGAAATAAAACTCCATAGACACGGAATCCTGAGTTTCCGCCAACAGGGTTTCTGTACCTTCTGTTAAGGTATATAGACCACCCTCCGTAAGATCGACACGAAACGCTCGTAAGTAGCGATCAGCCAGCACTGTGACCGACAAGAACATCAAAACCGCAAGCAGAAACTGAATAGATGTACGGCTCAACAACTTGGACATGTTAACCCGCCTCTCTCTTACTTTCGATCACTACACGATTCACCCAGAGCCATCCAAAAATCAGCGCTCCAAAATAAACCAAATCACTGGCTACAATCACACCCTTTTGCAAATTATCAAAATGAGTAAGAAGGCTTAGATTTGAAATAGCAAGAACAATTGGTTCAGGTGCCCAGCTACTGAATGCATCGAGCACCATAGGTAAGCCTGAAACCATAAAGAAGAAACAAGCACATACAGATAAGATGAAAGCTACCACTTGGTTTTTTGTTGTAGCTGACATCGCAGCGCCAATCGCAAGGAAACTTCCAGCCACGAGCAAAGACCCAAGATAACCAGTAATAATTACACCGTTATCTGGATCGCCCAGCCAATTCACTGTCACCCAGATAGGGAATGTCAGCAAAAGAGCAAAAGCTGCAAACAGAAAGGCTGCCAAATACTTACCTATTACAATTGCGCTCAAAGGTACTGGCAGCGTGAGTAGTAGTTCAAAAGTGCCACTTTTCCGTTCTTCTGCCCATAGTCGCATGCCAATGGCAGGCATCAAAAACAGAAACAACCAAGGTTGATAGGTGAAAAATGAAACTAAATCTGCCTGCTCACGCTCATAAAAAGCGCCCATGTAAAAAGTAAACATACCCTGCAAAACAAGGAAGATAACCAGAAACACATAGGCAACTGGTGTTGCAAAATAGCTGGCAAACTCTCGTTTTATGATGGTGGAAATATGCATTGTTATACTTCCCCCTCTGTCAGCCTGCGGAACACATCATCAAGCCGGCCCGGATCAACAGAAAATTCCGTAATCTGCCAATTGCTGACGGCTGCGATATCAGAAATAGATTCTGCTATATCTCCGCGTCCTTTGCCAAGAATGGTCATACGAACGTTATCACCCTGCTTTGCAGCCTCAATTCGTTCAATGAATCTTAACCCCTTAAGAGCAGCGGCAGCCCTTTCTGCTTGCTCCTTTGGCACCAGCATAACAACAGCGTTTTTATATTCTGACTGGTTCTTGAGATCAGTCGGCGTGCCATCCGCAACAATACGGCCCTTATTAATCACTACAGCCCGGTGGCAAATAGCTTCGACTTCCTCAAGAATATGCGTGGAGATAATAATCGAACGGTCAACAGACATTGCCTCAATCAATCGGCGCACTTCGTGCTTCTGGTTTGGGTCCAGACCATCTGTTGGTTCATCAAGAATAAGAACATCTGGCGCGTGAAGAATTGCAGCAGCAAGCCCTACCCTGCGCTTATAACCCTTGGAAAGGGTTTCAATACGCTGTTCCATAACGCTGTGAAGATGCACGGCGCCAGCCGCACTTTCCACCACATCCGCTATTTCAGCTTTTGGGATATGTCTGGCTTCAGCCATAAAACTCAGGAACCCACGTGGTGTCATATCACCGTAAAGAGGCGCGCCTTCAGGTAGGTAGCCAATTTTAGCCCGGGCTTTTACATTACCGGTAGTAACGGTTTCCCCACACACAGAGGCCTCCCCGCTTGTTGGCGCGAGAAAGCCTGTGAGCATTTTCATAGTGGTGGTTTTACCAGCACCGTTTGGCCCTAGAAAACCCAGCACTTCACCCTTCTTTACAGAAAGGTCTATTCCGTCGACGGCAACCAGCCCACCAAATTGCTTTGTCAGTTGTTTTGCTTCTAACAAAACATCCATCAGCAAATCCCCAGCTCTTCACTATGAAACTAATTATCAATATTGAGATTCTTGATAGAGCTATTCCCGCCAACATGCAAGTTATTGCGCCACAGCCCTTGGCACATCCCGGAATTTACCATCCCATAGATCAAGCATCCGTTCGCGCCACTGGTATAGTGGATCACTTTCTTCAAGAAGCTGGAAATCTGAAACCGTATGCGCCCACATGAAAGTACCCATCAGCGTATAATCAAGCCAACCCGGCTGATTACCACTAAGGTATGGGAAAGACGCCAGAGGAGCCCGTAGGAAATCAAGCTGCTTACGGAAATCCTCAACGCGTGTTTCACGGCCCGATACGAAATCCTCTAGGCTTTGCCCAACTGCCTTTTCTCTTGTGTCCCGGAAATAGGCCTGAGAAGCCTCATCAAGCTGTTTCCATACATCTACTGCAACGCAAGTGAAAATCCCGAACAACACAATGCTGTTGATAGATGCCTGAAGCGAATGGGCCTGAGCAAGTTCTGCTTCTGAACCAAAAATCTTATTTTCTGGATATGCTTCATCCAGATACTGTGCAATTTCAAAGCTATCACCAACCAGCTTGCCGCCATCTTCGAGTGTTGGAAAACGCTGAGCACCCTCACCGTCGATTTGTGATTTTTCAACAAAACGCAACGGCACAGTTTCATAAGAAAGGCCTTTATGTGCGAGAAAATATTTGGTGCGCCATACATATGGCCCAAAACATACCTGCCTGTTCTCACCACATAATTCATATAATTTCATGGATTCTCTCCAGCTTACCACAAATAAGCCAACACAATAGAGCTATACAAAACTAAGAAGAACTAACGCTTTAGTGAATAGATGAGAAAAGCTGGCCCAGCTGTGTTTTGTACGGTCATAAGGGGGCATAGGTTCATGAAACCGCTAGCTGGGCCAGTCGAGGCCAACAGCTATATATAGAAGCCCCAATAAGGCCTGAGCGAGGCCCAATTAAGGCCATTTAAAGATAGCTCTATTTCGTTAGTTTATAACAGTACAATAAAAAAGCCCCTACCAAACTGGCAGAGGCTTTTTCTTGAATATTTATATATCGCTTAGCGAATATTTACGTCGCCAGAACCGCGCACGTTTGAACGTACATTACTCGGCTGACCGTAAACATCAACATCGCCGGAACCGCGCACAGATACACCAGCCTGCTTTGATGCATAAAAGCTGATATCGCCGGAACCACGAAGATCAACATCTGCATTTTCACATTCCATACGGCGTGCAGATACATCGCCAGAGCCACGAAGATCAAGCTTCAGGCCACTACATGAACCTTCAACATTAATGTCGCCAGAACCAGCTAGATCGATTGTGAACTCTCCGAATTCAGCGCCAGAAAGCACAGCATCGCCAGATCCTTTAAGGTCAAGCTCGAAGCTATCAGCTTTTGCGTTTTCAATGCTCATATCACCCGAACCATAGATGCCCGCAGCTTCAAGCTTTGGTACAGTAATGATCACTTCCAGTTTTTTGATATTACGGTAGGAACCCTTTTCCATTTCAAGGTAAAGTGTGTCACCGCGCACTTCGGTGATAACTCGGTCAATAATATCACCATCGGCAATCACACGTACTGAGCGCTCTTTACCTACAGTGATTTCCGCATCCATAGATCCTTTAAGAGTTACCTCAGTGAAAGAACCTACATTTCGTGATTGCTCTGCTACGTCTCGTGCCATTGCTGTTAAAGAAACAGCTGATAGTGCTGCAACCACTGCTGCTGATTTGATGAATTTCATTGTATTTCCCCTCAATGTCGCTGGTTATTTAATGCTGATTGAACCGATACCGCCAACGTGCTTACGCACCTTTGCCGGCTCGCCATAAATAGAAATCGAACCAACACCGCTTACATCGGCATCAATATCTTCTTTTGCGTAAACGCTCGCAGAACCAGCGCCTTTTACCTGCACTTCAACGCTTGAACACTCAAAGTTCTTGGCATTAATGTCGCCTGCGCCTTTTACATCAAGGTTAAGGGTACCGCAGGTACCTTCAATATCCAGGTCGGCTGCACCTTTGATTTCAATATCAAAGTTTTCAGCATCAATATCACTGAAGTCACCATCAATCGCGCCTAGCACTTCAATGCCTTCAAGGTTTTCAACATTGATGTTTACTTCTACATCAACATTATCCCAGAAGCGGCGACGGCGGTCTTTCTCCCGCATATCAATGTAAAGAGTACCATTCTTCACATACGTCAGAACTTCCTTAAGGAAATCATCCTCCGTGCGCACGGTTACTTCCTGGCTTTTGCCAGCTGTAACATCCAGTTCAGCAGCACCAAGGATGGTAATTTTTGTGAATTCTTCCAGATCTCTGGTTTCAGAAGCCATATCGGCATAAGTCGCATTACCACCTGTTGAAATGAATGACGCGGCAACTACACCAGCTGCAGCCATACCAAACAAGCTACGACGTAAGAATACGTTATTCTTCATGGGTCTTATCCTCGCAATATGTGTTTGAGCCGTACTGTTACTTTTTTTATCGGCCTTCTTATTTATCCCACTGAGATAGGGATGGGTCAACCGGATTTAAACCCCACTTATCGCAGTTTTCTTGCGTATTATCGCATTTTAGAGCAAATTTAATACAAAGGAGCATCCATGGACGAAACTAGCGCATCATTTCACCCTGCCTTTGAGCAATCTCATAGCTCGATAAAAAAGCCTTCAAAAACCGTGTATTTTATGCGGCAAGAACTTAATCAAATCCTGAATGTGTATGGCAAAATGGTTGCTGCCTGTGAATGGCATGATTATGCAATTGATCACCTAGACGACATGGCAATTTTCTCAATCCACCGCAGAGCAAGTGAAATGCCGCTTTACCGTATTATCAAAGAACCAGCACTTGCCGGAAAACAAGGTATGTGGCGTATCCTGGGGATGAACAACCAGATTTTAAAACGCGGTAAAGATTTAAAGACAATGCTCAAATATTTTGATCGGCAACTGTTCAAGAGCGTAAATTAACTTTCCCTGCCTTGAACATGATCGGCTTTTCCTGCGGCTGAATCGATACCGGGCCAAACCCGATCAAATCACCATCCAATTGAATAGGTGTATTACCATCACCAATTATTACCTGCTCTGACAACAGTTCTTGTGTTTCACCTCGAACATCGAGAGACTTGAAAGGTAATAGTATTTGGTCAACAAGACGAGCAATCGCCCCGGCCTTTTTAAACCGCAACCAGGCTAATCCCCGCTGATCCACCGCCGTTTTCTCAGTAAGCACAAAAGGCCCAGCATATTTCGCGATATTTGCAAGGATAATCCAACCTGCCATCCCAGTGACATCACTAGATTGCCACGGCACCGAAGGCTTACGAGGTTCTTTAATCATGGTTGTGATCATAGCCGGTGCAAACGCAGCCCTGCCAATCTTTGATTTCATCCACGGGTTCACATACTGCAGAACCGCAGCATCAAACCCGGCTCCCAGCCAACAAAGGCCGATGGTTCTTTTACCTTCATGAGTAAGTTGAAACGGATAAACAGGACGTGTTCGATTTTTCAGAAGGATTTTAGAAACGCGCTTAACGGATTTTATGCCTTTTTTCATATAGCCGAGTTCCCGCGCCATTACATTAGCTGTACCAGCCGGAATAATACCAAGCGGTACATCGCTACCGTTTAACCCTTCAGCCACTTCTCTAAGCGTACCATCACCACCTGCAGCTACTATTAAATCTACGCTGCCCTCGGTACTCAAATCAGCTGCTAATTTCACAGCATGGCCTGGCGCCTCAGTTACAATAAGATCAACTTTAGCGCCTTTCTTCTTCAGGCGATTAATCACCCCCCACAGAAAAGGCCCACTCCGCTGTCCAGCGGCAGGATTACTGATAACGGCAATATATGGATTTTTGGGCATAGTATTTCCCGCATCTATATTTCCTGAATTGATACAAGCAACTATTACATGAGCATGAAACTGGCAAAAGAAAAAGGCGGCACCAATTGGTACCGCCCTCTTATTTTTCTATTCAACCTATTTAAAAATTGATGCGGTAAACTGCACCAAATGTACGTGGTTGGTTCGTACGGAAGCCAAGGCGGGCACGGCCACCACGCTCACGATCAAACGAGAGGTTTGCGTTTTCATCAAAGATGTTATTCACATAGAGAACAAATTCCCATTCATCTTTGAAAATACCGAAGCTCAGGTTCGCAGTTTTATATGAATCCAGCTCAAGGTCTACGGATGTCACATCCGTGCCAGGAGCGCCACCAAACGCTAGGTTCGATACGAAATCACCAGACGCTTCCTGATCAGATGGCTGAGTGAAGATACTGCCGCGTACAGAGAATGTACCCGCTACATATGCTTCAACACCGTCACCCGCAATCTCGAACGGGAATGTATAGCTTGCTGTTGTACCAAAGTTATATTCTGGTGTTGACGCCAGGCGGTTACCTTCACGCACGCCGCCAAGCACAGCACCAGCGCTTGTTACAGTAGAGTCAAACTCAGCCTCTAGAACACTACCTGCGAAAGATACATCAAAGCCATCAAACAGACGTGCCTTGAATTCGGCCTCCACACCAAGTGTGTGAGCCTCTTCAACGTTAAAGGTAATACGAGAAGAACATGAGCCCGCATCAAGTGTTACCTGAAGATTGGAGATATCGTTATAGAAGGCAGCAGCATTGAAGGAGATATTACCAGTATTAACTTTCACACCTACTTCATAGTTCCAAAGCGTTTCATCATCATAGTTCTGGAAACTACCGAATGTATCCAGATCTTCCGGGTTACATAGCGGGGTGTTCAGTGGATCATTTACACCACCAAGACGGAAGCCTTTAGATGCCTGTGCATTCAAAGTTACTTCTTCAGTCAGGTCATAGCTCAAAAGGAAACGAGGTGTAAAACCATTGGAAGATGTAGAATCTACCTGATCCACAGTTCCAGATCCAAAGAGACCAACCTGATCAATTTCACGTTCTTCATCATAATCATAGTAACGGCCACCCACAGTAATATTTAAGCGGTCAGTTACATCGTAGCTTACTTCACCAAATACTGCGATTTGTTCAAGCGTATACGGTAGTTCAGAGAAGAACGGAGAATCCGCAGGGCCAACGCCAGCACGTGTTGCCTCAGCTGTACCAGCACCTAATACTTGATCTGTGAATGCATCATAGCCTGGTGTTGGAAGGAACTGCTGATAGAAACGGTCTGTGTTTGAATAGAAACCACCAATAATCCACTGGAATGGTCCATCACCATTTGACGAGAAACGAAGTTCTTGAGTGAACTGTTCTACTTTTGTGGAATCACGAAGGTTGGATGGGAGCAGAACAGCTTCATCAGGGAAACCAAGATCTACAGATACACTACCTGTAAGCGCGCTTGCATCACGGCTTACAAGAATGTCACGGTCCGTATAACTTGAAATTGCTGTTACATCAAAGCCATCAAACCCAACTTCAATATTCAAATCTGCAATTAATGTTTCATCTTTGAAACCTTCATCAAGCAGAAGGAACTGCTGGCGTTCTTCAAAAGTTACCGGTGCGCGGCCACCTTCAGCAGATGCATCTGTGAATGGATTTGCATAGAGATTAAATACTTCCTGACGGTTAAAGCCATCTGTATCAATCTCTTGATAAATAATGCGAGGGGTAATAGTCACCGTATCTGAAGGTTTGAATGTAAATGCCAAACGACCACCCGTGCGGTTGCCACTGTTTACATTTTCATCAATCGTACCACCTTCACGGATTGCATCAATATAGCCACCATATTCAGTGTGGTATGCAACAGCACGGAACGCACCTAAACCATCACCAAACGGCACGTTGATCATACCCTTAGCGGAACCACCAAAACCGCCACCGTCAACCTGGTTCAAGTCGATTTCAGCACTGCCTTCAAATTCTTCAACATTTGGCTGGTTTGTGATGTAACGGATCGTACCACCAATAGAACCAGAACCGAATAAAGTCCCTTGAGGACCACGAAGTGTTTCAACACGGTTCAGATCATAAAAATCCAAATCTGGGGTAAATAGTGAGAGTGAAATTACAGATTCATCCAGATACACACCAACCTGTTCTTTAACACCCGGTTGGTCACGCACAATCTGCCCCGCAGATACACCGCGGATGGAAACCTGACTTTGGCCAGGGCCTAAATTCTGGATCGTAAGACCAGCAATATTCCTTGAAAGGTCCTCAATGTTTTTCGCACCGGAACGCTGAATATCGGCCTGTGACTGGGCATTAATAGAGAATGGAACGTCTTGAATACTGGACGCGCGTTTTGTTGCTGTTACAACGATTTCTTCGAGCGAATATTCATCCTGAGCGGCAACAGAGGGGGCTATTAAACCAGTTGCCATCAACGCAATCGCTGAAACACTTTTCATGCAGACAGCTGTATGCTTTTTCATAGGATCCTACCTTCTTAGTTTGTTTTTAGTTTTTCATTTTTATGCACACAGATACACGCCATTCGGCCACTCCCCACCAAGCGGTGCATCACGGAAAAACTATGCGAGGGAAAATAAGGTAGCGCCAATGAATTACGACACAATATAAGAATATACACCCTTGTTTTTTACATATGTTTCACATTTTGTGACAATTGCGCAACAAAGTACACAATCAAAGGTTATATAATCACACTAAGGCTATAACCTATAGGGTTTAAACCAATAAATAATGCTATTTTTACGAGAAAACAGAGCTTAAAATTGCGCCGATTGAATGCCAAACAAGATATGCTTCGCCCAAATCCAATCATACTGGCCGCTATCTTTTAGAGTTTTTAAACCACGGTTAAAGGCGTCTCTGTTAGCAGGTTTCACAAACATCAGATAATAGGGAACAGGCTTGTAAATCTGGATAACTTCAAAATCTTCGCCACCCTCTTCAGATCGCAGGCCTTCAAAATAATGTTTAAACGCCACCAAATCCCCCACATATGCATCCATCCGGCCTGCATGCATCATTCGGGTGGCTTGCGGAGTATTATCAATAATTTCTGCTGTTTTTAGGTAAGGCAACAACTCTCTGATTTCTTCACCCAAAGAAGCTTCTACGGCGGGGAAAGTTCCCCATTTCAGGTTTCCCCAGTTCTCTCTGGAGAAATCCACACCACGCCGAATGATAAGCCCATCATGCCAATACCGAATAGGCATGGAAACGGCCCCGTACTCTGAATTCGGAGTATAACTAACAGCAGCCTGCACCTTCTTATCAATTAAAAGGCGCTCAACCCGGTTATAGGGAGAGACGAGAAAATCAATTGAAAGCCCACCAAGTTCCGCAGCTTTCCTTATGATATCAACGTCGATACCCTCTTTACTATCAGGGTAAACATAAGGAGGGATACCGCCATCAATAGCGATAGTAATTTTATCATCTGCATGTGCTGTGTACTCCAGCACAAGCAAAGACATCATAGAAAAGAAAAGCTGAAAAGCCTTCAACATGAAACGATCCCTGACCACCGAACAACCGCGTGATACTGTCTAACTCACACCTGAAATGCAAGGATCGTTTACATGGCTTAGATTGCAAAATGCCTACAATTTACGCTGATTCACTCTAGCCATTAGCTCTTCAGCGCTTTCTTTACGCTCACTGTATCTATCCACCAGATAATCAGAACGGCCACGTGTCAGCAGCGTGAATTTAACCAGTTCTTCCATCACATCCACAATACGGTCGTAATAACCAGAAGGTTTCATGCGATCGTTATCATCAAACTCAAGAAAAGCTTTCGCTACAGAAGATTGGTTCGGAATAGTAATCATGCGCATCCAGCGCCCAAGGATGCGGAGCTGGTTCACAGCATTGAAGGACTGTGAACCACCGCACACCTGCATAACAGCTAATGTTTTACCCTGTGTTGGTCTTACAGCACCAAGAGAAAGCGGTATCCAATCAATTTGAGACTTCATAATCCCTGTCATGCTGCCGTGGCGCTCTGGTGAACACCACACCATGCCTTCACTCCACTGCACCAAATCGCGCAGTTCCTGAACCTTTTCGTGGCTTTCATCCACATCATCATCAGGAAGTGGTAGCCCACTTGGATTGAAGGTTTTTACCTCAGCCCCGAAACGCTCTAGAATGCGAGCAGCTTCTTCTGTCACCAACCGGCTAAACGAACGCTTTCTAAGCGATCCATAAAGCAGCAGAATTCTAGGCTTATGCCCTACCTGATCAGGAGTAAACAATGCCGTTTCATCAATAGCCTTCCAACTATCTTCGTGAATATTCGGCATATCAACTTCAGACATGATCAAACTCCTAACCAAAACGCAGATTATTCAGCCGCAAAATAACCACGTGTTGCGTTTGCAAGTGCAACAAGCGACAGCATTACCGGCACTTCCACAAGCACACCGACCACGGTTGCGAGCGCCGCACCAGAATGAAGTCCGAAGAGGCTGATAGCCACCGCAACAGCAAGTTCAAAAAAGTTGGATGTACCGATAAGTGCACAAGGTGCCGCAACATTAAACGGAATGCGCCACAACCAAGCTGCACCGTATGCAATAATAAAAATGCCGTAGGACTGTATAAGAAGCGGAACAGCAATAATGGCTATCAGAACGGGTCTTTCTAAAATAACCTGCCCCTGAAAACCAAAGAGCAATACGACGGTACCTAATAAGCCGATGATTGAGAAAGGCTTCACTGAACCTGTGAATTTATCAACGGCAGACGTATTACCATCCTCTTTGATCAACATCTTCCGGGTAAGAGCGCCTGCCGCAAGCGGAATAATCACATAAAGCACCACAGAGATCAGAAGCGTATCCCACGGCACAGTGATATCTGTCACGCCCAGCAAGAATGCCACGATCGGGGCGAAGGCGAAGATCATAATCACATCATTTACAGAAACCTGCACCAAGGTGTATGTCGCATCCCCTTTTGTCATCTGACTCCAGACAAACACCATCGCCGTACAAGGCGCAGCACCCAGAAGAATGAGACCAGCGATATATTCCTGCGCGTCCGAGGGGCTGATCATATCCGCGAACACGCCTTCAAAGAACAACACACCAAGGGCTGCCATGCTGAAGGGCTTCACTAGCCAGTTTACAAGAATAGTAACCACAAGGCCTTTAGGACGATCTCCAATATACCGTAGGCTGGCGAAATCCACATTCACCATCATCGGATAAACCATTGCCCAGATAAGTACAGCTACCACAAGGTTCACTGAGGCATATTCAAGGCTTGCAAGAACTTCAAAAACGTCTGGGAAAAAGCTACCCAACCCAATGCCCGCAGCAATACAAATCGCCACCCACAGAGAAAGCCACTTTTCAAAGAAACCAATGCCGCCAGCAGGCGCTTCAGTTGGCATAACAGTATCAGTTGCCATGAGTAAATCCGATCAACACTTGGGGGTTAATTCACTAAGAAGCGGCGCACAGGTTTCTGGATTGCCGCCACAACAGTCTGCCATCAAAAACGCGAGTAAGCCGCGCATGCCGTCCATCTCCGCGTAATAACGGATAGACCGCCCTTCCCGATCACCACGGATAAGCCCTGCTGCGACGAGAATAGAAAGACCGGAAGACATTGTGTTTTGTACAATACCTAGCTCTTCCGAAATTGCACCAGCTGGCATACCAGCTTCACCCGCCTTTACCAGAAGGCGGAATACATCAAGCCGTGTCTCGTTAGACAGAGCATTTAACGCTTTTAAAGAATCACTTTTATCCATATATCCAGAATATTGGATATATTAATTTATGCAAGTTCAAAATAACTGTAGCACAGCCATAAAATACAAAACCCCCGGCCATTTCTGGCCGAGGGTTCTTTTTCTAGCATATAGAAAGGATACTAACCTGCATCCACCAACTGCTCTTCCACAACTTCCTTGATGTTATCGTTTGAGTTACGGTCCACCAGTTTATTGTATGGGTCAATGCCCACAAATGCTGGTTTACCGTCCACGATAATTTCAATGGTCTTGGTGTCTGCGGTAATACGTTGCTTCTGAAGGTAAAGCACATTTTCAGCACCAAAACCTTCATCATCAGGGCGTGCAGTGAAGACACCAATATCAACAAGATCGTTCAGTGTAAGGTCTGTTTCGTTACCTACATTATCAGCTTCAAATTTCGCTGCATCAACAGTCATAACAACCTTATACTTACCGTCTTCCATCGGAGTAACCGTCACACCATCAGCCTTCAAATCAAAGAGAGTAATTCTCTCAAACAGATCTTCAATCAGCTGCTCATGTTCTGGCCCTGCTTCTTCCTTGAGAATACGGAGCAGATCAAGCGTTGTCGCATAAGGCTCACCGCTGAAACCACGCTCTTCGATCAAACGTGATAGTGCACGGTTTACCACCTCTTCACCGAGATAATCCTTAAGAGCATACATAACCACTGAACCCTTGCGGTAATGGATATACTGCTGGTTTTCAACACGGTATAGCGGCAATTCACCTTCAGGATCGCTGGAACGACCACGAAGATAACGATCAAGCTCATACTTCAGGAATTTACGCATCTGGTGAGGACCATATTTCTGTTCCATCACCAACATTGCACCATACTGCGCCAGTGTTTCCACAAGTACCGTACCACCCTGTGTATTGGCAGACATCACCTGATGCGCCCACCACTGGTGTGCCACTTCGTGTGCTGTCACATAATACGCAAGATCAATCGCATTCGGGTCAGACAAATCAGCAATAAAGCCGATACCTTCTGAATACGGTACTGTATTCGGGAATGCCTGAGCAAATGAGCGGTATGCCGGGAATTCCAGAATACGAAGCTGCTTATGCTGATACGGGCTGAAAGCTTTACTGAAATAGCGAATGCTATCTTTCACACTTTCAATCATGCGGTTCACATTATAGGTGTGAGGTGCATGGTGATACACTTCGATATCAACACCGTCTACTTCATCCCTTACAACTGTATAATCAGCTGAGAGATAGCTGTAGAAATTCAGGATCGGCGCATCCATCGTATAGTGGAAATAACGGCGATCACCTTCTGCCCACTCCTTTTGAAGATAACCAGGTGCCACAGCGATCTGGTCAGCAACCGTTGAAACAGTTGTTTCAAATGTCACAAAATCAGAATCGCTGGAGATATAGTTAGTGCTATACTGGCTTTCATCTTCAAGCTTTGGCGTACGCGGTAATGGTTCAAGCCCCCGCTTGCGGCGGGTATTACGGTCTTGAATCATCAAACCACGGCTGAAGCCAATTGTTGGTGTAATGTTACCATTGTTGATGAAAGTACCATTACGAACCAACGTTACATCCGCACCTGAATGGCGGAATCCACGCTGCTGGATGATGGTTTCGAAAGCAAGCTTCCGCTCTTCACCCGGCTGGATAGGTTCATCCATCTTGAAGATATAATAACCATAATCTTCGTCGATGCTTTCAATAGAACCACCTTCAAGCTCTACCATCGGAATTTCATCCAAGCCGTTCGGGAACACCATATGAACTGTGTTGATAACTTCACCAGTTTTGTTCTTCAGAACCTGCTTACCACGTGTTTCCACCCGGCGCTTGTACGGGTAAAGATCCACATCGATTTTCACATCGACAATACGCGGCATTGGAAGATCTTCATACTGACGGTACTTTTCCTCATATGCTGCGCGTAGCTCTTCAATATCATCACCAGTCAGGTAATCATTAAGAACATTGGTATTATAGTAAATATAATTACCCGATGCCGCAAAACCGATAAGAGCCAAGATTGCCACAACCGCTGGCACAGGTTTTTTGAAACCGCGAAGTGCACGAAGGCGTAGTTTGATCGGCTGCAATGTACCCCGGTTCCAAAGCATATAACTAAGCATGATCAGAATAACCGAGAAGAACGACCAATACAGATTGATCCAGTTATCACCGCTCAGGAAGCGACCATTACCATTCATATCCGACATTGGTGCAGTTATGCCTGAACCGAACAGGTAAAGTGGATGTTCGAAACCCATGCTGGACAGGATAAGTGTACTGATGAAATAGAGCATCATCAGCATCATACCAACAAAACGGTTTTTCGCGATTACCTGCAAGAATGATGATAGAACAGCAATCAAAACAAACCCAAGAAGAGCTCGGTAAATACCGCGTTGCATGTAAAGGCTCAGGTCAATCTCACCGTAACCAGAAAGAATCTGTACTCCAATCGCAAGAACAACCCCAACTGATAGGATAATCGCCAACACCACAGCAAGGGACACCAGCTTACTGGCAACGAAAATATTGCTCGGAATTGGTGATGCATCAACGATTTCATGCACGCCGGAATGACGTTCACGCCAGATGATATCTGCGCTATAGAAGATCAATACAATGATTAAACCAACGCCCAAACCACCTTGTACGGCATTAATCATCAACCGTGTTACCGGCAGCGCATCGAGACCATACCCAACATTTCTGTTAATGAGTGCTGAGATCATCATGAATAAGCTAAAGCCAATGATAATCATAAACGGTAAGCTTTTTACCACTGACCCAACTTCAAACTTGGTCCGCATCATAAACTGCGAGAAATAGGTAGACCTTGTCCATGCAGGTGTCAGCCTAGGCGCTGTAGCAACCTTCGGCTGATCCTGCTTTTTAGCCTTCTTTTCTTTAGGCAGTTTTGCAGGCTTGCGGAAGCTGAACGTGCCATAAGCAAGTGCAACAAGACCACCACTTACGGCAAACCAAATTAAACGGTTCGTAAGGATCAAACCTTCATATGTTAACAGCAAGGTATTACGCTCAACCGCTGTCCAGTAACGCGTTACCTCTTGCATACCTCGGATCAGGAACGGATCAACAATCGCCATAATTTCCCGCATCTCAGGCTCACGGAAAAATCTTGCGCTAATGAAATAGAGGATCAACACACCCATCGCGATCAGGTACGTTCCCATCAAACTACGCGTCATTACCGCAATAGCGAAAAACAGTGATCCCATCACAAGAAGAGTAGGGCCCGTTAACGCAAAAAACGTATATGCATAATTCCCGAAGCTGAATGGTAATACTGTTTCTGGATCAAGTGTTGGCCACGCACTACCAATCGCCATACCGATAGGTGTGCCAGACATAGCCACAAACATCGCAAGAAACGCACCGATAAAACGGCCAAAGAGATAAGCTTCTTTGGTAATCGGCGTAGAAAACAAAATGCCGTCCATCTTGTTTTCACTGTCTTTCAATACGGCATTTGCCATAAAGGCAGGGGCTACAAATACTGAAAACAAGTTCAGGATCAAATTGATCTGGGCGATAGCGAAAGGTGAATTCACCTTTACATTACCACCGGCACCAATCTGAACATTATCGCTAAATACCATCGCCATAAACGGCAACAGGAAGAAGATTGCAAAGGTCACAATCGTCTGAGGTGATTTGAACATATAGCGAAATTCATTCGCTGCTATTCGCAACAACATGGAAACTCTCCCTAAATGCTCAATTTATGCTGCAGCAGATGCTGGTGTGGCACCAGCATTACCGTTACGGCTTTCATAAAGCTTGGAGAAGTAAACATCCTCAAGGTCGGCCTCAACTTGGTCAAACCCACCAGTTGGTTCACCTTCAGAAAGTACACGGATAACCGTATCACCAGCCACAAGGCGGCTTGAGATAACTGCATGGCTTTTTTTAAAGGCATCCACTTCAGTGCGCTTGATTGCTTTCTTCCAGATTTTGCCATTAAGGCCTGCGATCAAGTCACCTGGCTTACCGCCCGCTACAATCGTACCGCTGTTGATAATCACCATATTCGGGCAAAGATCAGCAACATCTTCCACAATATGTGTGGAAAGAATAACCACAACATTTTCACCAATTTCTGCAAGAAGGTTGTGGAAACGGTTACGTTCTTCAGGATCAAGGCCTGCTGTTGGCTCATCCACAATAATCAATTGAGGATCACCGATCAGCGCCTGAGCAATACCAAAGCGCTGGCGCATACCACCTGAATAAGTGCTGAGGTTTTTCTTACGAGCCGCAAAAAGGTTAGTCTGGTTCAATAGACCTTCCACCACTTCCTTACGTTCTTTTTTATTCGTGATACCCTTAAGCACCGCCATATGATCAAGCATGTCATAAGCAGATGTACGTGGATACACACCAAAATCTTGCGGCAGATAACCAAGAACACGGCGAAGTGCATCAGGTTCTTTGAGCACATCCACACCACCAAATGTAATGCTGCCTTCTGTTGGCTGCTGAAGGGTGGAAATTGTGCGCATTAAGCTAGATTTACCAGCGCCATTTGGCCCCAACAGACCAAACATTCCCTTAGGAACTTCCAGATTCAAGTTATTAAGAGCCTTCACACCATTTGGATAGGTGTGGCTCAAATTTTTAATCGACAGCATTTTGTATCCTCTCTGTACTGTGCCCGGGCCGCGGCTGGTTTTCCAGCATACTCTTTACTTATTCTTGGCCATCCTACTGCTATAGCAGTCTATTGTTTTTCAAAAACCTTACAACCAAAGTTGCAATTAAAATACCTTATCGTAAAACAATAATAATTTGTCAATTCACAAAAAAAGGCCACTTCCCGGAGAGTGGATCGGAAAGTGGCCTTAAGTGGCAGAATCTTTAATTCAGGTGGCGACTATTCGTCATCACCACCAAATGTGATGCCCTGCGCAAGAGGCAATTCTTTTGAGTAATTGAGTGTGCTTGTCATACGGCGCATGTACGCTTTCCAAGCATCGGAACCACTTTCACGGCCGCCGCCAGTCTCTTTTTCACCGCCGAATGCACCGCCGATTTCAGCACCGGATGTACCGATGTTTACGTTAGCGATACCGCAATCACTACCGCTTTCAGATGTGAAGATTTCTGCTTCAAGAATATCACGTGTAAAGATCGCTGAAGAAAGGCCCTGCGGCACATCATTCTGGCGTGCAATTGCTTCTTCAAGATCCGTGTATTTGAACACATAAAGGATTGGTGCAAATGTTTCTTCCTGCACGTTATCTACGTTACCTGTCATCTCAACAATGGCTGGATTTACATAGTATGCATTCGGGTATTCGCTTGCGAGCGCACGGCCACCGCCAGTGATCTCACCACCATTTTTCTGGGCAAGCTCAAGCGCTGCTTCAAAAGCGTTAAATGACTGTTCATCAATCAGCGGGCCAACCAGTGTTTTATCATCAAGCGGGCTACCAATAGACAGGCCTTCGTAGCCTTTCTTCAGGCGTGGCACCAGTTCGTCATACACATCTTCATGCACGAAGATACGGCGTGTTGATGTACAGCGCTGGCCGCATGTACCAACTGCTCCAAACAGAATGCCTTGATAAGCAAGGTTCAGGTCAGCTGACGGTGCCACGATAATTGCATTGTTACCACCAAGCTCAAGAATGCTGCGGCCAAAACGTGCAGCCACTTTAGGGCCAACGATACGACCCATCGCACAGCTACCTGTCGCAGAGATAACAGGTACGCGCTTATCATTTACAAGCACTTCACCAATTTCTCGCTCACCAACAAGAACCTGAGAAAGGCCTTCAGGCGCATCATCGCCAAAACGCTTCACAGCTTCATCAAACAGTTTTTGACATGCGATAGCTGTTACTGGTGTTTTCTCAGACGGTTTCCAGATTGTGCTATCACCACATACAAGTGCAAGGGCAGCATTCCACGCCCAAACAGCTACAGGGAAGTTGAACGCACTGATGATACCAACAGGACCAATTGGCTGCCAATATTCACGCATCTTGTGACCTGGGCGTTCAGATGCGATTGTAAGACCATAAAGCTGGCGGCTAAGGCCAACTGCAAAGTCACAGATATCAATCATTTCCTGAACTTCACCAAGTCCTTCTTGGTAAATTTTACCACATTCAAGGCTTACGAGCGCACCAAGTGCTTCTTTCTTCTCACGAAGAATTTCACCAAGCAGGCGAACAAGTTCACCGCGGCGTGGGCCCGGTACATTGCGCCATTCTTTGAACGCAGCTTTTGATTTCGCGATAATCGCATCTGCTTCAGCTTCTGTGTGTGTTTTCACACTTGCGATTTCAGCACCATCGATTGGGCTTTCAACTTTCAAACTACCTGTTTTCAGGTCTGCGTCCGTAAGGCCCAGATCAGCATAAATCTGTTCGATGTTCATCATCTTTCCCTTAAATTAAGTGTTTATTCTTCTTAAATTTCAATGCCCTGAGCGATGGTTTTAATACCGCTCTCAGCCAGTCCCTCTAACCAAAGTTTTGCATGCGCTACATTCTCTGTCGCGGCATGTACACCCGGTTCAAATTCATCTCTTAATACGGCTTTCACCGCCTCAGCTACAGTGAGTGAAACTGTACGTGCCATCGCGGTATTTAACCCACTACCCACTTCATCAAGTGCGAGCGAAGCTTGCCACTCACTGCCTGTTTCATCTTTCACTTTCAGGCCAACATAAAGCACGACCCGATCTTCTTCACCATCAGAATATGTGTGCTCATTCCATAGTTTTTCTGAAAGCGCTTTAAGATCTTCCTCAGAAGCGTGTTCCACTTGCGTGAAAATATCAGCCCAGGCTTTTTTCCAACCACCCATCCGCAGAGTGCCTCGCACAAAGGTATGAAGCCCCGGTTCTTTATCAAGGCCATATTCCTTGATGTAAGGCATGCTGTTGCGGTTTGGATAAACCTCAAATACTTCACCCAAGATATCAAGCTCACTCACCGCTTCCCAAGCACGGGAAATATCTTTGGTTTTTCCTTCATAGATGTAGCGGGCGGAATTCTTAAGTGCAGTCAGAACACCAAGTGGCGTCCATGAAAACTTATAAGTAAATTCTGTCGCTTCCGCTGGAATACCGCCACAATGAGAAACAAATTCCACATGATGACCGCGGCCAAGTACATCTGCTTCCTTCGCTGCATCCACAAGAACATGCGCAAAAAGATGATCAATTCCAGGATCAAGCCCAGCTTCGTTCACAAGTGCAACGCCAGCTTTTTTTGCCTTTTCTTCCAGAAGTACCATCTCACTTGAAAGATAGCTGGATGTAACAAGGTTCGCTTCTTTTGCCAGCGCGATCTCAGCCACTCTTACATGCAGGAACGCTGGCAACATGGAAACCACCACATCGCCTTTATGGAGGTGATTGGTGAAATTCAAAACTGATGCATCATCATTAAGATCAAGTTTGGCGACAGATAATTCACCCCCAGTAACACTAGCCTTCAGGTGTTCAGCCCGCGTGGTATCCATATCCCAAACGGTAAGTTTCTCCAGCTTTCCAGCCAAAGACACAATACCAGGTGCAGACGCAAGACCAGCGCCAATCCAGTGTACAGCTTTTGTCATACTCAAAACTCCTTAGCCCGATTTAAGACGCAATCTTGATTGCAGCATGCATCTGTTCACACGCTGCATCAAATGAAGCTTTCGAAGCAGCCCAAACAGGATCAGCTTCCGGCTTACCAAGTGTCTTCAAATAAGGAAGGAGAAGGCCTGCAAACTCATCACTTGCTTCTTTCGGGAGAAGCGACGGCAAATTATCAATAGCAATCAGGTCAAGAGACGCAGAACCGTTTTCTACAGTTACAAACGGGACATCCCAAGGGGTTGGCGCTTCATAAAGCGGTAGTGGATTAAATTCGCTAAACGGATCACATGATACATCCGAAATAACCTGAAGCTTCATACCCTCAACAAGATCTTCTTTACGCAGAAATGGTGGGATCATATCCGCCACAAAAGAACAGTTCACTAATATATCATGCTCAAGAAGGACTGAGCGATCCAGATCAGCAGTTTCCTTACGGCCCCATTTTGTAACTGCAATACCGTGACGCTCTAAGATTTCAGCAGCACCTTTACCGCTACGGCCAGCTGCGCCAATAACAAGCGCTTTTGGTGCTTCACCTTCTGTTTTCAGATTACGGATGATTCCATCAAGTGTATCAGCACAATTAAACGGCTGAAGCTCTTTAGCAATCGTAGAAGAACGCCTGGCTTTTCGGTCATACCACTGCATCAAGGCAAGAGCAGCGCCCATGTAGCCAGCCCAATAACCAAATGCCACAACACGGCGGGCATTTGCATCTACCATATATTCGATATCAAGAAGGTTTCCACCGCCTACTTCAAAACGTGTTAGCAAATCCTGCCAGCCAGCCTGTTCTTTGAAGGCGTGTGCAAAATACACATGGGTATTTCTAAGCGCACAAGGCTGGCTTGGAAGCTCCTTCAAGCCCAAAATAGTAGCGGACCGAGGTGCGCGCTGCCAGCTGCCAGCTTTAACAAGCTCGCAGCCTGCTTCAGCATAGGCTTCATTCGAGAAAATCCGTTTTTCAGATTCTTCAACAACAACTTTCACCCCGGCATCAACCAGTTCTTTTGCTCCCTCAGGCAAAAGCGGTGTCCGGCGCTCAGTTGAACGAAACTCTTCCCGCAACCACAGCTCAAACTCTGACATAATCCACCCACTTCGATTATTTTATACTTTAATCAAGTGTACGAAGCATATTGTCGGCTCTAAATAGGCATATTGAAGGATATTTCCGTTAAATCGGTTTTTATCTAAAGTTTCTTCCGGCAATTTGATTCCGCCTAAATAGCTTTTCCCTTACGATAAAAATGAAAAAGGCTACACAATATGCAGCCTTAAAATCATTCTATAATATATGGTTAGCTTACGAAAAATGAGTATTCCCTAGTTGCAACACAGATGCGTTTTCCTTAAAGGCTGCTGCGAGCTTTTTAACGGAATTCGGTGTATAGAGATCATAATATCGCTGGTTTTTTGGGCCAACTGCGTGCTCTGCGCTGAAACTACCACCAAACTTCTCAACCGTAATGCTATAAACCCAATCCCGAAGTTCACGTTCAAACTCCACAGACGTAAGGTAGGTATCGTCCTTCGGGACAACCAAATTGAAGTGCAAGCCCCCATCCCCTATATGGCCAAAATCGCAGATTTTCACATCCGGGAACTTTTCTGGAAGCGCCTTTGCCATATAAGCCGTAAACGCCATTACATCACCGCGCCTGAAAGAAACATCAAAAGCAATAAGTTGCCCTAGATTTTTCACACCTTCTGAAAGCGCATGGCGGATAGCCCACATGTTATCACTGCGTCCCATAAAGGCATCTGCGAGAGGCGCGTGATCCTTCTCCCAAATACTGGCTAATGCGTTTTCCAACATGTCGTCCAGAGGTAATTCACCTTCTATAAGCTCCCAATCACGAGAGACTTCTGCCAAGATGACATATTCGGGAACCTTTCCGCCGGGGAATGGATTTGAGAGCGAAGGCACATGATCAAAGGCTGCTTCAACGGCATTTTTAGACATACCTTCAAAGGCGGTGAAAGACGAACCAAACAAACGCTCCATGTTCACAAGTAAGCTATTCACAGCCTCAAACCCTGTCGGTACAAGCAATACAGATGAGGATTGTTTCGGTTTTGAAACAACATTCAAAACACATTCAGTTATCACACCAAACACACCACTTGTGCCCACGAACATCTGCTTCCAGTCTGGCCCGGTGTTATTCTTACGAATAGGATTTGTGAAATCGAGTATCGTTCCTTCAGCATCTGCGAGTACTATTTTGAGCCCCAGCAAATTCTGTCGAATATCACCATACCGCACGAAACGTGTACCGCCGGTGTTAGTCGCAACCATTCCGCCGATACAGGGATCAGCGCCCAAATCAATAGGAAAGAACATTCCGTCTTTCTCAAGCACATCATTAAGGGCTGAAAGTTTGACCCCTGCACCCACATGGATACTGCGATTGTAAACATCCAGATCAGCAATCTGGTTCATTCGGTCCAAGCTTAAAACAGCCTGTGCGCCTGTGCCGTCTGGCGTTGAGGCAGAAACCAGCCCAGTATTACCAGACTGAGGCACAAGGCAAATTTCTTCCGCCACACAGTAAGCAAGCAGCTTTGATACCTGTTCTGTATTTTGTGGGCGAGCAACAAAAAGTGCTGCACCATTATCATAACGAGCACCATTTTCGTAGGCAGCCTTATCCGCTCTATTTTCAACAAAACCAGTATCGCCCAGAATACCAATCAGCGCTTCTTTTTGCTCTGCTTTCAGCATCATTATGCTGCTCGTCCTTTCAAGCCAAGTCCAGCAAAACAAGCTGCAATCGAAGTTTCTTCCATTGACGCATAAAGTTCAAACTCATCCAAGACCTTCGCGCCTAACGCATTTTCAAACAACGCTTTATTCGGTACTTCGACAAAGTCCTGGGCCGCTTCATCACCGAGGTTAGATTGGAAAATACCCGCTGCACTTACAGGCAGGAAATCTTCATAAATCACTGGCGCAAACTCAACGAGACCATCAGCAATAAGATCTTCCAGAGGCACAGCTGTGTTTAGCTGCACTCCTTCCGCCTTCGCAGTTAGGCTATATAAAAAATATGCGAGTTTTTCACGGCGGAGTTCATCCCATGTATCAGGGAAATCAGCGAAGGTCTTTTCCAGGTTTTCTATATATACGCCAGCATTTTCACCACTTGCATCCGGTGTAATTTCTGCGCGCGCTTTAAGAAGAAGCTCATCATATAAAGCCCGGCCTGCTGGTGTTAACGCACAGCCACGCTGTTCAATTTCACCGAACCGTGCGGTATGGGAACCTGTTTTAAAGCTACCATCCTCTTCCTGATAATTCACTTGTTCATTCAGTGCTTTAAATGATGTTTGGCGCAGCAGGATCGGACATTTGCGCGATGGCGGCCCTTCAACAACTGCTTTGGGGGAGATATTCTTTTTCGGCATATCCGCCTGCACTTTATCGATATCAAGCGTACAAGGAGTTAGGTGGTTAATATGCGGACCTTTGAAAGAAACTACATCTGCAACTAATCGGTGTGCACTATGTAGGCGCTCATAAAGTTCTTCGCTTACAGCAGCTTCACTATGCCAACGGAATGTCTCAAGAACCTCCGCAACAAAAGCTTTCGCATCTTCAGCACATAGCCCCCCTTCATTTTCTGCTTTTTCTACGAGTGCATATGCGCCGTCCGTAAAAATATCTCGTTTTTCAAGAACAGCCGCGGCAGCGGAGCGAAGGCCTTCATCCTTAATCATATCAAGGCGTAAAAGTGATGTGAAAATACGGAAAGGATTCTTTTCGAGCTCAATTTTATCAACTGGACGAAATGCTGTGGAGTGTACAGGAATACCCGCGACACTCAGGTCATAATAGCTTACCGGCAACATCCCCATAATCGCAAACACACGGCGCATCATAGACAGCTCTTCCGGCTTCCCAAGACGAATGGCCCCATGGCGTTCATCCTGAAGGCGTTCAAGACCACCAGACAGCCTGAGGGACTGTTTTAGCCCAGCGTTCCCCTTCAGGGTTTCCCTGTTAATTTCCTCCACCAAATCGACAAGTGTGCCGTATGCCGGCACTTCAGTGCGGTACATTTCAGACATTGCAGCTGTGAAAGATGCTCTAATTTCATGAGCAGGAACAAAGGCTTGTTGTTTCATGACGGAACCTCGAACTAAACAATAGAAACACCCCTAATGGGTTTGCGAGGAATTTAGGGAGCAGTTTCATAAGAAGAAATAAGAATATTGTACAAATTACAAACTATTGATTGACATATTAACGGCACACCCGGCATTTTAACGACATGGACACTACAGATGAAAAATTGCTGGAACTACTGACAATTGATGGGCGCGAATCCACCTCATCCCTTGCCAGAAAGTTGGGGCTTTCGCGCTCCACTGTACAAGACCGGATCAACCGTTTGATGGACCGGAAAATCATTTCCGGCTTCACGGTACGGCACCACCCTGATTATGCGCAGAAGCTTATTTCCGCCCATGTGCTTTTATCAATAGATCAAAAATATGCGCAGCAAGCCATCGGCCTGATGAAAACCCATCAGGCGATAAAAAAGCTTTATGTGGTAAGCGGCAGTTATGATCTAATCGCTATTATCAAAGCACCATCACTGGAAGAAATTGACCAGACTCTTGATTTTATCTGCGCCATTAACGGCGTGAATAAAACTACGACCTCGCTGGTGCTATCCGCGAAGAAAGAAACCTGAGGCGTTATGCGGCAAGGCTGATAACCGGAGCCGCCTCTTCATCACATTCAAAGTAAAGAATGCTGGTACGGCGCTTGAACATGGATTTCATGAACATGGTATGCCAATTGCGCCCACCACTTAATTCAATTTCCACCTTAGTACGCCCGCTGAAATCCTGGTTGGTCTCCAAACTAGAAGGCCACAGGTTCGAGGTCCGCATGCTATCAAGCAACAGATTCAGATCTTCCGCACACTTTTCAGTGACAAATGTATAACGAAACCGATCTTTGCTAACCATAACCATTGTGCGTGTCCTTAACTCAGCGTTCAAATTGGATTGGATAGCCATTTTATAACGCCTAAATGCATATTTTACTTCCCTAATGTCGTGGTATTTTTTATTGTTTCAGGACACTTTCCCAATATTTATAGGAAATAGGGACGTTTATGCTTAATGCGATAGATTTCAAAATCCTAGAAGAACTACAGCAAGACTGCATGATTTCGCTCAGTGCGCTTGCAGAGAAAATAGGATCATCCAAATCCGTATGTGGCAGGCGTATCCAACATATGGTGGATGAGGGGTATATCCGCGATAGAGTTGCAATCGTTGATCAGGAGAAAATCGGGCTTGGGATTACCGTTTTTGCACATGTGAAAATGAACAAGCATGACAGCAGTTCACTGGAAAGCTTTGCGGATTACGCTTACCAATACCCTCAGGTTCTTGAATGCCATACCATGATGGGAGATTATGATTTTCTCCTCAAGATCGTGGTGCCCTCAGTGGCTGATTATAAGGAGTTCTTTTGGGAGAGTCTTTCAAAGGCCAAAGGCGTTCGGGAAATCAACTCAAACATCTGTCTGGTCAACAATATGTCGTCCACCGCGCTGCCGCTCACCTATGTTGCGCCTGAAGCATAATTACCTGTCGTCAAAAATGAAAAACGGCTTTAAACGGTTGAAAAATACCAAACAAAGAAATACAAATTATAAGAGCATAAAGAAATTTATTGATTAATACTTAAGAATTTAAAGAAGCAACATTTCATCGGGTACAGCATAATGTTTGATGAAGAACATCTTACAAAAATTCTATCGTTTTTAAAAGAAATCGACATTTCCGTAATTCATAAAACACTGCCAGAAGATACCTTCCTACCCGGCATCCAGATACAGTACAGCAAACTAGCCATTGATAAGAGAAAACTGCTTTATGCCGGGGACATTCTACATGAAGCTGGCCATATCGCCTGCATGCCACCTACGAGACGAGCAGAGGCTTTTGCCGATGCTGGTGACGATATGGGTGAAGAAATAGCCAGCCAAGCCTGGTCATATGCCGCAGCGGTGGCATGCGATATTCCTCCTGAAGTTGTCTTTCATAAAAAGGGGTATAAAGGAAGCGCAGAAACACTCTGTCATCACTATAAAACAGGGGGAATGAATGGTGTAGCTCTACTCCAATGGTTTGACATGACCAAGCAACAAGATCACACACAACCTGATGTACACGACCCTGCCTGTTTCCCTACGATGCGTAGATGGCTACGCCCCATGGATGATCCAACCAAACTCTAGAGGAGCCAACCCTATAAGGCCTTCCACATTACTTTGGCCCCTTCTTGAATATTTCTCTACATTATTCATCGCGAGACAGTCTTACTTGCATCTGCAGTAAGCCATTTTCTTCAGAAGCTACATCAAAACCTAGCCTTTTATATAACCTTATGGCTGGCCGGCCTTTTTCTACAGTCAATGAGACCATCTTCTTTTGCTTCTGCGCTTTTTTCAACAATCTACATAACACTCTTGAACCTACCCCTTTACCCCGCTCACCCTCACTAATAGCGATATCGATGATATGTACGCGGTCACTGGTTTCATGAGTATAGAGTCGGCCAATTGGTTTACCATCGCTTTCTAAAATCTGGAATTTAGGCGCCGGCTCTGTGAACATTGCCTGATAGGAAAAGCGTTGAGTATGAAATTGCTGGTGTATAAGCATTTCCTTCTGTGAAGGAGCCAATGGCATTGGTCCGAAAATATGGGCGCGAGCCTCTATAAACAGCTGAAGAAGAAAGCTTTCGTCTTTGAGAAAGTTTTCTGTTCTAAGATTGAAACACATCTAAAATCTCATGTCTTCCTTACCCAAAAAAGTGAGAGGCCCACAGGCCACTCACAAAATCTGATTACTTAGCTTCTAGGAGGATAAATGCCGTCATAGTTGATTATGAAGCTACATGTCTGGAATGGTTGATAAGCATCAAAATACTGTGTATTTTGTACACCATTCTGCGCTCTGGCAACACTAACAGCAGCTGGGTTTAAAGGCGTTAAAGCATTTTCATCATATACCGCATACATATCCTTTGCCCGTGCCGGAGGTGGACCAACCCCTCTATAAGCCTTTGCAGGCAAGCTTTCAGTTGTAGGGGCTTTTTGGTCAGCATCATTAACTGAAGCATAAACCGAGTGAGTATGCTTCGGCATACTTAAGGCCGTAACCGCTCGTTCAGGGTAACCTGTCCTCTCTCCAAGATAGTAAGGATCAAGGCCCGGGCCTTGGCTATTCCCCCAATGGATAGGAACACGCCCTCGAAGGTCAGGAAGTGCAAAATCTACCCGCCCATTGCCGCCATAAGTTGTGCCAATTATCGAAAAAAGCGTCGTAAATTGGCTTATATCCAGATACTGTCCCGCACAAAAAAACCACCCTCGAGGAGCAAAATTTCCACTAAACATGCGGATTTCACCAATGAATGGATCTGCCATATTATCTCTCCCTAACTGCGTGGTGGATATGCGCCCTTAAGGGCGATAATATAATTAATCACCTGAACAGGCGCTTTGTTTTCGACGGGTCTAGAGCCTCCCGAGGGTGCTAATGTATGCTCATCAAGCTCAGCGACATTAGTCAGGCTATTCTCATAAACACGAAAATTTGGGTCCATTTCAGAAGCGGGGCCAAAAAAGCCATTCGTTGCCCCCCCTTGACCCATCTGAAGACTTCCGGCTTCAATTTCATGGTTATGGGCAGGCATATTGCTGATTTCAAGAACAGTTCGGTCTTCACCCTTTTTCAGGCCGAGTGGATAGTTTTCCAACCCTGGCCCTTGACCATAATGAATCGGGCCACGACCACGCATATCAGGCACAGCAAAGGTTGTTCTACCATTCCCACCATATGTAGTCCCAAGTAATGAAAACAAAGCATCAAACTCATTAATAGCGAGTATCTGCCCGTTACAAAACGCCCAATTTTTTGGAACATAGATACCTCCAAACAAGCGAATTTCCCCAAGGTATGGTTCTGCCATTTCACCTCTCCCTAACTGCGTGGTGGATAGATGCCCTTCAGCGCAATGCAGAAATTCAGGGCGGTTACGGGTTGAATATTATTGAACGGAACAGGAGATATATTGCCTGTATTTGCTACCATACCCGGGTGCATATGGGTATCCGAGGTACCTGCAAAGGGAACTTCTGTATCGGAAGCAGTTATCTCAATTTCAGACGCAATCATGTTGCCCTCGGGTTCATTTTCATCCCCCGCTTTTCTCTGCACATACATGTCGTGGTTGTGCACCGGCACTTGTGAAAGAGTATGCGTTTCCACACCTCCTTTTGCACCGTGAGGGAAAGCGGCCCAACCGGGGTTTCCCCAATTAAACGGTACCCTGCCTCGATAATCCGGCAAGGCAAACGTGGTCGTGCCATTCCCGCCATACTTAGTACCAACTAGCGAGTAAAGAGCTGTATTATCTGAAATTTCTAATATTTGGCCATCGCATTGCGCCCAATCCTCTGGCGCAAAATTGAAGGGGAAGAGGCGAATTTCCCCGATAAATGGTTCTGCCATGAAAATTCTCCAAGAAAGCATTCACAACACGCCAAACAGCGTGTTTTAAAATATAGAAGCACTACTGGAAACAAGGGTGGTACACTCTCGATACACAATTATACCGATTACCAAACATCTTTATGATGCATTTTATTAATTCCGACAAGCAATTATTTCGGCAGAAAAAAATCCTCTAAATGTTTTTCCATTTCAGCCGCAGCGTCCATGATCAAGGATTAAATTCCATACAAAATCCCATAATCTCGAGGCCTCACATTAATTTGAGTTTAATGTTAATTAGCTCTTTCAATACCGCTCATTTGAGCATAATATGAAAATAGTTCATGTGATGGGGGAACTTGGATTAGAAGTACACAGTGTGCGAGATATTTTAACTTCGCTACTTAACTTGCATTTTATTTTGCAACCTTATTCTCTGTAAAACCCTATCTTTGAAAAACCCATATACCTCGGGGTATATCAATAAACATGCTGATGTATGGATAGGAATATTTGTGTCGGATCACTTAGATAAATCGATACATCTGATTGCAGGATTGCCCAGATCAGGCTCCACACTGCTTTCAGCTTTATTACGTCAAAACCCGAACTTTCACGCTTCAATGTCGAGCGCATTGGCGCCTCTTATTTCTTCGAACTTAGCCCTTATGGGCACTGGCACAGAAGTCTCTCTTCTACTCGGTGAAGAACAACGCCCTGCAATTTTAAAATCTGTTATCAAAACTTTCTGCGAAACTACCACTGACCGAGAAGTGTTCTTTGACACCAACCGAACCTGGACAGCTCGCATGCCCTTGATCGCAGATATATTTCCGCGCGCTAAAGTAATAGCCTGCGTACGAGATGTGCCTTGGGTGCTAGATAGCCTTGAAAGAGTTTTCCGTAAGAACCCCTATGAAAACACCAAGATGTTTGCCAACGATGCCGAACGGGCCACGGTCTATAGTCGAACAGAAGCGTTATCTCAGCATAACAGGCTTGTTGGTCATGCTTGGACGGCCCTTAAGGAAGCCTATTACGGAGAACAAGCCGAACGTTTGCTCGTAGTAGATTATGAGCTGTTGACCAAAGCGCCGGAACAAACTTTACGGCTCATTTACAACTTTGTTGGTGAAGAATGGTTTGAAGGTCATAATTTTGAAGACGTACAATTTGATGCACCTCAGTTCGATCAGGCGCTCGGTATGGAAGGCTTACATACTGTTCAGCCAAAAGTTGAATTCAAACCACGCCGCACCATTTTGCCGCCAGATGTTTTTAAAAAATATGAAGGCATGAGTTTTTGGCGCGAACCAGCAGGCAGCGCAGCAAATGTTATAAGCGCAAAAACCAACGCTAATGACGCCATTCCCTTGAAACAACAAGTCGATACTGGCTGAACCACTAGCAAATCTGAGTTTTAGTTCATTTTATAATTGTTGATAGATTTAATTCCACGAGGACACGATGCCTGATACCTCTATTTTCAACCGTAACAATAACGGCCTAGATCAAACTACGAACCCACTCATCTCTGAAACTACAGAGCTTGAAATTCACAATACGGGTAAAACAGTTGTGGTTATCGATACCACGGTTGATGGTTGGGAAGACCTCGCAGCAAATATTGCACCTGAAGCAGAAGCTATTCTGGTAGATAGTGCAGATGCTCTGGCAGACGCTTTATCTGCCTTTGAAAATATCACGTCACTTCAGATTGTTTCCCACGGTGGTTCTGGAACAATCTTATTAGGCGATGACGTCATAAATGAAACAACACTTAGTGAGCATACAGACCTTCTATCAAGCATTCGGTCTTCGCTCGGAGAAAATGCAGATCTGCTACTTTATGGCTGCCGCATTGGTGATAGCGGCGAAGGAACAACATTTCTCAACACACTTTCAACACTAACAGGCGCAGATATTGCCGCTTCTGATGATTTAACTGGTTCAGCCACAAATGATGCTGACTGGGATTTGGAAATCAAAGTTGGTGAAGTAGAAACGGAGCTCGCTATTGATAGCGATGCCTTGCAAGATTTCTCGTCGGTACTTGCGGTTCCCGGTACCATCGATTTCTCAACAGCGGGAGTGACAGGTAGCTATGGTGGCGGATCAAACACCATCAACGCCACGGTAACAGACAGCGGTTATACACTTGTTGTTGATGGCAGCGATTTCAGTACAGGTTACTCAGTCGGACGCATATACACCAGCGCAGGAGAAAGTCAGGCTGCTCTCAGTTTTAGTGGTGGTTACACCTTCACTGGAACAAGTATATATGTTTTCAACGTTTCTGGAGCATCCGACACCTTTACCATTACCTCAAATCTTGGCGACACTATTACAACAAGCGCAATTGCCAATTTTACGGGCGTGACAGTTGATCTATCCGGCTTTTCATCAAACATAACCACACTGTATGTTTCTGTTAATGATGGCAGTGGTTACTTTTCGGTTGACAACTTAAACATTAGCGCTATCGGTGCAGCTAACACCGCTCCGGCACTAGGTGGTACGCCAGCGGATGATACCGCGACAGAAGATGTAGCAACAGCGATTGATCTTTCCGCCTATAACATCTCTGATGCAGACGGCGATGACCCGATTACAATAACACTCGCTGTTGATCGCGGTACGCTTGCATCAGTTGATGGAAACGGGACGTTCGACAGTGTGACCATTACAAATTCTGGTACAGCTTCCATGACCCTTCAGGGATCAGCAGCAGCGCTTAATGCCTATCTGAATGATACATCACATATTACCTTCACAACTGCATCCAATGACACAACAACGGCCACTCTTACAGTAACGCCAAATGATGGTACTGAAAATGGCACTGCAGATACGGTGAATATCACCATCAGTGCAGTAAATGATGATCCAACCGCCATAGGTATCCCAAGCGATATTGGCTTCCTTGAAGATACAGCATCTAATGTAAACCTGTCCGCTGTGGATTTCACAGACGTTGACAGTGCTAGCATCACAGTCACCATCACAGCCAGCGAAGGTACGTTCAGCGCCCCTGGTGATGGTGCTGGCGTTGGCGGCGGTGTTGTAGAAACACTTGTAAACTCAACCACTATTACACTGGTTGGTGCACCAGATGATATTGATACCTATCTGGATACGGCATCCAACATTCAGTGGACACCAGCCCTTAATGACAATGGTGGCGATACGTCCACTTTCACCCTCACAGCAAACGATGGAAATGGTTCCGGTGATGTAGCGCTCGGTACGGTTAACGCTGATGTAACAGCGGTAAATGATGACCCTGCTGTTGCAACTCTGCCTGCTGCAGTCACCGTTACAGAAGATACACAAAGCAACATCGATCTAGGCACTACAGTATTAAGTGATATAGACAGCGCCAGCATTACCGTAACACTCACGGCTTCCGCAGGAAC
>NZ_JAKQZA010000011.1 GCF_023008165.1 Kordiimonas laminariae | reverse complement strand
GCTCAAGAATTAACTGACGATACATATAAATATGTATCTTGATACTCGACCAGCCGTAAAACTGGCGAAGTATCTCGGAAATATAGATGATGATCCTCCAGACCACCGTCCACATCTCCCTTCCATCCTACAATGTCAAAGAGCAAAAAAATCACCCAACCGGAAAATCCAGTTTCCTAAACCTTTCGATTTGGGCAATGCGCCGGACCGGACATTTCGTCAGCGTGCGGCAGGGCGGCCTTTATATTCTCAGTTACCTGATCATGTCAAGAAGCTTTTTAAACAATGTTTTAAGCTTCTCTGGGCCATCACCCCCGAGCCAACATTCTTACCTTTCAGCGACCCCTGAGGTCGTGTCCGGTAGAGCAGTCTGCCCCGGCGGTGAAGGGGTTTCTAAGGATAACGCCTATGAAACGCAAGCGTTAAATTCCAAAAAATGCGCTTTTTTCTCCGCCCCAGCATGAAAGCCGCAGAAACCCTGGGCTTTCAGCAAGTTACTTTTCAAAAAACCTCAGAAAAATGCTGAAAAACCATTGGAGATATATTGCCCTATATATATAAAGAGTATATGCAGTTTTTCTCTCCCTTTGAGGGATGAATCAGATGAATCATCATATGTGTAGAAAAGAGTAACAATGGCCAACTGGCAAACGATTCTAATGCGCGCAAAGCGCAAACTGATGGAAGCAATTTCGAAACTAGATTCTGAAAAGCTATTTAGTGCGTCGGAGTCGCCCGCTGCTTTCGGTATTATTGCAGGCTTGGGCGTGCTTGGTTTGGTAATATTAAACCTTCCAGACAGCCCTGAGGAACCAGATGAAACTGTCGCCTTAAAGCAAATAGAATCACAGCCTGTAACGGAAGCCGAGCCAACCGCACCAATTCCTCAGGAACCGAGCTATAAAGAAACAAGCTACACACTGAAGAAATCAGAGACGTTGCTACGCCTTTTAAGAAGGGCAGGTATTTCAAACAGCAACGCCCACACAGCTATTAATCAACTGAAGAATGTAACTGATCTGCGAAAGTTACGCGCAGGTCAGAAAATTGAAGTATCTGTCGACACCTCAGACCAAGATAAAATTCACACCTTGAAGATTCGTGATACATTTTCTGAAGTTGCAATCGTGGAAGCCAAAGGTGCGTCGTATGACGCAAAACGTGTTCCTGTGGAAACCGTTGCTGTTACCCAGCTTGTAACCGGCGTTATATCTGATAGCCTCTATCTATCCAGCAAGCGGGCTGGATTGCCTGATAAAATTATAGTCGAACTTATTCGCATGCTGAGTTTTGACGTGGACTTTGAACGAGAAATCCGCGTGGGAGACAGTTTTGAGATTTACTACGAACGCAACTATGCCCCAACGTACGATGATATCGAAAACACTCGAATTTTGAGTGCCAAGATCGGCCTTCAGAAACGCACCCTTAATGCCCTCTATTTTCAGGAAGAAAGCGGTGACGAGGGCTATTATGACCTGAACGGCGAAAGCACCAGGCGCGCGCTAATGAAAACACCACTTGATGTAGCCGTAGTTACATCATCATACGGCAGACGTAAGCATCCGGTTCTTGGCTACACCCGCATGCACAAAGGTGCTGATTTCCGAGCCCGTACAGGCACTCCCATCATGGCAGCAGGTGACGGTATTATTGAGATGGCTGCAAGAAATGGTAGCTACGGCAATTATATACGTATTCGCCACAACGGCAGTTACAAAACCGCTTATGCCCACCTGAGCAAATACGGAAGAGGTATTAAGAAAGGCCGCCGCGTCAAACAAGGACAAATTATAGGATATGCCGGAGCTACTGGCAGAGTGACTGCAGCTCATCTACATTATGAAGTGCTTTATAACGGCAAGCAGGTGAACCCCCTTACACTAAAACTACCTACTGGAAAGACGCTAAAGGGAAAATCTCTGGAAGAGTTTCAAGAGAATCAGGCGCGAATCACAGCTGAAATTGAAAAAACTGTTGAATTGCAATTGATACTCGCCTCAAAAGAAAACCAAACCACTGACGCCGACCGATAATTTCAACTCCTACATTGTTCCCGCGAAATAGTCTGTGCTAGGGTTCGCCGGAACAATTGGGAGCGACGTAATGTCCAGTATTTATACTTCAAAATTTTTGCTGACGGGGGCTACACTTTTATCAACAGTCGTGTTCTCCCCTACACTATTGGCACAAGATAAAGACGCACTTATTAGATGTAGCGAAATCACCAGCGGTGCAGCACGTCTTGCATGCTATGATAAATATGTCGCAACGCTTAAAGGCGGCAAGAAGGTAGTAGAGGCAAGAACTCCTCCTAAAATGGCTAGCAAAAGCGCAACCGCACCTGCACCAACCACTCAACAAACGGAAAAATTGATAGAAGCTGAAGTTGAGAAACGGGTAGAAGCGCGTCTTAAGGCAAAAGAGGCTGAGCAAGAAAAGAAAACCGAGAAAGTACGTAAGGATAGTTTCGGCAAAAGCCCAAGCAAGGAAACGCCTAAAATCATTACCGCAACAGTGAAAGATTTACGCAAACGCTATGGCCGTGGCGTACTCTTCCTACTGGACAACGGACAGACCTGGGAACAGATTGATGGACCGGATATTCGCTCCCTTAAAAAGGGCAAGAAAGTCACCATCAAACGGAGTCCTTTTGGTGCTTACACCATGACCGTAGAGGGTAAATCCAGAGCTTACCCGGTTAAACGTAAGAAATAAGAGCGTTTTAAACTAATATTACATGACCAATCTTTATATTGGTCATGTAATTACAATACTGGTAGCGAATCATTTCGTTACATTTCACACATCACATCACAAAACGACTACCTCAACCCTGATCAGCGATAGAGAGAAAAATACACTCTATCCTGAAATTTTGCATTGTTCTCAGAAATTTAGAGAAAATAAAACCTATATCCTTGGATTCATGAGAAATTAGTTACAAATAAAACCAATGACTCTGGAAAAGCCACAGAACAAGTGTTGATATCGCGCAACACATCAGTTGATATCTAACAACACAACGAAATACTTAACGAGAATGTGATAGGCAAATCGTTTTTATGGTTGTAGGTTATGACCCGAGTTTGAGTGGGGTAATAGGGCAATCAATAAAGTCACCTCAATCAATACTTTACTACTTGGTGATGGCTAGGGAGTGAATTTATTCACGTCGTCGCCGGGAAGTTTGGGAGGAATATCGCTATGCCAGTTCTTGGACATGGCCATTCCGAATATAAACTATAAACAGGGAGATTTTTCATGATTGGATCAAACATTCATGAAACTCGCAAGCAAAGCAAACTGCGCCTACTGGGAAGCGCAGCATCGCTTCTTGCTGTGATGGCTACTGGTACTGGCATCGCACAAGCACAAGACGCTGATGATACTGATGAACTGGAAGTGGAAGAGGTTGTTGTAACTGGTTCCCTTATCCGTCGTAGTTCTTACAGCGCTCCTGAGCCAATCGTAATTCTTGGCAAACAGGACCTTAACGACCGTGCATTTGTTAACGTAGCTGACCTACTTAACGAATCACCAGAATTCGGTGCTCCGGCAGCGAACCCAGCGGGTGCACAGGGCGCATTCGCAATTGGTTCCAACGTAGTAAGCCTTTTTGGTCTAGGCTCTAACCGTACTCTTACTGTTGTAAACGGCCGTCGTTTCGTTTCAAACAACCCTCCAGTACCAGCGGGCTCAAGCCTTGCAGCTGGTCTACAGGTTGATTTTAACACTATTCCGATCGCGCTTGTTGACCGTATTGAAACACTTCTAATCGGTGGTTCACCAACCTACGGTTCAGACGGTATCGCTGGTGTGGTAAACGTAATCCTTAAAGACGACTTTGAAGGTTTCGAAGTTTCTGGTCAGTACGGTGTATCTGATCGTGGCGACGGTGACAGCTACCAAATCCAAACAACATTTGGTGGTAACTTCGCTGAAGGTCGCGGTAACTTGGCTTTCTCTGTTGAGTATAACTCACAGAATGGTCTTGTAGCAGCTGACCGTCCGTTCTTTACACAGAACAACCCATTTACAAGCCGTAACGGTGACGGCGAAACACGCGTATTTAACGCTGATCGTACAGGTCGTGGTTTCGTAACACAGGCTCTTGGTGACTTTGGTGCGATTTCTTCTGCATCTAACGGTTTCCTACCAACAATTGGTCGCGGTGCATTCATCGATGCTGATGGCAACCAAAACTTCTTCGAGTTTGACGAAAATGGTAACGCTATTCCGTTTACTGTAGGTGTTCGCCCTGCAAACGGTGGTCTATTCTTCGCGAATGGTGGTAGCGGTAGTGATCTATTTGACAACGTACGTCAGATCTTCACACCTTCAGAGCGTATTAACATTTCCGCAATCGGTCACTATGACATCAACGATTACGCTACGTTCTTCTCTGAGTTCATCTTCCAGAACGCTGAAGCTCGCGAAGCATCTGAGCAGGACGATATTCTTGCTGGTATCTTCGGCGCTGACCGTTCTTCACCAGGTTTCACACTAGATAACCCATTCCTGAGCAATCAGGCGCGTGGTGTTCTTAGCGAATTCCTAGGTCCAGATGATCAGTTCTTCGTAGATCGTTTCCTTGGTCCAGTTGTAAACGGCGGTGAAAACTTCAACGAAGCATTCACATGGCGCGTAGTTGCTGGTCTTAAAGGTGAGTTCGAATTTGCTGATCGTAACTTCCACTGGGAAGTTTCTGGTAACTTCGGTCAATCAGATCTTGAGACACGTGCACGTACAGTAATTAACGAGCGCCTATTTAACGCTCTTGACGCTGTTGCACTTACAGACGACGACGTTACAGAATTCACAGCAAACTCTGGCCTTGACGGTCAGTTTGTAATCCGTAACGGCGAAGTAATTCAAATTGCTACGGCTGATATCAACACTGCACCACGTGCAGGCGACATCATCTGTAACGGCATTCTTGCTGACGCTCGTGGTGAGCTAGAGCCAGATGCAAGCTTCCCGAACCTAGTAACAGACGCACGTCCAAACCTAGCTGGTTGTGTGCCTCTGAACCTATTCGGTAACCAGTTTGCTCCTGAATCTGCTGCGTTCGTATCTCTACCATCTACATCTAGCTCTGATACACAACAGCGTGTATTCCAAGCTAACCTTGGTGGTGATCTATTCGAACTTCCAGGTGGTACAGTTTCTTTCGGTCTTACATACTTGAACCGTAAAGAAGAAGCTGTGTTTGAGCCAGATGGCATCCAGCAAATTGAACTTGGTCAGAATGCTCCAACTCAGCCTTCACGTGGTGAGTTCAAAACTGACGAGATCGGTGCTGAGCTATTCATTCCTATCCTTAAGGATGGTGATGTTCCGTTCATCAACGCTCTTAACTTCACACCTAAAGCACGTTACGTAGACCACTCTATCGCTGGTACAGACTATACTTATACTCTTGCTGGTACACTACAGATGTTCGACATGATCACTGTACGTGGTGGTTATACTCAGTCAATCCGTGCTCCTGGTATTCAGGAACTGTTTGACCCAACACTAGGTATTACAGGCTTCATCACAGACCCTTGTGACACACGCTTCATTAACCTAGGCCCAGATGGTGACGCTGCTAACAGTAACCGTCGTCAAAACTGTGCTGCTGTTGGTATCGACGTTGAAGACCACACTAACATCTCTAGTAACCTATCGATCGCTGGTATTAGTTCTGGTAACCAGAACCTACGCAACGAAATCGGTAAGTCTTACTCTATCGGTGTTGTAGTTGAGCCTGAAGAGTTCATCCCAGGCCTACGTCTATCTGTTGACTACATCAATATTACGATCGAAGATCAGATCTCTAATATTACACAGAACCAGGCGATCTCTGCTTGTTTCGATAGTGCAACATTCCCAGACGATATCTGTAACGCTCACACACGTGACGCATCTGGCCAGATTATTTCATTCTCAAGAAGCTTCCAAAACGCTTCTACATCTGAGTTTGAAGCTGTTCAGTTCAACACACGTTACGACTTCGACGTTTCAGACGCTCTGAGCCTATTCGACAGCAGCCTTAAAGACAGTGACCTAGGTGACTTCTCTATCCGTGTTGGCGGTATCCGTCGTATCACTGATATCCTACAGGTTGTTGAGGGTAACCCACTTATCAACCGTGTTGGTCAGGCTGGCCGTGAAAAATGGCGTGGTAACGTAGACTTCGTATATAACTACGACAAGCTACGTGTCTTCTGGCGTATGAACTACACAGGTCGCCTCGATCTTGATGTTCAGGACCGTGAAGCGCTTACATTCTTCGATGCTGATGATAACCTAATCACTGGCCTGAATGATAAGTTCATCCACAATGCAACTATCAGCTACCAGCTGACTGAAAAAGTGAATGTATCTGCTGCAATCAACAACGTATTTGATCGCAAGCCGAACATTACGGAACTTGCTTACGGCAACTTCCTAAACGCAGAAGAGTTCGGACGTTCGTTCCGCTTCAACTTCCGCGCTGCATTCTAAGTTAGTTGTAGACATAGCAAAAAGAGAGGGCGGGGAATTTTCCCCGCCCTTTTTGTTAGAAATAAAAAAACAAACTCTAGCTTTTCTTCTGAGAAATATGCTCTGACGCATCATCCAGTGCTTTTTTCAGCGCAAACTCACCAACAGGCTTCACTAGACACTGTACAAAGTTACCGTTCTCAACGATACGTACATCTTCACGGTTACCTTTTTGCTCTAGCATCAATACCGAAGCCGTGAACGCACTGATATTTTGCGCTTCCTGCACAAGCCCGAGACCTGTGCCGCCCTTAAACACCTCAGCGACAACCAAAACATCGACCATATCGCTTTGCAGGATAGCAACTGCATCCTCATAAGAATGACAGAACCGGAGATTATATTGCCCTGTCAGCCGCTGAGAGAGAGCCGCTATATCTTCCTCATTTGCTACCGCCAAAACATTAGAACGAGCAGCCTGAGCTGCCAGTAACGCAGCATTTCCACCCAAACCATGAGGCATGGCTGTTTTCTCGTTACCGTCAACTAACACCTTAGCATCCATTGCTTCAAGGACCGCCCATGCGTGTTGATCAATAGCAGATAGTTTGATATCGCCGTCACAGGTTATAAAGTTATGCGCGAGAATACGTTCTAGCATCGAAGACCCGATCATAAGCTGATCATCTTCATGCATACTGGCTTCTGAAATCGCTACACCTTCCAGAAACACATCTCCAGTTTCGTCATGTTCAACCGGCAGAAGCAACCAATCAACCACTTTATGGCGGTGCCCATACCAAATCCGAGAACGTCTTGAAAATCCAGCCTTGTGTGTGAAACACGGCATCACCAAGGCCATTTGCATGGGCTTTAATGCCAAAGAATATAAATCTGTAAACAGGCTCAGAGATTCTCCTTGTGGCAAGACGCTACTCACGCCAGCCCCTACCCTACAGATGGTAATATCTGCATTCTCAAGACCCAAACATATATAACTATCCGCAAATTTTTGAAAACCCGGCTCAGATGTGCTTGAGAGCACTGGAAGTCTTCCTTCCCGCCGCCTTAATTGCCAATATTCTAAAAATTCATCACATAAATTATGTTGCACGAATACCGCCCCCTACGGCTTATGGTAGAGCATCATACACCTAATCACTAACGATTAAAATTTTATATATACTAAGAAATTCTTTTATACATAACAGCTTAGGCTTGATAAGCTAGACTTATCTCTAGAAATAGAAAAGCATTTTTTGCACTAATTCGTGCAGATTTTGTTGCCCAAAAGTAACAACCACACTCAATGTTAGCATGTATATACGCTTTCCAAGCATCACTTTAGTTACATTTCCAAATCATCTTTATAGCCTCTCTAATGAGTTTGGTCGGGGGACTATGAACTTCATTCCATACTCTGCCATGTTTGGTGAATTACCAATTCTCTGGATCGGTTTCTTCAGGCATGGGAAAGGCGGAACCAAACCTTCTTTCAGGAATGAATGAAGGCGATCTTCTGCCTACATAAACATTGATAGTATTTGGGAGATAATCATGTTTGGAGCAGACATTCATGAAACTCGCAAGCTAAGCAAACTGCGCCTACTTAGTGGCGCAGCAACCCTTATTGCTACGCTTGCAACCGGAACCAACATTGCCAATGCGCAAGATGACAATTCACAGGAAGTAGAAGAAGTGGTAATCACTGGCTCGCGTATTGTCAGGAAAGACCTGACAGCGCCGTCACCTGTGGTAACACTTGATTCAGAGAGCATCCTTCAATCTGGTGAAACAGATCTCGTAAACCTTCTGAAAGAGCTTCCTATCTTGATTAGCTCAAATCAGGCAACCAACTCAGCAGGAGCGATCGCAACATTGGACCTTCGTTCAATGGGTACACAACGCACACTTGTTGTTGTAAACGGTCGCCGTCACGTTGGTGGTATTTCAGGATCATCAACCGTTGATGTATCCAGTATTCCAACTGCACTTGTTGAACGCGTTGAAGTACTCACTGGTGGTGCATCGGCGATTTATGGTGCAGATGCTGTAACGGGCGTTGTAAACTACATTCTTAAAGACAACTTCGAAGGTATTGATACACGTGCCCAGTACGGAATTTCAGATTCTGGTGACGCTGAAAACCTGTTCTTGTCGATTGCTGCAGGCGGTAACTTCGCTGATGGTCGCGGTAACGCCGTAGTAGCAGTTGAATACCGTGATCAAAATGGCCTTATCGGCCTTGACCGTTCATTCGCGGGCCCTGGTCAGGCATCTCAGGTTAACATTACTGATGACATTGCCGCCAATTTTGATGTGAATCCTGATGCATCTGTTACATTCCTTCCAGGTGAAACATTTAATATTTCATCTGCTGCAGGTCAGATCGCAATCTTTGGTGGCGGAGGCCAGTTGGGCTTTGATGCTGATGGAAACCCAACATTCGGTACTGGTGGCTTCTTCTTCAATAACGGTACACTGCGTAACTTCAATGCAGGTCTGGATGCTGGCGGCACAAACGGTGTTGGCGGTGATGGTATCCTGAACAATACAGGCTTCGCTAACCTTGTAACACCTAGCAAGCGCGTGAGCGTAAATGCGAACGTAACATATGAAGTAGCCGAGTTTGCAGAATTCTTCCTTGAATCAAAATTCACCTATGTTGATGCACAATCGGCAGGCGGCGTGAACTCATTCAACGATTTCATTCCAATCCGAATTGGTAACCCTTTCATTCCGGCACAACTCCAGGCGGCGATTGATACTGCTGCTGCAAATGGCGAGAATATTTTCACAAATGCCGCCAATGCTCAGATCTTTATCACACGTGACCAAGCGGATGATACAGTACGCAACACAACAGATACTGATCGTTTCTCTTTCCGTGTCGTAACTGGCTTTAAAGGCGATATCACTGATACCTGGAACTATGAAGTTTCCTATAACTATGGCCGTACAGAATCAAACGCTGCTAACTCTCGCCAGCGTTTTGATGATCGCTTCTTTGCCTCTGTTGATGCAGTAGCTCTAACGCAGGATGATATTGATGCTTTAGGTGCAAACCTAGTTCAGGCAATTCGTCCAGGTACAGACGGTGCAATCGGCATTACTGGTGACAGCGCTCAAGTCGGTGATATCGTATGTCGTTCCAGCATTGATCCAGATGCTGAGCCACCTGTAGCCTCATTCCCAAGCACACGCGAAGGCTTCCTGACGTTTGAACCTGGCGCTGGCAGCCCATGTGTTCCAACAAGCATCTTTGGCTCAAATGCTATCAATCAGGATGCAGCAGATTTCATTTATCAGCGTACACTCTCTGATATTGCGATCGAACAACAGGTTGTTTCTGCCGTTATCTCTGGCGACACAAGTGATTTCTTCACGCTTCCAGCAGGTGCAATCAGCACTGCGTTCGGCTTTGAATATCGTCGCGAAACAAGTAGCTTTGAACCTGATGCAGCTGATCGTGATGATTTGATTTTCGGTGGTGGTACACAGCCTACATCTGGTCGCTACTCAGTTACAGAAGGGTTTGCTGAGATTCTAATTCCTATTTTTGCAGACCTTCCTTTCGCAAAAGAACTATCTGTTGAAGGTGCTTACCGCTACTCAGATTATTCTGTAGGTGGTGATGCGAACCAATCCTTTAGCACAGATACATATCGAGTAGCACTAACATGGCGGCCAATTGATGAACTACTTCTACGTGGTGGCTATTCACGTGCTGTACGTGCACCTAACATTGGGGAACTCTTCGATCCTCAGCAGGTAGCATTCTTCTTCCCTGATGATCCATGTGATGCTGATTTCATCGATTCAGGTTCTGAATTCCGTGCAGCAAACTGTGCTGCTCTTGGTATTCCTGAAGGTTTTGATGATCCAAATACAGCACGTTTCGAGGGTATCTCTGGTGGTAACCCGGGTCTTCAACCTGAAACTGCCGATACATACACAGCAGGTTTTGTATGGACACCTGAGTATATTCCCGGCCTGAGTATTGCTGCCGATTACTACAGAATTAACCTATCAAACGCTATTGGCAGCATCACTGCACAAAACATCGTTGATCGCTGTGTGGATGCACCAAGCTTGAATAACCAATTCTGTGAACTTCAAAGCCGTGATCCAAATACCAATGGTCTGAACAGTATTACTCAGGTAACTCAGAATATTGCTGCACTGAAAACATCCGGTATTGATTTTGAAGCAACTTACGCTTTCGATCTTCCAGGCGAATGGGGTTCTATCCGTTCTCGTTTGATTGCTAACTACATCATTGATCGTGATAACTTTGAGTTCCAGGAATTCCCTGATGAATCAACACAAATCAGAGGCACGCTTGGTATTCCTAAGTATAACGTGAACCTATCAACAACCTGGAGCTATGAAGAGTTTGGCTTCACTTATCAGGTTCGTTATCAGGATTCACAGCTTGTAGGTGGTCTGTCCTTTGAAGAAATCGAACGCTTTGCCGCGAACAACAATGGTGGCCAATTCGCTGATCCATTCGAAACAGGCGATGCTTTCATTCATGATATTTCCGCGAGCTGGCAAGTACGCGAGAACTTCGGCATCAACGCAGGTGTGAACAACCTGTTTAACCGCAAGCCATTCCTGGCTGCGGTGAATACACCTGTTACATCAGTTGGTCGCTTCTTCTACATTGGCTTCAATTCTCGCTTCTAAAAGCTGGAATTAGTCCCTTAAACAACGAGGTCGAGAAATGTTTCTCGACCTTACTTAATATCTATTTGCTGCTCTATGCCATGAGACAACAACTTCTCAAGGTATTACCTGCTTACGTCGAAGCACTTTCCTATCAAGGTAATAAACTTAGGCTGTACAGCCTCCCTATAAAGACCAAACTTTCTTTATAGCGGATAATCATTAGATAAGTTCAATGTGACCTTTAGGTAACATTATGTCAAAATCGCTACATTATTTGGTAGTTTTTTTCCATCTTAATCGTACTTCTTGCAACAAACCGGATACTCTCTTTTTCGTGATATGTCGGTGAGGTTGATAGAGCCTTTATTAACAACAAGATAACCGAACCAAGCGCACATCTCATCATTATTGAGTGGCAACTGAATAATTGGGTAGAAGATCGGCACTTGTTGCCAGTTTTCAACATAGAGAGACAAAGCAGGATTTTGTTCAGCTCCACAACAAACGGAACTGAACTTATGTCCAAATAATCAAGCGGTATAAGCCGTTTAAATATGTACGGAATAAGGAGGAACTTCATGATTGAAGCAGACATTCATGAAATTCAGAAACTAAATAAAAAGCTAAGGCTGTTAGGCAGCGCCGCAACACTTCTAGCTGTTGCAGCAACTGGTGCTACAAGCGCTCAAGCTCAGGACGAGATCGACGATCGTGAACTGGAAGAGGTAGTGGTAACTGGCTCACGTATTGCACGGGACCCTAACGCCGCAGCACCATCACCTGTATCAGTAGTATCAGGTATTGATCTGAAGCTATCCGGTGAAACAGATATTGCAGAAGCACTGAAAGACATTCCAGCGCTTCTAACAACAACGTCTTCTCAAGGTTCTATTGACGGTATTTTCGCGCCGTCCACAGGTGCAGCAGTTCTGCAGCTTCGTGGCCTTGGTAATGAAAGAACACTAACCCTTGTAGACGGTCGCCGTCACGTTGGTGGTGTTCAAGGTTCCTCCGCTGTTGATGTTGGCTCAATCCCTAACGCTCTTATTGAACGTGTAGAGGTTCTAACAGGTGGTGCATCTGCGGTATATGGTGCCGATGCGGTAGCTGGTGTTGTTAACTTCATTCTCAAAGATGACTTCGAGGGTGTTGAAATAAACGCACAAACAGGTATTTCCGGCCAAGGCGATGGCATCCAGCTTGATGGTAGCATCCTTTATGGTCAAAACTTCGGTGACGGCCGTGGTAACTTCACAGCAGCCTTCAACTACTCTGAGCGTAACGGAATTCGCCAGGGCGACCGTGCTTTCTCACGTGGCAACAACATTGCCAACGATGACCGTAACCCTGATACATCTGTATTTGGTGATTTTGCTCGGGTAATCTTGCCGAACCACACATTCTCAATCAGTTCCAACCGCGGCGTAATTGCAGCAGGTGATTTCTCATCCCCTGGTGCTGATTTCCTTGATACAGATGGTAACGGTGTTGCTGATTGTAGCCAATCTACTGTTGGTCAGAACGTAGGCGGCGGCTTCGGTGGTTGTTGGGTAATCAATGACGATGGTTCAGTACGGCCTTATCAGGACGGCCTTGTATCTGGTGCCTTCAACCAGTTTGGTGGTGACGGTATCCGTGATAACTTTGATGAAGATTTCTTGGTTCCAGAAGATAAGAAATACTCTATCAACCTAACAGGCCGTTATGCGATCAATGATTACGTAACCTTCTTCGCAGAAGGTAAGTATGTGTATCAGGAAACTGATTTCGGTGGCCCACTAAACACATTCTATGACCTATTGACTGTTGCTCCGGATAACCCGTTTATCCCGACAGAGCTTCAAGGTCTTGCTGACTCCACTGGTGGCCTGTTCATTACACGTGACCCAACAGACCTTGGTCCGAACATCGATACAAACGAACGTGAAACATACCGTTTTGTTGCTGGTATCGAAGGTGAGTTCGACAATGGCTGGACATACGAACTTTCTGGTAACTATGGCCGTTTCGAGCGTACAACAATTGACCGCAACCGCGTAATTCAAGATCGTTTCTTTGCTGCAATTGATGTAACAACTGATGCAAACGGCAACCCAGTTTGTCGCTCTGCTCTAGACGGTAGTGATGCACCAACCACACCATTTGACATTCCGCTGTTTGATTTTGGTTTCTTCACATTCAACCCAGATGATGGCAGCTGTGTACCTGCTAACATTCTTGGTGGCCCGAATTCAGTAAGCGCAGAAGCTGTAGATTTCATCACAACTACTATTCAAAACAAACGTGTGCTTGAGCAAACAGTAATCTCCGGTTTCGTTGCTGGTGATCTATCAGATTTCGTATCACTGCAAGGTGGTGAAATTGGCTTTGTATTCGGTGCTGAATACCGCGATGAAAAAGCAACAGCCATATTCGATCCACTAGTGCGCGGTGTTATTCCGGTAACAACACAAGATGCAAATGCTGGCGAACTTATCCGTAACCTAGATGATTTCCGCCAAACATCATTAGTGTTTGATCCAGAGAGCTTGATTTCCAATGAAACTGGTTCATACGATGTAAAAGAAGTATTTGCTGAGGTGAACATCCCGCTTCTAGCAGATCTACCATTTGCAAATCGTCTTGAATTCACAGCTGCTGCTCGGTACGCAGACTATTCCACAGTTGGTGATGCCTTCACTTGGACAGTTGGCGGTAAATGGGCACCTATCAGCGATATCGAGTTCCGCGGTACATATGCGGTAGCTATCCGTGCACCTAACGTGAACGAACTGTTTGCTCCTTCGCAGGGCGCAACATTCCGTCCGGTAGATCCTTGTGATCAAGTGAACATTGATGCACTTCTTGCTTCCGATAACGCTGTTGCACGTGCAAACGGTCAAAACCGTGTAGCAAACTGTGCGGCTGACGGTATTCCGGCTGGCTTTGCAGACCCACTGTCTGCACGCTTTACCGGTGAAACAAGCGGTAACGCAGAGCTACAGGAAGAAACTGCGAAAACATTCACAGTTGGTATGATCTTCCAGCCAAGCTTCATTGATGGTCTAACTATCTCTGCTGACTACTGGAACATTAAAATTGAAGATGCCATTTCTTCTGTAAGTGCTCAGGATATTGTTGATAACTGTTACAACGCATCAACATTCCCGAACAACTTCTGTACGCTCTTCACGCGTAACGATGATCCATCTTCTCCTCAGTTCAATGGCTTCAACTTCCTACGTCAGACAGAGCTGAACTTCGCGGCACTTGAAACATCAGGTATTGATGCATCTGTTCGCTACCAGTTTGATGTTGAAGAAAATCAGTTCACTCTGAATGTTGCGGGTACTTGGGTGAATAACCTTGACCGCTTCTTCAACCCAGCTGACCTAACAGATGTTGATCCAGAACTTGGTGAACTACAGCGTCCAGAATGGGCAGGTAGTGCAAGCCTACAGTGGGCACGTGGTCCGTTCAGCGTTAACTGGCAGACACGTTATCAGAGCCGTCAGGCGCTACGTTCTGTTGAAGTTGAATCAGCTGACGTACTATACGGTCCAAATGGTTTCGCTGGTGATGTATTCATCCACGACATTTCCTTCAGCTATGAAGTGAATGAGCAGACGAATATTTACGGTGGTATCAACAACATTGCTGATAAGAATCCGTTCATCACAGAATCTGCGTTCCCAGTGAACCCACTTGGTCGCTACTTCTTCCTCGGTATAAACCTAAGCCTCTAAGGCAGGTTACACAGAGAACAACAAAAAAGGCTGGGGAAATTCCCCAGCCTTTCTTTTTAAGAAACTTTCATTACTAGATGGACAACTTGATACCTTCGTCACTCGCATCAACAGTGACCGTATCACCAGATGTAACCTCTCCCTTCAAAATCATCTCCGCAAGATTATCCTGCACGTGCTTTTGAATAGTCCGCTTAAGGGGCCGGGCGCCATAAACGGGGTCATACCCGGCATCACCAAGCCAGTTACGTGCGGCATCTGTAAGCTCAAGTATGATTTTTCGGTCAGAAAGCAGCTTCTTCAAACGCTCCAACTGAATATCCACAATACCGCCCATATGGCTGCGGTCCAACCTGTGGAATAGCGTGATTTCATCAAGTCGGTTCAGGAACTCAGGCCTGAATGCGCCCTTCACCACTTCCATCACCTTTGGCCTTACATCTTCGACCACCGCGCCATCAGGCAAATCAGCAATCAGATGAGATCCAAGGTTTGATGTTAGAATGATCAGGCTGTTACTGAAATCAACCGTACGGCCCTGCCCGTCTGTGAGACGACCATCATCCAGCACTTGCAGGAGGATATTGAACACGTCAGGGTGCGCTTTCTCCACCTCATCAAAAAGGATTACCTGATACGGTCTGCGTCTCACACTTTCAGTAAGCACACCACCTTCATCATAACCAACATAGCCTGGAGGAGCCCCAATAAGCCGAGCAACAGAATGCTTCTCCATAAATTCGGACATATCGATCCGTACCATGGCGCTATCATCATTAAACAGGAAGGATGCCAATGCTTTGGTAAGTTCCGTTTTACCAACGCCCGTTGGGCCAAGGAATAAAAAGCTACCAAGTGGACGGTTCGGGTCCTGAATGCCGGCACGCGCACGGCGTACAGATGCAGATACAGCTTCAATGGCTTCAGATTGCCCGATCACACGCTCACCTAGAACGCTCTCCATATTCAGAAGCTTCTCACGTTCGCCTTCCAACATTTTATCCACAGGGATTCCGGTCCACCGAGAAACCACAGAAGCGATATCAGCATCCGTCACTTCTTCACGCAGCAAACTATTCTCTGCCTTATCATCAGAAGATTGAAGCCTGCGCTCAAGATCAGGTATAACCCCATGCTGAAGCTGCCCGGCTTTGGCAAAATCACCAGTACGCTGTGCTTGCTCGAGTTCAATCCGCGCACGGTCCAGTTCTTCCTGCACTAACTTACCGCCAGCAATCTTATCTTTCTCAAGCCGCCAGCGAGCAGTTAGCGTTGCAGATTCCTGCTCGAGATCAGCTAGTTCTTTTTCAAGGTCCTCAAGCCGTGCTTTTGATCCTTCGTCTTTTTCTTTCTTAAGCGCTTCCCGCTCAATCTTTAGCTGGATTATACGGCGATCAAGCTCATCAATTTCTTCAGGCTTGGATTCAGTTTCCATACGCAGGCGGCTCGCTGCCTCATCCATCAAGTCGATAGCTTTATCAGGCAGGAAACGCTCTGTTATATAACGATTTGAAAGCGTCGCAGATGCTACAATCGCTGCATCAGTAATGCGCACCCCATGGTGAAGTTCATACTTTTCCTTCAAACCACGCAGGATAGAAATGGCATCTTCCACATTTGGTTCCTGCACAACAACAGGCTGGAAACGCCTTTCAAGTGCAGCGTCTTTTTCCACGTATTTGCGGTATTCATTCAGCGTTGTTGCACCAATACAGTGGAGTTCACCACGCGCGAGCGCTGGCTTCAGCAAATTGGATGCATCCATAGCACCATCAGTTTTACCAGCACCTACAAGTGTGTGCATTTCATCAATGAAAAGGATTACATCTCCTTCACCGTGGGCTACTTCCTGCAACACGCCCTTTAGGCGTTCCTCGAATTCACCACGGTATTTGGCACCAGCTATCAACGCACCCATATCAAGAGACATAATACGCTTGTCACGCAGGCTATCTGGTACATCGCCATTAGCTATACGAAGCGCCAAGCCTTCAGCGATAGCAGTTTTACCCACACCGGGTTCACCAATAAGGACTGGATTATTCTTCGTACGGCGCGAAAGTACCTGAACAGTGCGGCGTATTTCTTCATCACGTCCGATTACAGGGTCAAGCTTACCTTCTCTTGCGCGTTCTGTCAGATCTTGCGCGAAACGGTTGAGCGCATCATACGCATCTTCCGCCGATGCACTATCAGCGGTGCGGCCTTTGCGCACTTCGTTAATCGCCTTGTTCACTTTGTCTGCCGTTGCGCCAGCCTGCATAAGAATTTTGCCAGCTTCAGTTTTCGCTGTCAGGATAAGCGAGAGCAGAAGACGTTCCGCAGTTACAAACTTATCCCCGGCTTTATCAGCAATTTCTTCAGCCTTGGTAAAAACCTGTGCAGTAAGTGGTTCAAGGTGCAGCTGGCCAGCACCAGAGCCTTCCACTTTAGGCAGCTTATCAATGGCAGCATTTACACCTTCAAGCGCTTGTTCAGGCTTACCACCCGCTGCGCGAATAAGGTTCGCAGCCAAACCTTCCTTATCATCCAGGAGAGCCTTTAAAATATGTTCTGGAGTGAAGCGTTGGTGGCTTTCCCGCACAGCAATGCCTTGCGCGCTTTGGATAAAACCACGGCTTCTATCGGTAAATCTTTCAATATTCATGTGTTATCAACCCCATGATTGTGCCAACCCTCCTTTTGAAGCGATTGGAATTTATATTACGCAGAACGCCCCAGCTGGGCACGTTCTAATATCTATGTGGGTATAGAACTATTAAGCTACAAGTCTGCCATCAGAGAATAATACCACTAGTCCAAGGCTTTAATCATATGGATGGTCTCTTCCTGATACCCGGCTCCTCGATAGAAACCTTGCGCCTGCTTATTTGTCGAAAACACCTCAAGATGCACCAACCGGTAACCTTGCTTTTGTGCCCAAACCTCAACCGCTTTCATCAAAGCTTTACCTGCGCCCGATCCCTGGGCATCTTCTTTCACCGCTAAAAGTGGTACGGTGCAGCGTTTTTCGCCTGAAAGCTCATCACTGGTTTCTCTAGCATGCACAAACCCAAGGGGTATCCCTACCCTATCCGCTATCAGAGTAATATGAGGCTCTTCAGCCTCATCCAGCATTTCCTCAATATACTCGTCCTGAAACTTCTGAATAGTTTCTGCCTTATGCCAGCCAAATCTAGCCTCTTGAGCCAATATTGGGGAAAGACTTGTAATAAAAGGATAATCGCTCTCTTCCGCTGTTCGTAGTGTAATCTTGGTCATAAAACAGGCCTCTGTACTCTTTGCTCGCTCATTCGTGTTTTGATTATTTAAACCTCAAAGCCCACCCTAAAGATAGAGTTGAGTTATCCAGATAAAAATTGGGAATTTAATTCCACAAAATCACAAAATATTGTGTGAATTAGAACTTTATTTCCAACAAACTAAAAGGTAGAAGCCAATTCAGACTAAATTTGAAAGAGTGTCATCATGGATTGGCTAACAATTTTACCTCAGATACTAACCATCGCGATCGTGCTTTGGAAGAAGGATATCATCCTGGGATTGCTATCTGGCCTCTTCATTTCAGAAACCCTCATTCTTATCAAAGATGGCGATTTTCTTCCCATTGCCGGCGCACCAGAAACCATTGAACGGATCGTTAGCACTTTTGGCAGCGCGAGCAATATCCGGCTGTTTATGTTCACCATTCTTATTGGTGCCTTGATCGCTTTCTTGAGGCATTCAGGCGGTGTTGCAGCGCTTGTAAAAATGCTTGTGGAAAAGGGTTACGCAAAATCCAAGAAACGCACGGGCCTTATAACCATGTTCGTTGGTGTTGCGCTCTTTATGGAAACCAGCCTCAGCATGCTCACAACCGGACTTCTATCGCGGGGTTTGTTCGATAAATTCGGCATGAGCCGTGAACGTCTTGCATATTTAGTAGATGTAACCTGCGCGCCTGTTTCTATCCTGTTTATTGTTGTGAACGGATGGGGCGCTTACGTTATTGGAACACTTACCACCAGTGGCCTGGATGATCCACTAAGCGCTGTGATCGGAAGTATCGCCTTCAACTTCTATCCGTGGCTCGCACTCATCATTGCGCTCTATACCGTCCTCAGCGATAAAACCCATGGTCCATTGAAAAAATATGAGGCAAAGGCTGCAGAGCAAGTAGGTCAGGAAGAAGGTATTCCTGAAGGCAAAGCTAGCCATATGATTATCCCGCTCCTTGTAATGGTTGGCGGTATATTCTCAATTCTCTATATGACAGGTAACGGCAATATCTCAAACGGGGACGGCTCGAGAGCAATTCTTTACGCCACGATTTTGGCAACAAGTGTAGCGTATATCTTGATGTACCGAACTGGCCGATTTACTCACAGCGGTATGATTAAAATTGCTAATGATGGCATGCAGAAGCTTGTAAACCTTCTAATCATCCTTGTACTTGCTTTGGCTTTTGGCGCCAGTCTCAAAGTACTCGGTACGGGTGATTTTATTGCAGGTATCGTTGGTAAAAACCTTCCAATTATCACTGTTGTACCCATTATTTTCCTGACAGCCTCTTTTGTATCCTTCAGTACGGGCACATCATACGGCACCATGGCACTCTTTATTCCAATTGGTGTGCCGATTATCCAGCAGCTAGGGCTCGATCCCGCCTTTGTACTATCAGCTATTCTCGGCGGTGCTGTCTTTGGTGATCACTGTTCCCCGATTTCCGACACAACAGTATTATCTTCGGTGGCATCAGGCTGTGATGTGCTTGATCATGTAGAAACGCAGCTTCCTTACGCCCTTATGGCCGGTGGTGGTGCTTTCATTCTCTATTTCATTGCTGGCTTCTTTATCCTTTAAACGAGAAACGGCCACCCATAAGGGCAGCCGTTTTCTTGAACGTTAGCAATTTACAGAAGCTTATGCTGCTTCATCACCTTCAGGCGCTGAGACAGCTTCTTCTGCTTCTTTTACAGCCTTTGGCTTGCGGCCACGCCGCTTTGGTGCTTCACCCTCAGTAGTTTCACGTGGTTTACGACCACGGCGCTTAGGTTCAGATGTTTCATCGCCTTCGGCTCTAGGCTTGCGCGTACGGCCTTTTGGCTTTTCTTCAGCAACGGCAGTTTCGGCAGCTAAATCAAGTTCAGGATGAACTTCAACAGGTTGTTCTGATTCAGCAGGATCAACCGCCGCTTCTTCAGTCACTGTTTCTTCACCTGTCGCTTCTTCAGATACTTCAGCTGTTTCTGCTTCATCATGCCGGTTACGGCGACCACGACCACGACGACCACGTTCTTCATCGCGTTCAGCACGGTTCGCTTGCATGTCATTCAACACACGCTGATAGTGATCTGCATACTGGAACCACTTTTCAGCCTCAATGCGATCACCTGATTGCAAAGCATCACGCGCCTGAGTTTTATATTTTTCAAGCAGCTGCTTAGGGTTACCACGAGGGCGGTTATCAGAACGATTACCCTGGTTACTACTATTATTACTTCTTCCGCCGCCTTTACGAGGGGCTGGACGTCCGCGCGATTTATTACGCGGGTTCTGTGCCTGTTTCATATGGATTAAATACCAACAGTGTCTGAATTTATTTCATGGCAGAATTCACCTGCCCGTTTCCGAGATCGAAATTCGATAATGTTCGGAGTATGTCTTCGGAACCTGTTAACGAGCTGGTTTCCTCGAAGACATTTATACATTAGCGTCTCTTTTCTGGCTTTCCAAGAAAGAAATTCCAGAATCTAGACTTTTTTCCCTGATACTACGCGCCCGATACCTGCAAGATCATTCGTAACCTCAATTTCCACAAAACCCACACCACGAAAAATATCTGCAACACTCTCTGCCTGATGAATACCTAGCTCCACAGCTAATAAACCACCAGACCTCAAACGCTCAAAAGCACCTTCAGCAATAATGGGATATGGATTGAGACCATCTTCACCGCCATCAAGAGCAGAAAGCGGTTCAAAATCACGTACATCCTGCATCAAGCCATCAATATCCGCACTCGGGATATAAGGAGGATTGGAAACGATCGCTGTAAAGCCGCCAACAGGCGTTTCAACATTTGAAAACCAATCACTTTCCAAAAAAGTAGTTCGTTCAGAGAACCCCAGGTTTTGAGCATTTTCTGATGCAACGGCTAAAGCATCTGGTGATCGGTCAACCCCAATTCCTTGATATGCTGGGAACTCAGAAAGTAAACTTAAAAGAATACAGCCACTTCCTGTACCCATATCCAGAATAGTGCCCTTACTTTGAGCAGAAAGATGCTTAAGGGTTACCTCTACAAGAGTTTCCGTATCTGGCCGCGGGATAAGCGTGGCTGGTGTTACTTTAAACTCCAGACTCCAGAATTCCTGAGTACCGAGAATATGCGCTATCGGTTCCCCGGTTTTTCTGCGCTCAAGATAGCCAGCAAATTTTGTCGCCTCAACAACGGTAAGCTCTATAGCCTTTAGTGGTAGCTCCATGCGCTTACACTGCAGCACATCGGCCATGAGATATTCGGCATCAAGGCGTGCCGTTTCACTATTTGTGAGAACATTCGCCGCCTGCTTTACAAGGGCAAGCGGCGTATAGGAAGCAGTCATTAGAAACCGTTTTCCATAGCTGACAGACGTTCCGCCTGATCTTCAGAAATAAGTGCTTCCACCACTTCAGAAAGACCATCGCCCGCCAGAACTTGGTCCAACTTATGGAGTGTCAGACCAATACGGTGATCTGTCACACGGCCCTGCGGGAAATTGTAGGTGCGGATACGTTCAGAACGGTCCCCGGAACCAACTTGTGATTTACGGTCTTCAGAACGCTCAGCGTGCAGCTTTTCACGCTCGACCTCATAAAGACGTGCCATCATAATCTTCATGGCTTTGTCGCGGTTTTTGTGCTGTGATTTCTCGCTTTGCACAACCATAATACCCGTTGGAATGTGGGTAATACGCACCGCAGAATCGGTGGTGTTTACGTGCTGACCACCAGAGCCCGATGCCCGCATGGTATCAATACGGAAATCTTCCTGTTTGATATCAAGGTCAACCTCTTCCGCTTCCGGAAGAACCGCCACTGTTGCAGCACTTGTATGAATACGGCCACCTGATTCCGTTGACGGTACACGCTGCACACGGTGTACGCCGGATTCAAACTTCAAGCGTGCAAACACGCCCTGGCCTGTTACGTTCGCAACAACTTCTTTAAAACCACCCACTTCAGATGCAGAAGATGAAATCATTTCCACCTTCCATCCATTTGAAGCCGCATAACCTTCATACATACGGTAAAGATCACCTGCAAAAAGGGCTGCTTCATCACCGCCTGTACCTGCACGAATTTCAACAATCGCAGAGCGTTCATCAGCAGCATCTTTTGGAAGTAGCGCGATTGAAAGCTCACGGTCCATTTCTGGCAAACGTTCTTTCAAATCATGGAATTCTTCCTGAGCAAGTTCCTTCATTTCAGGATCATCGCCAGATTCCATCATTTCAGCCAGATCAACCATTTCCTGACGCCCATCACGAAGCGCCTTCGCAGCCTCAACAATTGGGCCAAGGTCGGAATATTCTTTGCTCAGCTTTACAAATTCTTCGTTCGAGAACTCATCTGGTGTACCGAGCGAATGCTCAAGGTAGCTATAACGGTCCAGAAGCTGAGAAATACGTTCATCAGTAATCACGGCAGAACGCTCCTTTAATTAGTTTTGATGGCAGTAGCGAGATCAGCAAATGCCACTTCAGACTGCTCACCACTGTCCAAGCGTTTCAGCGTTACCACACCTTGCTCTACTTCATTGTCACCAATGATCACAGCAAAAGCAGCGTTCGCTTTATCAGCCCGGTTCATACGTTTTTTCATGTTGCCAGAACGGTCAGCCGTTACCACAAAACCTTCACCGCGGAGGGTTTCAGCAACTTCAAGGCCTTTCATGGTGCCAGCTTCACCCATTGGCATGATAACCACAGGGCGCGCAGGTTCACCGCCAGCTTCTGAAAGCATTGCCAAGCGTTCAATACCGCCTGCCCAACCTACACCAGCAACCGCAGGACCACCAAGTTGCTCGATAAGACCATCATAACGGCCACCACCAAGAACAGTGCCTTGAGCACCAAGTTCAGTGGTCACGAACTCAAATGCAGTGTGACAGTAATAATCCATGCCGCGCACGAGACGTTCATCATGATTATAAGGTACGCCAACAGCTTCAAGGCCCTTCTTCACTGTTTCAAAGAAAGCGCTTGATGCGTCGTTCAAATGCTCAGAAAGCTTTGGCGCGTTCGCCACAACTTCCTTATCGCTCTCGTCCTTACTATCAAGGATACGGAGCGGATTACTTTCAAGACGGCGCAAACTGTCTTCGGAAAGCTTCTCTTTATGACCTTCGAAATAAGCCACAAGTGCAGCACGATAATCAGCACGGCTTTCTTTATCGCCCAGTGTATTCAGATGCAACATCACCTTGTCACCAAGACCAAGGTCTTTCAGTAAGCGCCACGCCATTGCAATCATGTCGATATCAGCTTCCGGGCTATCCTGACCAAGAAGCTCTGCATTGATCTGATGGAATTGGCGGTACCGACCTTTTTGTGGGCGTTCATAACGGAACGCCGGGCCGTGGCTCATCAAACGGCACGGCAGTTTCTGCTGCATGCCGTTTGAGATAAAGGCTCGACACACACCTGCTGTAAATTCAGGGCGTAGTGTTACTTCTTCACCGCCGCGATCTTCAAACGTGTACATCTCTTTCGAAACGATATCAGACGCTTCACCAAGAGGGCGTTTGTAAACCTCGGTAAATTCAAAAATAGGTGTCGCCAGTTCTTCAAAGCCATATGTACCGGCCACTCGGCGGAAGGTATCCACCACAGCAGTCATGTTTCTGGCGTCTTCACCATAAATATCACGGGTACCCCGTGCTGGTTGCAGCTTGGACACTGTAAATTCCTTCAAAAATAGCTAAGAGTTGGCTTCAGCTGCCGCATCAATCTGGGCTGCTTTTTCTTCTACAAGCTCAACAATATGATCTACGAGTTTATCATCGGTGATTTTATGGTCTGTCACGCCAGACAGATACACCATATGGTTCCCGTTACCGCCACCTGTCAGACCAATATCTGTCTCGCGTGCTTCGCCCGGACCATTTACCACACAGCCAATAATAGAGAGGCTCATTGGTGTATGAATATGGCTGAGGCGCTCTTCCAGCACTTCAACGGTTTTAATCACAGGAAAAGCCTGACGGGCACAGGATGGGCAAGATACAATCTGTACACCGCGGTGCCTTAGGCCGAGAGATTTGAGAAGTTCAAAACCAACTTTCACTTCCTCAACAGGATCAGCGGATAGGGATACACGGATAGTATCGCCAATGCCGGCCCAAAGAAGTGAACCAAGCCCGATGGATGATTTCACGGTACCGCCACGAAGCGCACCAGCCTCTGTAATACCTAAGTGAAGTGGGTAATCACATGCATCTGCTAGGCCGTGGTATGCAGCTACTGCAAGGAACACATCAGATGCTTTCACGCTGATTTTGAAATCAAAGAAATCATTGTCTTCCAGAATACGGGCATGTTCTAAAGCGCTTTCCACTAGCGCTTCGGGGCATGGCTCCGCATATTTTTCAAGCAAGTGTTTTTCCAGAGAACCAGCGTTCACGCCAATACGCATAGAACAGCCATTGGCCTTGGCCGCACGCACCACTTCTTTCACGCGTTCTTCGGAACCGATATTACCAGGATTAATGCGAAGGCACGCTGCGCCAGCGTCTGCAGCTTCTAAGGCACGTTTATAATGGAAATGGATATCCGCCACCACGGGCACTTTCGCTTCCCGGCAAATCGTTGGCATCGCAGCGGTTGACGCTTCATCCGGGCAAGAAACCCGAACAATGTCCACACCTGCTTCTTCAGCTTGCCTGATCTGGTTAAGGGTTGCGTTGGCATCTGAGGTTAGAGTGTTTGTCATCGTTTGTACTGTAATGGGGGCATCGCCACCAACAGGTACATTCCCAACCATAATCTGGCGGGATTTTCTTCTGATTACATCTCTCCACGGGCGCACGCTCATTGCGTTTAATCCTTACAGTTCTGCCATGTTTATGAGGCTTATAAAGGAGAAACGCCACAAGCGGAAGGAAGGAATCCATCCGCTGAGTATTTTTTGATCAAATTTTAAAGTGAAATATGGCGAAAAGACTCCGCCATTCTTAATTTATTCAGAAAGATTGAGGCGCATTTCACTGACTATAGTACCGCGTGAACCAAGCAATTCAGATGTTTCACCGCGAACGGAAAGCTTGATACCACCAGCATTGCTCGTAGATAAAAGCATGACGTCGCCGGTTTCCGGGCGAAAGGTTTGTCCCTGTCGCAAGATACCAGACCATACTTCTGTGCCATCAGGATTACCGATACGTACCCAACTATCTTCAACTGCTTCCAGAAGGATTTGTTTGTTCATACCTTTAACTTCTGGTGCTTCATCAGCATGGGCAGCAGGAAGGAAAAGGGATGTAGCAGATGATGTTAGCGTTTCAACCGCAAGGGTATCATGCAAATCAGCAGGTGGCTCAACAAACTTGGCAGCTTTCGCCTCAGCAGCCACACTTTCAATCGGAGATTTTTCCAGTTGTGCAGTAACGGCAGCCAACTGAGCCTCTTCAACACTGGTTTCATAGGCTTCAGAATATGAAAGTGTTACCATGCCACCGCTCATCCACACCCAAACACCAGCTGCACCGACGAGCCCGGCTACCGGTGAAAGCCACGATGGCAAACCAGTTTTAGCAGGTGTTTTTGTAGTGGCTGGAGAGTGGTTAGTAACAACTGGCTTAATTTCTTCCACGCCTATTTCAGCTTTATAGGCGTTTACCGCATCATCTATATCAAGCTTTAAAACACGCGCATAAGATTTCACGAAACCTAACGCGAAAGTTTGTTCAGGAAGTTTTTCAAATTTGCCAGCTTCAATTGCTTCAAGATAATGCGACTGCACACAGATATCAGACGCGATCTCTTTAATATCTAAACCCTGCTCTTCGCGGGCTTTTTTAAACAACTCAGAAACTGATACATTATCATAGTTCATAATAACCGTCCCCTGTTGACTATTTTGCCAACAGTTCCAATGCTTTTGCACCGGGTACCAACAAATTTACGATCAGCTCCCCTGAATTGATCGAAACCACAAACAATCGGAGGTCCCCGTAGTCAGATTGCCTGAGGTAGTGGCTTAGTTGTTGTAATCACGGTTGTTTCTTAAGCCACGCTAAAGAAGAAATACATTTCTACGTAACTGTCAAATATATTTAAGATTCTATGGAAAATTGCTGAATTTAAACGTTTTTTTAGGCTAAAAACCGCTTTTTCAAACTTTTATACCATGATCCTTGGCGAAATGAGTGAGCGAGTCGCGAATCGAATGCTCTGGCGATTTAATGTTGGAAAGCATGAAATCTCTAAGTTGTCCCATATGAACGGAACGGATCATTCGCTTTACGGGACCTACTGATGTAGGGGATACTGAAAGCCGCTTCAATCCGAGCGCAATAAGCGCCATAGCATCAATGGGACGCCCGCCCATTTCGCCACAAAGCGTCACCGGCACATTTGCTTCATGACAACTCTGAACAATCATATGAAGGAAAGCAAGCACAGGTGGTGCCAAAAGATCGTATCGGTCAGCAAGTCGCGGGCTGCTTCTGTCGCATGCAAAGAAGAACTGCATCAAATCATTGGTACCGATGGAAAGAAAGTCGATTTCCTGTAGAAGAATATCAAGCTGCCAGCTTAGAGACGGGACCTCAAGCATACAACCCACCTTCACGTCAACTGGCGGCTCCTTATCGAATTTCTTCAGGCGTAAAATTTCTTTGTTCAAAATCGCCTTACAACGTCTCAGTTCAGCTACCTCGGCAATCATCGGGAACATCACATGCAGCGTTTTACCCGCAGCAGCATAAAGAAGCGCTCTAAGCTGGAACCTGAGTAGTGCAGGCCGATCAAGAGCAATGCGGATAGCACGCCACCCCATTGCAGGGTTTTCTTCTTCATCCCTCGGCAGGAACGGCACCTGCTTATCACCACCAATATCAAGTGTGCGGAAAACTACGGGCTTATCACCCGCAGCATCCAGTGCCGCTTTATAGATTTTAGTTTGCTCATCCACCTTCGGCAGCGCTGGCGACACCATAAACTGAAATTCAGTACGGAACAGGCCAATACCGCAGGCGCCCGTATTGTCGAGGCTTGGCAAATCAACAAGCAGGCCAGCATTCATAAACAGATCAATACGCTCGCCATCAAGCGTTTCAGCAGGTAGCTCTCGTTCCGCAGCATATTCCGCGAACAGTTGTTCCTGTATCTCAAGGTTACTACGGTAGCTTTCAATAACATCTTCGGTTGGGCGGACATAAACGTGGGCACTGCTGGCATCCACAATAATATGCTCACCAGTTTGAACATGCGTAAGCAAATCAGAAACGCGCCCAATAACGGGAATACCCATTGCGCGCGCAATGATGGTTACGTGCGCAGTTACGGAACCTTCCTCAAGCACAATAGCTTTCAGATACTGCTGGTCATAGTCCATCAATTCAGCAGGACCCACGTTCCTGGCGATTAGAACCGAATCCTCAGTTAACTGTGTACGGTAGTTACTTTCATCACCTTGAATAATGCGGATCAATCGTGTCGCGAGATCATCAAAATCAGCAATCCGTTCCCTGATATATGGATCAGGGATTTTTGCCATGCGAGCACGGTTTTCCTGCTGGATTTTATTCACAGCGGCTTCTGCTGTTAGACCAGACTGCACGGCCGCATGCATTTTATCCTGCCAGCCCTGATCATAGGCAAACATACGGTAGGTTTCTAAAACCTCTCGGTGTTCACCGCCATGGGCGAGATCTGGATGCTGGATCATTTCTTCAAGCTGCAAGCGCATAGCGCCAAGTGCATCTTCAAGCCGAACACGTTCTTCATCCACATCATCAGCAACCGTTTTGGTGATTTTCACCTGTGGCTGGTGGAAGATGGCAATACCAGCGCCAACACCAGACGCCATAACCATGCCGTCCAACCTCACGGGCTCACCTATATCGGTAGCATCTTCTGCTAATTCTTCTTGGTCAACAAGTTCACCTGAAGTTACCAGCTCCGCCAACACCATAGAAATGGTTTGCAGGGCTTCTACTTCCTCTGGACGGTATTTTCGGGGCGTTACATTCTGAACAACAAGAACGCCTGTTACCTTACCAGCCCGCAATACCGGCACACCAAGGAAGCTGTGGTAAATATCCTCACCAGTTTCAGCACGATATACAAAGCGTGGGTGTTGCGGTGCTTCTGATAGATTAAGCGGAAGACCGCGTTCAGCCACAAGGCCTACAAGGCCTTCACCAACCCGGAGACGTGTTTGGTGAACCGCTTCTTCCTTAAGGCCCTCTGTTGCGAAAAGCTCAAGGATACCACCTGCACGTGAGAGGTATATTGAACATACCTCTGCCACCATATTCTGGGCAATCACCCGAACAACTCGATCAAGTTTGTCTTGTGCTTTACCGCCGCTTGCCATCACGCTGTGCAAACGTCTCAAAAGCAATCTTGGCTGACTTACATGGTCAGTCAAGCAGACCCCCTTTTCTAAAGTTCAAATTAAGCGAACGTACGTTCAAGGTTAAAACGGTGGCCTTAACCTAAGTGGTTCTGGGCTTGTTCTACAAGCTCATTAATAATATTTTGTGTCGGTTCAACACGTTTTGCCATGCCAACACTTTGTCCAGCCATTACTGAACCAGTTTGCACATCACCGTCAACCACAGCGCGGCGAAGTGCACCACCCCAATAATGCTCAATCTGCATCTGACCATCATCCTGTGCAATTTCACCAGAATGGAACTTCGACACGATTTCCCGCTGGGTTACCATAAACTGTTCTGTGCCTTCATTCTTAAGGGCACGTACTGGGATTACCGGGAATTTTTCATCAATCTGCACGCTTGCAACAGCGTCACGGGCTTTGGCAGAAATGAAGGCTTTCTTGAAGTTTTCGTGTGCCACACACTCTTCAGCCACCACAAAGCGAGTACCTAGCTGAACACCAGACGCACCCATTTCAAGGTAGGAAGCAATCACTTCACCACGGCCAATACCACCTGCCACAAACACAGGCACATTCTGGACAACAGGCAAAATTTCTTGCGCTAGAACGCTGGTAGAAACAGGCCCAATATGGCCACCCGCTTCATTACCTTCAATAACGATGGCATCAGAACCAGAACGTACAAGTTTCTTTGCAAGTGTTGCAGTTGGTGCAAAACACATCAGCTTTGCGCCAAAATCTTTAATAGCTGAAATTGCGCCACCGCTTGGCAAACCGCCGGCGAGTACAACGTGGCTCACATTCTGTTCGCGGCATACCGCAATTAAATTATCCAGATCAGGATGAAGTGTGATCAGGTTCACACCGAATGGTTTGTCTGTCAGCTCACGTGTTGCAGCAATTTCTTTTGCAAGAAGATCTGTATCCATACCGCCACAAGCGATAACACCAAAGCCACCAGCGTTGGAAATAGCAGAAACCAGATTACGCTCTGACACCCATGTCATCGCGCCACCAAGGATCGCATATTCGCTACCTAAAAACTCTGTACCACGTTTCCACAGTTCATTCAGGCGTGCAGCACCAGTATCACTCATACAAATCTTCCCGGCTGTTTATAAGGATGCTATTCTGTTATTCTTCCACTTTATCCAAACCGTATGCGGTATGGAGTGCACGTACAGCAAGCTCCGTATATTCAGCGTCAATAATTACACTAATTTTAATTTCAGATGTTGAGATCACCTGAATATTGATGCCTTTGTCGGCGAGTGTATCAAACATTGTACCCGCAACACCTGCATGGCTACGCATGCCGACACCAACGACAGATACCTTGCACACATTGCCGCGATATACAAGGTCGCGGAACTTCATTGTCTCTTTATTATCTTCAAGAACCTTAACCGTACGCTTCAGATCATCCTCTGGAACTGTGAAAGTAACGTCTGTTGAAGCGCCATCCTCGGAGGCACTCTGTACAATCATATCCACATTCAGATTTTCTTCTGCGAGCGGTGCAAACAGGTGCGAAACCTGACCTGGGCGGTCCTCAAGGCCAACGATTGTTACTTTTGCTTCGCCTCTAGAATAGGCAATACCGCTTACAACTTCCTGTTCCACAATTTCATCCTCACTAACAACAAGCGTTCCTGGCTTATCTTCAAAAGAAGACAACACCTGTGTGCGCACGCCGTGGGTCATGGCAAGCGCAACAGAACGTGTTTGCAATACTTTGGCTCCAAGAGACGCCATTTCAAGCATCTCTTCATATGTTACTTTTTCCAGCTTGCGTGCTTTTGGCACAATACGTGGGTCTGTCGTATAAACCCCGTCTACATCTGTATAAATATCACAGCGGTCCGCTTTAAGGGCAGCTGCAAGTGCCACGGCTGATGTATCACTACCGCCGCGCCCCAAGGTCGCGATACGGTTATCATCAGCAATCCCCTGGAAACCGGCACAAACGGCCACCCGGCCGCCTTCAAAACAGGTTTCAAGCGCTTCGGTTTCAATTTCTTCAATCCGGGCGGCACCATGCACATTGTTGGTGTGAAGTGGTAACTGCCACCCAAGAAATGAACGGGCTGGAACCCCCATTTCCTGAAGGCATATGGCAAGAAGGCCAGCGGTGATCTGTTCACCTGCAGCTACAACGGTGTCATACTCGCGTGCATCATGCATAGGGGCTGCCTCTCGGCAGAACTGCACCAGCTGGTTTGTAGTACCAGCCATTGCAGAAACAACAACTGCAACTTCATGCCCCTCTTCCACTGCTTTGGCCACTCGTTTTGCCACATTACGAATACGGTCAATATCACCAACCGATGTGCCACCAAATTTCTTAACAATACGTGCCATAAATAAACCCGGGCGTTACAATGTTTACAGTCTGCCTAATTGCCGCAATCTACTTGACCAAAAAGATCGTAAAGGGCAAATGGAGATACAGCGCATTTGTTTAAAGCTTGCCATGCTGCGGTGCAAGCATAGATAAGGGCGCTAACATAGGAAAACCTTATCAGGAACACAAGAAATGCTGAACGAAGAAAGCAATAATATTGCTGAATCAACCGCAAAAGGCGCAACAGTTGATCTTGACGAAGTAGAGTTTTTTGCAAAAATTGCTGATAGTTGGTGGGACCCCAAAGGCCCCTTCAAACCGCTTCATATCCTGAACCCGGCCCGAATCGGTTTTATCCGTCAGGAAGTGGAAAAACACTTCGATCTAGAAGCGAATCTCATAAAGCCATTTGAAGGCTTGCGTCTTCTGGATATTGGCTGCGGCGGCGGCTTGCTTTCTGAACCAATGTGCCGTCTGGGTGCAGATGTCGTTGCCGTCGATGCTTCTGAGAAAAACATTAAAACTGCCAGCCTGCACGCCGAACAAAGTGGGCTTGAAATTGATTTCCGCAACAACACTGCCGAAGCTTTAGCTGAAGCAGGAGAACAGTTTGATATTATCGTTAACATGGAAGTTATCGAGCATGTAGCAGACGTGGATATTTACCTAAGCGCTTGCCGTAAACTTTTAAAGCCGGATGGCATCATGCTTCTCAGCACCATCAACCGCACAGCAAAGGCATATTTATTCGCGATTGTGGGCGCTGAGCATATCCTTCGCTGGTTGCCTGTTGGCGCACACGACTGGAACAAATTCATTACACCAAAGGAACTAGCCGCATTTTCAGAAAAAGCAGGATTTGCTCCGAAGGCTCCTACTGGTTTTGTCTTTAATCCATTTATGCAGAAATGGAGCCTTTCAGACAGAGATGTGGCAGTAAATTACGCAATGGCCGTTACAGCAGATTAAGCACCTTAACTAACCACTTTCTGTCAACAAATCACGGATGGACGGGATCATTTCGCGAAGGGCGAGAGCGCCATATGCCACATTCATATGCCCAAAATCGCGAATATTATTATTTTGATACCCCATACTAAACTTCTCCTTAGTAAAATATGGGTTTTCCAAAGTATTATCTGGTTGACGTATTAACTGGATATCCTGATTACCTAACCGTTCTTCCAGAACGCGCCAATAGATATCCAACAGGCATGTGCCACTTTCAAGAATTACCGCATATTTTTCTCTACTAGCGCGTTCTTCCAAAACAGACCACATAGGCGCGGAAAACGCCAAAATGGGCTTATCGCTTACACCTCTAATAGATAAAGCCAGCTTCACCAGTGGATTGTTTTCCACATGCCACACGCAGCGCTCTTCTAGTTTTCTCTGAATAGCAACATCATCAGTAAATGCAGTATTAATTTGCGCGGTTTTTATATAGTTTGCCAAGCTTTTCAGAGGGAATCCAAGGCCATAAAGAACAAAAGCGCCATATGCATTCAAATCAATCTCATCATGTCCACCTGAAGTAACACGAAGGCTTTTGCGAACGCCTTCATCTTCTGAAATAATTCGATTGTCTTTCAAAGAAAGCTTCATAACCCCTGTACCTGGGGCTCCAAAAAAGGTTGGTTTAAATGCAGCTTTAGGGCCATCTTGCCATGCGCGTCTGATAGACCCTAAATGAGAAGAACCGATGAAACAGACACTCTGCCCCTTTTCATTCAATTCAGCTGTTGTTTGTGAATTAAATGCATCAAGAAGTGCTTCTTCACATACTTCTTCATTCAGCTCATCCATGGTTGTCCCTAAGGCGTTTGAAGCTTCATGTTGATCGCCCAGTGTCGCTTGCCCTTCAAAAAAAGCCTTCATTACGAAGTCTACACCTTCTGGCGCTACATTACGTTGATTGGGTTGATAAAACATACCTTTGAACGGAAAGGCTGAAATAATTTCAAATGATGGGAAATAATCTATATCTTTACGGTGACCACACATGTCACCTGCAACTGCTCGCAATACAGATTTGGAATGGATTGTTGCGGGCAAAATATGATTACCAGATGCGGTCGCAGTAAGTGGTACGGGTGATACTGTCAGTAAAAAGCGAATATCGGGATTTACGCCTTTTATCATGGCCATTACTTCCCTAAGAACAGGCCTTATTTCAGGATACTGGTAGTTTACGAACTCATGTTTGTTTTCATCAAATGCCCCACCAATTGATCCAGGGCACATGGGATATACTAAGCCTGTCTCTTTATTGATCCAAGCCTCGGTCAGCCCCAAAGTAAAAATAAAAACATCTGTCTGCTTAAGCGTTTCACGAATAGCAGAAAACGTACCTTCACGGGCCTTATAAAGGTCTTCCTTGCATTCAAAACCATCTGGCGTAATGTTCGGGCGAAATGGATCAACAAATCGCCCACTCTCTTCTTCCCAAATTTCAAGCTCATCAGGCTTCTGTCTGGAAATTGCCCATTCTACCCACTGTTTTAACAGTGTAACTGTATAGATATTGCCTGTTCGAAAAGTGAATATCCCATAATTGTCAACTCTCGCCTCCTCAGCTGAATATCCCGAAGGCGCTGGTTCACTATCAAGCCACTGATAACCATTTTTCTTCAAAGCTCGACCAATATGCTGTGCAAAACAGGAGCCAGCTGTTGAAATTTTATGATGTTTTTCAATTTTGAACTTCGGCTGCCATAACCCACATATTTGAAGTGGATTTTTATGAGCGACTGAAGGGCTCCAGAAAGCAGTTTCTGGATACCCTGAATACGGAGAATTTGATGACACTGAATTAACCCCAATCAATTGTGCAACGCCAATTTATCACTGGTATATATACAATCAATAGGGCAATTTCATGTTCCCAGATGCAGTCGATTAAATAAGTATTATTCCGAAATTAACATGGTTCTTATCAACCAGATACCTGCATAACTATATACTCTGCACATGTCTGTGCAGAAACGTTCGTTGTGTTCACGCAAAAATCATAAGCTATACCATTATGCACCGTATGAAACTGCGATTCAGCAAGGCCGGGCCGGCGATCACCTCGAGCTTGTTCTCTTCTCTTAAGCTCTGCCAAATCACATTCAACTTTCACTGTGAATAAGGTTATGCCTCGCAGCGTTTCCTGCATTTGTTGATGTGATTTTCCACCAAGATAAACCGTATCAACAATTACATTGTGCCCTGTACTTGCCAGCGCATGAATAGACTGTGCCATTGCTTTCTTGAGATTTGGGAAATTAACGGAATTTGCGGGGATACCATAAGGTGTCATGTCCCAGAACATATCACTAGTGCAGTGTAAATATACATCATCAAACTGCTTCTGAAGTTCTTTTGCGAGCGTTGTCTTACCTGAACTGGATGTGCCATTGAGAACGACAACCACACCGGCCTCAGGCATTAGTTAAGCATCCGCCTTCTTGGGCATAGGAATTGGCAGAACGTTGATACCTTCATCCATCAGCTCAACCGTTTCTTCCTTGGTGCTTTCGCCGTAAATACCGCGTTCCTCAGATTCGCCGTAATGGATCTTACGTGCTTCTTCAGCGAAATTACTTCCAACGTCCTCAAAGTTTTTTTCCACATGCTGGCGTACACCAGTGAGAAACTTCTCTGCCTCAGCAACCATTTTACTTAACTCGCCACTATCGCCCGCAGCCATATGGTTTTGTGGCTCTTGTGCTTTAGGAACTTCTGCTTTCTGGTTACTTTTTGCAGCGACATTTGGTGCCATAGGCGCTTTTGTAATCTCAGCGCTATCGCAGAACGGACAAGTTACAAGGCCCATTTCTTTCTGCTCTTGATAAGCAGAAGATGATTTAAACCAAGCCTCAAACGTATGGCCTTCACCGCATTTCAGATCAAAAACTATCATGGTGCCTTAAAACTCGTAGGTCCTTGTATGTTTCAGAGACGGCATAATTAAGCGCGTCTCTTCAACTTTGGCAAGGTCTATATCAACGAGTGTCACCCCGGTTTCTGTCCCAGCATCAGCTAAAACTTCACCCCAAGGGTTTATTACAAGGCTGTGACCGTATGTACCACGCCCTGTTGCATGCACACCAGTTTGCGCAGCCGCCACCACATAACAGCCAGTTTCAATCGCACGCGCCTGCATAAGTGTATGCCAGTGCGCTTCACCGGTTTTCTGTGTAAAGGCAGCGGGGATCAGGAGAATATTAGCACCATTATCAGCCATATCTCGGTAAAGGTATGGGAAACGAAGATCGTAGCAAATGCTCATTCCAAGCTTCGCAAAAGATGTTTCTGCGACTACTGCTTTTTCGCCAGCTTGATAAAGCCTGCTTTCACGGTAACTTTCACCACCCGGCAAATCCACATCAAAGAGATGCAGCTTATCATAACGTGCAGCGATATCGCCCGCAGGAGAAAACAGAAAAGCACGGTTCGCAAGCTTTTCAGCGCCAACCTTAATGATCAGGGAGCCAATATGCAGCCATATCCCTAGTTCACCTGCAAGAGCAGCAAATCGCCGAACACCCTCATCTTCAGATTCCGATTTAGCTTTCGAAAGAACCGCATCCCGGTTCATTTCCATCAAGTGGGATGTTTCAGGTGTTGAGATAAATTCAGCGCCACCTGAATGCGCTTCGCGAATATAGGCCTCAATAATATCAAGATTCTGAGCAACTTCATTGCCTGAATTCAACTGAATGAGGCCTATACGAACCATTATTCTTACGCCAGCATAGTTGATAGTGCGCCTTTTGCTTCTAGAGCATAAAGGTCATCACAACCACCAACGTGCGTATCACCAATCCAAATTTGGGGAACAGTGTTCACGCCGCCAGCTTTTTTACGCATTTCTGCGCGCACATTTGGCTTCAGGTCCACATTGATTTCTTTGAATGATACACCCTTTTGCTTCAAAAGTGCTTTCGCACGGAAGCAATATGGGCACATGCTTGAACTATAAATTACTACGTTTGCCACATCAGGCTCCTTTTTACTCACATTCGCCCTTACTTAAGTGGGGTTCGAATTAAATTAAAGAGCTATCACAGGATATCAACCGAATTATCACAGAGATGTTAACCCTTCACTGGCTGTCCAACGCGGGCGAACGCCACTACACCAACTTCTAATGCCCCCGCTTTTTTAAGTGCCTTAGCGCATGATGAGGCTGTCGCACCTGTTGTAAGAACATCATCTATAAGCAGCACCCGCTTTCCTTCGATAGCAGTTCTTTTCTCTGGGGGTATTTTGAAAACGCCACCCACATTCCTGAACCGTTCTTTTCTGTTCAAACCACCTTGGCTCTCTGTTGCTCGTTTTTTCTCCAGCACAAATGCTTCAATAGGCTTTCCGGTATGTTTTGCCAAGCCTTTGGCCAATAGGATTGATTGATTAAAGCGCCGTTGAACAAAGCGGCTTTTGTGAAGAGGCACAGGCACAATGACATCATATGCGCTCCCCATAAGCGCAGTTGCCATCATCTGCGCCATAACAGGCACCACCGCACTGGTGCCGGAATGCTTTAATTGCAGCACCAAAGAACGCCCTAAATTTTCATAAAGGACAGCAGCACGCGCCCAATCGAAGTCAGGTGGTGACGCAACACAACTGGCACATAGGCTTTCATCATCAGCCTCAAATTCAAATGATAAAGCACAGCATGAACAAAAAGGTGCGGAAAGAGGCTGGAGATTTTGCCAGCACTCACTACATAGAAAGCCATGGTTCGCAACTTTCACATTGCACCCAGTGCAACGAGGAGGCAGCAGAAAATCAAGCCCTTTCATAAAGAAGCTTGATATGGTCTCTGGTATGATAAAGTTGCTTGCTTTCATTATGGTTTGACCGTAACAGCCAGGATGGCTTTCAACCAGTATAGAGTTTATTTTCAGGAACCCGTTATGCAAAACGCGTCTATGCAGATTTTTGATACCAGCCGCAAACACCAGAACCGGATGCGCGGCAATGGCATGCAAGGGGATTTTGATTTCCTTCGAGCGGAAATTGCTGACCGTATGAGTGACAGGCTTCTGGAAATTAACCGAAAATTTGAAAATATTCTTGATCTGGGTGGCGATTTCGCACGCCTTACAGGCAGAGACGCTGAACATATTATCCTAAGTGATGATCCGCTTCCTATTGAAGCAAACAGCTATGATATGATCGCATCCAACCTTTGTTTTCACTGGGCAAATGATCTAACGGGAATTCTTATTCAGTTAAACCGTGCCCTGAAACCAGATGGTCTTCTGCTAGCTTCCATGTTTGGTGGTACGACCCTACATGAACTCAGACATAGTTTCCTTGCGGCAGAGGCAGAAATAACGGGTGGCGCATCCGCGCGGATTATTCCCTTTGCGGAAGTGAAAGATGTGGGAAGTCTCCTTCAACGCGCTGGCTTCGCATTACCTGTAACCGATATGGATACTATCACCGTAACTTACGAACATCCTCTCAAGCTAATGCAGGAACTGCGCGGTATGGGCGAGGCAAACGCCCTTTTTGACAGACCAAAGAACTTCCTGCGCCGGGATGTAATGATGCGAGCCTGTGAGATTTATCAGGAACAACATTCAAACCCTGATGGCCGCATACGGGCAACATTCCAGATTCTTTATCTTACGGGCTGGCACCCGCACGAAAGCCAGCAAAAACCACTTAAACCCGGCAGCGCGCAAATGAGCTTGGCTGACGCCCTAAAGGCAGGCGGCAAACCACCTGCTAAGGAATAATCTTTTGACCTTATCAATCATATTGAAGCGGTAGATTAAAATTCGCTTTTTAAGGTTATAAAACTGAGTGCAAAAGAAACTACAAATACTTAGAAGCCAAAACCAGTACCCTGCACCATAACCTGTAACTTGACCTCGAACCACACCTCCCTCATCAAGGACAACTGTATCGACAAATAAAAAGCTTATTGCCAAACAGATCGCTAAGAAGCTGGCTATCAAAGCCTTTTTAGGCATAGCATTCATACACCACGCACATATAATCAAAGGATTAGCAAACCAACTGAATTGGTAATCCAGCCCCACTCCAGCCCAACCAAAAAGCAGCAGCACTGCTCCATGATAACTTTCTTCACCCACTATAAAACCATTCAAAAACAATGAAATTGAATACAGTAGAATACTCAGCATCAAACCATTATTTTTAAATATAATTTTCATATAATTATCCTGACACAATTCGGAGATCAGGCCAGCGTTTAAGCCAACCTTTCTTATCAAGCCGTATTTGAAACCCTTCTGGATCCCGGCTTTTCATGCTTGGTGTTATCCTAAGGATATGATTCATCAAATCATCGAACCCGAAGGGAGCAAGAAAATCCAGCTCACTTTCGTGCAATCGTACACTTACGGTTGTTGCAGTCTCGGCCCAATGTCTCAGGCCATCTTCAAGTGATATAAAAGGTTCATAGCCATGGAAATGATGCATGCGTGCCTGATTACGTACTTGCCAATCATACCCCGGCATATAAGCATTCAATTCTGCCTCACAGGCATAATCAGCCTCAGCGCTATCATCTTCCACACAAAAATAGACGACATCTATATCCGCTTCAGGAAAGCTTCTACCATCCTCATAGAAACTATCCCAAACCCGATTTCTCAGAAAACCCGCACCAATATAAGCGCCCTTCGGGCCTACCTTAGCAACAGCCTCTAGTAATTTCATAGCTGTAGGATCAGCCCATAGCAGCGCTTCCAGTTCTATATGCTTCAAAAGAAATCCCTGAGCATGGCAAGGAGCGGTAGATCAGCTGGTGGCATCGGATACTCTTTAAGCTCCCGAATTTTAACCCATTTGGTTTGCTGGCCTTCCATTGGGCGTACAAGGCCTTCCCATTTGCGGCATACAAACAGCGGCATTAGAAGGTGAAATTTTTCATAGGTGTGTGAGGCAAACGCAAACGGTGCCAAACACGCTGCTGTAATATCAATATCCAGCTCTTCCTTACATTCACGAATAAGGGCCGCTTCGGGAATTTCACCTTCTTCCACCTTACCGCCCGGAAACTCCCAAAGGCCAGCCATAGACTTGCCTTCCGGTCGCTGCGCAATAAGGATACGGCCTTCTGGATCAATAAGCGCTATAGCAGAAACAAGAACGGTTGGCAGATCAGCATCTACATTCACGAGCGGCTCTGGGCATTCATTCATAGGTAAAAGTCCAAATTTTAATCAAAAACACGCTTTAACCCCCTGTTTAGAATTAAAGCGCAGGGTGGTTCATACCTATGTAACGGTAAAGGTCAGGCAAATGAAGTGGCATAACGCACAAGCACGTTTTTTTCGTTCTTTGAGAAAAATGATACAAGATACATCGGGGGCTACGGCCATTGAATACGGCCTTATTATAGGCCTAATCGCAATTGCGCTAATTGGTGTGCTGACCACATTTACAGATTCTATGGGTACTATATTTGGTGAGGTGTCTACAGTTGCTGAAGAGAATGCCACGAACACAGAAGAAGGCCAAAGCTAGCGCACCTGAAGTTCAGTGCGCTACTGGCAGTTTTATATTATGAAAAAACAGCTTCCCGGTGTTTTTCGTGGCCGTATGCGACGGCAGCAGGACGCTTGTCAGATGTATCAGTCATCCGTTCCGCAATGATACGGCAGGCACGTCCAACTTCACTTTTCATATATTTTAGTTCGGCAATTTTCTCTTCACCGTCATCACCGTAACGGGTCAGAGCATCAGCCAACGCTTCATCGAGCTCTTTCAAAAACTTCATCTGAAGTTCTAGGTTCACAGTAGGCATAAGCTTCTCCGGCACTATACAATCTCAATCCCCTCGCTCTATCATTCAAAGGGCGTGCCAGATACTTATCTATTAAAATCAACAACTTATTTAAGCATCACTAAAAGGATGAAATTTCTACCAAGCAGCTTTTGCCCGTACCGGAATCTTTCTCCTAGCTACGATAATCTGCGTTAATTGCGATGTATCCGCTGGTTAAGTCACATGTCCAAACAGTAGCTGAAGCCTCACCAATACCCACGTTAATTTTAAAATCTATATGTTCGCCTTGCATATGAGCAGCAGCTTCGCTTTCTTCATATGAAGGCAGTACCATACCGTTTTTAGCGACTTGCTGCTTACCTATCCAAATTGCCAGTTGATCTCTATCAGCTTTTTCCCCTGCTTTTCCAACTGCCATCACCAAGCGCCCCCAATTTGGATCTTCACCCGCAACAGCGGTTTTAACAAGGGGGCTATTAGCAACAGACATCGCAATCTTGTGTGCAGCCATCTGATTTTCAGCACCTTCCACAGTGATAGTTATAAATTTAGTTGCACCTTCCCCATCCCTCACGATTTGCTGTGCCAGATCGATCATTACCTCAGCAAACATTTTTCGGAAATTATCGAGGCGCGGATCATCTGGATTATCAATAGCGCCTTCTGCACCAGCCCCTGTCGCAAAGGCTAAAACGGTATCATTTGTAGAAGTATCTCCATCCACAGTGATGCTGTTGAAACTTTTGTCGGTTGTTTCAGCCAGAATAGCCTGCAAGCAGGCCGATGTAATCGGTGCATCTGTGCATATAAAACCAAGCATAGTGGCCATATCTGGCGCGATCATGCCTGACCCCTTAGCGATTCCTGTAATGGTAATCGGCTTGCCTTCAATTTCTGTGATCCGGCTACAAGCTTTAGGGAAAGTATCTGTTGTCATAATAGCGTTTGCGGCATCTTTCCACAGACTTGCAGACAAACCACCATGGATACGAGTTAGAAATTTTTTAAACGGTGATACATCCAGTATTTCACCGATAACACCCGTTGAGGCTATCATCACTTCTTCGGGAGCACAGCCTTCAATTTCAGCGGCAATTTCAGCAGTTTTTCGAGTTGCGACAGCACCTTTTTCCCCCGTAAATGCATTTGCATTTCCCGCGTTCACCACCAACAATCGAGCTGTGCCTTTTGTAGCTTTCAGTGCAGATTTCGACCAGTCAACTGGTGCCGCAGGCATCTTGGTTTTGGTAAATACACCAGCCGCCGCTGTACCCTCTTTAAAGCGCATCAAAAGCAAGTCTGGCCGCCCTTTATAGCGCAACCCTGCAGCTACAGCGCCAAGCTCAACCCCTGCAACATTTTTAAGCTGAGGAAACTGTTGCGGAGCAAGCGGTGAAAGAGGCAAAGAGGACATATTGAATCACTTTCCAAGCAAAAGGGTGGGCGCTGTTTGCACCCCACTATAGTTAGCCTGTTTTCTATAATGAAGAGCCAAATGGCATTTTTTAAGGCGTAATTCATGTGATTAGTTGACAGACCCTTGCCTGATACTTATCTGTGCGTCTAATTCGGCAGTTTTATCTGCTCTTTATAATTACTGTTTTTATGTGCTTATTCTTGTCGCTCGCACTGAATCAAAAAAAGCGGATGAAAGAATAAGAACGCACCGGGAATTTACTTATGTTGGGACTTGGCAAGATTGCGAAAAAACTCTTTGGTTCAGCGAATGATAGATATCTCGCTAAACTGCAGCCAAAAGTTGATGCCATCAACGCACTTGAGCCAGAAATGGAACAACTGTCTGATGATGCGCTGAAAGCCAAAACTCAAGAATTCCGTGATCGTCTGGAGGCTGGTACAAAACTTGACGATCTTCTTGTCGAAGCCTTTGCCGTAGTTCGCGAAGCAGCTAAACGTACACTAGGCCAGCGCCACTATGATGTTCAGCTTATCGGCGGTATGGTGCTTAATGACAGCAGCATCGCAGAGATGAAAACAGGTGAAGGTAAAACACTTGTTGCTACACTCGCGGCCTATCTGAACGCTCTTCCAGGCAACGGCGTACACGTTATTACTGTGAATGACTATCTGGCAGAACGTGACGCGGATACCATGTCTCAGGTATACGGCTTCCTTGGCCTGACAACAGGAGTGATTATCCCAAACAAGTCCGATGATGAACGTCGTGAGGCTTATGCTGCGGACATCACATACGGTACGAACAATGAATTTGGTTTCGATTACCTACGAGATAACAGCTCAAAATATTACCGTTCTGAGATGGTGCAACGCGATTTCGCATTCGCGATTGTCGATGAGGTGGACTCCATCCTTGTAGATGAAGCCCGTACACCGTTGATTATTTCTGGCCCAACAGAAGATAAATCAGAGCTTTATCTGGCTATCAATGAGATCATGAAAGGTCTTGAAGAAGCCGATTATGAAAAAGACGAAAAGTCTAAATCTGTTTCCCTTACAGAAGAAGGTACCGAGCGCCTTGAGAAAGTGCTGGCTGATGCTGGTCTGCTGAAGTCTGAAAACCTTTACGACTACGAAAATACAGCTGTTGTGCACCACATGGATCAGGCTCTTAAAGCCCACACCATGTTTGAGCGCGATACAGACTATATCGTGAACGGCGGCAAGGTTATCATCATTGATGAATTTACAGGCCGTATGATGGATGGCCGCCGTTATTCTGGAGGCCTGCACCAAGCGCTGGAAGCTAAAGAAAATGTAGCAATCCAGCCAGAGAACCAAACACTGGCTTCCATCACATTCCAAAATTATTTCCGCATGTATCCGAAACTTGCAGGTATGACAGGTACAGCGGCAACAGAGGCTGAAGAATTTGGCGATATTTACCGTCTCGGCGTCGTAGAAATTCCAACCAACCTACCAATCGCTCGCGTTGACGAGCATGACGAATTCTACCGCACAGCTAAAGAAAAGTTTGATGCAATCCTCAAGGATATTGAAGATGCACAGAAACGCGGCCAGCCAGTTCTTGTTGGTACTGTTTCTATTGAAAAATCAGAAGTGCTTTCCGATTTCCTTAAGAAGAAAAAAATCAAGCACGAAGTACTGAATGCGCGCCATCACGAGCGTGAAGCTTCCATCGTTGGGCAAGCAGGCCGTTTCGGTGCTGTAACCATCGCAACCAACATGGCAGGCCGTGGTACTGATATCCAGCTTGGCGGTAATGCGGATATGCGTATTGCAGACGAAACACAAGGCATTGAAGACGAAGCGCAGATCGCAAAGATTGAAGAAAAAATCCGTGCGGAAGTAGCTGAAGAAAAGACAAAGGTTCTAGAGGCTGGCGGTCTTTACATCATTGCGACAGAGCGTCACGAAAGCCGCCGTATTGATAACCAACTGCGTGGCCGTGCCGGTCGTCAGGGTGATCCTGGTCGCACAAAATTCTTCTTATCCCTCCATGACGACCTGATGCGCATCTTTGGCCCTGAGCGTATGGATAGCATGTTGGTTCGCCTTGGTATTGAAGAAGGTGAAGCGATTATTCACCCATGGATCAATAAAGCGATTGAGAAAGCCCAGCAGAAGGTTGAGGCACGCAACTATGATATCCGTAAGAACCTCGTGAAGTTCGACGATGTGATGAATGACCAGCGTACGGTTATTTATGATCAGCGCCGCGAGATTATGGATTCTGAAGACGTTGCTGAAACACTTACGGATATGCGCGCTGATGTTGTACATCACCTTGTAGAAAAACGTATTCCTCCAAAATCCTATCCTGAACAGTGGGACATGGAAGGCCTACAAGAAGATGTTGTAACAATTCTTGGCCTTCAGAACGTATCTGTTCTTGAATGGGCGAAAGAAGAAGGTGTTGATGATAGTACACTCATTGAACGCCTTGAAGAAGCCGCCACTGCACAAAACACAGATAAGGTTGAACGCTACGGCAAGGAAATCTGGTCCAGCATCGAAAAGAGCCTTCTTCTGCAGGTAGTAGATCAGGAATGGAAAGAACACCTTCAGAATCTGGAACATCTTCGCCAAGGTGTTGGCCTACGTGCTTACGGTCAGCGTGATCCGCTGAATGAATATAAAACAGAAGCTTTCAATCTATTTGAAGGCCTTCTTTACCACACACGGGAAAGTGCCGTGCAGCTGCTTGCCCGCGTTGAAATGGCGCCGCAAACAGAAGCACCAGATTTCGCACCACAAACACCAACAGAAATGCATGAACAGCACCTAGATCCAATCACTGGTGAGAATGAAATGGAACAAGCCGGTTTTGGCTTTGATCCAAATGACGCTTCCACATGGGAAGGTACTGTACCAAGGAATGCACCTTGCCCATGCGGTTCAGGTAAAAAATACAAGCACTGCCACGGAGATATGGGAGGCGCACCATTTGCAACTCCAACAGCGGCAGGCGCTGCGGGTGCTGCAGCGGCCGCAGGACCAGATGTTTTCTCTGGCGTTGGCCGTAACGATCCATGCCCATGCGGCTCTGGCAAGAAATTCAAACACTGCCACGGCGCAATATAGCACCGTTAAGTTTTCGAGAAAAAGCGGGCTTAAGCCCGCTTTTTTTATTGCGTAAAAACTGCTCCACATAAAATGAACGCTTTATGAACATCCGCCTCAGGATCAGGCAACCCTCGTTTGTGCATAGTTGATTCACAACAGCGAAGGAGTTGGACAATGTTCCTAGAGACAAACATACAAAAGACAGCAGCTATAGCAGCCTTAGCCCTAACAGGCGCTTTAGCCCCTGCGCATGCAAACGACGGCAACGGTAATTACTACAACGAGCGCTACACAGAAGTAGCACCAGCTATCAATCCACATGATCCAGCTTTCAGGCATTCTCATCCTGTTAAGGTATACATCAACCTTGATAGCCGGAAACGTGGTGCAAAGCGTATTGCCTTTTCTGGGCAGACCATCAACAAAGTGCGCTACGGTCTTCCCGGCTATGCGATCCTTGTTGATCACCCTAGAGAGGCTGACATGGTTATCCGCGCACGCCTACAGGATTACGATTTAAACTTCCGTGTTATTGATGTGGATAGCAAAGATAAAAAATACAAAAAGAGCCGCCGCTATACAGGTGGCCGGTGTGGAGCGCACTACAAAGCCTACTACACAAAGGTAAAAGAAAAAGGCGAAGCGTATGCAAACTATAATATCCGTGTTCGCATTGATGGCCAAGCCACATACCGTGACCATGTTCGTATCCGGTCTGCCGAGAACTTCAGCTATGGTAGAGACCTGAGAGCAAGAACAAACTGTGGTGTGCAGCCAACAAACCATTATCCATCTAACGGTGTTGCTGAGCTATTCTATAAATCTGGCCCTGATTATAAAAACCATGTGGCGAGAGAAATCCGGGAAGAAGCTGCAAGAGATTTAGGTCGTGAAATTACTCGGCAAATCCACCGCTATAGCAACGATTATTACGTTGGCTTAGCGAGCCGCCTGAGCCACCAGAACTATAACTACAGCTATAACGATGATGATTATAGCTACAACAGAAGAAGCAACAGACGGGTTTATCAATAACCCTATTTCGCTCCTTCGCACTGAATGCCGGCACACTTGTGACCGGCATTTTTTATTTGGCAAATATTACTGAAAGTATTTTGCTCTAACCGCATCGATATACTGCCCACGAGAGCTTCTCTCCCGTTCATGAGGTGCAAACTCGGCAGATACTGCGTCCAGGGTATCAACAGCTTTCTCAAGTTCAGTAAGCTCTATTTCTGAAAATGCCTCGCTGATCAGCAGATATTTAATCTTTGCGATCATGACTTCCTTTAAAGCAATTTCGCGCGCGGAAGCCGTTTTTGTACACAAACCATATGTACCATCAAGATAGTGTTGCCACTCACTGGCGATAAACGCCTCAAAAGCTTCTCCACCAGCCTCACCATCTTTTCTGAAATATTCAGCCATTCCAAAATCAGCAGCCCGGTGTTCCTCAAGCGTCACTTTATAAATACTTCTAAAACGTTCTTTTTCTTCTATGGCCAACTCATCCCAGGGCTTGTTTTTTTCAAGGAGAGCTGCTGCTTTTTCCACATGAGAATAAGGGTAATACCCTTTACTTTCACTGTGGTTATGTTGCCCGAAAATTGATGAAACCTCATAGGTTTGTTCAAGTCTGTATGCAGCGTGCGGTAAACACCCCGCTTCAATCATTTCAATCAACCGCGCATCAGAAATCCCCGAACGAACCGCAACATCTTCCAGGGTTAAATAATTTGATTTTATATAAAGTGCACTATCCATTTTAAACTCACTTTGTTCACTTTATGTTCTTATCATTTTATAGAAAAAAAGCAAGAAAAAAGCGCCTGTCATATGACAGGCGCTTAATAAATTTCTTTGCTATTTTAACGACTTACTCGAAAGCATCCTTTATGAAACATTAGATCATGTTCACTAAAATAAAATCATTTATTTTTAATATGTTATGAGCATATTCATAATTGAACAGTTCACTATAAGACCTGTTGGTGGCTACTCTTTGACTTGACAGAGAGTAGCCACCAACAGGTTACCCTCCATGCCAATACCAACTACTAGTAACCTAGCCACTAGATCATATTCGTTTTTCAATAACATTGAGAAATGCACCAAACTAACTAGAAATCTTTTTGCCTTTTCATCATCAATAATGTGTTCGTCAATCTGCTGATAGATCATGCTGTTTAGCATTGCAGTTTATCTATTGCCCTTCCAGTTGGAGGAAGTTTTAACTTACCAGCAATAGTGTATTAATTGTCGCGCAGGAAAATTGGAAAATGTCTGTAAATAAAGTTGTCATACTTACCACAATACTTTTTGGTTTATCTTACCTTGACGTTTCTGCGACTGATCTTGAACCAGATTACAAATTAGAGCCTGAGAACAGAAACTCGGTTCTTATTGGTAAAAAAATATACACATCACAATGTGCGGCGTGTCATGGAGTTCAGCTTGAGGGACAACCTAACTGGCGACAAAGAAAACCTAATGGAAAGCTCCCCGCTCCCCCTCACAATGCGTCAGGTCATACCTGGCATCATCCAACTGCAATGTTGTTTGCTATGACGAAGTATGGGCCCGGAGCATTGATCCAAAACCCTGCCTATAAAACAGATATGCCAGCATACAATAATGTTCTGTCTGACGAGGAAATATTGGCGGTGTTATCATATATCAAAAGCCAATGGCCGATTGAAGTGCGTGAACGCCACGATAGAATTGATGAACGCTATAATCAAAATTAGTTATTTATGGAATAGGCCCAAACATTATAAAATTTGGGCCTGACGTCTGCGATGTATTGGTAGTTCTCTATATGAGATTTAAGTCATTAACAGACTGAATGTTATTCAAATTTCCTTCTGTGGGTACCTTCACCATCAACTCCAGAATGGTACAAGACGTTTCCTCATCATCAGAACATGAATTTGCTACTTCATGTAATCTTTCATAGGCAGTTGTTAATCGCCTAATTTTATCTTCCAGCTGTTTAAGATGAGCAATAGTGAATTCTTTGAATAAGACATTACTGCGCTCTGCTCCATCTAACATTCCAAGCAAATCTTTGCATTGCGCTATGCTAAAACCAAAATCTCTAGCACTTTTGATCAGCATTAAAGTCTGAATATCTTTTTCACGGAAATAACGAAATCCATTGTCACTTCGAAGAGGAGTCACTAATCCTATATCTTCATAATATCGGATAGTTTTCTGGGGTAAGCCAACTCTATCGGCAACTTCCCCAATACGTATAGCGGTAGTCATTCCACATCCTTCATATCAAGATGTGAATACCTAGAAACCTGCTGGTACTATACCGAACTTACTAGATTTGAACAGCCTTTTTAAATTTGACATAAATCAAGCTATCCCAGCTATACTATTGTATAGTACCTCTATGGAGTGAAAAGATTTGGACCTGCTTAAACATATACTGCTTATTTTATTGATTGTCGCAATTTCTGTGGCTTCAAAAGCTATGTATGTTGAGCAAGAACATATATTTAGCTCCTCAGAAGAGGTCGTCTGTACTAGCTCTCCTGACAATATATTTAATTTATTAGATCTTTCATCTTCAGCGGACAGTAAAACAATATTGCCTGAAAGAGTATGTGGACACTTTTCGACAGAACAGGAGCATTTCGCAGGTATTCACCTTTTTGATACTATTCATATAGTGTCCTTTTTTCTATTTCCTGAAACTATTGCAATTCCAACTCCTGTAACCAAAAAAATGTTGGATAAAATTGTAGAGCCTTGGCTCTATTCGATATTCCCTGAAACTCTCTCACCGCCCCCAAAAACACAGAGCTAAGGCTCTGTGCCCTGTCCTCCTAATCTGTGAATATCTAGAAACCTGAACTCACAAGGCCGGGGCCGACAGCCTTTCAAACAAAACACCTATTTATCATTGTATTTTGTGGAGAAAAGCTATGAAGGCTCTTTCTTACTGGGGCGTTGCTGTGTCTTTAATGACCACCGTAAGCGCTGTAGCACTTACACCCCCCACCTTTGCGCAAGACGCAAATCCGGAAGTTTTGGCGGAAAAGCTAAAGTTACTTGAATTGGAAATTGAGAAGCTAAAACAACAGCTTCAAAAAACCGAACAAAAGGCTGAAAAAGGCGAGAAGATAGCGAAAAAGGCTAATTCTAAAGTTGCTTACTTGGAAGAAAAATCAGAGACAATTCGCCCAAGTAGCTGGCACCTCGCTGGTTACGCTGACGTTGGCATTGAAGTAAGCAACGGCGAAAACTCAGATACCTTCACTAGCGGCAAATTCAATCCAGCCTTTCACTTCCAATATAAGGATCTCATCTTATTTGAGTCTGAGTTGGAAATCAGCACCAGCAATACCGGTGAAACCGAAATTGATGTCGAATATAGCCAATTGGACTTCTTGCTACATGACAATGCTGTTTTAGTAGCAGGTAAATTTCTTAGTCCAGTAGGTCAATTTCAAGAACGTTTACACCCCAGCTGGATCAACAGAGCTGTCAATGCACCTGCAGGTTTCGGCCATGGTGGTATCCAACCACTTAGCGAGGTTGGATTAATGCTTAGAGGCGGGGTCCCTATAGGTAACAAACTCTTCACCTATTCCGTCGCAATTGGCAATGGCCCAAGAACCGGACATGATGGGGTAGAGCTTGAAGGATTTGGCCGAGACGATAACTCAAATAAGGGACTTAGCGGTCGCTTTGCCTTCTTCCCAGTTGATGAATTTGAAATTGGTGCTTCATTTCTTACCGCCAAAGTACTTGAAGAAGACGCCGATGGCGAAAGCTTAATTGCTGCATCGATAGAAGGTGGAAGTGAAGATCCAACGAATTCAACATCACGTCCCTACAACCTCTGGGGCGCCGACTTTGCATATACCCGTGGTAACTGGGATATTCGCGGTGAATACCTCAACGCTAAGTTAGAACGAGATGGACCAAACAACGCTAGTGTTTCGGAACCAATCAATGATCTCAAATGGGAAGCATGGTACGCACAAGCTGCTTACCGACTTTCTGGCCTCACCAATTCAACATTTATCGACAAACTGGAACCAGTGGTTCGTTATGGTCGCTTCACTGCAGAAGGCGATCATGAAATGGAAGATGAGCTTAGCGAGAAGAGATTCAATCTGGGACTGAACTATTGGGCAACGCCTTCAGTGGTCGTCAAAACTGGCTTGGAATTCCGAAGTTATCTTGCAGAGCATCGTGAAGATGACACTCGTCTACAGTTACTCATGTCTTATGGCTTTTAAGTGTATAAAGGAGAAACATTATGCGTAAATATGGGAAAACAATATCTTATCTGACAGCAGTCGCTCTGGTTACACTTGTAGGCCTGGGCAGTGCTGGGGCAGCACAAACAAAGGCCAAGCCCAAAAAGCCGGACCCACAGCAAATCGCAAGAGGTGCAAAGGCCTGGGCAAAAACGTGTGCTCGTTGCCACAATATGCGGAGCGTAAAAGATAACTCCGACGAGGAATGGCATGTAGACGTAACACACATGCGTGTTAGAGCAAATATCCCGGGCAACGTCGCTAGAGATATAGAAGCATTTCTCAGAGCCAGCAATAAGTAGGGAGCAGATTATGTCATTATCGACGATTACCACTTCCATGTTATTGCTCGCCTCAAATACGGCAATCAATATAGAGAAGCCTCTTGATCTTACTAATGGTCAAGAACGATATGAGGAAACTTGTATTGCGTGTCATGGTGAAAAAGGAAAGCCAACGATGCCAGGCATTCCAGATTTCACTTCCAAGAAAAGCCCTTTGAAAAAAACTGACGCTATTCTGTTTCAAAACATAACAGAAGGGCTTGAGCGTCCGGATGCTGACTTAGCGATGCCTCCGCTTGGCGGCAATCCAGAGCTCACTGAAAAGGATGTAAAAGACATTATAGGATATATGAGAAAAACATTTCTCAAAAAGTAACCTCATCTGGCAAGAGCTACGGCTCTTGCCTACCTGTTCTAAAGGTACTCTCAGTTTAATTCTATTGAGAAAAAAGCAGATACTGGAATAACAATAAAGCCATCCACAATTGTGATAGCAACTAAATCGTTGGATTTATAAATAAGTGTACCCGGTGGTTCACCATTTTCACATTCAACAACTTCAGCATGTGTGACACGCCAGTATTTTCCAGCAAAAAAAACGATCACACCAAAATGACCAAATGCCTTTATTTTAGCCGCAATATTTCTTCCGCTGCTGGTCCATTCTATCAATCGTTCCGTTAGATCTGGCACAGCTAACCCTTGCTGAGGTATTTGCGGAACGGCACGTTCATAGTAAGTTGACAAATCACCTAACAATTGCTCGACGAGAATCGATGCAGCTAAATACATTTTAATCGACAAACTATTTAACGTTTCTGATGATGATAGATTGATAGGCTGTTGCAGAATAATATCACCGCTATCAAACATACTAGAGAGCTTATGAAGAGTAAGACCTGCCGCATGGGGTATATCTTTTATAAGATACGGAAGAGGTGTTGGCCCTCTTCCTTCAGGCAGAAGGCTGGTATGTAAGTTTACACCATACTTCAACATATCAATAGACGGAATCTTGAACGGATATTCCGCAACAAAAAACATTTCCACGCCTTCGTTTACATAGGCTATCAGCTCTTCTGTAGACGGATGTTTATAGTGTATGGGGATATTAAATTTCTGGGCCAAACGTTTAATTTGTTCAGAAAAATCATTTTCCATTCCCGTATATATCGCATCAATCGTGTGCCCGCATTGAATAAACACGTTCACACAGGACGATAATAAGTCTGTACCAAAATATACGATTCTCAAAACTGAAGCTGTTTCTATATCAGTAAAGTTAGGGCCAGTAGGCCCTAACCAAAAAACTATGTGTTAGATTTAGTGCATCATGACTTTTTTAATGATGTATAATCCATCTGGACCAGGCTCAATTGAGATCATCAACTCCTGACCTTCTTTGATCAAATCAAGTTTGACTTCTTTTGCCACCCTGAAATCCATCGTCATAGCAGGCCAACCCAACTGTTTAATTGGGCCGTGAGAGACATTAATTTTTCTCTCCGATCTCTTAATTTTATTGACCTTAGCGTGAACCATAGCAGATTGTTTTTGTTGATTTTTCTTGGAATGCGAGTGCCCACCGTCAGCATAAACCACCGGCGAATAGACACCAATAACCGTTGCCATAAGGAGCAATTTAAAAAACTTCATAAGTAAATCCTTTCATAAAACCTAAAGTTAGTTTCTGTGTGGCCGTGATGACCAATGGGCATGCACGATTTTCCAACTGCTATCAGACCTGAAGAGCACTAACGTCTCAGTGCTATCAAATTGCTTCTGTTCACCTTTAACTGAGAAGCTCAACAAGGAACGGGTTGCAACGGATGCGATCGCCCCATGCTCAGTAATTTCCTGAGAAAGAACAGTGCGTCTGGCTGCTTTAAGCATTGCCATTTCTGGTTTAAGATGGTCATTTAAATAAACATCAAGTGAAGGTTCTTTTGCGCCATTTTCAAAGATGATGGCTTGTCTATCAAAGGCATTTGAAACTTCCAGAAAACGATCACTGTGTAGTGCCGTTTGAAACTGAACAACAAACTCTTTCACTGAATCTGAGCTACTCGTGCTATTCATCCCTGAAGATGTATCTTTTAAAGTTTCATTGTTAGACGGAAAGAACGGTGTTCCTCCATAGAACAATCCAAACCCTTCGATACTGGCGACGATGACCAAAGCACCAACGAAGAAAGAACTGGCTGCTTGTTGCACACTCACTTTTTTTCCGTGAGGAAATAAGAATGCAAAGACAACAGCTGCAACAAGTGCAAATGTTGCTGTTCCAATATACGAGGAAATTTGTGCGTGGGTATTACTCACGCCTTGCAGTTCACTTGGGCCTATAAGCCAAAAACATGCTCCTGATATACCAGCCAAAACACCTGCCCAGAGAAGCCATTTTGCGACACCACCCATTTGTTCGCTGTGTTTTTTCCTAAGGTAATCAACCATAAAAAACACAGTAGATGTAATGATAAGGATAGCCGCAATATGCGCTAAAAGAGCATGTAACTTCCAAAACAACAGATTAGTCATTGCTGCCCCCTATTTCTGATTTATTGCTTGAGTTTCGACAACAGTTTCCCGAGACTTCCACAATAAATAGGCAGCAGGAATAACCAGCAGCGTTAGTATTGTAGCGCTAATCATGCCACCAACCATTGGTGCCGCAATCCTCCGCATCACCTCGGAGCCAGTGCCTGTACCCAACATAATTGGCAGCAAACCTGCGATGATAACAGCAACCGTCATCATGATTGGCCTAACTCTGAGAAGTGCACCATCAACAACAGCCTTAGCCAGATCAGATCTGGTTAGCTCTCGACCTTCTTTTTCAACTGTTTTTTGAACGCGCTCCCAGGCCTGATTGAGATAGACGATCATCAGCACACCAATTTCAACGGCAACACCGGCCAATGCGATAAAGCCTACGCCAACAGCAACTGATAGATTGTAATCAAGCCAATATAAGAGCCAGATACCGCCTACGAGCGATAGAGGTAATGTACCCATAATGATGAGAACAGATGTTAGATTTTTGAAGTTGATAAACAACAAAAGTAAGATGATAATCAGTGTAACAGGAACCACTACACTCAGCTTTTCTTTTGCCCTTTCCATATATTCATATTGGCCGGACCATGCGATTGAATAACCAGCGGGAAGTTCAATGTTATTTTCAACAACTTCTTTCGCTTTTTTTACATAACTGCCGATGTCAACGCCGGAAATATCTACATAAATCCAACCGTTCAAACGAGCATTCTCGCTACGAATAACACCTGGGCCACCACTAACGGTAATATCTGCAACTTGGCCAAGCGGAATATGTCCCCCCATTGGTGTGACAATAGGGAGAGACCTTAAACGATCAAGAGAATCTCTGTAATCGCGAGGATAGCGCAAATTGACGGGGTAGCGCTCAAGACCTTCAACGCTTTCAGTAACTGACATACCGCCAATTGCTGTGCGAATGACATCTTGAACATCTGCTATATTCAGCCCATATCGTGCGGCTTTCACTCTATCAATATCGGTATTGATATAGCGCCCGCCAGTTACCCGCTCTGCATAAACCGAAGCAGTGCCAGGTACATCTTTCATAACAGCTTCAATGTCCTGACCGATTTGACTGATAACTTCTAGATCAGGACCGGCTACCTTGATACCAACTGGTGTTTTAATTCCAGTTGCTAGCATATCAATGCGGTTTTTGATTGGCATGATCCATACGTTGGTTAAGCTAGGAACACTGACCAATTGGTTGAGCTCAGCCTTCAATTTCTCTGTGGTCATTCCTTTACGCCACTCGCTGCGCGGCTTAAGCTTAATTGTCGTCTCAATCATCGTGAGAGGAGCAGGGTCTGTAGCACTTTCAGCTCTGCCTGCTTTTCCGTAGACAACCTCCACTTCAGGAATAGTCTTAATCAGTTTATTGGTTTGTTGGACAATCTGCGCCGCTTTACCAGCAGAGATAGCGGGATAGGCACTCGGCATATACAGCAAATCGCCCTCATCAAGATCCGGCATAAACTCGCCACCAATCTTGCTGAGAGGATAATATGCACTTGCCATGATCAACAACGTAATCACGACCATCATTTTAGGGTATTTCAGCACAGCGCCAATGAACGGCTTATAGATTGCCATTAACCCTCGGTTGATAGGGTTTTTGTGCTCTGGAACGATTTTACCCCGGATAAAATACCCCATTAAAACGGGAACAATAGTAATAGAGAGAGCTGAAGCTGCCGCCATTGCATATGTTTTGGTGAATGCTAGAGGATGGAATAACCTTCCTTCCTGCGCTTCCAATGCAAAAATCGGCACAAAACTTAGCGTAATAATCAGTAGAGAGAAAAATAGTGGTGGCCCTACTTCTACAGCAGCCTTTGAGACAACCTCCCATCTATTTTCTGATGTTATCTCCTCTTCTTCCATATGTTTATGGAAGTTTTCAATCATAACAATTGTTGCATCTACCATTGCCCCGATAGCAATAGCTATACCGCCAAGAGACATAATGTTGGCATTAATACCTTGACTATTCATAACGATAATTGCGGCCAAAATACCTACTGGCAGGCTTAACACCACAACAAGAGATGACCTTAAGTGGAAAAGGAAAACTGCACATACTAAAGCAACAACAAGAAACTCTTCGATCAGCTTTTCATTCAGCGTTTCAACAGCGCGATTTATAAGTGAAGAACGGTCATAGGTTTCAACGATTTCAACACCTTCTGGTAGACTCTTCTTTAAAGTTTCTAACTTTTCTTTCACCAAATCAATTGTTGAGAGCGCATTTTCACCCCAACGCATGATGATCACACCACCGACGGCTTCGCCTTCACCATTGAGTTCTCCAATACCTCTGCGAAGCTCTGGCCCCATACGAATTTCAGCAATATCTTTTAATAGGACGGGGGTACCATTGGGTGACAAACTGACAGGGATTGCTTCAAGATCAGCAATTTCATCAATGTAGCCTGAAGCTCTAACCATATATTCTGCTTCGGCCATCTCAATAACACGACCACCAGTTTCCTGATTGCCCATCTTGATCGCCATTTTTACCTTATTGAGGGGAATGTCGTAGGCACGTAGTCTCGCAGGGTTCACCACAACCTGATACTGCTTAACCATGCCTCCAATCGTAGCAACTTCGGAGACACCCTCTACCGTTTGTAGCTCATACTTCAGAAACCAATCCTGAATACTACGCAACTGGGCTAGATCATGCTTGCCACTCCTGTCGATAAGAGCATATTGATAGACCCAACCAACCCCTGTTGCGTCAGGTCCCAGTGCTGATCGTGCTCCAGCTGGGAGAGTTGGCGCTACTTGGCTTAGATACTCCAGTACCCGCGATCTTGCCCAGTATAGATCTGTACCGTCTTCAAAGATGATATATACATACGAGTCATTGAAGAACGAATACCCCCGAACCGTCGTCGCCCCAGGTACAGAGAGCATTGCCGTGGTTAGAGGATAAGTTACTTGATCTTCTACAACTTGCGGAGCTTGCCCAGGGTACGTTGTCTTAATAATTACCTGTACATCCGACAGATCAGGTATTGCATCCAAAGGGGTCTTGGAAAGCGAATAAGCCCCCCACCCAGTAAACAATAGGGTCAATATCACAACCAGAAAACGGTTGGAAATTGACCATTTAATAATATTAGCAATCATTTCCGTCTCCGTTTCCTACATTTTCGATGCGCTAGTGATTTCAAACATGCCTTCTGAATTCTTTCGAAGTTCAAAGTGCATCATGTCACCAACGCTGAATTGGGAGAGATCCACAGAATTGGAAACCGTGAAGTCCATGGTCATTTCTGGCCACCCCAAAGAGGTAATTGGTTGATGTGTAAGGTTAACGGTATGTTTGCCGGTAATAGAATTTACTGTGCCCATGCCGTGATGGGTTTCCATTTCCATCTCATGGGCTAAATTATCCTCAGATTCTGTCCCAGCATCTAGAAGGCGGAGGAATGAGCTATTAATACTCGCTTCGGAGTCAATAAGGAACTGACCCGAGGTAACGACAGTTTCGCCACTTTGCAGACCAGCTTTAATCTCCAGTCTATCGCCAGATTCTCGACCAACTAAAACTTCAGCCGGACGAAATTTATTGTCTTCGACAGCGATAATCACTCTGTCATTTTTACCTGTTCTGATCAAAGCTTCACGAGGAATAGTTAAGACATTCTCAAGTGGTTCGGCTTCTATTCGGATTTCACCATACATGTTAGGTTTCAATCGACCTGCAGAATTTTCAAATGCAAGTCTCACCTGAACTGTTCGGCTTTTGGGGTCCACCAAGGGGTAAACATAGTCAACTGCTCCCTGCCAGTTTTCTCCAGGAAGGAATGGCAATGTCATCTGGACATCTTGGCCTTCCTTAATCCAATCTGATTGTCCTTCAAAGACATCGACTTTCACCCAAACACTGGACAAGTCTGAAAGCGAAAACACCGTTTTACCTGGTGTAACATGCATACCTTCTCCGATATTAAGAGCTAGTATAACGCCGTCCTGTGGTGCTCTGACTTCTATCAATTGTTTGACTTTACCTGTCTGTTCCAACTGGGAAATTTGACCTTCTTCCATCCCCAGTGCTCTCAAACGTTCTTTCGCCGCAACCTTTAACGCACTTTGCTTTAGCTTAATCGCCTGAACAAACTCAGTTTGAGCATTAACTAATTCTGGAGAATACAACTCGAAAATTAGTTCATCCTTTTGTACCCATTCACCTACGGCCTTGCGGTACAATTTTTCAACCCAGCCCGCTGAACGTACATGGACATGTGAACTTAAATCTTCATTTGGTGTAATATAGCCAACGGTATCAACTTCTCGGGCTAAATCTTCTAGGCCGATTTTTTCAGTACGAACACCAATGTTGTTAATTACAGCAGCACTAATCTTGAGTGCATTTGGGTCATCTGCCCCAGCTTCCTCACCCTCATATACAGGTATGAGATCCATACCCATTGGGGATTTACCAGGATTGTCACTGCGGAAATTTTTATCCATGGGTGCCACCCAATATAAAATTTCCTTTTCCTTCGAATTTGAAGGACCAGACTGCCCAGTGTCGCCAAACATATCGCGCCCAATAAAACCAAGGCCTAGCCCTACACTAAGTGCAATTGTAGATGTCAGAAGAATTTTACGCATCATTTTCACCTTCTAAAAACAGGAGTTGTGCCTGAGCTTTAAATCGATCAGCCTTAAGGCGAATTATTTTGAGTTCGGTGTCTAGTTCTGCCAATCTCGAACGAACAAGTTCAGGAAAGTCTGTCACACCACTTTGATAGGAATTTAGGCTTGCTTCTCGTGTATCTTTGGCACGTACAAGGACCACAGACTGATAGAGTTTTATCCTTTCATCCAATTGTTCCCAGTCTGCGCGAGCCACCTGTAATTGCTTACGCAACTCCAAAAGCACCGTATCTTTTGAAAAGCGATTGGCTTGACGGGCTTTTTTAGCGGCTTGAACTCTTTTATCTTGTCTTTTTTCAGTGAATAAAGGGAGGTCCATAGTAACTCCGACAGAGGCAAAATCCGTTCTATCGCCTCCTCTGGCCCCATATCCAGCATTGATGGTCCAACCTGGCTTGTATGATTCCCCTGCGATTGAAACATCCTTGTCTGCCGCTTCAATCATCGCGCTTCGCAGTTTTGCAGCAGGATGGCTAATTAATGTTTCAAGGACAGCAGTCGGGTCGCTTGGATGCCTCAACCCAGGAGGGGACGATGGGATTTGTGCACTGAATGCTTTGTTTCCAATTCTACGGGCCAACTTAGCGCGCAACATAGCGGTCTGTCGTTCAATATTGACAAGACGGTCGTCTAGAATGCTGATCTCCAGTTCAGCTCTAAGGATATCTTGAGAAGTTTGCCTGCCGGAAGAGAATACCGATTGTATTACAGTTAGTAGTTCTTTTACTGCGGTACGGCTTTCCTGAATCTTTGATTTTGCGCCACTGAGATAGCTCAGTTCTAACCAAATCATACGAGTATCCAGGACTACTTCACGTTCACGAAGTGCTTGCTTATGCCTTTCACCTTTTGCCTGAGCATTGCGTTTTTCACGACGAAATTTGAGAGTATTCCCTTTTGGAAAGGACTGACTTACCCCAACTTGAATTTGGGTCATAGGCTCCTGAGAATAGCTAAAACTATCCAAAGGCCAGTTTGCAAAGTTTAGCCGCACTTTAGGGTCCGCTAACTGACTATCTGCGATACCAGCCTGTTCGTATGAAGAAGCCATTTCTTCCGGTTGCCGGAGGTAAGGGTCATCAGAAGTCAGGGCCAGCCTAACAGCCTCATCGATCGTGAGTACAATATTGATTTCATTTTGTATCTGATGTTGCGCTTCTTCATATGCGAAAACATCCGATGTAACGACGCTTGGCAGGGTCGCTAATAAGACGGCTAACGAAGCCGACGATGGTTTTATCATTACTATGTCCTTGGGTATATTGGGAATATACGACTGACGCAAACGAGATGCGTTTCAGCAATCGGTTATCCAACTCGGAAAACTGACTAGGACAGGAAACGTGGAGGCGGTGTATTTAGACTGTTAGCTGCTGAACGGGCAAAATCAGAGGAGAGGAGTGAGGAATCTCGCAGATTAAACTCTGAGCATAAGTCGATCTTATTATATGGCATAATACCAAGAGCACTTAAATTGATGCAGCAAGAAATCTCACAAGGCGTTTGAAGGTAATTGTCATGTCGAGTGTCATCTGAACCATTTATAGGTTCCATGTATTGGATATGCTCCAAATGCACAGCGACGCTATCCATAGAAATTATTTCTTCAAGCTCAGGACAACACGAATGGTCCACTGTACTAGCTAGCGCAGTGGAAGTAATTACGATTGTCAGCATCATGAATGATACGATGCCTTTTATGAACTCGTAGAATCGCATGGTTCAAATTTATAGCCTTGAACCATGGTTCAGGGTCAAGGGTAGAAAATATCTTTCCTCGAAATCCCGCGTTTAGGCAGAAAATATAGATGTAATTCTATCTGAAACTGTTTGTAAGTCTAAGCTAAGCTCTAAAGTCAATACACCTTGCTCTTCCAGTTACTGGAAGTTTTAGACTCGCTCCATCCTTAAATGAACTGTGAAAGGTGAAGGATTGGAGCCGATGAATTTAAAGCAAGATAACCTAGACTTATGTCATGACATCGAAATTGTCAGAGATCCTGTTTGCGGCATGGCAGTAGACAAACCATCTGCCGAATTCTTCGAAATTCATGCCGGGATTCAACATTACTTTTGCTCAAAAAAATGTAGAGAAAAGTTTGTTGCACACCCCAATCAATACACTAATCCAGAAGCGCTTCCAGATACCTTTCCTGACGGAACTGAATATACATGTCCCATGCACCCGGAAATCTTGCAGATTGGCCCCGGCACATGCCCTAAATGCGGTATGGCACTGGAACCGAAAGGTATACCTGCAACAAACATGGATACTAACCCTGAGTTCATTGATTTCAAAAAAAGGTTCTGGATTGGCGCACTTTTAACTATTCCGCTTTTGATACTCTCTATGGGACCGTTTGTTGGATTAGGATTCATAAGAGATCTTTTGGGAGAACGTTTAACACTTTGGACCGAGCTAGTCTTAGGCACTCCAGTGATACTATGGTCCGGAGCACCTTTTTTTCAGCGCGGGATCCAATCCATTCAACTCAAAAGCCTTAATATGTTCACTCTCATCGCAATGGGTGTGGGAGCTGCGTATTTATTTAGTATTTCGGCAGTTATTTTTCCTGAAACGTTCCCGGATGGTTTCAGAGATGCCGATGGTAATGTTGGTGTCTATTTTGAAGCAGGAGCAGTAATCATTGTTTTAGTGCTTCTTGGCCAGCTAATGGAACTAGGAGCTCGAGAGAAAACGGGGTCGGCAATAAAAGCATTGCTGGATTTAGCTGCAAAAACAGCTCGAATTATTGCTGAAGATGGTTCTGAAACAGAAGTTCCTCTAGAAAAAGTTGAGCCTAGTATGAAAATCAGAATTCGTCCAGGAGATAAAATACCTGTGGATGGCACGGTCTTAGAAGGTCGTTCTTCTGTAGACGAGTCCATGATTTCTGGCGAGCCAGTACCCGTTGAAAAAACTATTGGAGATAATGTTACAGGGGCGACAATCAACGGTACAGGTAGCCTGATTATTGTAGCTAAGCGAGTAGGTGCAGATACTACGTTGAGTCAAATCATCGAGATGGTGGCAAATGCACAGAGATCTCGAGCGCCTATTCAAAAACTAGCTGACGCAGTTGCGGGCCAATTTGTTCCCATAGTGATTTTGATCGCTGTTTTGTCCTTTTTATCATGGGCCTTGTGGGGACCCGCACCGGCATTATCCTATGGTCTTGTTGCTGCTGTGGCAGTTCTTATCATCGCATGTCCATGTGCTCTGGGTTTAGCGACACCAATGTCAATTATGACGGCCACGGGTAAAGGCGCTCAAGTTGGTATTCTGATCAAAAATGCCGAAGCTCTAGAACGCTTCGCAAAAGTGGACACTTTAATTGTAGATAAAACTGGAACACTAACTGAAGGAAAGCCGAAATTAGTTGATATTATTCCCGAAGAGGGTTTTTCGGATACGGAGCTTCTATCACTTGCTGCAAGCCTGGAGAAAGGTTCTGAACATCCTCTTGCTGAGGCGATTGTTACAGGAGCAATCGATCAACATATTGCCCTCCAGAACATTGAAGAATTTGAAGCCATCACAGGCAAGGGGGTTATTGGTAAAATTCAAGGTAAGAAGGTTGCCTTAGGCAATACTAAAATGGCTGCCGACCTGGGGTTAGAAACAGGTCATCTTTCAAACTTAGCAGATGGTCGGAGAAATTTAGGGCAGACGGTCATGTTCATCGTCGTTGAAAATAACTTAGCCGGCTTGATAGCTGTTGCGGACCCTATTAAGAAATCCGCCGAAGTAGCTTTACGTCTTCTGCAGAGCGAAGGCTTTCAGATTATCATGGCCACAGGTGACAATTTCAAAACTGCAAAGGCCGTAGCTGACAAGCTTGGAATAGACAACGTTCAGGCAGATATTTTACCTGAAGATAAAGCAAAAATTATCAGAGAATTGCAGGGCAAAGGACACATAGTTGCTATGGCTGGTGATGGTGTGAATGACGCACCTGCTTTGGCTCAAGCTGATGTCGGAATAGCCATGGGAACTGGCGCTGATGTTGCCATAGAAAGCGCCGGTTTCACGCTGGTTAAAGGAGATCTTACTGGTGTCGTCCGAGCCAGTAGATTGGCAAAAGCTACAATGAGTAATATCAAACAAAACCTATTTTTTGCTTTAGCATACAACGCCGCAGGAGTTCCCGTAGCAGCTGGAGTTCTATATCCTTTCTTAGGTATATTGATTTCCCCTATATTTGCCGCAGCAGCCATGAGTTTGAGTTCTATTTCGGTCATTGGCAATTCGCTAAGACTACGAAATATAGAGCTATAGAGGTGTAGCCATGGCGTATCTTACTATTGGGAAAGTTGCGAAAAAAACGGGCGTTGGCGTAGAAACTATCCGTTATTATGAGAGGAGCGGTATTCTATCTAAACCAGACAGATTACCCTCTGGCTACCGAGTATATACGGAAGAAAACATTAAACAGTTGCTTTTCCTTCGTAAAGCTCAAGCTCTAGGTTTTACACTAGGAGAAATCTCCGATCTATTGTCACTGTCAACAGACCCAACTTCAAATTGTGAGCAGATTAACGATTTGGCCAAGGAGAAAATACTGCAAATAGAAGAAAAAATAGCAATATTACAGAACATGCGACGAGATCTTGATGCTATTGCTCAATATTGTCCTGCGAATTCCCAACCGATTTCGGATTGCTCCATCATCAATCATTTATACGGAAATTCCTGAACAGGCTTTTTAACCAAGCTCAATAAAACGCTTGACCCTGAACCATGGTCAAACGTTAGGCTCCTCAATCATCAGTACTATTTGTAGTTATATCAGAAGGCTTCAAGGTAGCGGTTTGACATTATGAAACCCTCTCCATTTATATATGTTTTGCAAATTGTAATATGGATTGTTTCACCAACAATCACATTGCAAAATGGAGACCTATATTCTGTTCACGATGAAACAACATCGCATTATTCGCCTTCTTCGTTCGACGCTCCCAATAGGCATCCAATTGTAGAAATAAATGAATTAGAATTTAGAAGCCTTGCCGCTTTGCATCTTAATTTATCCATTGATACCGAAGAAACTCACCCTCATGCATATACAGATAGTTGTTGCGATGCCGGAGGAGTTCTTTGTGATTCAGGGTTGGAATTGATCGCATTGTCAATGAACCTGAATACCAATCGCAACTATGTAGATTGGGATACTACCTCTTGTGTGAGCGCAATACCCTCATCATTAGTTCACCCTCCAAAACCCGTTTCCTTACTCATTCATTCATAAGGAATTCCGCGTCTATTGCGTGGAATAGGAAGATTTGGGCTTAGCCCATATGGAGGAAACTATGATCAAATATAGTCATTCAAAATCTATCAAACTACTATCAAGTTGTGCGCTTTTAACCCTTTCAAGCACGGCATTTGCAACCGAGAAAAGCAATCAAGACGGCTTGCTTGAAGAAGTAATCGTTACAGCACAGAAGCGCGAATCCAGCCTGCAGGATACACCTGTGAGCATCAGTGCTTTGTCTGGTGATGTAATGGCTGCTATCGGCATCAGAAACATTGAAGATTTTACATTTTTTGTTCCTGGCATCACCGTTACAAATGACTCCATGGCAATTGTGAATATCCGCGGTGTTGGTACATCCGCTTTTGGTGTTGCGACTGATCCGAGTTCAACTGTTCAGATTGACGGCGTTTACCAGCCTCGTCCAACTACCGGTTATCAGGATATGTTTGACATTGAACGTGTTGAACTGCTCCGTGGTCCACAAGGGGTATTATTTGGTCGAAACTCAACAGGTGGTACGCTGAATATTATTTCCAAAGCTCCAACTGATGAATGGGAAGGCGCACTAGGCGTAACATTAGGAAACTTCAACAAGCGTACATTCAGCGGCACGCTATCTGGACCACTAAGCGATAAAGTCAGAGCAAGGGCAACAGTTCTTAAGAATGATCGGGATGGTATTTACACCGATATTCTTTCTGATGACACCTATCAAGATCAGGATAATTTCGGCGCACGCGCAACTATTGCTATCGATGTTTCTGATGAATTTGAAGTGGTTCTGAGAGGTGACTTTACCAACGAACGGGAAACTGGTTTCCCAGCAGTACGTACCTTCTATCCACAAAGCTTTGCTGATGCTGGTGCGACAATTCCCACAGGCGACCGGGAAGTAGCTTTCGACACTACACCTGTTAGCAATCTTGAAGTTTGGGGTGTTTCTTCAACAGCTACATGGAGTGGTGAAGATATTACTTTCAAATCTATCACTTCATATAGAGAAAGCGATATCGCCCAAGTTATCGATGCGGATGCTACAGACCTTTCGCTGTTTGATATCAATTTCAGAGAACAATCACGTTCCTTCACGCAGGAAATCCAGTTTTCCAACAATGAACCAGAAAAGCTCGAATGGATTGTTGGTGCCTTTTTCCTGAACGAAGATGGTACAGGCGGAATTGATCTGATCTTCCAAGACCCCACCATTGAAATTCCTGAAAGAAATGTAACCAACGCTTATGCGCTTTTCGGTCAAGGAACTTACTCTATTACAGACCGTTTCAGAGCGACTTTTGGTCTTCGCTATAGCTATGAGAAGAAAAGCTATGATTTCGCGACCATAGTTAACGGTACCGAAGTCGATGGTGGGTCACCAGAAGATAGCTGGAAAGCCTGGACGCCTCGTTTCGCTCTTGACTATGATATCAGCGATGATGTGTTGCTATATGCTTCAGCAACACGCGGCTTCAAATCTGGTGGCTTCCAGTTGGGTGATGCTGGTTCCTTCGACCCAGAATATCTATGGAGCTATGAAGCAGGTCTTAAGTCCACATTGTTTGATCGTCGTCTACGAGCCAATATCGGCGCGTTCAGGTACGATTACACCAACTTGCAGGTTGTTGAATATGTTGGTGGTGTCGCGACAACTTCCAACGCTGGTAAAGCGACAATTAACGGCCTTGAAGGTGAATTCGTTGCACGGGTGTCTGATGGTTTTGATCTGAATGCTACAGTTGCTTATCTTGATGCGACATACACAAACTTCTTTGAAGATGGTGTAGATTTCTCCGGTAATAGGCTCGCGAACTCTCCGAAGTGGGCGTATTCATTTGGAGCACAGTACCGATATTCAGTGCCTGATTTTGGTGAACTGACTTTCAGAACTGACTATGCTTGGCGCGACAATGTAGACTTTAAGCGCAACAACCAGCCTCAATTCCGTGCTGATACATATGCACTTCTGAATGCTCGCATTTCATATCTATCAGAGGACGGCAATTGGGAGGTTTCGCTTTATGGCCAAAACCTAACCAACAATAGGTATGTAACTTACATTACCTCAGGCAGGAATGTTTTGGGAGAAGCAGATGGCTCTCTTCCTGTATCGGTCTTTGGCGAACCACGCCAATACGGCATTCAACTCAAAAGAACCTTTTAAACAAGTTAGTAAACCGGCAGGCTTCGGCCTGCCGCGAGTTATTGTAATCTATGACCGCCGCCCACATTAAAGGAGTGGCTAATACAAATGGGAATAAAATGGACAATTTAATCATTCCAAACTGGCACCCCTTTTTAGTGCATTTCACTGTGGGCCTCATACTGTCGTCTACATTTTTTATGCTTGCTTCAAAGCTTAAGCCTGATTGGCAATCTTATGCAGAAACAGCAGGTAAATGGACACTATGGTTAGGTGCAATTATCACAGCATTTACACTTTGGGCGGGTTTTGATGCTTATAGCTCAGTTGCTCACGATGATATAGCCCACAAGGTTATGAAAGTGCACCGTTTATGGGCATTAGTTACAGCTGCAAGCATCCTTCTATTGGCCTTCTGGGTATATAAGGCAAAAACTATTTCCAACCTTACTATTGTACTAAGTGTGGTTGTTAGCGGTCTAGTCGGCGTAACTGGATACCTGGGTGCAGAACTTGTGTATCGACATGGCGTCGGTGTTATGCGTCTACCTGATACTTCTGGAGAAGGCCATGCTCATGCAGACGGTGCAAGCCACGATCATGGAGATACAGTTTCAAGTCAGCCGCAACATGACCACGGAAATACCAGTGCCGCCCCCAAAAAACACGATCATGGAAATCATGAAGAAAAGGGATCTGATTGCGGTACAGACCATGAAAACAATAAGCCAACTCACGATCACGGACCTGAGGCCTCAGGTGCTGAACATGATCATGGGAACCAACCAGCTACTACTTCTTTGCCTGGAAAGGCTGGGCCTGCAGAAATCGCAAGCCTGTTCTTTAATGCCCTACAAGCAGGTGATGTGAGTACCGTTTCCAGAGTACTGGCTGATGATGTAGTTATTATAGAGGGCGAACATGCTCAGCTAAGTAAAGCTAGTTATATGAATGGCCATATGAAGTCTGACATGGCATTTCTTCCAAACCTCAAACACGAAATTCTCTCCCGCGAAACAGGCATAATGGAAAATATAGCCTGGGTAACAACCTTTTCCCGACTTACGGGATCTTACAAAGGAAAAGAGATAGATCGTACCTCGCGAGAATTTCTGGTGCTCCAGAAAGTTCAGGGGAATTGGTACATCACTTTGATTCAATGGGCCGATAAGTAATTAAATCACCCTGCTGAATTTTCAGCAGGGTTTATTGGGAAAATGTCATGAAAAAAAGGCAGTGGCATACTTTGTTTGCCAAAACTCATAAATGGATTGGATTAATATTGGGAGTACAACTTGTCTTTTGGACCGTTGGTGGTCTCGTAATGACTTGGATTCCCATTGATACCGTAAGAGGCCAACACAAAGTTGCACCTCAGACGGAATTTATTTTTTCCAACAAACAAAATTTCATATCCATATCGGCCTTGCTGAAAAAAGCAGGGAACTCTGCAAAACAAATTGAATTCCGTAACTTTTTAGGGAACCCGGTTATCTACCTTGAACTCAACAATGGCCAAAGGCAGTTGAGAGATGCTCAAACTGGTAACCTGATTTCTCCTATTGGAGCAGATCTAGCTCAACAGGTAGCTCTGGCTGATTTCGCTCTCAATGCAAAAATCAAACGCGTTGTGGAGATAAGTGAAAAGAGTGTGGACTATCGTGGCCCTTTACCTGTGTGGCAGGTCACGTTTGATGATAAAGAGAATTCTGCAATTTATGTCTCCCCAGTAGAGGGCAAAGTTGTCGCACGGCGTTCATCTATATGGAGGTTTTACGACTTCTTCTGGATGCTCCACATTATGGATTACAACGAACGGCATGACACAAACAATTGGCTCGTTATTATTACATCGTTGTTTGCAGTTCTCTTTTCGATCAGTGGTATAGGGTTACTCTTTTTTCGCTTCTACCGAAGAGATTTTAATTTCCTCCTTGGGGAAAAAAAGAGGATTTAACTACCATACTTACAGAAGAACATTGAACCTCTTCTCACAATCATGACGGGGTTCAACTACCTTCTCAAATCGCTACATTTAACGTATGATGTTGCCTAGTTTTCCTAAAAGTGCCAGACGCACAGAAAGGGTTTTGATGGCAGTTTTTACTATCGGCAAACTAGCAGAACAGGCAGGTGTGGATGTCGCTACGATCCGTTATTACGAACGTAAAGGCTTTCTTCCCAAAGCAGAAAGACTCCCATCAGGATATCGAGTATACGATCACGATACTGTTGGAAAAATGCGATTTATTATGGAAGCAAAAAAGCTTGGTTTTACATTGAAAGAAATATCCGAGCTTTTTCAATTAACCGACAACCCTCATACAGACTGTGCGACGATTAACAGGAAGGCAGAGTCTAAGTTAAAGGAAGTACAAGCCAAAATCTCTCAACTTGAAAAAATGCAGGCAAGTTTGAAAACTTTGGCTAAATATTGTCCAGCTGATAACCGCCCCCTCAGCGAGTGTAGCATTGTTAACCACCTTTACGGCAATACAGAAAACCATTCGTGAGATATCAAACCCAAGTAGGCTTCATCCCATTCCTATGACTTATCATCGCACTGAAAAAAAATGGGTAGGTAAACTAAATCTGGGGTTAGGCTGGGCACACTATAGAGGCCCGGTTGGCGACACCCACCCTCATAGGCATTATCCTTTACAAGCCGTATTTTCTGCTGACGTTCCACTTGCAATGAATGTTGACGGTTCTGAAAAAACCACAAATGATTTCACTGTAATCCCTTCTAATACATTCCATCAGTTGAGGCCTACGCACCATGACGTAGATATTGTGTACGCTGAACCCACCCTTGTTCCACCTCAACTATTGCAGAAGTGCAATGTCAAGAAATGGTGTGCTTACCTAAGCAAGGCATCCCGTATTGTCTCTAATGGAAAAATTGAGCATGCTCTTACTCTTATTGAAGAGCAATTGATCAGTAACATCACGTTAGAAAACACCGCGCAACAAGCAGGCATGTCTAAAAGTTCTTTTAGTAATAAATTCCGCAATGCTACAGGGCTTCCTTTGAGGCGATATGTTCTTTGGCGTCGTCTTTGCAAAGCAGTTCATTTAACTGGAAAAGGTAATTCATTGACACAGGCCGCCCATGAAGCTGGCTTTTCAGATTCTGCACATTTCTCTCGAACTATGAAACAAACATTTGGTGTTTCTCCTTCTCAAGGAGTTCTGAATATCAATATAACTATTGCACCCGATCATTCGCTCGAGAAAAGGGCTTAAGCATCTGAGCTACATATTTAGTGGGATAATCAGGCTCTTTCTCTATCCCTAAATCTTCGGATGTAAAGATGCGATCAGCATCATAAACAGCCGTACCAAGCATTCGATCCCATATAGTCGTGAACAGGCCGAAATTTACATCGCCCTCAATTGGTCGCTTGATATGGTGAAATCGATGTAAGGGAGCAAGAGCAAGAAAATATCTCAAAGGGCCAATTTTCATATCTACATTACTATGCTGTAACAACAGTTGAACGGCTATTGCAAATGCTAGTAAAGCAGCGATCTCAACTGGTATTCCGAGAGCTACTAACGGGAAAGTACCTCCAATTGTTTCAAAAGCTTGATGTATAGGATGTTTCATTAAACCGTTGAAACCGTACATACGTTTGACCGAATGATGGACAGCATGAAATCGCCATAGGAACATGTTTTTATGGCTTGCATAATGGACAAGTGTGATTCCTAAATCTGATATAAAAACTGCTAGTAACAATTGTCCCCATATTGGCCATTCATCTGGCCAAAAATTTAGATGGGGAACAAAAGCCGCAATTATAGGCAAGAGTATTACCGACATACTGTTGGCGGCCTCATTTACACAAGCATGAAGGAGGTCTCTCACACTGTCATTATGTGCAGTATTCCAGTTTTTCTGGTAAGGAATCAGGTATTCTACAAAAAATGAAAGCATGATCGCCAAGGCCAACAACATTACTAAAAAATAGTAATCATACCCAGATACGACAATCTGAATGGCAATGTAATTGAAACCTATCAATGTGAATGGGACATATAAAATAGCCAAGCACACCCGCAATATCTTCATAATACGACTCCTATTAAAAAGGAGATAACCGTATCTATAGAGAAGAGTGCGTGCTTGAATAAATGGCCATGTTTAATGCATGAAACATCTTGGTAAAAAGCCGGCAGGCCGAGTGGTGACCTGCCGGAAGTTACGAACTCTGCACAGATGGCTCAATGCCAAGTTATCAAGAGAAATGGTGGCCTCATGACAACCTCTGTACAGAACTCAGGGTCTGTATATCCGCTGGTTTACAAGCTACACGCCCATCAAACTAAGCCCTGAGAAGAGAGCTTTTTGCGGTTGGTACGGTATCTCCCCTCTCAGGGCAGGTTGACCCGCACTGCTACCGTTGGGCCAACGTGGAAAGCTGGAATTTATGCAGGAGCAAAGTTTAAAGGGAATGATACTTTGCTCGCTTTCTTGGGAAGGGTGTAGTTCTTGGGAGTAGGATTGAACCACAAACTCTCATAAATTCCGGCTTTCTATACCAATTCGGGAGGGGGAATTAGCTGGTCCTCTACAAATCCAATATATGTCTTGGATATTCTGTCGAACACTATTTTTCCCGAGACATACTGCCTGAAAGGCTCTTCAACATCACACGCCTGATACTGAAGGCCAGTTCCGCAATATACATTACATAAGCCTTGCCCAGCCTTGGTACATTCACTGCCCTCAAGTGAATGAGGTACTATTGCCATAGCTGCTTCATGATGCATTTTGGGGCATGATAAGTTTGATTCTATGCTCGCAAGCGCTACCCCGTCGCTTCCCCCTATACACAGTGAGAATATAAAAAATATTGATAGGATGTTCTTTAACGCCTTCATACAACTCTTGATAACTTTTGACCTACCTACAGGGTCAAGAAAAAATATTTCATTATTTGCATAAAAAGCCGGGAGGCATAACCGCCTCCCGGAAGTAACCCTATACATACGATGCGAGGATTGGCCACATGAGGAACGTAACCGTATCAATTGAGGAAATAGTGTCAGGGCCTCAATTGAACATGCATAGGGGAAATACAGCCCTTCAAAGAAGGTCCGCAGTCAATCAGTAAAGGGATAGCCTTGGACCATGCTCCAAGGTCAATCATTAAATTAACCAATATTCTTCCAGCGTTCCAGCTCAGCGAATTAACCCTTGACCTTGTAGTAGAGTTCAAGGTGTAGGGTTCGACGAATCAATTTGACACCCTCATAGAAAATCAGGGTGTAGGAGACGAACATGAAGCATTTTACTATCGGTAAATTGGCCGCACACACAGGAGTTGGTGTTGAAACAATTCGTTATTACGAGCGTAGTGGTTTTCTTCCTGCTCCAGACAGGCTTTCATCTGGATATCGGGTTTATGGTGATGATACCGTAAACAAGGTACGTTTTATCCGAGAAGCTCAAACCCTTGGGTTTTCGTTATCTGAAATTAGCGAATTGTTGGCTTTAACAGGCAATCCTGAAGCAGACTGTGCGCAGGTAAACGACCGCGCTCAAACAAAGTTGCAAGAAATTGAGGAGAAAATTCAACGCTTACAGCTTATGCAAGCTAGCTTAGAACGGCTAGCCAAATATTGTCCCGCGGATGAACAGCCACTCAGCGAGTGTAGTATTATAAGTCATCTCTATGGTGAGGAGATCACTCATGACGGATAGTTGCTATTCCCAACAAGCCAACTCCAAATGCCATGGTAAACAAGGTAAGCCTGACTGGCTCCTGCGGGGATCATTAACTATGGTAGCTGCACTGTATTTAACGTATTTGGTGCAACCTGATATTCAGATGCAAATCGCTTGGCTTAAAACACTAAGTACTACGGTCTATGAACTTATCAATACCATTTGGTGGGGCATTACCATTGGGATTTTCATGGTAGCAGTCCTTGCTAAGATACCAAGAGAATTTGTTATTTCTATCTTTGGACGCCATGGTGGATTTGGCGGGATTGTCAGAGCTACTTTAGGAGGGGTTCTACTTGATCTATGTAGTCATGGTATCTTAATGGTTGCTGCCAAATTATATGAGCGAGGCGCCACAGCAGGACAAGTTATTGCTTTTCTTGTTGCAAGTCCCTGGAATAGCTTTTCTTTGACGATAGTGCTCATTGCGCTGATTGGTCTCAATTGGGCTTTAGCGTTTATTGGCCTTTCATTGGTGATCGCAATTATATCTGGGCTATTGTTCGATTGGTTGGTTAAAGAAGGAAAGCTTCCCCAAAACCCCAACACTCTAGACTTACCTGAAGAGTTCAAATTTTGGCCCGCAGCTATTGCAGGTATCAAAGCGACAAGGTTTGATTCCACATACTTCAAGGATTTGCTCATCACGGGTATAAAAGATAGTCGAATGGTTATTCGTTGGATTTTATTTGGTGTAGTACTAGCTGCCTTAATTCGCGCGTTTGTTGATACAGCAAGCTTTCAAACATACTTTGGACCTACCCTTGCCGGGCTTGGTCTGACTGTACTGGTAGCAACCATTATAGAAGTATGTTCAGAGGGTAGTACACCAATCGCAGCTGACCTCCTCACTCGAGCAAATGCACCAGGAAACAGTTTCGCATTTCTAATGACCGGTGTGTCGACAGATTATACAGAAATCATGATTTTAAAAGACACAGCAAAATCCTGGAAATTTGCCCTTTTCCTTCCTGTTATCACTTTGCCACAAGTACTGACCATCAGCTGGTTGATCAATCTAGGAGCAACATGAAAAACTTTTAATCTAAGTCGAAGATTCTTTTAATGAGCAAACAGTAGCGTGCCGTCACTCATCAAATAAAGGAAACGATAGTGATGGCATTCTCCTTAAAGCACACCACGATTGGATTGGTGTTAACGACAGCCTGTCTCGGCCTCTTCGCCGAAATACAACAACCCGATAAAACACACGCGCAAGAAGTGTATGTTAAATCCGAAAACAAAACATCAGACCATGTCAGCCGACGTGAAACCCGAGTAACACAGCGATATAAATCAAATCATACAAAGGACCAGATGGTTCTCAAGAAGGTGCCATCTCCCCTCGTCGGATACTGGCACGGAGAGATGCCAATGGTTTCTCATACACATCCCATCAGTTTCGAAGTTACCCAGAAACGGCAAGGTCTGGAAGCCACCTTTACTTATATGGGCATGGATACGAGAGCGATGGAAAATAAGCCAAGCACTGATATCCACTTTGCAGCAGACGGCAAGAACATCCGCTTCCTTCTTGCTGACGCGGGTATTCAGTTCCAAGGAACACTGATTACCGCCGGAGAAATAGAAGGCACACTCGATTGGTTAGGACGCAAGCAACTAATGCGCTTCAAACAGAAGGATATCCTCGCTGAGGTCAAAACCGATGACCATCATATGATGACAACTGACACAATGAATGTTGCCATATTGGTGTTCGATGGCGTTGATGTTCTTGATTGGGCAGGCCCTATGGAAGTTTTTGCAAACGCTCACGTCTTCAATGCATATACGGTTGCCCCTTTAAATAAAGCTTATGAAGGCATGGGTCATAGAATTATCCCAGAATATAGTTTCGCTAATATGCCCGATGCAGATATTCTCATAATTCCAGGTGGGTCCGTTGCCTCTATCCTCCACCAACAAGAGACCATAGATTGGATCAAAGAAACCTCAGCTAAAAGCGCTATCACCATGTCTGTTTGCAATGGCGTGCTCATTCTAGGTGGTTCTTCTATGTTGGATGGTTTGCAAACCACCACTCACGGAGCCTGGATGGAATGGCTCACAGCCATGGCTGCAGAACAAGGGTTTGAAGCTATTAGAGGTCCACGTTTCGTTGATAATGGGAAAATTTTAACCACTGCCGGTGTTTCGTCAGGCATCGACGGGGCCCTTCATCTGGTAGCTAGATTAAAAGGATTGAAGGTTGCAAAAATGGCGGCCAGAAATATGGAATATGACTGGCAGCCAGAAGACACTGGTCAATATAAAGAAACTATAGAAGACTAGCCTTGCACAAGAAGGCTTTCAGTTCGGGAACAACAGGTAGATAAGATGCATCTTTTGCTCATTGAAGACGACCCAGGCGTTGCAGAATATCTGATTAAAGGGCTCCGAGAATTAGGGCATAGCATTGATCACGTCAGTAACGGGCGCGATGGCCTCACTCTAGCAATGGATCAAAAATACGATATTCTAATTGTCGATAGAATGCTTCCCGAACTGGATGGCCTGTCTATTATCAAAGCGCTTCGCGCCGTGGATAACAAAGTTCCTATCTTAATCCTGTCCGCCCTTGCGGATGTTGATGAACGTGTGAAAGGCCTTAAAAGCGGTGGTGATGATTATCTTGTAAAACCTTTTGCCTTTAGTGAGCTAACAGCTCGGCTTGAAGTGCTCATGCGCCGCTCTGAACCACTTTCTTCAAACCAGGAAAACTCAAGGCTAACCATCGGTGATTTAGAAATGAATCTCCTCACTAGAGAGGTAACGCGAGCTGGCAGGAAAATCGATTTAAAAACCAGAGAATTCACACTTCTCGAACAATTGCTAAAAAACCCTGATCGAGTTCAGACACGAACTATGCTGCTAGAAAATGTGTGGGGCTATAACTTTACCACCAACACCAATGTTATCGATGTTCATATGAGCAATCTGAGAAAAAAGATCGATCACGACTTTGACCACCCCCTCCTACATACGGTTCGGGGCATAGGGTACAAGGTATCAAACAATGTTGAATAGTTATATTGGCCGTATGGTTGCCATATACGGTATCGCAGCTTTCATGGCTATTGCTACGTTGAGCCTGTATCTAGATAGGTGGTTTGATCGCCAAATCGAAGAAACCACGGCAGACATTTATGCCTGCGAACTATGCCCTTTCGAAGCTATCTATCAAGAGCAAGGCCTCAGCCCTTTACTAAAAGAATTGAACATTTATGCACAAACCACCGGGCTTCGATACCGTTTAGATAAAAATGGTGTTCCAGAAAAAGGCGACCTTCCCAACGAGGCATTGGTATCAAATGCAGCCACCTATCTTGAACAAACAGCTCTCGATACTGAATACACGCTTACAGTGGAATACTACAAAATGGTCTCTGCTGA
>NZ_JAKQZA010000010.1 GCF_023008165.1 Kordiimonas laminariae | reverse complement strand
TGGGCCCGTAGCTCAGCTGGTAGAGCAACTGACTTTTAATCAGTAGGTCACAGGTTCGAACCCTGTCGGGCTCACCAAATATAAAGGCTGATACTTCGAGTATCAGCCTTATTTGTTTTGAGCTAAAACACTATAATTGCTAAATCCCCCATAATTAGTTTATTGCCTTGAAAAAGACGGGTTTCTGTCCTTGTCTAAAGCGCGCTTGCTGCGTAATGTTAGGCAATTACTATTTCGGGGAGTTGTTGGTTTGTCGTCCTTTCTTAAAGCTGTATCAATAAGTGCAATAATTGCTGTTTCTACTGCTGTGCTACCCATAGCAGCTGCGGCACAAGATTCTGATAATGTAACAGAGATTCATCTACGCAATGATCCAGCTTTTATTGAATGGCTAGAAGGCGTTAGGGTGGAAGGTCTTGAACGAGGCATTAAAGCCGAAACCTTGGATATGGTTCTACCTACCATTGCCCCAGTTAAAAAGATTATAAAACGAGACAGAAACCAGCCAGAAGTAAAGCAAACTTATGCTCGCTACTTAAAAAGTCGTGTGAGCGATTGGCGGAAAGGTAAAGGCAAAGCCATGATGGCTGAGCACGAGGCTGCATTAAAGGCCGCAGCTGAACGGTTTGGAGTGCAGCCACGTTTCATTGCTGCGATATGGGGTATCGAAACCAATTACGGCACAGTACCGCTATCCTACAGCGTTTTTGATGCGGTTGCGACACTCGCTTATGATAAGCGCAGAGCAAAACGTTTCCGTAGAGAGTTATTTGCCGCCCTTGAGATAATTGACCAAGGCCATACTACACCTGAGAACATGAAAGGATCTTGGGCCGGAGCTATGGGCCAGCCACAGTTCATGCCAGAAAATTACCTAAAATATGCTGTTGATATGGATGGCGATAACAAACGTGACATCTGGAACAGCAAAGCAGATGTATTTGGTTCTATCGCTAACTATCTGAAATCTTATGGCTGGGCAGATGATCAAACTTGGGGGCGTAAAGTAAAGCTACCCAAGGGCGGCGAAAAGTCATTGCAAGGTAAACAGGCTGAAGGTATTTCGCCGGATCGCTGGTGTAAAGCTTATAAAAGCATGGGGGTTTGGCATGATCTTCAAGACTGGCAAGCTTTAGGTGTACGCCGTCTTGATGGCACAGATTTACCAAGCCGTTCTCTGCCAGCAGCGCTCATTGTAGGCGATGAAGGTGATGATGAAGGTTATCTGGTGTACCGAAACTTTTGCTCTGTAATGCGCTATAACCCAAGCTTTAAATATGCGCTGGCAGTTGGCTTGTTATCGGATATTATTGACCAGAAATGATGTTAACCAAGAAACATATTATTGCTGGTATTCTAGTAGTTGCCCTAGGGGCCTGTAGTTCAAATTGGAGCAGTCCAACACCTACATCAGGTGGTGGTGGCGCTCCTTCTGGGCGTTATCCTAATGATAACGAGCTGCCTAAAGGTGATCAGGGTGTAAAACGTAAAGTTGGTACACCCTATAAAGTTGCGGGCAAATGGTATCACCCAAAAGAAGACCCTTACTATGATGAAGTAGGATATGCTTCATGGTACGGGAAAGACTTCCACGGCAAAAAAACTGCAAATGGTGAATATTTTAATATGAATGCGTTGACGGCAGCGCATAAAACGCTTCCGTTACCTACTTTCGTTAAAGTTACCAATCTGTCTAATGGCCGCACCATTATACTGCGTGTTAACGACAGAGGACCTTTTGTAGGCACTCGTATCATTGATATATCACGTCGAGGGGCGCAGCTGCTTGGTTTTCAAAAGCAAGGCGTTACCAAAGTTCGGGTTCAAGCGGTTGACGAAAATGGCAATCCACCAAGAGGTACACCTCAACCAACGCAAACAGCGGCGGTAAGAGACGAAAGCCACTATATTCAGGTTGGTTCTTTCTCTAGCCGCCAAAATGCCAAAAAACAGGTGCAAAAGTTAAAAAGAGCAGGGCATAAAGCCCGAGCGGAACAGGCTGATGCCAGTGGGCGCACTTTGTGGCGCGTGAGGCTAGGGCCGTTTATTAAACGAATAACTGCTGAAGAGAGACTTGACCGCATAGTTGCGGATGGGTTTTATGAAGCGCGAATTTTCACAGAAACTGTAAAGTAACGATCGGTAGATCAAGGGAATAGAATGATTAAGCAGTTTTGGGCAAGGCTCCTACTAATTTCACTAACAGTTATGGGCTTGGCAAGTATTGCTAACGCACAGCAAATGGCAACGCCGGCTCGTCATGCAGTTTTGCTTGATGCTTCGACAGGTAGCATTCTCTTTGAGAAGGATCCTGACACAAGCTTCCCTCCGGCATCAATGAGTAAGCTGATGACAGTTTATCTTGCCTTTGAAGCCATCAAAGAAGGTGAGATGCGCCTTGATGATGAGGTGACAGTTTCAGATGAAGCATGGCGCAACTGGAATAACCGCGGTTCGACTATGTTCCTGAAAGCCCGTGATGTTGTAACTGTTGCCGATCTCCTTCGTGGTATCATTGTACTTTCTGGTAACGATGCTTGTGCAGTACTCGCCGAACATATGGCGGGTTCAGAAGAGATATTCGTGGAATGGCTTAATGCTAAGGCTATTGAACTTGGTATGAACGGAAGCCAATTCAAGAATGTAAACGGTTGGCCTGCTGAAGGTCATGTGATGACGGCTCGTGATCTTGCTAATCTATCCCTGCATTTGGTGAATGATTTCCCAAATCTCTACCCAATGTTTGCTGAACGTGAGTATCTTTATAAAGATTTCCGCTCTAATCGCTATAACCGCAACCCACTTCTGGGCCGTTTTGCTGGCGCTGATGGCCTTAAAACAGGACATACAGAAGAAAGTGGATATGGCCTGGCAGGATCAGCTGAACGTGAAGGACGCCGCCTTGTAGTAGTTGTTGGTGGCCTTGATAGCTCAGCGGCTCGTAGTCGTGAAAGCCAGCGTCTCTTGCAGTATGGCTTCCGTAACTTTAGCCACTATCCATTATTCCGTGCTGGCGAAACTGTTGACTATGCAGAAGTTTGGCTCGGTGGGGAAGCAACTGTACCGCTTCTCATCTCAGATGATCTGGCGATTACAATGTCCCGTCGCCAGCGTGCTCAAATGAAAGTATCAATCGAATATACAAACCCGATTGCTGCACCAATTCAAAAGGGCGCGAAAGTAGGTACATTAAAAGTTGAAATGCCAGGGCGTGCGGCAGTAACCCGCGATCTTGTTGCTGGAGAAACCATTGATAAAGTTGGTGGTTTAGGTAAAATTGGCGCAGCCTTCGAATATATGCTGTTTGGTTCTGCTGGCGCGAAGAAGCCGGAGCCTAATTAATATGCCAACGCAAAATAATGCACCTTTCATCACCTTTGAAGGTGGTGAAGGTGGTGGCAAGTCAACACAGATTAAACTCCTAGAAGAATGGCTTAAGGAAAAAGACCTTAACGTTCTCAGAACGCGTGAACCAGGTGGCTGCACGGGGGCAGAGCTTATCCGTGAACTTGTTCTGACCGGAGATGTGGACCGCTGGGAACCAGTAACGGAAGCGCTCCTTTATGCAGCAGCACGAGCCGAGCATGTTGCTCGTACCATTCGCCCAGCACTCGCTGGAAGTAAATGGGTACTGTGTGACCGATTTGAAGATTCCAGCATTGCATATCAGGGCGCTGGGCGAGGGGTTGGTGTTGAGAATGTTGAGCAAATACAAAGACTTGCATTTGGAAACTTAAAACCCACATTAACATTTCTTCTGGACCTTCCTGTTGAAATTGGCCTTAAACGTGCCATTGGCCGCGAAGGCACTAAAACAGTAAATGTAGAAGACCGCTTTGAGCGAATGGATGTAAGTATTCATGAAACACTTCGTGCAACATTCCTCAAGCTGGCAGATGCCGAACCAGACCGCTTTATTGTTCTTGATGCCACACAAAGCATCGATGAACTGCAAGAACAAATTCGTGCAACTGTTGCAGAGAGATTTTCCCTTTAATGGCTGATACGGAAGAAAGTTTGGAATTAAACCCAAGGCATTCGGAGTTGCTGCTCGGCCATGAAGCCGCAGAACGCATGTTTCTTGAGGCCTTCAATAGTGACCGACTTCACCATGCCTGGCTTATTTCAGGCCCCAAAGGAGTAGGTAAAGCCACACTAGCATGGAAGATCGCAAAATTCCTGCTAACCCAAGCAGATAAGGATGATGGGCCCGGTTTATTTGGCGATGATCTACCAAGTGAGGCTACTTCGCTAAATATCAGCCCTGATCACCCTGATCTTCACCGCATCGTATCTGGTGGGCACGGTGGGCTTGTGGTCGCCGAACGAACAGAGAATGAGAAAACCGGTAAACTTCGGAACGATATCGTTATTGATGATATCCGCAAACTGATCAGCTTCTACAGTCAGACGAGTGCCGAAGGTGGCTGGCGTGTGGCAATTGTAGATGCTGCAGACGAGATGAACGTGAATGCAGCCAATGCGCTTCTTAAAATCCTTGAAGAACCACCTGAGAAATCTATTATTCTGCTGCTATCTCATGCACCGGGTAAATTGTTACCAACTATAAAAAGTCGTTGCCGTGCTTTATCGCTTTCTACACTACCAGAAGACGGCGTGAAAGCTGTGCTTGCGGGTAAGTTTCCTGAGTTATCTATCGATGATCTAACGGCCCTCACACGTTTGTCTGAAGGCGCGCCGGGTAGGGCAATTGAATTGGCTAATAACGACGGTGTAGGCCTATACAGGAAAGTATCCACCCATTTAAGCCGTTTTCCGCGTTTTAATATTCCTGAAATACATATCCTTGCAGGTGAACTGGCCGCGGTTAAAGCGGATGCTAAATATCGTTTGTTCGTAAAGATTTACCTCGGCTGGATTGAACGCATGATCCGCCAGAGCGCCAGTAACATGCCCCTTCCAGAAATATTAGACGGTGAAAATGAACAAATGAGGCGTATTTCTGTATCAGCCGGGGTTGATCGCTGGCTGGACCTGTGGGAAAAGATGGGCCAAATGGTGGCGCGCGCTGATGCGGTAAATCTTGACCGTAAGCAGGTGATCGTAAATTTATTTACATCCCTCAGTGCAGTCGCCCGATAGTATCTTTAAAAGTTTGAGAGAAACAATGACTGATAAGTCGTCTTTTTACATTACGACGCCAATCTATTATGTGAACGATGTTCCACATATTGGCCATGCCTATACGACCCTTGCATGTGATGTTCTCGCGCGCTTCAAGCGGCTGGACGGTTATGATGTTATGTTCCTTACAGGCACTGACGAACACGGCCAAAAGGTTGAAAAATCAGCTGAGAAAGCTGGTGTCGCTCCGCTTGAATTTTGTGACCGTGTTTCAGCACGCTTCCAGGAGTTGGCGAAGGCAATGAATTTCTCTAATGACCAATTCATTCGCACAACCGAGGAACGTCATAAAAAATCAGTACAGCACCTTTGGGAACGCCTCGTGGAAAAAGGGTTCATTTACGAAGATAAATATGCTGGTTGGTACAGCGTGCGTGATGAGGCCTTTTATGCTGAATCTGAACTGATTGACGGCGAGGGCGATGAAAAACTTGCCCCAACAGGCGCTCCAGTGGAATGGGTTGAAGAACCAAGCTATTTCTTCAAACTTTCTGCCTTTGAGGATAAGCTGCTTGAGCTTTATGATGGTCAGGAAAATTTCGTAATGCCGAAATCCCGCCTCAATGAAGTTCGCAGCTTTGTAAAAGGCGGCCTTGAGAACCTATCTATTTCCCGCACAACATTTAACTGGGGTGTACCTGTACCAAATGCAGATGGCCACATTATGTATGTGTGGATTGATGCACTTACTAATTATCTAACAGCCGTTGGATACCCAGATACTGATGGTGTTGATTACCAAAAATTCTGGCCAGCAAATGTTCATATGGTGGGTAAAGATATTCTGCGCTTCCACGCGGTTTATTGGCCTGCTTTCCTTATGGCAGCTGATTTGCCGTTGCCAAACCGCGTATTTGCGCACGGATGGTGGACAAATGAAGGCCAGAAGATCTCTAAATCTCTTGGTAATGTCATAGATCCATTCGAACTTATTGAAACCTTTGGCCTTGATGAAACTCGTTTCTTCCTGATGCGAGAAGTACCGTTTGGTAATGACGGTGATTTCTCTCGTCAGTCTTTCGTTCACCGGGCGAATGCTGATCTTGCGAATGGCCTTGGCAACCTGAGCCAACGCACGCTTTCAATGATCCACAAGAACTGTGAAGCGAAGTTACCAGCACCAGGCGAACTTACAGCGGAAGATACAGAACTTCTTTCCGGGATCGAAGCCGTGCTGGAAACTGTACGCGGTCATATGGATAAGCAAGCCTTCCATCTGGCACTTGAAGCGATCTTCGCACAAGCAGCTGCCGCTGACCGCTATATCACCACGCAGGAACCATGGAAGCTCCGTAAAACCGATACGGCGCGCATGGAAACGGTGCTTTATGTACTTGCGGAAGCTATTCGTATGCTTGGTATTCTTATTCAGCCAATTATGCCCGAAGCAGGAGACAAACTTTTAAGCCAGATCAGCGTTACAAATCGTGGGTTTGACCAGTTGAATGAGGCAGGGCGTCTTCAACCAGGCATTGATATACCGAAGCCACAAGGTGTGTTCCCTCGCCTTGAATTGCCAGAGGCCGCTGAATAATGAGCAAATACGGGTATATTGTTGATAGTCACTGCCATCTGAACTACGAGGGCATTATTGAACAGCAAGACGATGTTGTTCAACGCGCTCGCGCCGCTGGTGTTGGCTGTATGCTAAGCATAAACACTAAGTTGAGACAATACCCAGAAATCATTGATATCATTGAGAAATATGATGATATATTTGGCACCGTAGGCATTCATCCTCACGAGGCGGAAAACGAACCTGACGTAGCTGTTCAAGCACTTCTGGAACGCGCTGCACACCCCAAAATCGTGGGTATTGGTGAAACTGGGCTGGATTATTATTATGATAATGCACCCCGGGATATGCAGGCCGTGAATTTTCGCAGCCATATCACAGCATCTCGTGAGCTTGGCTTACCTGTTATCGTACACACACGTGACGCGGATGATGATTGCATCAATATCCTTACCGAAGAAATGAAAAAGGGCTTTTTCCCGGGCGTTATTCACTGCTTTACTGCAAGCCAACGCCTCGCGGATGCTTGCCTAGAGATGGGGCTTTATATCTCTATTTCCGGGATTGTAACCTTCAGAAGTGCGAAGGAACTACAAGCCAGCGCGAAAACCATTCCGCTAAACCGCTTGCTCATTGAAACTGACTCTCCATTTCTTGCGCCGGTACCGCACAGAGGTAAAAAGTGTGAACCAGCATTTGTTGCGAACACTGCAGAATTTCTAGCAGATTTGCGCGGAGAAAGCCTTGAGGAGCTCAGCGAAGCGACCACACAGAATTTCTTCGATCTTTTCTCTAAGATCACACCACCTGCAAAGGCCGCGGCATGAAACTCACGATCTTAGGCTGTGGCACTTCTGGCGGCGTGCCTAAGATTCCGGAATATTGGGGTGCGTGTGACCCCAAAAATCCAAAAAACCGTCGGCGCAGGGCAAGTGTGCTGGTGGAAGAGGGGGACACAACCTTCGTTATCGATACTACACCAGATTTTCGCGAACAGATGCTAATGGCAGGCACAGAAAGTCTGGATGCTGTTTTCTATACCCACGATCATGCAGACCATGTGCACGGCATTGATGACCTTCGTGGTTTCTTCCATTCAAGCCGGGAGAAAATCCCGGTTTATGCCGATGAAGAAACCTTACAGGTTATTAAAGACCGGTTTGATTATATCTTTCGCTCGCAGGCTGGGTATCCGGCGATGTGTAAAGGCCATGTTTTAAGCGGCCCCAAAACCGTTGGTGCAATTAAAATGACACCATTTGAACAGGGCCACGGTAACGGTATCAGCCTCGGTTACAGGTTCGGGGATATGGCCTATTCAACAGACCTGAACCGCTTACCAGAAACAGCCGTTGAAGCATTACAAGGCGTGAAGGTTTGGGTGGTAGATGCACTTCGTTATGAACCTCATCCAACACATTCCCATTTGGAACAAACTCTCAAGTGGATTGAACTGATTAAACCCGAACGCGCCATTCTCACCCATATGACATGGGATATGGATTATGAAACGCTTAAGCGGGAATTACCTGACGGTGTTGAACCTGCTTATGACGGTATGGAAATCACTCTCTAAACCATTGAGCATTTGAGCAAACCTTACTGATGCGGTACACTGTATCCTTGGAGGAAAGCACGATGGATCATGATCCGTGGCAAGTACCTGACCACAAAGGAAAAAATCACGATCGTTACAGAACAGTGGAGCAACCAAAGGTTCTCCGCCTTGTGCTGTTTCTCCTTGGCCTGGCGATGCTTGTTTTTGGTCTGTCCCTTGTTTTTCCAAGCACCACAATGAATGACCCTTATTTGGTGCGTAGCTTGGTTATTCTGGGTATTTTCGGCGGTGTGGCGGCTTTTTGGAGCCGAACGTCTATTTTAAAGCTCATCAAATATGCGGGCATTTGGCTTTTGTTCATTGTAGGCACGTCGCTTTTTTACCTGTACCAATCTGATGTGGGAACGAGGTTTATGGCGGCGCTTGATCCATCAGGCGTTACCAGTTCTGACCACGGGCTTCTGGTGCACAGGGCAAAAGATGGCCATTTCTGGCTGCGAGCCCAAATTAATGATGTGCCAGTGAAATTTATGGTGGATACAGGCGCCAGTAACGTAGTGTTAAGCCCGGAAGATGCGGCTCTTGTTGGCATTGATATGGATGATCTGGTGTTTACGGGCAGGGCAGAGACAGCGAACGGCTCCGTTCAGTTTGCGAAAACCCGCGTAAACAGCATAGAGATTGGCACAGAAGCATTTTACGACGTTACCGTTACCGTAAACGGTGCAGATATGCGAGGTTCACTCCTTGGCCTCAATATCCTTAACCGCTTCTCAAGCGTTGAAATGCGCGGTGATACACTGATTTTACGGCCTTAATTGTGTTAAGGCTAATTTCAAATCATGAAATAGAATATAGTCCGCTGAGGCTGGAAGCATAGCAAGCTTCGTCAGGTAGCTTTAACAGAATGCTTGTAGCGACCATTGCGAAGACGTTTAGAAAGCCTAAGCTCGTTTTCATTGTTCACACACTCAACAAGCGGTGTCAGGCCGTTGATATCGACATTAAGAGCGACATCATGAAATATCCCCATAAGAAGAGTAAAACTTAGTCCTTAGTGCGAATAAGGCTGTAACACGTTGTTTATAATGGGAAAAGTTGCAACGAGACGTTTTTAATAAACACCGTATAATTTCCCATAATATAAATTATGCGATATTTATTAATATAAAAACCGACACCTCTTTTCCTTGGTTAGCGCATTCTTCCCCGCTATTTATGCAAGCCTCGCTTCTTAAAAACTTTTAAACCAACCCTTACCGCCAGAAAGAGCCTCCTATCTCAAATGAACGAATTATATTAATTGTAAAAAACTGCTAAATATAAGATAGGTAATAACATTAACTATAAAAACAGTGAGGAAAATATGAACTTTCATAGCCCAAGGAAAAAGAACCTACTCCATAAATGGCAACCAAAAGCCGCTGCTACAGCTTTAGCAATGGCGCTTAATGTGGTTCCAGCTATCGGTACAGATACAGACGCTGAAATTATTGCTCAGGAAGCTCTGGAGCAGAAAAACCTGGAAAAAGCCGTCTACTGCATGAAGGCGCTTGAAGTGGATTTAGATGTTGACCGTTTTGGCAGAGAGTGTGTTGCAGATGTTCATATTGAACACGCTCCTCATGTACCTGATGGAAAAGAAGGTCTGCTACAGTATTTTGCACGTGCGCTGGAAAGAATGCCGCAAATGCACGGTGATATTAAACGGGCTGGCGCAGATGGTGATCTGGTTTGGATGCATATACACTTTAAACCAACTCCCTCTTCCACCGGAAATGCTGGCATGCATATATTCCGTATGGAAGATGGAAAATTTGCTGAGCATTGGGGTGTTAGCCGCCCAGTGGTGAAATCTGAGCTTCATGATAACTCGCCATTCTAGAGGATTTATTTGCCACACATAACAGCTAAATCTTAGGGTTCCGTACTTCGCCTGTAATTCTTTCACTTGGCCAAACAGCTCCTCGTGATAGTCTTGCTTGCGGAGCCCTTTACACTGATGTAAGCCTTTAAATTAGAAAGAAACTTTTAACATAGGTGAGAGCTCGTGCATTCACAGTCAGCGTTGATATTGGGCGGTGCACGTTCAGGCAAAAGCAGTTTTGGTGAAAAGCTGGCGCTGGCAACTGAGCTTACACCTATTTATATCGCTACTGCTGAAGCGCACGACAATGAAATGCAAGAACGCATTGCTCATCACCAACAATTGCGAGAAACATCTGGCTGGAAAACCATTGAAGAACCAACCAATATTATTGACGTTATTAACGCCGAAGCCTATGAAAATACTGTCATATTTATTGATTGCCTCACCTTATGGCTTAGTAATATCACATTCGCTGAGCTAGATATCGATGCTCAAATCACCAGCCTTTTAACTTCTATAAAAAAAGCCCCTTGCCCGGTCATATGCATCAGTAACGAGGTAGGTATGGGAATTGTGCCTGCGAATAAGCTTGCACGTGATTTCCGTGATGAAGCAGGAAGGCTTAATCAACGCTTAGCTGCCGCCCTGCCCAACTGCTTTTTCATTATCGCTGGTTTACCTATGCCTTTGAAAAAAGATGGTCGTACCATGTTAGAAAGTTTATCTAGTGACCAACCTTAAAATCACCAGCCACAGCAGTTTCTCTGCGCTCTTGGAAGGGTTACCCTCCCCTCAGCAACATTTCATAGATGAGGCTACTCAGCGCCAATCTGCGCTTACTAAACCGCCAGGCTCCCTCGGCAGGCTGGAAGAAATTGCTGTTTTCCTTGCTGGTTGGCAGGGCAAGTTAAAGCCAACTACAGATAACGTACATTGCTTGGTATTCGCCGGCAATCACGGTGTTACGCGTAAGGGAGTATCTGCTTTCCCTTCGGAAGTTACAGAGCAGATGGTTGCGAACTTTGCAACTGGTGGAGCTGCTATTAATCAGCTATGTGCGGCCGCAGGTGCAACCCTCGATGTAATAGCCCTTGATCTAGACCAACCAGTGGCAGATTTTACTTCAGGCCCCGCGATGAGCGATGAAGAATGCTGTGCAGCTATTCAAGCAGGTATTGATGCTGTTCCTGAAGATGCTGACATAATCCTTCTCGGGGAAATGGGTATTGGAAATACCACATCAGCAGCAGCAGTTGCTCAGGCAACGTTTGGCTGTTTTCCCTCTGATTGGGTTGGTCGCGGCACTGGTGTTGATGACAATGGTTTTAAGGCCAAACTTAAAGCCGTGGAAGATGCTCACCTGCTCCATCTTTCAAGCCAAATATCTTCTTTTGATATATTAAGGACAGTAGGCGGTCGGGAACTAGCCGCAATCGCTGGGGCCACATTAGCGGCCAGACATAAGCGTATTCCTGTAATACTGGATGGTCTCATCTCTACCGCAGCTGCAGCGGCTCTTGTGAAATCAAACCCTGATGCTCTTGATCACTGTTTGATTTCTCACCTTTCTGTGGAGCCTGGGCATAAACTGATAGCAGAGAAAGTTCACAAAAAACCGCTTCTTGATCTTGGCATGAGACTGGGGGAAGCCAGTGGTGCTGCCGTGGCTCTAATGATCATTAAATCAGCTCTTGCTGCTCATAACGGTATGGCGACGTTCAAAGAAGCTGGAGTAACCAGTGGTGACTGACGAGAGCAATAAAAAAGGCTTAGTTCGAAAATGGCGCGAAGATATCGCTGCTGCCTTTATGTTGCTCACGCGCATTCCCATAAACTGGGCCAAAATTTCGAATACACCTCCTAACTTAGGCCGGGCCATGAGGGCTTACCCAGTTGTAGGCTTTTTCATAGGTGGCCTGATGAGTTTGGCTTTTCTCGCAAGCACTCAAATGGGGATGCCTAAACAGCTCGCAATCCTAATAGCTATATCTACCGCAGTTTTCACCACAGGATCTTTTCATGAAGATGGCCTCGCTGATGTGGCCGATGGATTTGGTGGCGGATACGGTAAGGATAAAAAACTCGAAATTATGCGCGACAGCAGGATTGGTACATATGGTGGTCTTGCTTTAATTATTGCCTTCTCTTTCAAATTCTTCAGCCTTCAATCCCTGACAGATATCGATATCATACGTGCAATGATAATTGTCGCAGTTATATCTCGTTCTGTAGTACTTATTCCGTCACTGATACTCTCCCCTGCCCGTAGCAACAGCCTTGCCACCGAGGCTGGCAAACCCTCTTTTCCAACGGTAACAACGGCCTTTATCCTCTCACTTGGCTGTAGCTTTTTCATTGCTGGTATGGCTGCAACAATATTTCTTACGGTAAGTGCACTATTAACGACGCTTATTTTCTGTCGACTGGCTTACAAACAAGTAAGCGGCTATAGCGGAGATATTCTGGGTGCAACACAGCAGCTTTCCGAGATCGCTATGCTCATAACACTTGCAACTTTATGGCAGGCATCCTCATGATCAGTGATATTCAGCTAACAGAATGGTATCTAGTCCGTCACGCGCCGGTTAAAAACAGCCGTAAGGGCATTTATAAAGATGCGAACGCAGAAGCAGTATTGCCAGCGACGGAAACCATTTCAGCACTAGCCGCTGAACTCCCCAAGAACGCTGAATGGTACGTAAGCCCCCTGGATCGCACCCAAAGTACAGCTAATGCACTGATTAAAGAAGGAAGTCTAAGCCCCAAAATAATAAACACTTCTTCGGAAATTACTGAGCAGAACTTTGGTAGGTGGCAAGGGTTAAGTTTTGAAGAAATATGGGAGGAAATGAAAGATTTAGAACCGCATAACTGGTCCCTGTTAGCGGCTGAAACAACGCCCCCTGAAGGTGAGAGTTTTTCCTCTGTTAGCGACAGAGTGTCAGGTTTTATTGAAAACCTTATCAAAGAAGGAAATTCAACTCCTAAGGTCTTGGTAACCCATGCAGGTGTGATCCGTGCCTTTGCAGGCATAACTCTTGGTTTAGACACCAATCAGGCTCTTGCACTAAATGCAGAGCCCTTCTCTCTCACCCGTCTATTGCATCAAACAGGACAGGGAAAAGGCGGTCAATGGCAGCTTCAGTGCCTTAACCGCCTCTACTAACACTCTAAAAATCAATACCGCGCGCGGCTTTAATTCCGTTTTCAAAAGGATGGCGGACCATTTCCATACTGGTCACCAAATCAGCAACATCGATGATTTCCTGTTTGGCATTACGGCCAGTTACAATCACTGTTGTACGTGGATGGCGAGCAAGCAGGCCTTCTTTTACTTCTTCAACATCCAAATAATCATTTCTGAGCACGATATTCAGCTCATCAAGGACAACGAGATCATAGTCACCGCAGTTCAGCATCTCTTTACTTACCTCCCAAGCTTTTCTTGCGGCTTCAATATCCCGCTCGCGATCTTGAGTTTCCCACGTAAATCCTTCGCCCATCACTTCTAGACGAACAAGCTCAGGAAACCGCTTAAAAAACTCTTTCTCACCGGTTTTCCAATTGCCTTTAACATATTGAAGAACAGCAACATCATGCCCCCAGCCCAGCGCGCGTAACAACGTACCGTAAGCTGCGGTTGATTTCCCTTTACCGTCGCCAGTATGAACCATCAAAAGCCCACGCTCAGCTTTCTTTTTTTCTTTCACCTTAGCGCGCTGCTCTTCTTTGAGCTTCACCATCTTCTTACGGTGTTCTTCATTAATATCATCTGACATATAAAGCCTCCCTCAGGCGGTTAAATTCTTTCTCGCTGGCCGGTAGGCCAAAGCGTATCCAATTGGGGTATTCTTCAAAGCGCCGAATATGGATAGCGCTACCATTCAACTGTTCTGTCAGTCGGTCTGTATCTTTATGGTAACCGAGACAAAACAGATCAGTACCCCCTATAATTTCAAAATCGGCACCCTCCAGAATGGTTTTCAGCTTCACCATCCCTTTAGCCTGTGCCATTCGAGTATCCTGAATCCATCTATCGTCTCGAAGAGCTGTGAAAGCGATAAGAGCAGCCAGCCCATTTACAGACCAAGGGCCCAGAATAGCTTGTGCCTGGCCCTTCAGGTCAGCTGGCAACTTTGCATAACCAAGCCTTACCCCTGCCAAGCCAAAAAACTTACCAAAGGAACGCAGAAGGATCATATTATCTGGTATGTCTTCAGTGACTATACTGGTAGAGAAGGCAACATCGGCAAACGCTTCATCCAGCAGCAGATACCCTCTCTTTTCTTTCAGCTGTTTAGCGGCTTTCCATATGACCTCTTTCGACCAAATATATCCGTCAGGGTTATTTGGGGACGTCAGAAAAACAACCTGTTGGTCACCATATTCAAAAGATTTTAATACCTCTCGCTCCAGCATAATGGCAGGCCGAGCAGACCGGCTCCACACTCTGGCATGCTCACCGTAATTTGGAACAGGAATAACCGCCTGGTATTCAGGCAGAAGCTGCGGCATTATATTAATGATAGCCTGTGAGCCGGCCGTAACGAGCCAATCAGTCCTATCCTTTATCCCCAAATACCGTGACCATGCCTTACCGCAAGTATCAATAAGGGAGGTTTGCGGCAGTTTTGAAGACGCTTCATAGAGATCAGCTGCAGCTATTTTCTCTTGCCACGGATAAATAAATGGGCTCAAGCCCGTAGACAAGTCCAGCCATCCTTCTTGCAAATGAGGATATTGCGCTTTTACCGCTCGCATATCACCACCATGATGAATGGAGGGGATCACCACACACCTCCCACCATTAACAAGACAAATAGAACCAACCAAGATGCTTTCACGATACACAGCGCCAATCCAAGATCAGGCTGATTGGTTTCAGGGAAGTCAGCGCCGAGCCATGCATATTCTTCCCTTTGCCCCGGCCCATAAGACCTAGGGCCACCGAGACGCACCTTGAGAAGACCAGCCATTGTTGCTTCCGGCCAGCCTGCATTTGGGCTCGCGTGTAGATATGCATCCTTGAAGGCCACTTTAAAGCCCTGAAAAGCTGAAGGTATTCTCAGCACAAAGGCTCCCAAGGCCAGTAAAAGTGCTGTTATCCGCGCTGGCAACAAGTTCATCGCATCATCAAGTTTGGCACTTGCCCATCCAAAATCACGAAAGCGTTCTGTTCTATGTCCAATCATGCTGTCAGCAGTGTTGACCATCTTATAGACAATCAGCCCGGGAAGCCCACCTATCAGCAACCAAAACAGCGGGGCAATAACACCATCAGAAAAATTTTCCGCCAAACTCTCCGCCGCAGCACGTGAAACAGCCAGTTCGTCAAGGTCAGCCGTTTCTCTTCCTACGACCATCCCTACTGCACACCTGGCATCTTCAACGCTCTGCCGATCAAGAGCATTCTTCACCAAATTAATATGTTCAAAGAGGCTTCTTGCAGCAATAAAGACACTGGCAATCAATGCAACAAACAGCAAGCTATACGGCTCCACCACATAACTCTTGATAGCGTTTTCGGCAATCCACGCAGTAGCTCCCCACAGCAGTATCAACAGCAGAATGGAAACCGTCCCTAAAAACTTGCGAACACTTCTCTTTCTGGATGGTTTGTTAAAACGGCGCTCTAAAAACATAAGCATAGCGGCCATCCAGCTAACCGGGTGCTTTATTCGGCTGTAAAGCAATTTAGGCTCCCCAGTCAAAGTATCCACCAGCATAGCCAGACACGCTAATAGCATCAGGCAACCCCTTTATCCAGATTATGAACGATCAAAAAATCTCGTCCCTTATTTTTCCAACGCTCGGCCTGAACGCCAAAAACCTGATCTAAATTTTCATCACTTAAAATTTCTTCCGCACTTCCCTGACCAATCGTTTTGCCTTCATGCAACAAAATCAAACGATCACAATAACGAAGCGCCAATCCAAGATCATGAAGAACAACCATTACGCCCTTCCCCGCCTCAGCTTCATTTTTCAGGATATCCATCACCTGAAGCTGATGAGCTGGATCAAGAGACGCCACTGGTTCATCAGCAAACAGATACGGCGTGTCAGAAGCAAGCGCACGAGCAAGTAACACACGCGCTTTTTCTCCACCCGACAATGTCGTCACAGACTGCTCTTTCAGGTGCGTGCAATCCGTTTTTCTAAGCGCTTCCTCGACAATTTCCAGATCTCTTACGCCCATTCTTTGCCACGGATTTAGATGAGGCGCTCGCCCAAGGCCGACAATATATTCTGCGGTTAAAGGCCAGTGAACCGGTGCCCCTTGCGCCGCATAGGCGAACAGCTTCGAACGTTCTTTGATGGAAAGACTGTTTAAATCTCTTCCTTCAAGCATCACCTCACCTCGGACACAATCTTGAAGCCCGAGAATGGCTTTAAGCAAACTACTTTTACCTGCACCATTTGGCCCGATAAGACCCACCAGCTCGCCGCATTTCATCTCAGCAGAAACATCTTTCAGTATTTCTTTCGTCCCGACCTCCAGTGAGAGATTGGCTACCTTTAAATCGCTCATCTCATGGCCTCCCGGGCTTTATAAACAATGAACAGGAATGCTGGTGCCCCAACAAGCGCCATAACCACGCCGATATGAAGCGGAGTGCCTGGGGTTGGTACTCTTGTTAAAATATCAGCAAAGGTAAGTAGCAGCGCCCCCATCAAACCACTTGGCAGCAATAACCGCCCCGGTTCCTTACATATAAGACCACGCACCATGTGCGGCACAATTAGCCCTACGAACCCGATACTACCGCATACGGCAACTGCCGCCCCGACACTGATAGCTGAACCAACGACGATACGGAGTTTAAGCTGCTTTATATTCACCCCCATGGTCTTCGCCGTGTCTTCACCGACACTGAGAGCATTCAGTTCTTGCCCTACATTCAACATCAACAGCCAGCCAAAACCGATAAACGGCAGTGCAAACCAGAGATCAGATACTGTTCTGTTTTCAAGTGAACCAAGCATCCACATAATCATATCCCGCACACTGATAGGACTCTCTGAAAGGTTCATTACAAGTGAGATAAGAGCTGTTGCAAGCGAGCTAATACCAAGCCCCACAAGAATAAGCATAAGAACACTGGCATCTCGCGCTGAGATGAAAAGGAGGATAGCTGTTGCAACAAGTGCGCCCGCCATAGCGAAGAAGGAAATCATAAGCGGAAAGCTGATGATAAAGCCCAAGTGAATAGCAAGCACAGCGCCAAAAGCCGCACTGGCCGTTACTCCAATAACACCGGGATCAGCGAGAGGGTTTCTCAGCATTCCCTGAAGCGCTGCACCTGAAAGGCCAAGAGCAGCGCCAACGACAGCCCCTAAAATCACACGCGGCAACCGAAGTTCACGCACAATAATAGAAACAGAATCATCTTTACCACCGGTCAGCCCTTGCCAGACATCCGCAAGGGACATATCAACCCTGCCGAATATGAGCGAAAACAGCATTACCCCAAGCAACAGCAGCCCAAGAAAAACGTTATCTCTCAGATATTTATTCATCGGCCGTATCTTTCTTTTTCAGGATACCAAATTCACTGGCTTTAGCGCGGATAGCTTCCGCAGCATCGGCGAGAAACAAACCATTACAGGCCAGATAACTTCCGGGCAGGTGAACGGTCGGGGTTTGGTCCATCATCTCAAGCAATCTGTCATGTCGGCTGAGGCTCCAATTGCTTTGATTTTCCATATTGGTATCGAAGAAGCTGGTCACAAACATATCTGGCGGATCCATAATCAGGTCTTCAAGCGGAAGTAGCAGCCAACCCTGATACCCTTTTGAAGCGGCATAAGAACGAAAGCCTGCCAGTTCGATGATGCCGTCCACAAACGTACCAACACCTGAGGTGAACCCACTTGGAGTGACATAGGCAATCTGGAGGGAGGATTTCGCCTCTAGCTTCAACGCCTGTAATCGGGCTTCGAACGTCTTTGCCATTGCTTCAGACTGCGCTTCGCGGCCTATGGCTTTTCCAATGGTACGAACATTCTGAAGTACAATTTCAGGTGCACTGCCAAACCGCGTTTTAACAAGCTCAAATCCAGTACGTTCCGCCATTTCAGGCATACGCGCCGCGACTGTATAGCTCTGGATAGCAATCTCTGGCTGCAGAGCAATGACTTCAGCAATCGAGCTTTCTGTGTATGGGACCCCAGCAGCTCGTGCCCGGTAGAAAGAATATTTTTCCCTAGCCCCTTTTGATACCGCTTTAATCTGCGAACGATCAGCGAGAGCAAGAATATATTGATCCGCACAGTAATCGAGCGAAACCACCGAAGGCAGAGGTTGAGTTTCAGCATCACCCGCTGCTTGAGACGGTGCTGCCACCATCTCAAACAGTGTTGCTAGCAGAAGACCAGATAATAACTTTCCTAAAGCCATTACCTTGCTCCCGTTTACTAGAGATTAACCCTTAGCCCAACATAAGCTGAACGGTCAGGTGTACCGTATCCAATGATAGACTGATATTCTTCATCAAACAGATTATCGATACGGCCGTATACACTCACACGGTCATTGATCTGGAAGCTTGCTCGCAGATCAAGACGTGTCCAGGCTTCTAGAGTTCCAGCACCAAATGACTGTTCTTCTTCACCGTTATGAACAAGTGTTGCCCGCAGATTAACCGCCTCAACAGGCGCCCAGTTTACGGTGGCAGAGAATTGGTTTTCCGGCTGACGCTCGATCGCAATATCAGTCGCTGTATCAACAGCATCTGTATATGTGTAATTAGCGCTTACATCCAGCCTATCGCTTAGGATTGCCTGCAAACCTAGCTCAAGACCTTCTGAACGACGAGAATCCACATTGGCGTAACCATTTGTGAAAGTGAAATCAATGGCATCACGGGTTTTCAGGTTAAACCATGTCGCGGAAAGAAGAAGATCACCTTCAAGGAAAGTTTGCTCAACGCCAAATTCATAGCCTTTAGCGCGCTCTGGGCGGAGATCTGAACTTGGCTCTGTAAGACCACAGAAAGTACAAACAAATGTTAGCTGGAACACGCTGGGTGCTTTAAAGCCTTCACCCCAGTTTGCAATAAGGCGCGTTGTATCTGTTACCTGATATGACCCTGTGAAACGCGTTGTTGTGGCACCACCGAATGTCTCGTGATCATCCTGACGAATACCGGCTGTCAGAACCAGCCCTTCCACAGGTGTCCAGCCCAATTCACCAAACACGCTATCAATGGAAATACCATCACCTTCAAGGTTTGTAGCTTTAGCAACTTCATGCTGAGCACCGAAGGTTACAGTCCAGTCCTCTGTGGCTTCAAATACACCAAGATAGTCAAAATTTGTACGGTTACCCTGTGCCCCAAAGCTGGAAGCGCCATTTGTAAAATTCTCTCGCTCAATTGAAGAAAACTCTGCGGATACAGTATTCTGTAAGCGTCCATCGAACAGGTTAAAATGCGCACGACCTGCAATCAAAAACTCATCAGTATGGGCAACTTCATCACCATCAATTGGTCCGAAGCTATCAAATTCACTGGCATTATCAGAATAACGCGAGATCACTTCAAAACGAAGATCTTCGGAAATTTCGCTGGTTACCTTACCCGAGATATTATAGCTGCGCAGGCCATCACGCTCGGTGTTACCGTCATTTTCATCAGCGGCAGAAATACCGTCTGTATCTGTGAAGCTGGCTGCCAGATTAAAACCAAGTTTCTTCGTGCCGCCGTGCAGCGCGCCACCAGTACGGAATGTGTTGTAAGAGCCATATTCAGCATATGCGTTGCCACCAAGGCCATCACCACCAGTTTTCGTGATGATATTCACCACACCACCGATAGCGTCTGAACCATATAGTACAGATTGTGGACCGCGCAGTACTTCGATACGTTCGATATTATTTGTATCAAGATGAGCGAAATTATAGCCGTTACCCGTAGATGAAGCATCATTCAGTTGCACACCATCAATGAGTACAGCCGTACTATCACCACCAGCACCGCGCAAAGAAAGGGATGCCAGCCCACCAAAAGAACCATTTTGGGCGATATTTACGCTCGGCAGCACCTCTAGGGCATCCACGACAAAAATGTTCTGACCCTTTTGCAGGTCGATATCCGTAAGAACAGAAACACTACTGCCAATTTGTGAAAGTGGTTGCGCGCGGCGGTTTACAGTTACGTAAATTGTTTCAATGTCGTCTGCTGCTTCGTCTTGAGCAAGGGTTGGTGCAGAATAAAGACCACCAGCAAGAAGCGCGGTGATACATACAGAATTTTTAAGATGTTGCATGGCAAAATCCATCAAGCTTGCCTCCGTAGAGGCGAATTAATCTTAACAGGGAGCTTGTCGGATGAATAACGAGACAATCTCCGTGCAAACGGTTTTATCGCCTACACGGGATTCCGTTCTAACTGGTTGCTCCGACCGCTAGAGAGGGCGATGCGATGGCAGGTCTCCTGGCTTGTAAATCAAACATGAAACACCCACCTTCCCGTCTGCCAAACATCAGCATTCAGTGGTGTACGGGGTTCACTCTTTACTTACAGTTACGGGCATAGCAACGGACTAAATCAAAAATGATCGCACCGTTTTCCCTTTTCACTCTGGTTTCCCAGAGCACCATCTGGCACCCGGATACTTTAAGGGATGTTTTTTTTCAATGATTATGTGCCATGAAGCCTTAAATTGAGCAACGAAGTGTGGTTTTCCTACCATATCATTTTTGTAAAATCAGCTTCTCCATTGGTAGGCGTTCTTGCCAATTTTCCCGAACAAGTTCAGGTGTTTGGCTCTCTTCCTTAGGATATCCCATACAAAGATACGCTATAAATTGCCAGTCTTCCGGGCAGTCTAATATCGCAGTCATCTCTTGAGGTTGAAGGATAGAGACCCATCCTAATCCGATACCTAGCGCTCGAGCCTTCAGCCATAAGGTGTGAATGGCCATAATTGTAGACCATACTGGAGTTTGGGGCATCGTTTGCCTGCCCAGGCCTTTACCCTCATTTGGATTCATGGCTGAAAACACAGCCAGCTGTTCGGGCGCTGTATGAAGCCCGTGCAATTTCAGACGGTTATAATGTTCTGCGGTTTTACCTTCATATATTTGTGCTGATCGTTTGTTTTCGAACTCTACATGATTTCGAATTAACTGCCTAGTTTGAGGGGTTGAAATACGCACAAAACGCCAAGGTTGAGAGTTCCCTACAGAAGGAGAATTGGTAAGAGTTTCCCTGAGCAGACATTCAAATATTTCTTGGTTCAATGGGTCAGTTTTAAATGTACGAACATCCCTTCGCCAACTTAATAGTTGATCAAACTCTGCACGAAACTGATCAGAAAATTCTGGAGAAGGATTATCCATAACTTACTCTATTCAAACTGGTTCACATTGGGGAAATCCGGCTATAAACCACTGCAGATCAGTAGCCCCTCTACAAAGACAAGGGTAAATCTATTAACTTACCCTTGTCTATAATCTAATGTACTTTATTCGTATCTCAACGCTCTAACAGGGTTTGCTCGAGCAACCTTAGCCGCATTGCCGCCAACCGTTCCCCATGAAATGAGAGTGGCAATCGCCCCTGCCCCTAAGCAGATAGGAAAAAGTATCCACGTATCTATACGGTATGGGAACGTCTCAAGCCAATTAAGCATTGCGAAGATCGCAACAGGCCATGCCAATAAACAAGCAAGCAATACCGGTTTTGAAAACTGCCAAACCAGAAGCCGGACGATATCATATACACTTGCCCCTAAAACCTTGCGTACCCCAATTTCTTTCGTTCTTTGCTCCGCGGTGAATGCCGCTAAACCGTATAGCCCCATACAAGCAACAATGATGGCAAGCAGAGAAAACACCACAAATAAGATAGCGAGTTGCTTTTCAGCAGAAAAAGCTTGCTGAATAACATCTTCTACAAATTCATACTGGAACGGAACCGTTGGAATAAGGTTTTGCCAAATCCCTCTAACGCCTTCCACCAACTCAGTACGTTCACCCGCATAACGTATAGTTAAACCGCCCATTGGATAGTTTGGTTCAAGGTAGTATGCTTCTCCCCATCCTTCATTCCTTGGCCGGTGGTAGACCGTATCTTTCACAACACCAATTACGCTTAAATCTGCATAAACCTCCTGCTCTGCAACCATGGCTATAACAATACGAATGGCCTTGCCAAGCGCCTGATCGGGCGTACCAAATCCTAAGCGTGTTACCGCTTTTTCGTTTATCATCACTGTGCCTTGCAATACTTCACCAGGTTTTGCTCCTTCAGCCCTTGGAGTCCCGTCAGTAGAACGGGCGCGGTCAAAACTTCGGCCAGCAATAAGTGGAATATCGAAGGTTTCAAGGAATTCATGGTCAACAGCCTGAACAGCCAAGGAAAGACCGTTGATAGATTGGCCAGGCAACTGAAGAGCCCTACTATTTCTACCACCTCCTGCAGGCCTTGAACTAGTAACAGCAACACTCGTCACCCCTGGAAGCCTTTGGACCCGATCCCGAATAGCCTGTTGGTGCGCCGCAGCTTGAGCAGTGCCGAAATTACGAACACTCAGTAGATTGGTGGTGTTATAGCCAACATCCTTCGTAATCGAATATTGGGTTTGCGCATAAATTACACCAGTCGCCACGATCAAACCAATAGAGATAGCAAACTGAAAAACTACCAATACCTGTCGTAATAACACTGATTGCCCTTGTCCTGCGGACTTGTTAGCTTTCAGTACAGTTGCTGGAACGACATTTGATAGAGCGAGCGCTGGATAAGCCCCTGCCAAAAGACCTATTACAAGAACAAAGGCAACTAGCTGCAATAATGTCATTGGATTAGCCAATTCCAGCGTTAGATGTTTGTTCAGGAATGAGGAAAAAAAAGGCAAGAGCAGCTCAACCAGCACTAATCCTATAAGTAAAGCTATTCCCACCAGCAGTAAGGATTCTCCTAAATATTGCCGAATAAGCTGGCCACGTTGCGCACCAAGCACCTTGCGGATAGCGATTTCTCGAGCTCGTTTTGTTGATTTAGCGGTTGCAAGATTGACAAAGTTCACACATGCCACAGCCAAAATAAGCATTGCTACAATACTGAAAGAAACAACTTTTGTGAGGGCACCCAGTTCTTTCATCTGGTCATCATTACTGATTGCGTTTAGCTGTACATCAACGAGTTTTTGAAAAGAATAATTCCAAAAATCAGTCGGTTGGGCATTTTTATCCGTAGACACATAAGATGGAATAACAACGTTTGAATTTATAAAATCCTTAAGCTGGCTACTCACCTTTACTTCATCGCTATCGCTCCTCAGCTTAAAATAAAGCCAACCGTTTGCACTGTCCCAACCATCAAATTCCCATGGAGCACTTAAGAAAGCACTTTCATCAATCAATGCAAGTGCCTGAAAAGAAAGCGTTGTATTATGAGGAAGATCTTCGAAAACCGCCGCTACTGTATAAACTCTATTCAGATCATAGACAGCAACCTCTAGCGTTTGGCCAATCGGGTTAATATTCCCGAAATACTTCGTTGCAAAAGAAGCATTGATTGCAATGTTGCTGGTATTTGAAAGCGCAACGCTCATATCGCCGTTTATCACATCCAGCTGGAATAATTCTGTGAATTCCGCGTCAACAAACTGTATGGCTTCTTTGAAGGCACTTCCACCGATACGAACTGTTGAATTCATCGAATTTAATCGAGTAGCCGCTTCGATATCGTCTTTAAAATAAAGACGCATGGCCTCTTTCATTCTACCTGTTACTCGAGAAGTGGTATTAGCAGGGCTGCCGGGATAATTATATGTGGTATTAACTTGGTAAAGTCTTTCTGAATCTTCCCATATGCGGTCATATGATAACTCATCCTGTACAAACAAAAGGATTAAAACACAACTCATTAAACCTATAGACAGACCTATTATATTAATTGCAGTAAAGAGCCTATTTTTTAGCAAATGTCGCCACGCTGTCAGAAAGTAATTTTTAAACATTGGTTTCTCGCCGTTTTGTTATTTTATGAAATGCTCATGCAGCGCGAATATTTTCAGCTACTACCTGCCCATCAAATAAATTGATAGTACGGCGCGCAAAATCGGCGTGCGAAGGGCTGTGTGTAACCATAACGATTGTTGTCCCCTCTTCATTTAAAGCCTGCAGCATTTCCATAACCTCCTGACCATGTGAACTATCCAGATTTCCTGTCGGTTCATCAGCTAGGATCATCGCCTGATCACCCACAACGGCGCGGGCAACAGCTACCCGCTGCTGCTGGCCACCTGAAAGCTGCGACGGCATATGCCCTGCACGGTGAGCTATACCCACCTTATCCATCACGGTCTCAACCCGGTCACGCCGTTCGCTAACCGGAATATCATGGTATAAAAGAGCCAGTTCTATGTTTTCAGAAACAGTTAGTTCATCAATCAAATTAAATGACTGGAAGATAAACCCGATATTACGTTTGCGGATATTACTCAGTAATGCTTCTGAATACCCTGCTATGTTTTCGCCCATGAAAAGATACTCTCCTGAGCTTGGTGTATCCAGCATTCCTATAATATTAAGAAGCGTAGATTTACCACAACCTGACGGCCCCATAATAGCGGCAAATTCCCCTGTTGATATCTCGATATTTACGTTATCGAGAGCCGTAGTTTCAACTTCGGATGTTCTATAAATCTTTGATAAATTATTAAGCTGCAACATGATGCATATCCTCTTTAGTTAGCTGTCGGTATCTGGTTTATTCAGTTTAATTTCAGGCGGTCCATATCGGTGTAATTCGTATATGGTGATGTAACCACACGCTCACCTTCCTCAAGACCCTCAAGAACTTCTATAAATCGGCTGTTGCGCCGTCCAAGCTTCACAGATCTTTTCACAGCCACTGCACCATCACTTGTAACGACGAAGACCCAGTTTCCGCCCGTATCCTGATAAAAAGCCCCGTTCGGTATCAACAAGCCTATAGTTGCCTCGCCCAGCATTAGACGGGTTTGCAGGCTTTGCCCTCGGCGAATACCTACAGCTTGTTCATCAGCGAAAGTCATATCAACTTCAAACTGACCATTATTTACCTGAGGATATATTTTCGAAATCTGCAGGCTATAAGATACCCCATCTCTGTCAAATTCTACTCTTTGATCGATATCCACACGGCCCAAGTAAAATTCATCAATATGTGCAACTAATTTGTATCTAGACGGATCATCTATTTGTCCAAGACGTCCACCACGACTGATGCTTTGACCAACTTCAATATCAAAGCCGGAAATTTTGCCCGAAACCGGTGCTTTTATGCTTAAAGCCTCAAGGTTTTGATGCGCAAACTTCAGGTTTCTTTCAAGTTGTTCTGCTCTTGACTTTAAGTAACTCAACTGCTGTTCCTGAATACGTGCATCTGTGGCTTGGCTTTCAAGGGTCAGCTTTCTTCTTTCAATATTGTAAGCCAACTCATCTTGCGTATTTTCCAACTGACTTGATGAAACGGCACTGGTTTTAATCAGCTTTCCCTCTCGCTCCACCTGACGTGTTAATTTGAGTATCTGGTAGTCAAACTCAGCGAGACTTCTTTTGTGGGACAGCCTGTTTTGTGCAAGCTGGAGTTCGATGGTTCTCAAGTTATTGAGCTGTTCTGTTACCAATGCTTCATTACCCATTACCTGTAGCTGTAAACTAGTATTTGATAACTCAGCAATCAGGGCGCCTTTTTCAACAACAGCACCATCTTCAACAAGAACACGTTCCACCCTGCCGCCTTCTATAGCATCTAGAAAAACTGTCTTTAGCGGAGTTACACGAGCACGAACGGGTATAACGTCTTCAAATACACCTTGCTTTACTTCTGAAATGATTACCTGATGTCGCTCAAGTTTTATTGATTTACCTGAGGTGATACTTTTCTGTGCTATCCAATAACCGCCCAGCAATAAAACAGCGCCTAAAACGGCATAAGTATATTGGTTTGATTTCTTTTTTCCGCTTACGGCCCGATCCATCCCCTGACCGGAAACAGAGGTATTGGGCACCTTATTTACTATAGCCTCGCTGTCGTTCTCGAGCCCGGTTGCCATATTTTCTCTTCTCATTATTTTTGGTCTCGCCATTTGATTTTGCGCTTAGATAATCAGCAAAGCGCGTGCCAGAAATTAACTCATTGATTTTAAGGGGCTTTATAGTTTTACCTTGCAAAAAGCTATATTTAACTGTTCGATATCGCACACTTAAATGTTCGATATCGGGCATCAATTCAAAAACACGCGGAACAGCTATGAGCAGTAAAATACTAATTGTTGATGATGATGAAGATATTCTGATAGCTGGTAGACTGCTGTTGAAAAGACATTTTGATAAAGTAGTTACCACTAACGTTCCAAGCCAGATACCAACGTTGCTGGCCAGCCAAACTTTTGATGCCATTCTTCTTGATATGAATTTTAGTCCGGGCTTATCAGATGGAAATCAGGGCTTTCATTGCTTGGAAAAAATACTGAATATCGACCCAGATGCAGTGGTTATATTAATAACCGCACACGGCGACGTGGATATGGCAGTTGAAGCGATGAAGCGTGGTGCCACCGATTTCATCACTAAGCCCTGGCAAAATCAAAAGGTAATTGCAACTCTATCAACTGCCGTAAAACTAAAAAAAAGCCGCAATGAAACCAGCCATCTGAAACAAGTGAATGCCACCCTTAATAACGTCCAAAATAAAAGCGACAGCCCCATATTGGGTGACAGTGCAACAACTCAAAATATGTTGTCACTTATCGACCGCGTGGCCCCTACAGACGCGAATGTGCTAATTCTCGGGGAAAACGGTACAGGTAAGGAGTTAACCGCACAGAAGATTCATAGTAGTTCACTCAGAAACCATAAGATTTTCATATCAGTAGATATGGGTACAATCCCCGAGAACTTATTTGAATCAGAGCTCTTCGGGCATAAAAAGGGCGCTTTCACTGGCGCAAACGAAAACAAGATAGGTTTTTTTGAAGCCGCAAATGGAGGCACGATTTTTCTTGATGAAATAGGTAATGTTCCATTGCACCTTCAAGCAAAGTTATTAACTGCGCTGGAAAAACGTGTGATTACTCCAGTTGGGGACACCAAAGAAAAAGATATAGATGTTCGGGTTATAGCAGCAACAAACCTTCCCAAGATGGAACTTCTTGACGAAAGAAAATTCCGGCAAGACCTCCTGTTTCGCCTAAATACAGTGGAAATTATTGTCCCACCCTTAAGAGAAAGACCAAGCGATATTCCTGCTATTGCAGCCTTTTATGCTGATTTTTACGCGAAAAAATATAACTTCCAGCCGAAGTCTTTTTCAGAAAAAGCTATTAAAGCTATTAAAGCAGCGCCTTGGCCCGGAAATGTTAGGGCTTTGCGGCATTCAATCGAACGGGCTGTTATTCTTTCCGATAGTACAGAGTTTCAAGCAGCAGACTTTCAATTGAGTACTGAAGGGCAAGCTTTTGAGCATGCGCATGCTGTAGAAAATAATCAGCAGACAGAAACTCTAAACCTCGAAGAATTGGAAAAGAAGGCAATTACTCTAGCTTTGAAAAGACAGCGCTACAATATAAGCCATGCAGCGAAAGAGCTAGGTCTTACGCGTGCGGCGCTCTATAGAAGGATGGAAAAACATGGCCTATAGTAATTTCACCATACATCTTGGCATAAGATTAACGCTTGTTTTTATTTCTTTCTCTGTATTCGCTTTTCTAATTCACACCCCAGGCTATCACGCGACGACCCTCCTGTTACTGTTCATATCAATAGGGCTTACATATAATCTCTGGCACCTTATTACCCTTACAAACCGTGAACTCGCTCGTTTCCTAACAGCGATACATCATCAAGATTTCAACCAACGTTTCGATTTAAAGGGATATCGAGGTGGCTTTGATGATCTAACAAAGTCATTTTCCATAATACTCAACAAATTTAAGGAGTTACAATCAAATCAAGAGACAATACTTAAACATCATAAAGCTCTCATTGAACATGTTCCCTTCCCTCTAATTTCGCTCCATGAAAGTGATAGAGTGACATTTTGGAACCATGCCGCGAGGAAGCTTTTCAGGAATATCCATCTATCAAGCATTTCCGATCTCAAACAGTTTGGGCAGGATTTTTATACGGAAATATTATCTTTAAAAACGGGGCAGAAAAAGCTCATTCGTTTCAATATAGACGGGACAGATCAGCATTTTATGATTGCCGCTACCAAAATCATAATTGGAGGCAACAGCGAACGTCTTCTAAGCCTTCAGAATATTCAGAATGAACTTGAAACAGCTCAATTACAAGCCTGGCAGGATTTAGTCCGCGTCCTGACCCACGAGATTATGAACTCCATTACTCCCATGGCGTCTCTCGCTAATACCGCCAATGATTTGATGGAAGACCTCAAAAGAAAACCTGGATTACCGAATGAATTTACAGAAAGCCTAACAGATATTGGAGATGCTGTACAAACGGTTGCGAGGCGATCCGAAGGACTAACAGAATTCGTTGGCAGCTACAGACAGCTTACCCGCTTACCCCCACCACAGAAAACCAAGTTCTCTGTAACAGGATTATTCCAGTCTATTGAGAAACTCGCAGTTCAATCTTGGAACAATAAAGATATCTGGTTTGAATCTCACGTTAGTCAGCAAAATCTTGAATTATTTGCAGACCGGAAAATGATTGAACAAACATTGCTTAATATGGTGCAGAACTCCGAACATGCAGTTGCCGGGAGAAAAAAAGGTCATATCAGTTTGAAAGCCTATATCAATTCAAGGAATAGTATCGTTATAGAACTCGCAGATAATGGCACCGGAATAGATGCAGAGACAGCATCCAAAATATTTATACCCTTTTATACCACCAAGCGGACAGGTAGTGGCGTTGGCCTTGCCTTAGCAAGACAAATTATGATCGCCCATCGCGGCTCTATATCACACTCAAATGCTGCAAATGGAGGCAGCGTTTTTACGCTTACATTCTAACTAGAAAGCCGACCATTATGAAATGGATCGGCTTATATTGGGTTAGAGGGTAATTAGAAACGTCACTTTACTGTTCATACCACCTGTACCAACAATATTTTCCCCAGGCGTAAGTTTAATCTCTACTTGTTTACCAAATTTGCTGGCAATTTCACCATTAACTACGGTGCCGTGTTTTGTTCCTAGATCGCGAACCCAAACTTCCTTACCATGTTTCACAAACTCAAAATGTTGAGGTTCGAGGTCTGGCGCACTGGGTAATGGAAACATCAGGCTTTGAGCGGACTCTCTTGCCATTTCTCCCGGTGCTCTAGAGTTTCCGATAAAAAACGGGAAGTTTAGTATGCGAACTGGCGCAACCAGTTTTTCCAAAACTAACGGTGTCACACCTTCTACAACAGGGTCACCCGTTTGCATGGCTGTTTTAGGCTTCTTCTTATAAACGGCTTTAATCTCGGAGTTTTGTATCAATTCACGTTCAGGTACATACCTATCTCTAAGCCGTTTAGCCATCGCTGTTACAACATGCTTAGCCAGCGGATCTGAGAAAGTACGCCGGAAGGTCTCACCCGGAATAATTAGCAATCTTGCGTCCGTATGTGCTCTAACAGTAGTGGAGCGAACATCATTTTGAAGCACTCCCGCTTCACCAAACAACGACCCTGCTTCAAGGGTACCTAATTCGTAAAAGGCACCATCCTTTGATCGCAATATATCAATTTTACCTTCAAGGATAAGATAAGCGCAGTCACTTTCTGCACCCTCTTCATAGATGGTTTCGCCCGCTTTAAAGAGCTGTTCCTCACCATTATTTTCCATTTGCCGACCTTTAACTGAAAACTTTAGCAGCATCCTAATATATTAGATGACAAGGTATAAACAAATCATTGAGAGCAAGGCGTTATCTGTTCAACTTCATGCTTAATTCGTATTCGATCTTGGGCGGAAACCCCAAGTAATCCACCAATTTTAGCAATAATGTTTAATTCAAAGTTATCAAGATGCCCATCCGCAAAAGCTACTTGCCAAAGAAGTCTGATAATTTCCTGTCTTTCCTCATTATCAAGTTCTTTACTCACAGCTCTGGTAAATTGGTATAGGCTAGGCGCGTCATTTTCATCTTCCAGAGCTAAGTCGGCGATATGAACGGCACTGTCTTTGCTCAATGAGAAATGATTCTGCAAATTTTTGATTAAAACTTCCCGTTCTTCGTCAGTGTAATTTTCATCGCTTTTAGACACGCTTACCATTAAAGCTGCTGTGGCCAAATGAAGTTCAGAAACCTCTTTTGAAGCTGTATCTGGCTTGAGCCCTAAAACCTGGGAAATTTTATCAAACATATTATTCTCCAAACTAATCAAGTACATATCTAAGAGAAATTATGACAAAATAAAGCACTATAAGACGTGTTGATATATTCTAGTGGACAAACTGTGATCACGGGCTTCGACCAGAGCTTATCTACTGGCATAAAGTGCTCATAAAAAAGCCCCACCAAATGCAGGGCTTTTTCGTTTTTTAATCTCAATTATTCTGAACGAATAGAGCTAAGGAAGTTCTGTACATTTTCACGCACTTCTTCTGATTTAACAGAAAGGCTCTGCGCTGCCTGCAGCACCATCTGAGCACTATTTCCTGTATCTTCCGCACTCATTCTTACTTCTGAAATCTTCTCAGTAACATTTGAAGTAACAGCGGATACTTCGTTGATGTTTCTGGCGATTTCCTGCGTAGAAGCATCCTGCTCTTCAACCGCACTCGCAATTGAAATAGCTGTATCACCAATACCTCGTATTTTTGACTGGATCTGCCCAATCGCTTTAACAGCTTTACCAGTAGCATTCTGCATTTCAGAAACCTGCGTACTGATTTCTTGAGTTGCTGTGGCGGTTTGGTTTGCAAGTGATTTCACTTCGCTGGCTACAACCGCGAAGCCTTTACCGGCATCCCCTGCTCTCGCTGCTTCAATTGTTGCATTAAGGGCGAGAAGATTGGTCTGCTCGGCAATATCATTAATTAACTTGATAACATCACCAATTTTTTGAGCTGCTTGCTCAAGGTTCGTAACATCACTTCCAGCCATTTCAGTCATATTAACAGCTTCACCAGCCCCTGATGATGATTGGTTCGTCTGCTGAGTAATTTCCCTTACGCTAGAAGAAAGTTCACTAGCCGCACTAGCAACACCTTGTGCACTATTGTTTGCCTCATTAGATGCCTGAAGTACTTCAGATGAAATACTCGTCGAAAGTTCTACAGAAGATGTCATTGAATTGGCGGAAGCTTCCATTTCCTTTGCGGAAAGAGCAACTTCTTCAACCAGTTTCATAACTGATCCTTCAAAACTGTCAGCTAGTGCAAGCATTGCCGAACGGCGTTGTTGGCGAGCCTCTTCTTCTTCTCGCTCTTTCGTCAGGCGTCGTTCTTCTTTTGCGGTAGCTTCCCGGTCTTGACGTTCACGTTCACGTTCACGCTCTTGCTCTTCCTGAAGCTCAGCTTGCTTACGAAGCTTCTCCGCGGCGATTGCATTTTCCTGGAACACCTTCGTTGCACCAGTAATCATGCCAACCTCATCACCTGATTTAGAATCTGGAATAGTTACATCCAAATTACCCTCAGAGAGCTGAAGGATACTATCCGTTAGGTTTTTAAGAGGCCGTATGCTTACAATTGTCCAACCAGCAACCAGCACACCAAACACAACAGCAGCAAGTGTGAGCAACGTCATCTGTAGCTGAAAACTCTCTGTAACACCTCTTGCCTGGTCTGTAACGACTTTGTTCTTTTCTTCCTGAAGATCAATGAACTCATTAATGATTTGCAACCAGGTGACAAAAGCTGGACGGGCTTCATAAACTACCATGCTGTTGGCTTCATCAATTTCCCCAGCATCTCTGGCTTTCAAAACACTATCAATGATTGGAAGTGTTTTCTCTTCAATATCTTTGATTCTTGCTAGAATAGCTCGTTCATCAGAAGTGATGTCATCACGTTCTCTGAATAATCTATCCATTGCGACCGCAGATACACTGTAGTCCTCGGTAAGTTTTTCAATTTCATTGAGAGTTTCATTAAGCTCATCGAGGTCAGTTAAAAGTGTAACATCACGGAGTGCAATAGCTCTGTCATGTACGCTTCCCCGGAAGTTAATTGCGTACCGCTGTTTAACACTGTTTACGTCATTAATAATGGTAAGCATATTATTCACCCTGCTTACATCATTACTACCAACCACGGTTAATGAGACCATCAGGACGATTAGAATACCGAATCCCCAAAACAGCCTCGTATTAATTTTTGCGTTCTTTATGAAGTTCATCAACAGCCCCTTCATTACAGATTTGATCTGGACTGTATAAAACCTTATTCGTTCTTTTTGTATTAAAACCAATCTAAACTATATGTGATCAAAAGAGAAAAACCACGTAAGATTCATCACCTTACGTGGTATTATTTTCGAAAAAGTAGATTTGATTAGCGTTAGATAGCTAAAGAACGGCTTTGTAAAATTTCTGATACCTGCGCGTAATCTTTAGGTGAATCTACATCAATAGCAGCTTCAGCATTAGGTAACCTAACCGCCTTCACCTGCACGCCAAGTGTGCCAGACGCACGCATGAACGCTTCATCAACGGTAAAACGTTTCATCACAAGGCCGACAACATTCTTCCAACCAAATGCAGCGAATAATTTCCATGGCTTCTTTCGCTGCTTTTCTATCGTTTTCCAAAAACTAAGTGCTGATTCTGCGTTTGGGTTAACGAAAGCAAATAGATTAGCCCCAGATAGCTTAGTTTCTTTGAATGGCAGGTATGTACGCTTTGAATTCGGATGCTGCGCATCTAAATATTTCTTTTCAACGAGTCCAACTGCTAAATCACAATTGTAACTGGCGCCATCGCAGAAACGGTCAACAATCTCAGATGTAAGCAAAGCGTGATCTGCTGTTGTTACGAGATATGGCCATTCTGTCTTTGTGCTATCTATAGCTTTTCGAACGCTATCACAAATGGAAGTGCCGCATGACACAACTGAAATCTCAATTTCCGTGTTATCAGCATGAAATTCAGGACACGTAGAATATAGCGATGTTTCACAATCAAAAACGATAATCACTTTTTTTACGGACCTGGAATCTGCAAGAGCTTCCACAACACGAGAAATCATTGGCTTACCACATATAGGCACAAGTGCTTTATACTGTTCACCAAACACTGAGGCAACTGGGCAATCTCCCCTGCTTCCAGCAAGTACGATTGCGGTAAAATCACCCTTTGTCTCATTTTGTACAGAAATGGTCTTTTCCGCACGGTTTTTTACTGTAGCCGTAATATTACTGGCCTTCATCTGTCCTTCCCCCCTATGGAAACACATTTTCGGCTAAACCGAGTTTTACAGGCTGCGAAACTCTTCCAATGCTTGATCCCTCTTCCCAACAAGCAGCAAAAGTCATTAGCAGCAAGATTCCTGCATACCTTAGTTTATGCGGAGAAGCAAACATTCCCTCAAGAAAACCCGCAGAAAACCTCACACAAAACAGCAAACACAGTTTGTATTTTGTAAGTAAATCATGGAACTCATTGATAAAATAAGCCAGCCTGCTTGTGCAGAACTGGCTAAAATTTCTCTTAAATTTTAATCCCAACCACTCAATTTATCTGGCTGTGATTTGCTTCTTTACAAAGAAAAAGAAGTTAGGATTTTGAATTTGTTTCTTCACAGCCCAAAATCGATCAGTCGCAATTACATCAGCACCCTTCTGGAATATTTCCAGATAACGCTGATCATTGTCATTGACTGCGATTTGGCCATCAATAGAGCGATCAGGCCGACCGAGAGTTCCCATAATCACTCGCCAACCTTTACCGTGTATTTCCCGGTAAAACTCTGCAGACTTCTCGCGTGTACCTGTCCACGCAATAACTCTATCGGACGGTATGCCACTTTCTTCAACGGCAGCTATATCATCGGCATCCATCATCCCAACAGTAATCGGCATATCAGGCGCCATTTGGTTGAAGGCTACGGCTTGCTTAAGTGTGTAGGCAATTGCAGCAGTATAATCTTCAGCACCGGTTTCTTGAACCAATTCAACAACCTTTTTAAAATCGGTGCCCCGCTTAATATCTAGCGTTAATATTGCTCTGGCCTTTGCCCATTTAAGCACATCTCTTAGCAAGGGCACCCCATATTCGGTGACCGTGCCGTCATTGTCCTTTAACTTTAATTTTTTAACATAATCCCATGTTATATCTTTAAATTTACCAGTTCCTGTTGTGGTGCGATCTACAGTATAGTCGTGCATTAAAATAAGCGTACCATCTTTCAACTGCGCTACATCAACTTCCATCAAACCCGGGCCATATTTAAGAGCATGATCCATGGTCTCAATTGCATTTTCCGGATACCCAGGCACAGGCCCTCCACGGTGATGACTAACCATAGGAACTCGCATTGGTGTATATTTAAAGAAATCCAACAGGCCTCCTTTAGGTATTTCGATATAGTAGCGAGCATTTTCATCGACTGGCGCTGGAACGTCTTCTGCAAATACTGCGATACTCGCGAAAACATATAGCAACAAAGTTGATAGTAATTTATGCATGAGTAATTCTCTTTTCATTGACCTTACCTTTAAAAGCCAAGTTAGGCCTTTAAAGTCAATCAGATAATTGCAGGCGATTATGTCAGAAAAATATACCATGAATGATTTGCTGGATATCATGGCAAAATTAAGGGACAGAGAGCACGGTTGCCCTTGGGATATAGAACAAAATTTCCAAACCATTGCACCCTACACCATCGAAGAAGCATATGAAGTTGATGAAGCTATAAGAAACAATGATATGCCTGCGCTGAAAGATGAGCTAGGTGATCTCTTGTTTCAAACAGTATTTCACACACAAATGGCTTCAGAGGCAGAGCTTTTCACCTTTGAAGATGTAGTACAAAATGTTAGCGAGAAGATGGTTCGCAGACATCCTCATGTCTTTGGTGACGGCACAGTTGAAGATGCTGATGCGCAAACGAAAGCTTGGGAAGAACATAAGGCTGCTGAACGCAAACGAAAAGCCCAGGAAACAGGACATACGCCATCAGCACTTGATGGTGTCTCATTAAGCCTCCCATCACTGCAACGCGCCTTGAAATTACAGAATCGAGCTGCCCGTGTAGGCTTTGATTGGCCTGAGACCGGACAAGTGATTGATAAAATACAAGAAGAATGCAACGAACTTTTATACGAAGTTCAAAATGGTGGCCCGGAAGATAAGGTTAAAGAAGAATTTGGTGATTTATTATTTGTTATTAGTAACTTAGCCCGACATTTCAAACTCGATCCAGAGGAGTGCCTGAGATCAGCCAACGCTAAGTTCGATCGCAGATTCCGTAATGTAGAAAAAAAACTAACGGAGATCGGTAAATCGCCAGAAACCTCTACCCTCGAAGAAATGGATGCGCTTTGGGACGAAGTTAAAAAAGAGGAAAGGCGTGCCGACTAACCGGCACGCTTTTGGAATTTAGCCCAGAGAATTGGGTCCACAATAAAATGAAAGCGAACCCCCTCTTCTTCATGCTTTTCGGACAGGATTTTTGTATTTGCATGCACCCAACTTTGAGTTGCACCATCGCTGTAAGGCACTAATTGCTCAATCTCATGGTCTCTGGTTCCAAGAATATCATCAATAGCTTGAATTAAATCTTCGCAGCCATATCCTGTAAGACCTGAAAGAGGGATACATGTATCGTGACGTTCGGCATGTGCTTCAATACTGCTTCTAGCCTCATCATCCATTAGATCTGTTTTATTAAGCGCCTCTAATATTGGTGTACCATCAGTTTCGCTTTCAAAATCAACACCTAATTCATCAAGCACATTTAATACATCATGCTTCTGAACGTCAGTATCGGCATGAGAAGCATCCCTAACGTGTACGATGATATCCGCCTCGAGAACCTCTTCCAAGGTCGCTCTGAACGCGGAAACAAGCATCGTAGGTAGTTCTGAGATAAAGCCAACAGTATCTGAAATAATCACTTTGCGACCACTTGGCATATCAATTGACCGTAACGTTGGATCAAGTGTTGCAAACAACATATCCTCCGCCATTACATCAGCTTCAGTTAGCCTGTTAAACAGCGTTGATTTCCCAGCGTTCGTATAACCAACCAGAGCTATAATGGGATAAGGTGTTTTCTGCCGTTGGGCACGATGAAGCGTGCGGGTGCGCGTTACTGCTTCAAGCTGCTTTTTAATGCGCACAATGCGATCTGCGATGATCCGTCGGTCAGCTTCAATCTGCGTTTCACCAGGGCCGCCCATAAAGCCTGAACCGCCGCGTTGACGTTCCAGGTGGGTCCATGACCGCACCAAGCGTGATCTCTGATACACAAGGTGCGCAAGCTCCACCTGAAGCTCGCCCTCCTTTGTGCTGGCTCGATCACCAAAGATTTCCAGAATAAGCGCTGTTCGGTCAATCACCTTAACCTTAAGTTCGCGTTCTAGATTACGCTGCTGAATAGGTGTTAGTTCACAATCAAAGATCAGAATCTCAATTTCTTGATCTTCAATAATTTGTGAAACTTCATCAAGCTTGCCCTGCCCCATATATGTAGAGGGCTTGATATTACGCAGAGGAATTAACTCACCACCAATTAAATCGATATTAATAGCAACAGCTAATCCCATTGCCTCATCAAGGCGCGCCTCAGGGCTACGCTCTATCACAGACGCAGGTCTATCTTTTAAATAGGGGTGAACTACAAATACACGTTGGCGGGCTACCTGTTTCTGGAGGTAGCCTAGCCCTTCGGTAGACCAGCCGCCGCCCGGCTGATTATCCGAACGATCGCGGTCTTTTTTTTCAACCAAGATTAGTCCTCAATACCTTCTTTTTCAGGCTCAAACAGAGAAATCTGAGTAGCAGGCATTATAGTTGAAATAGCGTGTTTGTACACGAGTTGTGACTGCCCGTCCCGGCGTAACAACACACAAAAATTATCGAACCAAGTAATAACGCCCTGAAGTTTAACACCATTTACCAGGAATACGGTTACGGATGCTTTTTCTTTGCGAACGCGATTTAAAAAGACGTCCTGAAGGTTTTGGTTTTTATCTGACATGGACTGTCCGTGCTTTTCTTTTCTATTATGTTCATTATTTAGTGGCCCGTTCGGGCATTGCAAGAAACCAACAGATCACCTCTTAAAAATCGAAATTTGTTGAATTCACGCAACAACTTTATGTCAGACCTTTCAGCCTTAGGTCAACTGCTTTTACGAAATTATCCGCGCCAAAGCGCTTTTGAAAACAATGCGAAGAACAATGACACTTCTATTCGCCCAATCATCATCAGGAACGACAAGATAAAATAATCGGCATCTTGTAAGCCTGTGAAACCTCCGAAGGCTGGGTCAACAATATCAATAATAGGGCCAGAGAGTGTTAATGCACTGAAAGACATGGAAAGGGCATCTTGAAAATGAATCCCAAGTATCCCAAGCAAAATCGTACCCATGGCCAATATAAAGACAAAACCACCTAGAAATAACCACACAGCCTCGATATCAGAACGTTGCACATCATCTCTTTGATATACAATTCCTTTTACACTATGCGGGTGTGCAAGCCGTTCTACCTCAGCTTTGCCAGCAAAAAATACAACGATCGCTCTTAGCTGTTTCAATCCCCCGCTAGTACCAACCACAGCTCCACCAATTCCTGCCCCCACAAGTAAAATAATACTTACATCAACGCTTAAACTTGCTTCTTTAGCATAGCTATCTGGGTACAACCCAAAAGTGGCAACCGATGATACAATCGCGAAACTGTGATCAACAAACCCAGTAAAGGTTTCAATGGGCATCATATAAATCAACAACAAAAGAAGTACCGCGCTCATCAACAAGGTAGTGCGTAGTTCAATATGCATGCTGTGATCCAGCTTTTTCCTTCTCCAAAACGCATATTGAACGTCCCAATTTGTGATACTCATTATTAGAAAGATAATTGTGAATATCTGTGTTCCAACACTATTAAAGTTGTAGGAAAGCTCAGGGCTGAAACCCGATGTACTAATGATACCAAAGGCGAGAAGAATGGCATCAGCAAAGTTCACACCGCTTAATAATAAGAAAAATATACAACATGCTGTAATTGTTAAATACAAAGGTAAAAGCGTATATGCTGTAGCCTTCATTCGTGGGTAGCCAGTTTCACTATCTCCAAACGCAAGGGGCGAGCGGTGAAGCTGCAATCCTCCGATATTCATTGCCGTCAGAAAGGAGAGGATAATTGAAAGACCTAAAAACCCGCCTACCCAACAGGCTATCCCGCGCCATAATTCAATTGAATAACCGCCTTCTTCAATCAAGCCTTCATAGGCACTTGTGCCGTTGGTAGTAATCAACGACATGCCTTCATAAAAAGCTGGGACCATTCCTTCGTCGGGAAACAAAAAGAAAAATGGCAGCCCTGCCCCCCAGGCAAGAACAATCGCCCCCGCTACAGGCAGGATAATTGTCAGCTTTGGGATTCTGATTTTTTCCGTTGAACGGAAACCCAAGAAAAGGGCACCACCGATAAGAACTGTTAGGATGAATGCCGAAAACAATGCTTGAAAGGCAGAAAGCTCCTCAAGAACAGCTGCGGTAAAAAGCGGAATTAACTCAAGAGCAGATAAGATTAAAAGCCAGCACCCCAGCAAAAAATATAACCGGCTCTTCCACATCAGATTGTCTCTTAAAAAATTTCTGCACGAGCAGAGAAGAGCTGTTCGATCTTCCGCACTGCATCGCTCATTGCAAGGATAACAACCGTATCACCAGCCTGAAGAGTGGTATCTGACTGAGGAACTATCGTTTCATCATTACGTACGATCATTCCAAATTTCACATCTCCATGCAGACGCAATTCGCCAATCGTCTGCCCAACAACTCCAGAACCTTCAATTACTTCTGCTTCAATAATCTCCGCTTGACCCTCAAAAATGCTATAAAGATCTCGAATCCGACCTCGGCGAATATGGCGTACAATAGATGACACAGTCGTCTCTCTGGGATCAAGAGCGACATCAATGCCAATTGATCCAACCAAACCACCATAAATCGGGTTATTCATAAGAGTAATAGCGCGGGGGCAATCTTGTTGCTTGGCTAATAGTGATGAGAGAATATTTACTTCATCATCATCCGCAACAGATACAATCGTATCTGTTTGTTCGATATTTGCCTCTGTCAGGATCTCCCTATCAAGGGCATCACCGTTAATGACAATAGTTTTTGAAAGTCTCTCTGCTAACCATTCTGCGCGCTTGCGGTCCACCTCAATAATTTTCACATTAGCAGAACTAGACCGTTCTTCCAGTTGTTGAGCAAGGAAATAACCAATATTACCACCACCCACAATTACAATCCGGTTTGCTGCCTTTTCTTCATGCCCAAAGACAGCCATTGCTCTATCTGTCATCTCACGGTCCACAGCAATGTAGATCAAGTCACCGATCTGAAGTTGATCATCACTTCGCGGCACAAATAACCGCCCGCTGCGATATACAGCTGCTACAATAGTGTTCAGATTTGGGAATAACTCTGTTAACTGCCTAAGCGGTGTATCAACCACAGGACAGTCTTCCTCAAGCTTCAAGCTGATTAGGCGAACCTTACTTTCGGCAAATGGCACCATGTTGAGAGCGCCAGGTACTTCAAGGCGTCTTAATAGAGCTTGAGCAATTTCCAATTCTGGAGAAATAATTACATCAATTGGAATATGATCACGAGAGAACAAATCGGCGTATGTATCAGAAAGATATGCCTGATTACGAATACGTGCCACCTTAGTCGGTACGCTGAACATAGAATGTGCCACTTGGCACGCTATCATGTTCACTTCATCCGATTGTGTAACAGCAATAATAAGTTCTGCATCAGCGGCACCTGCATTATTCAGCATAGAAGGATCAGATGCATGTCCAACAAGCGCCTGAACATCCAATGATTCACTAATCTTACGAATAAGGGCCCGTGATGTATCAATCACTGTTACATCGTTATTTTGGTTTGCAAGGTGCTTGGCGATATTAAATCCAACCTGCCCTGCGCCGCAGACAATAACTTTCATAGACTTATCAAGCCTCTATCTATTCACCAGCATTTCGGCCGTTACTCGTCAGGCCAAGCGACTTCAATTTTCTATGGAGCGCTGAACGTTCCATCCCGATGAACTCTGCTGTCTTAGAAATATTCCCACTGAAACGATTAATTTGAATTTTGAGATATTCCCTTTCAAAACTCTCTCTCGCTTCCCTAAGAGGTGTGGTCATAATGGCGTTGTCGGTACTAGAGTGCAATAAATCATTTGAATTAGTACGAATTTCCGGTGGTAGGTCTTTGCTACAGATTTCGGAACCGCCGTCTTCTGGGCCCATAATCAGTACACGTTCAATAATGTTTTTGAGCTGCCGCACATTTCCCGGCCAATCATAATTCTGCAAAGAAGCCAGCGCATCATCAGACAACGTGACAGAGGCTCGGCCTGTTGCAGCGGCCAGCGTTTCAAGGAAATTCTGCGCTAGCATAGGAATATCTTCTCGCCGCTCAGCCAAAGACGCCATTGACAGAGGTACAACATTCAATCTGTGATACAGATCTTCTCTAAAACGCCCTTCTTCAATTTCTACCAATAGATTTTTACTGGTTGCAGAAATAACTCTAACGTCAACTTTAACTCTGGAGTTACCACCAACACGCTCAAAGGCCTGATCAGTTAATACCCTTAGAATCTTTGCTTGTGTTGGAAGTGGCATATCCCCTACTTCATCGATAAAGAGAGTGCCACCATGAGCCCGCTCAAACAGACCTGTCTTAACTACTCCGCCATTCTGCTCTACCCCGAACAATTCCTGCTCCATACGGTGAGGCTCCATAGATGCAGCACTGACCACTACAAATGCTGAACGAGAACGATGGGACCTTTCATGAATCTGTCTAGCAGCAACTTCTTTCCCGGCACCAGACGGTCCCTGTATCAAGATGCGGCTATTAGTGGCGGCTACCTTTTCAATATTTTGTCGCAAGCTATTGATAGCTTGCGAACGACCAATGATATCTACAGAAAAACCCGCCTTCTTCTTTAATTCTTCATTTTCTCTACGCAAACGCTCAGCCTCTGTTGCTCGAGCAACTGTCAGCAACAGGTGTTCTGATTCAAAAGGTTTTTCAATAAAGTCGTAGGCACCCTTTTTAATCGCTGCAACGGCTGTTTCAATATTACCGTGTCCCGAGATTACAATGATAGGAAGATCACGGTGTCTACTTTTGACAAGCTCAAGAATTTCAAGGCCATCGAGCTTGCTGCCCTGAAGCCATATATCTAAAATTAACAATGAAGGTAAACGCGCCTCTATCTGAGTAAGCGCACTGTCACTATCGTATGCGGTACGGGCTGCATAGCCTTCATCTTCAAGAATGCCCGCAATTAGCTCACGAATATCAGCTTCATCATCAACGATTAGAATATCAAGGGCCATTTAGGCTCCCTCCCAACTTTACTATTCTCAAACAGCTGTCGCTGCCTTTTCCAATTGCTCAACCCGCTTTTCCAAAGCCTTATGAGAGAAGTACAATGTCACGCTCGCTCCTCCCTCACCACGGTCAGCGATCCTCACATTACCACCATGCTCTTCCATAATCCGACGCACGATTGCCAGACCGAGGCCGGTTCCTTTTGCTCTGGTTGTCACATAGGGTTCCATCAAACGATCTTTCTGCTCAACTGGAAGCCCTAAACCGTTATCCTGCACAGTAATAACAGTTCGTTCATCATCCTGTTGTAATTCCAAAGATACTTTACCAGGAATAACTTCTTCTCCTGATGCAGCTTGTTTATCCATGCGTGCTTCTACAGATTCAGATGCATTTTTCAAAATATTAGTAAGAGCTTGACCAACCAAGCGCCCGTCACAAATAAGCTCATTAAGCTCTTCATTAAGATTATGGTGAAAATTAATATCAACGTTCGCAACATCCTGCAGGAAAACAGCATGTTTTATAACGTCCCTAATATTAGTCTCTTTGAGAAGCGGTGCCGGCATTCTAGCAAAAGAGCTAAACTCATCGACCATACGGCGCAGATCACCAACCTGCCTAATAATTGTATCTGTACACTGACTAAATACAGCAGTATCGGATGCAATTTCTTTCAAATATTTACGTTTCAAACGCTCTGCAGAGAGTTGAATTGGTGTAAGCGGATTTTTAATTTCGTGGGCAATACGTCTGGCAACGTCAGCCCAAGCAGCCGTTCTTTGGTTTGCTAACTGCTCTGTCACATCATCAAAAGTGGTAACAAAACCACTAATGCCACCATCATCTGAGCGTTCAGCCGACACACGTGTAAGCAGAGTGCGTATCTCTCCATCTCTTTCCAACTGAATTTCGCCCTTGGCTTCATTCCCATTCGCATCCTTAGCCTGTTCGAGAATATCCTTAAATTCAGGGATGATAACTTCCAGTTTTTGTCCGATCATTTCTTCAACAGTAGACCCAAGGAGTGCTGCAGCTGATAGGTTTGGAAGAAATACCGTATGATCTTTTTGTAGCCCGATAACACCTGCAGATACCCCTTCTAAAACCTCTTCAAGGAAACGCCTGCGTTCATCAAGCTCTGAGTTAGCTGCGATGAGATCTTTTTGGTTTTTAGCTAATTGATCTGTCATCCGGTTAAATGCACGGCTCAGCATGCCAACTTCATCACTTGTTGGAACGCTGGGAACACGTGCTGCGAAATCACCTTTACCCACTCGCTCTGATGCATCTACCAAATTAGAGAGTGGCGTTACAAGGCGGCTAGAGAACCAAAGGCCAATCCAGATAGCTGCCAGTAAAATAAGAAGTGCGATAATGATGAAAACCAAATTGAACTGTAACTGGAAGTCACTTCGTTGATTCTCCAGTGTTTCATAGTCATTTACTGCGCTCTGAGTAGCTTCTAAATATGTCAAGACATTAGGGCTTAGATCACGCGATACATATAGATAAGTGGGCCGGAAGAAAGATGATAGTCGGATTAAACCTATCACTCGGTTATTCTCTACATCCGTAACAACAATAGCCCCACCGTCCCGTGCATGTTCAATTACCGCAGTGTCCAAAAAATCATCTGACAACCCTAGGCCAGCTGTTGCTCGCGCTAAAACATTAGCTTCGCCATCAAACACAATTAGCTCGCTAAGCAACCGAGTATTCAGCGCATCATCTGCTACTCTTTGCAAGCCTATAAGATCTTGTTTTTGCAGAGGAGAAATATTGTTATATGCACGGGCAATTTGAAGCATGTCCTTTTCAACATCCGCCCGGTGTTCAATCATATAAGTTTGGGCAACTTCGAGGGAATTAGTGAGAGTATTTCTAATTTTATCGCTAAACCAAGACTGCAACCCAAATTCCAGAAACAATGCTGAGAAAACCGTCATAATAATTGGTGGAACGACGGCTATACCAATAAAGAAGCCCGTAAGTTTGTTATGAAGCCTCGAACCAGCAGCCATTCCCTTGCGCGACCACCATATCCTGATAACCCAACGGCTTATTGATACAGCCAGCGCTAGCAACAGGGCCAAATTAACACCGAGTAACACCCGCATGGTACGTCCGGTAGCCACTTCAAACGGGGCTCCCTTTTGGGACATTGCAATGTAGGTTGCTATCGCTGAGGTTACCGCAAGGAAAGCGATAACTATCTCAATCCTTCCAGCTAATTTGAGCCGCCTTGCCCAAAGAACGAATTTTGCCCAATTTCGGTTAGGCAACTTAGGGTGCGTAGCAATGATGCCATCAACATTATCTGGTTTGGTTGTTTCCGTCATAACTAGCTATGATGCATATTTGTCACGGTTGTACCAGAGATATCACATATTATTTTTATGTTTTTTTTAACGTTGGCTTTTTGGAGAGATGACAATCTCCAACTCTTTGATTTTTTTACGGAGAGTATTTCGGTTCAGGCCCAATAAATCCGCGGCTTTCAATTGGTTACCATTGGTGACGGACAACACTTTTTGAATAAGAGGCCGTTCTACTTCTCTAAGTATGCGTTGGTAAATTCCGGGGGATGGCAGTCCATCATCATGATAATCAAAATACTGATCCAGGTGCAGCCGAACCGTTTGAGACAGATTCCCTCCGGTTATGTCAGCCATAATACTGATCGGCCCCCCTGACAAATCAGAGACTGATCTATCAAATTCTTCTTTCACCATATTCCCAGTAATTTCGTTGCCTGGATATAAAGCGCAAACTCGGTTAATCATATTTTCTAGTTCACGCACATTTCCTGGCCAATCAAACGATTGCAGTATCTTTTTAGCCCCGGAAGACAAAACTTTTTGGGGAAGGCCATTTTCTACCGCTTTCTTGAGAAAATGGTCTGCTAGATCAGGAATATCGTCAGTACGCTCACGTAAAGAAGGGATATTTAACGGCACAACATTCAGCCGGAAGTATAAATCCTCGCGAAAATCGCCAGATCGCACCATTTCTCGAAGGTTTTTGTTGGTTGCTGCAATAATACGAACATTAGTTTTAATCGTGGAAGTTCCGCCAACTGTCCTGTACTCGCCCTCCTGAAGTACCCTTAAAAGCCTTGTTTGTGCTTCGAGAGGCATATCACCTATTTCATCCAGAAATAAGGTACCGCCTTTAGCTTGCCCAAATCGGCCTAATGTTCTCGTTTCAGCTCCAGTGAATGCACCACGTTCATGACCGAAAAGTTCACTCTCAATCAGTTCTTTCGGAATAGCTGCCATATTCACTGCAACAAAAGGATTTTCTTTTCGCTTGCTGTGCGCGTGAATAGCCCTTGCAACCAATTCTTTACCGGTTCCGCTTTCTCCAATAATAAGAACAGTGAGTTCAGTCTGCACCACTCGTGCCATAGCGCGATAAATCTCTTGCATGACAGCTGAACGGCCAATCAACAAACTCTCTTCTGGCTCTTGATCAATTTCACTTAAATTAATATTGTTTTTAAGTGCTTTCTTAGCAATAGAGACTAACTCATCGATATCAAAGGGCTTTGGTAGATAATCAAAAGCTCCTTTATCAGATGCAGCCATAGCTGTGGATAGTGTATTTTGGGCACTCATAATAACAAACGGTAGCTCAGGTCGGACTTCGTTAAGCTCCGCCATACATTCAATGCCATTACCACCTGGCATCATCACATCGGACAGAACCAGATCACCCATTCCACTCTTAACCAACCTGTCAAGCTCGGCAACATCTTCGGCTTCAACCACAAGCCAACCTTCTTGGCGCAGCGCCTCCCCCACTACAAGGCGTATAGTCAGGTCGTCATCAGCAACGATGATAGTTGGTTTATTCCGTGTCATGCTCTTTTATCCTCATCGAGTGCCAATTGCACTTTAAAGACCGCGCCGCCCTTGGGGTGGTTATCGAAGGTGACTGTACCTCCCATTTCGCTGATGTAGCGTGCTACTAATGCAAGTCCCAAGCCTGAACCACCCTCTTTACCGCTTACAAACGGATCAAACAGATAATTCTTTAGCTTCTCCGGAATACCCGGGCCATTGTCATGGATAGATATCTCTATAGGTAATCTCTTTCGGGAACCGTCAGCTTCTCTAATCCAGATTCCATGTTGATAACGTGTAGTTACTGTGATCTTCGCTGTGTCTCCCGCTGCTTCCACAGCATTTTTTACTAGATTTAAAAACACCTGAATCAAACGATCATAATTACCATAAACATTAGGGAGTGAAGGATCAAATTTCGGTTCAAACTCAGCTTTCTCACCAAAACCAGCGGTAGCTACATTAAGTACATGATCCAGTACTTCATGAATATTTACTGCTTCATTTTCCTGTGCGGTTGGCGTGCTAAAGGTCTCTAACTCGTCAACGAGCGATTTAATCCGATCAACCTCTTTAACAATCAATTCAGGAAGTCTGCCATCTCCTTCTTTGGAAGAACGAGCGATTAATTGAGCGGCCCCTCGGATGCCGGATAAGGGGTTTTTAATTTCGTGAGCTAACATGGACGCTAAACCGCTAACAGAACGAGCCGCAGCTTCCATTTCCTCGCGTTTTTCAAGATACGCTGTAATCCGCCGAGGCTGGGCTGTTATGAGTATCTCGCCCTCTTCCCCATAAGGTGAAGCATGAAGATCCATAAGCTCTATGTCACCTATTGGTGGTCCGCAAGCCACATCATAACTATTCAGAGGTGTCACTTCTTGTCGGGATCTATCTGCAAGTTCTTCCACCTGAAGACCAATACTACGAAGAGCCCGGACCGATTGGCCAATTAACACTTCTTCGCTCTGCTGAAAAATAGCTTCAGTGTGCGAGTATATTTGCGTAATTATATTATCAACTGAAACGAGCAATGTTGCCTGATGTAGATTGTTCAGAACAGCTTCAGGTGCCATAAGTTCACCAGAAGATACTGTTTCCAAACTTCCCCCATCTGATTTCATTAAGCTGCCATTTGTTCACACAGTGGTAGGAAATATTCCTTAAGAGATTTTTTAACTTCTTCCGGATCATCAACACGGTTTATGTAATGTCGGAATTCCGCCGAACCTGTTAGCCCTTTTGTGTACCAACCGAGGTGCTTACGCGACATACGAACAGCTGTAACAGTACCGTAGTGATGAAGCATTTCCTCATAGTGGCTTAAAATTGCCTCAAGTTGCTCTGCCAGTGTTGGTTCAGCAATACGCTCACCAGTTTTAAGGTAATGAATTACCTGTGACGGGAACCAAGGTTTACCGTATGTCCCGCGACCGATCATAACGCCATCTGCGCCTGATTGCTCAAGAGCATTATCCACATCGTCAAAGGTATTAACATCGCCGTTTACCACCAGAGGGATATCAACCGCGTCTTTAACAATTCCGACCTTCTCCCAGTCGGCATGCCCTTTATACATCTGGCAGCGTGTTCTACCGTGTACAACGAGCATCTTGATTCCTGCTTCCTGAGCAATTTTTGCCAATTCGGGAGCATTGAAGCTATCATCATCCCAACCAAGTCGCATCTTGAGGGTTACTGGTAGTGATACTGCATTCACTGTAGCATGAATAAGTTCACCTGCGTGATCAAGGTCGCGCATAAGTGCTGAACCAGAGTGGCCGTTCACTACTTTTTTAACCGGGCACCCCATATTGATATCAATAAAAGCAGCACCACGGTCTTCATTAAGCTTGGCAGCTTCCGCCATTTTTGAAGCTTCACAACCCGCCAACTGAACAGACATTGGGAATTCTTCAGCGCAGTTTGTCGCCATCTTCTGGCACTTCTCGCTTGCACGTATCATTGCCTCAGAAGCAATCATTTCGGATACCACAAGACCAACGCCGTAACTTTTCACAAGTTTACGAAACGGCATATCTGATACACCACACATAGGTGCTAAAAATACTGGGTCTTTGATTTCTATCGGACCAATGTTAATAGCCATAACAAGAACCTAAACTACGCTGCCTAAATATTGGGCACTGCTTATGCCAGAAAATGATAGAAAAAGCCAGAGCAAGATTTGCATGACAGATACTAAGAAAATAGCGGTGATAATTGTAGCGGCTGGTCGTGGCACCCGCGCTGGTACAGATGGACCAAAACAATATGAAAAAATTTTCGGTAAAACTATTATAGATCATACACTTAAATCTACTTCTTCATCTATTGAAGACGCTATCATAGTTCCTGTCATTCATGAAGATGATCATCAACGATATGAACAACTCACTCATAAAAATTGCGCGTTACCGCCTGTTATAGGTGGTGAAACCCGTCAAGAGAGCGTGTTGAACGGGCTATTAGCGCTTCAAGATTATGATCCTGATTATGTGCTGATCCATGATGCAGCACGGCCTTTTATAGTTAAAGAAACAATTGAAAGATTAATCACAGGCCTCAATAACGGTAAGCGCGCCCTGCTCCCTGCGGTACCAGTGGTAGATACTTTAAAACATGTCACTGAAGACATAATTGAAAAAACTGTGGACCGAACTTCTCTATATGCCGTTCAAACACCACAGGCATTCCTATATAAGGAAATCCTTGAAGCACATAAAAATGCACCACATAAGAATTTCACCGATGATGCAGCTGTATTTGAACACTTTGGTGGAAAAGTTACAATTGTGGACGGAATTGAAACTAATTTTAAAATTACTCGCCCCGAGGATTTTCTAAAGGCAACAAACCTGATGATGATGCAATTAGCAGATATAAGAGTTGGCTCTGGTTATGACGTGCACCGATTTGACAAAGGCGATCATGTTTGGATTGGTGGCATAAAAATTCCACATTCACACAAGCTTAAAGGCCATTCAGACGCGGACGTTGCCTTACATGCTCTGACAGATGCTATTCTTGCCGCTATTTCAGAAGGCGATATTGGCAGTCATTTCCCACCAAGCGATGAACAATGGCGCGATGCCCCAAGCCATATATTCTTGGAAAAAGCACAGAAATTAGTAGCTGAAAAAGACGGTGTCATCGCACATGTAGGTATTTGTATTATTTGTGAAAAACCTAAAATCGGCCCACATAAAGACACGATACGGCAGAAAATTGCTGATTCATTAGATATAGAGATAAGTAGAGTAAGTGTTCAGGCTACCACAACAGAAAAGCTTGGTTTCACAGGGCGCGAAGAAGGTATCGCCTGCCAGGCAACGGCAACTATAAGACTACCTCTGGACTAATTCATGGCAAAGCAAACTCTCTCAAATTGGCAAGAACGGTATAAAAGCGCTGCATATTGGTGGAGCGTTGGGTTTGGCTCAGGCCTTATAAAACCAGCTCCCGGAACGTGGGGCTCTTTGGCAGGTATCCTTATTGGATATGGCATTCTTAAGCTGCCTCAATCTTTTTGGATATTACTCATATTTATAGCCGCTACCACACTGCTGTCTGTGTTCGCTATTAACCAAATTGAACGTAAAACAGGTATTCATGATGCACCAGAGATCGTGATAGATGAATTTGCTGGCATGTGGGTCTGCTTATTACCCCTAACCTTCACTGGTTTTGGGTATATAGAGCTAGCTAGTGCATTCATATTGTTCCGTTTTTATGATATCATCAAGCCATGGCCGATTGGGTGGCTGGATAAAAAGGTCTCAGGTGGTTTCGGCGTAATGGTAGACGACCTAGTTGCAGGTATATTTGCTGCAGCTACCTTTTATGCTGTTAAAATGTTCATCCTATGAGGGTAATCATTCTGTATTCTCCTGAATGCAAATACATAAACATCTATTTTCAAGGGGCGCGTTTTGTTTAACGAAGATATTCAAACACTAGCAGAAAGCTTACTTGAAGCTGCGAGACAGCGAGGGTTGACAATTACAGCCGCAGAATCGTGCACAGGCGGCCTAGTCATGGGTGCTCTAACTGCCATTGCAGGTTCCTCAGATGTCGTTGACCGGGGTTTTGTTACATATACCAATGAAGCAAAACAGCAGATGCTTGGCGTGAATATTGAAAACCTTGAGAGATTTGGGGCAGTATCAAACGCCGTGGCGAAAGAAATGGCGTATGGAGCTCTTGCGAACTCAATGGCTGACATCGCGGTCTCAATCACCGGCATTGCGGGCCCTGGTGGTGGCAGCGATGAAAAACCAGTTGGTACCGTCTGGTTTGCCATTGCTCAGTTAGGAGAAGCGCCACATGCGGAGGAACGACACTTTAACGATTTAGACCGTGATGGCGTTCGCAATGAAGCCGTGAAAGTTGCCTTATCCCTTCTTCTTGAGGCTATAGCATCTTAAAAAAAAGGCCGAAGAAACGGCCTTTTCTCTGGGTAATCAGGCAGTTTTTAAAAGACGTTTGGGGTGCATACCATCTACATACCCTTTAAACGGAGGATAGATATCATACCCTATCAACTCCTGAACTCTTTCCGGGCATTGAGCTGCTGTTTCTCTTGAAATAGATAGGGAAAAGTTCTCCAGCGATCTAACCCATCCTGCACAATATTGAGGCGTGATGATAAATCTAGTACCGTCTGATTTATTCGCTCCACCACGGTGCCACAAAGTTCCTTTAGCAACCATAAAAGAACCAGCCTTCATTGTAGCTTTTATTGCATCAACACGAGCACCAGGGTCTTCATCTACATCCTTCATACGTTTATCAGAAAATGTATTTTCAAGAATAGCGCCATTCATCTCCTCTTCACCCCAAAGATGACTACGAGGAATAATTTCCGTAGCTCCGTTAACATCAGTTGTGTCTTCAATAGCCCAGAAGGTGCTTACGCTCCAATTCTTACGAGGTAACGCTACTTCACAGTGACTATCGTCATAATGCCATGGCTGTACGCTTTCTCCCGGATGAAGGTTAATAGCCAAATAAGCATATAGCAGGCAGTGGCGCCCCAAATCAGCTTCAGCAAAGCCGAGAGCTAGTGGATGCATAGCCAATTCAGCAAACACTGGGTCTTTTTCAACGAGCGCATAAAGCCTATTAGATTTGAGCCCTTCAAAATCATTCCGGCCAGCTACATTCTCATCGAGATATGGCTTAGCCGCAGATTTAATACGCTCCAGCATCTCTTCGGATAATACATTTTCAAAGATCACATAACCTTCACGATCATATTCATCCTTCGCTTGCTCGAAACTTCGGCCGCCTAAATACTTCTCAACTTCATCTCTCTTCATAGATAAATTTTCAAACATTGGCCCCTCCATGATCACACTATAAAACAGACATTGAAATGATATATAGGATATTTTGAATTGAATTCAATTCAAAATATAAAAGATATTGATATTGCCGCCAATTACACAGATTGCTATAGAACTTTAATGAAGAAAAAAGTACCAGCAAAAACAAAGATATTAACAGCAGCCATTGATGCTCTTATCGAAGGCTTAGGTGACATTGAAATGAATGATGTCGCGAAACGAGCTGGTGTTTCAGTTGGCCTTGCCTATCACTATTTTAGATCAAAAGCTGGCCTAGTTTCTGCTGTCGTAGAAAAATTCTACGATGACTATGATGCTATCATGAATGAACGGTACGACGCAGAGATTCCGTGGCAAAAACGCGAGTATAAACGACTTTGTGCTGTCGTGGATTTTCTCTATACCAGCCCCCTAGCCCCGATCATGCTTGCAAATTTAGGCTCAAGCCCAGAGGTGCTCGCTGTAGAAGCAAAAAGAACCAGAGCAACAGTTGAGCTTGCAAAAGCCAATATTGCTGATGGTCAGCGCAAAGGTTATCTGCGTGAAGATATTAACAGAGAAGTAGCAGCGGGCGCTATTATCGGCGGCATCACACTTGCTACCGCTCAAGCTCTCTCAAACCCGGCTTTATTGGACAAAGAAACCTTAACAGCCCAATTATGGGATTTCATCTATTCGCCGCTAGCCAAGCGCAACTAAGCAGCATTCTCATATAGCTCAGCTGCACGCTCTTCAAACGCAGCTACCATTTTTTCACAGGCCTTACCAAACAAACCACCGATAAGGTCGTTCAGTAATTTACTGTTAAATTCAAAATCCACTTCAAAATCAACGAGACAACTGCCATCTTCCTGCTCGATAAAACGCCAGTGATTATAAAGCCTGTTCATGGGGCCTTTAATATAATCAACATCTACTTTAGCGTTTTCTTCCAGCGTGACACGGCTTGTGAAACGTTCACGGAACATCTTGAAGCCGATAATCACATCCGCATCAAATTGATTTGGTTTCTTGCCGTATACGCGCGCACCCACACACCACGGTAAGAAATCCGGGTATCTTGCTACGTCTGAAACAATATCAAATACCTGCTGAGGCGAATAAGGCAGTATCTTTTTTTCTGTAAACTTAGGCATGAAAAATCTCTATTACTTAGCCGTTGAATACAAGGAAGAGCTCTATCCGTAAAGCACAATATCAGGCAATATATAAGTTAATCAAAACCAGAGAAGCGCCCACAACCAAAACCGAAATAGCTGTCAAAAGCAGTGTCGCTATCGTTCCCAGAAACGATATAATCCACCCCATTTTGAAAAACACTCTTGCGCCAAAAAAGAATAAAGCCAGCATTAGCAATGTACGTATGTCTTTTTGATATGCATCAAACAGCCACATCAAGATAACTAGGAATATGGATAGAAAATAGCTGTGCCCAACAATTAAACATAAAAAGCTCAGCACTTCTGGGTAATTGTGTTTTGCCCGAAAATATTGCCAACGTAGAAAAAAGGCTGTCAGAGGTATACTCATAAAAACCAACAGGTTTAACTGGTTACGCAGCATATCTCGAATAGCTTCAGCGGAGACTTGTACCTGAACGTTATCTTCTTTTACTTCAATACTATTTACCTCTTCTTGGGTTACCTGTGACCCTTCACCATCATTTACTGCTTCCTGTACATATATTTCATGAAAGCCAGTTATAACTGTAAGAGAGAAATAGATGGCAAAACACACAAACAGGTACTTAACAGGGTTAATATAGCTGGCACGGTTTCCATTGATGTAATTAAGAGCAACCCTTCCAGGATTTAACGTCAACTCACGTAGAGTACGCCAAAACTTGGAATCTACCTCTGTTAAGGCCTCAAACATCTGGCTGATAAAGACCTTTATTGTGAGACGAGTTCCAATATCCTTTTGTCCGCACGCATAACAGTAACTGCCATGCATAGGTTCATAGCAGTTAGCACATGTCGTTTTAGCTTCAGCCATAAAAAAAGCCCTCCCGAATTCGCGTAGAATTCATCGGAAAGGCTTGTTTCGTCAAGTAAAATAGAAACTTACTTCTTTGCGGCCAGCTTCTTTTCGCGTGCCTCACGAAGACGGGCAAAATCATCGCCGGCATGATAGCTTGAACGAGTTAGAGGTGTTGAGGATATCTGCAAGAAGCCTTTACCTTTACCCATACGCTCATAAGCCTTGAATTCATCAGGCGTTACAAAACGTTCTACCTTAGCATGGCGCGGCGTTGGCTGTAGATATTGGCCAATGGTCATGAAATCAATATCCGCCATGCGCATATCATCCATCACCTGGCTAACTTCAAGACGTTCTTCACTAAGACCAACCATAATGCCCGATTTTGTGAATATATTCGGGTCCACCTGCTTCACTGTTTCAAGAAGGCGAAGCGAGTGATAATAACGCGCGCCTGGGCGAATTTTTGGATAGTTCCGCGGCACGGTCTCCAGATTATGGTTAAATACGTCTGGGCGAGCTTCTGCTACAGTCTCAATAGCACCCGGTTTATTACGGAAATCCGGGGTTAAAATCTCGATCGTGGTTTTAGGGCTAGTATCACGAATTGCTTTGATCACTTCAACAAACTGGTTTGCACCACCATCATCAAGATCATCACGGTCAACAGACGTGATAACAATGTGCTCAAGCTCCATGGTTTTACAGGCAATTGCCGTATTCATGGGCTCCATCGGATCAACAGCCATTGGACGACCAGTCTTGATGTTGCAGAAAGCACAAGCACGTGTGCATGTATCACCAAGGATCATCACTGTTGCATGCTTTTTAGACCAGCATTCACCAATGTTTGGGCATGCAGCTTCTTCGCATACTGTGTGCAGGTTTTTACCGCGCATCAGCTTTCGAGTTTCGTGATACTCCTTGCTTACAGGCGCTTTCACACGAATCCAGCTTGGTTTGCGCTGAAACTGCTTTTGATCTTCTTGCTTATTCATGGGCTATGCGTCCAATTCATACGCTGACTTGATCCAAGAGATCAGGTCATCATCAACATCATCGGCGCTAGATACCTCAATTCGGTGGGTAATTCTATCACCTTTTGCCAAACCGCCTGTATCAATCAAGCGTTCTGGTAGCCCCCCATCATAGTCCTTTAGCGCCAATCCGAGGTCTATGCGTTTCTGCGTAGCTGCTTTGACCTGTGCGAATACATGGTTCCGGTAAAAAGGCACATATGTTTTGCAAGGGCTTGCCCCTACATCATCCCCCTGCTCTTCAATGATAGCATAAAGCTTATCAGCGAATTCGCGAAGATGTTCCTTTTTACCCGTAAACTGCGCATCAACAACTGTTGGCACCTTTTCAAGATAGGCATCGGCATCAAAATCTTCATGCATACCAAGCGCGTCGCTCGCAATTACCATACATGTGGGCCTACCTAAGCCGTATTCAGCTTTAAGGAAAGCAATAATATCTTTTGAAACAGAAAGCCCAGCCTTCGTTACAATCGCTGACCATTCTTCCAGAGATTTACCGGTTTTTGCCGGAATATTCTCTCGAATAGCAATCATATGATTAACCGCAGGATGGACTTTCAGTTTCATATCATTTCCTAAATATGGATTGGTCGACCGTATGCTGCCAGCACACTTTCATGCATCATTTCTGAAAGTGTTGGATGCGGGAACACAGTATGCATCAATTCGGCTTCGGTTGTTTCAAGCGTACGACCAACAACATAGCCCTGGATCATCTCTGTTACTTCAGCACCAACCATGTGAGCTCCCAGCAGTTCACCTGTTTTCTTATCAAAGATTGTTTTCACAAGACCTTCAGGCTCGCCAAGAGCCACAGCTTTACCGTTACCAATGAACGGGAATGAACCAACATTGATTTCATATCCTGCTTCTTTAGCTTTTGCTTCAGTAAGACCAACAGATGCTACCTGCGGACGGCAGTATGTACAGCCAGGGATATTACCTTTATCCATTGGGTGAACACCTTTAACGCCACCAATTTTTTCGGCAGCGATAACACCCTCATGCGATGCTTTATGTGCAAGCCACGGCGCACCGGTTACATCACCAATAGCCCAAAAACCATCTACACCAGTGAAGCCGTATTCATCTGTAACAATATGGCCGCGATCTGTTTTAATACCAACGCTTTCAAGGCCGATATTTTCAGTATTACCTTGAATACCGATTGCGATAATCACTCGGTCTACGGTGATTTCTTCCTTCTTGCCTTTTTGCTCTACAACGCATGTTACGCTATCTTTGCCAGGCTTAAGTTCTGTAACAGAGGCATTTGTTTTAATTGTCATGCCCTGCTTCTTGAAGGATTTCTCTGCGAACTTTGAGATGTCAGCATCTTCTACTGGAAGAACTCGGTCCATCATCTCAACAACTGTCACATCAGAACCCAGCTCATTAAAGAAGCTGGCGAATTCGATACCGATCGCGCCAGAACCAATCACTAGAAGCTTCTTCGGCATTGTGTTTGGTGCAAGCGCGTGCTTGTATGTCCAAACAAGTTTACCGTCCGCCTTCAAGTGCGGTAGTTCGCGAGCACGAGCACCAGTTGCGATAATTGTGTTCTTCGCAGAAAGCTCAGTTACTTTACCGTCTTTACCAGTTACAGCTAGTTTACCTTTAGCAAGGATCTTTGCTTCACCTTCGATATGAGTAACTTTATTCTTTTTCAACAGCATGCCAATACCGCTATTCATCTGAGCGGAAACGCCACGTGAACGTTTTACGATCGCATCAAGATCGAACTGAACATTATCAACCTTCAGGCCAAATTGTTCAGCATTCTTTGCCAAATGATACACTTCAGCAGAGCGAAGTAGCGCTTTTGTAGGGATACAGCCCCAGTTCAAACAAATACCACCAAGGTGCTCACGTTCAACACACGCTACATTCATACCAAGTTGTGCTGCACGGATTGCGGCAACATAGCCACCAGGGCCGCCGCCAATAACAACAAGATCAAAAGCATTCGCCATTTTTAAATCCTTTCGGGATTTTCAACACGTCTTGGATCGTCAACACCACCGGTATGGTCAGTGGTTGCTTTTTCGATCAACAAGATACTGCATTCTTCAGGGGCAAATGGTTTGTGTTCCACGCCTTTTGGCACCACAACCATATCACCCTCTTCAATCCAAACCTGCTTATCCCGGTAATCCATGCGGAAGCGACCATTCACTACAAGGAAGAATTCATCTTCTTCTTCATGTGCATGCCAAACAAAATCCCCTTCGATTTTGGCAAGCTTCACATGGTAGCCGTCAAGGTCTCCAATATGTTTTGGAGACCAGTGATCATTAAAACTTTTAAGTTTTTCTGCAAGATTAACCGGGTTCATCGCAAGGTTCTCCTAGAGAAGCATTGTGATTGGGTCTTCGATGTAACCTTTGAAGGCTGCAAGGAATTCCGCACCAACAGCACCGTCAATTGCACGGTGATCACACGAAAGCGTACAGCTCATCACTGTTGCTACTGCAAGAGCACCATCTTTCACAACCGGACGCTGTTCACCAACACCAACTGCCATGATTGCGCCCTGTGGCGGATTAATCACTGCACCAAATTCCTTGATGCCGTACATGCCGAGGTTAGAAATAGAGAATGTGCCACCAGCATAATCTTCAGGCATTAGTTTGCCGTCACGTGCTTTCGTAGCTAGCTCTTTCACATCACGGGAAATATCTGCGAGACCCTTGTTATCAGCGCTGCGAACAACAGGCGTTACAAGGCCACCATCAACAGCGACAGCTACTGAAATATCAGCACGCTCATACCAATACATCTTGTCGCCAGCGAACTGAACGTTTGCAGCAGGTACTTTCTTAAGCGCAAGAGCTGTCGCACGGATGATGAAGTCATTCACAGAAAGTTTCACTCCTTCGTCCGCCAAGCGGTTGTTTAGCTCTTTGCGCTGCACCATCAATTTATCCATCTCGCATTCAATTGTGAGATAGAAGTGCGGCACAGTTGTCTTAGATTCTGTGAGGCGTTTGGCAATAGTTTTGCGCATACCAGACAGACGTTCTTCGCGGAATGGAATATCGTCATGTGGACCATATGTTGGAGCTTCTGCCACTGCAGCGGGTGTTACTGGAGTAGTTGCCGTTGCCGCAGGAACTGCAGCTGGAGGAGCCGCCATCGCAGCCTCAACATCGCGCTTGATGATACGGCCATGCGGGCCTGTGCCTGCAACAGTCGCAATATCAAGACCAGCCTGCTTCGCAATGCGTTTTGCAAGCGGCGACGCTTTTACGCGATCGCCTGTTGACGGTGCCGGAGCAGCAGCTGGTGCAGCAACTGGTGTTGTTGGTGCAGGAGTATCTAACGCTTTTGGTGCTTCAGCAACAGGTGCAGGCGATGCCGCTGGAGCAGCAGAGACATCTACATCACCAACTTCTTCACCATCTTCTGCGAGCACAGCAATAATCTGGCCTACCGGCACATCATCTGTACCTTCAGCAACCAGAATTTTTGCTACAGTACCATCATCAATGCTTTCAACTTCCATCGTCGCCTTATCGGTTTCGATTTCAGCGATCACATCGCCGCTTTCAACTGTATCGCCTTCTTTAACGAGCCATTTTGCAAGCGTACCTTTTTCCATTGTTGGAGAAAGAGCTGGCATGAAAATCTCAATAGACATTTGGCTTATCCCTTGATTTGGGGCTTAACCCGCCGTACCCGGCAGCGCCTTTTTTGAATTCTTATCTAAAACGGGAAAGGAAGAGCATTGCCCTTCCTTTCAACCAATTCTTAATCTGTGTAACAAACAGCTTTAGCTGCTTTTACGATATCCTCTGCGCTAACAACTGCTGCTTTTTCAAGGTTGTTAGCGTATGGAAGCGGTACATCAACACTGTTCACTCGTGTAACCGGCGCATCCAGATAATCGAACGCCTGCTCCATAAGCTGTGCAGAAACATCGCTTGCTACAGAACACTGTGGCCAACCTTCTTCCGCAACAACGCAGCGGTTTGTTTTCTTCACACTTTCAATCAGCGTATCAAGATCAAGGGGGCGAATTGTACGGAGATCAATCACTTCTGCGCTGATACCTTCTTCAGCCAGCATTTCAGCCGCCTTGATGGCTTCACCAACCGTGATTGAGTATGAAACGATTGTTACGTCTGTACCTTCAGTGAAAATACGAGCCTTACCGATCGGCGCTGTATAATCAGGCAAATCAGGAACATCGAATGTTTCACCATACATCAGCTCGTTCTCAAGGAATACCACCGGGTTCGGATCCTGAATTGCCGCTTTTAGAAGCGCTTTATTATCACGTGCGTCATACGGCGCAATAACCTTGAGACCAGGAACATTCGCATACCATGCCGCATAGTTTTGGCTGTGCTGAGCGCCTACACGGGACGCCGCACCGTTCGGGCCGCGGAATACGATAGGACATTCAACAACACCGCCAGACATATACCGTGTTTTTGCCGCTGAGTTGATGATGTGATCAATCGCCTGCATAGCGAAATTGAACGTCATGAACTCAATCACTGGCTTAAGGCCGGCAAACGCTGCGCCAGCACCAAGACCAGCAAAGCCGTGTTCTGTAATCGGTGTATCAATTACCCTATCTGGGCCAAATTCATCTAGAAGGCCTTGAGTAACCTTATAGGCACCCTGATATTCAGCAACTTCTTCACCCATAACGAACACGTCTGGGTCTTTGCGCATTTCTTCAGCCATAGCATCACGAAGGCTCTCGCGAACTGTCTGGTTGATCATTGCTGTACCTTCAGGAATTTCAGGATCTTCAGCTACTGCTACGGCAACTGGGCCAGCTGGTGCCACGAAAACCTCTTCCTGAGCAGGTACAGTAGCTGTAACCGTTGGTGCCAGAGCAGCAGCGCCGCCCGCTGCAACGCTGGCAACATCTTCATCTTCTTCAGCAAGCATGGCGATGAGTGTGCCAACAGCCACATCTTCAGCGCCTTCTTCAATGTAAATTTTAGCGACTGTACCTTCATCAACCGCTTCAACTTCCATCGTAGCTTTATCAGTTTCGATTTCAGCGATTACATCACCGCTTTCAATTGTATCGCCTTCTTTCACAAGCCATTTTGCTAGTGTGCCTTTCTCCATCGTTGGGGAAAGTGCAGGCATAGTAATTTCAATAGCCATTATTCAAAACCCCTTAAGCAAGCACATCAGTGTATAGTTCAGAAAGATCAGGCTCTGGGCATTCCTGAGCGAACGCTGCTGCTTCAGCAACAACTGCTTTCACTTCTTTATCAATGCCTTTCAGTGCCGCTTCATCCATAATACCTGCATCAAGAATCATGTTCTTGATCTGATCAATAGCATCATGATCAGAACGCATTTTTTGCACTTCTTCCTTAGAGCGGTATTTCGCTGGATCAGACATTGAGTGGCCACGATAGCGATATGTTTTCATCTCAAGGATATATGGACCTTTGCCTTCACGGCAGTGCTTTACAGCTTTGTCCATAGCGGCGCGAACAGCCAGTACGTTCATACCATCAACTTGCTCGCCAGGAATACGGAAGCTTTCACCGCGGCGATACAGCTCAATTTCAGAGCTAGAACGGCTTACACTTGTCCCCATCGCATATTGGTTGTTTTCAATGATATAAATCACCGGGAGGTTCCAGATCTGAGCCATATTGAAGCTCTCGTAAACCTGCCCCTGGTTCGCGGCACCGTCACCAAAGTAAGCAACACCAACATTGTCAGTTTTCTTGTATTTAGCAGCAAACGCGAGACCTGTACCAAGAGAAACCTGTGCACCTACAATACCATGGCCACCGTAGAAACCATTCTCAGGGTCAAACATATGCATCGAACCGCCCTTACCCTTAGAGCAGCCACCTGAGCGACCAGTAAGTTCAGCCATAACAGCTTTAGCATCTGTACCCGCAACAAGCATATGACCATGCTCGCGGTAACCAGTGATAACGCTATCGCCTTTTTTCAATGCTGTTTGAACACCAACAACCACGGCTTCCTGACCAATATAGAGGTGACAGAAACCACCAATAAGGCCCATACCGTACATTTGACCCGCTTTTTCCTCAAAGCGACGGATCAACAACATGTCTTTATAAAAATCAACTAGCTCATCATTGGTAGGTTTATAGAGAGCTGTTTTACTGCTGCGGCGTTTTGGGGAGGCTGCAGCTTTTGTAGATGTCTTTTTTGTAGTCATTTAGACCTTCCTGAGAAAGGAAATAGGAGAATACCTATCGAACTTCACTTCGTCACAATAGATAACCCTCTAGAAGGTCTTTTGCAAGGGGGTATAAGTTACTGAAATATATAGATTTTACTTAATTAACTTATTTTTAGTTAATTAATGTATTCAATTATTCTAGAAACAGAATAACTTCATCCTGATGTGCAAAGCCAAGACGCGCCCTCACCTGTTCTTCAAGAAGATCAGGATCAACCGTTTGACCGCCCATTTTCTCTGTACGCATTTCCAAAGCATAACGAACAGCGGCAATATCTTGTGCCTGCTGCTTAAGTGCAAATTCCTGCTGCTCAAGCTCTTTCAGTGCAGACAAGGAACTCTCGCCTTGAAATGCATGAATTGCAAAATAAGCAATCAGGAAAAACCATAAACCGGTAGCCCAGGCTTGGCTGATATTCTTTGATATGTGCATGATCTTCTTCATAAACGAATCATCTCATAAGCGACTCGGGCATGCAAGAAAAAAATCAATAAATTCAAAGGTTTTTTGATAAAAAAATGCCACTAGATTCGCAAGTGATTCTAGTGGCAGCATTTTTTAAAATCTAAGCCTATTTTCTTAGAATTGATGTACCGGCATAAACAGCCGTATCACCAAGCTCTTCCTCAATACGAATAAGCTGATTATATTTAGCGAGACGATCAGAACGTGCAAGTGATCCTGTTTTGATCTGACCACAGTTAAGCGCTACCGCCAAATCAGCAATCGTTGCATCTTCTGTTTCGCCAGAACGGTGCGACATCACAGAAGTGTAGCGAGCGCGGTGCGCCATATCTACAGCCTTCATTGTTTCACTTAGCGTACCAATCTGGTTCACCTTCACAAGGATAGAATTGCCAACACCTTGCTCAATACCATCAGCAAGACGCGCAGGATTTGTTACAAACAAATCATCACCAACCAGCTGACATTTATCACCAACCATATCGGTCAGGATCTTCCAGCCTTCCCAGTCATCTTCGTCCATACCATCTTCGATGGAAATAATTGGATAACGCGCAACTAGATCTGCCCAGTATTCAGCCATTTCCTGGCTTGTGAGTGTCTTACCCTCACCTTTCAGGTTATAGGTACCATCCTTATAGAATTCGCTAGATGCGGCATCAATCGCCAGATAAACATCCTCACCAGCTTTGTAGCCAGCGCTCTCAATCGCTTCCATAATGAATTTAATGGCATCTTCGGAACCAGCAAGATTTGGTGCAAAACCACCTTCATCCCCAACAGCCGTATTATGGCCCGCAGCACTTAACTTTGCCTTAAGTTCGTGGAAAATCTCAGCACCAATACGAATAGCATCTGTACAGCTATCGGTATTTACCGGCATGATCATAAATTCTTGAACATCGATAGGGTTATCTGCATGTTCACCACCGTTGATGATATTCATCATTGGCACAGGCATAACATGTGCGTTTGCACCGCCGATATAGCGGTATAATGGAACACCAAGGCTATCAGCGCTCGCTTTTGCAATCGCAAGAGAAATACCAAGAATAGCATTTGCCCCCAAGCGGCTCTTATTTTCAGTACCGTCGATTTCCATCATGGCTTGGTCGATCATCAACTGATCTTCACTGTCCAGACCAACAAGCGCCTCAAACAGTTCACCATTTACGGCTTCAACAGCTTTTTGAACCCCCTTACCGCGGTAGCGACCACCGCCATCACGCAATTCCACCGCCTCATACGCGCCAGTAGAAGCACCAGAAGGTACTGCAGCGCGGCCAAAGCCGCCGTCTTCAAGAATAACATCAACTTCAACAGTTGGGTTGCCGCGACTATCCAGAATTTCGCGACCTACAATATCAATAATTGCACTCATGGAGATTTCCTTAATGCTCAAAAGAGAAAAGGGGTAAACAGATGCGGGTTAAATACCCACATTCCGCCAAAATCGCAAGTATTGAGAAGAATCCAGTGTAGATTTAACTGGTTATAGCTGCCAATGGTCTTCTAACGCATAGAAAAGTGTGCGTAACCGTTCAAGCTGCATGGGGCCAATATTATCGCCAAGACCTTTTTGTGATAACTCAATTTGTGCCTTAAGAGCAGCAAGGTCCAAGCGTTTTTCATCCGTATTAGGCTGAAGCTGGAAGCGAAGCTCGGCTTCCCCCAAAAGAGCATCAAGCCGCGGCGATGACCATATCACAAATTGCTGAGAGAATTTCCTGAGATCAAGTAGCGCATCATTCAAACGACGCCACTCCAGCCCCTGCCCGATTGTATCCAACTCCTTAAGCCGAAGATACAGCTGAGAATGAGCAACTTCTTTACCTCGCTGCACTGCTACAGCGCGCGAAGCTGCGAAATACTCAGCAGCCTTTTCAAAACTGCCAGCTTCAGTACTTGCGGAAGCCGCCTCTGTTAGAAGTTGAATACGAATAGATGGCTCCGTCCCGGGAGGCTGACTTTGAAGTGCAAACTGCCAAGCCGCAACTGCCTTTTGAAGCTTACCTGAGGCGTAAAGGCTCCTTGCACGTAACAGGCTAAAGCGTGCCATCAAGATATGATCGTCAGGGTAATATTTGCCGAACTCTCGCCAAGCACGCTCAATGTCGGTTGATAGTTTTTTCAGGGTGACAGGATTGTTTTCGCCTGAATGCTGCACAACCAATTCAGTTACTACATTTAATGCTTCAATAGATTTTTCTTTGTCTTTATCTGCACTTACACCCCAACTAATGCAAATGGACAATAATATCGCAACAACTAATCTCAGCATTCTTTTACCCTCTGTAGATATCGCTATCATAGGAACCTAGGCTTTATAATGCAAAAAGGAGGCCTAAAAGCCTCCTTTTAAAGAAATAATTTTGTCTTAATACTTAAACCAGACGGCTCTGCTTTAGTGCTGCTTCAATGAAGCTTGCAAATAGCGGATGCGGATCAAATGGTTTCGACTTAAGTTCAGGGTGGAACTGTACGCCAATATACCAAGGATGATCCGGAAGCTCGATAATTTCAGGAAGTTCACCATCCGGTGACATACCCGAAAATAGCACGCCTGCTTCTTCTAACTGCGTAACATAACCAATATTCACCTCGTAGCGGTGACGGTGACGTTCCTCAATTTCAGTTTTGCCGTAAATCTCAGCTACCTTAGAGCCTTCTTTCAGAACAGCAGGATATGCACCAAGGCGCATTGTGCCGCCAAGATCTGTGTCTTCGGTACGCTGCTCAACACTACCGTCTTCACGCACCCACTCAGTGATTAAGCCTACTAGCGGATTAGCTTGTTCGCCAAACTCTGTAGAACCGGCATCTTTTACACCCGCCATATTACGCGCTGCTTCAACAGTTGCCATCTGCATACCCAGACAAATACCAAAGTAAGGTACATTGTGCTCACGTGCGAATTTAGCAGCTGCGATTTTACCCTCTGTTCCACGCTTACCAAAACCGCCTGGCACAAGGATAGCGTTCACATTCTCAAGTTTTTCCATCGCATCTTCACTTTCGAAGATTTCAGATTCGAACCACTTGATATTTACTTTCACACGATTTGCGATACCGCCGTGGATAATCGCTTCGTTTAGTGACTTATAAGCATCTGGCAGGCCGGTATATTTTCCAACAACAGCAACCGTTACCTCACCTTCAGGCTTTTTGATACGGTCAACAATATCTTCCCAACGAGATAGATCTGGTTTTTCTGAATGCGCGAGACCAAAAGCCTTTAATACTTCATTATCAAGACCTTCTTTATGGTAAGAGATCGGCACTTCATAGATTGTGCTTACGTCAAGCGCTGGAATAACGGCTGTTTCTGCTACGTTGCAGTAAAGTGACATCTTACGACGGTCGCTATCCGGGATCGGATGCTCAGAACGACAAACGAGAATATCTGGCTGGATACCAATAGAACGAAGGTCCCGCACACTATGCTGTGTAGGTTTAGTTTTCAACTCACCCGCCGCAGCAAGATAAGGCACAAGTGTTAGGTGTGTGAAAATTGAACGGCCACGACCAAGTTCAATAGATAGCTGACGAATAGCTTCCATAAATGGAGCTGCTTCGATATCACCCGCGGTACCGCCAATTTCACAAAGCATGAAATCAATACCGTCCTGCTCTGCAAGGGCAAAATCCTTAATGGCATCTGTTACATGCGGGATAACTTGTACTGTACCACCCAGATAATCACCACGACGCTCTTTTTGAATGATCTGCGAATAGATACGGCCAGATGTCACATTATCGCTCTGGCGTGAGGCAACGCCAGTGAAACGCTCATAGTGGCCAAGATCAAGGTCGGTTTCTGCGCCATCATCAGTTACAAATACTTCACCGTGCTGGTATGGGCTCATTGTTCCTGGATCAACGTTCAGATACGGATCCAGCTTACGCAAACGAACGGAATAACCACGTGCTTGAAGCAACGCGCCCAAAGATGCAGAAAGCAAACCTTTTCCAAGTGAACTTACCACACCACCAGTAATGAAAATATAGCGTGTCATATCGCCTCTCTTAAACAACACTTTATGTCCGCCAAGCACTGGCAGACAGATGAATTACGCTTCTACAAAAAGAGAAACGGGGGCTCTTGGCCCCCGCTTTAAAGTCTCTTTGTCTTACCCGCCGTTTGGAACGGTAGGTATTTCAGGGAGTTGGTCAGCTGGTTTTTCAACCGGCTGTTCTTCAGCCGCTTCCACCACCGCATCAGCTTCACTTTGCTTATTAGCTGCATACCAGCCAAGAAGTAGTGAATTTGCTAAAAATACGATTGCCAACCATTTTGTTGTTTTAGTCAACAGATCGCCCGCGCCACGCGCAGTCATCATACCACCTTGACCGCCGCCAATACCAAGTGCGCCACCTTCAGAACGCTGAAGAAGAATTGTAACTACAAGCGCAAGTGCAACAATCAAATGGATGCTCAGCAAAACTGTTTGCATTAACCTGTCCTAAAACATTTAAACTGACGTAAAGCAGGATACATAATATCCAACCTGTTTCAAAGCGGGGTTTCTAAACCAAAGCAACCCCGCTTGCCAAGTATTATTTTACGATCTGTACGCGTCAATAATACCGTTGAAGTCAGAAGCCTTTAAACTAGCGCCTCCCACAAGGGCACCATTTACATTATCCGCCGCCATTAACTCATCAGCATTTGATGGCTTAACTGAACCACCATATAAAATACGGAACTCTTTGCCAGCTTCACCGAATCGCTCAACAAGAGCGCCGCGGATTGCTGTATGAGTTTCAGCTACGTCAGCAACTGTAGGCGTTTTACCAGTACCGATGGCCCAAACTGGCTCATAGGCAATCACGGTATTTGTTGGTGCGGCGCTATCAGGTACAGAAACCAGAAGCTGCCCAAGAACCACTGTTTCAGTTTGCCCCGCATCGCGTTCTTCTTCTGTTTCGCCAACACATACAATAGCCGAAAGACCTTCGCCATGAATAGCTGCAGCTTTCGCATTAATCGTATCACTGGTTTCTTCGTGATCTGCACGGCGCTCAGAGTGACCAACAATAATATACTCAGCACCAATGTCCTTCAACATTTCAGCAGAGATATCACCTGTATGAGCACCAGATTTATTAAAATGGCAATCCTGAGCACCAACCTTCACATTTCCTCCAGCTTTTACGGCCATAGCCGCTACAAGCGTAAATGGTGGACAAATCAATAACTCACAAGAGGCTTCTGCCTGTTCTTTAACAAAAGTTTCCAGCGCTTCAAATTCTGCTAAACTGGAAGAAAGCCCGTTCATCTTCCAGTTTCCGGCGACCAGTGGTGTAGGTGTAGTCATTGGGGTCTCTCTTAATATATTTATTGGTTATTATGATTTTCTGCTGCTTAACAAATATATTCCCATTTCACCAGCCCTAGCACACTTAAAATTCAACTGTTTTTGTTATTCTCATTAAGAGAGTTGCGGCTTTTGATAAGCATGCTTATGATGCGCGCCCTATGTGGCATACACATAGTGTATAAATTATATTGATGTTATCGACAGGAGCTGGGCAAATGCTGCTCAAATTTCGTGGTGGGTTGGATTCCATTGTTATTAAAATTCTTCTTGGTCTTTTGATCGCTGCCTTCGCTATCTGGGGTATCGGCCCAAGTATGTTGAACGTTGGAAACCAAAATGTAGCAACTGTTGGTGAAACAGATGTTTCCGCTCAACGTCTATTCAACGAAGTTCAAAATCGTGCACAAACGATGCAGCAACAGTTTGGTGGACAGTTTAGCTCTAATGAAATCATCACTATGATGCGCCTTGATGATCAGGTCTTGCAGCAACTTATTGCTCAAGCTGCTGTTACGCAGCACATGAAAGATCTGGGCATGCGCGCGACAAATGAACAGGTAGCCAAAGAGCTTCTGGCGATTGATGCCTTTACCCTTCCCGATGGTAGTTTTAACCGTGACTTGATGGATCAAGCGCTCCGTCAAGCCGGCGTAACTGAGCAAGAACTGCTTAATGATATTCGTGATGGCATTTCTCGTGGTTACCTGCTCAATAGTCTAACTAATGAAAAAATGGCGACTTCAAATGCTGCCAAAGCGCTATACACTTGGCGCGCAGAACGCCGTAAAGCTACGATGATTAACTTCAATGCTGAAGATATCACTGACTTTTCAGCACCGACAGATGAAGAGCTTCAGCAATATTATGAAGATAATAAAGCAGGATATATGACACCGGAGCGCCGCTCTTATCGTTATATCCTTGCAACACCAAATACATTTGCTGACCATGTAGAAGTTAATGATGAGGCTCTTCAGCAAGATTATAATGCCCGCATTAATGAATTCGTGCAGCCTGAGAAGCGCAAACTTCAACAAGTAACTTTTAGTGATGAAGCCGCAGCCAATGCGTTTCTCGCTGTTGTAAACGCAGGTACAGACTTTGTTGAGGCTGGAGCCTCTGTTACAGAGTTTACTGCCGAAGAAATTAACCTTGGTGAATTTACCAAAGAAGACCTTGCATCATTCTATAACCCAACAACCGCTGAAGAAGTATTCACTTTGTCGGACCAAGGCGTAAGCCGCCCTCTCCAGGGTATTGGTGGCTATAGCATTTATAAAGTTTCAGAAGTTGTTCCTGCTAACTCCCGTTCTTTTGAAGACGTAAAAGCAGAACTCGCTGAGACTTACCAAAAAGAACGCGCGATTGATTTGATGTATGATTTCCAGAAAGATCTGGATATCGAACTGGACGAAGAACCAAACCTTGATGCCCTCGCAGAAAAGTTTGGTCTCAACTTGGCTCAAGTAACAAACATTGACGCTCGTGGTTTGGGTGAAAACGGCTTAGCAGCTGTAACAACCGCTGAAGAATATGCTGTTCTTTCAGACATTACAAAACGCGAACTTGGCGATGAACCAGAAATCATGGATATTGATCCTCGTGATAGTGACAAAGGTATCTTCCTTGCGGAATTAACTGAGATAAAAGCTCCTGAGCAGCGCTCCTTTGAAGATATGAAAGCTGAAATCAACACAACAATGATTGCGGCTCGTAAACTGGAAAAGGCTGGTGAACTAGCGGAACAGGCGAAAGCTCGTCTTGAACAAGGTGATGATGCGATCAAGGTTGCTGAAGAGCTTAACGGTATTTCCTTTGACGCTAAGAATGTAGCTCGTACTGCTGACGCTAATTCTAACCTCTCACAAAATATCCGTACGCTAATTTTTGACCTACCAAAGGGTCAGATTGATTTTGAACGCTCTGCGGGTAACGCAGGCTATGTTGTGGTTCGAGTTGATGAAGTGCGCCCAGGAAACCCTGAGGAACGCCCTACACAAGTAGCAGCTATTGTTACTGAGCTAAACGCTGCGATGACAAATGAGATTTTTGCACAGTATCAGGCTTATCTGCTCAACGAATATAAACCAACTGTGAACAATCAACTGAAACAACAGCTGTTCAACGACCAACCAATTCAGTAAATGTTTAGGCATGTCTGATTTTAAAAAACGATACAATGATGGCCAGCCACAAGTAGTGTTCAACACTCTTGTGGCTGATCTTGATACACCGGTTTCTGCTTATATTAAGCTTTCCCAAAATGTAAAACACAGCTTCCTTCTTGAATCCGTAGAGGGCGGCGAAACACGTGGTCGTTATTCTATTATCGGCCTTAAACCCGACCTTATCTGGCGAAACGATGGCTCAGATACTGAGGTTTGTAGAAATGCAGACGAACCGGGTGAAAACACGTTTGAACCAATGCAAGGGCACCCCCTTCAATGCCTACGTGAAATTTTGGCAGAAAGCCTTATTGACCTACCACATCCCCTGCCCCCAATGGCCGCTGGCCTCGTTGGCCATATGGGATATGACATGGTACGCCAGATGGAAGATATCGGCACCGCCAAACCCGATCCACTTGGTATGTCTACCTCCATCTTTGTTCGCCCAACGGTTATGGCGGTGTTTGATAGTGTTACAAACCTTGTAACGTTAGTTACACCGGTACGCCCGAAAAATGGTATTTCCGCGGATGAGGCATTAGCACGAGCGGAAGCACGTATTGATGCAATGTTGGACCGCCTTGATGCACCACTTCCTCTCATGGCAAATGGTGCTGACATTTCTGAACAAGACGCTGTTTCTAATACCAGCCGAGATCAATTCCATGAAATGGTAGCGAAGGCTCAGGAATATATTCTAGCAGGTGATATATTTCAGGTAGTTCTCAGCCAGCGTTTTACCATGCCGTTTGAGTTGCCTCCATTTGCACTATACCGTGCACTCCGTAGAACAAATCCATCACCATTTATGTATCATCTGGCTTTTGATGATTTCGCAATTGTAGGTTCAAGCCCAGAAATCCTCGTAAGATTACGGGATGAGGAAGTAACCATTCGGCCCATCGCCGGCACGCGGAAACGCGGCATGACGCCGGAAGAAGATGATACTTTGGCAGCTGACCTGCTAGCAGATCAGAAAGAACTTTCAGAGCATTTGATGCTTCTGGATTTAGGCCGTAATGACGTTGGCCGCGTTTCTAAGCCTGGTTCAGTAGAGGTAACTTCCCGCAACACTATCGAACTCTATTCTCACGTAATGCATATTGTTTCCAATGTGGTGGGTGTACTTGACCCTAAATATGATGCAATTGATGCCCTATCTGCTGGCTTCCCTGCCGGTACAGTTTCAGGCGCACCAAAAGTTCGTGCCATGGAAATCATTGACGAGCTTGAAGTTGATGCTCGAGGCCCCTACGCCGGCAGTGTTGGTTACTTTAGCGCCAACGGCATGATGGACACATGTATTGTTCTTAGAACGGCAGTTGTAAAAGACGGCAAAATGCATGTGCAAGCAGGCGCTGGTGTTGTAGCAGACAGTGATCCTGAATCTGAATATCAAGAATGCCATAATAAAGCGCGTGCACTGGTAGTAGCTGCAAAAGAAGCTATCAGGTTTGCTCGCTCCAATCGCGGCTAAAAATAAACACTAATTAAATTTTGTGGAGGTGTCCGCTAGATGCGCGACACCTTCTTTTTCAGCTATCAACTGGCTGACTGGCACCAGCGCAATTCCTCGCTGTTCAATATCTGCCGTCCACCGTTTTAATACAGCCATGGTTTCAGGATATGGATGACCAATAACCACAGCATATCCTCTATGTTTAGCGATACGTTCAGCTCTCAGCATCTGTTCCCAGATTAACTGTTCATCTCTATCGTTATCCAGGAAAACATCACGGGCAATCGTAGGTACGCCACTCGCTTTTGCAGCTCTTTCTGCTACTGTTTTTGGTGATGTGAGGCTATCTAAAAACACCCAACCACCATTTTGAAGATGCGCCATAACGCGAACCATGAGAGCCGGATCTTCAGTAAGCTTACTGCCCATATGATTATTTACACCAACAAATCCTTCGAATTGATGCAAATTCCAATCTATTCGACGTTCAAATTCCTGTAATACCAAACCATCAATCAGGGCGTTTGGGCCCGGATCAGCGGCTGCATTATGAGGCTGCATAGGTAGGTGCACCATAAGCTCATGCCCTGCCTTTCTAACCGCTTCCGTTTGCCATTTTAATCCTTCTGCATACGGCAAATAAGCAAGGGTTAGAGGTCCTTTAAGTTCAGCAAGTTTTATGCTGGCTTCTTCATCTAGGCCCAAATCATCAATAACAATGGCAATTTTGGGTAAATTGGTCTCTGTCCAAACTGCCGCATTCTGCCGCCAGGCAGATTTTGAGGGCACCTCCCGTGTCTCTGGCAAACCTTGTTCAGGTTTAACCTCAGGTAACGATGGGACTGTAATTTGAATGGAGCTGCTGGCTTGCTCTATAATTGGTTGAGCAACCTTTTCTTCAATTTCAACGGCCTCTTGCCCATTTTGAAGGATGTCAACCATCGCATAAACAATAGCTAGCACTACACAGGCATAAAAAAAACCAGCAATCATGCCAAGTTTTCTGCGTTTTTCTGTATCCGTGAAAACAGAAGTAATTTTGGCTATATATGAAAAACTCTGCAACTTCACGGAAACTCACTTCTTTGTTTAGTATTTTTATGCCTTATAGTGTTCTCTGGCATTGACTTTCCAGATGAAAAAAGCATTGTCCAAACTTTGTTATGAATCAGCGGACTATCCCAATGTATATCTTGATCGATAATTACGACAGCTTTACTTACAATTTGTATCATTATCTAACCGATCTTGGTGCTGAAATTGAAGTGCACCGTAATGATCAGATCACCGTTGAAGAAGTTCTGGAGAAAGAGCCAGAAGGCATCATCCTCAGCCCAGGTCCATGCACACCGAATGAAGCAGGTATATGCATGGCCTTGATTGATGCTGTTAAAGGCAAAACTCCACTGTTAGGGGTCTGCCTTGGTCATCAATCGCTTGGACAGATTTTTGGAGGCGAAGTGAAACGCGCTCCTTATGTTATGCACGGCAAAACAAGCCCTATTTCTCATGACGGCACAGGCATCTTCAAGGATATCCCATCTCCTTACACTGCAACACGCTATCACTCCCTACTTGTAGAAAGAGAAACGCTTCCAGATTGCCTTCAAATCACTGCCGAAACTGAAGATGGTTTGATTATGGGGCTTCAGCACAAAGAATATTCTCTTCACGGTGTACAGTTCCACCCGGAAAGTATAGCGTCTGAACACGGGCATACACTACTCAAGAACTTCCTTGATATCTGTAAAGCAGAGGCTTGATCCTTATGGCAGATCTTCGTCCCATACTTGCTCAACTCGCTGATGGCCACAGGTTATCAGTAGAAGAAAGTACGGCAGCATTCGATACAATCATGTCTGGCAACGCCGACCTTGCACAAATGGCTGCTTTCATTATGGCTCTACGTGTGCGCGGCGAGACCGTAGACGAAATCGTTGGCGGAGCAAAAGTGCTCAGAGCCAAAGCTGAAAAGCTGGAGGCTCCTCTATTATCCGTTGATACATGCGGCACCGGTGGTGACGGCCACGGTACCTATAATATCTCAACCGCTTCCGCGTTTGTTGCAGCTGCGGCGGGCGCTATCGTTGCGAAGCACGGGAACCGTTCAGTTTCTTCAAAGTCCGGTTCAGCTGATGTTCTCATGTCATTCGGTGCTTATCTGGAACTTGATAAAGCAGCTAATGAGCAAAGCCTTGAAGAAAATAACTATGCCTTCATGTTTGCCCCTGCCCATCACAAGGCAATGCGACATGTGGCACCTGCTCGTGGTTCATTACAGCTAAGAACAATCTTTAATCTTCTCGGCCCGCTTGCGAACCCAGCGCAAACGAAACGCCAGGTACTTGGTGTATTTGACCGCAAGTGGTTACGCCCGATGGCTGAAGTACTATTAAAACTTGGAAGCGAACATGTTTGGGTGGTTCACGGTCATGATGGCCTTGATGAAATCACTAACACAACAACCACATCAGTAGCTGAGCTTAAAGGGGGTGTAATTACTGAATTTGACATCCACCCAAATGATTATGGTTTGGAAACAGCTTCAATTGAAGACCTGAAAGGCGGCGACGCTGATGTAAACGCTGCAGCGATCAAAGATTTGCTTGCAGGCCAGAAATCAGCGTACCGGGACATTGTGTTGATGAACACCGCCGCTGCACTTGTTGTATCTGATGTCGCGCCTGATTTTGCCTTGGGCTTAAAACTCGCCGCTAATGCAGTTGATTCAGGTAAAGCCTTACAAACCCTTGAACAGTGGGTTGCCTACACTAATAAATTCCGCCCAGAGGACAATAATGGCTGATATTCTCGCAGAAATTTGTGACCGTAAACGCGAGCATGTTGCTTCGGTTAAATCTAAACTAAGCTTAGCTGAGCAAGAAACACGTGCAAAAGAAGCTTCTGCGCCACGCGGTTTTATCAATGCACTAGAGGCCAAGAAAACAGCTGGCGAATACGGTTTTATTTGTGAAATCAAAAAAGCAAGTCCTTCCAAAGGCCTTATCCGCCCTAATGATTTTGATCCGGCAACACTTGCAAAAGCTTATGAAGAAGGTGGTGCTGCTTGTTTGTCTGTCCTTACAGATATCCCTTACTTCCAAGGTGATGATCAATATCTGGTTCAAGCCAGAAACGCCGTAAGTATCCCTGCACTTCGCAAGGATTTTATGGTTGATCTATATCAGGTTCCTGAAGCACGCGCCCTCGGAGCAGACTGTATCCTCATTATTATGGCCGCGCTTGATGATACCCTCGCTGCCGAAATGGAAACAGCTGCACACGAATGGGGTATGGATGCCCTTATAGAGGTACATAACCAGGAAGAACTTGATCGCGCCCTTAAGTTAAAATCAAAACTTATTGGTGTGAACAATCGCAACCTTAAAACCATGGAAGTGTCGCTTGATAATACGCTATCTTTAGCGCCTAAATACGCGACTGACCGCATTGCTGTAGCGGAGTCAGGCCTTCGTACAACTGAAGATCTAGCGCAGTGTGATGCCGTAGGTGCATCCACCTTCCTTATCGGCGAAACCTTTATGCGCCAAGATGATGTTGGTGCTGCAGTAAGAAACCTCCAGAAAGGTGCAGCATGAGCAGGTTAACTCATATTGATGAAAAAGGCGCCGCCCACATGGTTGATGTGGGTGAGAAAACTGTTACTTCCCGTATTGCCATCGCTGAAACCTTTGTCACTATGGAAGCAGAAACCCAAAAGCTGATCTTGGGTGGCGACCTCCCCAAAGGTGATGTTATCGCTGCTGTTCGTCTTGCTGGTATTATGGCTGCCAAGAAAACCAGTGACCTCATCCCACTCTGCCACCCTCTTCCCATCACGAGTGTGAAGGTTGAGATAGAACCTGTTGGCGATACACAAATTCGCATAGAAAGCCGTGTGAAAGTATCAGGACAGACCGGCGTTGAAATGGAAGCTTTGACCGCTTCAAGCGTGGCTGCCCTTACCCTTTATGATATGGCTAAAGCGGTTGATAAAGCTATGGTTATTAGCGGCACCCGCCTTCTTCTAAAGGAAGGTGGCAAATCAGGAAAATATGAGGCTGAGGTATGATCTCTGTTGAAGAAGCATTCACACGCATCGTCACATCTGCTGATTTGTTGACGACAGAAAAAGTAAGCCTTCAGGATGCTTCTGGCCGAGTTCTTGTCGGGGCAATTAAAGCACGCCGTTCTCAGCCAGCATCCGATGTATCTGCAATGGATGGTTATGCTGTAAACAGCAGCGACCTCACCGGTTCTGAGGTTACGTTCAAACTTGCAGGCACAAGCGCCGCTGGGGAGCCTTTCAAAGGCACCGTAAGAAAAGGTGAAACTGTTCGTATATTTACTGGTGCGCCTGTTCCAGCCGGTGCTGACCAAGTAGTTATTCAGGAAAACACAGGCCCTGCAGAAGGTGGCATATTCACCGATGATAGCCCTAATGTTGGCAAGCATATCCGCATGAAAGGATATGACTTTTCTGAAGGACAGATTGTACTTGAAGCTGGCACCTTTATGACACCAAAGAGTATTGGCCTTGCGGCGAGTGCAGGACATGGTTCCCTTATGGTTTATAAAGCTCCAACCGTCGCTATCCTTGCGACAGGTGACGAACTAGCCAGCCCAGATACTCATAAGTTTGAAGATTATCAAACAGTGAACAGTATCTCACCGCAGCTGAATGCCTTTATAAAAGATATCGGCGCTGAAGTGCTAGATTTAGGCCATGCTGGTGACAGCATCGAAAGCCTAAAGGCCGCTCTTCAAAAAGGTAAGAAGGCAGATGTACTGGTGACTATTGGAGGGGCCTCTGTTGGTGACCGTGATTTCATGCAACAAGCTCTCGCGGAAGAAGGCATGGCACTTGATTTCTGGAAGGTAGCAATGCGCCCAGGCAAGCCACTTATTTACGGCAAGAATGGTAAGCAGCATGTTTTGGGCCTGCCCGGAAACCCTGTATCTGCTTTTGTATGCGCTTATCTCTATCTGCGCCCACTTATTGACCGTTTGATGGGGCGTCCTGCTCCCCTTCCAACTGGTGTAATGTTACCAGTGGCAACAGACCTACCGGCTAGTGGTACACGTCAAGACTATATGCGTGCTCGTTTAATTGGTGAAGCTGGTGACAGGCATGTTGACCCCGCAGTATCTCAGGATAGTGGGCACACCAGCGTTCTAGCTAACTCCGATGGCCTTATTGTGCGGGCTCCAAATGCCGATGCCGTTAAAGCTGGTGAATTGGTCCCCTTCCTGCCGTTTTAATCTAATGTTCTTGACGCCAACCAAAAGGTGAACTAAAAGAGAACATATAGAAAACAAAATGGTTGGAGACCAAGCATGCTTACAGCAAAACAGCATCAGCTTTTGCTCTTTATTTCGGACAAACTCGCAGAGGCAGGCGTTTCTCCGTCCTTTGATGAAATGAAAGACGCGCTTGGCCTTAAATCCAAATCCGGTGTTCACCGTTTGATTAACGCTCTTGAAGAACGAGGCTTCATTCGCCGTATGGCAAACCGAGCTCGTGCACTTGAAATTCTCAAGATGCCAGAAGGCCAGCAAGAGACGCCTTCTAATGTAGTGGCGGGTAATTTTGGTAAAGCGCCCCCTGCACCATCAGAGCCTGAAACCCTTGATATTCCAATGCATGGCCGCATTGCTGCTGGTACCCCTATTGAAGCGCTTGAAAATCAGGATAGCTTTGTTTCCGTGCCTGCAGGCATGATTGGCCGTGGCAATTGCTATGCACTTGAAGTATCTGGTGATTCTATGATTGAGATGGGCATTATGGATGGTGATACTATTATTATTGAAAGTGCCGATACAGCCCGTGATGGCGAAGTGGTTGTAGCTCTTGTTGATCGCGAAGAAGCAACACTTAAAACCATTCAACGACAAGGCAGGGATGTAGCTCTTATTCCTGCGAACCGTGATTATGAGACCCAAGTATATTCAGCAGATCGCGTACAGGTTCAAGGCAGACTTGTCAGCCTGATGCGACAGTATCATTAATCATTCTTTCCAAGGCTTGGTTTGATGTTCGGATACGCTCCATTTCATAACGGGAGTTGTTGAATTTTCTCGATAAGAGAGGCCCAACGGGCCTCTTTTTTGTAAGTCGGTATTGGTTATAATTAATGCACTTGTTCTACAAAGCCTTTTGTATTTAGTTGGTATTATGATGATATCGGCAATATTGCAAACTGGTCTAACTGCATCAATCATCTTTATAATACCCAAGTACCTATCACCTTTAAGCTCATAAAGGCATGCATCTTGATCACAGCTACGTTTTAATTGAACGATATCATCTTTAGATGTGGCCCAATATTTCAACCAAATCTTGTTTCTGAAATTATCTCTATATTTAGACGAAATAGCCATCTTATCATTATCGTGTACGGCAATAAAACTGGCGTTTCTATCTATAAGTATATCTACAGGTTTGCGAAAACTGAGTAAAAAGACGCCAGGCACTACAATGAGCAAAGCGAAAAATACTCTAGGTTCTCTCACTAAAAGCATTCCCATAAAAATCAAAGTTAAGATTACGAACCCTATATCTGTAAGCTGATAGGTTTGTGCTGTAGCCCAACTAAAAGAAGCAGACCATGCAGCGATATCGCGAATAACCCCAATAGATAGACCAAGCGGAATGGTAAACGCCATTATTCCAAACAGCGTCCACCCCACCAAGACACACAGCAATAGTGGCATTACAAGAAATGAAACAAGTGGCAAGACAAGCACATTAGATATTAGCGCAATTACTGAGATTTCCTGAAAATGATACAAGGCAAATGGTAAAATACCCATCTGGGAAATCAGACTTGTTAGCATTACGGCAAAGACAGCCGTAAGAAGCTTTCGCCATAAATTCTGTTGGCTTTGCCATCTTCGCCAAAGTTCAGAACGGGAAAACCATTCGTAAAAGGCAACCAGCGAAGCAGTTGCTGCAAAAGAAAGTTGAAAACTGATACTAACTATATTCTCTGGCCAGATAAGCAGGATGACTATTGCAGCTATGGCCACACTTCTCAGTGAAATTACGCGGCGATCAGTTAATAATGCCATCATTGCCACCGATATCATGATGACAGCACGAATGGTGGCAACACTCGCACCGCTTATCATTAGATATATAACAACAAGCAGGAAGGTAGGAAGCACCGCAAGCTTCCGAGGCATAACACGAAAAGCCAATGCCGGAATAAGGGCAAAAATATACTCAAAAACAAAGAAACCAATAGCTGCAACTAGGCCTATATGTAAGCCAGAGATTGCAAGCAAATGCGCCAACCCTGCCTTCCTTAAATTCTCTTTAGTCTCTTCAGACAGATATGATTTCTCGCCTACTAAAAGTGCTGCAGCAACAGCACCATTTTGCCCTCCTACACTCTCATAGAGTAACTTGGCTGTTTGTTGTCTGAAAGCATCTATACTGTACTTCGCGTTGATAGTATCGTCTATCTGCACTGGAGAAACAGCAAAGCCTTGTGCATCAATCCCTTTAAAGAAGGCGTCTCTGGAAAAATTATAACCGTATGGAACAGCCGGGCCTGTTGGCCTCGATAAAATAGCCGAGATTTTTAGGCGCTGCCCCTGTTTGATTGAGATAGTTTTACCATTCCGAATAGTGACCCTTGCAACAAATTGAGGGCTATCATTTTCTATAGTAAGACGAAGGCTACTATCTACCCTTTCTTCCACCTGAATTGCAGTGCCGACAAGATTATAAAACTTACCATCTTTTATCAGGGTATCATTAAGCCTAGGTTCCACGTTTACCTGGCTATTCAGCAAACCCAACATAACAATCAGCAATAGCCCGGCTAGATATATTTGCTTCAGGAGCTGCATCACGAGAACCAGAATGCCGATAAAGATAACGTGATACTGCGTAATATTGCCGCCAATAGGAAGGTAACAGGCTGCCCCAAGCATCATGGCAGCGACAATTAGCCGCCATTCTGGGTGCACATACGTTTCAAACCTGCTTAAGTTCAATAAAACCGCCTCTAAAAACAGAAAAGCTATTCATTTTAATAACGCATTAAACATCTTATGCGAGCTTTTTAACAAAATCTGGGCGTATTTTGCTGCACTGCACATTTGTGTTCTGGAAAAACATATGTTACAAGCCTCACAAATCTTGGACGTCAGCTCCCCCGTATTTCTGCTGACATTTTGTAAATTTAAAAAGGTTTAGGCTCTGAGCGTGACTAAAAACATGCCCGAAACTGTTGTAACGCGTTTCGCACCCTCCCCGACTGGTTTTCTTCACATCGGTGGTGCTCGTACTGCACTATATAATTGGCTTCTTGCCCGTGCGAATAATGGTAAATTTCTTCTAAGAATTGAAGATACAGACCGCAAACGTTCAACAGACGAAGCGATTGAAGCGATATTAAATGGTATGAAATGGATGGGATTGGACTGGGATGGCGACGCCATCAGCCAGTTTGACCGTGCCGACCGCCACCGTGAAGTTGCGGAAGCCATGCTCGCTAGTGGTCATGCATATAAATGTTTCTCTTCACCAGAAGAAACAGCTGAGCTTCGCGACGCTGCTCGTGCTGAAGGTAAACCTTTCCGTGGAGACATGTGGCGCGAAAAGCAAGATCAAGCGCCTGCGAATACACCGTATTCAATTCGTATCAAGATGCCACGCGAAGGTTCTCACGCCATTGATGATCAAGTTCAAGGGCGCGTAGAAGTTCAGAACGCGGAACTAGATGACATGATTATCATGCGTTCAGACGGCACGCCAACCTATATGTTGGCTGTGGTAGTAGATGACCATGATATGGGAGTAACCCACGTTGTACGTGGTGATGATCATCTCAATAATGCATTCCGCCAGATCCCTATCTATAAAGCACTGGAATGGGATATTCCTACATACGCTCATATTCCGCTTATCCACGGCCCTGACGGTAAGAAACTGTCAAAACGGCATGGTGCACTGGGAGTGGAAGGTTATGAAGAGATGGGCTTCCTACCAGAAGCGATGCGTAATTATCTGCTGCGCCTTGGCTGGAGCCATGGTGACGAAGAAATCATCCCAACTGCAAAAGCAATTGAGTGGTTTACACTTGAGAATGTAGGCAAAAGCCCTTCTCGCTTCGACTTTGACAAGTTGGACTTTGTGAACAGCTACTATATGAAAGAATTAAATGGGTCAGAACTCTTGCCTTATGTGCAATCCGACCTAGAAGAACAAGTGGGACATGCCCTTGATGCAACTGAAGTTGAGCGCGTAACCAAAGCGCTCCCAAGCCTTGCAGAAAGAGCAAAAAGACTACCGGACCTACATGAAGGGGCTTCTCTTTTCTGTAACACTCGTCCGCTAAGTCTGACAGACAAAGCAGCGAAGCAACTTTCTGGCGACACAGTGCCAATGCTTGGCTCGCTAACACCTGTTTTAGAGAAGGTGTCACAGTGGAATGCTGATGATATCAAAGCTGCAATCGTTTCTTTTGCTGAGGCAGAAGAACTAAAACTGGGTAAAGTAATGCAACCTGTAAGAGCTGCCGTGACTGGAGGAAAACAGTCAGGTGATCTTGCTGAAACCCTGGAAATTTTGGGCCAGGAAGAAACTGTTGCGCGTTTGCGCGATGTGGTTGCTGCGTAACCCCAATTTGCCTCCGGGCGAGTTGTTAATTTTTATGAAGGAGTAAGGACCATGTCAAATGACACTCTCAAGCTAACCGGCGAAGGGCTAGACGTTGATCTACCGGTTATGGAAGGGTCAGTGGGTCCGAAGGTCATTGATATCCGTAAACTGTATGCTCAGTCAGACATGTTTACTTTTGACCCGGGGTTCACCTCTACGGCAAGCTGCGAATCTAAAATTACCTACATCGATGGTAACAAAGGTGAGCTTCAGTACCGTGGTTATCCAATTGAGCAACTAGCAGAACACAGCGACTATATGGAAGTTTGCTATCTGCTTCTCTTTGGTGAGCTTCCGACTAAAGAAGAAAAAGCAAAGTTCGAGCACGATATTACACACCACACTATGGTGCACGAGCAGCTTCACCGCTTCTTCAGCGGCTTCCGCCGTGACGCACACCCAATGGCTATTATGGTTGGTGTTGTTGGTGCTCTTGCTGCTTTCTATCATGACAGCACTGACATTGATGATCCTCATCAGCGTATGGTTGCCAGCTACCGCTTAATTGCAAAAATCCCAACAATTGCTGCAATGGCTTATAAATATTCTGTTGGTCAGCCATTTGTTTACCCAGAGAATGATCTTTCATACGCTGGTAACTTCCTGAAGATGATGTTCTCCGTTCCTGCTGCGGAATATAAAGTGAGCCCAACGCTTGAGAAAGCAATGGATCTTATCTTTATCCTGCATGCTGACCACGAACAGAATGCTTCAACATCTACGGTACGTCTAGCAGGTTCCTCTGGTGCGAACCCGTTCGCATGTATTGCTGCTGGTATTGCATGTCTATGGGGCCCTGCTCACGGTGGCGCTAACGAAGCATGCCTGAACATGCTTGAAGAAATCGGCACAGTAGACCGTATTCCTGAATTCATTGCCCGCGCGAAAGATAAAGCGGACCCATTCCGTCTAATGGGCTTTGGTCACCGCGTTTATAAGAACTTTGACCCGCGTGCAACTGTAATGCGTGAAACAGCACACAAAGTGCTTGAAGAACTTGGCGTTGATGATCCTCTCTTCGATGTTGCTATGGAGCTTGAGAAAATCGCTCTTGAAGATCCATACTTCGTTGAGAAGAAGCTTTACCCGAATGTAGACTTCTACTCAGGCATCATCCTGAAAGCTATGGGCTTCCCAACCAGCATGTTTACTGTGCTGTTTGCTCTGGCGCGCACATCTGGCTGGATTTCACAGTGGAACGAAATGATTGAGGACCCAACACAGAAGATTGGCCGCCCTCGTCAGCTATTCACTGGCGCTCCAAAGCGTGACTATGTTCCAGTTGATAAACGTTAAGCTACATAGAGCATTCAATCAAATTAGAGGGGCTGGTTTTCCAGCCCTTTTTTTATTTCTACTGTTCACACCAAGAATACTAAAGCAACAAAAAAGCCCAGCAAATGCCGGGCTTTTAAAACAGTTCATTTTTGTAAAGCTTATTCAGCAGAAAGCATCGCTGTTAGACTAGCTGTTGCAGCTACATCGCCTTCAACCTCAGCTACTGCATCAAACTTCCAAACGCTTTTTCCAGGTCCGCCACGGGTCTTGTTAAGCTTAAGGTGCAATTGATCACCTGGTCCAACTGGGCGACGGAATTTCACACCATCAATACCCATAAAGTAAACCACCTTACCTTTAGCATCATCTCCAAGTACATCGATCGCAATAACACCAGCTGTCTGTGCCATCGCTTCTAAAATAAGAACGCCTGGCATAACTGGTTTCTGCGGAAAGTGCCCCTGAAAAAAGTTTTCATTGATAGTAACATTCTTAATGCCTACAGCGCTTTCACCAGGCACTACATCAATGATCTTATCAACCAAAAGGAAGGGATACCTATGAGGTATCGCTTCCATAATTTTAGCAATATCGAATTCCATTGCTTACACTCTACCCTAAATTAGAGATTACTGCTGCGCTGGTGCAGGCGTAGTTGTCGGCGCTTGCTTTGGTGGCAATTTTGTTAGTGTAACAGATGGTAGCTCTGCATCAAGCAGCTCAATAAACTCTGTCGTTACATCAAGACCTGGAGCGCTACCTAGAACGAGGCGCTTAGGCAAAATCAACTGCGCTTTACGATCCTTTAAAATCTGACGAATAACAGGCTGACGTGCTCGTTCAACCTGAACAAGAGCTTCTTGACGAACCTGATCAAATAGATACTCATACGCCTGAAGGTTCTGTTGAGCGGCTACATATGTTTGCTCAATTTTCTTCTTTTCTTCTTCATACTTATCGTTACCGATAATTGCCTTTTGCTTTTCCAGTTCAGCCATCTGCTGTTCAGCAGCACCACCACGTGAAATATATTGACGCAACTGTAGAATATTCTGACGAAGATCAGTTGTCTGTAGGTTGAAATCTTTATATGCAGCGGCATCTTTTTCAACACGCTCATTATCAATGATAAATGTTTGTGCAGTCGCCGCTACGGTTAGTCCAGCGGCTGTAATAGCTCCAAGAACTGCAAGTTTTAGTGTTTTGATGAATGTCATCTTATTATTCCCATTTTCCCTATGAGCTTATTAGAACGTTGTACCAACGTTAAACTGTAGTGTTTGTGGTCTGTCACCAAGTTGCTGCTTAATTGTCTTAGCTAAATCAATTCGGAACGGACCAAAAGGCGACTGCCAGGAAACACCTACACCAATAGAAATACGTGGTGATGGTGAATTACCAGACAGACAAACTGTATCTTGACCAAATGTTACTGTTGGATCTTGTTCGCGAGCAAGCTGGAAAGCCTCAAAGTCAGCACGCGAGAACGTACATTCCGCTAGCTCTTCTTGTGCTCTGAACAACGACCCTACATCAATAAAGGCTGACGCATTGATACCACTTTCTAGTGCTAGATCACCCAGCGGGAAGAATAGTTCCCCTCGGCCAATATAGAATGCAGTACCACCAAGTGACGATGCAGTATTGGCATTACCACCATTGAAGTTTCTTGGGCCAATACCAGAGTTATCGAAACCACGAATACGCGGGCCACCAATATAGAATTTATCATTCACACGAACTGTTTGACCAAGACCAGTGATGAAACCACCTTCACCACCCAGACGGAAGGTCCAGCCCTGCCATGGTGTCCAGTAATTATCGAAGTTTACCCGGTTTCTTAAGTAACGTACATCCCCGCCCAAACCAGCGAAATCCTGGTGGAAGTAGAACGAGCTACCACGTGTCGGTCTAATGATATGGTTACGCGTATCGAAACCAACGGAATAGCCAATGATAGATTGGAAACGTGAGCCCAAACTATCAATGAAAGCACGAGATAGCGTAGGTACCGCGCGAGCTAGTTCCTCTGTCGTTGGTGTAGACAGCCCGTCCGCACTGAAATCTTCAATCTCAATAGTATTTGATTGGTTCGTATCATAAAGATCGAGAAGCTCTTGACGCTCAATGGCATCAGCGTTTGCAAACTCGTTCTGAATTCCAGAGAAAAAGGTATCGAAGATACCATTGTTATTATTGTTGGTAACAAACGAGTCTACCAAATCTACATTATCTCTACGTAGAGTGTAGCGGGTGGAAAGTGTCCAAAACTCGTTGATAGCCATACCAGCACGAAGTGAGAAACCAATAGAATCCTGGTTAAACGCTGCACCAAATCTTGAGTTATCAAATCTACGGGCAAAGATATCAAAACCTGCACTGATTCTACGCCCCAAGAAGTAAGGTTCGGTAAAGCCTAGGTCAATCTCTTGGCTCCGGCTTGAAAGCCGCAGTCCAAGGCGAAGGTCTTGCCCCTTACCAAATAGGTTTCTTTGACGAATAGAGAAGTCAAAAATAAAGTTTTCAATACTTGAGAAACCGGCGCCAACGTTAAGTTCACCAGTGGCTTGTTCTTCTACATTAACATCAAGGACAATACGATCTGGCTTAGAGCCTTGAGAACGTTCAATCGTCGCATCACGGAAGAAGTTCAGGCGTTTCAAACGATTTTCTGAACGTGTCACACGAGCTGAGTTGAAGGCATCGCCCTCCTGCAGGCGAAACTCACGGCGAATTACCCTATCGAGAGTAGTTACGTTACCATGCACGTTAATCCGCTCAACATACACTCTAGGTGCATCAAGAATTTTAAATGTGATAGAAATCGTACGATCAGCGCGGCTACGATTAATTTGCGGGCGAATATCTACAAAAGCATAACCAAGGCGACCAGCTGCATCTGTAAGAGATTCGATAGATTGCTCAATCGCTTCGGCGTTATAAGTACCGCCCTCACGCATCCGAACAAATAGCCGGAACAGATTGGTGTCAATATCGCGGATTTCACTTTCAACCTTAATTTCACCGAAAGTGTATATCTCGCCCTCTTCAACAGAGAACGTAATGAAAAAGTCTTCACGATCCGAGGTCAGCTCTGAAACAGCTGATACAATACGGAAATCAGCATAACCCTCATTCAGATAATGATTGCGTAGTACTTGCTGGTCATACGCCAGACGATCTGGGTCAAATGTATCGTGGGATGTAAAAATCTTCCACCAACGGCTTTCTTTCGTTGCCATTACATCACGCAGGTCACCGTCACCAAACACCTTGTTACCAATGAAATTAATACGGCTTACCTTAGTTTTGGGGCCTTCCTGAATTTCAAAAACAAGATCCACACGGTTTTGCTCTAACTGAACAACTTTCGGTTCAATGATAGCCGCGAAACGACCTTTATTTCGGTATAGCTCCAGCATACGCTTTACATCAGAACGAACTTTCGCACGAGTAAATACAGTACGTGGACGAAGACGGGATTCTTCCGCAAGCTCCTCGTTATCGAGTTTTTTGTTACCCTCAAAGATAACACGGTTGATGATAGGGTTCTCTACAACCCGCACAATCAACGCGCCATTTTGCTCTTGGAAATCAACGTCAGAGAACAGCCCTGTAGCAAACAGGTTTTTCAGGCTGATATCAAGCTGCGTAGGATCAAAACGATCTCCAACTTTAACTGTGAGATAAGATCCAATCGTTTCAGGTTCTACCCGTTCGTTACCAGATACACTAATCTGACGAATAACAGGAAGTTGTTGAGCAACAGGCTGTTGTTGAGCAAATGCTTGCCCACTTAGTGTTACTCCCCCGAGAATCAGAGCTAAACTACAGCTCTGTATCAAACGCAAAATATTTAAACGCAACGTTTCAGCCTATTCTTATTCTTGGCACAAACAACATACTTCATGGAACCCCGGCGGAGAAATTGGCCTAGAGCGCCATAGATTGCAAGTCATTCAGTGTCACAAACACCATAAAAATTAGCATTAAGGCCATTCCGGCAATAAAACTTGCCTCTTGAGCCTTCTTGCTAAGAGGCGAACCCTTAATCGCCTCCAACCCATAAAACACCAGATGTCCGCCGTCTAGCACCGGAATCGGTAACAAATTAACAATGCCTAAATTAAGCGATAATAAGGCAAGAATTAGAATAAACCGCTCCCAACTAATAGCAGCTGCCTCACCTACCATATTCGCTATTCTGGCTGGCCCGCCCATCTCTTTTACTGATCGGATGCCGAGAATCATCTGCCCCATTGAAGTAAGCATCATATCAGCTGTTGAAACAGTTTGACGAACGCCCTCACCCAATGCACCCACCAGACCTAAATCCAAAACTTTCAGCTGGTTCGAACTAACTCCAAGTCGACCAAGCGGATACCTGTTTCCAAACCGATCTTCCATGTAGGTAATATCAAGCAAGACAGGAATTGCCGTTTGCTGACCATTCCGATCAACAATCACTTCAATAGTTCTTCCGGGATTTAATCTCACTTGGTCTTGAATATCGCTAAACCGGCCTATAGAGGAGCCGTTGACAGACAGAATACGATCACCTGGCAGCAAACCTGCTTTTTCGGCTGCAGATTCAGCCTGAATTTGATTAATCACAGGCTCGGCAATTCTAATACCATATCCATAAGAGAAAGCCGCATATACAAGCACAGCAGCAATTAAATTAACCGCTGGTCCAGCAAATACAACTAAAGCACGTTGCCAAACTGGCTTATAATGGAAGCATTCAGCTTTTTCTTTTTCTGCAAGCCCTTCAGGAGTATCACCGGGGTTACTGGCAGCTGACGCATCACCAAAAAACTTTACATACCCACCAAGCGGTATAGCACTAATACGCCAACGAGTGCCTGATTTTGCAGTTCGGCCCCATATCTCTTTCCCCATACCGATAGAAAAAGTATCAACACGAATACCGAAAAAACGCGCTACAGAATAATGGCCCCATTCATGGATAAAGACCAATACGCTAAAGCCGCCAAGGAAAGCGATAATAGTTAAAAACAAACCAGGACCTTCAGTTTCCATGCTTTCCTCGGATTACTTGGCATATACATCAAGAAACGAAGAGGCTAACCTCCTAGCTTCCTGATCAATTTCAAACACATTCGTCAGGGAATGTGGCGCTTTCATGTCAGATTTCTCAAGGGTCCTTGAAACAAGCTCTGGAACTGCAAGAAACGGTATATTTTCTTTGAGGAAAGCATCTACGGCCACCTCATTTGCTGCGTTTAGAACTGTAGTAGCTGCACCACCAATATATAAAGCTTCTTTTGCTAGTGCCAAACAGCGGAATTTATCATAATCCGGCTCCAGGAATGTCAATTGGCCTATTTCCGCTAAATTCAGCTTTTTTGCAGGTGTAGAGATACGGTCTGGCCAAGCAAGACATGATGCAATAGGCACAACCATATCTGGAGAGCCAAGCTGAGCCAACGTGCTACCATCAATATATTCAACCATCGAATGAATAACGGATTGAGGGTGAACAAGCACGTCAATCTGCTCTTTATCTACGGGGAACAAGTGATAAGCCTCAATTACTTCTAGGCCCTTGTTCATCATAGTAGCCGAATCTACTGAAATTTTAGCGCCCATATCCCAATTTGGATGAGCAACTGCTTGAGCCGGTGTAATGTTTTTCAGCTCAGCCAATTCCCTGTTTAAGAAAGGGCCACCAGACGCAGTCAGGATCAATCGAGATACTGTTTGTGTGTGTTCTGCATCAAACACCTGAAAGATCGCATTATGCTCGCTATCTACTGGTAAAAGCGTGGAATTATGAGCTTCCAACTCTTTCATCATCAATTCGCCCGCACACACAAGGCATTCTTTATTGGCAAGGGCAATAGTCGCCCCGCGCCTTACTGCTGTAAGTGTTGGTCGTAGACCAGCTGCTCCAACAATTGCAGCCACAACCATATCTGAAGGATAAGCTGCAGCCTCTAGCAACCCCTGTTCGCCAGCTGCGACTTCTATACCTGAACCTTGAAGGCGCTCTTTAAGCTCAGCTAATTTAGTTTCATCACCAATCACTGCAAGGTTAGCGTTAAATTCCAATGCCAGAGCAGCAAGTTCCGCTACCCTGCTAAACGCGGTTAATGCCTGTACTTCAAATTTACCTGGGTGCTCGCGGATAAGTTCCAGTGTGCTTTGTCCTACTGAACCAGTAGCTCCCAATAAACTTATCGTTTTTGTCATTGTTCTTCGCCTTAACTCACAGACAGATAATTAAGAGCGATAACTGCAGCGGGTGCAGCAAATACCAAGCCATCAACTCGATCAAGGATACCACCATGGCCAGGGATTAAGGCACCAGAATCTTTAACGCCAAAACGGCGTTTAATTGCACTCTCGTATAAGTCACCAATCTGAGCAATAAATGCCAGTACAAACCCTGCGAAGGAAAGAAGATAAATATCATTCCAAGCAAAAGCCCATGAGATCACAGCAGATACTAAAGCAGCTAATAGCATGCCTCCAATAAGTCCCGCCCAGGTTTTCTTGGGGCTAACCTTGGGGGCTAGTTTAGGACCGCCAATGGATTTGCCCGCGAAATAGCCGCCAACATCCATAGCCCAAACCGAAATAAACACCCAAAATACAAGCAATCCATGCGCATCCTGCATACGCAGTAGAGCAATACTGAACAGCGCCACAAACAAATAGATAGCACCAATAAACGTAGCTTTACTTTTAGCTCCCTCAACAGGACGGATTAACCCAATAGCCAAGAAACAAACCACTATCAGGCTAATAATCTCCTCCGCGTATCCATGCCAAGTTATTTCAGTCGATATAGCTATTGCTGGCGCAAAAAGGGTTACTGCAATTAAAATCCCATGAGAAAGTAACGAATTATTATCCGTCATTTTATTCCACTCAAGCGACATTAAAACGCCGCCAAGTACAAGGAACCCATAGAACCACCAGCCACCCAGATAAATGACACCCAATACTATTGGGAGCAGCGAGACAGCTGAAACCACTCTTTTAAAAAGATTATCTGAAAGTCCTAGAGGCATTGTGGAGTGTCTTTACGGCCTGCCGCCATAACGGCGATCTCTTGAAAGAAAGGTTTCTACAGCTTCACTAAAATGCTGTTTAGTAAAATCAGGCCATAATGTATCAAGGAATAGAAACTCTGTATAAGCACTCTGCCAAAGAAGGAAATTAGAAAGCCTCATCTCACCACTTGTTCTAATCATCAGATCGGGATCAGGTAGATCTGATGTAAACATAAGTGAATTCAGGGTATTTTCATTAATCTCTTCAGGTTTAATGGCGCCATTTTGCACCATCACAGCAAGCTCCTTGCTAGCCTCAACGATTTCCTCACGGCTCCCATAGCTAAGCGCAATGGTAAAAGTAAGTCTCGTATTGTTAGCAGTCAGTTCTTCGGCCTGAAGGATTCTTTTCTTAATATCATCAGAAAGTCGGCTACGGTTACCAATAACATTAAGTCTGATATTTTCCTTATGAAGCGATTTAACTTCTTTAGACAGGTATAGTTTCAGCAACCCCATTAAATCGCTTACCTCTTCCGCTGAACGGTTCCAGTTCTCAGATGAAAAAGCATAAATGGTTAGAAACTCTACACCAGTCTCTAGTGCCCCTTCGATAGCTTCTCTTACAGCTTCCGCACCACGTTTATGGCCTAATGCTCTGGGAAGCTTACGTTTTTGGGCCCAGCGCCCATTGCCATCCATAATGATGGCAACATGCTTGGGCGCTGATGATTGACCCGTTTCGGTAATTGGAGAAGCAGAAAAAGCCATGCTAAACCTGCATGATCTCTTTTTCTTTTACGCCAAGCATTTCATCAACCTGCCCAACAAACTTGTTGGTTAGGTCCTGAACTTCATCAGCGTACATTTTATGATCATCTTCGCTGATAGTCTTATCTTTTTCAGCTTTCTTTAACGTATCCATACCGTCGCGGCGTACGTTACGGATAGCGATACGAGCTTGTTCAGCATATTTAGCTGCAACTTTCGCCAGTTCTGCACGGCGTTCCTGGTTAAGTTCAGGAATTGGCACACGAACAAGCTGTCCGTCTAGCATTGGATTCAAACCAAGGCCTGCATTACGAATAGCTTTTTCAACAGCTGAAGCGTTTGCTTTATCCCAAACCTGTACCGAAAGCATACGTGGCTCTGGAACAGATACAGTACCAACCTGATTAATAGGCATATTGGCGCCGTATACATCTACAACCACAGTATCAAGAAGGCTTGTGCTCGCACGGCCTGTACGAAGGCCAGCAAATTCGCTTTTCAGTGATTCAGTCGCACCGTTCATGCGGCGCTCAATATCGTCTAGATCAATATCGCTCATTTATTTTTACTCCTCACCCACGACTGTACATGTACCACCACCCTGCAGCACATTTACAAGTTCATCTTGGGCATGAATAGAAAAGACAACAATTGGAATATTATTTTCACGGCTAAGGGAAATCGCAGAAGCATCCATTACCTTCAGGTCTTGCTTCAACACATCCATATAGCTCAAATTCTCATAGCGAACAGCGTTCGGATCTTTCTTAGGATCGGCATTATAAACACCATCCACCTGCGTACCTTTAAGAAGGGCATTACAGTTCATTTCAGCAGCTCTTAGAGCAGCAGCTGTATCGGTCGTGAAAAACGGGTTACCGGTACCCGCAGCAAAGATCACTACCCGGCCCTTTTCAAGATGACGAATGGCACGACGGCGAATATATGGCTCGCTTACACTTGCCATCGGAATAGCAGAGAGAACACGTGTATCAACACCGATTTTCTCAAGAGCATTCTGAAGCGCCAGTGCATTCATAACTGTCGCTAACATGCCCATATAATCCGCTGTGGAACGATCAAGGCCTTCAGCTGCGCCCTTGAGGCCACGGAAGATATTACCGCCGCCTACAACAACACATACTTCTGTTCCAATTTCGCGCGCTTGCTGAATTTCACCAGATACACGGGCAGCAGTTTCAGGGTCGATACCATATGAGCCATTGCCCATAAGCGCTTCGCCCGAAAGCTTAAGTAGAACGCGTTTATATTTTGGTTCTGTAGACATAATTGTCCCCCCTGACACCAACATAGGCTGTTGGCAGCTTAGCCTCAACTAATGTTGTTGGCTAGTTAAGTTTTCATCTTTATTTTTAATCGCTTGAGCCCAACAAACGATGTAGAGGTCAAAAAAAACCCAGAGGAAAGTCCCCTGGGTCTTTTTTATTGATTTGCACGAATATTATGCGCCTGCTACAGCAGCAACTTCCGCAGCGAAATCTTCTTCTTTTTTCTCGATACCATCGCCTACTTCCATACGAACGTATGAAACTAGCTCAATATCTGTACCAGCTTCTTTAGCAGCAGCCTTCACAACGTCAGCGATTTTAGTTTCGCCATCAATTACGAATGTTTGGTGCAGAAGAACGATTTCTTCAAGGTACTTACGCATACGGCCAACAATCATCTTTTCGATGATATTCTCTGGCTTACCAGACTCGCGAGCCTTATCCATCTGAACTTGCTTTTCACGCTCTAGAATTGTTGGGTCTAGATCGTCTTCAGAAAGAGACGCTGGGTTTGCAGCTGCGATGTGCATTGCAAGCTGTTTACCAAGTGGTGCAAGAACATCTGCAGATGCAGAAGATTTAAGACCAACTAGTACAGCAATTTTACCCATGCCGTCTGCAACAGCACCGTGAATATAAGAAGCAACCATGCCTTCTTCAACTTCAAGAGTTGCAGCGCGGCGGATGTTCATGTTCTCACCAATAGTTGCGATGTTATCAGTTAGTACTTCACCAACTTTTTTATCAGCACCAGGGTAAGCAGCATCTTTAATTGCTTCAGCGTCTGTAGCGCCAGTTTCAAGAACAACACCAGCAAGGTCAGCAACAAAGCTCTGGAACTGTTCGTTACGAGCAACGAAGTCAGTCTCAGAGTTTACTTCAATAACAGCAGCTTTAGCGCCAGCAGCTTTCATAGCTACAAGACCTTCAGCAGCAACACGGCTAGATTTCTTTGCAGCAGCAGAAAGCCCCTTAGTACGCAGCCAATCAACAGCAGCCTGTAGGTCACCGTCTGTTTCAGCTAGTGCTTTTTTACAATCCATCATGCCTGCGCCAGATTGTTCACGCAGTTCTTTAACGAGAGCGGCAGTAATTTTTGCCATTGGAGTTCCCCTTCAAGATCTCACACTCAGTGTAATTAGATAAGTGCTCCGGGCTATAACCAGCCACCCGGAGCGGATACAATAGAATTGTTACTGAATTATGCTGTTGCTTCTTCAGTAGCTGCTTCTTCCGCAGGAGCTGCTTCTTCAGCAACTTCTTCAGCAGATTCTTCTGCAGCACCAAGGTCAACGCCCTGTGCAGCAAGGTCCGCCTGAATGCCGTCTAGAACAGCGTCAGAGATCAGATCAGTGTAAAGACGAATAGCGCGTGTTGCATCGTCGTTACCAGGAACTGGGTAATCAATGCCATCTGGCTTAGAGTTCGTATCGATAACACCAACAACTGGAATACCAAGGCGCTTAGCTTCAGCAATCGCAATATCATCACGGTTAGTGTCAACAACAACGATAATGTCTGGAAGGCCGCCCATATCCTGGATACCGCCAAGAGAAAGCTCTAGCTTGTCGCGCTGGCGAGTCATCTGAAGAGTTTCTTTCTTAGTCAGGCCTGTGTGCTCTTGGCTAAGAACTTCGTTTAGCTCTTTAAGGCGCTTAATAGACTGACTGATTGTCTGCCAGTTCGTAAGCATACCACCGAGCCAACGGTGATTTACATAGTATTGGCCACAACGCTGTGCAGCTTCTGCAACGATTGGAGAAGCCTGACGCTTTGTACCAACGAAAAGAACGCGACCACCACCTGATACTTTATCGCGAACAGCTTGAAGCGCGCGTGTCAGGTATGGAACTGTTTGAGAAAGGTCAATGATATGAATGCCGTTGCGCTCGCCAAAGATGAACGGAGCCATCTTAGGATTCCAACGGTGTTTCTGGTGACCAAAGTGTACGCCTGCTTCTAGAAGGGCGCGCATATCGACTACTGGCATTGCCATGCTATATACTCCTTTTCCGGTTAAGCCTCCGTAGGGATGCGCCTCATCTTTGAGACACCGGATGGCCGATCAACAACTCGAAGAACTGCCTTCCCTACGTGTGAAGTCGCGGCCCATATAGGCCGGTATTATATAAAGATCAAGTGTTTTCTGCTTATTTTACAGCTTCTACAGCCATCTCTTTCATGGTGGCCTGTGTAACGCCGTATCCGCATTCTTCAGAAATGGTCAATTTCATGCCATTTTCATCCATACCAATTACCGGGAGCGTACGAACGACTTCAGCATCCTTGGCTTGCTTCAGCGCTTCATAAACAGAATTAGCCCGAGCAAGTTTCATAAGATTCAAACGAGTCGGGAACATAAGTGGTACTTTATCATGATCCCACTCATCTAGAATAGCACGAGGGCTTACCCAGCGAAGTGAAATCGCCTCATTACCATCATGCTTAGCTGTTTGTCCGTTATGAGGAACAATGTAAAAATGTGTATCAAAACGGCGCGGAATTGGCTCAGGTGTTACCCAGTGGGCGAAATGCACAAGCTTTGAAGTAGCCAGTTGATCTCCATTTTCAGAGAGTAACTCTACGAGTTTCCTACCAGATGGCTGTGTATCTCTCTCGGCTACCGAATAATAAATACCTGCTTCTTCATAAAGCTCTCTTAAAACAGCAACCTTGAACGCAACATCCTGTTCACTGGTCTCACTATCTGTATAACGTTCAACAAACTCTGGCTCGCTATCTGCCACATCTACTTTACCGCCAGGGAATACAAATGCTCCCGGTGCAAACTTCATGGTTTTAGCGCGCTCTGTCATTAAAACTTCGAGCCCGGCTTCACCGTCTCGAACAAGTAAAACAGATGCTGCAGGAAGCGGCGTTACTATTTTCTGACCATTAGCCATTAGATTTCCTCTACTGAAAGAACCCCCATTTCAGCGGCAATGGCCTGTTTCAATTCCGGTGTGACCTTATATTTACCTGTAAGCCTGAATTCAGCAAAACGCTTATCTTCAGCAACAGGCACACGAACTGTAACAGCACCTTTCCCCCCTGCTTTACGATCTAGGGCAGCTTTAATGGAAGGAAAGGCATTCGCTTCTTCAACTTCAATAAATAGGCCCTTAGATGATTGCGATGCTACATGCTCCAGTGATTCCATACCGCGACAGGAAAGACCAATACTATCATCATCATCACGCTTACGGATCTGAACAGAAACCACCATAGGGGCGCCCTCTTCTACGAGCTGGCGCATACGGTCCAGATCATCCTCAAAGGCCATAAGTTCAAACGCATCTGTTCGATCAGAAAGCGTCAGGCGACCAAACTTATTACCACGCTTTGTCATGCCTTCACGATACCCAAGAATAGCACCAGCCATCCGCACGGTCTGCGTAATCAAGCCCGGATCAGTATAAACTTCCTTCGCTGGCACAATACGTTCGCGCTCAAGTACTGTTTCGTACGTATCCAGCGGATGCGCTGATATATAGAACCCAATGGCTTTACGTTCTTCATCAAGCTGCTCGGTATCAGTCCAACTCTTCACGATCGGAAGCGTTGGCCGCTCAACCGTTGCTGCCAAATCACCACCGAACAGGCTTACCTGACTGCTTTCTCGCTCTTTAGCTTCCATTTGAGCTGTACGCATCAAAATTTCAGCTGCAGCATGCGCCTGCGCACGATTAGGTAATAAACCATCAAACGCGCCAGCCGCGGCCAAACGCTCCATCTGGCGTTTATTCACCAATTTCGGGTCAATACGTTCAGCGAAATCAAACATATCCTTATACGGGCCATTGGCTTTTCGCTCTTCAACGATAGCTTCCATAGCCTTCTCACCAACCCCTTTGATGGCGCCGAGCGCATAGCGAACCGCTAGGTTATGCCGAGGGTCTTCACCGCCTTCACAGTAAACTTCCGGCGCGGCTTCCACAGTAAACGGTACATCAGAATGGTTGATGTCTGGTAGAAGGAGCGGAATTTCCATCCGCTGCAATTCCATTTTGAAGGCCGCAAGCTTATCCGTATTCCCCATATCCAGCGTCATGATCGCCGCCATAAACTCAACAGGGAAATTCGCCTTCAAATATGCCGTATGGTAGGAAACAAGCGCATAAGCAGCTGCGTGCGATTTGTTAAAGCCGTATGATGCGAACTTGGTTACGAGATCAAAGATATAGCTGGCTTTTTCGTAATCGATACCGCGCTCAACGGCTCCTTCACAGAAACGGCCTCGCTGCTTATCCATTTCTTCTTTAATTTTTTTACCCATCGCACGGCGCAGGATATCCGCCTCGCCAAGGCTGTAGCCTGACATCACCTGTGCGATCTGCATCACTTGTTCCTGATAGATGATTACGCCGTATGTCTCACCGAGGATATCTTCCAGAATTGGATGTGGGTATTCTACTTCTAACCGGCCGTGTTTACGGTCCACATATGTAGGGATATTATCCATAGGTCCGGGGCGATATAGCGCCACAATCGCGATGATATCTTCAAATTTATCAGGCTTCAGACCTTTAAGTACGGCACGCATACCTGTACTCTCAAGCTGGAACACGCCAGCACTCTCGCCTGCTTGCAATAGCTCATATGCGGGGCCGTCGGTAAGCGGCACTTCTGCTAGGTCAATATGAATATCACGCGCTCTGATATATTTTACAGCGCGATCAAGCACCGTAAGTGTTTTCAAACCAAGGAAGTCAAACTTCACGAGGCCCGCAAGCTCTACCCATTTCATATTAAACTGGGTCACAGGCATATCTGACTTAGGATCACGGTAAAGCGGTACCAGTTGATCCAAAGGCCTATCGCCAATCACCACCCCCGCTGCGTGCGTTGATGAATGGGCATAAAAGCCCTCTAGCTTCAGTGCGCGTTCAATAACCTTAGCGGTAAGTTCATCACTATCCACTTCCCGCTGCAATCGAGGTTCACTATCCAAAGCTTCCTGCAATGTCATTGCATTACCGGGATCATTCGGGATCATTTTGGAAAGTCTGTCAGTAGCACCATGGTGCTGCTGCAATACACGCCCGCATGATTTCACAACCATTCTAGCCTGCAGCTTACCAAAAGTAATAATTTGCGCTACGCGGTCGGCCCCATATTTTTCCTGCACATACCTGATAACAAGTTCACGTTTATCCTGACAGAAATCGATATCGAAATCAGGCATAGAAACACGTTCAGGGTTAAGGAACCGTTCGAACAGCAGTGAAAAACGAAGCGGATCCAGATCTGTAATTTTTAATACCCAAGCAACCACCGAGCCCGCGCCGGAGCCACGCCCGGGGCCAACCGGGATATCATGATCTTTTGCCCATTGAATAAAATCAGCAACGATAAGGAAGTATCCAGGGAACCCCATTTGGTTGATAATGCCAAGCTCGAAATCGAGCCGTTCCCAATATTCTTTTTCCCATTCTTGATCTTTGCCCGACGTTAAACCCTCCTCTTTGGCTTTAAAGTCTAGCCTTTCACGAAGACCAACCTCGGATTCCTGCCTGAGCATATCAGCCTCAGACACATCCATACCTTGAGTAAAGTTAGGCAAAAGCGGATCGATAGGATCAATTTTAATACGGCACCGCTTGGCAATATTTACTGTATTTTCATAAGCTTCTGGAAGATCTTTAAATAATTCCTTCATCTCCTCCGCTGTTTTAAAACGGTATTCGGCGTTCAGCTTACGTCGGTCTGTTACTGCAACATAGGTACTATCTGCCATACAGAGAAGTGCATCATGGGGCTGATACATGTCTGGTCCGGCAAAATACGGCTGGTTTGTTGCCACAATAGGAACATTGTGTTCATAAGCCAGATCAAGAAAGACTTCTTCCGTTTCTTCTTCAAATTCTTCACCGTGCCGCTGAAGCTCGACATACAGGCGGTCACCGAAATATTCTTTCAACTGGAGAAGTAAGTTTTCGGCATCTTCATTTTTACCATCACGAATAAGACGACCAATAGGGCCATTTGCTCCGCCGGTAAGACAGATAATACCCTCTGAAAATCCTTTAAAACCACTAACAGGGAACTGTACCCCTACCTGAACATCACTTTCCAAGTGCGCCTTGGAAACGATTTTCATTAGGTTTTGATATCCCTCTTCGTTTTGCGCAAGCAGCACCAATGCCTCTGGCTGCTCCTTAACTTTGCCACCCTTCTTATTTTCCCGATATGGGTTTTTAACAGTAAGTGTAACACCGATAATCGGCTGAATACCCATACCAGTCCCAGCGCTTGAAAACTCGAGCGCTGCAAACATGTTGTTGGTGTCAGTCATGGCTACCGCAGGCATTTTATGCCCTACACACTGCTTCACCAAATCCTTTACATGGATTGCACCTTCTGAAAGCGAATAAGCGGTGTGCACACGCAAATGAACAAAGTCTGCGTAGTTCATAATAACTCCAAACGCGGTAAGATTAACGCCAAACAGCCATCATGGCGCCGATAAGCGCCATTGCAATGGTAACATTGCCCATATGAATAAGAAAATGCTTTAAGCTTTTATCTTCAAAAGCATAATTCGGAAACGTCGCCCCACCAACAAGCACAAGAGAAACAACTGCACCGAGTACAGCACCACCGGCAACGGTAAGTTCAGCAAAGGACGATTGGGACATCAACCAAGCAAGACCAAAACTCATCACGATGGCAGCAATAAAACTCTTACCCATTGCCACAGCAGGGCTTGACCCTTCCTTCAAGTCTTCTTCCGTCAGGCCCATCTCATTCATCCAGGCTTTACCAGCGACAGGGCCATACCATAACCCACCTACGAACATATAGATTACAGCGCCAACAAGAACAGTTAGCCAGTTAATTGTATCCAGATTAAGATCGATCATGATGTTTCCTCCCGAGATTTAGGAAAGAGTACCTATTAACCTTCCAACACTCAAGCAGGTGTTAGCATTCCATCATGTAAATATACTTTGCGGTCAAGCTTTTCTGCCAGTTTCTTATCATGTGTTGCGATCACCGCTGCTAACCCTCGTTCCCTTACTGTTTCTAAAAGTAGTGTAAGAACCCGGTCGGCGGTTTCCTCATCGAGGTTTCCTGTCGGTTCATCTGCCAGCAACAATACCGGATCAGTCGCGACCGCACGCGCGATAGCAACACGTTGTTGCTCTCCTCCTGATAACTTAGAAGGCAAATGATCAAGCCTCTCAGCAAGCCCTAAACGAGCTAAAAGCTCTTCTGCTTTTTTGCTAGCTTCTTTAGCTCCCACCCCAGCCACGCGGAGCCCCATAGCAACATTTTCCAGGGCAGAGAAATCGGGTAGCAGGTGGTGGAATTGGTAAATAAAGCCCAGTTTTTCTCTCCGCAGCGCACTGCGCATATCATCAGATTTTGCTTCTACCGCAGCTCCACCAATCTCCAACGAACCTTTGAACTCACTATCAAGCAAGCCTGCAATCTGCAGCAAAGTTGATTTACCAGAACCAGATGAGCCCAGAAGAGCAACCAGTTCGCCCTGTTTCACTTCAAGATTAATGCCTTTAAGGACGTCAATTTTTTTATGTCCCTGTACAAAAGAACGATTAATATTTTTAAGGCTAAGCGCAGACGTCATTTTTCTACTCATGTCGAAGAATAGTAACAGGATCAAGGCGTGAAGCACGGAACGCAGGCAATATTGTAGCAAGGAATGAGAGCACCAAAGCCACTACAATGATCAGGATAGTTTCTGTCCAATCAACATCTGCCCGAATTTCAGAAATCCAGCGGGTTGCCGGGTCCCAAGCATTAAATCCGAATGCCCATTCGATAAATTCTTTAATACCAACTATGTTCTCAATGATAAGCGCCGCTAAAGCTCCACCTAACAATACACCAAACGCACCTACGGAAAGGCCAACAATAAGGAATATTTTCCGGATAGAACCTTGCCGTGCTCCCATTGTCCTCATGATAGCTATATCACCGGATTTATCTTTCACGAGCATAACGAGGCTTGATGAAACATTGAACACTGCAACAACAATGATAAGGCATAAAATCAAGAACATAGCGATACGTTCTGTCTTCAGCGCCTCAAGAAGTGATGGGTTAAAGGAACGCCACCCGAACACATAGGCCTTACCGCCCACAGCTTGTTCTAGCAAAGGTAAGAAACCATCTATCTGATCAGGATCTTCGATATAGATATCCATCTTAGAAATAGCTTCACCCATCTGGAAAAACCGTTGAGCTTCATCCAGTGGCATCCCTACAAAACTATCATCAAACTGGAAAAGGCCAATTTCAACCAAAGCATCAACCCGGTAACCAAGGTATCTTAGTGTTGAGCCAAAAGGTGTGGAAACTGTATTGGGGCTAACAACAGTAACTGTATCACCAACAGTAACGCCTAATTTACGAGCGAGCCTGAAACCTAGAACTAGTCCAGGAGTATCAGCGTCATTGTTTAGTTGACCTGTAAGAACCTTGACGTCGCCAAGGCCATCTTCAGTCAGTTGCTCAGGCGGCAAACCACGAACGATAGCCCCCGTTGAACGCCCGTCGCGAGTAAGCATCACTTGATGTTCCGTGTAATACTTTACTTTAACAACGCCAGGTAATGCCTTAGATTTATTATAAATATCATTATAACCAGAAAGGCGACCACCGTACCCCTGCACGACGGCATGCCCTTGATAGCCAAGGATGCTTTCTATGAGACCAGCGCGGAAACCATTCATTACAGACATCACAACAATCAGTGCCGTGACCGCAAGCATAATGGCAATTACAGAGAGAATTGTATTAAGGGAGATGTAGCCATCTTTCGGTGGACGCAGTAAATACCGCTTTGCAACACCCCATTCAAATCCTCTCTGCAGCAATTATTTTCTCCGAACTACGCTGTAAATTTAGCGAGAAGCGCTTCTTTAGTAAGCTCTTCTTTTTCACCTGTTTTGCGATTTTTCAGCTCAACTACGCCATTTTTAAGGCCGCGTGGTCCAACAGCAACCTGCCAAGGCAAACCAATAAGGTCCATATTCTTAAACTTGGCGCCAGCACCGTCTTTCGTGTCATCAAACAGCACTTCGATACCTGCTTCTTCAAGCTCTGCATACAAGACATCACAGAAAGCTGTACATTCTTCATTCTTGGCACCGAGGTTCATCAGGCCAATTTTAAATGGTGCAACGGCTTCAGGCCACACGATACCATTTTCATCATGGCATGCTTCAATAATACCGCCTACAAGACGAGACACACCAACGCCGTATGATCCCATCTGCACATTCAGCATTTCCCCTTCTGGCCCCTGAACACTTGCTTTCATAGGCTTGGAGTATTTATCGCCGAAGAAGAAAATATGCCCAACTTCAATACCGCGACCGCGGATTAGATTATTCCCTTCAACTGGGCAATCATCTTCGCTGTGCATTTCTTCTGTAGCCGCGTATGGTGTCGTCCACTCATTAACGATTGCCTGAAGGCCCTCAGCATCAGCAGGAAAATCGACAAGAGATTCCATACCTTCAAAATCTTTATGGAAGAATACTTCGCTTTCACCCGTTTCGGCTATCACCAGGAACTCATGAGATAGATCACCGCCAATTGGGCCAGTATCTGCACGCATAGGAATGGCTTTAAGTCCGAGCCGTGCAAATGTACGCAGATAGGCTACGAACATCGCATTATAACTGTTAACGCCCTCTTCCGGTGTCAGATCAAAGCTATACGCATCTTTCATCAGGAATTCACGACCACGCATAACACCGAAACGCGGACGGATCTCATCACGGAATTTCCACTGAATATGATAAAGATTCTTTGGAAGGTCTTTATAACTGTGAATTTCACGGCGGAAGATATCTGTGATCATCTCTTCGTTTGTCGGGCCAAACAGCATATTGCGGCCATGACGGTCTTCGATGCGGAGCATTTCTTTTCCGTAATCATCATAACGACCGCTTTCTTCCCAAAGTTCTGAGGACTGGATGGTCGGCATCAACACTTCAAGAGCGCCGGCGCGGTTTTGCTCTTCACGAACAATATTTTCGATTTTTTTAAGAACACGTAAGCCCAGAGGCAGCCAAGAATAGATCCCTGCGGCACCCTGGCGGATCATGCCCGCACGTAGCATTAATCTGTGGGAAGCGATTTGAGCCTCAGAAGGGTTTTCCTTGATGGTCGGCAAAAAATAGCGACTTAAACGCATGACCTTACTTCTCTTAATTACAATGAAACAATGTGGCGAAAGCCTTTTGTTTCTTTTGCCGTTATGCAGTTCAATTGGCAAATAGAATCTTTGGGAATTAGAAAAAAGCCCAAGAAAACTGCCTTTCATGAAAAGAAACTGCTACCTCCTGCTAAAACCTGTTGCAAAATTGCCTCACTACTAAAAAAGCACATGAGCGAGAACCTTAATTTTTCATTAAGCTTAATGACAAACTTGCGCTGGCTGACATAAGTTCTTGCCACTGAGTTCGATAGAGGACACATCATAGTGGCCCACGCTCAGGGAGGAAAATAGATTGAGAGCTGCCAATGAGCAGGTCCAACAAAAAAAGCGAAGCTTCATTGCTTCGCTTTTTTTTATTTGGTTAAGATTTCAGCCCTTATGAAGGCTTCATGCCCCTAAAGCTAATCAGTCCTGACGTTGCCAAGTAATAATACCCAATTGTCACCAGGATAGCTACGATGGTGGTCCAGAACATTTTCTTCTTCAGATTTGGATTGGAAGGAGCACTTGGTACAGTACCTTCTGTTATTTCCTCATCAGTTTCGTCTTGTGCCCTCACGCCAATAGGCAGCGCAGCAAAAAAGACCATCCACCAGGAAATAACAAACACCAATATAATTGTCGCTATGTTCATCAGTTTCTAGACCTGTTCAATTTCCACCAATGTTCCACTAAAATCCTTTGGGTGAAGGAATAGTACCGGCTTACCATGTGCTCCAATTTTAGGTTCACCAGATCCCAAAACACGAGCGCCCTCTTCCACCAATTTATCACGTGCAGCCATAATATCTTCCACCTCATAACATATATGATGCATGCCACCTGAAGGGTTTTTCACCAGATAATTAGCAATTGGGCTATCGTCGCCAAGCGGCAACAGAAGCTCAATCTTGGTATTTGGTAAATTTACAAAAACCGTTGTAACACCATGATCAGGCAAATCGAGCGGTTCTGAAACATTTGCGCCAAGTACATCTCTGTACTGTTTAACAGCAGCATCCAAATCTGGAACAGCTATTGCTACATGATTTAATCGTCCAATCATTGGCCCATCCTCTATTCTAAATCCATATCTCGTTCGTAGGTAATCAACGTGGCTACGCCTGGGTTTTTCCCTATTTCAGTGCGGCAGAACCTTCTAATGGTAATTCTGCAAGTTTCTTCAATATCTCTATTTGATTTTAAGCCTCTGGCATTCAGGCGTTCGATCGCTGTTTCAACGGCGTCTATTATTGTATCCTGAAAAACCGGATCATACCCCTTTGGAATCCCAAGCATAGCAACAGCTGGTTCCGCCAACAGCACCCCATCATCATCCAGTATAAGACTAACAGTAATAAACCCGCTCACAGCAGCCCTACGGCGCTCAACAATCGCGTTATCGTCAACTGACGAAATATATTTCCCGTCTAGCGCCAAGCGACCAACTGGCACTTCATCAACCAGATGAATACCGTCCACTGTAATCTCAAAGATATCACCATTCTTTGGCACACATGTATGCTTCACACCCATTTCACGAGCGAACTTTGCGTGACGTATCAAATGCCGTGCTTCACCGTGCACAGGAATAGCTGTTTGCGGTTTCACCCATTCATACATCTGCTTCAGGTCAGCCTGCCCTGGATGACCTGATACATGAATAAAGGCATCTTTCTCTGTGATAACATTGATCTTTTTTGATGATAAATTATTAAACAAACTTCCCAAAACCAGTTCATTACCAGGAATAATTTTGGAGGAGAAGATAACCGTGTCATCTGGGCTTAGATGAACATTCTTGTGCTCATCACGGGCAATACGGGCAATTGCTGCCCTCGGTTCGCCTTGGCATCCAGTACAAGCAATCAAAATACGATCACGCGGGATATCCGATATATGTTCTTCGTCAACAAGTGGCGGAAAATCTTTAAAGTAGCCAGTTGCTTTACCCGCATTATAAACACGGTGCATAGAACGCCCCATTAGAGCTAAGCTGCGGCCTGTAGCCTTGGCAACTGCACCAATTGTTTCCAACCGCGCAACGTTAGAGGCAAACGTGGTAATCACCACCCTGTTCTTTTGCTCTTTTGCTACTTCAATCAGATTTTTCTGAACATCTGCTTCAGAACCTGAACTTTCAGGATTAAAGACATTTGTACTATCCCCAACAAGGGCCAGAACACCTTCTTGACCTAGCTGAGTAAGTGTATCAGCTGGGCATGCAGGCCCAATAATTGGGTTAGCATCAAGTTTCCAATCACCTGTATGGAAAATCGTACCACTTTCTGTACGTATAACAATGCCGTGCCCTTCCGCAATGGAATGCGCAAGAGGAACATAAGTCACACCAAATGGCCCAATATCATATGCCTGAGATGGCTCAACAATTATCAGCTCGACTTCATCAAGAAGGCCCACTTCATTCAACTTGTCTTTAACTAGCTCAGCAGTGAAAGCTGTAGCATAAACTGGACAACGGAACCGACCCCATAAATAAGGTACCGCCCCAATATGATCTTCATGTCCGTGGGTTAATACCAAACCGGAGATATGCTTTTTCTCGTCCTCAATAAAGGCAGGATCAGGGAAAATAAGGTCAACACCTGGGGTATATTCCCCCCCAAACATCATACCGCAGTCTACCATCAACCATTTGCCTTTATGGCCATATAAGTTGAGGTTCATTCCAATCTCTCCTGAACCACCAAGCGGCAGGAAATAAAGGCTTTTATCTTTTGGTTTTAGGTAGGCCATATATGCTTATTTATTGTTATTATCAAAAATTATACGAAGACCTTCGAGGGTCAGGTCACTACTAACTTCATCAATGGCGTTGGTCCAGTCAGCGAAAACAGGTGCTAAGCCCCCTGTCGCAAGCACTTTCATATCTTCGGAGTGCTCTTTCTTCAGGCGCTTTACAATACCTTCAATCATCCCAATATAGCCCCAGAAAATACCATACTGCATAGCTTCCAGCGTAGTTTTGCCCGTACAGCGATCATCTTCTGGCGCAGTTACAGCAATCCGAGGGAGTTTTGCGGCGGCCTGATGAAGAGCAGAAAGAGAAAGATTGATACCTGGGCAGATTAGGCCTCCAAGATAGGCGCCTGTTTCGCCGACCACATCAAAAGTTGTTGCCGTACCAAAATCTACCACAACAAGCGGCCCACCATACATATCATTGGCTGCTACTGCATTCACGAGCCTGTCAGCACCAACCTCACCTGGATTGGTTACATCAACCTCAACACCGATATCAACGCCAGGATCACCCACCACAAGAGGTGAAGTATCAAAATACTTCTCGCAAAGCTGCTTTAGTGGCCTTACCACCTGCGGTACCACACTGGCGATGATGGCACCGTGCACATCTTTAGGAGAACGATCATGGAGAGCCATCAAGTGGCTGATCCAAACCATATATTCCTCCACAGTCCGCTGGTCCACTGTAGATAAACGCCAGAATTCCACTGTCTTCTCGTCTTCAAGCAAAGCAAAAACAGTGTTGGTATTTCCTACATCAATGGTTAGCAGCATAACTCTACCCTCTAATTACCAGATAAACTTGGGAAAATATCAGCCGCATATATAGTCTGTTCTTCACCAGTTGGAACTGAAATTTTTAAACCACCATGGCTATCAAGGCCCAAAAGTGTGCCCTCAAATGTATCTCTAGTGGTTCTAATCTCTCTCTTTTCGCCTAAACCCCAGGCATTTTCAGTCCATTCTCGCCCAATAGATTCAAACTGGCCTACTATCCAGCTATCTAATCGTTTTTTCATATTATGAGCGAGGAGCTGAAGCGCATCTCTTACTTCAACAGTTTTCTTCGTCTCTTCAAAAAACGAGGTAGCTTTAAAAGCAGCGTCCGTCGGGCTATGTAACAAATTCATACCAATGCCGATAATCACATGATCGAGATAGCCATTACTTCCGGCAGAACTTTCAATCAAAATACCGCTGGCCTTTTTGTGATTAATCAGGATGTCATTTGGCCATTTACACTGCACTTGCTCGTTTTCAAGCCCCAGACCGACGAATGTCTCTCGTACAACAAGAGCAGTGATAAACGGCAATGCACCAGCATCTACAGGCTTGATATGTGGTGCGAACAGTAAGGAAGTGTATAGATTACCGGGCTTTGATGTCCAAACCCTACCCTGACGCCCTCTGCCAGCATCTTGCGTACCAGCAACAAGCCATACTGGGCCTTTATCACCAGTAGTTGCTAGCTCCGTCGCCTTAATATTCGTGCTATCTAAGCTATTAAAAAAGCGAGCCCCGACACCATGCGGCATCGAGGCTCCCCAATTTTCAAAAGATGGTATGTTCACTAGAACAACAGCGCCTTAGACGCCCAACCAGCCGCTGTAATTAGCGGTGCAACAAGCAGAATATAACTCACTGGTGAGTTAATCAGCGCAGACACACCAATCACAAACGATACAGAGCGACCGTGGTTGCCATCAAAGCTCGCAGCTGGTTCATCAAAGAACATGATCTTAACAACGCGCAGATAGTAGAATGCACTTACCACACTAGCGAGGAGACCAATCAGAGCCACTGGCCACAGGCCTGCTTCTACAGCTGCAAGGAACACATACCACTTACCCCAGAAACCAGCGAGGAGCGGGATACCTGCAAGTGAGAACATAAAAATCGCGAGTGCCACTGCCATCGGCAGGTTGTTACGAGACAGACCGGCAAGGTCAGAGATATTCTCAACCATACCTTCGCTGCGGCGCATAGTAAGTACTGATGCGAAAGTACCTAGCGTCATGGTTAGATAGATTGCGATATAGATCAGCACGCTTTCAACACCAGCTTGTGTACCTGCCGCCAAACCAACAAGGGCATAGCCAATATGGCCGATAGAAGAATAGGCAAGCAGACGCTTAATGTTTGTTTGAACAAGCGCAATGAAAGCACCAACAAGCATAGAAGCGATTGAGATAAAGATCACAATCTGTTGCCACTCATGCATAAGACCAGGGAATGCACCAACCATCACACGGATGAAGAGCGCGAGTGCTGCTACCTTAGGCGCTGCAGCAAAGAATGCTGTAACAGGTGTTGGAGAACCTTCATAAACATCTGGCGTCCACATATGGAACGGAACTGCAGATACTTTGAATGCAAGACCAGCCAGCATAAACACGATGCCAATAACCGCACCAATATTAGATGCACCTTCTGTTTTCAGAACCTGAGCAAGAACATCAAAATCTACTGTACCAGTAAAGCCGTAAATCAGCGAGATACCATAAAGCAGCATACCTGAGCTTAGTGCACCAAGAAGGAAGTACTTAAGACCCGCCTCTGTAGAACGCGTACGGTCACGGTTCATTGCCGCCAATACATAGAGAGATAGAGACTGAAGCTCTAGGCCTACGTAAAGAGACATAAGGCTGTTTGCCGAAATCATCAGCAGCATACCGAGAGACGCAAGCATCACTAGAATTGGGAATTCAAAACGGGCGATCTTATGATCTTTCAGGTATGTGGTTGAGATCAGAAGCACAACCGCGCCGCCAGCATATACCAGCGTTTTCATAAACACCGCAAATGCATCAGAGATAAACATGCCACCAAAAGCAACCTGACGTTCACCGCCTACATTCACCAGCATCACAATCGCACACACAATAAAGCCTACGATTGTTAGATTAGAAATCTGGTTATAGCTCTTATCGCCCTGGAATACACCCAGCATCAAAAGAGCCATCGCCCAAACTGCCATGATAATTTCTGGCAAAGCAACGAATAGATTTAATTCACCGTTCATCGGTCAAAGGCTCCTTAGCGTGCAGCAGACTGCGGCGCAGGTGCCGCAGCATGCTCAGTGTTTGCTGAGAAATGAGTTTCAATCAAGCTGTTAACAGATGTGTGGATTGGCTCAAGGAAGCTGTTCGGATACACACCCATCCAGATAACGATAGCAATCAGCGGTGCCATGATGATCTTTTCACGTAGATTTAGATCAGGCATTGCTTTCACATCGTCTTTATCAAGCTCACCGAAGATAACACGGCGAACAAGATAAAGCATGTAAGCAGCACCAAGAATCACCCCAGTTGTTGCACCGAAGGCCACCCAAGTGTTCACAGTATAAGCACCATTAAGAACAAGGAATTCACCCACAAAACCACTTGTACCAGGAAGGCCAACAGAAGCCATCGTGAAGATTACGAATGTAGCTGCATACATCTTCATATTAATAGCAAGGCCACCGTAACGAGCGATTTCACGTGTATGAAGGCGATCATAAATCACACCAACACACAGAAAGAGTGCGCCAGATACAATACCGTGGCTAAGCATAGTGAAGATAGCACCTTCGATACCGTTTGGATTCAGAAGGAAAATACCAATTGTTACAAAACCCATGTGAGCGACAGAAGAATAAGCAATCAGCTTTTTAATATCTTCCTGAACGAGCGCGACAAGTGATGTATAAACAATCGCTACAATTGACAGTGCGAACACAAGCCAAGCAAAATGCTCTGTCGCTTCCGGGAACATTGGAAGACTGAAACGCAGGAAGCCGTAACCACCCATTTTCAGAAGAACACCCGCAAGGATTACAGAACCACCAGTGGGTGCCTGTACGTGCGCGTCCGGTAGCCACGTGTGAACCGGCCACATCGGCATTTTCACCGCGAATGAAGCAAAGAATGCCAGCCATAGCCAGTTTTGCACATCGGTATCAAAACCATGTGTCATCAGCGCTGGGATTTCAGTCGTACCTGTTTCAATGAACATATAGAGCACAGCGACAAGCATCACTACAGAGCCTAGAAGCGTATATAAGAAGAACTTAAAGCTCGCATATACACGGTTTGCACCGCCCCACACCCCGATAAGAAGGTACATTGGGATCAGGCCGCCCTCGAAGAACACATAGAAAAGGAAGATATCAAGTGCAGAGAATACACCGATCATCAGTGTCTCTAGCACCAAGAAGGCAATCATATATTCCGCTACGCGGTTCTGAACGCTATCCCAACTTGCCAGAACAACGATTGGCATAAGGAAGGCTGAAAGCACGACGAACAGCATGGAAATACCATCCACACCCACGTAATATTTAATGTCTTCGCCAACCCAGTTATATTTCTCAACAAACTGGAAATCTGCCGTTGTGCTATCGAAGCCAGCCCAAAGTAGAATACTGAGCAGGAACGTAGCAACTGTCGTCCACAGAGCAACCTGACGGATGTTCCGCTTCTCAATTTCTTTATCCTGATGCTTAATCATCATGATGATCGCCGCGCCAATGAGCGGGATAATCATCATGAAGCTGAGCAGGTGATTTTCAATAAATAACATTTGTCTATTCCCCTGCCCTTAATGCCCGGCGCCACTGCTTATGCCGCTGGCCATAAACCAGGTCACGATAGCAGCAAGGCCAACAATCATGGCAAATGCATAGTGATAAACATATCCGGTTTGAAGCTTGCGTACCTTGGCAGCAACCATTGCAACTGCAGCAGACACGCCGTTCGGACCAAAACCATCAATGGTTTGCTCATCACCGCGTTTCCAGAAGATACGGCCAAGAGCAAAGCTAGGCTTCACGAACAGGAAGTCATACAGCTCATCGAAATACCACTTATTAAGTAGGAAATCGTAAAGCAGGTTGAATGTTTTAGCAGTGCGTTGCGGCAGATCAGTTTTACGTGCGTAGAACCAAGCAGCAAGCAAAAGACCAACGATCATCGCAATCATCGGCGCGAGCTTTACAGCACCAGGAACGTGGTGAGCAGCTTCCATGATAGGTAGGCTTTCACCGTGAGACATTACTTTCACAGAAAGGTCAATCGCACCATTCCAGAAACCAGCTACGTCATGACCAATAAACGCTTCTTTAAATGTCCAACCTGCAGCTAGGGCACCAACAGCAAGTGCTGCAAGTGGGAAGCGCATCTGGAACATCGGGCCTTCATGGGCATGATCATATGTATGAGCATCCGCACGGCTTTCACCAAGGAATGTCATGAACCATAGACGCCAGCTGTAGAAGCTTGTCATAAGTGCCGCAACCACAGTCATGAAGAAGGCAAATTCACCAACACCAGAATGTGCTGCAAACGCCGCTTCAATAATCAGGTCTTTTGAATAGTAACCGGATAGAAGCGGTACACCCGTAATAGCCAGATTACCAATGAACATTACTGTTGCAGTGAATGGGATCTTCTTAAGAAGGCCACCCATGTTACGCATATCTTGTTCATGATGCATTGCGTGGATCACCGAACCAGCACCCAGGAATAGAAGTGCCTTGAAGAAAGCGTGTGTGAAGAGGTGGAATACACCGCCGCCAAACGCCCCAACACCAAGTGCCACAAACATGTAACCAAGCTGCGAACAAGTTGAATAAGCGATCACACGCTTGATATCATTCTGAACAAGGCCAACAGTCGCTGCGAAGAACGCCGTTAGAGCACCAACAACAGTTACAACAGCCATGGCGTCCGGCGCTTCTACAAACACAGGACTAAAGCGAGCAACAAGGAATACGCCCGCTGTTACCATTGTAGCAGCGTGAATAAGCGCTGATACAGGTGTCGGACCTTCCATCGCGTCAGGTAACCATGTGTGTAGACCAAGCTGAGCAGATTTACCCATTGCACCAACAAAGAGCAGCAAACAAACAACTGTGAGCGCATGATAGTCATGGCCTAGGAAGCTCATTGTTGCGTCTTTATATTGGCCAACATTCGCGAAGATCACATCGAATTCTACTGATCCGAAAAGAAGGAATGTTGCGTAAATACCCAGAGCAAAACCAAAGTCACCAACACGGTTTACAACAAACGCTTTGATAGCAGCCGCATTTGCTGTTGGTTTCTTGAACCAGAAGCCAATAAGCAGATAAGAAGCTACACCAACACCTTCCCAACCAAAGAACATTTGAACCAGGTTGTCAGATGTAACAAGCATCAACATCATGAATGTGAAGAGCGACAGATACGCAAAGAAGCGTGGTTTGTGCGGGTCTTCTTCCATGTAGCTCGTTGAATATAGGTGAACCAGTGCAGAAACTGAGTTCACAACAACAAGCATCACAGCTGTGAGTGCATCAACACTTACTGACCAATCGAAGGAAAGTGTGCCTGATGTAACCCAGTTAAATAGAGTTACCGGATATTTGTTACCGTCAAGGGCAACATCCAGGAACACCATCCAAGAAAGCGCTGCAGAGATAAAGAGTAAACCAGTTGTAACAATCTGGCTGGCTTTATCGCCGATTTTTGAGCCGAAGATACCAGCAATTAAGAAGCCGATAAGCGGCAAGAAAACAAGAGTTTTAATGGCAAATTCCATTGTCCCTTACCCCTTCATCTGGTTGATATCTTCAACCGCAATCGAACCGCGGTTACGGAAGTAAACTACAAGGATCGCTAGACCAATCGCGGCTTCAGCTGCAGCAACTGTCAAAACGAACATGGCGAATACCTGACCAACCAAATCATTCAGATATGTAGAGAAGGCTACCAGGTTGATGTTAACTGCAAGAAGCATAAGCTCTACAGACATCAAAATAATGATGACGTTCTTTCTGTTTAGAAAGATACCGAAAACCCCGAATACAAACAGGATTGCGGCGACCGTCAGATAATGTCCTAACCCAATTGTCATGGACTTCTGGCCCTACCCTTTCTTCGTTGGCATAGGAACACCTTTACCAACTTCTACATCAACAAGTTCAAATGCATCTTCAGGACGACGAGCCACCTGCTCAGCAATATTCTGACGCTTCACGCCAGGACGTGTACGGTGTGTAAGAACAATCGCACCAATCATTGCCACAAGCAGGATCAAACCAGCTGTCTGGAAGATGAAAATATAATCAGTGTAAATAATCTGACCGAGCGCTTTAGTGTTTTCCACTTCAGTAGCCGCAGGCGCCTGCGCCGCAATATTTGAAGCCACATCCGGGCCAAAATGCCAAGCAGAACCAAGAACAACCAGTTCGATTGCAAGGATGGCACCAATAAGCGCACCAATCGGCAAATACTGCAAGAAGCCCTGACGCAGTTCAACAAAGTTGATATCGAGCATCATCACCACGAAGAGGAAGAGCACCGCTACCGCCCCTACGTATACGATCACAAGCAGCATCGCGAGGAACTCAGCACCCATCAGAACAAACAGTCCTGCGGAGCTGAAGAAAGCCAGAATAAGCCAAAGAACACTGTGTACCGGGTTTTTCGCGGAAATCACGAGCGCGCCAGCTGCCACAGTAACAAAGGCAAATAAGTAAAAGGCTAATTCAGTTAAGCTAAGGCTAAGCATTAATCTATTCCTTCCTTAGCGGTACGGCGCATCGGCCGCGATGTTCTGAGCGATCTCACGCTCCCAACGCTCACCGTTAGCCAGTAGTTTTTCTTTGCTGTACAGCAGTTCTGCGCGTGTTTCTGTTGCGAACTCAAAGTTCGGACCTTCAACAATCGCATCAACTGGGCACGCTTCCTGACAGAAACCACAGTAAATACACTTGGTCATGTCAATATCGTAGCGTGTTGTACGGCGAGAACCATCTTCACGAGGCTCAGCTTCAATCGTAATAGCCTGAGCCGGGCAAATCGCTTCACACAGTTTACAGGCGATACAGCGTTCTTCACCGTTTGGATAACGGCGAAGAGCATGTTCACCACGGAAGCGTGGGCTTAGCGGGCCTTTCTCGTATGGATAGTTGATCGTAGCCTTTGGCTTGAACATATATTTAATAGAAAGCCAGAAAGCCGCGAAGAACTCTTTCAAGATCAGGCTTTTAACTGTTTGTGCAATAGCAGACATCTAATCAGCCCTCCTATTGACCAGGCAGCAGGTCAAACGCGACCATGAAGCCGGCGTAGAACACTACGAGGAATAATGATAATGGCAGGAATACTTTCCAACCAAGGCGCATCAACTGGTCATAGCGGTAACGCGGTACAAACGCCTTCACCATGGCAAATGTCCAGAAGAAGAAACAAATCTTGATAAACAACCAGAAGAAGCCTGGGATGAAATCAAGTGCTGGAATTGGCGCATACCAACCGCCAAAGAACAGGATTGCCATCACAGCAGACATCAGAAGGATGTTTGCATACTCACCAAGGAAGAAGAGTGCGAACGCCATAGAGCTGTATTCTACCTGATAACCAGCCACGAGCTCAGCTTCCGCTTCAGGAAGGTCGAACGGAGGGCGGTTAGTCTCAGCAAGTGCTGAAATATAGAAGATCAAGAACACAGGTGCGAATGGAATGAAATACCAGCGGTGAATACCACCTTCTTGCGCAAGCACTACATCGTTAAGGTTCAAGGAACCCACAGCGAGAAGAACACATACAAGCACGAAACCAATGGATACTTCATACGATACCATCTGAGCAGCGGAACGAAGCGACCCGAGGAACGCATAACGGCTGTTTGAAGCCCAACCTGACATGATAATACCGTATACACCAAGGCTCGAAACCGCCAGAATGTATAGGATACCAACATTCAGATTAGCAAGCGCCATACCATCACCGAATGGGATAACCGCCCAGGAGATAAGCGCAAGTACGAATGTAATCATCGGTGCCATCAGGAAGATCGCTTTGTTTGCGCCTGTCGGAATAACTGTTTCCTTCAGGAACAACTTAAAGCCATCAGCAAATGACTGGAGAAGACCAAACGGGCCAACCACGTTCGGACCACGGCGCAGCTGCACAGAAGCCCAAATCTTGCGGTCGAAATAAACTGCGAAAGCAACTGCGATAAGCAGTGGGAACACAATCGCGAGAATAATTGCGACAATCGTCACGAAATAGAACAAACCAGTTTGCTCCACTCCGAGTAACATCCCTAACCAAGTAGTAGGGAACCATTCAAAAAATGCTTCAACCATTGGTCCCTAAGCCTCCTGACGAGCGTCAATGCACTCTGACATTATAGAGCTAGCCCGCGCGATTGGGTTGGTTTGATAGAAGTTTGTTGTTGAAAGAACAAATCCATCTTTACCAAGTTCACCCTCAACACCAAAGTCGCCCCACTCTTCTGTTGGTAGCGTATCAACAGTTGCAACATGTGGAACAGCTTCCACAAGTTTTGCCTGAAGATCAGATGCTGAATTAAATGGCAGTGTTTCACCGATTATATCGCTAAGCGCACGAAGGATTGTCCAATCTTCGCGGGCATCACCCGGAGCATTGGCCGCCTTAGCAGCTTTCTGAACACGACCTTCAGTGTTGATATATGTACCGGCTTTTTCGCTGTAAGCAGCTGCAGGCAAGATAACATCAGCGTTTTTAACGCCCTCGTCACCGTGTGTACCCACGTAAACAGTGAAAACATCTTTAAGAGCAGCTGTATCAAACTCATCAGCGCCAAGAAGGAAAGCAGCTTTAAGCTTGCCCGCTTCAGCGTCCGCAAGAATTGATTTCACGCCGCCTTCTGTTGTCAGACCAAGATCAAGGGCACCAACACGGCTTGCAGCTGTGTGAAGTACGCCAAAGCCGTTCCAGCCTTCCTTGATGCAGTATTTGTCAGCAACATCACGCGCCATTTTAAGCACAGCAGAGCCGTTTTCACCGCGAAGAGCAGCCTGACCAACGATAATCATTGGTTTTTCTGCTGCTTTCAGCAGTTTGGAAATCGCATGGCGACCGCCTTTTGCTGATTTAAGAAGGCTCGCATCGTCACCAAAGTCTTCAACATCATATGTGAGATCTACGGAAGGGCCGATATTCAGAACTTTCAAGCCACCTTTGCGAACTGTCTTACGAATACGTGCATTAACAAGCGGCGCTTCTGTACGAGGGTTTGTGCCTACGAGAAGAATAAGATCAGCGTCTTCAATACCTGCAATACCGGTATTCATGATGTAGCCTGAGCGAACAGATGCATCAAGCGCTGCATCGTCCTGACGCGCTTCAATGCGGTCAGAACCAAGTGAGCCTAGAAGGCCTTTAAGAGCAAACATGCTCTCCATGTCAGCGAGATCACCAACAACACCAGCTACTTCAGCGCCTTTAGCTCCAGCAACACCAGTTTTGATAGCAGCAAATGCATCATTCCATGAGGCTGGCTCTAGCTTATCACCCTTACGTACATATGGGCGATCCAGACGGCGCTTTTTCAGACCATCATAAGCAAAGCGAGTTTTATCTGAGATCCACTCTTCGTTCACATCATCATGGATACGAGGCAGAACGCGCATAACGTAGCCGTCCCGTGTATCAATATTGATGTTAGAGCCAACCGCATCCATCACATCGATTGACGGCGTGGAGGATAGCTCCCAAGAACGTGCAGTAAACGCATAAGGTTTGCTGGTCAACGCACCAACCGGACACAAGTCAATTACGTTACCAGATAGCTCTGTATCCAGAAGGCCATCAAGGTAAGTTACCACTTCCGCGTTTTCACCACGGCCTAACGCACCCATGTCATCAACGCCGCCGATTTCATCGCTGAAACGCACACAGCGCATACAGTGAATACAGCGTGTCATTGTGGTCGCAATAAGCGGCCCCATGTTTTTATCTTCAACCGCACGCTTGTTTTCATCAAAACGAGCATTACCTGCACCAAAGGCAACAGATTGGTCTTGAAGCTCACATTCGCCGCCCTGGTCACAAATTGGGCAATCAAGTGGGTGGTTAATCAGCAGGAATTCCATCACACCTTCACGTGCTTTCTTAACACGTTCAGTATTTGTGTGGATTACCATGCCATCACCCGCAGGCATTGCACAGCTTGCGATCGGCTTAGGCGAACGCTCCATGTCAACAAGACACATGCGGCAGTTACCGGCAATCGACAGGCGTTCGTGATAACAGAAGCGCGGAACCTCAATTCCTAACTTCTCACACGCCTGAAGGACTGTTGTCCCGGCATCTACGGTAATTTCATTACCATCAATAGTTAGCGTGGGCATTGAATTCTCCTGGCCTCGCGCTCTTACTCAGCAGCTTTTGCTTGGTAGGCATCGATACGAGCTTCCACTTCATCACGGAAGTGGCGCATCAATCCCTGAATTGGCCAAGCAGCAGCATCACCAAGTGCACAAATTGTATGGCCTTCAATCTGTTTAGTAACATCAAGAAGGGTATCAATTTCTGATTTGTCAGCTCTACCTTCTACAAGGCGTTCCATAACGCGCCACATCCAGCCAGTACCTTCACGGCAAGGCGTACATTGACCGCAGCTTTCGTGCTTATAGAATTCAGAGAGACGAGCAATCGCTTTCACAATATCAGTGGATTTGTCCATCACGATAATTGCAGCTGTACCAAGGCCAGACTGCACATCACGAAGGCTATCGAAATCCATCAACACTGTGTCACAAATTTCTTTTGGTAGAACTGGTACAGAAGAACCACCAGGAATAACTGCAAGAAGATTATCCCAGCCGCCACGAACACCGCCCGCGTGCTTTTCGATAAGTTCTTTCAGTGGAATTCCCATTTCTTCTTCCACGTTACAAGGATTGTTAACGTGACCAGAAATACAGAATACTTTGGTACCTGTGTTGTTCGGACGACCAAGACCCGCAAACCATGAAGCACCACGACGCAGAATTGTTGGAACAACTGCGATAGATTCAACATTGTTTACGGTAGTTGGGCAGCCCCACACACCAACGTTCGCTGGGAAAGGAGGCTTCAGGCGAGGCTGGCCTTTCTTTCCTTCAAGACTTTCGATAAGTGCGGTTTCTTCACCACAAATATAAGCCCCTGCTCCGCGGTGAACGAATACGTCGAAATCATATCCGGAACCACAAGCGTTTTTACCAAGGAAACCCTTCGCGCGTGCTTCTTCAATCGCTTTTTCAAGCGCTTCAGCTTCACGGAAAAATTCACCACGAATATAAATATAAGCCGCAACGGCACGCATAGCGAAACCAGCGATCAAACAACCTTCAATAAGCTTATGAGGGTCGTGACGCATCATATCACGGTCTTTACACGTACCTGGCTCGCCTTCATCGGCATTCACAACAAGGTAAGATGGGCGACCATCTGATTCCTTCGGCATGAATGACCATTTAAGGCCTGTAGGGAACCCCGCACCACCACGACCACGAAGACCAGATTCTTTGATTTGCTCAATAATCCAGTCTTGGCCTTTGGCGATAAAGTCTTTTGTACCCTGCCAATCGCCGCGTTTCATCGCTGCATCAATATCAGCGCTTTCATCGCCGTAAAGGTTAGTAAAGATGCGATCCTTATCAGCAAGCATTATGCATCTCCCTCTTTATCACCTTTAAGCGTCGTAGCGCCGCCTACTGGAGCACTTGTCTGACGATCAACCTGTGGCCCTGGCTTAACCGCATCTCCTTTAGCGAGCTTATCGAGAATATCGACAACGCTTTCTGGGGAAAGGTCTTCGTAGTAATCGTCATCAATCGCAACAACAGGTGCGTTCACACAAGCACCAGCACATTCAACTTCTGAAAGTGTGAACATACCGTCTTCTGTTGTTTGGCCTTTCGTGATGCCAAGGCGCTTCTTACAAGCGCTCATGATGTCATCCGAACCGCGCAACCAACATGGTGTTGTGCCACAAACCTGTACATGGTGTTTACCAATCGGCTTGTGATTATACATAGAGTAGAATGTCGCCACTTCCTGAACACGGATTGGTGGCATATCAAGATACTTCCCGATATACTCCATAATTTCCTGTGTCACATGGCCACCATTCTGGCGCTGCGCCAAATCCAGCAGAGGCATAACAGCAGATTGCTGCTTACCTTCAGGATATTTAGCGATGTGTTTTTGCGCTACCGCCTCATTTTCAGACGTCCACGCAAATGCTTTTGAAGCCGCACTCATCGGTCAACCTCACCAAATACAATATCCATAGCACCAAGAACAGCAGGTGCATCAGCAAGCATATGGCCGCGACATAGCAGATCCATAGACTGAAGGTGCACAAACCCAGGAGCACGAATTTTACAGCGGTACGGACGGTTGGAACCGTCTGATACCAGATACACACCAAACTCACCCTTAGGCGCTTCAACAGCTGCATAAGCCTCGCCTTCCGGCACGCGGAAGCCTTCTGTATAGAGCTTAAAGTGGTGAATTAGAGATTCCATAGACGTCTTCATATCAGCACGGCGCGGAGGAGCGATCTTATTGTCTAGAGACATAACCGGTCCTTCAGGCATCTGCTCGATACACTGACGAATAATTTTGATACTTTCGCGAATTTCAGCAAGACGCATCATGAAGCGGTCGTAACAATCACCTGCGTTACCAACAACCACTTTAAAGTCCATCTTATCATAAACTTCATATGGCTGAGATTTACGCAGATCCCATGCAAGACCAGTACTGCGAAGCATTGGGCCAGTCCAACCCCACGCCAGCGCTGTTTCTGCATCTGCAACACCGATATTCACGTTACGCTGTTTGAAGATACGGTTATCGATAAGGAGTGTTTCAACGTCCTGCTGAACCTGCTCATACTCATCAGCCCACTTCAGGATATCCTCTGCCATACCCGCTGGCATATCCTGGTGAACACCGCCTGGGCGGAAGAAAGCTGCGTGAAGACGAGCACCACAAATGCGCTCGTAGAATTCCATCAGCTTCTCACGCTCTTCAAAAAGCCAAAGAATTGGCGTAAGCGCACCAACGTCCATCGCGTGCGTGGTAATGTTCAGAATGTGGTTCAGCACGCGGCCGATCTCACTAAACAATACACGAATATACTGGCCGCGGATCGGTACTTCAGCGTCAAGCAGCTTTTCAACAGCAAGAACAAACGCGTGTTCCTGGTTCATTGGCGCAACATAATCAAGACGATCAAAATACGGCATCGCCTGAAGATACTGTTTCTGCTCAATCAGCTTTTCTGTACCACGGTGCAGAAGACCAATATGCGGATCTACCCGTTCAACGATCTCACCATCCAGCTCCATAACCATACGAAGTACGCCGTGTGCTGCTGGGTGCTGTGGGCCGAAGTTCAGGCAATAGTTTTTAATATCTACATCAGCCATTATTTCTTCTCCGCCTCAGCTTTTTCATCACCAGGCAATACATATTTGGCTGTTTCCCATGGGCTCATGAAATCGAAGTTACGGTTTTCCTGAGTAAGCTGGGTTGGTTCGTAAATAACACGCCCCTCTTCTTCAGAATAACGACACTCAACATAACCCATAACAGGGAAATCTTTACGAAGCGGGAAGCCTTGGAAGCCATAATCAGACAGCATACGACGCAGATCTGGGTGATCTGAGAAGAAAATACCGTACATATCCCAAGCTTCACGCTCGAACCAGTTTGCTGCCGGATAAACCTCAACAGCGCTAGGCACTGGAGTATCTTCATCCGTTTCCACTTTCACGCGGATACGCTGGTTAAACTGAATGCTAAGAAGGTGATAAACCACATCAAAGCGCTTGGAGCGCTCTGGATAGTCTACCGCCGTTAGATCAATCAGCTGTTTAAAACAACAGTCCGGGTTATCACGAAGATAGGTAAGCACCTTCTTAATGTGATCAGCACGGACAGTAATAGTAAGCTCCCCGAACGAAACGCTCGTGGAGATTACGTCATTTTCCAGACTGGTCGCGATTGCCTCGCCCAAATCTATCAATGCTTTATCGGTCATGCGCTCGCGCGCTCCTCTTACATAAGCGGCCCGACGGGCCACACATACATGAGGCCGACCCGGAGAATACCGGGTCGGCTATGATGTTATCTTTCGAGAGTACTAATACGGCGAATTTTGCGCTGCAGCTGCAAAATTCCGTAGATGAGTGCTTCAGCAGTTGGAGGACAGCCCGGCACATAAATATCTACCGGTACAATACGATCACAACCGCGAACTACTGAATAAGAATAGTGGTAATATCCACCACCATTCGCACAGCTACCCATAGAAATAACGTAGCGCGGTTCAGGCATCTGGTCATAAACCTTACGCATCGCTGGCGCCATCTTATTAGTGAGCGTACCCGCAACGATCATCACATCACTCTGGCGCGGGCTACCACGTGGAGCAAAACCGAAACGTTCAACGTCATAACGAGGCATGCTCGAGTGCATCATTTCAACAGCACAACATGCCAAACCGAAGGTCATCCACCAAAGAGAGCCGGTACGGGCCCAGGCAATAAGATCTTCCAAATTGGCAACAACGAACCCCTTATCCTGAAGTTCGTCATTAAGACCTTGGAAAAATTCTGTTTCTGCCGGGTTCTTACCACCCTCTGCAACAGCAGGATGACTGGATTGTACTACTCCCATTCCAGCGCTCCTTTGTTCCATTCATACACGAAACCAACAGTCAGCACTCCGAGGAAGATCATCATTGACCAGAAACCGAACACACCGATTGAACCGAGAGCTACCGCCCACGGGAATAAGAATGCCACTTCAAGGTCGAAAATAATGAAGAGGATAGCAACGAGATAGAAACGTACATCAAACTGATGACGGCTATCTTCGAATGCTTCAAATCCACATTCGTACGCTGACAGCTTTTCTTCATCAGGGTTCTGGCGTGCAATAAGCACAGCAGCGCCCACGAAGACTAATGAAAATACGATAGCGATCCCTAGAAAGATAAGGATCGGAAGATATTGGATGAGCAACGACTCCATGGGAGTCCCTTTTTGTTTATTGGCCCTAAATTACAGCGCTCTTTTAATGGGGTTAACCCAATCAGTAAAGAGAGAATTTTGCCTCATTGAACACAGAAATAAGTTTATGCCCTCTTTTTAGTAAAGAAAAGCTTACATTCCGCTTTTACGGAATTTTACGAGACCGGATTGTAATGGGTTTTATTGCTATAAAACGAAAAAAACGCATCACTATACAGCGATGCGTTTTCCAAACAAACAAGTGGCGCGAGTGACGGGACTCGAACCCGCGACCCTCGGCGTGACAGGCCGATACTCTAACCAACTGAGCTACACCCGCGCTTTGCTTG